>NZ_CP013420.1:0-1200000 GCF_001718695.1 Burkholderia ubonensis | reverse complement strand
GCAAATCTAATTTCAAAACCGCGATCAAAGGCGGCGGGCCATATTTCAATCGCCTGTTGTCCTTGGCAAATGCTGTTCGTTGCTACGAACGCGCCGACAGCATTTGGCACGCTATCTGCGTATTCAAAAAACTTCGCGAACCAGCCCGTTACATAGTCTGTGTTCTTCGCAAGATTCGGATGCTTGACCCAAGCCCTCGCCAGATCACCCTTCTGCTCATCCGTTTGCCATTTACTGCCTTTATATGGCGGATTGCCACAGATATACGTTTCGCCACCTTCGTTCTCGAAGTCGATTTCCGGCTGATCAAGTGGGGTCTCGAAGAGGTCATCCGAGACGACCTTTACGCCCGTTCCGGTGGGCGGGCAGAGCGCCAACCAATCGAGTCGAAGTGCGTTGCCATTCGTGATCCAGTTCTCGGATTCGAGCGGTAGGAAGTCCTGCACGGCCTGCATCTGGCCGCGATACAGCACGTCGCACTGATATTCGGCGATGATAAGCGCGAGACGTGCAATCTCGGCGGGGAAACTACGAAGCTCGATCCCACGAAAGTTGGTCAATGGGATGGCTGATCGTAGATCAGGCTCCTCACGGCGGCGATTGACTTCGGCCTCGATCTCGCGCATCTGCTTGTACGCGATGACCAGGAAGTTACCCGAACCGCACGCTGGATCGAACACGCGAATGCGTGCCATGCGCTTGCGCAGGTTCAGCAACTTCGCTTTGTTGTCGCTTGCGGCTTCCAGTTGCGCGCGGAGGTCGTCGAGGAACAGCGGGTTGAGCACTTTCAGGATGTTCGGCACGCTCGTGTAGTGCATACCGAGTGAGCCACGTTCCTCGTCGTCGGCGACCGCTTGGATCATCGAACCGAAGATGTCCGGATTGATTTCGTGCCAGTCCAGTTGGCCGGCGTGCAGCAAGTAGGTTCGGGCCATGCGCGTGAAGCGCGGTACGTTGTTGCTGCCGCCGAACAACCCGCCGTTCACGTACGGGAAGACGTCAGCCCACCCGGGGATTTTTGCCTTCACACGGGCACTGCTGTCCTTGGTCGGCACGTTCATCGCCTGGAAAATCGTGCTGATCACTTCATGGGTATTGCCCGACGCCGCATCGCTCATACGATCGACGGTCTTCGTGAACAGCCCTCGACCATCAAAAATCCCGGTGTCTTCGGCGAAGAAACAGAAGATGAGGCGCGCCATGAAGTGATTCATGTCCTGCCGACGTTCATCCGTCGCCCAATCTGAATTTTCCTTCAGAAGTTCTAGGTAGAGCTTATTTAGGCGGCCAGTTGCTCGAACGTCGACCGCACTATCCTTGATTTCCCTGATTGTCGAGATGCCGGCGAGGGGCAGGAAGAAGCCGAAGTGGCTGGCGAACTTTGCGTATTCACTGGCAATTGTCTCGCCACTGACCAGCTCTTCTGCTTCGAGGGTGTCGCCGTCCGTCGCCAGGATGAATTTAACCTTGCTCCTCGTTGTTTCGGGGCTCGCGCGTAGGGCGTTCAACGTCGCGTTGACCTGACCGGTCGCACAGGTCGCGAGGTGGATGTTGTTGCGTTGCAGGACCCCGCCAGGAACATCTGATTTGTTGGTGTCACCCTTGCGGAGGCGGGCGATCGTGGTGTCTTTGTTCCCGAAGGCGGCGAGGAAGGCGTACGGAAACTCTTCCGCGTCAAATGGTGCTTCGGCCAACTGGGAGACGGCGGCTTCGATTTCGACTGCGTTCATGTGTGCGGCAAATAGGGGTGTGCCCGAGATTATGCCAAGGCTTGGGGAAATCTTGGATAGAACCAGGGGTATGCTGCCCTATTTAAACTTATGAACCGTACTGATTGAGATGGTCGGCTACGAGTCAGGGCGTATCAGGTGCTCGCGGTGAGGAGCATTCGCATGCTATCAAACGGGTCGCAGCAGCCAGACAGTGCCTCGGGAACGGGGCGACGGCGGATTCGAGGCTGGGGACATGCGGAGTGATCAGCGCATGGATTAGAGCAAGAGGCCGGGGTCGTGTGCCCACCACGCTTGCGGGGCGAAGCGACCGCATTCCGGACAGCGGGACCGATAGACGAAGTTCATCGGTTCTTTGCCGAACGGTGACTCCCCGACTATCTTGATAGCTCGCGCTATTTCAATGCGTTTCCAAATCGAAAGGTGGTCCCCATGGGCGCTCCAACGGTAGAGGCGCTGTCGGCCGCAGCTCGCGCGGGAATCACGGTCATCAATCGCGATGGTAGTACTAGGCGAATACGTGGTGCCACGGCGTCGGTCGGAACATCGGTGGTCGATGTCTTTTTCGATCCAGAACTCGGCACGTACGTATGGACAGTCGACGGGATCGAGCGAGGCGTCGAGTGGGTGCGATGGTTTCTAGAGGCTGAGTAGCGCTTTTTGCCTTGCCGGAGCGCGCGAGTCTGGCGATGCACTAGGTCGCCGCCGTCTAGGTGGTTCGACGGTCTGTCGTTGCGGGTGATGATCGTTCGGTTTCGCTGCAAAAAGAGAAGGTTAGGATACGGCGGCGTGCCTTCCGGCACGCCCCATCCTTTATTGGATCGTCAGTTGCAGTTGCGCAGATCCTGTTGATCGAAGTCCGACAGCTTTGCCCAACCGATGACTTTGCCGGCGACGCTGTTCGGATTAGGCAGATCGTAGTTTGGCACGGTGACGAGCTTAACGAAGCCGCCGGGCGCTTCGGCCTTCACGGTGAAGGCCGCGAACGCGGTTAGTGCGCGTTTCTGGGCAGTGGCATTTGGCGCATCGAGGACATAGATCGGATGCTTGAAGACGAGGTTGCCATTGGCTCCGACCTTGGTTTTCGGATAAACACACTGACCGATGTTGTTCGCCGCGTATACGGGCAGCGAGAGCAGAAGAGCGATCGAAAGGGCGACAGCGGATTTTTTCATTCTAGGGCTCATTGAAGATGGGCGGCTCGTGTCACAAGGACGGACCGACCGGGTTGTGCGCACGTGATGAGCGCAGGAAAAGACAGCGGATTGAGGTCAGTGGAACGTGAAATTGAACGTGCCGTCGTCCGTGGTAATCGCAGCCTTCGAGACGCGTTCACACGACGACAGGATGTCGACGGTATCGCTCGTGCCTTTCGTGATGGTTCGCGGAAAGCGTTCCACCATGTTCAGCGGGCAATCCCCATCATTGATCTCGACACCGTTGACGGTCACGTTCTGATCGACGGCCGTGAGTCGCAGGCGTGGAATATCAGGAAAGGCAGGGTTGTTGGTCAGCTTGATCTTCAGGTGACTGTCCGAGCAGCCGGCCAGTGCGAGTACGGCGCACAGCGAGGCAATAAGCTTTTTCATGGGGCTTCCTTGGTTGACGATTGCGAAGTACGTGGATTGCGGGACGAGATCGGCCCACGGAATAAAAAGGGCCGACCGGCGAACCGGCCGACGAAATGGTTCTGGCGATCCGAGGGTGATGTTTGCCAGAACCAAAGGCACTAAATGGTGCGCAAGCATGCGGACAGGCGGCCATGACCACCGGTCAGCGACGCAGGAGCGGCAGGAACTGCTTGGCGACGAGCCCGTTTCCGTAATCGGACAGGTGATCGCCGTAGCTGTAGAGGTAATGCCCGTCCATCGTCATCGGGCAGACACCGCGCTTCGCGTCGCACAGCGCGGCCGCCGGGTCGTAGACGAGCAGTGCCGGATGGCGACGTTTCAGGTCGTCGACGAGCGCCGTGAACGGGGCCATGCGCGTCACGTGGTCGCGGTAGCCGATCGCGCAGCGTTGTGCTGCGCTCATGTCCGTCACGCCGAGAGCGTGTCGCACGAAGGGCCACGCGAGCGGGCGGCGGTCCATGCACTGTCGCGGATCGCGTAGACGCGGGTTGTCGAGCACCAGCGCCACGCGCCGGCCGGCGTGTTCGAGCGCCGTCACCACCTGGTCGACGCCATCGAGCGCGGCTCTGGGGCTGGCGCTGGATTGCCCGTCGACGGCGAACGTCTGCCCGATCACGTCGCGGTCGGTCATCACGAGCACGACGGTCTTGAGTTCGGGCGTGCCCAGCAACATGCGCAGCGCCTCGTCGTTGGCGGCGCGACACAGCGCCGGATCGTCACCGGCGTTCGACGACGTGCGCCAGACGCCCGCCATCGGTGCGCAGCTCGGGCGCGCAATCAGCGTCCAGCCTTCGCCGGGTGCCGATTCACGCACGAGGCCCCAATACAGCGCGTCGGCTTTGCTGTCGCCCCACACGGCGAAATGGGAGCGCACGCGCTTGTCGGTCGCGCAGAACGGAAACAATCGCTGGTCGTCAGGTGACACGCCGCACATGGCGTTGACGAACTCATGACCTGCGCCGAGCTTGGCAGTCGTCACGTCGGCATCCGGGCTGTAGCCCTTGCGAAAGCCCAGACCGCCGCGCACGTACGTCATGCCGCCGAGATAGGCGATGCCGAGCATTAATAGGCACGGCGCGGCGATCTTCCACACCCTTGCCGGACCGAAGCGCACGGGGCGCTCGACGATCATAGTCGTCAGCCATGCCAGCACGACGGCGGTAATCAGTAACGTGCCTCGCACGGCCGACGAGGGCGTCCGACCCGCCACGATGAACGCGAACGACAGCAGCGGCCAGTGCCACAGATACAGCGCGTAGCTGATCCTACCGAACCAGACCGATAGGGGATGCGCGAGCACGTACCGGTTGAACCAGCCATCTCGACCGGCGGCAACGAGCCCGACTGTGCCGGCGACGGGTAACAGCGCCCGCCAGCCGGGGAACGCCGCCTGGGAATTCACGAACGCGAACGACGAAAGACACAACAGGGCGCCGGCACCCGACAGCACATTGGCCCAGCCGCCAATAATCCGGACGTGCGCGGCACTGATCGCCAGCGCTGCGCCGGCCAGCAGTTCCCACATGCGCGTGATCGGCCAGTAGAAGGCGGCAGACGGATGGTGGCCGACAAGCGCGACGTTCATGACGAACGATGCCAGCCCGATGGCGGCACACACCCATCCGATGCGTCTGGCCTTGTAGGCTGCCCACAGCAGGAGCGGCCAGACGATGTAGAACTGTTCCTCGACGCCCAGCGACCACAGGTGCAGCAGCGGCTTGGCTTCTGCCGCCTGATCGAAATACCCGGCTTCAGTCCACGATGCCCAGTTGGACACAAACCCTGCGCCAGCGACGATGTGTTTGGCGAGCTCGCGATATTCGTCGCCGTACAGGCTGAACCAGCCCATCCCATAGGTCGCGAGCAGCACCACGATCAGTGCCGGGAAGATCCGACGAATCCGCCGTGCGTAGAAATGGCGGAAGGAGAATCGGTCTGTCCCTAGATCGGCGAGCAGGATGCCGGTGATCAAGTAGCCGGAAATGACGAAGAAGACGTCGACGCCGACGAAGCCGCCCGGTAGCACGGACGGAAATGCATGGAAGACGACAACAGCGAGCACCGCGAAGGCGCGCAGGCCGTCAATGTCCGGCCGATAGACGAACGTGCTGGCCGCCGCCGTGGCCGGTACTGAAAGGGTTTTGGTCATGGTTGTTCTTGTCAGGTGCCGCGTGTGGTTTGTAGTGTCTACTCGACAATGGGGGGCGTGACGATGCGCTCGGCCACGAGTGGCAGAGGACGATCCGGCATCCCGGCGATCAATTACCGGGGAATTGTAGAGTAAACACGACCAGTAACGTTGTGTATACTACGTCGTGAATCAGTCGACGGCGCGGCATCCTGCACGCCATGACTGTGAAGCGCTCAACCCCTTCTGCAACACGACCGGCCCCGATCTCGATTGCCCTGGGCAAACGGATCAAGGAGTGCCGGCATGCGGCCGAAAAGTCTCAGGAAACGCTTGCCTTCGAGGCGCTCGTTGACCGTACGTACATTTCTGCGATTGAACGGGGCATCGCGAACCCGTCCATCGAAACGCTCGCGAACATCTGCTATTCGCTGAACGTGACGCTGGCGGAACTGTTCGCGCCACTGAATGGGGTGTCACTGAAGCCGACCGGCGAGCGCCGCGCGAACGCGGCGACGCCGCCGGAGATCAAGCGTCAGCGGTTGCGTTGATCGAGACCGTTGCTACGGGCTTGTTGAGGGCCAGATCCGATGCATGACGGGCAACTGAAGGTCGCTTGCCGGCCATTTACAGACTTCCGCGTACGCTGTGACATGGACGTGGAAACGTCCGCTATCTCTCGGGTGGCGGTCTGTCGCACGCCAGAAATTACTAGGGCACCAGGGACGCAGCTATCGAGTCCGCCCCGCTGCACGCCTAAAGTAAGCATAGGTTCTGGGAGACAGGAAATGTGGACACCCCTTACAATCGCGGGCAACGGCCCTGACTCTCTGGGTGGAACTCGGAATGCTCAAGTGTATCGCCTTCTTTTCTCCACACTTCCATGTTGATATCGTCCCTGTTGCTACCGCCAAACGACTTTCCCGAACTTGGCCTTCAAGAAATACGAATGACTCGTCTCGGTCGTATGGTCGCGATAGCCGGACAGAATGGCGCGGGGAAATCACGATTGCTTCGTGCGCTAGAGGCCGTCGTTTCTCTACGTACCGCGGACAACCTAAAAAATCCCGAAGGGCATCGTTCTCAGGCCGAATTCTGGCAAGCTGCTATCACGAAAGACCCATATTCTGAAAATGTCGGGTTTTGGACGCAGCAACGCCGCAAAGAACGGCTGATCTACGCCGCCTGTACCGAACTCGTGGGAACACCCGAGGTGGAACCATTTCGAGCAGTCAGATTCGTGCCGAAAGTGTTGCAATTGGATGATCCTCGAAATGAGAAGCATGGTGAAATCGTCAAGCGCTCGCAGGATGCGACCGACGTTGGGCATAACACATTTCACTCCACCACGCTTTTCTACATTCAGCGCCTCCTCAATGAATATCACGACGTAACGCACTCGGATTTTGATGGATCAAGTGAGGAAAGAACTCGACTTCAGGATAGACATAGTTCCTTCCAAGAGATTGTGGTGCAGATGTTGGGGCAGCCAATTCGTCGGCAAGTGTCCACTGGTTATCCACTCATCTTTGGCATGGTGCTGGGAGATGCAAATCTTTCTGATGGGCAAAAAGTCCTGTTGCAGTTGTGTGTCGCCCTGCATGCCCAAAGTCAGAACCTTGAGCGCACCGTTCTGATCTTTGACGAGCCGGAGAACCATTTGCACCCGTCAGCAGTGGTCGATGTCGTCAAGGCAATATACAACAGCACAACTTCCACCCAGATCTGGGTGGCGACCCATTCCGTTCCACTGCTTGCATATATGTCTGGGGTTGATTCCAAATGCCTTTGGTATATGGATAAGGGAGCAATCGCACATGCCGGGAAGAATCCTGAGATCGTTCTGAAAAGCCTGCTAGGTGGTGAGGACGGGATCGCTGAACTCAGTGCGTTTGCCAGCCTTCCCGCGGAATTGGCTTCAGTTAAATTCGCAAGTGAAAGTCTTCTGCCGCCGCAAGTGATTGGTGACGGGGTGGGCGACCCTCAAGTGACACAGGTCCAACGACAGCTACAGTCGTTGAAAAGTGAGCAGCCGCTTTCGATTCTAGATTTTGGCGCTGGCAGAGGGCGGTTGTTGGATGGGCTGGCAGCGATGATTTCTGAAAAAAATCAATCGCCAGAAGACATCCTCGATTATTATGCTTTCGATGAATACACAGACAATCACAACCAATGCATTAATGTTATTGCTGAGTATTTTGAGGGGAAAAATCGTCTCTTCCACAAAGAAGATGATTTTTTCGCTGCAAAAGACAAGGGTTGCATCTCAGTCGTCGTGATGACTAATGTATTACATGAGATACCTCCAAGAATGTGGGCTGGCCTTTTTCGGAAGGATTCCCTTATTGAGGGATGTCTGGCCGAGGACGGTTATTTACTCATTGTTGAGGATCAGAGGATCCCAACAGGCGAAAAGGCACACGAGCACGGGTTTCTTGTGCTTGACACCGTACATTTAAAAACCATGTTCGGTGCAAACGAGCAAGATCTTCTTGAAAAACGCTTTCTCGTTGACGATGCACGCGGCGATGGAAGACTGAAAGCTCATCTAATCTCGAAAAAGCTCTTCGCTAATGTCTCAGCGGCTAGCGTGAGGGATGCAATCGAACAACTTCGAAGCACGTCGAAAAGGGAAATTCAGCGACTGAGACGTTGTGAACCGTCGTATCACAATGGTCAGCTCCACGGATTTTGGACTCAGCAGTTTGCGAATACGGCGCTGGTACTTGAAGAATAGTTCGCCGAAACCCTAAGCTCAGACTTTCCGCGTAGTTCCCGGCATCAACGACGCTTCGCTCAGAGCTCGCCCGATGGTCGTCCGTTTGACGCCGGAAACCGCCCTTGACCTTTGCGCGTTTTGGCGGACCGCTATGGGTCGACTTCGGAAATCCGATAGATTGTCGCGTGCCGGGGGGCACCGCGCGAACACGGCGCCCGTCCACGATCATGCAGCAGCGGTGGCGTCTTCAGTCACGATTTCGCCCATCGACACGGCGCCTTTCAGGCAGATGGCTCGTGCGGCGTAAGACGACCGGTAAATCACGCCTTCGTCGCCATGCCGGTCCAGTCTCGCATTGAAGCCTGCGAGTGCGGGCGCATCACCCGCCGGATCCAGCAGCAGGAGCGAATGCGGTTCGAAGGGTTGCCCGTTCTGGCGTCCTTCGATGCCCACGACGAGCGCCGCATGTGCGCTTACCGGATGCGGCTGGTTCCAGCCCACGATCACTGGGTTGCCGGCGGCGAGTTCCCTCTCGCTGAAACGCGGGATCGCTGGAGCGTTGCCGCTGCACAGCACAGGCCGCACGCCAATATTGAGTTCGGCGATGAAGCTTGCCAGCTCCGACAGCGTGAGCCCGTGCAGGTAATGCTGCCACGCGTGGTCCCACACGCTACGTTCTGCGCCTTCCTTGTGATACGGCAGCCACACCGGATCACCGATCCTGCCGAGCAGCGTGAGCGCCATCGCGACACAGTGCAGGGTACTGCCGCCGTCCCAGTGACCCTGACGGCTGAAGAGCTTCGCGCCGGTCGCGGCGACCGCAGGCGACTCGCCGGGATACAGCGCGGCATGGAATTTTTGGATCAGCATGTCAGTAGTCTCCCGGCAGGAGGAAGGTGGTCGCGGAGCGGTCCCACTCGGTAATGACCCATACAGTGTGGCTGTTGGGCAGCACGTAGCTCGACAGCAGACGCAGTCCTGCGTCGACCGACAGATCGTTCTGTTGGCGATCGGATTCGGACAGGTCGCCCCAATCGCCACGCATATGGCGGATCAGCAGGTCGATGATCGAGATGCGCGCGCCGGCGATGACCTCCAGCGCGGCGGGCGTGGCGAAGATCCGGCCGAGCTTGAAGCGCGGGCCGGCGTGAACGGTGGATGGCAGATTCACGAAATTCTCCAGGTATTGGACGAACACGAGCCTCCGGATAAGCCGGATACCGAGTTCGCTGAATGGATAAGGGGAAGACGAGACGCAGGACGCGTCCCGGACCTACCGGGCTTCGGACGCGAGGGCGTTCGGGTAGTGCTTCGCGAGAATCAGGTTCATTCTGTCGACCAGATCAGCGCGTTTGAACGTCAGGTGGCCGTTGCCGTTCTTGAACCAGCGCAGGTGGAAATAGCCGTGCTCGGCCTCTGCCTTCCGTTGACGCTGCGCCTCTGAAATGAGCGTCGACATGCCATGCCGATGATCCGGCTCCGGCTTGCCATCGAGCACGCTGAACACTCGCATCAGATCGTCCAGTTCGTTTGTCACGTGGTAGTTGGAGCTGCCTTGCGAGAGCAGATACCGGACGATGATGCGTTTGCCGAACTTGAAAGGCTGATTGGTCTTGTAGTCCCACGACAGCCGCTGGAAGCATTGCAGCACGCCGCGTTCGAACATGTCGCCGCGTGCTCCGTAGAGCTGCGCGAAGGTGGCTTCGATGTTGGCGACGGTCAGTTCGGGCACTTCGCCTTCGGCAATTTGGTGACTCCACTGGTCGCGAGCTTTCGCATCCATGAAGGTACGTAAGCCCGATTCCGACAGCAGGTAATCCCAGCCGCGTATGTCGACAATGCGGATCATCGCGGCTTCGGCCTCGTCGCGTTTCGCGTAGTCACCGGTCACGGTCGGCCGGCCGCGACAGCCGTAGCTTTCGTCAAGGACGAGCCGGGGGACGCCGAGATGCGCAGCTTTGGCAAGCCGCTGGGCTTCGCCGAGCAGGTCGAGTGCGGCGCGCACGCGCTCGACGACGGCGACGCGCTGGTTGGCGAGGTTCACGATGCTGATACTTGGAACGAGTGTGGTCGAGTCCATGGCGCATGACAGAAATGAAGTGGAATGAGGCGACAAGAAAAAGCCGGGCGCGAGGCCCGGCTTTATGCCGTTGAGGTGAGTTCTGCAAGCTGGCGGCGCAACTCTGCCGCGCGTGATTGCGAACAGCCAAAATGGCGGCGTATATCCGCTACCGTGGGACGGACGAGTCCGGCCGCGACATCTCGGAGTAGTCGAGAGAGATGGTCGTCAATGGGAGCCGTCACCGGTAACGCCGTGCTCGGCGCGTCGCGTGGCGCATGACCGCCGCTCGTCCGGTCGTGACTCGGCGTTACGGAATTGCGACTAACGGTCTCGGCGTCGTGACTCACTGTGACGGGCATGACTACCGGCTGAGTCATGTCGGTGGCGTTCGTGACTGGCACCTCGCCAGGTGGAGTCGCGGCTGGCGTTGCCGTGACTGCCGATGGCGAAATGTCAGTCACGTTGGGTAACGGCTTCGGTAACGGCAACCGAAGCGCGACGGTCCACAACAGACAGGCGACGCCTTCGAGCACAGCGGCGAATGCAAGCCCGGTCAGCAGATCGATCCTGGTCGCGGTCGTACTGAGTAACGCGGCGAGTCGCGACGTGACTGGATCGACGCGTAACGCGTCACGTTGTACCGTGACGCGATCCGCAGCGGCCTGCTGGCGCCGCACCTCATCGGCTTCGACGTTCAGCGCATCGAGTCGCGCACCGAGCGTCGTTCGGCGCGCGTCCAGCGTTGCGCAGTTGCCGACGCAGTAACGGGCGTTCGCCGTGGCAAGTTGCGCGGCGATGCGCGCGCGCTCCGCCATGACGACCGTCAGGCTACGCGACGGTACCGGCGCCGGTACTGTAACCGCCGCCGCGCGTTGCTCCCCGGCATGCTGCTGTGCCATTACGAAAAACTGCGCGTGACCGAAGCAAGCCGTCGCCAGACACGCGCCCCATAACACGCTACCTATACAACGCACGACGATCGGCGTGTCCCGGAGGAGTGCGGGTAACAGGTGCACGCTCGAGACGAGCACCAGACCAATCGCGACCCAGACGAGCCGCTCGGGGAGCAATCCGTCGCGCTGCCAGCCGGCGAGCACCGACAGGCAGAGCGCAGTGGAGGTCGCGCCGGTTGCCAGGGCGAGCGCCAAGCGACGCGAACTCATGCCGCTTTGCCGCCGAGCAGCACGGCCTTGCGTTCGAGCTTGTCTCGCAGTGTTGACTGAGGCGTACCGGCTGTTTCGTCGGCACCCCCATCGCCAGCACTCTGACGATTCGGCGTCGGCTCGGGATAGAACTCTTCCGCGACGGCCGCTCGTTCATCGGGACTATCCTCAAATGCACCGTTGGCGAAGCCGCGCCGCGCTGCCGCGTCGAGCGCAGCTTGATCGAATCCGGCCGCACGGCGGCGCGTGTCCAGTTCCTTTGCCTCGATCAACGCTTGTTCGAGCTTGTTTCCCGAACGTACACCGAGGTCGACGTAGTAGATGGCGGACCGAAAGCTTTGTGTAGTCGACTTCCCACGCAGCTTCAGTTCCAGCGGGAGGCAGGCGAGCAGGTTGCCGGACACCGCGCGGAAGTAGTGCAGACGGGCTGCGAGCGTCCGGATACTGTTGTAGGACGTGGTGCGCAGGATGAACGAGCCCATCTCGTCATCGTCCCCGACAATGACATTCAAGCGTCCATAGGGCTTGCAATTACCCTGACGGCCGAACGTGCAGCCATCCGGCGAGGGGCAGGGCAGTGCTTCGATGCCGGCGTCCGTTACACGCCGACACGTTTCGCCATTGCCGACACATACGGGCCGTCCGGTATCGCGGTCGAACAGGGAATATTCCGACCGGAGGTTCAGGTCCGGATCATTGAACAGCACGCGGACCGGAATTGCGCGCAGCTTGCCCGAGGTGGCCTTGCGCAATGTCTCGTTCAGCGGGTGCAGCATCCACTCGCCGCGCTGCTGTACCTGGGTCGTGAGCGTGAACTGATCGTCTTTCTCGGGGAGGCGTTTGCCGTTCTTCTCGACAATTTTTCCAATAGTAATGCGGCCGATGACGGGCGGCGTGATGGCGAGTCCTTTGAGCATGGTGGTCCTCAAAATAGAAATGGGGGGAAGAGAACTGCGAGCGGTGCGGCGGCTACCGGGAAAAGTGCGCTTCGAGCTTGTCGTGGATCTCGCGGGCGACGCCCTGCCACGCGTGGACGCTGACGAGCGGGTGAGCGCCGAATTGCTCTTGCAATTTTTCGGAGGGCGCGGTGGCAACACGTTCGGCGTGCTTGCTCAGCGCATCCATCACGAATGCTTGTGCGAGCGCGCCGTATCGGGAGAACGTCATGATCTCCGTGAGACATTCGAGGTTGGTCATGGGGAACGAAATCAGGTGGAAATGAGAAAGCGACGGGAACCCGGCTTCGAGGTGGCGTACTGCGTTTCGAACTCGGGGTGATCGGCCAACAGTCGAGCCAGGTCGACCCCGGACGAATCCTTGCTACGCTTGAACGACACGGAGCCGGTTTCGAATACGGCCCGGATTGCGTCACCCATGGCCTCCTGGATCATCTGCTTGAACTGCGCTTCGAGTTGCTGGCGCGTCTCGATCTCGACACGCACGGCGACCAGATCGGCGAACGTGGCTGACAGCAAGCGGTCGTTGCTGAAGTTGATCGTTTCGCCATTGCCCGGATACAGGTGGCGCAGCGCACGATCGGCCGATTCCGATCCGTCGGCGGGCGGCGGTGCATCGGTCTCCACGTATCGCCAGAACCGCGCTTCGAGTTCGATCAGCCGACCGATCAACGCGTCGTCGCGCTCGATCCGATGGACTTCGAGCGCTTGACCACAGAGCAGCACGGCGACGTGCGCCGCAGACTTGCCCGTGACGGCCAACTAGTGCTGTACCTAAATCTGCACGTACTCGGGCACGCCATCGCGCCAGAGTCGCGCGCCGAACTCGCCGGCTGTCTTGCACTCGAGAACCTGCACGTCGCGTGCGTCGACGATTTCCCGGTCGATATTCGCCAACATAAACGGCACTGTTGGATGCCGCAGCACGGCATTGACCCGCCGCACGCGATTCCCCGTCTGCTTCGTGTACGAGGCGGCGACGATGGGTTCGAGCAGCGTGCCCCAGTACGTCGGCAACGTCGTATCGTCCGGATCGGGGCGGGGAAGGCCGTCGGCACGACCGGTCTTGTCAAGCCACAATTCCAGTGCGCTCATGTATGGGTTGAGGCTGACCGCAGCAGCAGCATCCGATCCGCCGATGCCGGTTCGGCGCACGGCTAGCCAGTCGTCGCGACTCAGCTCTTGCGTCTTGACGAGCTTCAGTGCGGGCTTGCGAACGCGCCGTGGTTCGGGATGAGGGGTATTCATGGAGTCTCGCAAAATAAGAAAGCCCGGCAGACGAATCTGGCCGGGCCACAGGTGAGGGAATATGGGGGCTATGTCGAACGGGCACGTCGGAATGCGTCTTGCAGTGCGTCGCCTGCGAAGGTTACGAGCTTGCCGTTTCCGAGGTGGACAGTCGTACCCTGAGGTTTGATTTGCAGGATCGTGGCGTAACGGTCGCCGAACCGTAACCCTGCTCCGCGCGGAATCTGAATTCGCATGTCGACTGCCAGAGGCGGGATCGGATTGGTCATGCGACAAGCTTCATCGCCTCGCCCCACGCGCGCTCTTTGAGTGTTGCGCCAGCACCGAACCAGGCTGCATCGAGGCGATGGTCATCGCTACGGGCACGGCGGTGGTGATCGACGTATTCCGTGACAGCGTTCAGCAATCCCCACGCGGTGCCCGACGCAGAAGCCAGATCTGAACCCTTCCCGCGTCCGGCATAGAGCTGGCCCACTGCCTTGATCGCGCGTTCGTTGACGGCGACCGTTTCGCGATCCGGAAGATTGGCGGTCGAGTAGGTCAGCACGCGGCGCAGGAACGCTTCGGCCGCGGAGTCCGTCACCTTGCGTTCGGACACCGCCTTGGTGCGGGCCATAAAGGCATCCCAGGTGGAAACGGCGATACCGAGCTGCCGTTTGACAGCGGCTGCATCAAACTGCGAACGGTGCGAGACCTTGATCGCGCCAGCACTGTTTCCCAAGGCGATTTGCAGTGTGTTGTTGCAGACGACTCTGATCGACGTGAACTGCGCCGTCGTCGCGAGCGTGCCATCGCATGCCGTGGCGAGCAGCAGGTAGCCATTCGCCTCGTCTTTGCCTTTAAGCATGCCGGACTGACCGGTGCGGGCGAGCGCCCAGAGCTTGCGGCCCTGCCGTCTCGAGCTGGAAGCCGCCGATCTCCGTGAGGTCTCGATAAAACTCCAAAATCTCTTCGGGCTGCACGACCTGATAGCGTGCGGAGACGACGGACAAGGGTGCTTTGGTGTCCGATCGGTACAGCACCTTCTGTTCGGGAAATGCGTGAATTGAGCCGAGATTTCGATTGCCGGCGGCGACGAACCGGACTTCAGCTTCCTCGATGGTCCAGTCCATGCCGGCGGCACGCTTCCAGACTTCGAGCGGTTGTTTCGGAGCTAGTTTGTTTCCGAGGCCGTGCCAGGGTTCGGCGCCGGAGTAGGCCATCGTTTGGACGAGATGCATGAGCGAAACTCCTATTCAAAAATTACAGTGCATAAAGCCCGGCCGAGGCCGAGCGGAACGAAATCAGTGAGGGGAATGACCCGAACGGCGAATTAGCGGGGCTGGATGCTGAAGGTGCGCCCGCACGCAAGACAGCGCCAGTTGTCGAGGATCTTTTGGTCGACGGCTTCGCCAAAGGCGGCCCCAGTTGCACACCCAGCCGCGCCGGCGATCAGGCTGGCGAGAATCGCACCGGCCACACCACCGCATGCCGAGCCGATCGGACCTGCGATCAATCCAGCCGTTGCACCGGCTTCCGCGCCAGACAAGGCGATAGCGACGGCGCCGGTTGCGCCGGCCGCGGCCCCGATAGTCCCACCGATGCGACGGGCGACATGGCGAGGCTCCGTTCGGGGTGACTGGCATGTCGGACACGGATAGATTGGCCCTGCGCCCGGACGGTAGTGTGCGGATTCAGTGGCGTCCGATCGTGACGAGTGGGTAGCGCCGAATTCCTCGTCGTCGAACGGGGAATGATCATGCATGGGCCGAGACCTCCTTGCGGATCTTTCGGATGTGTTTGCAGTGGCACGCAGCCACGAGTGCGCCGCCCACGAATGCGAGTGCAAAGGCGGCGAGGTAATCGAGGGGAGAGGGCATGGTTGATTTCCTGAGAATGGACGAACGCGACGCGATACATCGGCATACCGACGCTGACCGATGGTTCGGTAATTGAGCGCTTTCGGCCGGTTGTGCGGATCAGACGGCACGGACGGGGCTCAGCGAATGGTGGAGCCGAAGCTGTGGTCGCATGTCAGACATCGATAGTTGTCCAACACGTTGTCGTCGAGCACTGCGCCGATAGTGGAGCCGGCGACGGAACCGGCTGCGCTGCCCAGCAGGCCGGCTACGACCGCGCCCGCTAGTCCGCCGAATACAGCGCCGACCGGTCCGCCGATTGCGCCAACAGCTGCGCCAGCTTCGGCACCTGACAACGCCATGGCGAAACCGCTCGTTGCGCCGGCGACGCTGCCGATCGTGCCGCCGGTCTTGCGACCGACATTGCGCGCTTCGATATGCGTCGAGCCGCACTGCGGACAGCTGTGTGCATCCGGTTGGGACGGTGTGGCGTCTGTCGTCGGTGACGGTGCGTAGGAGAAGTAGTCGGAGGGCGACGACATTGGCGGCTCGCGCGGCGTCTCTGGGGAAGGAAATACAGATTGGAAAGGGCGCTCGTCATACTCTGGTGAAGCGAACGATGCGCAAGACGACCCGATAGAACTCGACGATGCCGGTGCGAAATCATGAAGGGCTTCAAGTGCATGGTCGGGATACGGTGCATGGGCTTCACATTCGTCATGGCCACCATCGATGGGCGTGAACGAGCGCGAGGGCGGGGGCGGTGTTTGGTGCGTGGATCGTCGGTCCTTGGTAGCGAGCCAATAGAAACCGAACCCGAACATGGCGACGAGGACGAGTCCGAGGCAAATCTGGAGGGCGAGGTAGAGGGTGGGATTCACGCAGACTCCTGAGCGAAGTGCGCCGATGCGGAAGTGCATCGGCGGAGCGGCCAGCATGGGCCGTGCTCAGATAGGTCATATATGTCTGAAATTTTCTTGAATCTGCAGGAAGAGCGGCTTATCCGGGGGCACCGCAGATCAGCGGACCTTGTATGACGTGAATTCCGCCGAGCCCCACGCTGCACATGCATGGAATGTCTTCCATGACGGGACACTTCTGGGTACGCGTCATCAGAACGAGCAATGAAACCGTAGAGTGTTGCATATTGGCAACATGGTCAGATGATGCCCGACGTTTAGATATACGAGACAGCCAATTTTCATTTGTTTACGACTCGGTCTTTGTGGGTGATGTGGGGAATGTTAAATAAAATGTTTTGCAGTGTTGATAATTGTTCTTGGAGGTGATGAGATTGATTTATAAATAAACTCGCTTCTATTTTCCTGCATGTGCTCACGCGAGAAATGGCTGGCACTAATCGATGCGTGCGCTGCGCGACTGGATAACGTTCTGAGAGGTTGATGCGTACGGACCCATGCGCAGCAAGGTGTAGCGGTATGGAACCTATTGATTCGGCCGTCGTATGGGGCGGGCATTGTTAGGCCGGAATTCGAATGTTTGCCAAATGTCGTTTTTGAGACGGGTGTTGTATTTATTGAAATATTTCGTTGGTGGCTGGTGAAGATAATGGCCTCACTCCTTTCATTTTTTACGATGCGCTATTGCGTGGCACCTGACAATTATTGACGGTGCATCGGTTTGGCTTGTGTTAGACTCCGCCAAAATTCCGAGAGAGACCTGCCATGCGCCGCATCACGCGCGATATAGAGGCTCGGCTTGTTCAACGGGGGACAGCCAAGCAAACGATTATTTTTGACAATGCTTCGCTAACAAGTGAAGGGCATGCGCTGTGGGTTAAGGCCACGGCTTGGATTATGACGGTCGTGATGTACTTTGCACCGACCGTCTTGCTCGCGGATCAGACTGCACACGCAGCGCCAATCATCGATCCTCGTGCACCGATCACGTTCCAGCCGTCGGTAACGCAAACCAGCACGGGCATTCCCGCTATCAATATTCCCGCAGCGAACGCGAATGGAATAAGCGTTGGGCAGTATCAATCGTTCGGAGTGGGTCCCGAGGGCCTGGTACTCAACAACAGTACCGTGGCTGGTTCCCCATTGCTCGGCGGCACACTGGGCGCCAACCCGAACTTGAACGGGCGGCCGGCAACGACAATCATCAATCAAGTTACGTCCAACGCGATTGCTACGCTTAACGGGCCTCTTGAGGTTTTCGGATCTCCTGCATCCGTCATCGTGGCTGCGCCAGGGGGCATCTCCGTAAACGGGATGGCGCTCACGAACATTCCCGGCTTGACGTTGACGACCGGGACGCCTCAGTTTCTGATGGGTGTCGGAGGCGCATCAACCGATTTTGCGCACGCAGGTGCGGTGGCCTTCGATGTGCGCTCGGGCAACATTTCGATCGACGGCCCGGCGGGTGTGAATGGTCCGGGTGCTGGCATCGAAGGGACTGTCGGCAACATCGACTTAATCGGACAAAGCGTCAGTTTGGCGGCGCCGCTGCGGGCGGATCAGCGCCTGAACGTAGTAACCGGTAATCAGATCGTGACGCCGACCGCGATGGGCGTGAGCGGCAACACGTATGCGACGAACTCCAGCGGCGCGACCAACACGGCGGCTGTCATTGGGAAGGCAGTTGCCGTCGATGCAAGCCAGTATGGGTCGGTCACAAGCGGTACGGTGTATATCGTGTCCACAGCGGCTGGCATGGGCGTAAACATGCAGGGCACGCTGTCGGCGACGGCGGGCAATGTAGTCGTCAATTCGAACGGCGACATTGCAGTCGGACAAACTTTTGCCAATCAGAACGTCGCCGTGGCGAGTGCAGGCAATTCGACGATCAGCGGTACCGGACTCGCGAACCAAAACTACACCGTCAATGCGAACGGCGACATCAACGCGATGGGTTCGGTGTCGGCTGGTCAGAACGTTGCGATGACGGCAGGCGGCAACCTGAATGCGGCATCGGTTGCTGCGAATGGTTCCGCAAATCTGACGGCGGGGCAGTCGATGACGATTGGCTTGCTGTCCGCGCACGACATCGCGTTGCAGACGACAAACGGTGATCTGACGGTGGCTGGTCTGAGCGCACCCGGTGCCGTATCGGCTAAGGCAGGGCGCGATCTGACCGTCGACGGCGCGGTGCAGGGCGGCAGTACGGTTGCGCTGACGGGCGGTCGAAACGCCACCGTGAACGGCTCCGTTTCCGGCGTCGGCAACACGACGATTGCTGCACAAACCGGCTCGGCGCAAATCAATGGCGATGCAGTTACCAATGCAGTGCTTTCGATTGCCGCCGGACAAAGTACAACCGTTGGCGGCAACGTATCGGCCCAAGGGCCGCTGTCGCTCACGTCGAGCGCGGGCGATACCACGATTTCAGGTACGGCCGTCACGCCCGATGCGCTGACGGTTCAAGCAGGCGGGACGACAACGCTCGGTGGACAGACGCAGGCTGCAACAGCCAACGTGTCCGGCGGCAACGTCGCGGTGAACGGGGCGTTGACGACGACCGGTGACGCGACGCTGACGGCGACGAATGGCAACCTGACTGGTACCGGTGCGATTGGCACGACACAGGGCAACGTGAGCCTGTCGGCGAGCCAAAACATCGCCTATAACGGTGGCGTGCAAAGTGGCGGCGCGGTGACGGCCACGGCCGGTCAAGATGCGACGCTGGCGAATGTCTCTGCACCGGGCGCGATCACGATTCAGGCGGGCCGCGACGCAACCGAAACGGGCAATCTGGTCGGCGGCAGCACGGTGCAAGTGACGGCTGGCCGCAATGCGTCGGTCGATGGTTCCGTCGCCTCGGTTGGCAATACGACGATCACGGCACAGAGCGGATCAGCTACCGTAAACGGCAACGCGCGATCCAACTCGGCACTGACAGTTTCCGCCGCGCAGGATGCGACGATCGGCGGCACGGCGCAGGCGCAAGGGCCTGTGACGATCGCCACGCAAGGCGGTTCGATCACGGGGCAGGGTAACGTGACGTCCTCGCAGGGCGCGGTGAACCTTAATGCCGGACAAGCCATCGCCCTGAATGGCGCGGTGCAGAGCGGCAGCACGATCGATGCGACGGCGGGCACCAACGCGAGCTTCGGCGGAACGGTTACGGCACCGGGTGCGGTGACGATTCAGACTGGGCAGAACACGACCTTGGGCGGTGACGTCACGAGCGGCGGCCATCTCAGCGTGACCTCGGGCGGTAGCACGCAAGTGAATGGCAATGCCGCGTCGATTGGCGACATGACGCTTGCCGCAAACGGTGGCACGCTCAGCACGACGGGCAACGCCGTGTCGATGGGCGCATTGAACGCGACGGGCCAGCAGGGCGTGAACCTGGGCGGTACCGTCTACAGCGGTAGCAATACGTCGATCGGATCGAGCGCAGGCAGCGTCTCAGTCGCCGGAGCGGTTTTGACGCCGGGCGCGCTGAACATCAATGCCGGACAGGATGCAACCGTCGCCGGTTCCGTACAGAGCGGCCAGAACACGACGATTTCGGCGGGGCGTGACGCGAATCTGAATGGCGGTTTGTCGGTTAGCAATGTCGGTAACGCGGGAGTGACAGCGGGCCGAGACGTGAACGGCACGGGCGTAATTAGCGTCGCGAACGACACGACGCTCAAGGCCGGCAACAACATCAATGTCTCCGGGACAATTCAGACCGGCAATACCCTCTCCGCGACGGCGAATAACAACCTGTCGGTTGGTGCGACGACCGCCGTCGGTTCCAGCACGCTGACTGCCACGAACGGCAGTGCGACGTTGGTGGGTGACGCACTATCGGGCGGGGCGATGACGATCGCGGCCGGGACGGATGTGAGCGCGCAAGGTAGCGTCAAGAGCCTGGGCGACCTGGCGATCGATGCGACGTCGGGCAACGTGACGGCCGCCGGCGCGGTTGCAAGTGCAGGCAACGCGACGCTGAATGCCGGCCAGAATCTGACGCTGTACGGTCAAACCACGGTGTCGAAGGGCGCGACGCTGACCGGCAACAACATCACGACGCAGGGCGTCGCGGTGGGCGGCAACCTGACGGCCACGGCAACGAACAACCTCGATACATCCGCCGGTCAGCTCCACGCACAGTTCGACGCGAGCGCGCCTGCACTGTCGGTGAATGGTAACGCCTCGCTGAAAGGGGCGAATGTCACGACCGCAAACGCGGTGGTTGGTGGCACGACTCAGATTGCGGCATCGCAGAACCTTACGACAGGCGGCACAGCCGCGTTCAGGGGCGACGCCAGCCTGAGCGGCAACACGATCACGAACGTCGGCACGCAGATGGCCGGCGGCAATCTGAACGTCTCGGGCTTTAACGTCACGAACACCGGAAGCCTGTCGTCGCTGCAAACCGCGACGGTCAACACGACGGATCTGAACAATGGCGGATCGATTTACGGTCCGACTGCGAACATCACTGTCGGCAACGCGACGATCAACTCGGGTTCGTTGCTCGCCGCGAACGCGTTGAACCTGACGACGAGCAGTCTCAGCAATTCCGGGTTGATCTTCGCGGGAGATGTCCGGAATCCAACGACCGCGACAGGCGACACCACCGTCACGGTCACTGGTGGCAACGGGTCATTCGACAATACTGCGGGCAAAATCCTCGCCCAGAACATCGCGACGCTGAATCTGCCGAATCAGACGCTTGATCCGTCGACCGGAATCCTTGGGACGATCGACGGTACGAACGGCGTTAATCTGTCCGGGCTGTCGGTGAATAACTCAGGTACGTGGACGTTACCCGCCAGGGCAGTAACCGTTACGGCTGCTCAGGGCATCACGAACGCAGGGACGATCAATCAGGGCACGGGTTCGCTGACGCTGAATAGCACTGTTGGCAACACTGGCACGATCAACGGTAACGACCTGACGATCAATGGATCGCTGGTGAACGCGGCAAGCGGAACGGTTTCAGCCAACGCACTGAGGCTGAACGGATCGGGAACAAACGCCGGTCTCGTGCAGGCGAACAACACGCTGGCGATCTCGGGTACGAGTTACGACAACTCTGGCGGCACGACGCGGGTTGGCACGAACAATGGTCCGGCCGGTAGTGGCAACGCGACCATCAATCTGTCGGGTGATCTCGGCAACGCAGGCGGCACGCTGACTGCAACGAACGATCTGACGATCGCTGCGAACAACGTTAACAACTCAGCGGCAGCCAACATCTCGACGACTACAAGTACATCGACAGTCATCAACTCGCCGCTGCTGATGTCGACGGTGATCGGCACGGAGGACTTCTATTACATTGATTCCGGAGCGGACGGGACGCTCAGCTGGTATGTATATCCGCTGACCTCTACACTTGGCGGGTTGCTGTCTCCAGGCGGTAATTCGACGATGGTGCCGGACCCGCATCCGTCATGGATTGTGCAGCTCGCCCATGCAGCGGGGGCTCCGCTTCCGACGGTCAATCTTGCAACCTATTATTCCCCGGCACCGAACGCCAACCATATCGCATCAGGGCCGACTGCCTTTCAACCCGTGGCCACCTCGGGGACCGTGACGTTCGTACGCCTGCCGTACGCCGTCAATAGCGGTGGCGGTGCTGGACCGCTCTATACGTGGGTAGTGCAAGACGGCACTGTCCCGACAGGGGGTTCGGACGGCCCGTATCAAACGCAGACGTTCTCGATTCCGACCGTCACGGAGACGCGCACGAGTGTGTCGGGCAGCAATACGCCCTCGGTGATCGCGGCTGGTAACAACCTGAGCCTGACTGCGAACACGCTCAATAATCAGGGAGGCACGATAAGCGCTGGTCATGACGCTAACTTGAACGTTCAGACGTTGAACAATGGCGGGGTGACCTATACGTCGAGCGTAACCGATACGGTCGACAGTGCGTCGTTGCAGGCATTCATGAGCGGCATCATCGCGTTGAAGTCAACTTTGCCAAGTTGGAGTGGATTGCCCACAGAACAAGTGTCGGTACGCGGCAGCGGCAACATGTATGGGACGTATTGCGATAGCTCGGGTTGCGACGTTGGGTCACCGAATCCGCCCGCGAAGTTCAACTTCCTTGCACCGAGTGCGGTGACGGTGCAATCCGTATCGTCGAGCACGACGCTTCAGACGCCTGCCGGTCAGGTGCTCGCCGGTCATGACATCAATCTGTCGGGCGGCAATCTGGTCAATGCGGGCTCGCTGACGGCGGGCAACAACGTCAACATCAATTCGTCGAGCTTTACGAATCAGGGTGTCAACAACGGCTCGAAGACCGTCACGGCAGGGTGCCCGTCGGGCTTTGCTGGGTGTAGCTCTGCGACGACGACGAATGGGAACTCGGAGACCTACAGCTATCAGCAGACCAACAGCAGCGTGACAGCTGGGAACGACCTCGTCATCGCTGCAAATCAGGTCAGCAATACCTACGGCAATCTGGTCGCGCGGAATAATGTCGTGATCGGTGGCGTAGGAACGACTGAGACCGCGCCGACGCAGGCATCCAGTGTGACCAATACCTCGGGCGCGATCGAGGCGGGTAACGACGTCACGATCAATGCTGCGACGCTCACGAACACGATCGCAGTGCCGGCACAGGTACATCAGAACTACGGCACGGCTGCGCCGTTCACTGGCTGCACGAGCAACTGTGAAGCGTATGTCGATGTGAAGTCGGCCGATCCGGGCACGATCACCGCGAACCACAACGTCAATTTGACGGCAGGTGCGTTCAGTAATATCGGTAGTCTTGTTACCGCGCAGAACGCGGTGACGATCAATGCAAGCCAGTCAGCGTCGAATGGTAACCAGTATCTGAATGCGTACTGGCGTTCGAGCGTGCCGTTCCAGGGCTCGAACTATGTCGCGTGGGGCTGCGCAAATAATCCGTCGTTGTGTGCGAACCTGTACGGCAGCGCCTACAACGCCGGCGATGCGCAAGACCCGGCAGGGCTGCCGTCATCGGTCGGTATGTCGGATTTCGTGCCGGGCACGATCCAGGCAGGTAACACGTTGGTGGTCAACTCCCCGACCCTGACAACCACGGGGAATGTGATTGGGCCGAATGTCGCCTTGACCGGTGCCACGCTCGTCAACGGCCTCACGAACCCGAATGTCTACACGCCGCCGCCAGCCGTATCGGGGCAGGTGATTTCGCTCGGGCCGGTGTCTGTTTCGAGCTACGTTGCATCGACGGTCGATGCTGCGGGATTCGTGACGAACGCGAGCGGCCAACGCACGTCCGTGACCGGTGCGGCGGGGCTGCCGTCGAATTCGCCGGTTGGGGTGCAGACGGTTGGTAAGCCGACACTGCCGGTTATCACGACAACCAGCTCCCCGTCCGGCTCCGCGGCAGGTAACGCCTCCGCGGGCACGGTGAGCACGCCGACGACTACGACTGTTAAGACGATCGCGGGCGAAACGGTGCAGGTCAACTATTTGACCAACAATCCGGCCGGGCAACTCGTCGATTCCGTGTCATCCGCGTCATTGATTGCCGCGCTGCCGGCCACTTTGCGTCCGGCAGGCGTGCCGTTCTATTACGACCCATACACCGAGAATCAGCAGATCGAGCAGGCCGCGCAGGTAGCGACGGGCAAGAGCAGTTTCTATAGCACGCCGAGCGCGACTGACAGCACGAGCCAAGCATCGGTAAGCAATCGGGACAAGATGGCGTTGTATGGCGCTGCGCTCGAATATGCCGAGAAAAACAATGTCGCGCTCGGTACGCAACTGAGCCAGGCGCAACTGGCTCAGATCAATGCACCGATGCTGTGGTACGTGGAGCAGACCGTGCCTGAGCCGGGCTGTACGGCAACGGGGAATGGATCGTGCCCGACGGTGCGGGCATTGATGCCGGAGGTGCTGCTGCCACAGAACTTTGCGGTGGTGAATGCGGACGGTGAAATCACTGGAACCAACGTTGCGCTGAACTATGCGAACAGCATCCTCGATACGGGGACGATCACCGCACAGAATCTCAGCGTTCATACGAGCAGCCTGACGCTCGAGCAGCGCTCGACCAACGTCGGGACCATCTATGACGCGCTCACGGGGGGCGAGGGCGTGACGGCCACGAGCGGCACGCTGGTGCAGCAGGGCGGCTTCATGACTGCCGCCAGTTACGACATGGATGTGCAGTCGATCAACCAGATCGGCGGTGCGTTGCAGCAGGTCGGCGCGGATGGCATCGTCGATGCTGCTGGTACGCAGGCCATGCTGGCGAATCTCAAGAGCCAGCTCGGTAGTGATTTCACTCAGTCGACCGTCAGCAACAATTTGCACACCAGCACGGTGGCGAGTGCCGATGATGGATTCGGCCTGCAAATCATATCGATTGCTATCGCTGTCGTTGCGGCAATCATGATGCAGCCGGAAATTTCGGTTGGTATCGCTTCAATGACAGGTGCAACGGAGGCCGCTGCTGACGGTGCGTTCATGGCTGCTGCTGCGGGGGCAGAGGGAGTTGGCATTACGGCGGCAGCGAGCGTGGCAGGAGGAACGCTTGCGGTTGGAGGTCTCGCCAATACGGCACTGTCGGTTGGTTTGAGCAGTTTCTTGTCAAGCGCTATTGGACAAGTTGTTGGAACAGGACAAATTGATTTTGGTTCTGCGCTGCGCAACGGACTGATCGGTGCCGTGACGGCCGGGCTGACAAACGGCATTACGTTTGACCCGAATACACAGACGATCGGCTTTAGCGTCGATGCGTCGGTGCAGGGCGTCACTGCGCCGAGTCTGTCGCAACTGGCGGGTGTTCAGAACGTCGGGAATACAGTCGTACCCCAGGCAGGGGCGTCAGTAGCAGCGACGTTACCGCAGCAGGCTCTTGCGATTGCTGGCGAGGCAACTCTCCAGGCTGGCGTTCAGACGGCGTTGCAGGGCGGAAGCTTCCTGACGAACCTGCGCAACAGCGCAGCGACGAATGCTGCGGCGTCCATTGCCTACACAATCGGTAACCTGAGTCAGGACGGCACGCTGACAGGTGCGGCGTACGTGGCGGCACATGCTGCACTCGGCTGCGCTGCGGGCGCCGCAACGGGTCAAGGGTGCGACGGAGGGGCGATTGGCGGGGCGATCAGCGCTGGACTGAATCCGATCATCGATGCGAACGGCAATATCCCGGCTCCTGCACTGACGGCGATCGAAACGCTGGTGAGCGGTAGCGTTGCCGGCGCGCTTGGATTCAATGTGCAGGGCGCGATGACGGCGGCTCAAAACGAAACGCTGAATAACTGGCTGAATCACGTTCCCCCGAGCAAGATGCTCCTGTCGGAACAGCAGCGCTACGACAACGCAGTGGCAGCGTGCAACAACGGCGATTCGCAGGCATGCGACACGAAGACTGCCCTCCAGACGTTGTCGCAGAAGCTTGATGCCGCGCTGGCCGGCGCATGCGCCGGAGGCTCGACCAGTCCCGCGTGCAAGGCAGCGGTGACGGCTGCCCTTGCCGGTGGAAACACGGTGCAGTTCATCAACGGGACGGCCTATGCGTTTGATCCGAACGCGCCGGCGATCAAGGCGGTCGGCGACCCGTATCAGATAGCCTATGCAAATTCGCTCGACGGCCAACTAGCCCAAAGCACGGCTGATGCCTTGCAGTTTGCGCCAATCGAGATTCCCGGCGTTGCCGCTGGGGTTGGCGCAATCAGCAACGTAGTGCGGTCGCTGATTGGCGACAGCGGCATCATCGATGCAGGAATCCAGTGGGGTAAGGGCATCGCAGCGCAAGGTATGCCGTGGGAGGATTACCTCGCGACTCAGCTACCTGCCGGATCGAGACTGCCACCGGGTTTTAGAACCTTCGATTTTTACGATGAAGCTACGGGCGTTGCCGTGAGTGCCAAGACGCTGGATACCACGACCGCAGCTAAGATAGCCAATCCGGCGCAGGTCTATTCGTCACTTAAGGGTAATATTGACGCAGTGGCGAATTTTATGGAAGCCAGCCTTGGAACCAGGACGTTGACAGCGGATGAAATTACTGCGCGACAACTGCAAGTGGCCGTGCCTTCTGACACGACGCCGGCACAGTGGCAGCAAATCAACCGAGCGATTCAGTATGGTCAGAGTCAGGGCGTCAAAGTTATCGTTACACCGGTGAAGTGATGGCGAGTGAACCAAATTGGAAGAGCCGGGTGACGGCTAAAATCACTGAGAAATTTATTTGCCTTGTGCCTCAATCTGGCTATCGGTTGGCTATGTCGGAGCCGACGGCTACGGAGTACCTGTTGGCTCCTGATGTCTCGGACGATGTATTAGGCGAAGCGATTCGAAGTGCACTAACTGAAAGTAGATTCTTGTCTCTGGAAGAGGCAAATGCGCTGCGGTTGACGGCTGATTCACGCTACACGGAGTGGGTGCGATCGTTGACAGATCGTTATGGGTACAAAACCAAGCAGGCGCTGTTCAGAAATATGCGGAGTTGTAGCATTGCGCTGTCTGGGGATGAGTTGGTTCTATCCCCAAGTCACCACGATAAGTTGGATAGCTGGAGCCGAACCAAAGGCGACGGAATTGAGGATGTAATCATTTCATTTCGCAGTTCTTCTGGTGAGCTTGGCGCGGCGTTGCGTTTGGCCTTCAGCCGTTGCACTGGTTAGACCCATTACCATGACGACAGCAGCAGCAGCAGGATAGGCCCGTGGTGCCAAATGTATGACACCCCCTGCGCGTGTGGGATGTGTTTCTGACGTGCATGGAATATGCCGGCGACGTTCCTATGTGCCGGCCACGGTGTTCCTTCGGCGTACCGACCGGGCTCACCCGACGTTCGTGCAAGGTTCCGTCAGCGCGTGCCTGTTGGCGATTCGATCTGCAAACTTAACGATAGTTGACCGACGGGCACGGCAGGCAGCGCTACATTAAGCGCATTCGCGCGTAATAACCGCTGCGCCTAGTTATTTAAAGAAGTGCGTGCGTCGAGTTGAAGAGCGCACCTTGGCGAAAACTGAGATAACGAACTGCATCTTAGCGGCCGCTGCCGGAGCCGCACCCCGTCTAGGGTTGCGGGTGTGTTGATAGCGCGAGCGCCTAAGGTGCTGGAAGCGGCGCTATTGGCAGGGTGACAAATACCGTTCTGTCGCCGATGGAGCGAATCAGAAGAATGCGAATTTTCAATCCCCATTTAATCGTAGGGGCTATGCAGCCGACAAGACTCTCCCAGTACTTGATCGTTGTTTGGGCAAGCCTTGCAGGAGCGGCCTACGGGGCTGGCGTCGTACCGGACGGAGGCACCGCGACGGCAGTGTCGATCGGTGCGGGCGGTCGACAAACGATCAACATCGCGCCAGCAGTCGGCAGCGTCTCGAACAACACCTATTCGTCGTTCAACGTTTCGAAAGCCGGTGCCGATTTGAACAACATCGGCATCAACGCGCGCACGATCGTCAACCAGGTCACAAGCACAAACCCGACATTGATCCAGGGCAACATCAACGTCCTCGGCCCACGCGCGAACGTGATCCTGGCGAACCCAAACGGTGTGACGGTCGACGGCGGCAGCTTCACGAACACCGGTCACGTCGTGCTGTCGACCGGTCAGGTGAGCTTCAATGACATTACGACCACGCTGAACGAGATTCAACGGAACATCACGCTGACGACGAACCGTGGGGCCATCACCATCGGTCCGGGTGGCTTGTCCGGTACGTTGGTCAACCTCGATCTGCTTGCCAAACAGTTGAACGTCAATGGTCCTGTTACGAATCCCTATACCTCGTCAACTGGAGGTATTCGAGCGATCGTCGGCGACAGTACGGCAAGCTACGATACTCACTTCTCCCCGGAGGACAACGGCCACGATTGGCTGATCGGTACCTCGACGCCCGGTACGAAGAGCGATGCCGTTGCCATCGACATCACGGTCGCAGGCGGGTTGACCGCCGGCCGCGTGCAACTGATTGTCACCGATCAGGGTGCTGGCGTGCGCAGCCTTGGCAAGATCTACGCAAGCGCTGGCGATGTTGTTCTTACGTCAACCGGAGACGTGACTGTCGTAGACGGTTCCATCAAGGGCGAGCGAGATGTCTCGATCGCAACGTCTGGCGCCGTCACGCTGCAAGGGGCGCAACTGAGCGCAGCGAACAACACCACGGTCCAGGCCGGCAGCATCACGCTGTCCGACGATGCATCGGGTCGTTCCTTTGTGAGCGCCGGCAATACGGTCAGCCTGACGAGTAGTGGAGCAATCTCCAACACCGGCAGCCAGATCCAGGCGGGTACGACGGGTACCGACGGTACGGTGAGTGGCGGAGATGTTGTCCTTAAGGCGGGCGGTGACATTACGAATCGTTCGACTGAGAGCAACGTCGCGGCCGTTGTTGCCGATAATGGCAATACAACGCTGGACGCCGGTGGCAGCATCGTCAATAGCAATGCTCGCGTGCAAGCGAACGGAACCGCTGCCCTAACTGCGGCAGGCGATGTCAGTATTGCGGACGGCTCGATCAAGGCAGGCGCTGACATTTCGATCAAGACTCCCGGAGCGCTGTCGATTCAGGGGGCGCAACTGGGCGCTGGCCACAATGCGACCGTTCAGGCGGCCAACGTAGTCTTGTCCGAGGACGCATCTGGTCCGTCGACCCTCAGCGCAGCGAATACAGTGTCTGTTATCAGCAATGGCGCAATCACCAATACTGGCAGCCTGATCCAGGCGGGTTCTGTCGCAAGCGATGGCTCGGCTATTGGCGGCGATGTGATACTCAACGCCGGAGGCGATATTACCGACCGTTCGACGCCGAGCAACCTGGGTATTGTCTTCACAGCCCATGGAGATACCAAGCTGACTGCCGGCGGCAACATCATCAACGACAACGCTCGCTTCCTGTCGAATGGCGCCATCGAGATGAATGCGGCCGGTGACGTGCAGAACATCATCGACCACACGGACGGCGCGAACGGTGGCCAGCCCACTGCATACTCGAATCGCGGCGGCAGCTTTCTCTTTTTCACGCACACGAATAGCGGCTTCAGTGTCGACTATGGCACCGTGGCGCAACCGAATCAGCTCGCGTACATCGCGGCCACGCACGGCCCGGTGACGATCAACGCACGCAATTTCAACAACTCGGGCGGCATCGTCCAATCGAACGACTCCGACGTCACGATCACGGCGCAGAACGTGTTCACGAACGCTGCGGTATTCAGCGGGCAGGCGAGCTACACGCGTAGCTGCTGGATTTTCTGTCATGCCGATGCGTCGAGCAACGTCACGCCGCACGGCGGAACGATCCAAGCCGGTGGCAACATGAATATCAAGGCCGGTACCGTCGCTCGCAACATTGGCGGCAATGTGTTCGCGACGGGCGACATCAAGGTCGACGCGCCGATCACTTACGCACAAGGAGTGACAGGCTATTCGGCAATCAATCAGCATCGTGGCCTCAAGGCATTCTTTGGCAGCACATGGGCACAGATCATCGCGATGGACATCGGCGGCGGCTTTACCGCGAATGGCAGTGTGACTCTGACGGGCGACGGCGTAATCGACGGCGGGAGCTTCAGCGGCGGGAAGGGCGTAACGGCAGCCGGTGGCATTACGACCGTGCGAGCGCCGTCGCGTACGCCGGTGCAGATCGACCAGCATCTCGGCTTGACGACGTGGTGGTGGCGATGATGAGTCGTGATGTGATGGCTGTACTGTTCTCGATGTCTGCGGCATCGCTCGCGACGCTCTTCATCGTACGGGTGATCACTGGGCCGCTGACTGTGAAGCCCATCGCGTCGGCTGGCGCGCATCACCACGTCGGCCAGGAGTGACGATGCGAGTTTCGTTCAAACGGTGGCTGGGCGCGCTCCCGGCAGTCGCGGTAATGCATGCGCCGGTCTTTGCGCAGACATCCCCGGCACCGGCAGGGCGGCCGGTTCAAGACCCGGCGCAACTGATCATCGAACAGCAGCGCGAACAGGCGCGGCAACGTCAGCTCGAACAGCCGCCAGCCTCGATTACGGTCGCACCACCTGCGTCGGACGTGACGCTCGACTACCCATCCAATACGCCGATCAGCGCCATCAACGAATCTGGCCCGACCTTCGCGGTGAAGCAAGTCGTACTTGTGATGCCGAACGGCCAGCCGTTCGAAGCGCCCAGGGGAATGCCGAGCGAGCGCCTGGATGCTGTCGTGGCACCATTCATTGGGCAGGACCTGGGCTCCCACCGCATCAACGTGCTGCTGAAGCGGCTGACGGATGTGTTCGTTGAACGCGGTTTCGTGACGACACGTGCATTGCTCGGTCCGCAGAATCTGAGTATGGGTTTGCTCAAGGTCACGATCCAGATGGGCCTGATCGAGGCATACACCATCAACGGCAAGCCGATCCGTCGGCTTAAACCCAACGAAGCCTCATCCGGAGGGGGCTGGATTACTGACGCTGGTTACGAGAACGCATTCCCGACTTCTTCTGGCGGCCCGCTGCGCTTGTCTGACATTGACCAGGGCGTCGCACAAATCAACCGCTTGCGCCGCAATCAGGCAACGGTGCAAATCCTCCCCGGTCAGAACGCGGGCGAGTCGGTCGTTGATGTTGCAAACAAGCCAGGCGATCGCCTGTACTACAACCTCGGCGTCGACAACTATGGCAGTTCCGCCACGGGCGCGACGCGCTATCGCGCAGGCGTTGAAGCCGACAACGTGCTCGGACTACAGGAAGCGCTGAGCATCAATTTTCTGGATAGTCTCGATAGCAACGCGATCGTGGGCTCGTTCGCGGTGCCGTTTGGCCGTCACACGTTCAGCTACACGATCTCCGACTCCGAATACCAGCAGGTGATCGGTACGACCGCACTGGAGTACGGACGCACGCTGTCGCACATCTTCGGCTGGAATTATCTCGTAAGCCGTAGCGTCAGCGACATCACGAGTGTCGACGCCACTCTGTCGTGGCGGCGCACCGACCGGGAAGTCAATGGGATCGATCTCGATCCGCAGCGCCTGGCTGTGTTCCGTCTCGGCGCAAACTGGCTGCACAAGTTCGTGATGAATGACGCGCAGGGCAACTTCACGATCAGCGCCGGACTGTCGCAGGGGTTGCCGTGGCTGGGCGCCCATCACGACATCCATGGCATTGCTCGCGAAGATGCTCATAGCCAGTTCACCAAGATCGACGCGACCGCTGCATTCACTTTGCCGCTGCCGAAGCTTGGGCAAGCAATGCTGGCCTACCGAGGTGTGCTGGGCGGCCAGTTCACGAACGCAGCGCTGTTTGGCTCCGAGCAGCTGTATCTCGGGGGGATGGACACCATCCGTGGTTTCCGGTCCGGCGAAATCGCGGGCGATCGTGGTTTCTACTCACGCAACGAACTCGCATGGCTCAACGCACCTGCCTGGAAGAACGGCCGCATCGAGCCTTACATATTTGTTGACGCAGGCAAAGCTAACCTGATCGCGGTAGCGGGGTTCCCAACGTTGGCAGGCGCGGGTGCGGGTGTGCGTGTTCAATGGCAATGGGGAAAGCAACTGTTGTCTGGCGAGTTGCTGGTGGGTCGTGCGCTGGTGCAGCCCGCAGCCCTTGGCTCCAAGCCCACGCTGGTGCTCGGGACAGCGAATTGGTGGTACTGAAATTTCCTCGTGTCATGACTATTCCGCTAGGTCTAGGCACTTTGCGTGGCGCTCTTTGGTGCCGCGCGCTTTTATTGGGTCGTATCTGGCTTTCTCTCGCCAGGTACTTTTTTGCGTGGCGGATCAAGTTGCCACGCCATTTTTCTTCAGGATGCTTGAGCTTCTTAGCTTGAGTCATCTGGAGCAGCGCTAATGCTTGATGAACCGTCCAATCTTCAAAGGAACGCCACGATGAAATTCTCGATTAACCGAGTCCTGATCGCTACGGCACTGGCCTGGCAATTGTCGGCGCCGGCTCACGCGGACACCACTGTCAACGGTACACCGATCACCGATGCCGAAGTCAACGCGGTGCTGCAGGCTTCAAAGCAGCCCGATACGCCGCAGATCCGCCAAGCGATCAAGAACCAACTGATTGCACGCGTGCTGATCCAGCAAGCAGCCGAAAAAGCGAACTATGGCGATAAACCCGAAGTGCAGGCTGCCGCGCAAGCGGCGAAGTCCAATGCCGAAGTGCAGCTGTATTTGAAGGACAACATCAAGCCGATGCCGGTGACGGATGCGCAGGTCAGGTCACGCTATGACGAGATCGTCGCGTCGCTCGGCAAGGATGAGTTCAAGCCGCGCATCATTGTGACGAAGGACGCGGCGACCGCGACGACCGTGCTGGCGCAACTCAAGTCGGGCCAGTCATTCGAAACATTGGCGCGGCAGTACAGTCAGGCGCCGACCGCTGCGGCTGGCGGCGAACTGCCGTGGGTAAGCTTCAAGACGCCGGTGACTGAAGGGAAGACTCAGGGCTTGCCACTTGCGGTTGCGCAGGCCATTACGCAGTTGCCGGCTGGTGGTGTGACGCCGCAATCGATCGCCCTTGGCAGCGATGTGAATGGCCCGCGCGCAATCGTCAAGGTCGATGCGAAGCGGCCCACGCAGGTGCCGTCTTTTGACGCGGCGAAGCCGACGATCCAGCAGCAGTTGCAGGTGCTCGCGCTGGAGAAGGCCACGGCCGACTTTGTCGGCGGCTTGATGAAGGGCGCGAAGATTCAGCAGTGAGGAATGCCACAGTGAAAGAGGAAGTATGCAATCCGGAGAAAGATGACGAGGTACAAGTGCCGCCTCAATTGGCACGGTTGAAGGCTGCGGCGGAGTCACTTGGTTGGCGTACCACGGCGAGTACCTGGTCGGGATATGCAGCCCACTATGAATTTGTCTGTGCTCACGGCCATCATTTCAAGCGGCAAAGGACGTATATGCTGTACGGAGAGCGAGCAAGCATGCTGTGTCCACGGTGCCGCTTGGTCCAACAGTACAACATGGCCATTGATGAATGACGGAGATTCGAGTGGTACGTAACCTGCGTATGAGACAGCGCTACGGTGTTTATTTGCGAAAACTGTCACGAGCGTCCCAGGTGTCATTCCAGGGCGTTCGCGCCAGCCATCGGAAAGTACGTAGCGTGGTGATCGGGAGCTTGTTGATGCTGTCCGCTACTTCAGCGTTTGCTGAGTATCGCGAGTCGTGGGTAAGTCCTGCCGAGTTGAAGAATCTGGACGCAGAGCAGAAGAAATCGAGCGCGAAGGCATCCACCAAACCTCCAGTAAAGCCGAAATTGATGTCGCAGCGTCCTGGTGATCAAAAAGCTCGCGCATCGGAGAAGTTGTCGTCAGATCCGATCGCCGCTTTTGCGCATGATGGCGGCGGTGCTATCTTGCCTCGGAAATCACGCGCGGCGCCGCCACCACATAGGACGAAGATAGCGCGGCAGAAGGTTGGGGAGCGTGCTGGCAATATCCATCACATGAAGACTGCTACCGCGTCGATGGTGTGATGGATGATGAAGTGCGAGACAGGTCCGTTGTCGGTTCAGTTGGTTGTCGTGGGGTGCGACGCGGTACAACCATTGGTTGCCATTGGCTACTCGGTCACGTTGCTGAACACGCAAGGAATTAGCGATGTCGTGGTGTTGTGATGTCGCTGATAGCTGAGGGTAGGCGAGCACGCGCTCGCCCCGATTCCTCCGTGAGTATTCCTGGGCAGGGAGATAACAGAAAGAAGGGCGAACGTGTCTGAGACTGACAAACCACCGCTCGCAGGAATGCGCCGCGCCAATTGTGAGGCAACGGCGGTACGACGCTTTGATGCTACGGTCGGTGCGATCACCGCCAAGGAACCGGTCGATGATGCGCAGACCGAAGACCGGGATCTGACAGATTACCTAATGCGGGCATGGTACGACCTGATTCAGCCCTCGCCGACGCCGGTGCCGCGTTGTCCGCATTGTGATGGGCTTCATATTCGGGCCGAGCGGCCGTCGGGTAAGAGCAAGCTACCGACCTATTTTTGCCATACGTGCAAGAAGAGTTTCAACCGTTTGACCGGCACGCCATTTGCGAGGCTCCAGAATCTGCCAAAGGGCACGGAGATGATTCCGCTGCTGTCGAGGCAGATGTCGTTGCTGCAGGCGGGCGAACGGTTGGGTCGCACACAAAAGGCGATACTGTCGTGGTTGCTGGCGTTTCGACGCTACTTGCTCGATCTCGATCCATCGGGCCAATGGGAGGCTCGTGTCCGGCTTGGCGTGCGGGTCGCACCACGAGCACGTTGTGCGAGATGCAGCTTTGAGGGCGGGTTCTCGGCTGGCGGATTTGATGCTCAGCGGCGGCGACGGATTCGTTGCCCGAAGTGCGGACGTAGCCGACTCCTGGATGTATTGCAGGATCAGGGGCAGGGCGTCGAGGGTGAAGTGACGCATGACGCGATCGACACGGCAATTCGAGCGCGTCAGAAGGTGCATCCGAAGATGGCGGTGCCGGTCGTGGCGCGCGCGGCTAGTGTCAGTGATGCAGCGCTGGAAGTGAAGGCGCAGGATCGGGCTCTCTGGAGGGATCTGGAACTGCCTGAGCGTCGATTGCCTCCCGGCCCCGTCGAAAGAGTCGAAGACGCAGTGCTATCCACGTTCTTGATCGAGCGGATCGAGGAGGTACTTTGCCAGAGTACAGCCGCAGTGCCATGCCCTTGGTGTAGTAGCGAGCACACTGAATACTATCCTCAACAGCGTCCCAACGGACTGCCGGGCTTTCGGTGTCGCGCATGTTTGTCGTACTTCACGCGAATATCGAACACACCGTTGAATGGCCCGCACATGCGCAAGCATGCTCTGCAACTGGCGCGGATGCTGGGATGGCGGGAGACTGCTAAGGCTGCTGCCCTTGAGCTCGGCGTTGAATCGGCTGTTGCCAATCGTTGGGTGTATGGGTTACGTCAATGGTTGCTGGTGCTCGATCCGACTGGTCGTATGGAAGCACGGGTACGGCTGGGCATTGGGCGGAAACCTATCGTGCGAATGTGCGAGAAATGCCGGCACACCGGACCGATCCTGCTACTGGGACCGACGAATCGCCCGTTGGCGACGAACGGGGATCGCCAATACAAATTCCGGTGTGGCAGTTGTTTACGCCATAGTCGGACGTGGCTGTCGTCTACTGACAGTGGGGCTGCTCCAGCTGCATCGTAGAGCGTAAGCAAGAGCTAACTGATCCGGCGTATGTTGCTATCCGCGAAATCGGACACGACCAAGGCGATACGGTACGCGCTGACCCGCTGGCCGTCGCTGATCTACTACTGCAGCGACGGGCGTGCAGAGATTGACAACCTGATTGCTGAGCGAGCGCTGCGTGGTGTCGCGATCGGGAGGCGCAACTACTTGTTCGCCGGCGCCGACACTGGCGGCGAACGCGCGGCTGCGATGTATAGCCTGATCGGCACGGCACGCTTGAACGGCCTCGATCCGGAGGCGTATCTCGCTTACGTGCTCGAGCGCATTGCCGACCATCCGATCAACCGCATCTGCGAACTGCTGCCGTGGAACGTGGCGTCGTCACTGCCGTCTACTGCCCACGTCGAGCCCATCCGCTAGCATCCGCCAATGTGGCCATCAACGAATAGCGGATGGAAGCGGAACTACGTGTGGTGCATACATCATGGGGCGTACCTTCCATCCCTTTGCGGTTGCCACAAGTTCAATTGAACGCAACTCCTTGTTTTGTCCCGCAACGACAGGCCAAATATGGCCTCCTGAATATGTGCTGTCTTCAGCGGCTTGGCGGAGTTCTGGATCCTGTGCCCATTTTGCGAGATTGTCGATCCGATAGGTAAAGAAAACTCTCGTAACCTTCTCATTGGTGGGCGAAGTAAACTCACTCGAACCTTGGACCTGAATGAGCCGAAGTCGCCCGTATTGGTAGCAGCCGTGGATGGTTCGCGGCGAAGACGAACGAAATGGAACGAATGACGGATCGTTTTCATGGGTCAGCCGCCAGAGCTTGAATGAATTGCCTGATGGGGACACTGTACCTCTCTCGACAGGATCCGGACCATTGTAGGATTCGACGATCCCCGCTCGCGCCATTGCATGAAGCTCCGCGTAATTTTCGGCCGGGTATGGGCTATCGGGGTACGGAAGCTCGTCGACCATCGCACAAAGGCGCCCGCTATCGCCAGCAAGTTCTCGCTTGATGATTGATGCGAACTCGCGAACTTGATCTCGGTGGGAGGGCACGCACGCGGCAAGCATCGATACAATAATGCAAGCCGATACGCCGGGAACTGTCAAAACGGGCCGATTTACCAGCACCTTGGTATCCGAAACGAAGTAAGGTGCCGGCAAGTTTATCTCGATGTAGTCGACAGGTCCGCAGAACAACGTCAGAAGGAGACGAAAAATTCCAGTGGTGCACTGACCAGCCGGTACGACCGCGGCCGGTTCGGTAAAGTCGTGGCACATCGCGTCGTTGATGTTGATTTTACCGTCACGAGCCCCTTCCCACACCGTCAACCATTTGCGCAATCAACGCTATTTCCTACGGTATTGATCGCGCGCTTACGTTTGTCTCATCGGCCGCGAAAATTGCGGCCGTGCGCTAACCGCTGAATGCATACCTCTAAATATGACGATGCCCTATCAGATCATCGACGACCTAGCGGCCACACTCGCCAAGTTGTCGGACGCCGAAGTGCTGGACAAACTGGTCGCCGTTCCACCACTGGCCGATGAGGCCGGCCCATGTTGGAATGACAAAGAGTATTGGCACCAGGTCGCTTACCCGTACGCGGCATTGTGGAGCGTGGCAGCGGAACGGAAGCTGCGGGCCGCCGTTCCGCTGATTCTTGATCGGGCTTGTTTGGGCGACCCTGGCGAGGTTATGCGAAACCTGTGCCATGCGCTCGAGGCAATCGTCAGCCAGACTGGCCGGCACTCACGTCCCCGTGTGTTGCTGCACTTGTGTCGCCACGGCCCGGCACTCGGTACTGGGCTGCATTCGAGTTGGGGCGACTGCGGGACCCGGCGGCAATCCCGGCTTTGGAACGAGCATCCGGGGATTCTGTGTCGGAGGTGCGGGAGGAGGTAGCGTCAGCGCTAAAGCGCACACGAAACTGAGCGCCATAGCGCTCTCGGGCTTGCCAATCGATATTGAACTGGGCAAGACGGTCTCGATCGGGTGCTTACGCAGGCCCAACTGACGGACCAACAGAACGCCGAAGACTAACATTGCCTTTGGCACTGAAAACCGGGACCGTTCAGAAAACGAACTTTACTAGACTCCGGCTCGCTCTGTTTGCAGGGGAGGGCAGGTCACTTGCTCAATTGCGGAGGGGCGTTTGTGCCTCGAATGCGCTGTCAGTGCGCGACGTCTAGTCAACAGCTGGCTTGAAGAGTATCGCGCTATCTCGAGTGCGTCCAAGCGATTCTGACGTCGAGAGCCTCAGGTAGCTCTATAGCTAGCAGCGATACCGATCCTTGATGAAGTTGTTGTAATAGCTACCCATAGAAGGCGCGCTCATTAATCCCCCGTGGACGTTGGCGGGAACGCGACAGAAGTCGTAGCTATGTCCTTGCATGAAAAGAATCCTCAGCCGCATGGTGCTTGGGTCGTAGCCCACTGCGCGAATAGCGCTGGACCTTACTGGAATCATTTCCATTGCTACCCCGATTCTCGATGGAGTTGTCTAGGCTGCCAATTTGCTTTACTTTCGGGGATAGCATACTTCATCTCACGTCTTGGATGGCTCGAACCTGATCTTCGCTTGCTCTAGCATCCACGATTCAATTTTGTCGTGCCACATGCGCAGAAGATCGAGCGGCCGACGTCGATAGTGTTTCTCGGCCAACGCGGACGGTTTGTGCCCTTGGATCTGCGCGACGACGCCAACAGGGACTTCAACCCATTCCGAAAGCGTACCGAACGATCGTCGCAGTCCGTGTAATGTCAGGGGAGGCAGAACGGCGGCCTCGAGTGCGCCGTTGTGGGCCTTTCTGGGCTCGGCGAGCTTTCCGTCCTCCGATCTGTTGCTGGTGAACACCCATTCAGAGGGCGACCAAGATTTTCCCTTTTCGGCGAGGCTGGCCAACTGCCGTCTGTTCGGCGGTATCTCGTTCATCTGCTTGAGATTCGTCAGGAGGCTCGCTAGGTACGGTGTAAGTGGGATAGTGCGGCCGCCGGTCCCCTCGATCTTGTCGTTCATGGTCAGGCTGCGCCAGCGGAAGTCCACGTCCTTCCAGCGCAATGCGGCGAGCTCTTCACGGCGAGCACCAGTAAGGAGGAGCCCCTGCAAGTATGCGCTGATAACCGGATTGCCTATCTGACGCACGGCCGTGAACCACGCAAGCAGCTGCTCTCGCTGTAGGCAGTCACTTTTTGCCTTGGTGCGCGGTACTGCTGCGCGCACGGCCCGAGCGGCATACGCAGTTGGAGCAATAGATCCTGAGTATTCCGGCTTGTCGTTGCACCACCGAATGAATGCGCGCAGTTTGCGGTAACTCTGCTCAGCGTTCGTAGGCCGCTTTTCTGCTTCGGCTTCAAGCCAGGTAGCCACTCGCTCGGCGTTGAGATCTGTCAGCTTCAGCGGCATTAGTGTCGCCAGCGGCCCAGGAATCGTAGTCCCACGTCCACGCTTCCAAGGAAGGCCGCCCGCTTGTGCGAGCTTCTCGTGATCGTAGTAGTGTCGATCGCTCCATTTGCCGCGGTGTGCGTTCAGATAGGCGGACCATGCTTCCGATACAGTCGCGTTTTGCCTGAGGGATTCGAGTTTGCGGGCTTCATGCTGAGCGCGCTGTTCTGCTCTTTCTTCACGGGGATCAATGCCGCGATCCATCAGCGCTTTGAGTCGGGCCGCTTCCTGTCTCGCTCCGAGGCGCTCGATCGTTTTTCCCGTTGCTGCGTCGGTCGTGGCGTGTCGCTCCAGCAGCCACGCGTTCGGCGAGCCAATGGTGATGCGAACGGTCTTGCCAAACAAGCGGCCCTCGAATACATAGGACTTCACGCCCGAAGCCGTCACGCGAAGACCGAGTCCTTGCTGCTTCTTGTCCCAGTAGATCGTCTGTTGTCGTCCGGGTACGCACTCGTAACCCGCCACACGTTCGGTCGTGAAATTTTCCTTGATCACCTGTAGTCCCCGTTTGTAGCGTAGCGCCGTGTAGGCACCATGTAGGGGAATTCTACGGATGTCAGTCAATTCGAGTCAACATCGAAGTGCTATGATTGACAAAAATATCGTTTAATTTCAAGTTGATATGGGTGTATCGGGATGTCGATCAATCTCGATCCGGCCGATAGACTGCGGCCTTCTAAGCCGTAGGTCACACGTTCGAATCGTGTAGGGCGGGCCAGTCAAATCAAGCACTGGCGAAAATCCCCCTTGAGTCAATGCCGTCGAGCCGTAGACCATGTAACCATGGTGTAACCGGATTTGGTCAATTCGAGATAGCCGCGTTGCTACTTCGGCGAAGCAAAGCCAAGAATCACCCAGGCGACCGCTTTTGCCTGCGCCTCACGATACGGGAGGGAGGTGTCCATACCATTTCTCGAAAGAGTTGGGACCTCCACGAAACGTGAGATGGTTCGGCCTGTCGCCGATTGAGTTTGAGCGACGCCATGCGCTAAACGGCTTGCGATTGTCGATGAAGCTCCGGCCGGGCCAGTTTGAACGCGCGAAGGCCGCTGCCACCAGATCGCTCGAGCATCTCTCCCGATGCGCTGTACCGGCTGGGTACATGGCACGACTTGACGGTCACGGCACGGACCGAAAAAAGCTCGGCGCGTCCCCCGCGCCATCGCGCTCCACTGCACGCATGTCCGGACGCGCATGCGCATGTGCTCGCCGATATTCGATCGGGGTCTTGTCGAAGTGCTGGCGAAACAGGCGCGCGAGATGCTCGCCGCTGCCGAGCCCGCAACGTCGAGCGATCGAGTCTGCTGGGAGCGCGGTGAAGGCGAGCATCGCACACGCGCGTGCCAGCCTGACACGCATCAAATAGGCGCTGGGTGCCATGCCGATCTCGCTCGTAAAGTGACGCAGCAGGGTGCGCTCGCTCATCGCGACGAGATCGGCGGCCTGTCGAACCTTGACGGGCTTGTCGAAGTTGCACGCGATCCACTTGGCCACATGCTGCATTTTCTCGGACATGGGCCGCTCGTTCAGCGGAATTTTCATGGCGGCGTGGTTGATTGCCCCGTCATTGAAGTCGAGGTCGTCAATCAGCGGCTGGCCGCGCGCTGCATCGACGCGAACCTGTACTTTGTTATCGGAATCGTCTTTCGCGAGGCGGTTCTCGGCCTGAAACGTCGAGCGCCGCATGTCCGAAGAGAATGGCATCGAGAATATCGTCCTGTGGTTGTCGAACGGGTATTGTCGACGCCCGTTCGGACATACGGTGTCTTGATGCCGCATGAGGTCATGCATCCCCGGCGCGGTCGTGACGATCGTTGCATGCACATCGATGTTCACGCCGCCGCGGAAGTGAATCCGTCATCGGGACACCAATTGTCCGAACCGCACGGCACACTCGCGTCCGGCACGAGTTCGTCTGCGTGAATATCCGATTCGGCATGCGCTGGCACCGGCCTGAGTCTGCGCCCGATGGGTCCGCTCGAGCACGTGCTGTGTCACCTGAAGGGCTTGCTTCGCGCGAAGCGTGGAGGCGAGGCGCTCAAGAATGGCCATCGCCGGTCGATATACCGTGATCGACTCTTTGCGAGCAACGCTTACCCATCATGTCCGATCTCGATCGCGAAATCATGCGCGCGCTTCCCGACGCGGCAACGCACGACGACTACATCAGCACCCCCGATATCCACCGCTGGCTGTCGCGGACCGCGCTCGACACGCCAACCGTCAGGACGATCAACCGGCGCCTCGCGAAGCTCGAGCGCGACGGGCTCGTCGAGGTGCTCGAACGAGGCACCGCGCTGGTGTGGCGCAAGAAGGCGGGTGCGAGCGGCATGGCCGCCAAGGCTGGCTCGATGATGACGTTCGACGAGGCGCTCGCGCTGCAGACGTTGCGGCGCTTTTCGTCGCGCCAGATTCCGGAACTGGTGGCCGAATCACTGTCGTCGATGTTCGACGTCGCGGAGGCACGGCTGCAGCGGACGAGCAATGAAACCGAGCGGCGCTATTCGCGCTGGGCGAGCAAGGTCGCGGTCGAAAGCGGCGGCTTCTCGCTGCATTACCCGGTAATCGACCGGGAACTGTTCGGCATCGTGTCACGCGCACTCTTTGAAGAGCGCAAGCTCGAAATCGTCTATCGCCCGCGTCACAACACCGACAACGACCGGGCCAGGATCATTCTGCCGCTCGGGTTCGTGGAGGTTGGCGGGCTCGTCTACCTGGTCGGCGGTACGCCGGGCAAGACCGAACCGACGATGTACCGCATGGACCGTTTCACGCGTGCCAGCGCGCTGCTCGAAACGTTTGACTATCCGCCGACCTTTTCGCTCGATGCCTATGTGAAGCAACAGCGTCGCTTCGACTTCATGGTCGAGAAGGAGGTGATGCTCAAGCTCAAGTTCCTCAACGGTGCCGGCGAGCATCTGCTCGAAGCGCCGATGTCGAAGGATCAGGCACATACCCGCGACGGCGACGCACTTTTCGTCAAGGGCACCGTGCTATTGAGTCAGCGCTTGCGGTGGTGGTTGCGCTCGTTCGGGCCGAACGTCGAGGTGCTTGCGCCCGCCGGCTTGCGTGCCGAGTTCGTGCGAGAGGCGAATGAGCTTGCACGCATGTACGGCAAGCCGGCGGGTGCAAGCCGCGCCGATGAAGCGGGGCGTCCGGAATGACCGCCTGACGTGCGCAGGCATTCGCCGCAGGAGTAAAAGCAATCGGGCGGCGGTGCGGCGTTCCGTCCGCGACCGCCGCGCGAGGCCGTTCATGCCATGTCGAGATCATGCGAGATCAGGCGCATCAGCGCGCGTCGCACCGGCGGCTGCGTCTGCCGCTGCGGCGCGGCACAGGCCGCGATCAACCGGCCGAGCCTTGCAAGTGCCGCGGCCGGCGGCAATGCCCCGGCGGCGACCCAGTGACCGACGCGCTCGGCCGGCATCTGCTCCGAAGCGCCGATCAGAAGAGCGAGCTCCGTGCCGCAGGCCGCAAGCGATTGCCTGAGCGCATAGTTTGCACCGATGCCGTTCCAGCAGAACTGCCCGCGCGCTGCCGGCGCCGGCCTGACGACGTGGACCACGATATCCGCGCCGGGCGCCCGTCGATCGGTCGCGAGCTCCCACGCGATAGCCCGATCCAGTGTAGGCAGTGCGTTGATCCACGACTGGACGACGCAGGCATCGAATCCCCACGGGCGCAATGCGATACGCAGCGTTGCGGAATCGTTGCGGAGGCAACGAGATGATCGTGCCAGGTAGGCGCGCTCGTGGCTCGCCGGTTTCGTCATGCGGGTATTCACGTGTGCATCTCCTGTTCCTGTTCCTGTTCCTGATTCTGATGGACAGTGTGCAACGTGCTTGAGACATACCCTGTCGCGAATCACGCAATCGCTTTCCGTTCGGTTGGACATGGGGCTGTCGGCGAGAGGCGGCATGGGTTCGCTGACGGCCCGTCACCCGGACCCTTCGGAAATTCCGTGCACCAACGTCCGCTTAGAAACCTCATCCACCTCACCCCGGCAACGAAATCACGAACCGCGCGCCGCCGAGCGGCGAATCCTCCAGCCGCACGTCGCCGCCGTGCACGAGCGCGACGCGCCGCACGATCGCCAGCCCGAGACCGAACCCGCCCGTCTGGCGGTCGCGGCTCGAATCGAGCCGCTGAAACGGCTCGAACACGCGCGCGCGGTCGGCCGCCGGAATCCCCGGGCCGTCGTCGTCGACGGTCAGCACCAACGCGCCCGACGCATCGCTCGCCGCCGACAGCAGCACCGTACGCGACGCGTAGCGCGCGCCGTTGCGGATCAGGTTCAACAGCGCCCGCGCGACGAGCTTCGGGTCGCATACGTGCGAGGCGGGCGCCCCCGTGGTCGACACGTCGAGCGCGAGCCCGCGGTCGGCGACGTCGTTCGCGATGCTGCCGGCGATGCTGTCGATCAGGTCGGCCACGGCGACCTGCATCGGCGCGAGTTCGCTTCGTCCCTGCTCGAGCCGGCCGATCGTCAGCAGCTCGGTGACGAGCTCGTCGAGTTCCCGCACGTCGCGTCGCAGCGCGTCGCAACGTGTCTGCATCCGGCTGCTGTCGTCGGCGTCCGCGAGCAACGCGAGCCCGAATTCGAGCCGCGCGAGCGGCGTCTTCAATTCATGCGAGATGCCGTGCATCATCTCGCGCTGCTGCTGGATCGATGCTTCGATCCGCTGCGCCATGTCGTTGAACTGCTGCGACAGCTCGTAGACGTTCGACCGTGCGGACAATCGCACGCGCGTCGACAGCTCGCCCGCGCCGAACGCGTGTGCGGCAGTCTGCAGCTTGCGCAGGTCGCGCCAGTGATGTGACGTCCACAGCGCAACGGCGAACAGTGCGGCGAGCGCGATCATCCCGTTCGCATAAATCTTGACGTCGAGCATGGCCGGCTGAATCGGACGAGCATGCAGCACCGAACCATCGGCGAGCGGCATGTAGTAGTTCCTGCGGTCGTAGCTGATCGCAATCCGGCCGGCGTCCAGATCGCGCAGCGGCGCGTCGGACAATTGCGCGCGGGCGTCGGCCATCGACATGAAACCGAATCGCTCGTTGCCGTGCTGGCCGAGTTCGCTGAGCGCGAGCGTACGCTTCGCACCCGGATGGCGTTCGAGGTAATCGTTCAGCACGAACGCGTAGGTGGTCAGCGAATCGCGTGTCGCCTGCGCGCCGCGCTCGTAGAAGATCCGGTCGAACGACCATTGAACGAATACGACCGCCGCGGCACAGCTGACGATCACGATCAGATAAAGCCTGATCAGGGAGCGCAGCATTCACGCATCCCACGCGGAAGGGCTGAACAGATAGCCGCGGCCCCAGATCGTCTTGATCTTGTGCGGCTCCGACGACGCGTCCTCGAAGCGGCGGCGCAGCCGCGAGATGCCGGAATCGACCGAGCGGTCGAGCCCGTCGAACTCGATGCCGCGCAATTGCTTCAGGATGTCGTCGCGGCTCAGCACGGTGCCGGCGGCGCGCGCGAGGATCAGCAGCAGGTTGAACTCGGCGGTCTTCAGGTCGACCGGCTCGCCGCGCCACGTGACCGTGCGGTTCGGCGGCGAGATCGTCAGCTCGCCGAACTGCAGCGCCTGCACGGGCGCAGCGTCATCGGTCCGCGGTTCCGCAGGCTGCGCGCGCCGCAGCAGCGCGCGGGCGCGGGCGACGAGCACGCGCGGCTCGATCGGCTTCGTCACGTAGTCGTCGGCGCCCGTCTCGAGGCCGGCGACCTGGTCGTACACGTCGGCGCGCGCGGTCATGATCAGCACCGGCACGTTCGAGAATGCGCGAATCCGGCGGCAGACTTCCATGCCGTCGAGATTCGGCAGCATCAGGTCGAGTATCACGAGCGACGGCTGGTGCTCGCGCACCGCCGCAATGGCGAGATCGCCGCGCCGCACGACCGTCACCGCGAACTCGTAGCCGTCGAGATATTCGCGAACCAGCTGCGCAAGGCGGTCGTCGTCCTCGATCAGCAGGACACGGTATTTGAGCGGGTCTTCGTTCATGGTCTCCTCGGAATGCGCGCCTTCTCTTTCAGGCCAATGCGGGCGTGGCGCGGCACGCGAATTCTATCCGGCGTTGTAGCGGCCCGCGAGGCCTCACGACAATCGGGAACACTCGAACACAATTGAGCACACATTTTCCGCAGATTGCGGACAGTCGTGCCGCGCGGGCGCTCCTAGACTTCGGGCTCCGTCACTCTCGTTCCGATATCGTGCGTCCCTCCATTCGTTCGTTGCGCTATTGCATGCCGCTTGCCGGCCTGACCCTTGCCGCCGCTGCTCATGCGGAGAACGAATACACGATCTCGCTCGGCGGCGGCTTCGCGCCGCGCTACCAGGGCAGCAGCCAGTATCGGGGTGTCGTCGCGCCGTCGTTTTCCGCGACGTTCGACAACGGCTTCTTCGTCGACAGCAGCGCCGGCGCCGGCTATCGCCTCGCGCTGCCGAACGGCGCGTTCGTGTCGGCCGCGCTGGGCTACGACGCGGGTCGCACCGACGACGATCGCTTCGGTCGTGCGGGCTCCGATCATCTGAAGGGAATGGGCAGGGTGCCGGGCTCGGTGCTGTTCGCGATGCACGCAGGCGTGAAGCTGCCGGACGGCGGCGAGCTGAGCCTTGCGATCGATGCGCCGGTCACGCATGGGTCGCGCGGCGTGTCCGGGCAGGTCGATCTCGCGGTGCCGGTGTTCGAGCGCGGACGGCACGCGCTGGTCGCGACGGCCAGCGTGCATGCCGGCACGGGGCGCTATATGCAGACCTTCTACGGTGTGACCGATGCGCAGTCGCGGGCGAGCGGGTTCGGCCCGTATTCGACGAGCGGCGGCGTGGACAGCGCGACGCTGTCGCTCACGTGGAACTGGGACCTGTCGCGGCATTGGGCAGTGCGCGCGACGGGCGGCTTCACGCGCCTGCTGGGCCGCTACGGCGACAGCCCCATCGTGCAGACGCGCAGCAACTACTACGGGATGGCCGGCGCGACCTACCGGTTCTGACCGAACCGCAAGCGACGCCTGCACTGCACGATTTGCCTGCGGTAACATCGGCGCGAAGCCGGCACACTGGCCGGCCGCAACAAGGAGAAGCGGATGAATAAGACGATCACGATGCTGGCCGCGCTCGTTGCGAGTGCAACCATTGCCGGCTGCGCGGATACGGCCACACAGCATCGCAACGCCACCGCCGGCGGCGCGGTGCCGATCGCCGTGCCATCGGGCGCCGCGAACGCATGCAAAGCTGACGCGATGCCCGACGACGCGCTGATCGGCAAGACCGAAGTCGATGCGGCCGCGCTGCTCGACGGCTGCCTGTGGCGCGTGCTCGAACGCGACGGCCGCTCTCTGCCGGGCACGATGGATTACCGCGCGGTGCGGCGCGATCTTGGCGTGCGCGACGGGAAGGTGATCTGGGTCCGGCGTGGATGACGGACGGCGCGTGCGCGGCGCAGCCGTAGCGCGCCGGCCCGCTGCGCTACTTCGAGATGTACCAGAGCGCGTCGGCGCTCGCGCGCGAATCCTGCGTAGCCGCAGCCGGGGCTTGCGGCGCGGCGGCCGGCGGCGTGTTCGACGTGACGGCAGTCGGCCACGTCGCGGGTGTGTTCGACGCGGTCGACACCGCGGGATTGTTCGCGCTGCTGCCGGTCGATGCCGAACCCGACGTGCCCGGCGTGTTCAGATACCACAGCGCGTCGGTGGAAGCCGTCCGCGCGGTCGGCGCCTTTGCCGGCTGTTTCGTTGCCGGCGCCGCGCCCGGGCGCGTCGTTGCCGCGCTTGCCTGCGCAGTCGTCGCGCCGCCGCCACGTTGCGCGCGCGCCTCGAACGGCCCGAGCTGGAAGATCAACGTTTGCGCGGAACGCGTCACGACGGCATACGGAAACTGCAGTTCCCACGACATCAGGACGCGCCCCGACGAAGTCTCCGTGAAGATCGCCGGCACGCGCTTCATGTCGCTGAACTGCACATAGACCTTCGCGCCGTCGTCGAACACCTGGATCGGCTTCGCCTGATCCGCGCCGGTCACCGTCCAGCCGAAATTGTACGCGCCGGCCGGCCCGGCGGGGCCGCCCTGCGAAGCAGGCGGAGCGGCCGGCGCGAGCGTGCGCGTGCGCGCGACCGGCGGCGCCGACACGCTCAGGCTCGCGAACGGGTTGTACGACTGCGGCGGCGTATAGGACGGCGGAAGGATGGGCATGGGAGAGTCCGGCGTATCCGGAATGGTTTGGATCGCATCATAGACCTTGCGCGCATACGCAAGGCGCTTGTCGGGCGACGCCGAGTTGTACGCACCGATGGCGTTCCAGGTCGGCCCGAGCTGACGGATGTTCTGCGACAGGATCCACGCGCCGACGAACGCGTTGGTGCACGGGTCGTACAGGCTCTGCTCGCTGATGCCCTCGCGCGAGAGCGTCGGCAGCCACGAGCTGTTGATCTGCATGAGCCCGATGTCGGTCGTGCCGTTGGTGTTGGTGTTCACGGCGTTCGTCTTCATGCCGGACTCGACCATTGCGATGCCGCGCATCAGGCTGACGTTGACATGATGGAACGCGGCGGCGTCGTCGAGACAGTCCGCGTGCGCAAGCGTGGGCAGCGCGCACGACAGGGCGAGCGCCGCGGCGAGCGTCGGCATGGCGTGGCTGATCGAACGGTTGGTCTGACGCGGCATGGCAGGTTGGGGCACATTCCGGGCGCCCGGTGCAAGGAAATCACGCAAACGCGAAGTGTGCCATAGCATTCGGTCAAATGGTTCGCGTCAAACTTTCCTTTGCAATTGTGCGGGCATTTTGGCCCGAATTTCCCCGCGTTTTCGTGAATTCCGCCCCGCTGAAATCGGTAAAAAAGACGATCTGGCGCATCTATGCCGACGAGCCGTTGCTGCCGCGCACGGAGATGACGCGGCGCGTCAATTCACCACAAAATGCGGCCATGAAAGACGGCAGCCCAAGGCTGCGGCCAATGGGCCTTGGTAAATGGCGGCGGCGCGCGGCCCGTCGTGCCCCTCAGAAGCGATGGCGCAGCCCGAGATTGACGATCGTCTGCGAACTGGTGCCTGCGTAGCCGTACGAACCGATCGATGCCTGCGCGGCCATCGATTCGCCGTTGCCGTCGCCGGTCTGGCCGCTCGCGTGCTGGTAGGCGGCGGTCAGGTAGACGTCGGTGCGTTTCGACAGGTTGTAATCCGCGCCGACCGACACCTGGTGATAGGTGGCCGACGTATCGCCGCCCGAACGCGTATAGCTGTAGCCGAGGCCGACGAGCAGCGCATTGGTCGCCTGATAGTTCACGAAGCCCTGACCGGTGTTGTAGTGCTCGTTCGAGCCGAACACCGAGCTCGCATCGCGGCGGTATTGCGCGTTGCTGTAGCCGACGCCGAAGGTGAACGGGCCCGCGACGTACTGGCCCGCGATGCGTGCGATGCCGATCGAATGCGCGCTCGCGTAGCCGCTGTTGACCGGGCCGTCGAAGGTGCCGTCGGACGAGCTGGTCCAGCCGTTGCGCAGCCCGTTCGACGCCGCGCTGTTGGTCGCATGGAAGTAGCCGCCCGCGACGCTGAACGGTCCGTTGCCGTAGGTGACCGCCGCCGAGTACGACTGTTGCGCGCCGGTGCTGCCGGCGATCCCGCCGAACGAGTACATCGCCGCGAACTGCAGGCCCGAATAGACGGCCGACGTGTATTTCACCGCGTTGTCGACGCGGAAGCTGTTGTCGTAGTTGTCGAGGTCGCCCGGCGTCGAGAACACGCCGCCGAAGTAGCCGTCCTCGGTCAGGCCCTGCACGAGATCGACGACCGGATCGTACTGGCGGCCGAACGTGAGCGTGCCGTATTGGTCGCTGGTCAGCCCGACGAACGCCTGGCGGCCGAACAGCCGGTTGCCCTGGCCGAGCCGGCCGTTGCTCGGATCGAAGCCGTTCTCGAGCTGGAACAGCGCGGAGAGGCCGCCGCCGAGATCCTCGATGCCCTTCACGCCCCAGCGGCTGCCGGCGAGATTGCCCGCGCTGCTGTTGCCGAGCATCCACGCGTTGTCCTTGCCCTGCGCGTGATTCACGTAGGTGACCGACGTATCGATCACACCGTACAGCGTCACGCTCGATTGCGCGTGCGCGGCGGGAATCGCCGCGAACGACGCGAGCGACATCAGCGAAAGGGCCGTGCGTTTCATCTCATCTCCTTGCGTATTGGTTTTTTCACGAAAAGCGGAATGGCAGGAGACTACCGAGCGCATCGCGCATCGGCAAAAACGAAATACTCCGATGTGACCTAAAGCCGACATGTGCATTCTGCGGCAAGGTGCATTGAGAGATTCAGATTATTGATAAACGTGAGTCAATCTCGGTGAAATAGGCGCGCATATAAGGTTTGCGTTGCCGGATTTGCGATAATTCCACGCGAATTTCACACCGAAACGCGTTTGTCGCCGATTCGTCAATTAATTATTTAATGAATCGAATGCCGGAAAGCGTACGGGATGTGTTATTTGCACGCCGCATTCGCGCCGGCCGGTGCGCGCCGCATCGGCACCGATCGCCCGCAACAGCTCGCAACCCGCTCCGAGAACACCATCATGACCGTCCCGTCTCCAAAGTCGCGCCTGCAGCTGTTCGCAGCAGCCTTGGCACTCCTGTCTGCCCTCTGCGCGGTTGCACCCGCATACGCATACGCGGACGCGCCGGCTGCGCTCGAGCGCGGGCTGCACGCGTTCATCCGCGACACCTACGGCGCGTGGCGCGCCGACCGCAAAGGCTGGCAGCCGGCTGCCGGCGACTCGATCTATTCGGCACGCGGAACGTTGCGGGTCGCGACGGCCGACGGTCCACGCATGCTGCTCGCGATGTGCGGCGAGACCGACGCGGCCGTCGCCAACGGGATGCCGGGCATGGGCTCGGACGGCACGCCGGGCACGGTGCGCATCGAGCGGCTCGGCCCGCATCTGTTCGGTTTCGTGATCGGCGACGGCACCACGTTGCAGGGCTATACGCAGACGAGCCAGTCGATCCGGCTGCCGTACCGCAACGCGCTCGTCGAAGCCGCGCCGCGCATCAACGAAGCGCTCGACAACGGTGGCTCGCTCGATTGCGCCAACGCGAAGTCGCACTGCGAGCGCCGCACGTTCGCGATCGCGCCCGACACGACGGCCACGGACGACGTCTATCCGTTGACGGTCATCGAGACGGGCCGGCGCGGCAGCCGCGAGATCCATGCGCGCTACACGGTGAAGTTCGACGCGGCGCGCGGCCGCTACGTCGTGCCGAAGGCGCTGCAGGAAGGGTATTGAGCCGGGGGCGCGCATCACGCGAGGCGGCACGTCGTGCGCCCGCGCGTCACACGTACAGATACCGGACGAGGTGGAAGAACACCGGCGCAGCGAAGCAGATCGAGTCGACGCGGTCGAGCATCCCGCCGTGGCCGGCGATCATCGAGCCCCAGTCCTTCGTGCCGAGCGAGCGCTTGACGGCCGACAGCACGAGCCCGCCGACGAAGCCCGCGATCACGATCGCGAGCGAGATGCCGAATGCCGCGCCGAAGCTGAACGGCGTCACGCGATACAGCGACGCGCCGCACAGCGTCGCGAGCAGGCCGCCGCCGACGAAGCCCTCGACCGTCTTCGACGGCGACAGGCGCGGCGCGATCTTGCGGCGTCCGAACAGCTTGCCGACCACGTACTGCAGCACGTCGCTGATCTGCACGACGACGAGGAAGAAGAACAGCAGCAGCGCGTTCTGGCCGGCGTAGCGCGGAATGTCGAGGATCAGCACCGCGGGCGCATGGCTCAGCCCGTACACGCAGACCATCAGCGCCCAGTTGATCTTCGCGTTGCGGCTCAGGAACTCGCGCGTGTCCTGCGTGAGCGCGGACACGAGCGACATCGCGAAGAACAGGTGCACGGGCACGAAGATCGAATACATCCCGTACCAGTCGATCGCGAGCAGCAGGTACTGCACCGGAATCGCGACGAAGAACGCGATGAACAGCGTCGTGTGGTCGCTCGCGGTGGTCGGCGTGAGCGTGATGAATTCGCGCAGCGTCAGGTACGACAGCAGCGCGAACACGAGGTAGGTGACGTTGTTGCCGAGGCCGATCGCGATCACCATCACCGCGATCATCGCCCACCACGCGCGGATGCGCTGGTTCAGGTTGACGATGGTCGCGCTCGCGCCGCCGCTGCGCGCGCCGAGGATCGCGCCGATCACGGTCGCGACGGCCAGGAGGGCCGTGACGCCCGCGACCAGTTCCCAGAAAAGAGTTCGCATGTCGATGTCCGGATGAGGAGGGTGGCGCCGCGTTCAGCCCGCGGGCCGGTGCGGCGCGAGCGCGACGATCGCGTCGCGCATGCGGGCGAGGAACGACGCCTTGTCTTCCTGGTCGGCAAGCGCCTCGTTCGCGCCGAAGTGCACCTTGCAGATCAGCGGCACCGGCCAGATCGCGCCTTTCGGCATGATCCGCTGCAGGTTCTCCAGGTAGACCGGCGCAAGCGCGACGTTCGGGAACTCGCTCGCGAGATGGAACAGCCCGCTCTTGAACGGCTGCGGCAGCGCTTCGGCGCTGCGCGTGCCTTCGGGGAAGATGATGATCGAATGGCCCTGCGCGAGCGCGTCGCGTACGGGGTCGAGCGGATCGCCGCCGGTTTCGCGGTGGCGGTCGATCAGCACGACGTTCAGCAGCTTCTGCGCGATGTGGCGCTTCAGGTCGCTGCTGTCCCAGTAGTCGCGCGCGGCGACCGGCCGCACGACCGCGCGCACGTCGCGCGGCAGCGCGGCGAGGATCGCGAGCGTGTCGATGTGGCTCGTGTGGTTCGAGAAGTAGATTTTCTGCGTCGGCGAGGGCGGCGCCTGATGCCAGACCGGATACGCGCCGGCGACGAGGCGCACGATCGACAGCAGGAAATCGCGTTGCCACGCATGCAGGATGTTCATCGGCGACGCGCCTCCTGTTCGCATGCCTGCCGCGCCGCATCGCTGCGGCGGGCAGGTTCCCGGAATGCCGGCGTGCTGCGTGGCGCGCCGGACGGCCCATATTTGACTATTTTCAAATTTGTGAATGCCTGTCGCGGGTCCGCGATGATCGGCGGAGGCCGCGATGAACGGCGTGAATGACCGCTATTGGACAGGTGCGCGAATGCGGCGGGCACGAGGTGGCGCGGCATTCGGGCCAGCGGATTATCGCGAGTTTCCGCGAAAAACACCAGAATGCCGCGCCGCGGCCCGCGGCGTCGGGCGTCGCGTGACACCTTTCGGCATGCTTGACGCACGATGGCCGCTCGGCGACGATTACGACCGTCCATTGATGCGACGTCTCAGCCGTCCGGGGCATGACCGGCGAAGACGTCCCGCAAGCCGTGCGAATAAAACGATGAGCCTCTACGCACTCAAACCCAAATTCCAGAACTGCCTGCGCCCGCTCGCGGATTCCCTTGCCGAACGCGGCGTCACCGCGAACCAGGTCACGCTGTTCGCCGCCGGCGGCTCGATCGTCGTCGGCGCGCTCGCCGGGCTCGGCGGCTTCGCGAAAGCGCTGTTCCTGCTGATCCCGCTGTGGCTGTTCTTGCGCATGGCGTTGAATGCGATCGACGGCATGCTCGCGCGCGAGCACGGGCAGAAGAGCACGCTCGGCGCGTACCTGAACGAGCTCGGCGACATCGTGTCGGACGTCGCGCTCGTGCTGCCGTTCCTCGCGGTGCCGGCGTTCGCTCAAGCGGACGTCTGGCTGTTCGCACTGCTGGCGGTCGTCGTCGAAGGCGCGGGGCTGATCGGGCCGCTCGCCGGCGCGAGCCGCCGCTACGACGGGCCGTTCGGCAAGAGCGACCGGGCGCTCGCGCTCGGCGCGTTCGCGCTGTGGATCGGCGTCGGCCTGCCGGTCGGCGGCATCGCCGCATGGCTGTGGCGGCTCCTGATCGTGCTGTCGGTCGTGACCGTCGTGCGGCGCGTGCGGGCCGGCGTCGCCGAAGCGGGCGGCTGATGGCTGATGGCTGACGATTGACGGCACGCGCGTGAGACCGGCGCCGGGGGCGGCGCCGCATGATTCGAATAACGAAACGAGAGAGATCGCATGAGCGCACGCATCGCCCGCGAAGCGGACTTCACCACCCACGACGGCGAAACGCTGTTCTACCGTCACTGGCCCGCGACGCTCGCACGCTGCCGCGGCGCGATCGTGCTGCTGCATCGCGGTCATGAGCATTCGGCGCGCGTCGCGCACCTCGTCGACGAACTCGACCTGCCCGAATTCGCGTTCTTCGCGTGGGACGCGCGCGGCCACGGCCGCTCGCCGGGCGCGCGCGGCTACAGCCCGAGCGCGGCCGCGTCGGTGCGCGACCTGCAGACCTTCGTCGAGCACATCCGCGACGCGCACGGCATCGCGATCGAGGACATGGCGGTGGTCGGCCAGAGCGTCGGCGCGGTGCTCGCGGCGACCTGGGCGCACGACTACGCGCCGCCGATCCGCTGCCTCGTCGTCGCGTCGCCGGCGTTCCACATCAAGCTCTACGTGCCGTTCGCGCGGCCCGGCCTGCGGCTGATGCACAAGCTGCGCGGGCTGTTCTACGTGAACAGCTACGTGAAGCCGAAATTCCTCACGCACGACCCCGAGCGGATCGCGAGCTACACGGCCGATCCGCTGATCACGCGGCCGATCGCGGTCAACATGCTGCTCGACCTGCACGACACCGCGCAGCGGATCGTCGCGGACGCCGCGGCGATCACCGTGCCGACGCAGCTGCTGATCTCCGGCGCGGACTGGGTCGTCCATCGCGGCCCGCAGGACCGCTTCTACGAGCGCCTCGGCGCGGCGCGCAAGGAGCGCATCGTGCTGCCGGGCTTCTATCACGACACGCTCGGCGAGCGCGACCGCGCACAGGCGCTCGCGCCGCTGCGCACGTTCGTGCTGCGCGAATTCGATGCGCCGAGCCCGCGCGTGTCGCTTGCCGACGCCGACCGGCGCGGCGCGTTCCACGACGAATACGCGGCGCTCCAGCGGCCGCCCGCGAATCCGCTCGCGCGCGCGTACTGGGCGATCACGCGTGCAGGGTTGAAGGCGGGCGGCGCGCTGTCCGACGGCATCGCGCTCGGGCTGAAGCTCGGCTTCGATTCGGGCTCGACGCTCGACTACGTGTATCGCAATCACGCGCAGGGGCGCCTCGGCGTCGGCCGGCTGATCGACCGCACCTATCTCGATTCGCCGGGCTGGGCCGGCATCCGCCAGCGCAAGGTGCACCTGCAGGAACTGATCGGCACGGCGATCGCGCGGCTGCGCGGCGCCGGCGCGCCGGTGCGGATCGTCGACATCGCGGCCGGGCACGGCCGCTACGTGCTCGACGCGATCGCGTCGGCAGCCGAGCGCGACGGCGCCGCGCCCGACGACATCACGCTGCGCGACTACAGCCCGCCGAACGTCGAGGCAGGGCGCGTGCTGATCGCGCAGCGCGGCCTCGAGCCGATCGCGCGCTTCGAGCGCGGCGACGCGTTCGACGAGGCGTCGCTTGCGACGCTCGAACCGCGTCCGACGCTCGCGATCGTGTCGGGCCTCTACGAGCTGTTCGGCGAGAACGCGCTGATCGAGCGCTCGCTGCGCGGGCTCGCGCAGGCGGTGCCGCCGGGCGGCTATCTCGTCTACACGGGGCAGCCGTGGCATCCGCAGCTCGAGTTCATCGCGCGTGCGCTGAACAACCACCGCGGCGACGCGACCTGGGTGATGCGGCGCCGCTCGCAGGCCGAGATGGACGAGCTCGTCGCGCGCGCCGGCTTCCGCAAGCTCGACCAGCGGATCGACGAGATGGGGATCTTCACGGTCAGTCTCGCGCAGCGGGTCGACGCGTGATGCGCGAGCTCGGCGGCAGCGCACGCGGCCTTTCTGCACCTGCACCGGCGGCGGCCGGCGCGCGTGGCGCGTCGTTCGCGCTGCGCCTGCGCTGGCTCGCGGTGATGGGCGCGGTGTTCTTCTCGACCTACGGCTTCGCGAACTGGCTCGCCGCGCGTCGCGCCGCAGTGCCGACCTTCGCGTTCGGCTGGGAGCATGCGATCCCGTTCGTGCCGTGGACGATCGTGCCGTACTGGTCGATCGACCTGCTGTACGCGCTGTCGTTCTTCTTCTGGACCCGCCGCGACGACCTGCTCGATCACGTGAAGCGATTGCTGACCGTGCAGCTGATCTCGGTCGCGTGCTTCATCGCGTGGCCGCTGCGCTTCGGCTTCGAGCGGCCCGACGCGGGCGGCGTGGCAGGCGCGTTGTTCACGCTGCTGATGGGCTTCGACAAGCCGTTCAACCAGGCGCCGTCGCTGCATATCGGCCTGCTCGTCGTGCTGTGGGCCGTCTATGCGAAGCACCTGCGCGGCACGCCGGCGCGCGCCGCGCTGCATCTGTGGTTCGCGGCGATCGGCGTGTCGGTGCTGACGACCTACCAGCATCACGTGATCGACGTGCCGACCGGCGCGGCGGTCGGTTGTCTCGCGCTGTTCCTGTTCCCGCTGCGCGACGCGGCGGGCCACTCGCGCAGCGGCGACGCTGCGCCGTGCGCGGCGAGCCGCGCGCTGGCGCGCCGCTACGCGCTCGGCGCGGCGACGTTCGTGCTGGTCGTACTCGGCTGTGTGCCGCGCGCGCCGGCCGCGGCGTTGCTCGCCGGGTGGGTCGCGCTGGCGCTCGCGTGCGTCGCATGGATCTATTGGCGCGGCGCGCCGGGCGCGTTCCAGAAGGACGCCGACGGCCGGTTCCCGCCGTTCATGCAAGGGCTGCTCGCGCCGACGATCGCCGGCGCGTTCGTCAACTCGCGCGCGTGGACGTTCCGGCGGCCCGCGCCCGCGCGGCTCGACGAGCGCGTGTCGATCGGCCGCACGCCGACCACGCGCGAGCTGCGGCGGCACGGCTTTACCGGCGTCGTCGACCTGACCGCCGAGATGCCGCGCTGGGCCGCGACGGACGCGTCGTGCGCGTATGCGACGGTGCCGCAGCTCGATCTGGTGGTGCCGAGCTGCGCGCAACTCGCGGCGGCGGTCGAGGCCATCGAGCGCCTGCATGCGCAAGGCCGCGACGTGCTGGTTCATTGCGCGCTAGGCTACGGGCGCAGCGTGCTGTGTGCGGCCGCGTGGATCGCGATGCGGCGCGGGCTGCACGATGCGCGCGACGCGCTGGCCGCGGTGCGGGCGGTCCGGCCGCGCGCGGTGTGGCCGGATGAAGCGGTGGCCGTGCTGCAGGACTGGATCGACCGCCGCGCGGCGGGGCGCGCATGAGCGGCGCTTCGTCGGCGCCGTACCGGATCGCCGCGGCTCGCGGCGCGCTCGATGCGGGCGCGTGGGCGGTCGCCGTCGCGCTCGTGGCGGCGGGCGCGGGCGGATGGATCGCATCGGGCTGGCCGCCGGCGAGCATCGCGCGCGCGGTGCTGGCCGTCGTCAGCGCCGGCTCGGCGATCGCCGCGCTGTGGTACGCGGTGCGCATCGAGATCGATCGCCGCTTGTTCGCCGCGCTCGCGCACGCGACGTCGGACGACGGCGACGACGAGCTCGGCCACGCGCTCACCGCGCTCGATCGCGCACTGGCCGACCTCGGCTGGATCGATCCACGCAGCGCCGCGCGCGGGCTCGACGCGCGCGTGCGCGGCGCGGTCCGGTTATGCCGGGCCGGCATGCTCGTCGCGATCGTGCAATGGGTCGTGGTGGCGGTCGCGATCGCGGTGCCGGTGGGCCATTGACGGCCATCTCGGCGCATTAGCGGCCCGTTAGCGACCCATTAGCGCCCGGCCGCGCCACACGATCGCGGCGCCGCCCGCGACGCAGCGCAGCAATGGCCCGAACCGCGTGACCGAACCGCGGAATCGATTTGATATAAATCAGCTTTGCGCGAAGAAATCCCGACGTGCGGCGCACGCTTGCGGTAGCATACGCGCCGCCTACGCGGCAGCGCACATTTCGGGCGGCCCGCAAGGAGCCGCAATCCGTCTCCACGCACACCTGCCGCACCGACTCGATGCTGGCAGGCCGATCGCCAGCCCTCGTGCAAGTTTTGCCATTCAATCGCTGCACGCAGCATTTCCGACCGAATTGAGTTTTTTTCGCTTCGGCATTGCTGAATCGTGCGGCTTTCGTCCTATTTTTGAGATAGTGTGACGAATGGGGTAGCGCCGGTGCCAGGCGCTCGCGTAGACGTGCGACCGGACAAAGAAGCCGCGTCGCCGTTCAGATAAATGAATTCAGGCCAGATAGATTATTGAGGGGAAGCAGTGGGGATGTGCACTTACGGGCATAGCTGCTTTGCGCGCGCCGGTCGCGGCGCGCTGGATCACCGGACGTTCGAAACGATGCGGGGCCGAGCATGAGGCCGGCCGCGTCGTTGTTCATGCTGTCCGCTGCGCTGTTCGGCGCATTGCATACCGCCGCGCTGTCCGCCGCGCCGATGCCGGTCGCGTCGGTGGCGTCGGCCGGGGCGGCCGTGCCTGCGGTTGCCGGCGCCGCGTCCGCGCCCGCCGATGTTGCGCGCGCGCTACAGGTTGCCGCCGCATCGGGCGCGGCCAGCGCGGCCGCCGCCGCGGCCGGCGGGCCGGCCATCACCGTGCGCCTGCCGTTCTCGACGGTCGGCGCGTTCGATCCGCTGCGCCTGCGCGGCGCCGACGACGCGCGCACGATCAGCGCCGGCGTGCGGCTCGACCGCGTGGTGACCGCCGCGCGGCTGCGCCTGACCTACGCGTATTCGCCGTCGCTGGTGTTCCCGCTGTCGCACCTGAAGGTGTCGATCAACGGCGAGGTGGTCGCCACCGTGCCGTTCGACCCGCCGCGCGCGGGCCGCACGGTTACGCAGGAAATCCCGATCGATCCGCGCTATTTCTCCGACTTCAACCAGATCGGGCTGCGGCTGATCGCGCACTACTCGCTCGATCACTGCGAAGACCCCGCGAACTCGGCGCTGTGGGCCGACGTGAGCCCGACCAGCGAGCTGATCCTCGACGAGACGCCGGTGCGCCTGCCGAACGATCTCGCGCTGCTGCCCGCGCCGTTCTTCGACCGCCGCGACAACGGGCGGGTGCGCCTGCCGTTCGTGCTGCCCGCGTCGCCCGATACCGCGACGCTGCGCAGCGCGGGTGTGCTCGCGTCGTGGTTCGGCGCGCTCGCGGACTACCGCCATGCGCGCTTCCCGGTGTCGTCCGCGCTGCCGGCGAACGACCACGCGGTGCTGATCGGCCCGGTCGCCGCACTGCCGCCGGGCCTCGCGCTGCCGTCCGTCAACGGCCCGACGCTCGCGGTCGTCGACAATCCGGCCGCGCCGGAGCGCAAGGTGCTGGTCGTCACCGGCCGCACGGCGGCGGAAGTCGACGACGCGGCCGCAACGCTGGTGCTCGGCCGCGCGGCGCTGTCGGGGCCGTCGGCGACGGTCGCGCATGTCGACGTCGGCGCGCCGCGCAAGCCGTACGATGCACCGCGCTGGCTGCCGGTCGACCGGCCGATCGCGTTCCGCGAACTGGTGGCGGACCCGCGCGAGCTGGAAGTGCGCGGCACGTCGCCGGACGCGATCCGGCTGAACCTGCGGGTGCCGGCCGACCTGCATTCGTGGAACGGCGCGGGCGTGCCGATCACGCTGCGCTACCGCTACACGGCGCCGACCGTGCAGGACAATTCGACGCTCGCGGTCGAGATCAACGACCAGCTCGTGAAGTCGTACCGGCTCGGGCCGTCCCACGCCGAGGACGCGCGCGGCCGCATGCAGCTGCCGTTGCTGTCGGTGCCGGAAGGGCGCGTGACGAGCGACGTCGACATTCCGGCGTTCCGCGTCGGCAGCGGCAACCAGCTGCAGTTCCGCTTCACGCTCGATTCGCAGAAGACGGGCCTGTGCTCGAGCACCGCGACCGAGCCGCAGCGCGCGGCGATCGACCCGGATTCGACGATCGATTTCTCGCACTTCGTCCATTACGCGCAACTGCCGAACCTCGCGTACTTCGCGAACAGCGGCTTCCCGTTCACGCGCTTCGCGGACCTGTCGCAGACCGCGGTCGTGCTCGCCGACCGGCCGTCGCCGCAGGAGCTCGAGGCGTACCTGACGATGCTCGGCCACATGGGCGAGTGGACCGGCTACCCGGCGCTGCGCGTGCAGGTCGCGCGCCCGGGCGACATGGCCGCGCTGCGCGACAAGGACCTGCTGGTGATCGACGGCGCGCCGTCGTTCCCGCTGCTCGCGCGCTGGCGCGCGGCGCTGCCGCTGTCGTTCGGCGAGCAGGGCGGCGCGGGCGGCGCGCGGGTCGCGTTCACGGTCAAGGAGCGCTGGCGCAACGGCGTCGGCATGGCCGAGGGCGGCGCGCACATCGAGCAGACCGGCTCGCTCGCGGCGCTCGTCGGCTTCGAGCTGCCGGACAGCCGCGGCCGCAGCGTCGTCGCGCTGACGGCGACCGGCCAGCCGCAGCTCGGCACGCTGCTCGACGTGTTCGAGAACGCCGGGCTCGTGTCGCAGCTGCAGGGCGATCTCGCGGTGGTGCGGCCGGGCACGGTCGACAGCATGCGCGTGGGCGAGCCTTACGTGGTCGGCTTCGTGCCGTGGTATGCGCGGCTCTGGACGCATGCGGCGCGGCATCCGGTCGTGCTCGGCGCGGTCGGCGTCGTCGCGGGCCTGCTGCTCGCGCTCGGCGCGTTCAGCGTGCTGCAAAGGATTGCCGCGCGGCGACGGGGGATGTGACGGATGGCGCAGGCAACGGCAAGGCGGCGGGCGAGCCGGACGGCGTGGCGCGCCGGCGCGGCGCTGGCGCTGGCGGTTTCGACGGCCGGCATGGCCGCGAGCGCGCCGGCCGCGGGCAAGGACGCGGCCGACGGGGCATGCGCGGCCGCGTGGCCGCGCTGGGACGCGTTCAAGCGCGATTTCGTGTCGGCCGACGGCCGCGTGATCGACGTCGGCTCGGACGATGCGCGCACGGTGTCGGAAGGGCAGGGATACGGGCTGTTCTTCGCGCTGGTCGCGAACGACCGGCCCGCGTTCGACCGGATGCTCGCGTGGACCGAGAACAACCTCGCGCAGGGCGACCTGAGCGCGCACCTGCCCGCGTGGCTGTGGGGGCGCGCGGCCGACGGCGCGTGGCGGGTGCTCGACGCGAACGCCGCGTCGGACGCCGATCTGTGGATCGCCTATGCGCTCGTCGAGGCGGGCCGCCTGTGGCGCGAGCGCAGCTATACCGCGCGCGGCGCGCTGCTCGCGAAGCGCGTGCTCGACGACGAGACGGCCGCCGTGCCGGGGCTCGGGCTCACGCTGCTGCCGGGGCCGGTCGGCTTCCGGCTCGCGAACGACCTGTGGCGGGTCAACCCGAGCTATTCGCCACCGCAGGTGATCCGCGGCCTCGGCGCACGGCTGCCGGACGACCGCCGCTGGGCCGCGCTCGCGGCCAGCACCGGGCGCGTGCTGCTCGACACCGCGCCGAAGGGCTTCGCGCCGGACTGGGCGCTGTTCCGCGCGGGCGCGGGCTTCGCGCCCGATCCGGCCACGCACGCGCAGAGCGCGTACAACGCGATCCGCGTGTATCTGTGGGCCGGCATGCTCGATCCGGCCGATCCGCTCGCCGCGCCGCTGCTCGCGCGCTTCGCGCCGTTCGCCGAGCACATCGCCGCGCACGGCGCGCCGCCGGAGAAGGTCGACACGACGACCGGCGCCGCCGGGCCGAACGACGGCAACGGCGGCTTCTCCGCGGCGGCGGTCCCGTTCCTGGACGCGCGCGGCCAGCATGCGCTCGCGGACGCGCAGGCGGCGCGTGTCGACACGCTCGCGCGACGCTCGCCGCCGGGCTACTACACGAGCGTGCTGACGCTGTTCGGCCTCGGCTGGCGCGACGCGCGCTACCGTTTCGCCGCGGACGGCACGCTGGACGTGCGCTGGGAGGGCCGTCCATGCGCGGCACGATGAAACGCGCGGCGCCGCGCGTCGCCCGGTTCGCGTGGCTCGCGTCGTCGATCGGTGCGGCCGTGCCGGCCGCCGCCGCTGTCACCGTGGCTCCGGCGCAGGATGTCGTGACGTCCCAGCCGGCCGCGACGCTGAGCGCGGCCGATCGCTCGGACGCGCGGCGGCTGCTGGCGACCGCGCGCATGTGGGGCGTCAAGCATCGCGACGATCTCGCGCGCGACGCGATCCGCAAGGGGCTGCTGATCGCGCCCGGCGATCCGGCGCTGCTCGCCGAGCAGGTGCGCGTGCTGCTGCGCCTGGGCGATGCGAAGGGCGCGCAGGCGGCGCTGGCGCGCCTGAAGGCGCAGGCGGGCGGCGCGCCCGCGACGCGGCGCGCCGACGACGAATACCGGGTCGCGACGAGCGGGCGCGAGGAGATGGCGCAGATCCGCCTGCTCGCGCGCAGCGGCCGCGCGGACGAGGCCGCCCGGCGGATCGTCGCGCTGTTCCCGAACGGCGCGCCGTCGGGCGCGCTCGGCGCCGAGTACTACCAGATCGTCGCGAACGGGCCGGGCGGCCGGGACGCGGCGATCGCGGCGCTGCGCCGCGCGGTCGCGGCCGATCCGGACGACGTCGACGCGGCGCTCGGGCTCGCGAAGCTGCTGAACCAGCGCGGCGAGACGCGCGCGGAAGCGAACCGGCTCGCGTGGGCGCTCGTGCGGCGCACCGACGCCGATCATGCGGAAGCGATGGCGGTGTGGCGGCGCGTGCTGCAGTCGGCCGATGCGGACCCGGCCTACCTCGACGCGATGCGCGCGTACCTCGCGCTCGTGCCGGACGACACCGAATTCCGCGACAAGGCCGCGGGGCTGGAGCGGCAGCGCGACGCGCAGCTGCGCCTCGAACGCGACCCGAACTACATCGCGCAGCAGCGCGGCCTGCAGGCGCTCGCGCGCGGCGATCTCGCCGCGGCCGAGCCGCTGCTGACGCAGGCCGCGCGCGCGCGGGCCGGCGACGCGGACGCGGTCGGCGGGCTCGGGCTGCTGCGCCTGCGGCAGGGCCGGCACGACGACGCGCGCGCGCTGTTCACGCGCGCCGCGGCGCTCGCGCCCGACCGGCGCGGCAAATGGGACAGCCTCGTGCGGACCGCGCGCTTCTGGGGCACGCTCGCGCAGGGCCGCGCGGCCGCGGCGGCGGGGCGGCCGCAGGACGCGGAACGCGCGGCGCGCGCCGCGCTCGCGATGCAGCCGGACAGCCCGGACGCAACGCTGCAGCTTGCCGACGCGCTGCTCGCGCAGCGCGACTGGGCGCGCGCGGAGCCGCTGCTGCGCGGCCTGCTGGCGGCGCGCGCGCCGAGCGCGTCGGCGGTGCGCAGCACGGCCACGCTGTACGAGAACACCGGCCGCGCGGATCAGGTCGGCCCGTTGCTCGACGCGCTGCAAGGCCGGGTCGCGGGCCGCGACGACCGGCGCGCGCTCGACGGCCTGCGCGCCGACCTGCTCGCGCGGCAGGCGCGCGCGCTCGCGGACAAGGGCGAGCGCGGGCCGGCCGCGCAGCGCTACGAAGCGGCGGTGCGCGCGGCGCCCGACGCGGCGTGGACCCGCTTCGCGCTCGCGCGCCTGTATCGCGACATGGGGCTGCCGCAGCTCGGCCGCACCGTGATGGACGAAGGGCTCGCGCAATCTGATGAGCCGGAGATGCATTACGCGACGGCGCTGTACCGCAATTCGATCGACGACGTCGCGGGCGCGCAGGCCGCGCTCGCGCCCGTTGGCGACGCGCGGCGCTCGGACGGCATGCGCGCGCTCGCCCGCAAGCTGGACGCGGAAAGCGCGCTCGCCGACGCGCGCGGCGCGCTGGTGCGCGGCGACAGGGCGGCGTGTGCAGCGGCGCTCGCGCACGCGCAGGCGTTCGCGCCGGACGATCCCGACATGCTGGCCGCGATCGGCGCGCAATGGATCGACGCGGGCGAGCCCGAGCGCGGCCTCGCGCCATTGCGCGACTGGATCGCCGCGCATCCGCGCGACGCCGATGCCGACGTGCGGCTGCGCTACGGCGACCTGCTCGGCGGCGCGGGCCGCGACGGCGAACTCGCCGCGTGGCTCGACGCGATCCGCCGCGAGCCGCCGCTGACGGCCGCGCAGACCGCGCGGCTCGAAGACCAGTCGCTGCGGCTGATCCTGCGCCGGGCCGACGACGCGATCGCGCAGCAGGACTACGCAGCGGCGCGCCGGCTGCTCGACCGCGCGAGCCCGGCGGCCAAGGCGGACCCGCGCCACGCGCTCGAAGCGGCCGACCTCGAGCGCGCGCAGGGCCGCTACGACGCGGCGCGCGCCGCGCTCGCGCCGGTCGTCGCGCGCACCCCGGACGACGCCGATGCGCAGCTCGCGCTCGCGCGGATCGACGAGGACAGCGGCGACCGTGCCGGCGCGCTGGCGCGCGTGCAGGCGGTGCTCGCGCGCGCCAGCGCCGACGACGTCGACACGCAGCTGTCGGCGGTGCGCCGCCTCACCGCGCTGCGCCGCGCGGACGACGCGGCGGACGTCACCGGCCGGCTGCAGGCGGCCTATCCGGCGCGCGCGGACGTGACGGTCGCGGCGGGGCGGGTGGCCGAGGCGCAGGGGCGCTACGACGACGCGGCGTCGCTGTACCGGCTGTCGCAGTCGCAGGAGCGCGCGAGCGGCGTGAGCCCGCGCCGTGACGGCCGCACGCCCGCGCAGGCCGCGTTCGCCGATCTGGAGCAGCGCCGCGACCCCGAACTCGAGATCGGCTGGCTGCCCGCGTACAAGTCGGGCGACCAGGGCGTGTCCGCGTACCGCGCGCAGCAGGTGCCGATCTACGTGCAGATGCCGGTCCGCTACGACGGGCATGCGTTCCTGCAGGTCGACACCGTGCATCTCGACGCCGGCACGCTCGACACGAGCAATCCGGATGCGTATGCGCTCAAGACATTCGGCCTGCATTCGGCGCTGAGTTCGCCGAGCGCGAATCCGCCCGGCTCGCTGCATCAGTCGGCGACGGGCGTCGCGCTCGGCGCGGGCTACCGGTCGGATGCGTGGCGCTTCGACGTCGGCACGTCGCCGCTCGGCTTCCCGGTGCACTACGTGGTCGGCGGCGTGCGCTACCGGTTCGACGCCGGGCCCGCGAGCGTCACGATGAACGCGTCGCGGCGGCCGCAGACGAGCAGCGTGCTGTCGTATGCGGGCATGCGCGACCCGTGGACCGGCGCGGTGTGGGGCGGCGTGCGCCGCGACGGCGTGGACCTGCGCGCGGCGCTCGACGTCGGCCGCGCGAACCTGTTCGCGGAATTCGGCGCGGGCGTGCTGACCGGCCGCAACGTCGAGCGCAACACGGCGGTCACGCTGCGCACCGGCTTCACGATGCCCGTGTACGAGCGCGCGACGATGCGCGTGCGCACCGGCCTCGTCGGCAGCGCGTGGCATTACGCGCAGAACCTGCGCTACTACACGTACGGCCAGGGCGGCTACTACAGCCCGCAGCGCTACCTGTCGCTCGGCGTGCCGGTCGAGTGGGAAGGGCGCCGGGACGCGCTGTCGTGGGACCTGACCGTGACGGGCGGGATCTCGAACAGCTACGAGCGCGATTCGCCGTATTTCCCGATCGGCGTGCCGAACGTCGCCGGCCTGCGGCCCGCGTCGGATTACGCCGGGCAGGCATACGGCGGCAGCTCGACGCGCGGCGTGTCGTTCTCGTATGGCGTGAACGGCCTCGTCGAGTACCGGATGAACCCGCACCTGAGCGTCGGCGCGCAGTTGAAGATCGACCGTTCGCACGACTACGCGCCGAGTTCGGCGATGGTGTACCTGCGCTACGCGTTCGACGCGCGCGCGCCGCGCACCGGCCTCGTCACGCCGACGCCGGTGCGGCTCTATTCGGATTTTTAGCGTGAAGGGGATGCGTTAACGTGAACACCGACTTCGAAGCCACTCGTCCCGCGCTCGGCGCCGCCGGCATGTTCGCTCGCCTGCGCGCGCTGCTGCGCATGGGGCCGGCCGACGGCCGCGTGTCCACGTTGAGCCGGCTCGCGATCGACGGCCTGCCGGACGAATGGACGCAGCTCGAGGCGGGCGGCCTGTATGCGGTCTATGCGGCCGCGCGCACGCCCGCATGCGACGCGCTCATGTGGGAAAGCGCGCGCCAGGCGCGCACCCGCGACGTGACGGTCGTGCTCGCGCGCGACCACGCGAGCGTCGCCGCGCAACTGGGCGAGCGGGGCTTCGCGGGCGCCGCGCTCGCGCCCGGCTGGCCGCGCAACCTGAACGTGCTCGCGATGCCGCCGGCCGCCGCCGACGCGCAGCCGGACGCCGCGCACGCCGCGCCGGGCCCGTTCGCGCGCCTGACGGGCGGGTTCCGCGCGATGAAGCGCTTCGGTTTTCACGCCCGCTCGCTGTATTTCGTCGAGGGCGCGGAGCGCTGGTTCAGCTGGAACGATCCCGCCGCGCTGGCGGAAGAAGGGCGCGCGTTCGCCGACTGGTGCCGGATGCACCGGATCGCGGTCGTGCTGCTGATGAACCCCGACGCCGGCCACGCGGGCGCGGACGACGCGGGCGCCGACGACCTGCCGCTCGTGCGCGATGCGCGCCGCACCCGGCGCAGCGCGTTCCACAGCGTCTGCGCGGGCGTCGCGCAACTGCAGCGCACCCACGGCGAGCTGCTGTGGGTCGTCGATTTCTGGCGCGCGGGCGACACGCTCGCCGCGGGCGAGGTGCGGCCGCTGCGCTTCGCGCCGAGCGGCCGGCTGTCCGCGATCTTCGATGCCGATGCGCTCGCGCAGCCGCGCCAGATGAAGCTCGCGAGCGACGAGGACCGGGTGGTCGTGAGCCGCGCGGTGGTCGACGGCGAGCGCTGGGTGCCGAACGACTGGGAGATCGTCGACGACAACGCCGCGGTGGTGGCCGCGTGCGCGAAGGCGCAGGCGGCGACCGCCGTGCTCGCGTTCCGCACCCGCACGCAGCTCGAGGCGCTGTGCGCGGACGTGCACACGCTGCGGCGGCAGTGCGGCGGCGCGCTGAAGATCGCGATCGTCGAGCGCGGCGAGGTGCTGCGCCATCAGTTCGAGATGCTGGTGCTGAGCCTCGGCGCGAACAGCGTGATCGGGCGCGACCTGCCGTTCTCGCGGCTGCAGGCCGCGGTGCGCTCGCTGCACGGCCAGCTGCAGGCGCGCCCGGTCGCGGCCGATTACCGCGCGGCGCTCGCCGCGGCGCTCGGCGACACGGTGCTCGGCTACCTGCCGGTCGGCGCGTTCTGCCTGCGGACCCGCGCGGTGCTCGATCGCGGCGCGGTGCTCGCACTGTCGCACACCCTCGTGAAGATGACGCTGCTGCCCGGCGTCGCGCACGTCGACGCGCTCCGGCACTGCCTGCCGCGCCGCGCGGGCGACGTGGTGACGGCCGACGCGGAGCACCTGTACGTGTTCCTGTTCGCGTGCGAGCCGGCCGACGCGGACGAAGCGCTCAAGCGGATCTTCGACGTGCCGGTCGACACGCTGTCCGACCGCGTCGTGCACCTCGCGCACGGCAGCATCGACGCGGAGCTGAACGCGCTGAAGGCGGAGAACCGGCGCGCGCCGATCGCCGACTACAGCGACCTGTTCGCGGCCGTGCATCCGGCGGGCGGCGCGGGGGCGGATACGGCGACGCCGACGCAGGCAATCGATGCCGCCGGCGACGCGCCGGCACAGTCCGCCGTTGCCGCACCGCCGCCGGACGATCCGTCCGCCGCGCCGGCCGCGCCCGGCCCGCACCCTGTCGTTGCCGCGCGCGCGCGCGGCGCCACCCGCAGCGCGATGCCGCTGCGCAAGCCGGAGGCCCCATGATTGCCGACATCGTCATCGGTTTCGTCGTCGGCATCGCGATCGCGGTGCCGGTCTGGATCATCGCGCGGCACCTGGGCCTCGGCCGCGGCTTCCGCGCGCCGCGCCGGATCGACCCGCACGACGTGGTGCCGTGCGAGATCGTGCCGGTCGCGCTGCGCGGCCGGCTCCTGCCCGGGGCCGCCGACGTCGCCGCCGCGGGCCGCGAGGAGGCGCGATGAAGACGATCGCCGTCACGTCGACAGCCGGCGGCGCGGGCCGCACGACGCTCACCGCCGCGCTGGCCGTGCTGCTCGCGCGCCGCGGCCGGCCGGTGGTCGCCGTCGAGTTCGATCCGCAGAACCTGCTCGGCGCGCACCTCGGCCTCGACACGCTGTCCGGCGGCGGTCTCGCGCAGAGCCTGCTCGGCGACCCCGAGCCGTGGCATGCCCATACGTGGCGCAGCGCCGACGGCGTGCTGTTCGTTCCGTACGGGCACGTCGATGCGGCGCAGGCGGCCGCGTGCGACGCGCGGCTCGCCGCCGATCCGCAGTGGCTGTCGCGCGCGCTCGGCGAGATCGCGCTGCCGGATGACGGCGTCGCGCTCGTCGACGCGGCGCGCTGCCCGTCGCTGCACGCCGAGCACGCGATCCGCGGCGCGGACCTGACGCTCGTCGTCGTGCCGCCCGAGCCCGCCGCGTGCGCGACCGTCGCCGCGCGCCTCGACGCGCTGAAGGCGGGCGGCGGCGCGCTGCAGATCGTCGTGAACCGGCTGAATCCGGCCCGCGACATGCAGCGCGACGCGCTCGCGATGCTGCGCGAGGCGGCAGGCCCGGCGGCGATCCTCGACCAGCGCATCCATCTCGACGCCGCCGTGCCCGAATCGTTCGCGCGCGGCAGCTGGATCTTCGACGACGCGCCGTATTCGCAGGTGTCGCACGACCTGCACGGCGTCGCGAACTGGGTCGACGCGTGGCTCGGCGCCGCCGTGGCGGGGCGGATCGGGGGCCGGCGATGAAACCCGCCGCATACGTTGCCACATTCGCCGCCGGATTGGCCGCCGCCGCGCGTACGTTCGGCCGCCGCGCGCTCGACTGGCTCGCGCGCGGCATCGGGCTGCCCGCCGAGCGCACGCTGCTCGACTGGGTCGTGCGGCTGTTCTTCCACGCGCCGCGGCCCGGGCGGCCCGATCCCGTGGGCCGCCGTGCGCGCGCGGCGTTCCTGCGGCTGGCCGCCGACTGGGGCGTGCTGCAGCCGCTCAGCCCGCGCGAGTGGCTGTGGCGCGCGTTCGTGCGAGCGCCGCGCGCGGCCGGCAGCCGAGCGGCGCGCGATCCGCTCGCATGGTTCGACAAGACCGTCGTCCCCGTGTACGTGTTCGTCCGCGCGATCGGACGGGGCGTCGGCGCGCTCGTCGCGCGCCTGCCGTGGGACCGCTGGGGCGGCTGGATCGACGCGCGCGCGCAGCGGGTCGGCCGGCGCCGCTGGCTCGCGCCGCTGCTGCTCGCGGCCGCCGGCGCGCTGCTGTGGGCGGCGGCCGGCATGTCGCCGCTGATGCCCGGCGCGCAGTTCGCGTTCTTCGTGATCGTCGCCGTGCTCGCGCTCGGCCTGCGCCGCCTGCCGGGCCACATGCCGACGCTCGCGCTCGCGTCGCTGGCGCTGCTCGCGATGGTGCGCTACGTGTGGTGGCGCGCGACCCAGACGCTCGATTTCCGCAGCCCGCTGGAGGCGTGGGCGGGCTACCTGCTGTTCGCGGCGGAAGCCTATACGTGGCTGATCCTGCTGCTCGGCTTCATCCAGACCGCGTGGCCGCTCGACCGGCCGGTCGTGCCGCTGCCCGACGATCCGCACGCGTGGCCGACGGTCGACGTGTACATCCCGACCTACAACGAGCCGCTGTCGGTCGTGAAGCCGACCGTGTTCGCCGCGCAGAGCATCGACTGGCCGAGCGCGAAGCTGCGCGTCTACCTGCTCGACGACGGCAAGCGGCCCGAGTTCGAGGCGTTCGCGCGCGAGGCCGGCGTCGGCTACCTGACGCGCGACGACAACCGCCACGCGAAGGCCGGCAACATCAACCGCGCGCTGCCGAAAACGCACGGCGAGTACGTCGCGATCTTCGATTGCGATCACGTGCCGACCCGCTCGTTCCTGCAGACGACGATGGGCGTGTTCCTGCGCGACCCGAAGTGCGCGCTGGTGCAGACGCCGCATCACTTTTTCTCGCCCGATCCGTTCGAGCGCAACCTCGGCACGTTCCGCCAGGTGCCGAACGAGGGCACGCTGTTCTACGGGCTCGTGCAGTCCGGCAACGACCTGTGGAACGCGACGTTCTTTTGCGGCTCGTGCGCGATCCTGAAGCGCAGCGCGCTCGAGGAGATCGGCGGCGTCGCGGTCGAGACCGTGACCGAGGACGCGCACACCGCGCTCAAGCTGCACCGCCGCGGCTACACGTCGGCGTACCTGCCGACCGTGCAGGCGGCGGGCCTCGCGACCGAGAGCCTCGCCGGCCACGTGAAGCAGCGCACGCGCTGGGCGCGCGGGATGGCGCAGATCTTCCGCATCGACAACCCGTTCCTCGGGCGCGGACTCGGCTTCGTGCAGCGGATCTGCTACGGCAACGCGATGCTGCACTTCTTCTACGGCATTCCGCGGCTGATCTTCCTGACGATGCCGCTCGCGTACCTGTTCTTCCACCTGTACTTCATCAACGCGTCGGCGGTCGCGCTCGCGAGCTACGTCGTCCCGTACCTCGTGCTCGCGAACATCGCGAACTCGCGGATGCAGGGGCGCTTCCGCCATTCGTTCTGGGCGGAAGTCTACGAATCGGTGCTCGCGTGGTACATCGCGCTGCCGACGACCGTCGCGTTCCTGAGCCCGAAGCACGGCAAGTTCAACGTGACCGACAAGGGCGGCAAGATCGAGGAAGGCTACGTCGACTGGTCGACGTCGAAGCCGTACCTCGTGCTGTTCGCGGTGAACGTGATCGCGATTCTCGCCGGCCTGTCGCGCCTGATCGTCGACCAGGGCGACGAGGCGTCGACGATCCTGATCACGATGGGCTGGACCGTCTACAACCTCGCGATGCTCGGCGCCGCGCTCGCGGTCGCGCGCGAGGCGAAGCAGGTGCGGGTCACGCACCGGATCGCGATGCGCGTGCCGGCGACGCTCCTGCTCGCCGACGGCACGACGGCCGCGTGCTTCACCAGCGACTACTCGGCGGGCGGCCTCGGGCTCGAGGCGGTGCCGGGCCTGACGCTCGCGACGGGCGACACGCTGACCGTGTGCGTGACGCGCGGCGACCGGGCGTTCACGTTCCCGGTGCGCGTGTGCCGCGTGAGCGCGGCGCACGTCGGCGTGAGCTTCGACGCGCTGACGCTCGAGCAGGAGCGGCAGCTCGTGCAGTGCACGTTCGGCCGCGCGGACGCGTGGCTCGACTGGCACCAGGGCGAGCGGCCCGACACGCCGCTGCGCGGGCTGAGGGAAGTGCTGAGAGTGGGCGTCGACGGTTACGTGCGCCTGTTGAAGGGCGTGTCGCACAGCGTGCAGGCGATGCTGGCGCTCGACCGGGCGCGCGACTGACGCCGCCCACGATGGAGTTGTCTCGATGACGTTCTGGAACCTGTATTTCATCCTCAAGTTCGCGCTGTACGCGACGGATCGCCTGCAGCCGCTGTGGCTCGCGAACCTCGCGTTCGCGCTGGCGCTCGCGGCGAGCGCGCCGATCCGGCGGCGCGGCTGGCGCATCGTGCGGCAGGTCGCGGCGTTCGCGATCGCGGTGGCGCTCCTCGCGCGCGAAGCGCACGCGCCGCCGCTCGCGCGGCTCGCCGACGCGCTGCGCGAAGTGAGCACGTTCCGGCTCGAGTACTGGATGGAGCTCCTGCCGCGCCTGCTGCCGCCGATGCTGCTGTTCGTCGTGGCCGGTGTGCTCGTCGCATACTTCGTCGTCAACCGCTGGCTGCGCGTCGCGACCTTCGTGCTGATCGCGCTCGTCGCGCTGCCGCTGTGGCAGGCGGGCAACGGGCTCGTCGCGCGCATCGCGTCGAACGCGCAGGCGCAGGCGCCGTCGGCCGGCGCGGCGCGCGCCGGCCAGCCGGAGGATCACAACGCGGCGCTCGCCGCATTCCGCGCGCAGGAATCGCAGCGGCAGGCCACGTTCGGCCATCTCGGCAACGATCCGGCGACGCAGTTCGACGTGATCGTGCTGCACGTGTGCTCGCTCGCGTGGGACGACCTCGACGCGGCGAAGGTGCGCAATCATCCGATGCTGAGCCGCTTCGACTACCTGTTCACGAACTTCAGCTCGGCCGCGAGCTACAGCGGCCCCGCGGCGATCCGCGTGCTGCGCGCGAGCTGCGGGCAGGAGGCCCATGCGGACCTGTACAAGCCTGCGCCGCGGCAGTGCCAGCTGTTCGCGCAGCTCGCGCGCGCCGGCTATACCGCGCAGTCGCTGCTGAACCACGACGGCCACTTCGACAACTTCCTGGAGCTGATCCGCGACAACCTCGGCGTGCCCGGCGCGCCGCTGGTGTCGAACGCGGCCGCGCCGGTCGCGATGCACGCGTTCGACGGCTCGGCGATCAAGGACGACTATGCGACGCTCGCGAACTGGTACGCGCAGCGCGCGTCGGTGCCGGGGCCGGTCGCGCTGTACTACAACACGATCAGCATGCACGACGGCAACCGCGTGGTCGGCAGTTCGCTGACCAGCATCGACTCGTATCCGCAGCGCGCGACGAAGCTGATGAACGACTTCGACCGGCTCGCCGACCTGATCGCGTCGTCGGGCCGGCGCGCGGTGATCGTGTTCGTGCCGGAGCACGGCGCGGCGCTGCGCGGCGACAGGAACCAGGTGGCCGGCCTGCGCGAGATCCCGACGCCGCGCATCGTGCACGTGCCGGTCGGCGTGCGGCTCGTCGGCTTCCCGGGCAACCACGGCACGACGACCGTGATCGACCAGCCGTCGAGCTTCCTCGCGCTCGCGCAGCTGCTGTCGAACCTCGTGTCGAACAGCCCGTTCAAGCCGGGCGCGACGCTCGCGCAATACGCGGCCGACCTGCCGCGTACGCGGCTGGTCGGCGAGAACGAGGGCACCGTGACGATGCAGACGGCCGCGGGCTACGCGGTCAAGACTCCGGATGGCGTATGGATCGACGAAAAGTGACCGCACCCGACGGCGACGACGCGCGCCTGTCGCAGCCCAACGACGTGATCGGGCTCGCGCGCCATCTGCCGGCGCTCGATCCGGATCGCTACGTCGACGAGCAGGCGCGCCGCGCGTATCTCGACGCGCTCGACCGGTGGCCGGCGCTCGCGAAGCTGATGGGGTTGCGGGACTGACGCTGCGGCCCGCGCAATGAAAAAGGGCGGCCGAAGCCGCCCTTGCCACGCCGCCGGCATGGCCGGCGGTGCGCCGGCCGATTGCGCCGTTACAGGTTCGGCGACAGCGTGAGCGCGTTGGTCAGGTCGCCCATCGGCTGCGCGCCGTTCTGCTTCAGCGCGTCGTCGCGCTGCTGCAGGCCCGCGAGGCGCGGCAGCGCGTAGCGGCGCGTGATGAAGCGCAGGATCGAGCCCGTGTCGTACTGCGTGTGGTCGACGAAGCCCTTCTTCGCGAACGGCGACACGATCAGCGCCGGGATGCGCGTGCCCGGGCCCCAGCGGTCGCCGGTCGGCGGCGCGGCGTGATCCCAGAAGCCGCCGTTCTCGTCGTACGTGACGATCACGACCATGTTGTTCCACTGCGGGCTCTTCTGCAGGTGCGAGATCACGTCGGCGATGTGCTGGTCGCCCGACGTGACGTCCGTGTAGCCCGGGTGCTCGTTCAGGTTGCCCTGCGGCTTGTAGAACGTCACCGCCGGCAGCGTGCCCGCGTCGATCGCCTGGATGAACGCCGCGCCGTTCGCGCCGCCGTCGAGCAGGTGCTGCGCGCGGCTCGCGGTGCCCGGCGCCTGGTTCGCGAAGTAGTTGAACGGCTGGTGGTGCGGCTGGAAGTTCGGCGTCGACAGGTCCGGGCCGTAGATCACGCCCGACGTGCCGCTCTGGCTCGCCGCGAGCGCCTGGCCCCACGCGCCGCCGTACCACGCCCACGACACGTTCGCGTTGGTCAGCAGGTCGCCGATGTTGGTCGCCGTCTGCGGCGGCATCGTCGACGCGTTGGCCGGGTCGGCGAGCAGCGGGTCGCCGCCCGCTGCCGGCTTGTTCGCGCTCGGCTGGTACGGCGGCTGCATCGTGTTGACCGCGTAGAAGTCGGGCGTGAGCGCGCCGTCGTTGACGAACTTCGGCGGGCCGCTCAGCGCGGAGGCGGGCGAGTTCGCGGCGACCTTCAGCGACTTGCCGTCCGCGTTCAGCACCGCGATCTTGCCGGCCGCCGGGCTCGTGTTCGCATTCGCGTAGAACGGCGCGCATGCGCAGATCAGGTACTGGTGGTTCAGGAACGAGCCGCCGAACGCGCCCATGAAGAAGTTGTCGGCGAGCACGTACTGCTGCGCGATCTTCCACAGCGGCAGCTTCGACGGGTCCGGCGTGTAGTGGCCCATCGTCAGGCCGCCCGCGTCGGTCCATGCGGCGTACATGTCGTTCTTGCCGCCGTTGATCTGCATCTGGTCCTGGTAGAAGCGGTGCACGATGTCGCGCGTCGCGATGCTCATCGACTGGTTGAAGCCGTTCGGATCGTCGATCGCGAACGGCGCGTTCGGCAGGTTCGCCGTCATCGCCTCGGTGACCGCCGGCGTGATGCCGGTCGCGGTCAGGCCGCCCCAGACCTTCGGCAGCGTCGCCATCGTCGAGCCGTCGCGATCCTTCTGCGCCGAGTTCGCGGCCGTCACGTTCTGCAGGCCGTTCGCGCCCGGGAAGTTGCCGTACAGGTTGTCGAAGCTGCGGTTTTCCGCATAGATCACGACGACGTTCTTGACGGCCGACAGGCCCTGCTGCGTGACGTCGTCGCCGCCGCAGGCGGTCAGGCTGAGCGCGGCCGCGAGGGCGATCGGCGTGTAGCGAATCCAGGCGTGCTTCTTCATGCGGTGTTCTCTCTTTCGTTGTTTGTCGCGTGTGGGAACCGGGTTGTATTGGAGCCGGCGCGAAAGGTGCCGGGCGCCGACCGGCTGCGCGCATTATCTGGAACCGATTTGACACGCGGGTGTAGAGGCGCTTTCAATTCACTGTCGATGGAACGTCACGCAACGGTCACGGAACTGACATAAGCTCCGGCCGACTTCCCACCGCTACAAGAAGAACGACGATGCACAGCCTTCCGAACTCCCGCGCGTCAGCGCGATCGTTGCTGCCGGCCATGGCGGCGCTGCTCGCGGCCGGCGCGCTCGCCGCCCTGGCCGGGTGCGACGCGCGGCCCGCCGCGACTGCCGTGGCCACAGCGGTCATTTCCGCCGCCCAGGCCGCGCCGGCCGCGCCGACGCTCGCACCGGCGGTCGCGCCGGCCAGCCAGCCGCAGACGCGCGCGCAGGTGTTCGAGGGCGTGAAGCAGATGGCGGCGCTCGGCAGGCAGCTGTTCTTCGATCCGTCGCTGTCGGGGTCCGGCAAGCTCGCGTGCGCGTCGTGCCACAGCGCCGAGCATGCGTTCGGGCCGCCGAACGCGCTGGCGGTGCAGCTCGGCGGCGACGACATGCGTCGCGCGGGGTTCCGCGCGGTGCCGTCGCTGAAGTACCTGCGCGGGATTCCGCCGTTCAGCGAGCACTTCCACGATTCTCCCGACGAGGGCGACGAAAGCGTCGACGCGGGCCCGACGGGCGGGCTGACGTGGGACGGCCGCGTCGACACGCGCGACGCGCAGGCGCGCATTCCGCTCACGTCGCCGTTCGAGATGAGCAGCTCGCCCGCGAAGGTCGCGAAGGCGGTGCGCGCGGCGCCATACGTCGACGCGTTCCGCAAGGCGTTCGGCGACAAGGTGCTCGCCGACGACCAGGCGACCTTCGACGCGGTGCTGCGCGCGCTCGACGCGTTCCAGCAGCAGCCGGCGCTGTTCGATCCGTACACGAGCAAGTACGACGCGTACCTGGCCGGCCGCGCGCAGCTCACGCCCGCCGAGCTGCGCGGGCTGCAGCTGTTCAACGACGAGAAGAAGGGCAACTGCGCGAGCTGCCACCTGAGCCAGCGCACGCTCGAAGGCGGCCCGCCGCAGTTCAGCGACTTCGGGCTGATCGCGATTGGCGTGCCGCGCAACCGCGCGCTGCCCGTCAACCGCGACCCGCGCTTTTACGATCTCGGCGCGTGCGGGCCGGAGCGCACCGACCTGAAGGGGCGCGGCGAGTTCTGCGGGCTGTTCCGCACGCCGTCGCTGCGCAACGTCGCGACGCGCAAGACGTTCTTCCACAACGGCGTCTACCACTCGCTCGAGGACGTGATGCGCTTCTACGTCGAGCGCGACATCCATCCGGAGAAGTTCTATCCGGTCGTGCACGGCAAGGTGCAGCGCTTCGACGACCTGCCGAAGCGCTACTGGGACAACATCAACCGCGAGCCGCCGTTCGACCGCAAGCCCGGCGACCAGCCGGCGCTGAACGAGGCCGAGATCAAGGACGTGATCGCGTTCCTGAACACGCTGACCGACGGCTATCAACCTGCGGCCGATCACGCGGCGCGCTGAGCGCAGCGCACGCGGCACGCATGCTATGCTCGCTCGCTGACAGGCGTGGCGAGTGGCGCGTGCCGGTTCGGCGGCCGCCGGTTTGCCGGCTGGCCAGCCACCGGCGCACCGGCCGCGCGCCGCGCGGTTCGAACGATCAGCCAAGGAGAACAACATGTCGATGCGTGCATCCCTTTCCGTCGTCGCGCGCCTGCTGGCCGGCGCCGCGTGCGCAGCCGCGCTGCTGCCCGCCCATGCGCAAAGCAACCTGGGCTTTCTGAACGACACGCCGCTGACCTATTTCAGCAACGCCGACCAGGAGTCGCTGGCCGACGCCGTCGCGCACGCGCGCGACACCAGCAAGGACGGCCAGACGTCGACGTGGCGGAGCAGCAGCAGCGGCACGCAGATCGTGGCGAAGCTCACGCCGTCGACGAGCCACAGCGACGGCCGCACGTGCCGCGAGGTCGTGACGGAAATTGCCGCGAAGGGCCAGTCGATGACGCTCAAGCCCGTCTACTGCAAGACCGCCGCGGGCAAGTGGCAGCTGCAGAAGCGCTGAGCGCAGCGCAGATGACAGCGGGCAGCGCGCCGCGCACGGTGTCGTGCGGCGTCGTGATCCTCGATGGAGCGGGACGCGTGTTCCTCGCGCACGCGACGGACACCACGCACTGGGACATCCCGAAAGGGCAGGGCGAGCCCGGCGAAGCGCCGATCGACGCGGCGCTGCGCGAGCTGCTCGAGGAAACCGGGATCGTGCTCGCGCCGGAGCGGCTCGTCGATCTCGGCCGCTTCGTCTACCGCCAGGAAAAGGATCTGCACCTGTTCGCGGTGCGCGTCGCCGACGACGAGCTGGACCTGGCCCGCTGCGTGTGCACGTCGCTGTTCCCGAGCCGGCGCGACGGGACGATGATCCCCGAAATGGATGCGTTTCGCTGGACGGCGCCCGGCGACGTCGACGCGTACGCGAGCCGCAGCCTCGCGCGGCTGTTTCACACGGCGTTGCCGCTCGCGGATGTGCAGCGCCGGCTCGCGGGCGGGTGACACCGGCGGCGCGGCCTTGTGTGCAGGCAATGAAAGAACGGCCCGAAGGCCGTTTTTTTTCGATCGTGCGACATGCGTCGCGGCGATCGCGCGATGTGCGCCGCAGGCCACCGGCCCGCGCGCGCAACGGCCCGTCAGGCCGGCTTGCCCCAGCTGTCGCGCAGCCCGACGATCCGGTTGAACACCGGCTTGCCCGGCTTCGAATCGACGCGGTCCGCGACGAAGTAGCCGTGGCGCTCGAACTGGAGGCGGGTTTCCGGCGCGACGTCGCCGGCGCCCGGCTCGACGTACGCGTGCACGACCTTCTTCGAATCCGGGTTCAGCGCATCGAGGTAGTTCGCGCCGCCTGCATCCGGATGCGGCTCCTTGAACAGGCGGTCGTAGATCCGCACTTCGGCCGGCTGCGCATGCTTCGCGCTGACCCAGTGGATGTTGCCCTTCACCTTGTAGTTGTTCGCGCCGTCGGTGCCCGACTTGCTGTCCGGGAAGTAGTTGCAGTGCACGGCCGTCACGTTGCCGTCGGCATCCTTGTCGAAGCCCGTGCATTCGACCACGTAGCCGTAGCGCAGCCGCACCTTGTTGCCCGGGAACAGGCGGAAATAGCCCTTCGGCGGCGTCTCGACGAAATCCTCGCGCTCGATCCACAGCTCGCGCGAGATCGGGAACGTGCGCTGGCCGCGCTCCGGATGGTGCGGATGCACGGGCGCCGTGCACGCTTCTTCCAGGTCTTCCGGGTAGTTGTCGATCACGAGCTTCAGCGGATCGAGCACCGCGACCGTGCGCGCGGCCTTGGCGTCGAGGTCGTCGCGCAGCGCGCCTTCGAACACGCTCATGTCGATCCACGAATCGACCTTGGTCACGCCGATCCGCTCGCAGAACAGCTGGATGCTCTCCGGCGTGAAGCCGCGGCGGCGCACGCCGACGATCGTCGGCATCCGCGGATCGTCCCAGCCGTCGACGTGGCCTTCGGTGACGAGCTGCAGCAGCTTGCGCTTGCTGGTGATCGCGTACGTGAGGTTCAGCCGCGAGAATTCGATCTGCTGCGGCAGCGGGCGGGTGAACACGCCGGCGTCGGCCAGCTCGTTCAGCACCCAGTCGTACAGCGGGCGGTGATCCTCGAATTCGAGCGTGCACAGCGAGTGCGTGATGTTTTCGAGCGCGTCCGAGATGCAGTGCGTGTAGTCGTACATCGGATACACGCACCACGTGTCGCCGGTGCGGTAGTGGTGCGCGTAGCGGATCCGGTAGATCACCGGGTCGCGCATGTTCATGTTCGGCGAAGCCATGTCGATCTTCGCGCGCAGCACGTGCTCGCCTTCCTGGAACTCGCCGGCCTTCATCCGGCGGAACAGGTCGAGGTTCTCGTCGGGCGTGCGCTCGCGATACGGCGACGGCTTGCCGCCTTCCGTCAGCGAGCCGCGGTTCGCGCGCATCTCTTCCGCGCTCTGGCTGTCGACGTACGCCTTGCCGCGCTTGATCAGCAGCTCGGCGAATTCGTAGAGCTTGTCGTAGTAGTCGCTCGCGAAGTACTGGTGGTCGACCGCGTCCTTGCGCCAGTCGAAGCCGAGCCAGCGCACCGCGTCGACGATCGAGTCGACGTATTCGATGCTTTCCTTTTCCGGGTTCGTGTCGTCGAAGCGCAGGTGGCACACGCCGCCGTAGTCGCGTGCGACGCTGAAGTTCAGGCAGATGCTCTTCGCGTGACCGATGTGCAGGTAGCCGTTCGGCTCCGGCGGGAAGCGGGTTTCGACGCGGCCGGCCCATTTGCCCGTGCGGTTGTCGTCGTCGATGATGTTGCGGATGAAATTGGAAGCCGCGGGGGCGTCGTTGCGTTCGGTGCTCATGCGGATAGCGTCAGGTTGTGTCGGCGCGTCGCGCCGGTTTAATCCTGCAATTCTACCTGACCGGGGTCCGTCCCGCGCGGGTTGCGGCGCCGCCCGCGCCGGTGCGCGCCGCGCAACCCAGTATCTCGACATTGTGTCTGCTGTAACACGACGTAAATCGGATTGCCGCGCGTGTTCGGCTGTTTCTATGATGGCTTTACCGATTCGACGCCGCCATTCGTATTATTTGCCGGCGAAAGGAAGCCAACAATCATGATGAAGCAGACCACTTTTCTCGTTCGTACCGCGGTGATCGTCGCGGCCCTGTCCCAGCTCGGCGCATGCGCGATGACGCACACGCAGCGCAATGCCGGCATCGGCGCGGCCGCGGGCGGCGCACTCGGCTACCTGATCACCGGCGGCCCGATCGGCACGGTCGCGGGCGCCGCGGCGGGCGGCATCGTCGGCGCCGGCGTGCGTTGAGCGAAGCCGGCGCATGAGCGCTGACCGCTCGTGACGGCGCGCGCGGCACGCGACGCACCGGTTTCCCGCGCATCCATTCCGCAATTCGACAGGCAGCAATCAGGGAGGAACGGATGTGCGACACTTCGTCGGCTTCACATAACGATTTCATTCGTCGACGAAACCTTCATGAGCGATTCACTCGTATTCGTGTTGCCGGGCTACGGCAATTCCGGCCCGCTGCACTGGCAGAGCCGCTGGGAGCGCGATGACGCGCGCTTCGTGCGCGTCGCGATGCCCGACTGGGAGCGCGCATTCCGCAACGGCTGGTGTCTCGCGCTCGACCGCGCGGTCGAGGCGGCGCGCGCGCCGGTGCTGATCGCCGCGCACAGCCTCGGCACGCTGACGACGGCCTGGTGGGCGACGCGCTATGCGCGCCCGGCCGCGCTCGCGAAGGTCAGGGGCGCGCTGCTCGTCGCGCTGCCCGATCCGGCCGGACCGGCGTTTCCGGCCGATGCGCACGGCTTCGGGCCGGTGCCGCGCGAGCGGCTGCCGTTCCCGACCCGGGTGGTCGCGAGCCGCGACGATCCGTACGGCTCGATTTCATTCGCACGCGGTTGTGCGCAGGCGTGGGGCAGTGTGTTCCACGATCTCGGCCCGCGCGGCCACATCAACGCGGACAGCGGGCTCGGCGACTGGCCTGACGGGCGCCGCTGGCTCGACGCGCTGGGCGGTGGGGCGGAACGCGGCTGACGCGTGCGTGCCGAGTGCCGAGTGCCGGCCGTCGCGCCGGCCGGGCGCGAACGGCGGATCATCGGCTGGGGAACACTACGCGCCGCTCGCACCGCAACGGATGAGCTGGCGCTCGCCTTGTGCTTCACGCTGCGACGGGTCGGCCGGCGCTCGCCATGCGGCCACGTTGCGACGCACCGGTCGGCTCCCGCGCGCGGCTAACACTACGAGCGCCGCGCCGCGTCCGCGACATACTCAGATCGCCTGCTTCGCCTTCAGCGCCGCGATCCGTTCGTCGTCGTAGCCGAGCAGCTCGCGCAGCACGGCGTCCGTGTGCGCGCCGAGCAGCGGCGGGGCCGAGCGCGCGTCGGGCGGCGTCGCGCTCATCCGGATCGGATTGCGCACGAGCTTCACGTTCGCGCCGCACGGATGCGGCAGCTCGACCTGCATCCCGCGCGCGACGACCTGCTCGTTGTCGAACACTTCCTCCAGATCGTTGATCGGCCCGCACGGCACGCCGGCCGCCTCGAGCGCCGCGATCCACGCGTCCTTGTCGAGCGTCCTCACCATGTCCGCGAGGATCGGCACCAGCGTCTCTCGGTGGCGCACGCGCGCGGGATTGGTCGCGAAGCGCTCGTCGTCGGCGAGCTCGGGGCGGCCGCCGGCCTCGACGAACTTGCGGAACTGCCCGTCGTTGCCGACCGCGACGATGATCCAGCCGTCGCGCGTCTGGAACGTCTGGTAAGGCACGATGTTCGGGTGCGCGTTGCCCCAGCGCACGGGCGGCTTGCCGCTCGCGAGGAAATTGGTGTTCATGTTCGCGAGCAGCGCGACCTGCACGTCGAGCAGCGCCATGTCGATGTACTGGCCTTCGCCCGTCCGGTCGCGATGCGCGAGCGCGGCGAGCACCGCGATCGTCGAATAGAGGCCGGTCGCGAGGTCGGAGATCGCGACGCCGGCTTTCTGCGGGCCGCCGCCGGGCTCGCCGTCGCGCTCGCCGGTGATGCTCATGAACCCGCCGATCCCCTGGATGATGAAGTCGTAGCCCGCGCGGTGCGCATACGGGCCGGTCTGGCCGAAGCCCGTGACCGAGCAGTAGACGAGGTCGGGCTTCACCGCGCGCAGCGAATCGTAGTCGAGCCCGTATTTCTTGAGCTGGCCGACCTTGTAGTTCTCCAGCACCACGTCGCTTTGCGCGGCGAGCTCGCGCACGATCTGCTGGCCTTCGGGCGTCGCGATGTCGACCGTGACCGAGCGCTTGTTGCGGTTCGCGGCAAGGTAGTAGGCGGCCTCGGCGGTGTCCGCGCCGTTCGCGTCCTTCAGGTACGGCGGCCCCCAGTGGCGCGTGTCGTCGCCGGCGCCCGGGCGCTCGACCTTGATCACGTCGGCGCCGAAGTCGGCAAGCGTCTGCGCGCACCACGGGCCCGCGAGCACGCGGGTCAGGTCCAGCACGCGGATATGGCTCAGGGCACCCATCGTCGATTCGTCTCCTTTATGGCTTGGCCGTGCCGCGCGGCGCGGGCAAGGCGTGCGGCATGGCGAGCATCTTAAGGCGAATCGCGCGCGCGTGGCCCGGCAACCCCGCGATCGGGGCGGAATCGGACAAATGCGGCCCAAAGCGGGCCGAAACCGGGCTCGAGTCTGATGAAACGCGCGCCGGCCGGGCCCGCCGGCCGCGCACCGGGATCTATCCCGTATAATCGATCGTTTCAGAAACCTGCCGCCGTGCGCCCGCGAGGGTCGCCGGCGTTTGAAGGTCTTAGCCAGACCGTCCCCGCACGCCATGAAAGCTGCCGAAATCCGCGAGAAATTCCTCAAATTCTTCGAATCGAAGGGCCACACGATCGTCCGCTCGTCGAGCCTCGTGCCCGGTAACGACCCCACGCTGATGTTCACGAATTCGGGGATGGTCCAGTTCAAGGACGTGTTCCTCGGCACGGAATCGCGCCCGTACACGCGCGCGACCACGTCGCAGCGCAGCGTGCGCGCGGGCGGCAAGCACAACGACCTCGAGAACGTCGGCTATACCGCGCGCCACCACACGTTCTTCGAGATGCTCGGCAATTTCTCGTTCGGCGACTACTTCAAGCACGACGCGATCAGGTTCGCGTGGGAGCTGCTGACCACGGTCTACCAGCTGCCGAAGGAAAAGCTGTGGGTCACCGTCTACCAGGAAGACGACGAGGCGTACGACATCTGGGCGAAGGAAGTCGGCGTGCCGGTCGAGCGGATCATCCGGATCGGCGACAACAAGGGCGCGCGCTATGCGTCGGACAACTTCTGGACGATGGGCGACACGGGCCCGTGCGGCCCGTGCACGGAAATCTTCTACGACCACGGCCCGGACGTGTGGGGCGGCCCGCCGGGATCGCCCGAGGAAGACGGCGACCGCTACATCGAGATCTGGAACCTCGTGTTCATGCAGTTCAACCGCGACGCGCAGGGCAACATGACGCGCCTGCCGAAGCCGTGCGTCGACACCGGCATGGGCCTGGAACGCCTCGCCGCGGTGCTGCAGCACGTGCACAGCAACTACGAGATCGACCTGTTCCAGAACCTGATCAAGGCAGCCGCGCGCGTGACCGAGATCGACGACCTGAACAACAACTCGCTGAAGGTGATCGCCGATCACATCCGCGCATGCTCGTTCCTGATCGTCGACGGCGTGATCCCCGGCAACGAAGGCCGCGGCTACGTGCTGCGCCGGATCGTGCGCCGCGCGATCCGCCACGGCTACAAGCTCGGCCGCAAGGGCTCGTTCTTCCACAAGCTGGTGGCCGATCTCGTCGCCGAGATGGGCGTCGCGTATCCGGAGCTGAAGGAAGCCGAGCAGCGCGTGACCGACGTGCTGCGCCAGGAAGAAGAACGCTTCTTCGAGACGATCGAGCACGGGATGTCGATCCTCGAGGCCGCGCTCGCCGAAGTCGAAGCAAAGGGCGGCAAGGTGCTCGACGGCGAACTCGCGTTCAAGCTGCACGACACCTACGGCTTCCCGCTGGACCTGACGGCCGACGTGTGCCGCGAGCGCGGCATGACGGTCGACGAGCCGGCGTTCGACGACGCGATGGCGCGCCAGCGCGAGCAGGCGCGCGCGGCCGGCAAGTTCAAGGCCGCGCAGGGCCTCGAATACACGGGCGCGAAAACGACCTTCCACGGCTACGAAGCGATCGCGTTCGACGACGCGAAGGTCGTCGCGCTGTACGTCGACGGTTCGTCCGTCAGCGAAGTGAAGACCGGCCAGGACGCGGTGGTCGTGCTCGACCACACGCCGTTCTACGCGGAATCGGGCGGCCAGGTCGGCGACCAGGGCGTGCTCGCGAATGCGTCGACGCGCTTCGCGGTCGGCGACACGCTGAAGGTGCAGGCCGACGTGATCGGCCACCACGGCACGCTGGAGCAGGGCACGCTCAAGGTCGGCGACGTGCTGCGCGCCGAGATCGACGCGCACCGCCGCGCGCGCACCCAGCGCAACCATTCGGCGACCCACCTGATGCACAAGGCGCTGCGCGAGGTGCTCGGCTCGCACGTGCAGCAGAAGGGCTCGCTCGTCGACGCGGACAAGACCCGCTTCGACTTTGCGCACAACGCGCCGATGACCGACGACGAAATCCGTCGCGTCGAGCAGATCGTCAACGACGAAATCCTCGCGAACGCGCCCGGCATCGTGCGCGTGATGCCGTACGACGAAGCGGTGAAGGGCGGCGCGATGGCCCTCTTCGGCGAGAAGTACGGCGACGAAGTGCGCGTGCTCGACCTCGGCTTCTCGCGCGAACTGTGCGGCGGCACGCACGTGAGCCGCACGGGCGACATCGGCTTCTTCAAGATCGTCGTCGAAGGCGGCGTCGCGGCCGGCATCCGCCGCGTCGAGGCGATCACCGGCGACAACGCGGTGCGCTACGTGCAGGAGCTCGACGCACGCGTGAACGAAGCGGCGGCCGCGCTGAAGGCGCAGCCGTCGGAACTGACGCAGCGCATCGCGCAGGTGCAGGACCAGGTGAAGTCGCTCGAGAAGGAGCTGGGCGCGCTGAAGTCGAAGCTCGCATCGAGCCAGGGCGACGAGCTCGCGCTGCAGGCGGTCGAAGTCGGCGGCGTGCACGTGCTGGCCGCGACGCTCGACGGCGCGGATGCGAAGACGCTGCGCGAGACCGTCGACAAGCTGAAGGACAAGCTCAAGAGCGCGGCGATCGTGCTGGCGGCCGTCGAAGGCGGCAAGGTCAGCCTGATCGCGGGCGTCACGCCGGAAGCGAGCAAGAAGGTCAAGGCCGGCGAGCTCGTGAACTTCGTCGCGCAGCAGGTCGGCGGCAAGGGCGGCGGCCGTCCGGACATGGCGCAGGCGGGCGGCACCGAGCCGGCGAACCTGCCGGCGGCGCTCGCGGGCGTCAAGGGCTGGGTCGAAGAGCGGCTCTGATCGGCCTGGCCGGCGCGGCGCTCGCCCGAGCGTCGCGGGCCCGGTCCGGCCGTGTGATGCGCGACGGCCGCTCGGTGGCGGGGACCGAATGAAACGACCCGACCGGCACAGGCCGGTCGGGTCGTTTTGCGTTTACGCGCCGCGAGCCTGCGGGGCGATCCTTCAGGCCGTCGCCGCCGCGCGCCGCTTCCCGGCATCGGCCGGCGGCCGCGCGGCCGCCTCCAGTGCGTCGCGCAGCGCGCCGAGTGCCGCCGACGCGTAACCCTTGCGCCACGCAAGCACCGTGTCGATCCCTTCGAATTCGGCGATCGCATGCGCCGCGACGTTGTCGGTCCCGGGCTGCAGGTCGAGCACCGAACGCGGCGCGACCGCGACGCCCGCGCCGGCCGCGACGCACGCGACGATCGCGTGGTACGAGCCGAGTTCGAGCACGCGCGCCGGCTTCGTCCCGTGCGCCGCGTACCATTGCTCGACGTACTTGCGATACGTGCAGCCGCGCTCGAATGCGACCAGCGTTGGCAGGATCACGTCGCGCGGCGTGCGCACCCGAGGATGGCCGCGCGGCGTGAGCAGCATCAGGTTTTCGCGGAACACCGGCACCACCTCGAACGTGTCGGGCAACTCCTCCGGCGCGGGCGGGCGCGCGAACAGCGCGGCGTCGATCGCGAACTCGCGCACCTGCTCGATCAGGCAGCCCGTCGTGCCCGTCAGGAGTTCGAGCGACACGTCGGGCCACGCATGGTGATAGCGCGCGAGCAGGGCCGGCAGCCGGCTCGCGGCCGTGCTCTCCATCGCGCCGAGCCGCAGCCGGCCGCGCGGCCGGTCCTCGCGCACCGCATGACGGGCCTCGTCGGCAAGCGCAAGCAGGCGCTCCGCATACGTCAGCAGCGTCTGCCCGGCAGGCGTCAGCACGAGCCGCCGGCCGTCGCGCACGAACAGCGCCGCGCCGAGTTCCTCCTCGAGCTGCTTGATGCGTGTCGTCACGTTCGACTGCACGCGATTGAGCTTCTCCGCCGCGCGCGTCACGCCGTTTTCGCGCACGACAGCCCGGAAAATCGCCAGCGCCGCCAGATCCATGATTCTCTCCGAGCGATGAATCGATTCTGAATTATTCATTTTTAGAGAACGGTTGGTCAAGCTACGATGAAGGCATTCCGATTTCCGTTCAGGCCGGCGCGCCGCGCGCCGGCCGTACGCTGCCGCCATGTCCCGTTCCGATGCCTCGTCCGCCGCCCGCGCGTTTCCTTCATGCGATAGCGACCGCCGCGCCCGCACGGTCGCACTCGCCGGCATGACCGGGCTCGCGGTCGCGCTCGGCGTCGGCCGCTTCGCGTTCACGCCGCTGCTGCCGCTGATGCTCGCCGATGGCGCGATCGGCCTGAAGGCCGGCAGCTGGCTCGCGTCGGCGAACTATGCGGGCTACTTCGTCGGCGCGGTCAGCTGCGCGGCGTTGCGCGTCGCGCCCGCGCGGATGGTCCGCTTCGGACTTGCAGCAACCGTGCTGCTCACCGCCGCGATGGGCGTCGGCCATCTGCTGCCCGTGTGGCTCGCGGTGCGCTTCGTCGCGGGTGTCGTCAGTGCGTGGACGTTCGTGTTCATGTCGCAATGGGGGCTGCGCCGGCTCGCCGAGCTGCACGCGCCGGAATGGAGCGGCGTGATCTACGCGGGCCCCGGCGTCGGCATCGTGCTGACGGGGCTGATCGGGAGCGCGTTGGCCGGCCAGCGCGCGGCGTGGGGCTGGCTCGGTTTCGCGGCGCTGTCGGCCATGCTGTCGGTCGCGATCTGGCGCACGTTCGGCCGCGCGCCGGCACCGGTGGCCCCAGCCGCAGCCGCAGCCGCAGCCGCGTCGGTGGTGCCCACCGCGCACACGCCGGCCGCCGCGGTGACGCCTGCCGCAGTGCCAGCCACCGCCGTGCCGGCCACCGCCGCGCCAGCCACCGCAGTGCCAGCCACCACCGCGCCAGCCCCCACCGCGCCGCCCGACGCACGCCGCCGTCGCGCCGACGCGGCCTGGCTCGTCGTGCTGTACGCGATGCCGGGCTTCGGCTACATCATCACCGCGACGTTCCTGCCGGTGATCGCGCGCGCGGCGCTGCCGGCCGGCTCGCCGTGGCCGGACCTGTTCTGGCCGATGTTCGGCGCCGCGCTGATCGCCGGCGCGGTCGCCGCCGCGCGGCTGCCGGCGCAGTGGGACAACCGGCTGCTGCTTGCCGGCGGGTGCGTGACGCAGGCGCTCGGCATCGCCGCCGGGATCGTCTGGCCGAACGCGGCGGGCTTCTCGGTCGGCAGCGTGCTGCTCGGCCTGCCGTTCACCGCGATCACGCTGTTCGCGATGCGCGAGGCGCGGCGCCTGCACGGCGAGCGCGCAGCGGGGCTGATGGGCTACGCGACCGCGTCGTACGGCGTCGGCCAGATCCTCGGGCCGCTCGTCGCGGCGCCGCTCGCCGCGCGGTTCGGGTCGTTTTCGCCGGCGCTGTGGGTCGCGGCCGGCGCGCTGCTGGCCGGCGCCGCCGGCTTCGCGGCCCGCGGCGCACGCCCGCGCGCATGAGCGCCGCACGCTCGCCGTCGCACCCTCTGCGGCGCGGGCAAACTCGCTAGAATGAAGCCTTTCCCGCGCCGAGCGGGCGCGCGAGCCGCCTGCGGGCGGCCTCCCTGGCGTCCGCCATGTCCATATCGATGACCACCGCCGACTATCGCTTTTGCCCGCGCTGCGCGCGCCCGCTGACCGAGCGCGCCGATTCCGAACACGAAGGCGGCCGCGTTCGCCAGGTTTGCCCCGACGACACCTGCGGCTACGTGCACTGGAACAACCCGCTGCCCGTCGTCGCCGCGATCGTCGAGCTCGACGGCAAGATCCTGCTCGCGCGCAACGCGGCCTGGCCCGAAGGGATGTTCGCGCTGATCACCGGTTTCCTCGAGAACGGCGAGACGCCCGAGGACGGCATCGCGCGCGAGGTGTTCGAGGAAACCGCGCTGAAGGCCGAGCACGTGTCGCTCGTCGGCGTCTACGAATTCATCCGCAAGAACGAGCTGATCATCGCGTACCACGTGCGCGCGTCGGGCACGGTCGCGCTGTCGCCGGAGCTGCTCGAATACAAGCTCGTCGATCCGCCGCTGCTGCGCCCGTGGCGCGCCGGCACGGGCGTCGCGCTCGCCGACTGGATGCGCGCGCGCGGCCTCGATTTCGAATTCGTCGACCGGCCGGGGCAGTGACGGGCCGCGCCGCCGCCCGTCCATGCTCCGCCGCGTCGCATCGCGCCGTGCCGCCCGCGAGCGTCGCCACGTCATCCTCCCTCTGACCATCACCGCCATGTCCGACAAGCCGCAGCCGCGTTCCCGCGACGCCTACCGCCACTTCCTGCCGATCACGACCCGCTGGATGGACAACGACGTCTACGGGCACGTGAACAACGTCGTCTACTACAGCTACTTCGATACCGTCGTGAACGAGTACCTGATCCGCGCGGGCGTGCTCGACATCGAGCACGCGCCGACGATCGGGCTCGTCGTCGAAACGCAGTGCAACTACTTCGCGCCGCTCGTGTTTCCGCAGTCGGTCGACGCGGGGCTGCGCGTCGTGAAGCTCGGCACGTCGAGCGTGCACTACGAGGTCGGGCTGTTCGCGCAAGGCGACGCATCGCCCGCCGCGCAGGGGCATTTCGTGCACGTGTACGTCGATCGCGGCACGCGTCGCCCGGTGCCGCTGCCGGACGCGCTGCGCGCCGCGCTCGACCCGCTCGCCGCCTGACGACGCGCGGTGCAGGCGTTCGCGCTCCAGGCCTTCAACGGCCTCAGCTACGGCTTGCTGCTGTTCATGCTGTCGGCGGGCCTCACGCTGATCTTCAGCGTGCAGGGCGTGCTCAACTTCGCGCATGCGAGCTTCTACATGCTCGGCGCGTACGTCGGCTACAGCATCGCCGCCCGCGCGGGCTTCTGGCCGGCGCTCGTGCTCGCGCCGCTCGCGGTCGGGCTGCTGGGCGCGGGCTGCGAGCGCTGGCTGCTGCGCCGTGTGCAGGCGCACGGGCACACGAGCGAGCTGCTGCTGACGTTCGGGCTCGCGTACCTGATCGGCGAGGGCGCGAAACTCGTCTGGGGCCTCGCGCCGCTGCCCGCGCCGGTGCCGCCGCTGTTCGACGGTGCGCCGGTCACTGTGTTCGGCGTCGCGCTGCCGCGCTACCGGCTGTTCATGATGGCGATGTCGGCGGCGATGCTGGTCGCGCTGGCGGGCCTGCTGCGCGCGTCGCGCATCGGTCTCGTCGTGCGCGCGGCGCTCACGCATCGCGCGGCCGTCGAGGCGCTCGGCTACGACGTGCCGAGCCTGATGACGGGCCTGTTCGGCGCGGGCACCGCGCTCGCGGCGCTGGCCGGCGTGATCGGCGCGCCGCTCGCGGTGATCGAGCCCGCGCTGGCCGAGACGGTCGGCTCGATCGTGTTCGCGGTCGTCGTGATCGGCGGGCTCGGCTCGCTCGGCGGCGCGTTCGCCGCGTCGCTCGCGGTCGGCTTCGCGCAGACCTTCGCGGCCGCGAGCGACACGTCGCTGCGCGAGCTCGCGCAATGGGGCGGCTTCGTGCTGCCGGACAGCGTCGCCGCGGTGTCGTTCGCGCAACTCGCGCCGCTCGTGCCGTACCTGCTGCTCGTCGCGGTGCTGGTCGTGCGCCCGCGCGGACTGTTCGGCGAGCGCGCCGATGCGTAGCCGCGCGTTGGCGGGCGTCGTGCGCTGGACGCTGTTCGCCGGCAGCCTCGTGCTGCCCGCGTGGCTGTGGCCGCACGGCTGGATGCTCGGCTATCTCGCGCAGACCGCCGCGCTCGTCGTGCTCGCGCTGTCGTACAACCTGCAGCTCGGCACGACCGGCCTGCTGTCGTTCGGGCATGCGGCGTTCGCGGGCCTCGGCGCGTTCGCGGCCGCGCACTGGTTCAACCGCTTCGGCGGCCCGCTGCCGCTGCTGCCGCTCGTCGGCGGCGCGGCGGGCGCGGCCTTCGGCCTGCTGTTCGGCGTGCTCGCGACGCGCCGAGCGGGCACCGCGTTCGCGATGATCACGCTCGGCCTCGGCGAGTGCGTCGCGGCGGCCGCGTGGAGCGTGCCCGCGTGGTTCGGCGGGGTCGGCGGCGTGCCGATCGATCGCGCGAGCGGCCCGCCGCTCGGCGGCTGGCAGTTCGGCGCGCCAGCGCACGCGTATGCGCTGATCGCGGCATGGTGCATCGGGTCGGCGCTCGCGATGCACGCGCTGACGCGCACGCCGCTTGCGCGGCTCGCGAACGCGGTGCGAGACAACCCCGCGCGCGTCGCCGCGCTCGGCACCGAGCCGCGCCGCGTGCGGCTCGCGATGGTCACCTGCGCGTCGTTCTTCGCGGGCGTCGCGGGCACGCTGACGCTGATCGACGTCGAGATCGCGACGCCCGACAGCATGTCGATGGCGCGCTCGGCAACCGTGCTGATCGCCGCGGTGATCGGCGGCACCGGCGCCTTCTTCGGGCCGGCGGCAGGCGCCGTCGTGCTGACCGCGCTGAGCATCGTCGTCGCGGGCGTGTCGCGCGCGTGGGCGCTGTATCTCGGCGTGCTGTTCGTCGCGATCGTCGTGGCGGCGCCGCGCGGGATCGCGGGTAGCGCGGCGGCGCTCGTGCACGCGCTGCGCCGCGGCGCGCCGGCGGCCGAGCGGTGGCGCATGCTGTGCGGCGTCGCCGCATGCGCGTTCTGGGGCGTCGCGCTCGTCTGCGCGGCCGAACTCGGCTACGCGTGGCGCTTCGCGCAGGACGACGGCGCAAGCGCCGGCACCGCGTTCGGCGCGTGGGGCATCGACGCCGATACGCCGGCCGGCTGGGCCGTCGCATGCTCGGCGGCCGGCATCGGCGCGCTGCTGTGGGGCTGGCGCGCGCGGTTCGTGCCGGGCGGGCAGGACGGCGAGCAGAGGGGCGGGCGATGAGCGGCGACGCGATCGAGCTCCACGGCATCGTGCAGCGTTTCGGTGCGCAGACCGTGCTCGACGGCGTCGAGTTGCGCGTCGCGGCCGGCGAGCGCCATGCGCTGATCGGGCCGAACGGCGCGGGCAAATCGACGTTGTTCGGCGTGATTGCCGGCGCGACGCGGCCGACGCGCGGGCGCGTGGTGCTGCACGGCGTCGAGCTGCGCGGGCGCGGGCCGGTCGCGGCGAGCCGCCTCGGCATCGGCCGCAGTTTCCAGCAGACCAGCGCGTTCGCGCGCCTGAGCGTCTTCGACAACCTGCGTTGCGCGGCGCTGCATGCGCCGGCCGAGCGGCGGCGCTGGTGGAGCCGGCTGCGCGAATCGGCGTCAGTCGATCGTGCGGCCGCGCAAGTGCTGCGCGACATCGGGCTCGACGCGCGGCGCGACACGCCGGCCGCCGAGCTGAGCTATGCGGAGCAGCGCGCGCTCGACCTCGGGATCGCGCTCGCGAGCGGCGCCCGCACGCTGCTGCTCGACGAGCCGACGGCCGGCATGAACCGCGCGCAGGCGGCGCGGATGCTCGCGCTGATCCGTGCGACCACGCAGGGCCGTACGGTGCTGATGATCGAGCACGACATGGACGCTGTGTTCGGCTTCGCCGAGCGCATCACGGTGCTGGTGCGCGGCGCGGTAGTTGCGACCGGCGCGCCCGACGCGATCCGCGCCGATCCGGCCGTGCGCGCCGCCTATCTCGGCGAGGAGGATGTCGCGTGAGCGTGCTGCTCGACATTCGCGGCCTGCATGCGTGGTACGGGATGCAGCCCGTGCTCGACGGCGTCGATCTCGCGCTCGCGCCGGGCGAGACGCTGGCGCTGCTCGGCCGCAACGGCGCCGGTCGCTCGACGCTCGCGAAGGCCGTGATGGGGCTCGTGCGCACGGCCGGCTCGGTGCGGGTCGCCGGCGCCGAATGCGCGGGCGCGCGCACCTTCGAGATCGCGCGGCGCGGCGTGGCTTACGTGGCCGAAAGCCGCGACGTGTTCCCGCTGCTGAGCGTGCGCGACAACCTGCGGCTCGGGTTGCGCGGCGTCGGCGGCGCGGCGGAAGGAACGGGCGGCGCTCGAACGGCTGCTCGCGCGCTTTCCGCTGCTGGCCGCGCGCGCGGACGTGAAGGCCGGCCGGCTGTCGGGCGGCGAGCAGCAGGTGCTCGCGCTGGTGCGCGCGCTGGCCGGCGGCCCGCGCGTGCTGATCGTCGACGAACCGGCCGAAGGGCTCGCGCCGCGCGCGGTCGACGAGGTCGGCGCGTGCCTGGCCGCGCTGCAGGCCGACGGCGTCGCGATCGTGCTGATCGAGCAGCGGCTGCAGCTCGCGCCGCGCTTGACGCGGCGCGCGGCGGTGATGGGGCGGGGCCGGATCGTCTATGACGGCGTGCTCGACGGCTTGCGCGGCGAGATCGCCGACGCTTGGCTGAGCGCCGGCTGATCGTGCCGGCTGAGCGCGCCGGTGATTGTTCGGCTGGCCGCGCCAGTCAATTCGTGTCGAGCCGCTTTATCGTCGCCGCGCGAACCCCTACATTGCCAGTCAGGCCGGTGCGCCGCGAACGCGGCAACCGGCGCCCTCCATTGAAAGTCTTTTGAATGAGGAATGACATCATGAGCAAGCTGGCAGACAAGGTCGCGATCGTCACGGGCGGGTCCAAGGGCATCGGCGCCGCGATCGCGCGGGCACTGGCCGCCGAAGGTGCGGCGGTCGTCGTCAACTACGCGAGCAGCAAGGCCGGCGCGGACGCGGTCGTGAACGCGATCGTCGAGGCCGGCGGCCGGGCGGTCGCGGTCGGCGGCGACGTGTCGAAGGCGGCCGACGCGCAGCGCATCGTCGACACGGCGATCGACACGTATGGCCGCCTCGACGTGCTCGTCAACAATTCCGGCGTATACGAATTCGCGCCGATCGAGGCGATCACGGAAGAGCACTACCGCCGGCAGTTCGATACGAACGTGCTCGGCGTACTGCTCACGACGCAGGCGGCCGTCAAGCACCTCGGCGAGGGCGCGAGCATCATCAACATCAGCTCGGTGGTGACCAGCATCACGCCGCCCGCGAGTGCCGTCTACAGCGGCACCAAGGGCGCGGTCGACGCGATCACCGGCGTGCTCGCGCTCGAACTCGGCCCGCGCAAGATTCGCGTGAACGCGATCAACCCGGGGATGGTGGTGACCGAAGGCACGCACAGCGCGGGCATCATCGGCTCCGATCTCGAGGCGCAGGTGCTCAAGGACACGCCGCTCGGCCGCCTCGGCGAGCCCGACGACATCGCGTCGATCGCGGTGTTCCTCGCGTCGGACGATGCGCGCTGGATGACCGGCGAGCACGTGGTGGTGAGCGGCGGGTTGAACTGACCGGCGCGCGGGATCGCGCGAACGGTGCGCGTGCGCCGTTCGCGCCTTTATGCGTCGACGCGCACCGTGATGCGCGCATCGCCAGCGCGGTCGCGCCGACGTGCCGCCGCAAACATTCGACGACGCGCGAGTTCGCCGATTCGACGCGCGACGGCCGCATTGAAGTGCGGCAGCGCCGGGCTCGACGCATCGTCGTCGAACGCATCGAGCGCGTGCGATGCGAGACGAAAGCTGGTCGTCATCATGACGGCTCCGTAGCATTGCCGGCTGCGCAGGCTCATGCGCATACCGGCCGTCCCATCGTCACGGGCCGCACAGCCCACGTTCCATTCACTGCTCGGACGTTTCCGCACGTCAGCGCTTCGGTGCCGCGTCGAGCATCCACTCGTGCGCGGGGTCGTTCTTGAACGCCCACGCGCGGCTCGGCCCGGCCATCACGTTCAGGTAATACAGCTTGTAGCCGTGCGGCGCGACCACCGGGTGATAGCCGCGCGGCACCATCACCACGTCGTGATCCTCGACCGCGCACGCTTCGTCGAGGCTGCGGTCGTCCGTGTACACGCGCTGGAACGCGAAGCCCTGCGGCGGATCGATCCGGTGATAGTAGGTTTCCTCGAGCGAGGTTTCGTCGGGCGCCGCGTCGCGATCGTGCTTGTGCGGCGGATAGCTGCTCGAATGGCTCGCCGGCGTGACGACTTCGACGACCAGCAGCCGCTCGGCGGCCGGGTTGTCGCCCATCAGGATGTCGCACACGTAGCGCGTGTTGGTGCCTTGTCCGCGTACCGAGCGGCGCATCCGCTCGCCGTCGAGGCGCAGCACCGGCTTGTCGCCGGTCGCGTACGGCGCGGTGCACAGCGCGATCTCCGCGTCGCGCATCGCGCTCAACGTGACGCGCTTGCCGCCCGGCACGTACAGCGCATCCGGCGACACGTCTTCGAAGACGCTGTCGCGCTTGCCGAGCGCGTCGTAGGTCCGGCCGTCGACTTCCGCGCGCACCGTGCCGGTGAGCACGACGACGCACAGTTCGCGCGAGCCGGTATCGAGCGTTTCGGTGTCGCCGGCCTTCAGCCGCAGCGCGCGAAAACCGACATGCTTCCAGCCGGCCGACTCGGGCGTGACGTTGCAGATCTCGCGGTCGGGCGATGCCTTGACCAGCAGGGGAGAAATCGTCATGGAACAGGGCTCCGCAATAGGGTGGGGCTCAGGCGGTCGAGCATTCACGCGCTCAATCGGTCGACGATCGCGCGCAGCGATTCGTATCCCTTCTTCGCATACTGATAGCTCGGCGCGACGGCCGGGTCCTGCTCGGCCTCGACGACGAGCCAGCCTTCGTAGCCGGCGTCGCGCAGCGTGCGCAGCGTCGCGTCGTAGTCGAGCGCGCCGTCGCCGGGCACCGTGAAGGTGCCGTTGATCACGCCGTTCAGGAAGCTCCAGCCGTCGTTGCGCGCCTGCGTGACGACCTTCGGCCGCACGTCCTTGCAGTGCACGTGAACGACGCGCGCCACGTGTTTCCTCAGGAGTGCGACCGGGTCGGCCGCGCCGCCGAAATACGCATGGCCGGTGTCGAACAGCAGGAATACCTTCGCCGGGTCGGTCAGCGCCATCAGGCGGTCGACATCGTCCGGCGATTCGACGTACGCGCCCATGTGGTGATGGTAGGCGAGCTTGATGCCGTAGGTGTCGAGCAGGTGCGCGCCGAACGCGTCGAGGCGCGCCGCGTAGCGCCGCCACGCGGTGTCGTCGACGAAGCGCGGCCGCTTCGCGACCGGCGTGTCGATGCGCCCCTGGATCGTGCCCGCGCATTCGCCGTAGACCACCACCTTCACGTCGTTGTACTGCAGCTTCGTCATGTGCGCGCGGCAGCGTTCGATTTCCGCGGCCACCGCATCCGCGTCGCTCATGCCCGGCTCGACTTCCGCGAGGAAGCCCGAATACCAGCCGGACACGCACACGAGCCCGAATTCGGCGAGCTTCGCCTTCAGCTCCGGGCCCGTCTTCGGAAACTTGTTGCCGAGCTCGAAGCCCGCGTAGCCGATCTCGGCGCCTTCCTGCAGCGTCGTCTCGAGCGGCGTCTCGCCGCCGAGCGACGGCAGGTCGTCGTTCATCCACGACAGGGGGTTGATACCGATGCGAACGTTCCAGCTCATGACGTGGCTTCCTTGGTTCGAAGGTTGTTGGCGCGATGCGGGTTCTTGGGCGGACGGCGACGTCAGCGCCGTTGGCGGGTCTTCGCTTCCAGATACGCGTGGTGCGCGCGCTCGACGTCGGCGCGCGCGGACACCTGCGGCACCGCGACTTCCCACCATGCGCCGCCGTCGTCGGTGGTGCGCCGGTGCGTGGTGTCGATCACGAGCACCTGACTCGTCTTCGCGGCGCGCGCGCGCCGCATCTCGCTGCGCAGCTCGCCGACGTCGCGTACGTGCACGGCCTCGGCGCCCATCGCGCGCGCATGCATCGCGAAGTCGAGCGTCGAGCGTTCGCCGCCTTCCGGCACACAGTCGTCGAGCATGTTGTTGAAGCTCGCGCCGCCGCAGTTCAGCTGCAGCCGCTCGATGCAGCCGTAGCCGCGGTTGTCGAGGATCACGACGATGATCTTGCGGCCGAGCATCACGGAGGTCGCGAGTTCGGCGTTGAGCATCATGTACGAACCGTCGCCGACGATCACGATCACTTCGCGCTCAGGCCGCGCGAGCTTCGCGCCGAGGCCGCCCGCGACCTCGTAGCCCATGCACGAATACGCATAGTCCATGTGATAGTTGCCCGGCACGCCGCTGCGCCACAGCTTGTGCAGCTCGGCCGGCAGCGTGCCGGCCGCGCACACGACGAGATCGTCGCGCGCGCTGTCGCGTCCCGCGTCGGCCGCGGAGTCGCGCACCGCGCCGATCACCTCGGCGTCGTACGGCAGCGTGTCCTTCGGCACGCGCGTCGTGAGTGCCGCGACGCGCGCGTTCCACGCGGCGGCCTGGTCGCGGTTGGCGGCCGTCCAGGCGGCGTCCGCGCGCCAGCCCGCGAGCGCGGCCGACAACTGGCCGAGGCCGGTGCGTGCGTCGGCGACCAACTGCCGGCCGCGTTTCTTGCCCGCATCGAACGGCTGCACGTTCAGGCTCAGCAGCGTCGCGTGGCCGTACAGCGCATGCGAGCCGGTCGTGAAGTCCTGCAGCCGCGTGCCGACCGCGAACACGACGTCGGCCTGCGCGGCCGCGCGGTTCGCGGCGGGCGAGCCGGTCACGCCGATCGCGCCGAGGTTCAGCGGGTGGTCCCACGCGAGGCTGCCCTTGCCGGCCTGCGATTCGGCGACCGGCACGCCGTGTGTGTCCGCGAACGCGCGCAGCGCGTCCCACGCCTGGCTGTACAGCACGCCGCCGCCGGCGACGATCAGCGGCTTCTGCGCGGCCTTCAGCACGTCGAGCGCATCGGCGAGTTCGAGCGCGTCGGCCGGCGGACGGCGCATCCGGATCAGCGGCGGCGCAAAGAAGTCCGCCGGCCAGTCGTAGGCGAAGGTCTGCACGTCCTGCGGCAGCGCGAGGCACACGGGGCCGCATTGCGCGGGGTCGGTCATCACCTGGATCGCGCGCGGCAGTGCGACCAGCAACTGCTCGGGCGACGTGATCCGGTCGAAGTAGCGGGTGACCGGGCGGAAGCAGTCGTTCGCACTGACGTCGCCCTGTTCGAAATCCTCGACCTGCTGCAGCACGGGGTCGGGCAGGCGCGACACGAACACGTCGCCGGGCAGCAGCAGCAGCGGCAGCCGGCCGACGTGCGCGAGCGCGGCCGAGGTCAGCATGTTGGTCGCGCCGGGGCCGATGCTCGACGTCGCGGCCATCATCCGCTGGCGGAAGTTCGCTTTCGCGAACGCGACGGCCGCGTTGGCCATCCCTTGCTCGTTGTGCGCACGCAACGTCGGCAAGCGGTCGCGCTCGGCCTGCAGCGCCTCGCCGAGCCCGGCCACGTTGCCGTGGCCGAAGATCGCGAACACGCCGCCGCAGTACGGCAGGATCTCGGTGCGCCCGTCGGGCTGGACGACTTCGGCGCGCAGGGCGGCCAGATGGCGCACGAGCGCCTGGCTGACGGTCAGTCTTACGGTGGTGGTCATCGTCTGTCGATCAAGAGGAGTCGGGGGGCATCACGGGCACATGTATCAGGCTGCCGCGGCGGCGCGCGCGGCGGCCCGGCGGCCGAGCCACGCGTCCACGAGCTGCGCGAAGTTGCCCGCGACTTCGTCGATCAGCGCCTGGTCGTCGATCCGGCCGGCGAGCCAGTTCAGCGACGCATCGGCCCACAGCGAGCGCCCGACCATGAAACCCTTGACGATCGGGTCCGTCGCCGAGCGGAAGCTGTCGACGAGATATTGCAGCGGCTGGTTCAGCCCAAGGATCACCGCGCCGCGGCAATGGCGGTCGCGCTCGGCGACGAGCGCCGCGAGCCGCGCCCAGCCGTCGGCGCTCATCGGCGCGAGCTTCCACCACTCGGGCATCACGCCGAGGTTGTAGAAGCGCGCGACGGTGCGCAGCACCGCGTCGTCCTCGGTGCCGGCCGGCGTGACCGCGCGCGGCGGAATGATTTCCAGCAGCAGCTCGTTGCCGCTTGCGCGGGTGGCTTCCCACAGCTCCAGCACGCGCTGCTCCTGCGCGACGCGCAGGTCGACGTCGTCGTCGGGGTGGTAGTGCACGAGGCACTTCACGACCTGCTCGGTCGGCCAATGCGCGAGCGCGGAGCCGACCGAGCGCGTGTCGTCGAAGCGCAGCGGCCGCGAGCCCGGCAGCTCGACTGGGCGGCCGACCCACCAGCCGCGCCCGGTGGCCGACGCGAGCGCGTCGCTGCCGTAGGCGCCGCCGTCGATCAGCACGCCGACGTGGCCTTCGATCCGGCGGTCGCGCTCGACCTGCTCGGCCGCGCGCACCAGCAGGCGCTTGAGCGTCTTGATCCGCGCTTCGTCCGCGCCGGCCTGCACCGCGAGTTCGTAGAACTGGCTGCGATGGTCGAACGCCATCACGCACAGATCGTCCCATTCGCGGCGCGGCACCGTCACGCGATGCAGGTGCGCGAGCGTGCGGTCGGCGTCGACCGCGGGATGGCGGCTGCCGCCGAACCAGTGCGCGAGTTCGGCCGGCGTCGGCATCGCGGCCGAGCATGCGTGGCGCGACACGACGATCGCGCCGCACGCGTTCGCGATGCGCGTCGACTCGGCCCAGTCGCGGCCGCGCAGCAGCCCCGACAGCAGGCCCGACAGAAACGCGTCGCCGGCGCCGAGCACGTTGAGCACCTCGACGCGTTCGCCGTGGAAGGTCGGCGCATCGTCGATGCGCGCGGGAATCGCGCCTTCGATCACGCAGCAGCCGAGCGCGCCGCGCTTGACCACCAGCACCGCGCCGCTCGCGCGGCGCACGGCCTGAAGCGACGCGATCAGGTCGTGCGGCACGCCGCCCGCGATCAGGAATTCCTCCTCGGTGCCGACCAGCAGGTCGAATTCGCCGAGCACCTGTTGCAGCTGACGCGTCACCTGTGCATCCGGCACGTAGCGGTTCTCGCCCGCGCCGCGCGCGGTCAGCCCCCACAGCACGGGCCGGTAGTCGATGTCGAGGACGCGCACGACGCCGTGGCGGCGCGCATAGCCGAGCGCGGCCAGCGACGCTTCGCGCGTGCCCGGCGTGGACAGATGCGTGCCGGTGATCGCGAGCGCGCGGCAACCCGCGATGAAGTCCTCGCGGATCTCGTCGGCGCGCACGGCCATGTCCGCGCAGTTCTCGCGCACGAACAGCAGCGGGAACGTGTCGCGATCCTTCAGCCCGAGCAGCACCAGCGCGGTCAGGCGTTCGGGGTCGGTCTGCAGCTGGCTCGTGTCGCAGCCTTCGCGCTCGAGCGTCTCGCGCACGAAGCGGCCCATCTGCTCGTCGCCGACGCGCGAGATCATCGCGGTCTTCAGCCCGAGCCGGGCGACGCCGAACGCGACGTTGCCCGACGAGCCGCCGAGATACATCTGGAAGCTGCGCGCGTCCTCCAGGCGGCTGCCGTACTGCTGCGCGTAAAGATCCACGGCGACGCGGCCGAGGCAGGCGAGATCGATGGGGCGGTCACTCGGAAAGTTCAACGGGCTCATATCACGTTCACGATCGCGGCCGGCGTTCGGCCATGCCGGCAGATTGGGGGACCGGTCCTGGGGCGGGGCGGGCGCCTGTACTGCACGACACGAGGCCGCCTGCCGCAAGGAATCGGGCTACGGACGCAGTCTAGACTTTTTGGAAATACAGTTCCCTAGGTGAAATCACGTAGAAATAAATTTCCAAATTGTCGACGAAGTGTTCTACAGTTTCATCCGGATGCTTCAGTCCGTATCGGACTCGGCGCCGGCGGTGCGCAACGCGCCGTTTTCCGCCCCCCCGGAGATGAGGAGACAGATTGATCATGAAGACCAAGCTGATGGCCGCCGCGGCCGCCGCGATCCTGGCCATGCCGCTCGCGCATGCCGAGAAGATCGGCGTGACCATGGCGTCGTTCGACGACACGTTCCTGACGATCCTGCGCAACAGCATCGCCGATGCCGCGACGAAGGACGGCGCGACCGTGCAGATCGAGGATGGCGGCAACGATGTCGGCAAGCAGTTGAGCCAGGTCCAGAACATGATCGCGCAGAAGGTCGACGCGATCATCGTGAACACGGTCGACACCGACGCGACGCCGAAGATCACCAAGATGGTGACCGCGGCGAAGATCCCGCTCGTCTACGTGAACCGCAAGCCGGTCGATTTCGACAAGCTGCCGGCCGGCGTCGCGGTGGTCGCGTCCGACGAGAAGCAGTCGGGCACGCTGCAGGCGCGCCAGGTGTGCAAGCTGCTCGGCGGCAAGGGCGACATCCTCGTGCTGATGGGCGAGCTGTCCAACGAATCGGCGCGCGCCCGCACCAAGGACATCGAGGACGTGATCGCGACCAAGGAATGCGCGGGCATGAAGATCGTCGACAAGCGCGAGGGCAAGTGGAGCCGCACGCAGGGCCAGGACATCACGATGAACTGGCTGAGCTCCGGGATGAAGTTCGATGCGATCGTGTCCAACAACGACGAAATGGCGATCGGCGCGATCAACGCGCTGAAGGCCGCGCGCAAGCTGACGCCGAAGACGGTCGTCGCGGGCATCGACGCGACGCCGGACGGCCTTGCGGCGATGAAGAGCGGCGAGCTGAAGGTGTCCGTCTACCAGAACGCGGCCGGGCAGGGCGCGCAGGCCGTCGCGACCGCGCTCAAGCTCGCGAAGAAGCAGAACGTCGAGCGCTATGTGAACGTGCCGTTCGAGCTCGTCACGCCCGAGAACATGAACCAGTACGCCAAGCACTGACCGGCGATCCGCTGAACGGCGCGAGCCCGGTGTGCCCGGGCTCGCCCGCGACTTTCGAGGAACGTCCATGTTTACAGCCAGGATGGCGCGCCCGACGGCCGGCGAGCATGCGCCGGCCGCTTCCGCCGGTGCGCCCGCCGCTTCCGACTGCCTGCTCGAGGTGCGCGGCGTCGGCAAGTCCTTTCCCGGCGTCGTCGCGCTCGACGGCGTGCAGTTCCGCGTGCGCCGCGGCACCGTCCATGCGCTGATGGGCGAGAACGGCGCCGGCAAATCGACGCTGATGAAGATCATCGCCGGCGTCTACACGCCCGATCAGGGCGAGATCCTGATCAACGGCGAGCCGGTCGTGCTGAACGGCCCGCTCGACGCGCTCGATCGCGGCATCGCGATGATCCATCAGGAACTGAACCTGATGCCGTACATGACGGTCGCGGAAAACATCTGGATTCGCCGCGAACCGAAGAACCGCTTCGGCCTGATCGATCACGCGGAACTGCGCCGCCGCACCGCCGCGCTGTTCGAGCGGCTGTCGATCGACATCGACCCGCAGGCCGACGTGCGCACGCTGACGGTCGCGAGCCGCCAGATGGTCGAGATCGCCAAGGCCGTGTCGTTCGATTCCGACGTGCTGATCATGGACGAGCCGACCTCGGCGCTGACCGAGAAGGAAGTCGTCCACCTGTTCCGGATCATTCGCCAGCTGCGCGAGCAGGGCAAGGGCATCGTCTACATCACCCACAAGATGAACGAGCTGTTCGAGATCGCCGACGAGTTCTCGGTGTTCCGCGACGGCAAGTACATCGGCACGCACGCGTCGACCGACGTCACGCGCGACGACATCATCCGGATGATGGTCGGGCGCGAGATCACGCAGATGTTCCCGAAGGAGGAAGTGCCGATCGGCGACGTCGTGCTGTCGGTGCGCAACCTCGGCGTCGACGGCGTGTTCCGAGACGTCAGCTTCGAGCTGCGCGCGGGCGAGATTCTCGGCGTCGCGGGCCTCGTCGGCTCGGGCCGTTCGAACGTCGCGGAGGCGCTGTTCGGCGTCGTGCCGGCGACGTCGGGCGAGATCCTGATCGACGGCAAGCCGGTGCGGATCGCCACGCCCGCGCAGGCGATGAAGCACGGGATGGCGTTCCTCACCGAGGACCGCAAGGACAGCGGCTGCTTCCTGAATCTCGACCTGCTCGCGAACATGGAAGCGGCCGTGCTGCACAACCGCTACGTGAAGTTCAATTTCGTGCGGCAGGCGCAGCTGAAGCGCGACTGCGAGGAAATGAGCCGGATGCTGCGCGTGAAGTCGCCCGGGCTGCACGAGGAAATCCAGAACCTGTCGGGCGGCAACCAGCAGAAGGTGCTGATCGGCCGCTGGCTGCTGACCCAGCCGCGCATCCTGATCCTCGACGAGCCGACGCGCGGCATCGACGTCGGCGCGAAGGCCGAGATCCACCGCCTCGTCAGCGCGCTCGCGGGCAAGGGCGTCGCGGTGCTGATGATCTCGTCGGAGATGCCCGAAGTGCTCGGCATGAGCGACCGCATCATGGTGATGCACGAAGGGCGCATGACCGGCATCGTCGAACGCAAGGACGCCGACCAGGTCCGCATCATGGATCTGGCCTCGCGCTGAGCCGAAACAAGCATGGAGACAACTGAAATGGGCAACCTGAATCCGGCCGCGGACGCGCAGGCCATCACGATCAAGACACGGCACGCGAAGTGGCCGCCCGAGCTGAGCATCTTTCTCGTGCTGGTGGGCATCAGCCTGTTCTTCGAGGTGATCGGCTGGATCGTCGTCGGCCAGAGCTTCCTGTTCAACGCGGAGCGGCTCGAGATCATCGTGCTGCAGATGGCGGTGATCGGCATCATCGCGGTCGGCGTGAACCTCGTGATCATCACCAGCGGGATCGACTTGTCGTCGGGGTCGGTCGTCGCCGCCGCGGCCGTCGTGTCGGCCAGTCTCGCGCAGGTGTCCGACTTCCCGCGCGCGGTGTTTCCGCACCTCACCGACCTGCTGGTGATCTGGCCGGTGCTGGCCGGCGTGTGCGTCGGGCTGCTGGTCGGCTTGCTGAACGGCTCGCTGATCGCGCTGACCGGCATTCCGCCGTTCATCGCGACGCTCGGCACGATGGTGGCCGCGCGCGGCTTCGCGAAGTGGTTCACCAACGGCATGCCGGTGTCGATGCTGACCGACCCGTTCGCGGCGATCGGCGCGGGCGCGAATCCGGTGATCATCTTCGTCGCGGTCGCCGCGATCTTCCACGTCGTGCTGCGCTACACGCGCTTCGGCAAGTACACGTACGCGATCGGCGCGAACCGCCATGCGGCCGTCGTGTCGGGTATCAACGTGACGCGTCACCTGATCTTCGTGTATGCGATCGCGGGCCTGCTGAGCGGCATCGCGGGCACCGTGACGGCCGCGCGCGCGATCTCGGGACAGTCGGGCATGGGCGTGATGTACGAGCTCGACGCGATCGCGGCGGTCGTGATCGGCGGCACCTCGCTGTCGGGCGGCCTCGGCCGCGTGACGGGCACCGTGATCGGCGTGCTGATTCTCGGCGTGATGACGTCGGGCTTCACGTTCATCCGCATCGATGCGTATTACCAGGAGATGGTCAAGGGCGCGATCATCGTCGCGGCCGTGATCGCCGACCAGTATCGCAACAAGAAGTCGCGCCGCTGAACGGCGGCATGCGAGGCCGCATGCGTGCGGCGCGCCGCGCAACGGCTTCGGCGCGGCGCGCAGATCGACGATCGAACCGGCGCGGCATGGGTCGCGCCGTTGAACAACGATAGACCGGAGATAACAGGATGACCTTGCAAATCGGCGTGATCGGCTGCGGCGCGATCGGCCAGGACCATATCCGCAGGCTTACGCGCACGCTGTCCGGCGCACGCGTGGTGGCCGTCAACGACATCGATCCGCAGCAGGCGCGCGACGCGGTGACGAAGTACGGGCTCGACGCGGAAATCTACGGCGACGGCCACGAAGTGGTCGCGGCCGCCGACGTGCAGGGCGTGCTCGTCACGTCGTGGGGGCCGACGCACGAAGCGTTCGTGCTCGACGCGATCGCACACGGCAAGCCGGTGTTCTGCGAGAAGCCGCTCGCGGTGACGGCCGAAGGCTGCATGCGCATCGTCGAAGCCGAGGTCGCGCACGGCAAGCGGCTCGTGCAGGTCGGCTTCATGCGTCCGTACGACGAAGGCTATCGCGCGCTGAAGCGCGTGATCGACGGCGGCGAGATCGGCGCGCCGCTGATGCTGCATTGCGCGCACCGCAACCAGTCGGTCGGCGAGCGCTATACGACCGACATGGCGATCACCGACACGCTGATCCACGAACTCGACGTGCTGCGCTGGCTGCTCGGCGAGGACTACACGAGCGCGCAGGTCGTCTACCCGAAGAAGACGCGCCATGCGAGCGCGCATCTCGCCGATCCGCAGATCGTGCTGCTCGAAACCGCGAGCGGCGTGCGGATCGACGTCGAGATCTTCGTGAACTGCCAGTACGGCTACGACATCCAGTGCGAGGTGGTCGGCGAGAACGGCATCGCGAAGCTGCCCGATCCGCCCGCGGTCGGGCTCAAGCACGCGGCGCGGCGGTCGGTCGAGATCATGACCGACTGGAAGGAGCGCTTCATCGCGTCGTACGACGTCGAGTTGCAGGCGTTCATCGACGGCGTGCGGCAGGGGGCGCTGACCGGCCCGTCCGCGTGGGACGGCTATGCGGCGGCGGTCGCGGCCGACGCATGCGTGCGCGCGCAGCAGAGCGGGGCGGTCGAGCCGATCGCGATGGCCGAACGCCCGACGTTCTATCGCGGCTGAGCGGTGGGGCGACGCAGGCGTGACGGAGTGAGCGGCGTGCTGCTGCAGCGTCGATGTCGATGCAGGCGTTGAGGCGAGCGACTCGCGCCCGCAGTGTCGTGCCCGGCTCACCGCGCTTCAGCACAAGAACACGGACAGGAACACGACAATCATGATCGACGGACAGATTCTGCTCGGACATTCGATTCGCTGGGGCATGGTCGGCGGCGGGCTCGGCAGCCAGATCGGCTACAGCCACCGGTCGGCCGCGTTGCGCGACGGCAGCTTCCAGCTCGTTGCCGGCGCGTTCGACATCGATGCCGAACGTGGCCGGCAGTTCGGCGTGAAGCTCGGTGTCGACGCGGACCGCTGCTATCCCGACTACCGGACGATGTTCGACGCCGAGGCGAAGCGCGCGGACGGCATCCGCGCGGTGTCGATCGCGACGCCGAACAACACGCACTTCGAAATTTGCCGCGCGGCGCTGAACGCGGGGCTGCACGTCGTGTGCGAGAAGCCGCTGTGCTTCACGACCGAGGAGGCCGAGGCGCTGCAGCGGCTGTCGGTCGAGAAGAACCGCATCGTCGGCGTCGCGTACGGCTATTCCGGACACCAGATGATCGAGCAGGCGCGCGAGATGATCGCGCGCGGCGATCTCGGCGAGATCCGCATCGTGCAGATGCAGTTCGCGCACGGCTTTCACAGCGAGGGCGTCGAAGCCGCGAGCGCGGCCGCGCGCTGGCGCGTCGACCCGAAGTTCGCGGGGCCGAGCTACGTGCTCGGCGACATCGGCACGCATCCGCTGTACATCTCCGAAGTGATGGCGCCGGAACTGAAGATCAAACGGCTGATGTGCTCGCGGCAGAGCTTCGTGAAGAGCCGCGCGCCGCTCGAGGACAACGCGTTCACGATCATGGAATACGACACGGGCGCGATCGGCTACGTGTGGTCGAGCGCGGTGAACGCGGGCTCGATGCACGGACAGAAGGTGCGCGTGATCGGTTCGAAGGCGAGCGTCGAATGGTGGGACGAACATCCGAACCAGTTGCGCTACGAGATCCAGGGGCAGCCCGCGCAGGTGCTCGATCGCGGGATGCCGTACCTGCATCCGAACGCGACGCGCGAAGACCGCATCGGCGCCGGGCATCCGGAAGGGCTGTTCGAGGCCTGGTCGAATCTCTACGCGCGCTTCGCGCTCGCGATGGACGCGGCCGACCGCGGCGATACGGCCGCGCTGAAGCGGATCCGCTTTCCGGACGTCCACGCGGGCGCGGAGGGCGTACGATGGGTCGAGCACTGCGTGCGTTCCGCCGACGCGGGCGGCGTGTGGGTCGACTATCGGTGACCGTCGCAGGCCCGCGGCGGCAGCGTATCCGTCACGCGCCGCAACGGCCGCCGGCATCGGTAGACACCCTGATCTTTACGCTGCCGCCGGCGCGTCGGACAATCGTTGTCAGTCTTGCCGTGGAGCGTGTACAAGCGATGATCGAGCGCGTGGGAGCGAGCGCGCGGCGCGGGCCGCGCCGCAAACGTGATTAAATTCGCCCTTCATGCATGGTTACAGGTGAGTCCCGGGCCGCGCGCCGGCAGTGCGCGCGAGAGCAACGGGGCCGTCAACTTCGCGCTATCCGATGAGTTCATCCGAGAAACCTCCCGCCACCGTCGAGCAGTTCCTGCAGCGTCTGACGCACGAGTACGACGGCCTCAGCAATCGTCTCAAGGTCATCGCGCGCCACGTGGAAACGCATCGCGACCAGCTCGGTCTGGAAGGCATCCAGTCGCTCGCGGAGGAATGCGGCGTGCAGCCGTCGGCCGTCGTGCGCTTCGCGAAGCATTTCGGCTTCTCCGGCTTCTCCGAGATGCAGCGGCTGTTCCGCGAAGGGCTCGCGCAGCAGATCGCGCCGGGCCGTGCATACAGCCTGCGGCTGCGCGACGTGATCGAATCGGGTTCGTCGAGCCTGCAGCCCGAGCAGATCGCCGACGAATTCATCAAGGGCAGCATTGCCGGGATGCAGCAGTTGCGGCAGACGCTCGACCCGCAGGCGCTCGCGCAGGCCGTCGACCTGCTCGCCGACACGCAGGCGATCTGGATCGCCGGCTCGCGTCGCGCGTTTCCGATCGCCGTGTATCTCGACTATGCGCTGCAGCACACCGACAAGCGCATCGGGCTGTTCAGCGCGCTCGGCAGCATGCATCTCGGGCAGATCCGCTCGGTGCGCAAGGGCGACGTGATGATCGTGATCTCGTTCATGCCGTATGCGGAGGAGACGGTGCAGGTCGCGCAGCAGGCCGTGCAGCGCGGCGCGCGCCTGATCGCGATCACCGACAGCCGGATGAGCCCGATCGCGCGGGACGCGGAAGTCACATTGATGGTGGAGGAGAGCGCGACGTTCGGCTTCCGCGCGCTGACCGCGACGATGGGCCTCGCGCAGAGCCTGTTCGTCGCGCTCGCGTACCGGCTCGAGCTGTCGTACCTGCCGACCGCCGACGGCGCGCACGGCACGAAAGCCGGTTGATTCCGATTGCCGGTGCGCCGCGCGCCGTCCGCCGGACGCAGCGGCGGAGGGCGCACCGGCCGGCTTACTTCGCGGTCGGCATCGCGAATTCCGCACCCTTGCCGATGCTCGACGACCAGCGCTGCATCACCGACTTCTGGCGCGTATAGAAGCGCACGCCTTCCTCGCCGTACGCGTGCATGTCGCCGAACAGGCTCTTCTTCCAGCCGCCGAAGCCGTGCCACGCCATCGGCACCGGAATCGGCACGTTGATGCCGACCATGCCGACCTGGATGCGCCGCGCGAATTCGCGCGCGATGCCGCCGTCGCTCGTGAAGCGCGACACGCCGTTGCCGAACTCGTGCGCGTTGATCAGCGCGACCGCTTCGGCGAAATCCTTCACGCGCACGCAGCCGAGCACCGGCCCGAAGATTTCTTCCTTGTAGATCCGCATGTCGGGCGTCACGTGGTCGAACAGCGTGCCGCCGGTGAAGAAGCCTTGCTCGCGGCCCGGCACGCTGAGCCCGCGGCCGTCGACCACCAGTTGCGCGCCTTCGTTCACACCTTGCTCGATATAGCCCTCGATGCGCTTCAGCGCGTCGCCGGTGACGATCGGGCCCATCTCGACCTCGGGCGACATGCCGTCGCCGATCACCAGCTTGCGCGCGCGCTCGGCGATGGCCGGCACGATCCGGTCGGCCACGTCACCGACCAGCACCGCGACGCTGATCGCCATGCAGCGTTCGCCGGCCGAACCGTACGCTGCGCCGATCAGCGCGTCGACGGCCTGCTCGAGGTTCGCATCGGGCATCACGACGAGATGGTTCTTCGCGCCGCCGAGCGCCTGCACGCGCTTGGCCGTCTGCACGGCGCGCTGCTGCACGTAGGCCGCGATCGGCGTCGAGCCGACGAAGCTGACCGCCTGCACGTCCGGGTGGTCGAGCAGTGCGTCGACCGCGCCCTTGTCGCCCTGCACGACGTTGAACACACCGGCGGGCAGGCCGGCCTGCGTGAGCAGGTCGGCGATGAACAGCGCCGCCGACGGGTCGCGCTCGCTCGGCTTCAGCACGAACGTGTTGCCCGTCGCGATCGCGACCGGGAACATCCAGCACGGCACCATGCACGGGAAGTTGAACGGCGTGATGCCCGCGACGACGCCGAGCGGCTGGCGCATCGTCCAGTTGTCGATGCCGGTGCTGACCTGGTCGGTGTAGTCGCCCTTCAGGAGCTGCGGAATGCCGCATGCGAATTCGACGATGTCGATGCCGCGCGCGACTTCGCCTTGCGCGTCGGAGAACACCTTGCCGTGCTCGGCAGTGATGATCGCCGCGAGCGTGTCGCGGTGCTCGTTCATCAGCTGCAGGAAGCGGTGCAGCACGCGCGCGCGGCGGATCGGCGGCGTGGCGGCCCAGGCCGGGAACGCGGCATGGGCCGACGCGACGGCCTGCGCCACTTCGCTGCCGTCGGCGAGCGCGACGCGGCGCACCGCGCGGCCGAGCGCCGGATTGAGGACGTCCTGGAAGCGGCCGCTGCGGCCGGCCGCGGGCGCGCCGTCGACATAGTGGCCGACGTCGGCGTCGGACGTGTACGCGGGAACCGGATTCATCGTGTCTCCTGGGGGATGGGGGTACGACGGCTAGTCTAGGCAAAGCGGCGGGGCGGGAGAAGGCCGCGCAGCTTGATTCACTGTTCAGAATTCTGAATAATCGACGGATGAATCAGCAAAATGTCCAGGCGCTCTGGCCGCATATCCATTCGCTGACGGTGCTGGCCGCGGCCGGCAGTTTCACGGCCGCCGCGCAGCGGCTCGGCATCAGCAAGGCCGCGATGAGCCAGCGCATCGCCGATCTCGAGAAGGCGGCCGGCGTGCCGCTCGTGCGCCGCACGACGCGCAGCGTGCGGCTCACCGATGCGGGCCAGACGCTGGTCGACAGCACGCGCGACGCGTTCGAGTCGATCGGGCAGCACTTCGCGCGCGTGAAGGAGCTGGCGGGCGAGCCGCGCGGCCTGCTGCGCGTGACGGCGCCGGTCGCGCTCGGGCGCCAGCAGATCGTGCCGCACCTGCCCGATTTCCTGCGGCAGCATCCGGGCGTCCACATCGAGCTCGACCTGTCCGACCGGCTGCATTCGCTGACGCAGGAGGGCTTCGATCTCGCGATCCGCCACACCACGACCGCGCCGCAGACCCACGTCGCGTGGAAGCTGTGCGATACGCGCTCGTTGCTCGTCGCGAGCCGCGATTACCTCGACGCGCGCGGCGCGCCGCGGCATCCGAGCGAACTCGTCGACCACAGCTGCCTGTGCTACCTGCGCGAGCACGAGCCCGCCGCCTGGAGCTTCGAGCCGGACGGCCGGCGACGCCAGCGCGTGAGCGTGCCGGTGCGCGGCAGCTTCGCGGCGAACAACAGCGAGGCGATGCGCGAGGCCGCGCTCGGCGGGCTCGGCATCGCGCTGCTGCCGGATTTCAGCGCGCGGCGCGATCTCGACGCCGGCCGGCTCGTCGCGTTGCTCGACGGCTGGCGGCCGTCGGGCGCGTTCGGCGAGCACATCTTCGCGATCCGCCCGTACAGCCCGGTCGTGCCGAGCGCAGTGCGCGCGCTGGTGCGGCATCTGCGCGAGCGGCTCGCGGGCGGGTTCGGCGGCGCTTGAGGGGCGATCGGGTCGGGCCGTCGCCGGGCAGCCGGTGAGCATTCGGCGGCATACCGACGACCAACCGACCACCAGCCGACCACCAGCCGACCACCAGCCGACCACCAGCCGACCACCAGCCGACCACCAGCCGACCACCAGCCAACCACCAGCCGACCACCAGCCAACCACCAGCCAACCACCAGCCAACGGCCAGCCAACGGCCAACCGACGTGCATTCGACGGCTGAGGCCGGTCGGAAAAAATGGAAGCCAACGTTTCGTAAAATCGAGAAACGGAGGCATGGATGAATCGAATTCCAAGAGCGGTCTATACGAAGGAGCTTCGCGACGAAGCGGTCAAGTTGGCGTTGGCCGAAGGTGTGGGGGTATCGGAAGCTTCCCGGCGCTTGTCGATCCCAATCAAGACGCTGGCAAACTGGGTGCGCGCGGCGAAGGCCGGTAAGCTGAAAGATGTCGGCCGGCACCAGAGGCCACTGACGGAAATGGAGGCCGAGCTGGCGCAGGTCAAGCGCGAACTGGCCGAGGTCAAAATGGAGCGCGATCTGCTAAAAAAGTTCGCGACGTACTTCGCGAAGGAGTCGCGGTGAAGTACGGCGTGATCGAACAAATGCGACAGGACTATCCCGTGCCGCCGATGTGCCGCGTGCTGGGTGTATCGGTGAGCGGCTACTATGCGTGGCGCAAGCGCGGGCCGTCCGAAAGAACGCAGCAGGAGCCTCGCCTGGAAGCGGAGGTACTTGCGGCACATCAGCGAACTCGGGAAAGCTTCGGGCCCGAGCGCCTGAAGCAACATCTCGATGAACGTGGCGTGCGAATCGGCGTGCACCGGATCAGGCGACTGCGTAGAAAACTGGGACTGCGCTGCAAGCAGAAACGCCGGTTCAAGGCCACGACGAATTCGAAGCACGACCTGCCTGTCGCGCCGAATCTGTTGAACCAGGATTTCTCAGTGACCGCGCCCAATCAGGCCTGGTGCGGTGACATCACCTATATCGCGACCGACGAGGGCTGGCTGTATCTTGCCGGCCTGAAGGACCTGTACAGCGGCGAAATCGTCGGCTATGCGATGAGCGAACGTATGACGAAAAATCTGGTCATGCAGGCACTGTTTCGCGCTGTCGCAACCCGACGACCGCCGGCGGGCCTGATTCATCATAGCGACCGTGGGTCGCAATATTGTGCGCTGGCTTATCAAGCACTCATCGGCCAGTTTGACATGCGCGCGTCGATGAGCCGCCGTGGCAACTGCTACGACAACGCGCCCATCGAATCCTTCTGGGGAACGCTGAAGAATGAACTGGTCTATCATCAACGCTTCGCCACGCGCGAGCAGGCGCGCCTGGCGATCAGCGAATACATCGAAATCTTCTACAACCGGCAGCGCACGCAGGCGCGTCTGAACTACCAATCGCCTGTCGCGTTCACGCAGCGCTTCTATTTGAATCAGATCGCTGCTTAACCCGTTGGCCTCCACGAATTCCGTCCGACCTCAGGCCAATCGACCACCGACCGACAAGACCCTCGACAGCCACCCGCCAAACCCCCATCACCCCCACACCGCGCGAGCGCCCATTGCCGCCCCCCGCAGGCGCCCACACGCGCGCTGCGGTAAAATCCCCGCTTCCTCCAGCGCCGCACGAGGCGCGCCATTCGAAGGTCGAAAGCCGATGCAGATTCACAAGGAAGTGGATGCGCGCGGGCTCAATTGCCCGCTGCCGATCCTGCGCGCGAAGAAAGCGCTCGCTGACATGGAAAGCGGGCAGATCCTCAAGGTGCTTGCGACCGATCCCGGCTCGCAGCGCGATTTCGCCGCGTTCGCGAAACAGACGGGCAACGAGATCGTCGAATCGACGACCCAGGACAAGACCTTCGTGTTCCTGATGCGCCGCCGTTGACGGCCGCACATCACGCGCCTCTCACGGCATCCGGGGCGGGCGATGCGCCCGCGTCTCGCCGTCTCTGACAATTCTTAAACCTCGTCCCGCGGCCGCCTGCGTATACTGGCGCGGCCGGTCGTCCGTCTCGGACCGATGCGCCGGCCGCGGTACGTCGATTCGAGGCGGGCACGGGGGCCATGCCTGACGCTGCCGTCGTACACGGGGAGAGGACATGCCCTTCAGACCAGGGGCCATTCGCAGTCCATCCGGTTCGGAACGCAGCGCGCCGGAGTCGAGCCGGATCGAGCTCGACCCGCGCCGGGATCGCCACGCGCGCGCCGCGCTGGAAGCCTATGCGGATTCGGTCGCGGCGGAGATGCCGTGGCTGGCCGAATCGCTCGACGAACAACTACGCGACGCCGCACGCGGCGATCACACGGGCGCAACGTATTGCGGCGCGACGATCGAACGCGTGTTCGAGCTCGCGCACGCGTGGGCAGCGGGGCAGCCCGACTATGCATCGACGGCCTGGGAGCGCGTGCGCGCGCAGCTGCAACGGATGCTGCAGGAGCCGGCGCCGGGCGCGCCAGCCGCGTTGGCCGCCCACATGGCGGGCGCCGATTAGCCGATTCACCGACTGATTGCGCGAGCGGGCGCGCAGAACGATTATTCGAATAATGGGCCGTGGGCCGCGCAATTTCCCGGCAGATTTCGTACTACTATGACGAAATCGCCGATTGGTCCGCGCCCCATTTTCGAGATGGCGGGCAAGGCGACGCGTCTCGCGCGTTGCGCGGGCGGTCAACGGCGGTTCGCCGGCCGGAGTCCGAAGTCGCGTGTGCTACGCGGCGGGCTGAACGTGCAGAGCCGGGCTGGACGAACCGATTTGGATTTGCGGGGTGCTATGAGAATTGCTGTACTGGATGACGACCCGGCCCAGACGGACTTCGTCAGTCAAACGCTGACGGCCGCGGGCCATACCTGCTACGCCTTCAAGGAAGGCAAGGCGCTGAAGAAGCGCTTGCAACGCGAAACCTTCGATCTGCTCGTGCTCGACTGGAACGTGCCCGACATGTCCGGCGAGGAAGTGCTGAAGTGGGTGCGCGCCAATCAGACCGAGCACAGCCTGCCGATCATCTTCATGACGAGCCGCGACGACGAAGCGGGAATCACGCAGATTCTCAACGCCGGCGCGGACGATTACGTCGTCAAGCCGGTGTCCGGGCCGATCCTGCGCGCGCGCATCGGCTCGCTGCTGCGCCGCGCGTATCCGGTCAACGTCGAGGCGGCGGTGCGCGAATTCGACCAGTTCCGCTTCGACGTGAACCTGAAGCAGGCCTACGTCGGCGACAAGCCGGTGAGCCTCACGCAGAAGGAATTCGAGCTCGCGCTGCTGCTGTTCCAGCACCTGGACCGGCCGCTGTCGCGCGCGCACATTCTCGACCTCGTCTGGAAGCAGGCGACCGACATCCCGTCGCGCACGATGGACACGCACATCTCGATGCTGCGCACGAAGCTCGGCCTGCGCCCGGAGAACGGCTACCGCCTCGCGCCGATCTACGGCTACGGCTACCGGCTCGAGCGGGTCGGCCAAGGGGAATCGGAGTGATCATGGGGAGCGCCCAACGCATGTCAGGCGCGTCGAGCCTGCGCGCGGCGCGTTTGCGCGCCGCGGCCCTCGGTGCGGCGTGCCTGCTCGCGGCGGCCGTCGCGGCCCAGCCGGCGGCCGCGCAGTCGCGGCCCCGCGCGGCCGGCAAGACGGTCGTCTATACGACGCGCGCAGGCGACACGCTGTATGACGTCGCCGAGCGCTACCTGCAGGGTCCGGACGACTGGCAGGTGCTCGCGCAGATGAACGGCGTGCCTGCGCCGAAGCGCCTGCAGCCCGGCCTCGCGCTGAAGCTGCCGGTCGCGCGGCTGCGCAAGGAGAAGCTGTCCGCCCGCGTCGTCGCGGTGCGGGGGGGCGCCGAGCGCGTGTCCGGCGAGGCGTTCGCGCCGCTTGCGGTCGATGCGACGCTGACCGAAGGCGACCGCGTGCGCACCGGCGCGAACGGCTTCGTGACGCTCGAGCTCGCCGACGGCACGCACCTGAGCCTGCCGCCCGACAGCCAGCTCGACCTGAAGACGCTGCGCCGCACCGTGCTGACGGGCACCCTCGACCGCGAGTTCGAGCTGACGCGCGGAACCGTCGACAGCGAAGTTACCCACCTGAAGAAGCGCGACGACCGCTTCCAGATCCGCTCGCCGTCGGTCGTGGCCGGCGTGCGCGGCACGCGCTTCCGGGTCAACTACGACGCCGCCGGCAACGCGACGACGCGTGTCGAGGTGCTCGACGGCGCGGTGGGCGTCGCGCGCAGCCAGCGTCCGGCCGACGCGACGCTCGTGCCAGCGAACTACGGCAGCGTCGCGACATCGTCGGGCGCGATCGGCGCCCCGGTCCAGCTGCTGCCCGCGCCGGCGCTCGCGGCGCCGGCCAAGGTGCAGGACGAGCCCGACGTCGCGTTCGAGATCGCGCCGCTCGACCGCGCCCGCGCGTATCACGTGCAGCTGGCGCGCGACGCCGGGCTGCTCGACCTGTTCAGCCAGACCCGCACGGATACGCCGCGCGCGGTGTTCCGCAACGTGCCGAACGGCACGTATTTCGTGCGGATCGCGGCGATCGACGAGAACGGTCTCGAAGGGCGGCCGCGCACCTACGCGTTCGAGCGGCGCCTGATGGGGCTCGACGCGACCGCGACGCCCGGCCCCGGCGGCTACGAGTTCCGCTGGTCGTCGAACGGCGCGGCCGCGAATGCGCGCTACCGGTTCGTGCTGTCGAGGTCGAAGGACCTGAGCGCGCCGGTCGTCGACGAGGTCGGCCTGCGGGCGCGGCAGATCACCGTCGCGCACCTGCCGCCCGGCGAGTATTTCTGGGCAGTGATCGTCGAGGAATTCGACGGAGGCCGCTTCTACGAGAAGACGAGTCCGGTCGCCGCGTTCACGCTGTCGCGCTGACCCGCGGCGCATGAAACCCGACTCCGTTTCCCCGCGGCGGCGGCTTGGCCGCCGCTTCCTCATCGAATGGATCGCGATCGGCTGCCTCGGCATCGCGGTGATCCTCGCGTGCGCGCTCGGGCGCGCGTCGACGAGCGTCGACGGCCTGATTTACGACCGCCTGCTGATGCTGCGCAGCCTGCCGCTGTCGCCCGACATCGTGGTGGTCGACATCGACAACCAGAGCGTCGCGGCGCTCGGCCGCTGGCCATGGCCGCGCGACGTGCATGCGCGGCTGCTCGACGCGCTCGCGCGCGCGAAGCCGGCCGCCGTGGTTTACGACGTGCTGTTCACGGAGCCGTCGGCGGACGATCACGCGTTCGCCGACGGGCTCGGCCGGGTGCCGACCTTCCTGCCGATCCTGCTGAGCCCCGAGCGCGCGGACGGCACGCGCACCGTCGATCCGCCGGTGCCGGCGCTCGCGGCGCGCGCCGCAGGCCTCGGCCACATCAATCTCGAAGTCGATCCAGACGGCATCGTGCGCAGCGTCGCGCTGTTCGAAAGCGACGGCCGCACGCGCTGGCCGCAGCTGATGGTGCCCGTGTACGGCGCGATCCGGGCCGGCCGCCTGCCGCCGCTCGGCGGCGCACGCGGCGCGAACGTGCACGACCTCGCGCGCGACGCGGCGGACGAAGGCCGCTACCTGATCCCGTTCAGCCGCAACACGCCCGCGTATCCGACGCTGTCGTTCGACGACGTGCTTGACGGCCGCGTGAAAGCCGCCGCGCTGCGCGGCAAGATCGTCGTCGTCGGCGTGACCGCGTCGGGCCTGTACGACCGTTTCGCGACGCCGGTGTCCGGCGACTTCGGGCCGCTCGCGGGGGTCTATATCCATGCCGGCGTGCTCGACATGCTGACGACCGGCCGGGCGATCTCGCCGGTGTCGCGCGCGGGCCTGTTCGCCGCGTCGCTGCTGCCGCTCGCGGTGCTGCTGGCCGGCTTCCTGATGCTGTCGCCGTGGCGCGCGCTGCTGCTGACGCTGAGTCTCGCGGGGCTGGCCGTCATCGTGAGCGCGGCGCTGCTGTACGAAGGGCGGCTCTGGCTGTCGCCCGCGCCGGCGATCTTCGGGCTGATCGCCGTGTATCCGATCTGGAACTGGCGGCGGCTCGAGATGACGATGGCGTACCTGCGCCGCGAGCTGCAGCGGCTGGCCGACGAACCGCACCTGCTGCCGGAGGCGCCGCGCAAGCGCAGAGCGTCGGCGGCGACGTGCTGGAGCGGCAGATGGCGCTGATGGCGCAGGCCGCGCAGCGCGTGCAGGACATGAAGCGCTTCGTATGGGACAGCCTCGACAGCATGCCCGAGCCGATCTTCGTCACCGACCTGGCCGGCACCGTGCTGATCGCGAATCACGCGGCGAAGCGCTACGGGGCGCGGCTCGCGCTGCCGCTGCCGGAGGGGCGGCCGCTGCGCGCCGCGCTCGGCGAGCTGGCGTTCGTGAAGACGGTCGACGGCAACGCCGAGCACGACGCCGCGATCAGCCGGCGCTGGCCGGCCGCGCTCGACCCGACGCTCGAGGCCGACAACGACGCGATGGAGCGGGGCATCGAGGTGCGCGATCGGGACGGCCTCGATCATCTGCTACGCTACGCGCCGTGCACGAACGCGCAGGGGCGCGTGACCGGCTGGATCGCCGGCCTCGTCGACGTGACCGAGCTGCATGCGGCCGAGCGCCAGCGCGAGGAAGCGCTGCACCTGCTGTCGCACGACATGCGCTCGCCGCAGTCGTCGATCCTCGCGCTCGTCGAGATCGAGCGGCAACGCGTCGAGTCCGACGACGTGCGCCGGCTGCTCGCGCGGATCGAGCGCTATGCGCACCGCGCGCTGTCGCTCGCCGACGAGTTCGTGCAGCTCGCGCGCGCGGAATCGCAGGCGTACCAGTTCGAGGCGACGAGCTTCGTCGACGTGCTGATCGACGCGAGCGACGAGGTGTGGCCGCAGGCACAGGCCAAGCGCATCCGCATCGACACGGACATCGGCGGCGAGATGTGCTGGGTGCGCGCGGACCGTTCGCTGATCACGCGCGCGTTCGTCAACCTGCTGAACAACGCGGTCAAGTACAGTCCGACGGATACCGTGATCGCGTGTACGCTGTCGATCGGGCACGCGTCGAAGCGGATGTTCTGTACGATTCGCGATCAGGGATACGGCATTGCGCCGGAAGACCAGCGGCATCTGTTCGAACGTTTCAAGCGGTTCCATGCCGGCGAGCGGCCCGAGATTTCGGGTTCCGGGCTCGGCATGGCATTCGTGAAGACGGTCGTCACGCGCCATGGCGGCAACGTGACGGTCGAAAGCGAAGTGGGCGTCGGCACCGCGGTGACGGTGGCGCTGCCCATGATCGACGAGCCGTCCGCCTGACAGGGCCGGGCGCGGCGGCAAGCAATGGGGAATGTCATGAAACACGAATGGGCGGCGGCCGCGCTGGCGGCGGCGCTGTTGACGGGTTGCGCCGGCGTGACCACCGGCGTGAGCGCGGTCGGGCAGCCGGACGCATTCGCGTCGGGCGCGCACGGCTACGGCTTCGTGCGCACCGACGCGCAGGCGGGCGACGAGCAATACCGGCAGATCGAAGCGCTCGTGCACGACGAGCTCGCGCGGCGCGGCTTCGATGCGCAGCCGCTCAAGGACGCGCGCTACCGGCTGTCGATCGCCTATGCGACGCAGCCTGCGGCGGTCGCGGCCACGGCCGAGCGGTGCGGCGGCGCGAGCAGCGCGTGCGTCGCGGTCGACGGGCCGGCGCCGTTCGGGCTGCCGCTCGCCGGCAAGGTCTATCGGCACGTGCTGACGCTGCGGTTCGTCGACGCGAAGTCGGGCGCGGACGTCTATCGCGTGTCGGCCGCGCTGCGCGATCGCGAGCCGGGCACGCAGCGCGCCGCGCCGGCGCTCGTCACGAGCGCGCTCGCGAAGCTGCCGTTCGAAGCGGGCGGGGGCTGGCTCGTCGAGACGAAAACGAAAAAAGACGACGCGGGCGGCATGCCGGGCGTCGTCTCGGTGAAGCCGGCTGCCGCGCGCTGAACGCGCCGGCAGCCGTGCCGGGTTGCGGGGCCCGCGGCGCCGCGGGCCCGTGCCGCCGTTACGCGGCGGGCTGCGTCACGCCGCGCGTGCGCAGGTACTCGTCGAATTCCGCGCCGACTTCCGGGTGGCGCAGCGCGAATTCGACGGTCGCCTTCAGGTAGCCGAGCTTGCTGCCGCAGTCGTAGCGGGTGCCCTGGTACTTGTACGCCAGCACCTGCTCGTCGGCGAGCAGCGCCTCGATCGCGTCGGTCAGCTGCAGCTCGCCGCCCGCGCCCGGCTTCAGCGCGCGCAGGTGCTCGAAGATCCGCGGCTTCAGGATGTAGCGGCCGACCACGCCGAGGTTCGACGGCGCGACTTCCGGCGCCGGCTTCTCGACGATCGCCGACATCTTGATGATCGACTCCTCCCATTCCTTGCCGTCGACGATGCCGTACGACTTCGTCTCCGACGGCGGGATCTCTTCGACGCCGATCACCGAGCTGTGGTAGTGGTCGAACACGTCGACCATCTGCTTCATCACGGGCGGGTTGCCGTCGAGCAGGTCGTCGGCGAGGATCACCGCGAACGGGTTGTCCGCGACGAGCTTCTCCGCGCACAGCACCGCGTGGCCGAGGCCGAGCGCTTCCGGCTGGCGCACGTAGAAGCAGTCGACGTGGCTCGGCTTGATGCTGCGCACCAGGTCGAGCAGCTTCTCCTTGCCGCGCGCCTCGAGTTCCGCTTCGATTTCGTATGACTTGTCGAAATGGTCCTCGATCGCGCGCTTGCTGCGGCCGGTGACGAAGATCATTTCCGTGATGCCGGCGGCGATCGCTTCCTCGACCGCGTACTGGATCAACGGCTTGTCGACGACGGGCAGCATCTCCTTCGGGCTGGCCTTCGTCGCGGGCAGGAAGCGTGTTCCGAGGCCGGCGACCGGGAATACTGCCTTGGTGACTTTCAACATGATCGGACCCTTGTTCCTGTAATCGACACTGCGGGTTATGTTCGCGCCCGCATTATAGTGAGCGCAAACAGCCTTACGGATTGTTACGCAGGCAACCGTTCGAGCTGCGCGCGCAGTTTCTCGAGCGTAGTCTGGAATTCGGCGAGGCGCTTCTGCTCCTGCTCGACGACCGCGGGCGGCGCTTTCGCGACGAACGCCTCGTTGCCGAGCTTCGCATTGCACTTCGTGATCTCGCCCGTCAGGCGCGCGACTTCCTTCGACAGGCGCTCGCGTTCCGCCGCGACGTCGATTTCCACCTTCAGCACCAGCTTGTTCTGGCCGACGATCGCGATCGGCGCGCCGTGCGCTTGCCGGTCGAGCGCGGCTTCGTCCGCGAGGATCTGCACGTCGGACAGGCGGGCGAGCGCCTGCACGTACGGCGCGAATCCGCGCAGGCGCTCGGCTTCGCCCGCCGCGAGCAGCGGCACCTTGGTCGCCGGCGACAGGTTCATCTCGCCGCGCAGGTTGCGGCACGCGTCGATGATCGCCTTCAGGTCGGCCGCCCATTGCTCGGACGCCTCGTCGATCTTCTCGAGATCGGCGAGCGGGTAGGCCTGCGTCATCAGCGACGCTTCGCCCTCGGCCTTGCCTTGCGGATAGCGGCCCGCGAGCGGCGCGACCTTCTGCCAGAGCGCCTCGGTGATGAACGGGATGATCGGGTGCGCGAGGCGCAGCACCGTTTCCAGCACGCGCAGCAGCGTGCGGCGCGTCGCGCGCTGCTGCTCGGGCGTGCCGTTCTGGATCTGCACCTTCGCGAGCTCGAGATACCAGTCGCAATACTCGTCCCACACGAACTTGTAGATGCTGTTCGCGACGTTGTCGAAGCGGTAGTCGGCGAAGCCCTTCGCGATATCGGCCTCGGTGCGCTGCAGCAGCGACACGATCCAGCGGTCGGCCGCCGAGAAGTCGAGATAGCCGCCCGGGCCGCAGTCGCCCGCGCCGCAGGCTTCCGGCTTGTCGAGCCCGCAGTCGTGGCCTTCGCAGTTCATCAGCACGAAGCGCGTCGCGTTCCACAGCTTGTTGCAGAAGTTGCGGTAGCCTTCGCAGCGCGCGAGGTCGAAGTTCACGTTGCGGCCGAGCGTCGCCATCGACGCCATCGTGAAGCGCAGCGCATCGGTGCCGAACGCGGCGATGCCGTCCGGGAATTCCTTGCGCGTCTTCTTCTCGATCGTCGCGGCCTGCTTCGGGTTCATCAGGCCGGTCGTGCGCTTCGCGACCAGCGACTCGAGGTCGATGCCGTCGACGATGTCGATCGGGTCGAGCGTGTTGCCCTTGCTCTTCGACATCTTCTGGCCTTCCGAGTCGCGCACGAGGCCGTGCACGTACACGGTGTGGAACGGCACCTTGCCCGTGAAGTGGGTCGTCATCATCACCATCCGGGCGACCCAGAAGAAGATGATGTCGAAGCCGGTGACGAGCACCGACGACGGCAGGAAGTGCTTCAGTTCAGGCGTTTCGTTCGGCCAGCCGAGCGACGAGAACGGCACGAGCGCCGACGAGAACCACGTGTCGAGCACGTCGTCGTCGCGCTTCAGCGCGCCCGTGTAGCCCTTCGCGGCGGCCTGCGCGCGCGCGTCTTCCTCGCTGCGCGCGACGAACACCTCGCCGTTCTCGCCGTACCACGCGGGGATCTGGTGGCCCCACCACAGCTGGCGCGAGATGCACCAGTCCTGGATGTTCTCGAGCCACTGGTAGTAGGTGGTCGTCCAGTTTTCCGGGACGAACTTGATCTGGCCGTTGCGCACGACGTCGAGCGACGTCTCGGTGATCGACTTGCCGGGGGTGAACGTGCCTTCCGGCGCCGGCTTCGTCATCGCGACGAACCACTGGTCGGTCAGCATCGGCTCGATCACGACGCCCGTGCGGTCGCCGCGCGGCACCATCAGCTTGTGCGGCTTCACGGATTCGAGGAAGCCCTGCGCGTCGAGGTCGGCGACGATCGCCTTGCGCGCGTCGAAGCGGTCGAGGCCGCGGTATTGCTCGGGGCCGTTGTCGTTGATCTTCGCGTCGAGCGTCAGGATCTCGATCGGCGCGAGGTGGTGGCGCAGGCCGACCTGGTAGTCGTTGAAGTCGTGCGCCGGCGTGACCTTCACGACGCCGGTGCCGAATTCGCGATCGACGTAGTCGTCGGCGATCACCGGGATCTCGCGGTCGGTCAGCGGCAGCTTCACGAGCCGGCCGATCAGGTGCTTGTAGCGCTCGTCTTCCGGATGGACCATCAGCGCGACGTCGCCGAGCATCGTCTCGGGGCGGGTGGTCGCGACGGTCAGCGTGCCCGAGCCGTCGACGAGCGGGTAGCGGATGTGCCACAGGTGGCCGTTCTCTTCCTCGCTCGCGACTTCGAGGTCGGACACCGCGGTCAGCAGCACCGGGTCCCAGTTGACGAGGCGCTTGCCGCGGTAGATCAGGCCCTGTTCATAGAGCGTGACGAACACGTCGCGCACGGCGGCCGACATCTTGTCGTCCATCGTGAAGTATTCGCGCGACCAGTCGGTCGATGCGCCGAGGCGGCGCACCTGGCCGGTGATCGTCGAGCCGGACTGCTGCTTCCATTCCCACACGCGCTCGACGAACTGCTCGCGGCCGAGGTCGTGGCGCGACACGCCCTGCGCGTCGAGCTGGCGCTCGACGACGATCTGGGTTGCGATTCCCGCGTGGTCGGTGCCCGGCACCCACAGCGTGTTCTCGCCGAGCATCCGGTGGTAGCGGGCGAGGCCGTCCATGATCGTCTGGTTGAACGCGTGCCCCATGTGCAGCGTGCCCGTGACGTTCGGCGGCGGCAGCTGGATCGCGAAATCGGGCCGGCCCGGATCGAACGCCGGGGCGGCGTAGCCGCGTTTTTCCCACTCCGGCCCCCATTGGGCCTCGATGGTGTGGGGCTCGAAACTCTTCGCCAGCGTGCTGTCGCTCATGGTCGGAAATCTGCTGAAAAATGCGTGAATTGGATACGTAAACCGTGAATTATAAATGGTTGCGCATCGGCCGGTCACCGCCGGGCGCGCCGACGGGGCGCGCAGCGCCGATCCCGGCAAGTCGCACGGCGGATTTATAATGGCGGGCCTACGTTCCACCGCACGCCCGTTGCCACTCCATGCCCGATCTGCTCGCGAATCTCAACCCTGAACAACATGCGGCCGTCACGTTGCCGAACGAACCGGCGCTGATCCTCGCGGGGGCGGGCAGCGGCAAGACGCGGGTGCTGATCACGCGGATCGCATGGCTGATCCAGCAGGGCTACGCGTCGCCCGCGACCGTGCTCGCCGTCACCTTCACGAACAAGGCCGCGCGCGAGATGATGGCGCGCCTGTCGGCGATGATGCCGATCGATACGCGCGGGATGTGGATCGGCACGTTCCACGGCCTGTGCAACCGGATGCTGCGCGCGCACTACCGCGACGCGGGCCTGCCGCAGACCTTCCAGATCCTCGACACGTCCGACCAGCTGTCCGCGATCAAGCGGCTGATGAAGGGCGCGAACATCGACGACGAGAAATATCCGCCGAAGAACGTCCAGTACTTCATCAACAACGCGAAGGAGCAGGGGCTGAGGCCCGACAAGGTCGACGCGACCGACAGCTTCAACCGCAAGTTCGTCGAGATCTACCAGGCGTACGACCAGCAGTGCCAGCGCGAAGGCGTCGTCGATTTCCCCGAGCTGCTGCTGCGCTGCTACGAGCTGCTCGCGCACAACCCGCCGCTGCGCGCGCATTACCAGGCGCGCTTCAAGCACATCCTCGTCGACGAGTTCCAGGATACGAACAAGCTGCAGTACGCGTGGCTCAAGCTGCTCGCGGGCGGCCAGAACGCGATCTTCGCGGTCGGCGACGACGACCAGTCGATCTACGCGTTCCGTGGCGCGAACGTCGGCAACATGCGCGACTTCGAGGACGAGTTCCGCGTGCGCAACCTGATCAAGCTCGAGCAGAACTACCGGTCGCACGGCAACATCCTCGACGCGGCGAATCACCTGATCTCGAACAACGCACACCGCCTCGGCAAGAACCTGCGCACCGACGCCGGCCACGGCGAGCCCGTGCGCGTGTACGAGGCGACGACGGATTCGCAGGAAGCCGGCTGGATCGTCGAGGAGGTCCGCTCGCTGATCAATACCGGGATGGCGCGCAGCGAGGTCGCGATCCTGTATCGCAGCAACGCGCAGTCGCGCGCGATCGAGCACACGCTGATGACGGCCGGCATCCCGTACCGCGTGTACGGCGGCCTGCGCTTCTTCGAGCGGCAGGAAATCAAGCACGCGCTCGCGTACCTGCGCCTGATCGACAACCCGAACGACGACACCGCGTTCGCGCGCGTCGTGAACTTCCCGGCGCGCGGCATCGGCGCGCGCTCGATCGAGCAGCTCGCCGACGCGGCGCGCCTGTACGGCTGCGCGATGGCCGCCGCGATCCCGTACGTGACCGGCAAGGCCGGCACGAGCCTCGGCGCGTTCGCGAACCTGATCGCGAAGATGCGCGCCGACACGCAGCAGATGAGCCTGCCGGAGACGGTCGAATACGTGGTGCGCGCGAGCGGCCTCGCCGATTTCTATCAGGGCGAGCGCGAAGGCCAGGACCGCCTCGAGAACTTGCAGGAACTCGTCAACGCGGCGACCGCGTTCGTCAGCGAGGAAGGCTACGGGCTCGACACGCCGGCCCGCTCGATCCCGCTGCGCGCGGGCGCGATCGCGGCGCCCGAGCTCGGCGCGGCGCCGGACGGCGCCGTCGTCGACGTGCTCGACCCGGCGGCCCCGGGCGACCCGGCGCAGAACCCCGACACGATGACGCCGCTTGCCGGCTTCCTGTCGCACGCGTCGCTCGAGGCCGGCGACAACCAGGCGCAGGCCGGCCAGGACGCGGTGCAGCTGATGACGGTGCATGCGGCGAAGGGCCTCGAATTCTCGGCGGTATTCATCACCGGCCTCGAGGAGGGGCTGTTCCCGCACGAGAACAGCGTGCTCGAATCCGACGGCCTCGAGGAGGAGCGCCGCCTGATGTACGTCGCGATCACGCGCGCGAAGGAGCGGCTCTACCTGTCGTTCGCGCAGAGCCGGATGCTGCACGGGCAGACGCGCTACAACGTGCGCTCGCGCTTCTTCGACGAGCTGCCGCAGCACGTGCTGAAGTGGCTGACGCCGAAGGTCGAGGCGGGCGCGCGCTGGGGCGGCGGCCGCAGCGACAACGCGGGCTGGGGCCGCGACTGGTTCGCGCGGCCGGGCGCCGGGCGCGAGCAGATCGTCGACGCGGCCGTGTCGGCGCCGCTGCCCGCGTTCGCGAACCAGCAGCGCGCGGCCGACACCGGCTTCCGGGTCGGCCAGCAGGTGTTCCACACCAAATTCGGCGAAGGCACCGTCACCGCGCTCGAAGGCAACGGCGCGGATGCGAAGGCCCAGGTGAAATTCAAGCGGCACGGCGAGAAATGGCTCGCGCTCGCGGTCGCGAAACTGCAGGCGGTGGAATGAGCATGGATATCAAGGCTTCGTCGCCGGGCAAGCCGCTCGGCATTCTCGCCGCGCTGCCCGAGGAACTCGGCGACCTGATCGCCGCGATGCGCGCCGAGGGCGCGGTCGAGACGGTCACGCTCGGCCGCCGCGACTATCACGTCGGCACCGTGCACGGCGCGGCGTGCGTCGTCACGCTCGCGCGGATCGGCAAGGTCGCGGCTGCCGCGACGGTCAGCGCGCTGATCCACGTGTTCGACGTAGCAGGCGTCGTGTTTACGGGCGTCGCGGGCGGCGTGGCCCCGGCGGTGCGGGTCGGCGACGTCATCGTCGCGGATACGCTGCTTCAGCACGATCTCGACGCGTCGCCGCTGTTCCCGCGCTACGAGGTGCCGCTGCTCGGCGCCACGCATTTCGATACCGACGCCGAACTGTCCGCGCGCCTGAAGGCCGCGTGCGCGCAGTTCATCGCGGAAGAGGGCGGCGCGCTTGCCGGGCGTTTCCGGCTGGCCGGCGCGCAGTTGCGCAACGGGCTCGTGATCAGCGGCGACCGCTTCGTGTCGAGCGAGCGTGAGGTCGTCGCGCTGCGCGACGCGCTGCCGGACGCGCTCGCGGTCGAGATGGAAGGGGCGGCGATCGCGCAGGTGTGCGTCGAGCACGGCGTGCCGTTCGCGCTCGTGCGCACGATCTCCGACACCGCCGACGATCACGCGACCCAGTCGTTCTCGCATTTCCTGTCGGAAATCGCGAGCAGCTATTCGTCCGGCATTCTCAAGCGTTTCCTGACGCTGCACGCGGCGACGGCGGCCTGAGCGCCGCCGTCGCCCGGTCTCCCGCGAGGCCGGCGCGCATCGCCGCGCGCCGGCCTCGCGCATTTCACGTCACGCCTGCTATGCGCGCCGGCTGCCTTCGAGGTTCGGCAGGAACACCGTCAGCACGCCGATGAGCGGCAGGAACGAGCACACCTTGTAGACGAACGCGATGCTCGTCGCGTCGGCGAGCTGGCCGAGCACCGCCGCGCCGACGCCGCCGAGCCCGAACGCGAGGCCGAAGAACAGCCCCGCGACCATGCCGACCTTGCCGGGCATCAGCTCCGTCGCGTACACGATGATCGCGGCGAACGCGGACGCGAGCACGACCCCGATGATCACCGTCAGCACGCTCGTCCAGAACAGGTTCGCGTACGGCAGCAGCAGCGTGAACGGCGTGACGCCCAGGATCGACACCCAGATCACGTACTTGCGGCCGATGCGGTCGCCGATGGGCCCGCCGATCAGCGTGCCGGCGGCCACGGCCGCGAGGAACACGAACAGGTGGAACTGCGCGGCCTGCACCGACAGGTGGAACTTGTCGATCAGGTAGAACGTGAAATAGCTGTTGATGCTCGCGAGATAGAAGTACTTCGAGAACACGAGCAGCACCAGCACGCCGATCGCCGCCAGCACGCGCCCGCGCGAGAGCGTCGGATGGCCGGCGGCCGCCGCTTTCTTCTTCATCGACGGGTGCTTCCTGTACCAGTGGCCGATCCGCGTGAGCACGACCATCGCGACGAGCGCGGCGGCCGAGAACCACGCGATGCTCGGCTGGCCGTGCGGGATCACGACCAGCGCGGCGAGCAGCGGCCCGAGCGCCGCGCCCGCGTTGCCGCCGACCTGGAACACCGACTGCGCGAGCCCGTGCTGGCCGCCCGACGCCATCCGCGCGACGCGCGACGATTCCGGATGGAACACCGACGACCCGCAGCCGACGAGCGCCGCGGCGACCAGCAGCGCGCCGAAGCTCGGCGCGACCGACATCAGCAGCAGCCCCGCCAGCGTGAAGCCCATGCCGACCGGCAGCGAGTACGGCTGCGGGCGCTTGTCGGTGTAGAGGCCGATGAGCGGCTGCAGCAGCGACGCGGTGATCTGGTAGGTCAGCGTGATCAGGCCGATCTGCGCGAACGACAGCGCGAACTGGCTCTTGAGCATCGGATAGATCGCGACGATCAGCGACTGGATCATGTCGTTGAGCAGGTGCGAGAAGCTGATCGCGCCGAGCACCGGATAGACGGTGCGGGCCGCGGGGGCGGCAGGCGCCGCGTGCGGCAAGGGGGCGGCCGGCGCGGCCTGGCCGGCAGCGCGCGTGTCGAGGCTGGTTTCCATGTGAGCTGAGCGGGTTGGGGTGGCAGGACGCGCTCGGTGCGAGACGGCGCGTTTGGATCGTTGCAGCGTCAAGCGAGTGTAATGTGGCGCGTTGTGAATGTCCGGCCAAGTTTTGTCGCAAATCAGACATTGAGGGGCGCATCGCCGCTCGCGCGCCTTTTTGGCCGGGTATAACGCTGGCGGTGTGCGCCGTGTCGGGCTGCGTCGTGCCGGATGCGCGTTTCACCGGACTCAAGGAATGCCGCCGGCTGCCGTAGAACCGACGAAGCAACCAGACGGGCGCGCCGCCCCGGACGCCGGCCACGAGCCGCGCCGGGGCGGACGCGCGGGCGCGACAGCCATCGCGGTGACGCCGGAGCGCCGGCCGCCGGAACCGACCTTTCCGGCAGCGTGATCAAAATGGGGACTCTATCGATGAATGCAGCTTCACTGCGTCCGCAGGCGGGCGCTCCTGTCGACGCGCCAAGCGACGGCGCCAAGCGTGCCGCCCGGCGTGCGCGCCAACCCTGGAGCGTCAAGGCGACGCTGCGCGCCGCGTTCGCGGTGCTGCTGGCCGGCACGCTCGCGATCGGGGTGTTTTCGCTCGCGCAGATCAGCCGCCTGAACGGCTCGATCGCGTCGGTCTACGAGCAGGGGCACGTCGCGAGCCGCGCGGCGCAGGAAGTGCGGGCCGAAGTGCTGCGCGCGAGCCGCGCGCAGAAGATGCTGCTGACCGCGACGACCGCGAAGGAGCGTGACGAGCTCGGCGCCGAGATCGACGCGGGGCTCGCGTCGATCGGCAAGGCGCTCGGCGCGCTGCAGCGCGACGCGGACCCGGCGGACGCGGACGATTCGGCGCGGCTGCGCGCGTTCGCGTCGGCGGTCGGCGGCTGGAGCGGCCATCTGCGCGACTTCGTCACGCTGGTGCGCGCGCAGCCGCTCGACCTGTCGCAGATGAACTGGCAGGTCGGCACGCAGGACGTGTCGCTGCTCGTCGAGACGGGCAAGCTCGAAAAGCTCGTCGCCGAACTCGTGAAGACGCGCGGCACGAAATCGAAGGCGACGCTCGATGCGTCGTCGACGATCTTCTCGTCGTCGTTCGCGATGATCGCGGCGTCGACCGTCGCGCTGATCGTGCTCGCGATCGTGATCGCCGAGCGGGTCGTGCGCCGCCTCGTCGCGCAGCTCGGCGGCGAGCCCGCGTACGCGAAGGCGATTGCCGCGGACATCGCACGCGGCGACCTGACGCAGTCGATCGCGCTCGACAGGCGCGACCGCGACAGCATGGTCCGCGCGCTGTCCGACATGCAGGCCGGGCTCGCGACGACGGTCTCCGAGATCGCCGTCAGCGCCGAGGCGATCGCGGCCGCGTCCGGCGAGATCTCGATGGGCAACCTCGACCTGTCGCAGCGCACCGAGCAGCAGGCGGTCGCGCTCGAGAAGACCGCGGCCAGCATGGAGCAGCTGACGTCGACGGTGCGCCAGAACGCGGAGAACGCGCGGCAGGCGAGCGCGCTCGCGGAGAACGCGTCGACGGTCGCGGAGGCGGGCGGCGAGGTGGTCAACCGGGTCGTCGCGACGATGAGCGAGATCGACGAGAGCGCGAAGAGCATCCGCGACATCATCGGCGTGATCGAGGGCATCGCGTTCCAGACCAATATCCTCGCGCTGAACGCGGCGGTCGAGGCGGCGCGCGCCGGCGAGCAGGGGCGCGGCTTCTCGGTGGTGGCGGGCGAGGTGCGCTCGCTTGCGCAGCGCGCGGCGACCGCGGCGAAGGAAATCCGCGCGCTGATCGGCGCGTCGGTCGAGCGCGTCGCGAACGGCGCGGCGCTCGCGCACGACGCGGGCCGCACGATGGGCGACGTGGTGCGCGCGGTGAAGCGCGTGACCGACATCATCGGCGAGATCTCGGCCGCGTCGAGCGAGCAGAGCGCGGGCATCGACGAGATCGGCCGCGCGGTCACGCAGATGGACGCCGGCACCCAGCAGAACGCGGCGCTCGTCGAGCAGGCGGCTGCCGCGGCGCGCGCGCTCGACGATCAGGCGCAGGCGCTGAAGGCGCTGGTCGGGCGCTTCCGGTTCACGGCGCCTGCCGGCGCCTGACGCGCGCCGGCAGGGTATTGCGGCGGCCCGGCGGGCCGCCGCGCGTTACGACTTCTTCCGCTTGTCCGGATCGATGATGACCGTGCAGGTGGTGCCGGCCGACAGCAGCACGCCGTCCGGCACTTCGTCGATCTTGATCCGCACCGGCACGCGCTGCGCGAGGCGCACCCAGTTGAAGGTCGGGTTCACGTCGGCGACGAGGTCGCGGCTTTGCGGATTGTCGCGGTCGTAGATGCCGCGTGAGATGCTTTCGACGTGGCCCTTCAGCACGCCGCCGCTCATCAGCCGCATTTCGGCCGGCGCCCCGACGGTCACGCGCGGCAGCTTGGTTTCCTCGAAATAGCCGTAGACCCAGAACGACTGGCTGTCGACGATTGCGAGCTTGGCCTGGCCGGCCACCGCGTAGTTGCCCTTGAACGTCTGCAGGTTCGTGATGTAGCCGTCGACCGGCGCGACGACGCGCGTGCGCTCGAGATTGAGCTTCGCGGCGTCGAGCGCGGCGAGCGCCTGCTGATACTGCGCGTCGGCGCTCGTCGCGCTGTGCGCGGCGTTCTCGCGGTTTTCCTTCGACACGACGAGCGCGTCGAGGTCCGCGCGGCGGGCCGCGTCGTCGCGGCGCATCTGCAGTTCCGCGCGGCGGGCGGCGACGGCCGCCTGCGCCTGCTCGACCGCGATCCGGTAGTGCGACGGGTCGATCTGCATGATCAGGTCGCCTTTCTTCACGAGCTGGTTGTCGTGCACCGGCAGCTCGACGATCGCGCCCGACACGTCCGGCGCGACGTTGACGATCTCGGCGCGCACGCGCCCGTCGCGCGTCCACGGATCATCCATGTAGTGCACCCACAGTGAGCGCCCGATCAGTATCGCGACGATGAGGATGACGGCCGTCGCGACGAAGCCGAAGAGTTTTCGCAGGATCATGATGGTTGTGGTTCAACGGTAAACGGCGAGGCTCAGCCCGCCGCAGATGCAGACGAGAAGGCAGGCCCGGAACAGCGACGGGTGCCAGACGAGACGGTAGAGCCCGGTATAGGCGAGCAGCCGGTCGACGGCCCACGTCGCCAGCGCGCCGATGACGAACATCAGCACGACCGTGGGCATGTAGGCATCGAGGATGGCGAGTTCACGCGGCATCATGACGAGGTTCCTTGTTGGGGGCGCGGCCGCGGTTCAGCGACGCGAGCGGCGATTCGGGATCGAGCAGCGCGGTGCGCACGAAATGCAGCTGGCTCAGGATGCGCTGCAGCCGGTGGCGTTCGTCGCGCGGCGGCGCAAGCGCGATCAGTGCGGCGAGCGCCTGCCGGGTCGCGTCGATCGCCGCGTTGGTGGCCGCGAGCGACGCGTCGAAGCGGTCCGCGGCCGGTTTCTCGAACAGCGCGGAAAGGGTGTCGCGCATCGTGTCGATCGCGCGGCGCCACGGCGTTTCCGGCGCGTAGTGCGGGTCGGCCGGCAGCGCGACGAGTTCGTCGCGCAGGTCGATCGCCGCATTGCCGGCCTCGAGCACCGTGAACATCCAGCGCAGCGCGTCGCGCTGCACGTCCGGCTGATCGGCCGACAGCGTGTGCGCCTGGTGCATCAGGTCGCGCGCGCCGCTCTCGAAGCGCGTGCGCAGGCCCGCGAGCCGCGCGTGGCAAGCCGCGACGGCCTGGTGCCGCAGGTCCGCGAACAGGCGCTTCTTCAGCCACGGCGCGGTCGGCGGGAACAGCACCGCGAACGCGATCGCCGACACCAGCATCGACAGCACGAGCGCGAGCGCGTCGTTCATGAAGCTCGACGGGTCGTAATGCGTGATGCTGTCCGGGCCGGCAAGGAAACAGAAGAAGATCAGGTAGCCCATCCCGTAGCCCGCGAGCTTCGGTTTCAGCGTCATATAGATGCCGATCGCGAGCAGCGGCGCGAGCGCCGCGCACAGCAGGACGAAGCCGTCGATCCGCGGGTAGATCCCGAACATCAGCAGAAAACCCGTGCAGACCGCGAGCGCCGTGCCGATAGCCATTTGCGCGGACATCGCGGTCGGGCGCGGCGTCGACGACGCGAGTGCGCAGGTCGCCGCTGCCGTCAGCACCAGCGTGACGCCGTTCGGCCAGGCGCTCTCGATCCAGAACCAGCCGAGCGCCAGGATCACCGTCGCGGTGCGGATGCCCGCGATCACGGCGGCCGTCAGATTGGTGCGCGGCTCGTAGCGCTCGATCCAGCGTTCGCGCTCGTGCGTCGCGGTCGCGAGCGACGCATAGGTCGCCGCGTACTCCTGCAGGTCGGTGATGAAGCGGTACAGCAGCTCGGCGGCCGTGTCGAAGTCGAGCAGCGGGAAGTCGGGCTGCGTTTCGAGTTCCGCGCGCGTTGCGCGGATGCGGCGCGGCAGCGCATCGCGCCACGCGAGCAGTTGCTCGGCCGAGTGCGCGGCGTCGGCCGACGTGCGCACGGGGCTGCCGTTACGCGTGAGCAGCGGTGCGATCTCGCGGAAATACGGTTCGATCGCAGCGATCGCGGCCTGCGCACCGGCCGCGTGCAGCCGGTTCATCAGCTGGTGCAGCGCGTGAAAGCGGCTCGATGCGCTCATGAACTCGCTGTTCAGCCGCGCGAGGCGGCCGCTGCGCATGCGCGTGTCGGGATCCTCGAACACGGCCATGCTGCGCGCGGCCTCGAATCCGACCACGTCGGCGACGAAGCGGGTATGGATGGTTTCGATGTGCGCGCGGTCGAGCTGACCGGACAGCGCCGACGCGACGTAGTCGACGAAACTTCCGAAGCGCTTGCGTACCGTCGTGCGCATCTGCTCGCCCGTGTACTGCGGAAACACGAGTGCGCTGACGACGCCGGCCGACACGATCCCGACGATCACCTCGGAGACGCGCGTCATCGCGCTCATGAATGCGCCGTCCGGGTGTTGCGATGCGGGCAGGCCGATCAGCGCGGTCGTATAACCGGCGAGCAGGAAGCCGTAGCTGCGGAAGTTGCGGTTGCGCGCGGCGCCGGCCGTGCACAGCGCGATCCACAGCGCGATGGACAGCAGGAACAGCTGCGGCTGCTGCGGAAACAGCGAGACGAACGTGAGCGTCGCGAGGAGTCCGAAGATCGTGCCTGCGACCCGGTAGAAACTCTTCGCGAACACGGCGCCGCTTTGCGGCTGCATCACGATGAACACGGTCGTCATCGCGGTCTTCGGCGCCGGCAGGTCGAGGCGCATCGATACGCCGAGCGCGATGAACGCCGCGAGCAGCGCCTTGACGAGATAGAGCCAGGCGACGCCGTCGGTGCGGGCCCAGTCGCCGAGCGCGGCGAGCCACGCGGACGGCGGATGGCCGGCGGGCGGGGAGGCGGAGGAGGTGGCTGGCATGACGAGCGCTCCGCGTTACCGGGCCGCCGGCGCGTGGGCCGCGTCGGCGCGCGCGAGCGGCGCGGCGCCGGCGGCTTTCGGATTCGACGCAGCGGCAGCCGGCGCCTTGGCGCCTGAGGTGGTGGCCGATGCTTTGGGGCCCGACGTAGCGGCGCCCGACGCTCCGGCGCCCGGCACATCCTCACCCGTCTCGACGCCGCCGCCGAGCGCGGCCATCAGCGCCGCGTGCGCGGACAGGCGCTCCGCGTCGATCCGCGCGGCCGTTTCCTGCGCACGCAACAGCTGCTGCTGCGCGACCAGCACGTTCACGTAATCGGTCAGGCCGCGGCGGAAGCCTTCGCGCGACAGCTGATAGCTGCGGTCGTTCGCGGCCACCGAGCGTGCGGCATCCTTCTTCTGCGTATCGAGCGAGCGGATTCGCACGACCTGGTCGGCGATGTCCTTGAGCGCGCCGACGATCGTCTGGTTGTAGCGCTCGACCGCCTGGTCGTAGCCGGCCGACGCCGCGCCGAGCTGCGCGCGCAGCCGGCCGCCTTCGAAGATCGGCAGCGACAGCGCCGGGCCGGCGGTCCAGCCGCCGTTCATCGCGCGCAGGAAGTCGGCGAACGGCGCGGTCACGCCGAAGCCGCCGACGGTCGCGAGCAGGTCGATGTTCGGATAGAACGCGGCCTTCGCGACGTCGATGCCGCGCGCTTGCGCGTCGACCGTCCAGCGCGCCGCGACGACGTCCGGCCGGCGGCCGAGCAGGTCGGCCGGCAGCGCGGACGGCAGGCCGGCCGGCGCGTCGAGCGCGAGCTTCGGCCGCGCGATCGAGTCGCCCGCGCCCGGCCCCTTGCCGGCGAGGGCGGCGAGCTGGTGGCGGGCGAGCTGGATCGCTTCCTCGTACGTATCGATCTGGCGTTCGTAGTCGGGCAGCGTCGATTCCGCCTGGCTGACCTCGAGCTGCGTGCCGAGGCCGGCCTGCAGCCGCTTGCGCGCGAGATCCGCGAGCGCGCGCTGGCGCTCGAACGTGTCGTGCGCGAGGTCGAGCAGCGCGTAGTTCATCGACAGCCCGACGTAGGCGCGCACGACGTTGACCTCGAGTTCGAGACGCGCCGCGCGGGCGTCGGCCGCGCTCGCGTGCGCGACGTCGAGCGCGCGCTCGGTCGCGTTCTTGTCCTTGCCCCACAGGTCGAGGTGATACGACAGGCCGAGCGTGCCGGTGTTGTTCCAGGTGTCGGCGTTCGCGAGCGGCCCCGGGCCGTAGAACACGTTGTCCGGCCAGTGCTGGCGCATCAGCGACAGGTTGCCGTTGATCTGCGGCAGTTCGGCCGAGCGGGCGACGCGGGCCATCGCCTGCGCCTCGCGCACGCGCGCCTGCGCGGCGGCGAGCGTCGGGTTGCCGGCCTGCGCGGCGGCGATCCACGCGTCGAGCTGCGGATCGCGATACGCGCGCCACCAGTCGGCCGCGGGCCAGCCCGCGTCGCGGTCGGCCGCACGGATGGCCGCCCCGGCGTCGAGCGCGCCCGGGTCGACCCCTGCGTGGACTGCGGCTTGTTGTCGCCCATGCTCGCGCATCCGGCCATTGTTAATGAGACTGCAAGAACCGCGAGTGCGAGCGTCCCTTTTATTGCCGGAGACTGCACGATTTTCTCCCTTTCGGATATAGATGAGCCGACAAGGATTATATTTTTAGGCAATTGCTGAATATACGGACAACGGTGCAAGTCATTTTTACAAAAGCTGAGATAATATTTGTTGGCGAGCGTGTAACAATCCTCCCCGATTCTCACGGGTAATGGCATGGATACGTTACAAAACATGCGGGTATTCATGCGCGTCGTCGATGCGGGCAGTTTCACCGCGGCCGCGCAGCAGATGAATTCGACGACCGCCTATACGTCGCGCGCCGTCTCGGACCTGGAGGCGCACCTGCGCACCCGGCTCCTGAACCGGACCACGCGCCGCATCGCGCTGACCGAGGCCGGCGAACGCTATCTGCAGCGCTGCGAACAGATCCTCGCGTATGTCGACCAGGCGGAAGCGGAGGCGAGCGATGCGCATGCGCGCCCGTCGGGCAAGCTGAAGGTGCACTGCTTCACGAGCCTCGGCCAGCACTATACGGTGCCGGCCGTGTCACGCTATCGCGAGCGCTATCCGGACGTGCACGTCGACCTGACGCTCGCGCAGCGGATGCCCGACCTGCTCGACGAGGGCTACGACGTCGCGATCGTCGTCGGCCGCGACCTGCCGGATTCCGGGCTCGTGTCGCAGCGGCTCGGCGAATCCTACAGCGTCGTCTGCGCGTCGCCGCGCTACCTCGAGCGGCACGGCGTGCCGCAACAGCCGCAGGATCTCGCGCGTCACACCTGTCTCGGCATGGTTGCGCCGGGCTTTCACTACGACGACTGGACGCTGTCCGGGCCGAACGGCGACGAGCACGTCGCGCTGTCGGCGCCGCCGTTCCGCGTGAACGTCGCCGAGGCGCTCGCGGTGGCCGTGCGGGAAGGGATGGGCATCGGCGTGCTGCCGATCTACTCGGCGATCGCCGGCCTGCGCAACGGCCATTTCGTGCGCGTGATGCCCGAGTACCGGTCGCACGTGATGAACATCTACGCGCTGTATCCGTCGCGCCAGTATCTCGACGCGAAAATCCGGACCTGGGTCGATTTCCTGCGCGACGAGCTGCCGGCGACGCTCGACGCCGACGAGGCCGCGCTGGAGCAGTTCACGCGCGCGACATGACGTCGCGGGATCGCGAAATCTGACGAGATTTGTCGTTCGCGCAACACTTTTTTACGGTCGTCCGGCGGACAGTTTGATACTGTCTGGCTCAGAGTGATCTGCAGCAATACGGAGAAGCAATGGATACGCACCTGATGATCGGCCTTGGAATCCTGTTCGGCGTGATCGGCGCCGTCGCGTCGCGCGACCTGCTGCGCGCAATGAAGGCGCGGCTGCAGCCGGCGCCGGTCCGGGTGCGGTCGGCGTCGGAAGCCGCGCGCCGCCTCGGACGCTGAAGCGGCGGGGCGGTCTAGTGGTTGGCCGCCTCGCGGTCGGCCGCCCCGTCAAGCACCACGACCTTGTCCCACGCGAACGCGGTGTTTTCCAGTTCGCCGGTGCGCCGGCGAATGTAGCCGCGCGGATTGCAGACGACGCGCGTGCCGCCTTCCGTCACGTAATCGAATGAAGTATGCGTGTGGCCGTGCGCCCAGAGCGCGACCGGCGCGCGCACCAGCCCCGCCAGATCGTTGACGAACCCGGCCGACACCGGATCCTGCGCATAGCGCTCGGCGAGCGAGCGCCGGTGCGGCGCATGATGGGTCGCCACGATCGTCGTGCCGGCGAACGGCGCAGTCAGCTGCGCCTCGAGCCACCCTCGCGAGCGGCGATGCAGCGCGAGCGCATCGGCCGGCGTGAAATCGCGTTCCGCGCCCCGTGCCGGCGCGTCGCCGCCCGCATGGACCGCCGCGTCGTGCGGCCACGTCACCTGGATCAGTCCCTTGAAATCGAGCATCACGCGCGACGCCGCATCGATCGCGCGCGCGACGCTCGCGTCATCCGCGCCGAACAGCGCGAAGTCGGTCCACAGCGTCGTGCCGAGCACCCGGAAGCGCCCGGCCGGATCGACGTAGGTGTCGTTGTTCAGGTAATGCACGTTGTCGAGCGCGCGCGCCGCGTCGCGCATCGCCGCCTCGAGCGCGCCGAACTCGCCGTCGTAGTACTCGTGGTTGCCGGGAACGTAGATCACCGGCACCTCGGGATCGAACGTCTCGGCGGCCCAGCGCAGGCCCTCCGCGTGGTTGTGGATGTCGCCGGCCAGCACGACGAGATCCGCGTCGGCATGGGGGATCACGTCGGGCAGGTTGCTTTCGAGATGCAGGTCGGACAGCACGCGGATCTTCACGAACGTCGCTCCGAAACAAGTGGCTTCAGCGTAGCACTTTGCCGGGGTTCATCAGGCCGCGCGGATCGAGCGCGGCCTTCAGCGCGCGCATCAGCCCGATCTCGACCGGCGACTTGTAGCGCTGCGCATCGTCGATCTTCAACTGACCGATCCCGTGTTCCGCGCTGATCGTGCCGTGATGGCGGTGCACGTTGTCGTAGACGATCCGGTTGACCGGCGCCTGGTATTCGGCGAGGAACGCCTTCGGGTCGCCGCCTGCGGGCGTCTGCACGTTGTAGTGGAGGTTGCCGTCGCCGAGATGGCCGAACGTCACCATCCGCGCGCCCGGCGCCGCCTGCTGGATCGCCGCGTCGGTCTCGTCGATGAAGCGCGCGATCGACGAGATCGGCACCGCGATGTCGTGCTTGATGTTGAGCCCTTCGTCGGCCTGCGCGAGCGGGATGTGCTCGCGCAGGTCCCAGAACGCGCGCGACTGCGCGAGGTTCTCCGCGACCACCGCGTCGACCACGATGCCGGCCTCGAACGCCTCCTCCATCAGCTTCTCGAACAGCGCGCGCGCGTGCGCTTCGCTCTCGTTGTCCGACAGTTCGAGCAGCACCGTTTGCGGATGCGTGCGATCGAACGGGTAGCGCAGCTGCGGATAATGCTTGCCGACGAGCTGCATGCAGAAATCCGACATCAGCTCGAAGCCCGTCAGCAGCGGCCCGGCCGCGCGCTGCGCGAGCGCGAGGAAGTCGAGCGCCGCATGTGGCGATTCGAGCGCGGCGAGCGCCGTGACCTGCGCGGCCGGCAGCGGGTGCAGCTTCATCACGGCGGCGGTGATGATGCCGAGCGTGCCTTCGGCGCCGATGAACAGGTCGCGCAGGTCGTAGCCGGTGTTGTCCTTGCGCAGCCCGCGCAGGCCGTCCCAGATCTCGCCCTGCGGCGTCACGACCTCGAGCCCGAGGCACAGCTCGCGCGCGTTGCCGTAGCGCAGCACCGCGGTGCCGCCGGCGTTGGTCGCGAGGTTGCCGCCGATCGTGCAGCTTCCCTCGGCCGCGAGGCTCAGCGCGAACAGCCGGCCGGCGTCGCGCGCGCGGGCCTGCACGTCGGCGAGGATCACGCCGGCCTCGACGGTGATCGTGTTGTTGTGCGGATCGAGCGCGCGCACGCGATTGACGCGCGCGAGGCTCAGCACCGCCTGCCCGCCGCTCGCGTCGGGCGTCGCGCCGCCGGCCAGGCCCGTATTGCCGCCTTGCGGCACGAGCGCGATGCCGTGCGCGTCCGCGAGCTTCACGAGCGCCGCGACTTCGGCGGTGCTCGCCGGTCTCAGCACCGCGCACGCGGACCCTTTGTAGCGGCGGCGCCAGTCGGTCAGGAACGGATCGGTGTCGTGCGCGTCGGTCAGCACGTAGTCCGCGCCGATCGCGTCGCGGCAGGCTGAAACGAAAGCTTCGGAAGAATTCATGGCGGTCGGTCGCGTAAGGATCAGGGCGCGGCGCGCGATTTTTTCGCCGCGCGTTTGAACGGCGCGACGTACGCAAGCGCCGCCGCGAAGAAGCCGGCGGCAAGCGCGGTCTCGCACCAGCCGAGCGTCGCGGACAGGCCGCGATCCGACATGCCGCGCACGACGCCTTCGGCGAAATAGACGAGGATCAGCATGCTCGCCCATTGCATCGTATAGATGTTACGCCGCCAGACGCCGGGCAGCGCGAGCGCGAGCGGCACCGCCTTGAGCATCAGCGCGGACCCGCCGGGCCGCAGCGGCGCGAGCCGCAGCTCCCACGCGAGCGACAGCGCGATCAGCGCGACGAGGCACGCGGCGGCGGCCAGTGCATAGCACGGCCGGGCGGCCGGAGCGGGGCGGGCGGCGGATTCGGGCGGATTCATGCGGCGGCCTGCGCGTCGGCGAGGGCGCTGGCCGTGCGGGCCAGCCGGGCGCCGAGCGCGGCGGCGAGCGCCTTTTCGTCGGCGGACAGCCCGCCGGGCGCGGCGCGCTCGTGCCGTGACACGTGCGACGCGCCGTACGGCGTGCCGCCCGTCTGCGTCGTGGTGAGCGCGGATTCGGTGTACGGGATGCCGACGATCATCATCCCGTGATGAAGCAGCGGCAGCATCATCGACAGCAGCGTCGATTCCTGGCCGCCGTGCAGGCTGCCGGTCGATGTGAACACGCACGCGGGCTTGCCGGTCAGCGCGCCGGACAGCCATTGCGGCGTCGTGCCGTCGAGGAAATACTTGAGTGACGCGGCCATGTTGCCGAAGCGGGTCGGCGAGCCGAGCGCGAGGCCCGCGCATTCCTCGAGATCGCGCAGTTCGGCGTACGGCGGGCCGTCGTCCGGGATCTCGGGCGCGGTCGCCTCGCACACGGCCGACACGGGCGGCACGGTGCGGATGCGCGCCTGCATGCCCGGCACGCTGTCGATGCCATGCGCGATCGCGAGCGCGAGGTCGCGCGTCGCGCCGTGACGGCTGTAATAAAGCACGAGGATGTCTTTCATGGGCAAAGGGGCGTTCTCGCGGCGGCGCATGTGCGCGCCGTGCGCGAACCGCCCCTGCCGGATTGAGCGGCTATTATAGGGGCTGAAGCCGTCGCGCGAAGCGACGGTGCGCGCCCGCCGTATGGCGCAGCGCATGTCGAAGGAGGAAAACCGTTTGCCGAAGTTGAGCGTCGATCTCGACACCATCAAGCGCCTCGCGCGCTTCGCCGCGAAACGCAGCGCCGAGGACCGCATCCCGCAGGTGGCGGGCAGTCTCACGTTCACGACGATGCTGGCGCTCGTGCCGCTCGTGACGGTGGCGTTCGCGCTGTTTACCGCGTTCCCGATGTTCGCGTCGTTCCAGATCGCGCTGCAGGGGTTCCTCGCCGATCACCTGATGCCGGCGCAGTTCAACATCCAGATCTTCAAGTACCTGAACCAGTTCGCGTCGAAGGCGAAGGGCCTGACCACGGCGGGCCTGATCGTGCTCGTCGTCACGTCCGTGATGACGATGATGACGATCGAATCCGCGTTCAACCTGATCTGGCGGGTGCGCAAGCCGCGGCCGTTCGCGCAGCGGGTGCTCGCGTACTGGGCGCTGATCACGCTCGGGCCGCTGCTGTTCGGCGTGAGCCTGTCGATCTCGTCATACCTGTTCACGCAGTCGCTCGCGTTCACCGGCGCGGCGCCGACGACGTCGGTCGTCGAATGGCTGCTGACGTTCGCGTCGCTGCCGCTGACGGTGCTCGCGTTCACGCTTCTTTACGTTTATCTGCCCAATTGCACGGTCGCGTGGCGCGACGCGGTGGTCGGCGGGCTGTTCGCCGCGATCGCGTTCGAGCTCGCGAAGCGCGGCTTCGGGTACTACGTGAGGCGGATTCCGACCTACACCGCGGTGTACGGTGCGTTTGCCGCGCTGCCGGTGTTCCTGCTGTGGGTGTATCTGAGCTGGTTCATCGCGCTGCTCGGCGGGATGGTGACGTCGGCGTTGCCGGCGATCCGCGTCGGTCAGTTCCACCGCATCCACTATCCGGGCAGCGACCTGCTCGATGCGCTGGAACTGCTTGCGCGGCTCGCGGAGGCGCGCGCGGCAGGCAAGCCGGCCTATTCGGCGCTGCGGCTCGCGGCAATGCTGCGCTGCGACATCGAGACCGCGCAACGCTTGCTGGCGCTGCTGGAGGAGCGCGAGTGGGTGGCGCGGCTGGAAGGCGGCGACGGCGCGCAGCGCTACGTGCTGCTCGCGAATCCCGAGCAGCTGACGCTCGCGCAACTGTTCGACGTGCTGGTGATCGACCGGACCGAGCTGACCTACCAGCTGCAGCGGCGCCGCACCCATGTCGACGGCGCGGCCTTGCTCGCGGTGCTGTCGAGCGACCGCTTCGATGTGTCGCTCGCGTCGCTGATCGCCGCGCGCGCGGCCGATGGCGCGCAGCCGGCCGCGCCGGCGTCCGGCTCGCTCGCCGGCGCGGCGCCCGACCCGCACGCGCGTCCGCCGAAAACGGCGTGACGCCGCGCCGGAAGGCGTGCGTTACAGCGGGATCTTGCCGGTGCAGATGTCCCTGAACATCACCCAGTCGCCCATCAGGCTGTAGATCGGGTGGCGGAAGGTGGCGGGGCGGTTCTTCTCGAAGAAGAAGTGCCCGACCCACGCGAACGCGTAGCCGCACACGACGGCGGCCGGCAGCCAAAGCCAGTCGCCGGTCGCGATCGCCATCGCGACGCAGCCGATCACGCCGAGCGAGCCGATGAAGTGCAGCCGCCGCGACGTCAGGTTCTGGTGTTCGTTCAGGTAGTACGGGTAGAAGTCAGCGAAGCTGGCGAAATGCTCCGTATGCGAATGCGCCATGGCCGTCTCCTCGGGCCGCTGTCCATGAAGCCATTGTGCGGCGAGCGGCGGGCGGCCGCAAGCGTGCCGGCTGGCCGGCCTCCGCTTTCCTTTTGACAGGCTTTCCGATAGGATCGAAAGCCGGTTTTGCATATATGCATGAGGGGACTACGATGCGCGTCAGCGATATTCTGAAAGTCAAGGGCAACACGCTGTTCACGGTGACGCCCGATACGCCGCTGCGCGAAGCGGTTGATACGATGGCCGAACACGACATCGGTTCGCTCGTCGTGATGGAGTACGGCGATCTCGTCGGGATGCTGACGTTCCGCGAGATCATTCTGCGCCTGCGCGAAAACGGCGGCGCGATCGGCGAGGTCCAGGTCCGCAAGGTGATGGACGAGCCGCTCACCTGCACGCCCGAAACGGACGTCAACGAAGTGCGCCGGATGATGCTCGAGCGTCACGCGCGCTACATGCCGGTGCTCGACAAGAAGGTGCTGATGGGCGTCATTTCGTTCTACGACGTCGCGAAGACGGTCGTCGAGGCGCAGAGCTTCGAGAACCGGATGCTGAAGGCATACATCCGCGACTGGCCGGAGCCGGAATCCGAAGCCCGCAAGCCGGTCGCCGGCTGAACGCCGCGCCCGCGCCGTCCCGTCCGGCGCGGGTGCCTCCGTCCAGCGCGGCGGCGCGGGCCAGGCCTGCGCCTGCGGCGCTGCCTTTCCTCCGATAACCAGGGCCCGCGCAGCTTCGCCGAGACGACGCGCGCGTATTCCGCATGAGCGATCACACGTCAGTCTCGTCAGAGCGCCGCAGCGAACGGCGCGCGCACGCCTCCCAGTTCGACCTGCTGCGCGAACGCCGCTTCGCGCCGTTCTTCACGACCCAGTTTCTCGGCGCGTTGAACGACAACGTCTTCAAGATCGGCTTCACGTCGCTCGTCACCTATCACACCGCGCGGTTTTCCGGCGTCGACGCGAAGACCGCCGCGTTCCTGATCTCCGCGATCTTCATCCTGCCGTTCGTGTTGTTCTCGGCGACGTCCGGGCAGATCGCCGACAAGTACGACAAGGCGCGCCTCACGCGCTTCGTGAAGTCCTTCGAGATCGTGCTGATGCTCGTCGGCGCCGCCGGCTTCGTCACGCACAGCGCGGCGCTGCTGTACCTGTGCACGTTCATGATGGGGATGCACTCGACGCTGTTCGGGCCGGTCAAGTATTCGTACCTGCCGCAGCACCTGGGCGAGCACGAGCTGGTCGGCGGCAACGGCCTCGTCGAGATGGGCACCTTCATCGCGATCCTGATCGGTACGATCATCGGCGGCGCGGCCGCGGGGCTGGCCGGCCGCGGCGAGCTCGTGCTCGCGGTCAGCTGCGTCGCGATCGCGCTCGCGGGGCGCGTCGCCGCGCAGCGGGTGCCGCCGACGCCCGCGCCGCAGCCCGATCTCGTGATCAACTGGAATCCGGTCAGCGAAACGTGGCGCAACCTCGGGCTCGCGCGCCAGAACCGCACCGTGTTCCTGAGCCTGCTCGGCATCTCGTGGCTGTGGTTCGTCGGCGCGACGTTCCTCACGTCGTTCTTCAATTTCGCGAAGGACGTGCTGTCCGCGAGTCCCGACGTCGTCACGATCCTGCTCGCGACGTTCTCGGTCGGCATCGGCATCGGCTCGCTGCTGTGCGAGCGGCTGTCGCAGCGGCGCGTCGAGATCGGCCTCGTGCCGCTCGGCTCGATCGGCATCAGCGCGTTCGCGATCGAGCTGTATTTCGCGAGCCATGCGCTGCCCGCACCCGGGCACCTGCTGTCGGTCGGGGAATTCCTGGCCGGCGCGCGCCACTGGCGCATCCTCGCCGACCTGTTCCTGCTCGCGATGTTCGGCGGCTTCTACAGCGTGCCGCTCTACGCGCTGATCCAGAGCCGCAGCGCGCCGACGCACCGCGCGCGGATCATCGCCGCGAACAACATCCTCAACGCGCTGTTCATGATCGTGTCGGCGGTGATGGCGATGGCGCTGACCAAGGCGGGCGTCGGCATCCCGGGCATCTTCCTCGTCACCGCGCTGCTCAACGTCGCGGTCGCGGCCTACATCTACCTGCTCGTGCCCGAATTCCTGCTGCGCTTCGTCGCGTGGGTGCTCGTGCATACGTTCTACCGGATCCGGCTCGTGCACGCGGAGCGGATTCCGGAAGAAGGGGCGGCGGTGCTCGTCTGTAATCACGTCAGCTATGTCGACGCGCTGGTGCTTGCGGCCGCGAGCCCGCGTCCGATCCGCTTCGTGATGGATCACCGGATCTTCAGGACGCCGTTCGCGAGCTGGGTGTTCCGGCACGCGAAGGCGATCCCGATCGCGCCGCGCCACGAGGATCCCGAGATGCTCGCGCGCGCGTACGACGCGTGCGTGGCCGCGCTGCAGGAAGGGGAGCTGGTCTGCATCTTCCCCGAGGGCAAGCTGACGAAGACGGGCGACATCAACACGTTTCATCACGGCGTGACGGAGATCCTCCGCCGTACATCGGCGCCGGTGATTCCGATGGCGCTGCGCGGCCTGTGGGGCAGCGTGTTCTCGCGGCACGCGGACGCGCGCTGGCCGCGGCCGGTGAAGCGCGGCGTGATGAGCCGGCTGACGCTTGCGGTCGGCGAGCCGGTGCCGGCGGTGCTCGCGACGCCGGAGGCGCTGCAGGCCGCGGTGGCCGAATTGCGGGGCGCGCGCAAGTAGCGGCGGGCAGGGCGGGGTCGCATCGCGCGGCCCGCTCCGCCGGGACGGCTGGCATAATAGCGGTTTAGCTAAACCTTTCGACCGGCGAACGATCGATCTGCCCGCGTTCCGGCGGGCGGCGCATCAGTTTGCCTATCTCTCTTTGGGCGGTTCCACCATGTCCGGCAATACCCTCGGCACGCTTTTCACTGTCACGACCTTCGGCGAGTCGCACGGCCCCGCGATCGGCTGCGTGATCGACGGCTGCCCGCCGGGCATGGGGCTGACCGAGACCGACATCCAGCACGAGCTCGACCGCCGCAAGCCCGGCACGTCGCGGCATGTCACGCAGCGGCAGGAGGCCGACGAGGTCGAGATCCTGTCGGGCGTGTTCGAAGGCGTCACGACCGGCGCGCCGATCGCGCTCCTGATCCGCAACACCGACCAGCGCAGCAAGGACTACGGCAACATCGTCGAGACGTTCCGGCCGGGTCATGCCGACTACACGTACTGGCAGAAATACGGTGTCCGCGACTATCGCGGCGGCGGCCGCTCGTCCGCGCGCCTGACCGCGCCGATCGTCGGCGCGGGCGCGGTCGCGAAGAAGTGGCTGCGCGAGCGGTTCGGCGTCGAGGTGCGCGGCTGCATGAGCGCGCTCGGCGAGATCGACGTGCCGTTCGTCGACTGGTCGCACGTGAGCGAGAACCCGTTCTTCGCGCCGAACGCCGACGTCGTGCCGCAGCTCGAGGCGTACATGGATGCGCTGCGCAAGGACGGCGACTCGATCGGCGCGCGCATCGACGTCGTCGCATCCGGCGTGCCGGTCGGCTGGGGCGAGCCGGTGTTCGACCGTCTCGACGCGGACATCGCGAAGGCGATGATGAGCATCAACGCGGTGAAGGGCGTCGAGATCGGCGCGGGTTTCGAGAGCGTCGCGCAGCGCGGCTCCGTACACGGCGACGAGCTGACGCCGGACGGCTTCGTCGGCAATCACGCGGGCGGCGTGCTCGGCGGCATCTCGACCGGGCAGGACATCACGGTATCGATCGCGATCAAGCCGACGTCGAGCATCCGTACGCCGCGCCGGTCGATCACGAAGGCAGGCGAGCCCGCGATGGTGGAAACGTTCGGGCGTCATGATCCGTGCGTCGGCATCCGTGCGACGCCGATCGCGGAATCGATGCTCGCGCTGGTGCTGATCGATCATGCGCTGCGCCATCGCGCGCAATGCGGCGACGTCGAAACGCAAACGCCGAAGATCGCCGGCAGCGCGACCTGATACGACTCGGGCGCCGCTGCGCAGGAGGCCGGCCGTCGAATCCATGTAAAACGGGGTGCTGCGTCGAGCAGCACCCCGTTTCGTTTGAGCGGCGAAAAAAACGCCGCTCGAGGCGGCGTTTTCCGGCACGTCACATGTTCGGGTAGTTCGGCCCGCCGCCGCCTTCCGGCGTGACCCATACGATGTTCTGCGTCGGGTCCTTGATGTCGCAGGTCTTGCAGTGCACGCAGTTCTGCGCGTTGATCACGAGGCGATCGCTGCCGTCGTCGTTCTTCACGAACTCGTACACCGCCGCCGGGCAGAACCGGCTTTCCGGCCCCGCGTACGTGCGCAGGTTCACGTTCACCGGCACGTTCGCATCCTTCAGCGTCAGGTGCGCCGGCTGGTTCTCCTCGTGGTTCGTGTTCGAGATGAACACCGACGACAGCCGGTCGAACGTCAGCTTGCCGTCCGGCTTCGGATACTCGATCGGCTCGCACTGCGACGCCGGCTTCAGCATCTCGTGGTCCGCGTGCTTGTGGTGCAGCGTCCACGGCACGTTGCCGCCCATCACCTTCTGTTCGAGGCCGACCATCAGCGTGCCGAGATACAGCCCCTTCGCCATCCACTGCTTGAAGTTGCGTGCGCGGTACAGCTCGGTGTACAGCCACGACTGCTTGAACGCATCCGGATACGCGTTGAGCTCGTCCGCCTGGCGGCCGGCCTGCACCGCGTCGAACGCGGCGTCGGCCGCCAGCATCCCGGTCTTGATCGCCGCGTGGCTGCCCTTGATCCGCGACGCGTTCAGGAAGCCCGCGTCGTCGCCGATCAGCGCGCCGCCCGGGAACACCGTCTTCGGCAGCGACAGCAGCCCGCCCGCGGTGATCGCGCGCGCGCCGTACGACACGCGCTTGCCGCCTTCGAGGAACGCGCGGATCGACGGATGCGTCTTGTAGCGCTGGAATTCCTCGAACGGCGACAGGTACGGGTTCGTATAGCCGAGGCCGACCACGAAGCCGACCACGACCTGGTTGTTGTCCATGTGGTACAGGAACGAGCCGCCGTAGGTGTCGGCCTTCAGCGGCCAGCCGGCGGTGTGGATCACGAGGCCCGGCTTGTGCTTGGCCGGATCGATTTCCCACAGCTCCTTGATGCCGATCCCGTACGCCTGCGGATCGGCGTTCGCATCCAGCTTGAACTTCGCGATCAGCTGGCGGCCGAGGTGCCCGCGGCAGCCTTCGGCGAACAGCGTGTACTTCGCGTGCAGTTCCATGCCGAGCTGGAAGTTCTCGGTCGGCTCGCCGTCCTTGCCGATGCCCATGTTGCCGGTGGCGACGCCCTTCACGGAGCCGTCGTCGTTGTACAGGATCTCGGCGGCCGGGAAGCCCGGGAAGATCTCGACGCCCAGCGCCTCGGCCTGTGCCCCAAGCCAGCGCGTGACGTTGCCGAGCGAGATCACGTAGTTGCCGTGGTTCTTGAAGTTGTCCGGCAGCGCCCAGTTCGGCGTCTGCATCGCGCTCTTCTCGGACAGGAACAGGAAGCGGTCCTCGGTCACCTCGACGGTGAGCGGCGCGCCCCGTTCCTTCCAGTCGGGGAACAGCTCGCTGATCGCGCGCGGGTCCATCACCGCGCCCGACAGGATGTGCGCGCCGATTTCCGAGCCCTTCTCGAGCACGCACACGCCGATCTCGGCGCCTTTTTCAGCGGCGAGCTGCTTGAGCCGGATCGCCGCGGACAGCCCGGCAGGGCCGCCGCCGACGATCACGACGTCGTATTCCATCGATTCGCGCGGGCCGTATTGCTCGATGAGGCTTGCGGGGGTCATTGGCGTTCCTCTAACCGTTAGAATGCTTTTATTCGGGAGCGTATTGTCTGCGAAACGAAACGCTTGCCGCAACAGCATATGCGGATAGATTAGCACGATCGTTCTATTTTTGTGCTAGGGTTATGCCGCGTGAGCCAGGCCGTCCGCGGCGGAGAAACGACATCGAAAGGGGTGTGCAATGGGTCGGTCGATCAATCTGGAAGGCAAGGTCGCGTTGGTGACGGGCGCTTCGAGCGGGCTCGGCCAGCGCTTTGCGCAGGTGCTGTCGCAGGCGGGCGCGAAGGTCGTGCTCGCGAGCCGGCGCGTCGAGCGGCTCAAGGAGCTGCGCGCGGAGATCGAGGCGGCGGGCGGCGCGGCGCACGTGGTGTCGCTCGACGTCACCGATGTCCAGAGCATCAAGGCGGCCGTCGCGCATGCCGAAACGGAAGCGGGCACCATCGATATCCTCGTCAACAATTCGGGCGTGTCGACGATGCAGAAGCTCGTCGACGTGACACCCAGCGAATTCGAGTTCGTGTTCGACACGAATACGCGCGGCGCGTTTTTCGTCGCGCAGGAAGTCGCGAAGCGGATGATGATGCGCACCAACGGCAACGGCAAGCCGCCTTACCGGATCATCAACATCGCATCGGTGGCCGGCCTGCGCGTGTTCTCGCAGATCGGCCTGTACGCGATGAGCAAGGCCGCGGTCGTCCACATGACGCGCGCGATGGCGCTCGAATGGGGGCGTCACGGCATCAACGTCAACGCGATCTGCCCGGGCTATATCGATACGGAAATCAATCACTACCTGTGGGAAACCGAGCAGGGCCAGAAGCTGCAGTCGATGCTGCCGCGCCGGCGCGTCGGCAAGCCGCAGGATCTCGACGGGCTGCTGCTGCTGCTCGCGGCCGACGAGTCGCAGTTCATCAACGGCTCGATCATCTCCGCGGACGACGGCTTCGGCCTCGCGTGACCGGACGATTCACAGCAACAGCAACACTCAGCAACAAAGATGACTGCAATGAGCGATTACTCCCCTGTTTTCGAGATGTCGATGCCGATCCGCTGGGGCGACATGGACGCGTTCGGACACGTGAACAACACGGTCTATTTCCGCTACATGGAGCAGGCGCGGATTTCCTGGTTCGAGACGCTCGGCGTTGCCGGCGGCAACGGCGAAACGCAGGGGCCGGTCATCGTGACCGCGTCGATGGAGTTCCTCAAGCAGCTGCATTACCCGGGCGACGTGATCGCGAAGATGTCGGCCGCGAAGCCGGGGCGCAGCAGCTTCGACACCGGCTTCGAGCTGACCCGCGCCGATGATCCGCACCACGTCTACGCGCGCGGCAGCGCGCGCTGCGTGTGGGTCGACTATGCGCTCGGCAAGTCGGTGCCGTTGCCGCAACTGCTGCGCGACACGATCGAGCGCGCGCTCGCCGCCAGCATCGGCTGAAGTCCGGGCGCGACGGCCGTTGCGTCGCGCCGCTCAATGGCCGAGCAGACGCTGCAGCAGCTCGGCCGTATTCCCCGTCCCGTACTTGCGCATCAGCCGCGCGCGATAGATGTCGACCGTGCGCGAGCTGATGTCGAGCACCCGGCCGATCTGCTTGCTCGTCTTGCCGGTCGCGAGCTGCGCGGCGATCTCGCGCTCGCGCGGCGTCAGCGCGACGGCCACCGGGCGGGTCGCGCTCAGGTCCTCGAACGTCCAGACGCCGGCCGCGAGCGGCGCGGTGCGATCCAGCGCGCGGCCCGTCACGTGGCACCAGAACAGCTCGCCGTCGGCGCGCTTCATGATCCGGTCGTCCGCGTAGCTGCCGTTCACGACCATCACCCGCGAAATGCGCTCGCCGATCCGCTGGAATTCGTCCGGCGACGGGTAGAGCACCTCGTACGATTTCCCGATCAGGTCCGCGCGCGCGCAGCGGAAGATCGCCGCGACCGCGTCGTTGCAATCCTCGATCACGCGGTCGCGCGACATGACGAGGCCGATCGGCGCGAGATGGAAGGCGGTCTGGTAGTCGAGGGCGGGCATGGCAGCGGGCGAGCGATGGCAAATGCTTATGTATTTTTGCGTATTGTGCCGCATCCGCGCCGCATCGTACCCTTTCAGGCATCTCGCGGCGCTTGCCGCGGCACAAGAAGAAGCGCGTCGTCACGGCAGGCCTTGCCGTGCATGCATAGAATGATGCGGCGGGCCCGCGAGCCACGCCGGCGCGCGAACCCGGTTTCGCTGGTTTCCATAGAGGAAGGGACATACAGATGAATAAAGTCTATCCAAGCGCGGCGGCCGCGCTGGAAGGGATCGTCCAGGACGGACAGACCTTCGCGGTGGGCGGCTTCGGCCTGTGCGGCATTCCCGAGGCGCTGATCGGCGCGTTGCGCGATTCGGGCGTCAAGGGCATCACCTGCATCAGCAACAACGCGGGCGTCGACGGCTTCGGTCTCGGCCTGCTGCTCGAAACGCGCCAGATCAGGAAGATGATCTCGTCGTATGTCGGCGAGAACAAGGAGTTCGAGCGCCAATACCTGGCGGGCGAGCTGGAGCTGGAATTCACGCCGCAGGGCACGCTCGCCGAGAAGCTGCGCGCGGGCGGCGCGGGCATCCCCGCGTTCTTCACCAATACCGGCTACGGCACTGTGATCGCGGAAGGCAAGGAAACGCGCCAGTTCGGCGACCGCCACTACGTGCTCGAGCCGTCGCTGACGGCCGACGTCGCGCTCGTGAAGGCGTGGAAGGCCGACAAGTCGGGCAACCTGATCTATCGCCGCACGGCGCGCAACTTCAATCCGATGTGCGCGATGGCGGGCCGGATCACCGTCGCCGAGGTCGAGGAGATCGTCGAGAACGGCGAGCTCGATCCGGACCAGATCCACACGCCGGGGATTTTCGTGCAGCGGCTCGTGCTGAACGCGACGCCCGAGAAACGCATCGAACAACGCGTCGTGCGCGCGAAAGGAGACTGACATGGCTTGGAATCGTGACCAGATGGCCGCGCGCGCGGCGCAGGAACTGCAGGACGGCTTCTACGTGAACCTCGGCATCGGCCTGCCGACGCTCGTCGCGAACCACGTGCCGGAAGGCGTCGAAGTCTGGCTGCAGTCGGAGAACGGCCTGCTCGGCATCGGCCCGTCGCCGACCGAGGACGAAGTCGACGCCGACCTGATCAACGCCGGCAAGCAGACCGTCACGACGCTGCCGGGCTCGTCGATCTTCTCGTCTGCCGACTCGTTCGCGATGATCCGCGGCGGCCACATCAACCTCGCGATCCTCGGCGCGATGCAGGTCAGCAAGCAGGGCGACCTCGCGAACTGGATGATCCCCGGCAAGATGATCAAGGGGATGGGCGGCGCGATGGATCTCGTCGCCGGCGTGAAGCGCGTCGTCGTGCTGATGGAGCACGTCGCGAAGGGCGACCAGCACAAGATCCTCGAGGAGTGCACCCTGCCGCTGACGGGTGTCGGCGTGGTCGACCTGATCATCACCGATCTCGGCGTGATCGAAGTGACGCCGGCCGGCCTCAAGGTGATCGAGCTCGCCGACGGCGTCAGCGTCGACGAGATCCAGGCGAAGACCGGCGCACCGCTCGACGTGAGCGCGGTCGCGTAAGCGCGTCGCGCGCGTCCGGCGCACCCTTCGGCGCCCCGCATTCCCGACGGAATGCGGGGCGCTTGTCGTTCGGGCGCAGCGAATGAGCGGCCCACCGGCCGCGGCGTGCGTCACGCAATCGTGCCGCCGCCGTCGACCAGCACGGTCGAGCCGGTTGCGTAAGGCGTCGTCGCCAGATAGACGATCGCGTTCGCGACGTCTTCCGGCCGGCCGACGCGGCGGGCGGGCAGGCGTTGCGCGGCGTTCGCGAACAGTGCGTCGCGCGCGTCGGGGGCGAGCTTGTCCCACATCGGCGTCGCGATCAGGCCCGGCGACACGGTATTCACGCGCACCGGCGCCAGTTCGAGCGCGAGGCCGCGGGCGAGCGCCTCGAGCGCCGCGTTGATCGCGCCCTGCAGCACGGACGACGCGCTCGGCCTTGCGCTAAGGAAACCCGACACGAACGTCAGCGAGCCGCCCGGCGCGATGTCGATCGCGCGTGCGACGCGATACGCGCCCCAGAACTTGCTGTTCATCGCGGCTTGCGCGTCGTCGAACGGCAGCGACCGGACCGGGCCGGAGGCCGTCCGGGCGGCGGAGATCACGACGTGGTCGAACTGGCCGGCCCGCGCGCAGAACGCGTCGACGGCCGCGGTATCGGTGACGTCCAGCGTTTCGCGGCGCACCGCAGCGCCTGGCGCGGCCGCCGCGCCGGCCCGCTCGGGGTGGCGCGACGCGATCGTCACGGTCGCGCCGCGTTGCGCGAAGGCTTGCGCGGCGGCGGCGCCGATGCCGGAGCTGCCGCCGACGACGAGGACTGTCCTGCCATTGAGTGAATCGTTCATGATGGTCGGTTCGGATGAGAAAGGGCGGTCGCTCAGATCGTTTCGGTTTCGCGCAGCGTCGACGGGCTGCTCAGCGCGTAGCGCGCGATGTCGTCCTTGCGCATGAAGGCCACGCCCGGATGCGAGCGGGCGTAGCGCAGGAACGCGTCCCACGCGCGCACCATCTGCGGCGTGCCGCTGATCCGGTCGTGCGCGCTGATCGACATCAGCCGGCGCCGTTGCCCGGCTTCCGCGTACAACTGGTCGAAATCGAGCTTGATCTGTTCGAGGAACATCGACGGCGAATAATTGCGGCCCTCGATCAGCAGGATGTCGTTGTTGCGCAGCGTGTACGGCACGACCACGAAGTCGCGTCCGTTGACCGCCTCGATGAACGGCTCGTCGCGGCTGACGTCGTCGATGTGATAGACGTAGCCGAGTTCCTGCAGCAGCGACAGCGTGTTCGGGCCGCGCCGCAGCCAGTTGCAGTTGTAGCCGATCGGCCGCTGGCCGGTCGCGGCTTCCACCATGTCGCGGGCGTCGAGCAGGAAGCGCCGTTCGTCGTCGCGGTTCATCGCGAATTGCGAGCGCCAGCTCGGCCCGTGCGCCGAGGCCTCGTGACCGCGCGCGACGATCTCGCGCGCCAGCTCGGGGCGGCGATGCCGGACCGCCTCGCCGATCATGTGCGACGTGACCTTGACGTCGTGCCGGTCCCACAAATCGAGCAGGCGCGGGATGCCTTCGCGGTAGCCGTACGCGAACCAGGTGCCGGACGCGAGGTCGGCGGGCACGGATGGCGGGAACGCGACGGGCGGAAACGGGCTGTCCGCACCCTTGGGCGGCTGGCCGCCCGCTTCGAACTGCATCGAGATCGAGATCACGAGGCGGATGCCGTCGGGCCAGAACGGTCCCGCGCCGTGCGGCGCGGCAGGGGCCGTGCCGGCGGTCGCGGTGCCGGCCGGCGTGGCGGCCGCGCCGAGCGCGAGGCCGGCGGCCAGTCCCGCGCCGGCGCCTGCCTGTGCGAGAAACGTGCGCCGTCCGGGGCGCATGGAGGGATCGATGGGCGTCATCGCGGCATCCTCAGTTGGCGAGGCCAAGCTGGCGCATCAGCGTCAGGTTGTCCTCGATGTGCCAGTTGTCGGCGATGCGGCCGTCCGCGATCCGGTAGATGTCGGTCGCGATGAAGTCGACCGGCTGGCCGTGCCCGGCGGTGCCGTTGAAGGTCCCCGTGAAGTGTCCGCGAAAATGCAGGTGAACGACGACGCGATCGCCGGCCACGATCATCTGCTCGATCTCGCAACGCAGGTCCGGCACCGCCGCGCGCATCGTGCGGGAGGCGGCGAGCGGGCCCGGCAGCCCCTGGGCGCGTCCGGCAGGCAGCGTGCGGTCGGTGAAATCGGGTGCGAGCGCCGCGCGGGCGAGCGCCGCGTCGCCGGTGTCCCAGAACGTGCCGTAACGGCGCGCGGCGAGAACCTGTGCGCTTGCCTGCGCGGCGGGCAGGCCGGCGGCGACCGTCAGGTCGCGCGGCGTGACGAGTTCGTCGGCTTGCGCAGCCGTGGGCGGCAGCGCGGCCGCGACCAGCGCGGCGGCGAGCAGGCGGACGGTCAGGCGGCCGGCCGGGGGGAAAAGGGCGGACATCGGATTCTCCTGTTCGTGAAGAGGCGTCGGGTCAACGCGTGATGGTCATGGTAAGTTTCCGTTTTGGATGTAAATACGGGCTGATCGCGAATGGATTATTCGAAAATTGGAAAGGTGAGCGAAATGCGAGGGCAGTGGTGCTGATCGACGACCTGCCGGCGCTCGAAACCTTCGCGCGCATCGTGTCGGCGGGCAGCCTGTCGGCGGCCGCGCGAGAACTCGACCTGTCGCTGTCGGTGGTCAGCAAGCGGCTCGCGCACCTCGAGTCGCGGCTCGGCGTGCGCCTGCTGCACCGCACGACGCGGCAGCAGACGCTGACCGACGAAGGCGCGCAGTTCCACGCGCAGGTGCTGCGCATCCTGGCCGAAATCGAGCAGGCCGAAGCGCTGATGCAGGATCGGCGCGGCACGGTGAGCGGCCTGCTGCGCGTGACGGCGCCGGGCGAGCTCGGCCGCCTGCGGCTTGCGCCGCTCGTCGCTGAATTTCAGCGGCGGCATCCGCAGGTGACGGTGCAGCTGATGCTGACCGATTCGGTCGTCGACCTGCTCGCGCACGAGATCGACGTCGCCGTGCGGATCGGCAGCCTGGCCGACTCGTCGATGATCGCGCGCGCGCTCGCGCCGAACCGCCGCGTGCTGTGCGCAGCGCCGAGCTACGTCGCGACGCACGGGCTGCCGGCCCATCCGGCCGACCTGCGGGCACACCGATGCATCGTGCTCGGCGATCAGCCGCGCACCGAATGGCGGTTCGACGGCGCCAACGGCAGCGTGGCCGTCGACGTCACGGCCGCGCTGCTCACCAACGACGGCGGGGCGGCCCGGTCGTTCGCGCTCGAAGGCGCGGGCATCGCGCTGAAATCGATCTGGGACGTCGACGCCGATTTCGACGCCGGCACGCTCGTGCGCGTGCTGCCGGCGTTCGCGGCGCCGGCCGCGCCGTTGCACGCCGTGTATCCGGGCGGGCGGCACGTGCCGTTGCGCGTGCGCGCCTTCGTCGAGTTCCTGCGCGAGCAGTTGCGCGACGCGTGGCAGCCCGGCGCGTGAGCCGAGGCGGGGCGAGCGATGCGCGCGAGGGTCGCGGCTTGCGCGACGCGCCGCCGCGGCGAAGCGGTTTACAATCGATCGCACCGGCCGGCACGCGCCGCCCGCGCTCGACAGGATGCCCACGATGCCCATCATTTCAGCGAATCCACCGGTTCCCCGCCAGCGGCGCGTGCAGTGCGCGAGCGCTGCCGGCCTTCACCACGTCGCGTACACCGAATGGGGCGATCCCGCCAATCCGCGCGTGCTGGTCTGCGTGCACGGGCTGACCCGCTCGGGGCGTGATTTCGACCGGCTCGCCGCGGCGCTTGCCGATACGTATCGCGTCGTGTGCCCGGACGTCGTCGGGCGCGGCCGCTCGGACTGGCTCGCGGATCCGCGGCTCTACGCGATTCCGCAATACGTGGCCGACATGGTTACGCTGATCGCGCGCCTCGACGTCGAATCGGTCGACTGGTTCGGCACGTCGATGGGCGGCCTGATCGGGCTCGCGCTTGCGGGGCTGCCGGGCTCGCCGGTGCGGCGGATGATCGTCAACGACGTCGGCCCGCGGATCGAGCCGGATTCGCTCACGCGCATCGGCGAATATCTGGGCGTGCAGCCGCGCTTCGCGACCGAGCAGGAAGGCATCGATTACCTGACGTCGCTGTCGCTGCCGTTCGGCGCGCTCACCGGCGACGAATGGCGCGAGATCAACGCACCGCTGCTGCGCGAGCTGCCCGAAGGCGGTTGGACGATCCGCTACGACCCGCGGATCGCGGAGCCGTTCAAGGCGACGACGCCCGAGCTGGCCGCGCTTGGCGAGGCCGCGCTGTGGCGCGCGATCGAAACGACGGACGCGACGCTGCTCGTCGTGCGCGGCGCGGCGTCCGATCTGCTGTCGCGCGAGACGGTCGCGGAAATGACGCGGCGCGGCCGGCATGTGTCGCACGCGGAAATTGCCGGCGTTGGCCATGCGCCGGCGTTCATGAGCGCGGACCAGATCGCGCTCGCGCGCGGGTTTTTCCTCGAAGAGGGCGCAACCGCGTCATAATATATGGTTCGGCGGCGCGGGCCGTGCCGCCGGGCGAATCATCCATTCTTTCAAGCGGAACATTCCATGGCAGTTACTCGTCACCACGTCGGCGCCCGTCTTTCCGAAATCGCGATTCACAACGGCACCGTGTACCTTGCCGGCCAGATCGCCGAAGACACGACCCAGGACATCAAGGGCCAGACGCGCGAAGTGCTCGGCCACATCGACCGCCTGCTCGCGGAGGCGAACAGCGACAAGGCGCATCTGCTGTCGGTGCAGATCTATATTTCCGATCTGGCGAACTTCGCGGGCATGAACGAAGAGTGGGACGCATGGGTCGCGCCGGGCAACACGCCGCCGCGCGCCACCGTCGAGGCGAAGCTCGCGGATCCCGCGCTGCTCGTCGAAATCGTCGTCGTTGCTGCGCAGCGGAGCTGACCTGAACCGAGTGTCGTCGCTGACGACCATGCTTCACCGGGCTGCATGATGACCGCCGATACCGTTTCCGCTTCCTCCGCCGCGTCGCCGTCGTTCGACGACGTGCTCGCGTTCGTGCGCGAGCATGCGGGCGACGCGCGCCTGTCGTCGGGCGAGCTGCTCGCCGACCACGCGGCCGGCACGGCGTCGATCATGGGCAAGCTGAACGTCGATCCACCCGCGGTGCAGGCGGCGGCGCTGTTTGCGCTGACGCCGCACCTGAACGATCCGGAGCGCGAGCTTGCCGCACGGTTCGGCGACGAAGTCGCACGCCTCGTGTCCGACGTGCGCAAGCTGCTGCGGCTCGGCACGGTCAGCCTGCGTGTCGCCCAGAACGCGGCGCCGGAGGCCGGACGCGACGCCGCGGCCGAGCGCCGCGCGCAGATCGAGGCGCTGCGCAAGATGCTGCTCGCGTTTGCGCAGGACATCCGCGTGGTGCTGATCCGGCTCGCGTCGCGGCTGCAGTCGCTGCGCTACTACGCGGCCGCGAAGGTCGCGCCGCCGCCGGACGTCGCGCGCGAAACGCTCGAGATCTACGCGCCGCTCGCGAACCGCCTCGGCATCTGGCAGCTGAAATGGGAGCTGGAAGATCTGGCGTTCCGCTTCGAGGATCCGGTCACGTACAAGCGGATCGCGAAACTGCTCGACGAGAAGCGCGTCGAGCGCGAGGCGTATGTCGCGGAGGCGATCGGGCGCCTGCAGCGCGAGCTGGCGGCCGCACACATCCAGGCCGAGGTGAGCGGCCGGCCGAAGCACATCTACAGCATCTGGCGCAAGATGCGCGGCAAGGAGCTCGACTTCTCCGAGCTGTACGACGTGCGCGCGTTCCGCGTGATCGTGCCGGACATCAAGGATTGCTACACGGTGCTCGGCATCGTGCATCACCTGTGGCAGCCGGTGCCGAAGGAGTTCGACGACTACATCTCGCGTCCGAAGCCGAACGGCTACAAGTCGCTGCACACGGTCGTGATCGGCGACGACGGGCGCGCGTTCGAAGTGCAGATCCGCACGCACGAGATGCACAGCTTCGCGGAATACGGCGTCGCCGCGCACTGGCGCTACAAGGAGGCCGGCGCGCGCGGCTACGGCGGCCAGTTCTCCGCGAGCGACAAATACGACGAGAAGATCGCCTGGCTGCGCCAGCTGCTCGCGTGGAAGGACGATGTCGAGGACGGCGGGGGCGCGGCCGGAGGCAAGGCATGGGCGCAGCTGCGCGAGACGACGCTCGACGACGACCACATCTACGTGCTGACGCCGCAGGCGCGCGTGATCGCGCTGCCGCAGGGCGCGACGCCGGTGGATTTCGCGTATCACCTGCACAGCGAGCTGGGCCACCGCTGCCGCGGCGCGCGCGTCGACGGCGCGATGGTGCCGCTCAACACGCCGCTCGCGAACGGCCAGACGGTCGAGATCGTCGCGGTGAAGGAGGGCGGGCCGTCGCGCGACTGGCTGAATGCGCAGCTCGGCTACCTGAAGAGCCCGCGCGCGCGGCAGAAGGTGCGCGCGTGGTTCAACGCGATCGAGCACGAAGAGAACATCGCGCACGGCCGCGCGCTCGTCGAAAAAACGCTGCAGCGCGAAGGCAGGACTTCGGTCAATCTCGACAACCTGGCGGCGAAGCTCGGCTTCAAGACGCCCGACGAGCTGTTCTCGGTCGTCGGCAAGGAGGAGTTCAGCCTGCGCAACGTCGAGCAGGCGCTGTCCGATGCGCCGCCGCCCGAACCCGCGCCCGAGGCGCCTGCCGATTTCGAGAAGCGCAGCAGCGGCGCGAGCGTCGCGCACGGCGCGTCGACCGGCGTGCTGGTGGTCGGCGTCGATGCGCTGCTGACGCAGCTCGCACGCTGCTGCCGGCCCGCGCCGCCCGATCCGATCAGCGGCTTCGTCACGCGCGGCAAGGGGATGTCGATCCATCGCAGCGATTGCGCGACGTTCCGCCGGATGGCGGAGCGGGCGCCGGAGCGCGTGCTGCAGACCACCTGGTCCGCCGACGTGCTGGGCGGCCGCGGCGCGTCGGTCTATCCGGTCGACCTGATGATCGAGGCGACCGACCGGCAGGGGCTGCTGCGCGACATCTCCGAAGTGTTCGCGCGCGAGAAGCTCAACGTCGTCGGCGTGAAGACGCAGACTCGCCGCAATGCGGCATTCATGCAGTTCACGGTGGAGATCTCGAACTCGGCGCAGGTGCAGCGCGCGTGCACGCTGCTCGGCGAGGTGCAGGGCGTCGTCCGGGCGGGCCGGAAGGCGTGATGCCGGGGCCGGATCGGTATTATTTTGCTGCGATTGCATAAAAACACTTGCCAAGTGAATTACAGCTCCATATAATTTCAGCTTCTTCAGGCTCGTAGCTCAGCTGGTTAGAGCACCACCTTGACATGGTGGGGGTCGTTGGTTCGAGTCCAATCGAGCCTACCAACGAACAGGAGCATCCGGTTTTCGGATGTTCGAAGCAGTAAAAACTCAACGCGTACAAGGCGAATACGGTTATGACACCGCGAACGTTGACCGAAACCACTTCGGAGCGACGCTAGTCGAGGAACGTTTTCGCCCTTGCGGTTTGAGTGAAGTATCGAATGCGGCCCCTCGAAAGCGGGGCCGCATTTTTTTTGTCGCGAAAATTTCGCGCGTGACTTTCATCGCGTGCTTGGTCTGCCGCCCACTGACGGCATCACGGAGATTGCTATGGTTTCGATACGCTTGCCTGACGGCTCAGTTCGACAATACGAGCATCCGGTGACGGTCGCCGAAGTGGCGGCCTCGATTGGTCCCGGTCTCGCAAAGGCTGCGCTCGGCGGCAAGCTCGACGGCGAACTCGTGGATACGTCCGCGGTGATCGACCGCGACGCGTCGCTCGCGATCGTCACGGACAAGGACGCTGACGGTCTCGACATCATCCGCCACTCGACGGCGCACTTGCTTGCCTATGCGGTCAAGGAGCTGTATCCGGACGCGCAGGTGACGATCGGGCCGGTGATCGACAACGGCTTCTACTACGACTTCTCGTACCACCGGCCGTTCACGCCGGAAGATCTGGAAAAGATCGAAAAGCGCATGCAGGAGATCGCGAAGAAGGACGAGCCCGTGACGCGCCGCGTCGTGTCGCGCGACGAGGCGGCGGGGTACTTCCGCAGCATCGGCGAGAAGTACAAGGCCGAGATCATCGAGTCGATTCCGCAAAGCGACGAGATCAAGCTGTATTCGCACGGCGGCTTCACGGACCTGTGCCGAGGCCCGCACGTGCCGTCGACGGGCAAGCTGAAGGTCTTCAAGCTGATGAAGGTCGCGGGCGCGTACTGGCGCGGCGACTCGAAGAACGAGCAGCTGCAGCGCATCTACGGCACGGCCTGGACGAAGAAGGAAGATCAGGACCAGTACCTGCACATGCTCGAGGAAGCGGAAAAGCGCGACCACCGCAAGCTCGGCAAGCAGCTCGACCTGTTCCACATGCAGGAAGAGTCGCCGGGCATGGTGTTCTGGCACCCGAAGGGCTGGGCGCTGTGGCAGCAGGTCGAGCAGTACATGCGCCGCCGCGTGAACGAGGCCGGCTACCTCGAGATCAAGACGCCGATGATCATGGACCGCTCGCTGTGGGAGGCGTCCGGCCACTGGCAGAACTACCGCGAGAACATGTTCACGACGGAGTCGGAGAAGCGAGACTACGCGATCAAGCCGATGAACTGCCCGGGGCACGTCCAGGTGTTCAAGCACGGCCTGCGCTCGTACCGCGACCTGCCGCTGCGCTACGCCGAATTCGGCTCGTGCCACCGCAACGAGGCGTCGGGCGCGCTGCACGGCCTGATGCGCGTGCGCGGCTTCGTGCAGGACGATGCGCACATCTTCTGTACCGAAGATCAGTTCATCTCGGAATCGATCGCGTTCAACACGCTCGCGATGAGCGTGTACAAGGATTTCGGCTTCGATCACATCGACATCAAGCTGTCGCTGCGCCCTGACCAGCGCGCGGGCACGGACGAGACGTGGGATCGCGCCGAGCAGGGCCTGCGCGACGCGCTGACGGCCTGCGGCCTCACGTGGGAAGAGCTGCCGGGCGAGGGTGCGTTCTACGGCCCGAAGATCGAGTACCACATCAAGGATGCGCTCGGCCGCTCGTGGCAGTGCGGTACGCTGCAGCTCGACATGGTGCTGCCTGAGCGCCTGGGCGCCGAGTACGTCGCGGAAGACAACAGCCGCCGCCGGCCGGTGATGCTGCACCGGGCAATCGTCGGCTCGATGGAGCGTTTCCTCGGCATCCTGATCGAGCACCACGCTGGTGCAATGCCGGTCTGGCTCGCGCCGTTCCAGGCAATTGTGCTCAATATCGCCGAAAGTCAGGCCGAATATGCGCAATCTTTAGCCCAAACGTTGCAAAAACAAGGGGTTAGGGCGGCGGCCGATTTGCGCAACGAGAAGATTAGCTATAAAATACGCGAGCACACGCTGGAAAAGGTGCCTTATCTGCTCGTCGTGGGCGACAAGGAGCGTGATGCGCAAACGGTAGCCGTGCGTGCCCGTGGCGGCGTCGATCTTGGCGTGATGCCGGTCGAAGCCTTCGTTGAGCGTCTGCAGGAAGACCTGCGCTCGTTCAAGTAACCGCCCTGGCAGCGCGGCTCGTTTTTTTAATTTTTAGAGGAAACGTAACATCGCTACTGATAAGTCGTCGCATCGCATCAACGGTGAAATCACTGCGCCGGAAGTGCGTCTGGTCGGGATCGAGAACGAACCGCTCGGTATCGTAAAACTCGCTGATGCTTTCCGTAAATCGGAAGAACTGGATGTTGACCTGGTGGAAATCGCGCCGCAGGCGGTTCCCCCGGTTTGCCGTCTGATGGATTACGGCAAGTTCAAGTACCAGGAATCCAAGAAGCAGCACGAAGCGAAGCTGAAGCAGAAGGTCATCCAGGTCAAGGAAGTCAAGTTCCGCCCGGGTACCGATGACGGGGATTACAACGTCAAGCTGCGTAACCTCGTGCGCTTCCTCGAGGAAGGCGACAAGACGAAGATCACGTTGCGTTTCCGCGGCCGCGAAATGGCTCACCAGGAGATCGGCATGCGGATGCTCGAGCGTCTGCGCACGGATCTCGAGGAAGTCGGCCAGGTCGAGCAGATGCCGAAGATGGAAGGGCGCCAGATGATCATGGTGCTCTCGCCGAAGAAAAAGAAGTAACGGGCCGGCGCGCGACGCGCGCGCGGGTTTCGAAGTGGTTCGGCGCGTGGCCCGGTCAGGGCGGCGCGCCAACGATGACGGCGGCTGCGCAAGCGGTTCGCCGTACACAAGTGGACTGGGTTTCGAAGGGCGGGTCAAGGGCGCAAGCCAACCGCACACCCATCGCCATCTAATAAACTGGAGTTGTTCGTCATGCCTAAGATGAAGACCAAGAAGAGCGCTGCAAAGCGCTTCGTGGTGCGTCCGGGCGGTACCGTCAAGCGCGGTCAAGCCTTCAAGCGCCACATCCTGACCAAGAAAACCACGAAGAACAAGCGTCACCTGCGCGGCGCCACGGCAGTTCATGATTCCGATCTGAACTCCGTCCGCGCGATGCTTCCGTTCGCGTAACCCCTCAATCGATACTCAAAGGAGAGAAACATGCCTCGAGTCAAACGTGGGGTAACCGCACGGGCCCGTCACAAGAAGATCATCAACCTGGCCAAGGGTTATCGCGGCCGCCGCAATAACGTCTACCGCATCGCCAAGCAGGCGGTGATGCGCGCTGGCCAGTACGCGTACCGCGATCGCCGCAACAAGAAGCGTGTGTTCCGCGCACTGTGGATCACGCGTATCAACGCGGCAGTTCGCCAGCACGACATGACCTACAGCGTGTTCATCAACGGCCTGAAGAAGGCGTCGATCGAACTCGACCGTAAGGTGCTGGCCGACATGGCGGTGTTCGACAAGGCTGCTTTTGCTGCGATCGTCAAGCAGGTGAAAGCCGCCGTTGCAGCCTAATTGCGAAATTAGCACTGCGTGGTTAGTTGCAGCGATGTTCCGGTAGTCTCGGCCGCTGCAGCGAAAACGGGGCTCTTCCGAGCCCCTTTTTTGTTTGGTGGAGCGATTTCGCTCGCCAAGACCGAATGACGTTGGAAATGATGGGATCTATGGATCTGGACCAGATTGTCGCCGACGCGCAGCAGTCCTTCGAACAGGCTGCCGACATCACCACGCTCGAAAACGAGAAAGCCCGCTTCCTCGGCAAGTCGGGTGCGCTGACCGAGTTGCTGAAGGGCCTCGGCAAGCTCGATCCCGAAGCACGCAAGACCGAAGGCGCACGCATCAACGTCGCGAAGCAGCAGGTCGAAGCCGCGCTGACCGCGCGCCGCCAGGCGCTGGCCGACGTGCTGCTGAACCAGCGCCTCGCCGCCGAGTCGATCGACGTCACGCTGCCGGGCCGCGGCGCCGGTGCAGGCAGCCTGCACCCCGTGATGCGCACGTGGGAGCGCGTCGAACAGATTTTCCGCACGATCGGCTTCGACGTGGCCGACGGTCCCGAGATCGAGACCGACTGGTTCAATTTCACGTCGCTGAACAGCCCGGAGAACCATCCGGCGCGTTCGATGCAGGATACGTTCTACGTCGACGGCAAGGATGCCGACGGCCGTCCGCTGCTGCTGCGCACGCACACGAGCCCGATGCAGGTGCGTTATGCGCGCATGAACCGCCCGCCGATCAAGGTGATCGCGCCGGGCCGCACGTATCGCGTCGACAGCGATGCGACCCACTCGCCGATGTTCAATCAAGTCGAGGGGCTTTGGATCGACGAAAATATCAGCTTTGCCGACCTCAAGGGCGTCTATACCGACTTCCTGAAGAAATTCTTCGAGCGCGACGATATCCTCGTGCGCTTCCGTCCGTCGTATTTCCCGTTCACGGAACCGTCGGCCGAGATCGACATGATGTTCGAGCACGGCAAGAACGCCGGCAAGTGGCTCGAGATCTCCGGCTCGGGGCAGGTGCATCCGACCGTGATCCGCAACATGGGCCTCGATCCCGAGCGCTACATCGGCTTCGCATTCGGCAGCGGCCTCGAGCGCCTGACGATGCTGCGCTACGGCGTGCAGGACCTGCGTCTGTTCTTCGAGAACGACCTGCGTTTCCTGCGCCAGTTCGCGTAACGCGAGCCCGCCGCGCCGACTTGTGCCCGTGCGCGCTTCGCAGCGAGCCGGGCGTCGATCCAACCCGTTTCGAACGTAGACATCCATGCAATTCCCTGAATCCTGGTTGAGAACCTTTGTCGATCCGCAGCTGACGACCGACGAGCTGTCGCATGCACTGACGATGGCAGGGCTCGAAGTCGAGTCGCTGAGCAAGGCCGCGCCGCCGACGTCGAAGATCGTCGTCGGGCGGGTGCTCGAAGTCGTCAAGCATCCGGATGCGGACAAGCTCAATGTCTGCCAGGTCGACGCCGGTACGGGCGCGACGCTGAACATCGTCTGCGGCGCGCCGAATGTCGCGCCGGGCATCAAGGTGCCGGTCGCACTGGTTGGCGCCGAGCTGCCGCCGGCCGAAGAGGGCGGCAAGCCGTTCGCGATCAAGCTGTCGAAGCTGCGCGGCGTCGAGAGCCAGGGGATGCTGTGCTCGGCGCGCGAGCTGAAGCTGTCCGAAGACCACAGCGGCCTGCTGATCCTGCCGGAAGACACGCCGGTCGGCCAGGACATCCGCGACACGCTGAACCTCGACGACACCATCTTCGAAATCAAGCTGACGCCGAACAAGGCCGACTGCCTGTCGGTGTTCGGCATCGCGCGCGAGACGGCAGCGATCACCGGTGCGCCGCTCACGCCGGTCGACATCCGTCCGGTGCACGTCGAGCTCGACGAGACGCTGCCCGTGCGGATCGCCGCGCCGGACCTGTGCGGCCGCTTCTCGGGCCGCGTGATTCGTGGCGTGAACGCGCGCGCGAAGACGCCGCAGTGGATGGTCGAGCGCCTCGAGCGCGCCGGCCAGCGCAGCGTGTCGGCGCTCGTCGACATCTCGAACTACGTGATGTTCGAGCTCGGCCGCCCGTCGCACGTGTTCGATCTGGACAAGATCCACGGCGGCATCGAGGTGCGCTGGGGCAAGCGCGGCGAATCGCTGAAGCTGTTGAACGGCAACTCGGTCGAGCTCGACGAGACGGTCGGCGTGATCGCCGATGACGCCCAAGTGGAGAGCCTCGCGGGCATCATGGGCGGCGATAGCACGGCCGTCACGCTCGACACGGCCAACATCTATCTCGAAGCGGCGTTCTGGTGGCCGGACAGCATCCGCGGCCGCGCGCGCAAGTACAACTTCTCGACCGATGCGGCGCATCGCTTCGAGCGCGGCGTCGACTACGCGACGACCGTCGAGCACGTCGAGCGCATCACGCAGCTGATTCTCGATATCTGCGGCGGCAAGGCCGGCCCGGTTGACGACCAGGCCGTCAACCTGCCGCAGCGCGCGCCGGTCAAGATGCGCGTATCGCGCGCGAACCGCATCATCGGCGTGAAGATCGATGCCGACGAGATCGCGAACATCTTCACGCGCCTCGGCCTGTCGTTCGAGCGCGACGAGGACGTGTTCTCGGTCGCGCCGCCGTCGCACCGCTTCGACATCGAGATCGAGGAAGACCTGATCGAGGAAGTGGCGCGCATTTACGGCTTCGAGAAGATTCCGGCGCGTCCGCCGGTCGCGACGAGCGAAATGCGCGCGACCAACGAGACGCAGCGTTCGATCCACGCGATTCGTCACGCGCTTGCCGCCCGCGATTACGCGGAAACGGTCAACTTCAGCTTCGTCGACGCGGAGTGGGAGCGCGATTTCGCGGGCAACGACAACCCGATCCGTCTGCTGAATCCGATTGCGAGCCAATTGTCGGTGATGCGCACGACGCTGTTCGGCAGCCTGATCGCCGTGCTGCGCCACAACCTGAACCGCCGCGCGGACCGCGTGCGCGTGTTCGAGACGGGCCGCGTGTTCCTGGCCGACTCGTCGGTCACGTCGGGCGAACTGGCGGTCGCGGGCTACGCGCAGCCGAAGCGCGTCGGCGCGCTGGCCTACGGCCCGGCGCTGGACGAGCAGTGGGGCGCGCCGACCCGCGCGGTCGATTTCTTCGACGTGAAGGGCGACCTCGAGGCGCTGCTCGCGCCGACGTCCGCCCGTTTCGTGAAGGCCGAGCATCCGGCGCTCCATCCGGGCCGCAGCGCGCGCATCGAAGTCGACGGCCGCGCGGTCGGCTGGATCGGCGAGCTGCACCCGCGCCTGATGCAGAAGTACGAGCTGCCGCACGCGCCGGTGCTGTTCGAGATCGACGCCGACGCGCTGATCGCGCGTGCGCTGCCGGCGCCCACCGATGTGTCGAAATTCCCGCCGGTGCGCCGCGACATCGCGGTCGTGGTCGATCAGGCGGTCGAGGTCCAGGCGCTGTTCGACGAGATGAAGAAGGCGCTGGCCGACGACGCCTGCCGATTCGTTCAGAAGGTTGTACTCTTCGACGAATTTCGTGCAAAATCAAATACTTCCGGTGGACTCGCCGCGCACGAGAAGAGCCTTGCCTTCCGCGTGACGCTGCAGGACGCGGCCGGCACGCTACAGGACGAGGTCGTCGATCAGGCGATCCAGACGCTTGTCGAGCGGATGGTTCGTGTGGGAGCGCGCTTGCGCGGCTAAGGAGCCCAGGTTGCCCGGGTGCGATGTCGCCCGGGCGGCCGGCTCCCCATCGTGAGTTTTGATTTAACGCGCTGTATGGCAGATATGAACGACATGACCTCGAGTGAATTCGAAGCCCTCCTGACGGCGCAACGCAGCGCCATGAACCGCGACGTTTCGGCGCCGGCGTCCACGGAGACGCCGACCCTGACGAAGGCGGAGCTGGCGGAGCTGCTGTTCGACAGCGTCGGGCTGAACAAGCGTGAAGCGAAGGACATGGTCGAGGCGTTCTTCGAAGTGATCCGCGACGCGCTCGAGAACGGCGAAAGCGTCAAGCTGTCGGGGTTCGGCAACTTCCAGCTGCGCGACAAGCCGCAGCGTCCCGGCCGCAACCCGAAGACGGGCGAGGCGATACCGATCGCCGCGCGTCGAGTGGTCACGTTCCACGCAAGCCAGAAGCTCAAGGCACTGGTCGAAAACGGCGCGGAGCCAAGCCCCGCGCGCTGACGTCTCCCGCGCGGCCGCCGCGCACCTTTACCGATGGTTGACTGACGATGACCACGACGGTTGAGAAAGTCGTCTTGCCTCCGATTCCCGCGAAGCGCTACTTCACGATCGGTGAAGTCAGCGAACTGTGCGGCGTGAAGCCGCATGTGCTGCGCTATTGGGAACAGGAATTCACGCAGTTGCGGCCGGTGAAGCGGCGCGGCAACCGGCGGTATTACCAGCACCACGAGGTGCTGCTGATCCGGCGGATCCGCGAATTGCTGTACGAGCAGGGTTTTACGATCAATGGTGCGCGCAACCGGCTCGATGCGCCGGGCGGCGAACGCGGCGCCGGGGCAGCGCCCGCGGGCGACGAGCGCGTCGCCGACGTACAGGCTGCGGGTGAGGCCGGTGGGGCGGTCGACGTTGCCGCGTTGCGGCAGGCGCTGCTCGACGTCATCGACGGACTGAAACACGACTGACCGCAGATTGGTCGGCAAATGAAATGCCCGGTTGGCGCTGCGTCACCGGGCATTTTTCATGGCCGCCGCCCGTGCGTGTCAGCGCGCGGCGAGCGGATTCGGCTTGCCCATGTCGACGACCAGCGTGCCGTCCGGCAGCATCCGCACCGAGCCTTGCGCGACCTGATTGCGGTAGCCGTACAGGTCGAAACGCATCGGGCCGGCGTCGGCCGAATTCTGGATCAGCGCGCGCATGTTCAGTTCGAGCACGTTGAACATCTTCATGTCGCCGCCTTCCATCCACATGTAGCTGGGCGCGGAGATAGGCGGGCGCTTCGGCGCGGGCGCGTCCGGCACGCGCCGGAACGTGAGGCGCAGGCCATCGCGCTCGACGGCGGCCGTAGCGAGCTTGCCGTTCAGCACCGGCGGCGGGAACACGGTGTACTGGTCGAGCACGAGCGAGTCGCCGCGCAGCTCCGCACCGCGCCGCCGCAGCGGCGTCAACGACGCGAGCTCGATGCCGAGCGAGCGCAGCAGCTTCGCCTGCGGGATGCCGAGCACCGACACCTCGGTCGGCGAGAACGCCAGATGGCGGTCGTCGAGCACCGTGAGCGAGCCCTTCATGTCGGTCGGCAGCCAGACGCCCGGCACGTGGTTCCACAGCTTGACGCCGCCTTGCACGCGCAGGTTCCGGCCGTCGGCGCTCAATTGCAGGCGGTTGAGCGAGCGCGGCGAGTAATCGAGCAGATAGTCGTTGAAGAGCGCCGACATCGCCTTCCACGATGCCACGACCGTGCCGCCGAGAATGCGGATGTCGTACTGGTTCGGGTCGTCGAGGTCGACGGGCTCGCCGGAACGCTTCGCGACGAGCTGCACGTCGAGCTCCTCGACGTGAAAGCCGATGTCGCCGGAAAGGTTGAATTCGACGTTGCGCAGGTGGATCGCCGGACTGCGGTTCGACACGTGCCGCTCGTCGAACGGCGCGTTCGTGCCGCGGCGCATCGCGACCTTCTGCATGCCCGTCCGCGCCGCGTCGCCGGCCACGAGCGCATCGGCTTCCCAATGCTGGCGCACGTCGCGCAGCGCGCTTTGCTGCGCGGCGAGGAAGCTGTCGTTCAGGCGCGCGGCGGGATTGCCGAGCGCGGCGCCGCTTGGCGGGCCCGCATACGACGGCATCCGGATCGCCATCGCGCCGCGCTCGTCGAAATTGAAAAAGCCCGCGGAGACCTGCTCGCGGTAGTGGTACAGGTCGAAGACGAAATTCTGGCCGGTCTTGGCGGGATCGACCTGGCTGATCAGGATGTCGGCATTCATCGGCATCGAGCGCATGAACTTCACGTCGCCGCCTCGAATGTACATTGCCCGCTGCGGCGCGTTCGCCGGCATCGCGAAACCCGCGCGCGTGCCGTCGTCGAGCGTCAGGTCGAGTCCGGCGGGCGTCACGCGCAGCGCCGTGATCGTGATCTTCAGGCGCGGCGGCGGCATCAGCCTGTCGACCGACATCACGAGGTCGTCGCCGGAAAGCCGCGCGATCGGCGTGTCGACCTTGAGCAGATCGGCCATCTTTACGTTGGCGGCGCGCATCACCGGCTGCGCGTCGAGGCCCGAAACGCGCACGCCGGTCGGATGGAACACGAGCTGGCTGCCGTCGCGGATCGCGAGCGTGCCGCTCAGCGAGAACGGCACCCAGCCGTCGCGCTGCATCTCGCCCTGCAGATGGATCACGCCGTCGCCGGTCGAGACGACGAGCTTGCGCAGCGGCGCGTTGCGATATCCGAAGATGTAGGTGTTGAATAGCGCCGTCAGTTTCGCGCTGTCGAGCGTGACAGCGCCCTGATGCACGTCGATCTCGAAACTCGTCGGGTCGTCGAACACGATCGGCGCGCCGGCCTGCGTCGGTACGAGCGTCGCCGACAACTGGTGAATGAAGAAGCCGAGATTGTTGACGATGCGGAAGTCGACGTCGCGCAGGAACGTCATCGCGCCATTCTGGCCGGAGTCGCGCAGCGTGAACGGGCGCGGCTGCGCGAGCCGGATCGATGCAAGCGACGGCACCGTGCGCGCAATCTGCTGTTCGCGGGCGAGGCGCTCGGCCTTGCTGCGCTCGATTCGCGTCGAGGCGGTCGACGCATTGCCGTCGCGCTGCGTGGCCGGTTCCGCGCATCCGGCACAGACCAATGCGACGGCCAGCATTGCGCCGCCGAGCGCACGGGACGCACCGTGCAACGCACGACCGGCCGCGTGCCGCGAGCCGGACCTCCAGTCGAAAATTGCCAAAGGCGAGCGATGGCCGCGCCGGACCGCATTCCGCATCGTCTGTCTCCGTATCTTGTCTTGATCGACGAGGGCGCGCCGTCAGTGCAACGCGCGTCCGTCGATGCCGAGCAGTGTGGCATAGCTCGCTAGAGCGGCGTCACCAAACAGCGACGGCGTATGCCGCAGTGCACGATGCGCGACGGCGCAATGGATTCGGGCCGGTGGGGCGGTGCGGTCAAACGGCCGTTTGGTTTTCGGCCCGACCTGTGGGCGACCGGTGGTCCGCGTCACATTGGCGCGCGTTCGGCCGGCGCGGCGCGGTAAGATCGCGATCAGGAGCCGTAGAAATCAAAGCATGGTGGCCGACACGGGGGGCGTCATGGATTTGAAGGAACTCGACGTATTGGGAGCCGATGTCGGCGATCACTGGTACTACGCGTCGAAGGCAGCGGCGATCCGCCGCTTCCTCGGCACGCGCGACGCGAAGCGGATCCTCGACGTCGGCGCAGGCTCCGGATTCTTTTCCAGGCACTTGCTCGAACGCACGCGGGCCACGGAGGCTTGGTGCGTCGACACCAGCTACGTCGACGATTCAGACGGCGAGGCCGCGGGCAAGCCCGTTCACTTTCGGCGAGCCGTCGATCGGTGCGACGCCGATCTCGTGTTGCTGATGGATGTCCTCGAGCACGTCGACGACGATGTCGGGCTGCTGGCGCACTACGTGGCCGGCGCGCCGGGCGGCAGCCGCTTCCTGATCACCGTTCCCGCGTTCCAGTTCCTCTGGAGCGCGCATGACGATTTTCTCGAGCACAAGCGCCGCTATACGCTCGAGGGTCTCGAGGACGTCGCTCGTCGCGCCGGGCTCGACGTCGAGCGCAGCGCGTACTATTTCGGCCTGACGTTTCCGCTTGCGGCCGCGTTACGGTTGAGCGAGCGCATGCAGCGGCGCGCACGCGAACCCGCGTCGCAATTGCGCCGCCATCATCCGGTCGTCAACGGTCTGCTCAAGCTGATCTGCCGGGCGGAGTTGCCGATGTTCCCGTTCAACCGGCTCGCAGGACTCACGGTGGTGTGTATCGCGCGCAAGCGCGACGCGTGAGGCGGATCGTGTGGCAGGAAATTTCGTGCGGACTTCACAAAATGCATGCGACCCGTTCTAAACCGGGAAAGTGTCTGTTATACTTTCTTTCTTTCGGGGCGTAGCGCAGCCTGGTAGCGTACCTGCATGGGGTGCAGGTGGTCGGAGGTTCAAATCCTCTCGCCCCGACCAGGAATCAAGGCCTTACAAGCAATGCTTGTAAGGCCTTTTCCATTTGGGGCGGATTTTTTGCCCCAAGGTTTGCTTCGCAAGACGGATGGCTTTCGGGGGAGCCGCGGGGAATTGTCCGCGGGCGCGCAGCATCCGTGCCGTTTCGTTCTCTGGGTCTGCGGCCATCGCTCGGTGTCGACGCAAGCGGTTCGGTGAGCGTCATGTCGTGCTACAGAGCAGCTCACACGTACTCGACTCGTCGATCCGGCAGATTCTCTGGCGGAGGTGTGGACCGACGTCCCGAATCTGCTGTCGTTCAGTTCGCTGTGCCGCAGCGGGCCGCGGCACAGCCTAGAACGGCTGCCTCACTGACCGCGCGCCGGCCACCAGTGCGGTGCTCACTGCGATCACACCGATGCTGACATCGCGTCCATGCCGACCGCGGCAGGAGTCGCCGCTTACTGCGTCTTGCGGCGTCGTTGCCAGATTCTGCCGGGGATCCACTTATTGAGGACCGGGATTTCCAATAACCGCTTTATTTGAATATATTTTTAATATCAGAGACCCCGATAATTGCGCCAGCGTTGTCGATCGCCTTGACTTGAACATAAGCATAGCTATTCCCGGTCAAGGGAATTTTCGTCTCAAAACCGGTTTTCGCGCTGCTGGCTATGAGTCTCAAATTATTCGCGGCAGCACCGGCGTATACTTGCCAAGATCTCGTTTCCGTTGAACCGTTCCACGAAGCATATACGGCCGGGCCGCTGTTACCAGCTGCGACCGTTACGCTTGGCGGATAATATGGCGTAGCCACCCACGCCTGCCGATACGTCCGGTACGAGATATTGTCGCCAGCCATTTTTACGTCATACAGTGTGCTGGTCGCAGGCATTAATTCAGTGTTACCGGGCTGCGCAAATTCAGTGTAATACCCGTTCCCCCAGCCGATAAATTTATTGCCGTTTCCCAGCCATTGCATGTTTCCTTGCGCGGAGGAGAAGAGGTTTGGATTGTGGTAGTACGACGTCTGTGCCGTTGCGACCATGTTGTTGAAATCGAGATTCAGCACCAGGCCATGTGAAGGTGCGGTTCCTGGCGGAATTGATGCATAACAATCATCGCAAGCATCATCAAACATGCTGATTACATTATCGGAGATATAGCGGGCATCATGTTGCCATGAAAATTGCGCATTACCCGCGGGAATCTTGAAATCTCCGCTTCCGTCTCCAGCCAGCTTCCAGACAAATTCACCCGTGGGCTTGTGCAGGCGATAAACCGTCCAGGTGCTGCGGGCCGAGAACACGATATCGTTGTTATTGTTTGCCACAAGATCCAATGAATTCAGGTGGTAAGGGTCCCAGACATTACTGGTGGCGGTGGCAGTCGAGGCCGGGAGATGCGAGCTTTCCAACGCGATGTGGTCCTTCGCGTCCCAAAAAAAGACCAACTCATTTGTGGTCAGATCTACTTCCTGAATGGAAAAATCGTGGATTGCCCCATTTTTCGGTCCGCCATATGGCGTCAAATCCATGGGAACCACCTTGGTTGCCAGGAATAGTCCAGTATTGTTCGGCGTAATCAGAAATTCGTGATTGTCGGCAACAAAGCCATTGCGTGCGGAAACGGTTTTTATTGTCTGGTAACGGTTATTGACGATGTAATAACATGCTCCCGGCTCTGCTGCGCCGGACGGCAAGTTGGTGTAGGCGGGCGGCGTAGCAACGGTGCCTTGCCAGAAAGTCAAGACCGGCATGCCAAAGTATTGCTGGACGCGAAAATCAAAATTCATCAGGCTTACGCTATTCAATGCGTTAAACCACACCGGGTTTCCGGCATTGTCGGCAATTAACGCGCCATTCTGCCCATACATTGCGGTATTCGAGCCCGTATAAGGTGAATTGAAAATCAATCCCTCGGCCAGTTGCGCGGGATCGGAGTAGTTAACATTCACTTTCATCGGGTGCAGATTTGGCGCGCTAACAAAGCTCCAGACTTGAGGGGATGCCAGAATGGGGGCTGGCGTGGTAGCCCCGGTATTCGATGGATAGACGTCGGTGGCACACGAGAAAACCTGCGATGTGACATTGTCGTCACCACCACATCCGGTTATCGCGCTCGACAATAAAACCGGTAACGCCGCCCGTCCAATACCTTTAATCTTGCAATTCAGGCGCGTCAGTTTCTGGTGAAAATATTTCCGTCTCATTGAATCCCCCTTCAGTGTTTTCATGAAAATCGGAGCGTCCAATGCCTGACGGCGATGCGTACGCAAGCCGCCTGACCGCCCCGTTGTGCCATCGGCCCATCGCTGTCGCCACATGCGGGCTCTCGGTCGAGCGCCTGATAGATCAGGCGCTTATCATTGCCACGCGCACCGTATCGAATGAAACGAATTCCAACTCGCGATACGAAAAGGCCCGACGGCCTGCTTCAGCTTTTCGGCCGGTAAAGCGAGCCGGACGGGTACTCCTTGTCCGCGACCGCGAGGTACCCACGTCGAGGGTGTAGATGCTCGCGCCGGCGCGAGCCTTGCTGCCCCGGAACAGGCTCTTCATCACCGTGACGCTGGTCGCTCGCATCTGCGATGCAGGGCTGATCATGTAGACGGGGGCCGCTTGTCGCGCGCCCCGTTGGACTGGAACCGCGTCGCGTCGAACGACACGAGCGAACCGTAGTCCGCGGTAAGCTGCAGCGCCGTCGCGCGCGGCCTCGTTGCGGACGGGGGAAGAACGCTCGCGCGTTGCCATTAAGCCCCCGAGGGCGAGCGCCGCGTCATCATAGATCGCGCAGTTACCGGTGAACGCGGTGTCGACAAGCGTCAGCGTGCCCTTGCCGAAAGGGTAGATGGCCCTCGCGCATCGTTGTGCTCGAACCGCCAGTGGCGGATGGTCATGGCAAAGCCGGCCGGGTCGCTGTACGACTCGAGTGCGCGTCCGGCGCGGCGCGGAGCGCCAGTTTCTGCTCCAAGGCAACGGCATTGGCCTCAATGTGGGCTTCCTTTTTAGGTCTACCGATTCGTCTTCGCTTCAGCGGGTCTTCGCCTGAACCGATGTGGGCTCGCGCCTTATCGCGCGCTTCCCGGATCTCTCGAATTGCCCCGGTCGATCGGTCGCGCAGTGAAAACCGCACGGAGATCCCGTTCAAACCTGCGCGGACGATGCCGAAGATTCCCTGTCCGTCGGCAAGACGTCGTCGGTCGGCGGCCGGTGTCGGTGTTGCCGTTCTCTCCTCGTGAGTCCCGTCGTCGCTTTCTTCGCAAGGAACAAATTTTTGCCCCCACATTTGCTCGCACGATTTCGGAGGCCCGTCGTGCATTCTAGCGGCCCCAATTGAGCCCGTAGTGGTCAATTAGTCGTTTAAAATCAAAGAAGTGTGCAATAGTGGATCGGCGGTGATGCGGTGGGAATGACTTGGGGCCTGCATGGGGGCCGGGTGGTCGGAAGTTCAAATCCTCTCGCCCCAGCCAGATAAGAACCCGCGTCAGTTCAAGCTGACGCGGGTTTTTTCTTGTCGGTCGCTTTTTTGCACAGCCCGGCGCAGCCCCGGTAAAATACAAGGTTGATCCACGGAAAGCGCCGTGATTTAGCGGAAGAGGATTCCCAGAACATGACTGATCTTCGTCTTACCAAGCGGTTCGCTGCAGTGCTCGCCACCGGCGCGCTCGTTGCCGGTTGTAGTTCGCCGTCGCCCACGAAAGTGGACTACAAGAGCGACTCCAAATCGAAGGAGGTTTCGCTGGCGGTGCCGCCCAACATGCTCGAGGAGACGGCCGATCAGCGCTCGTTGCCGCCGCAGGGCGGCGCAACCTCCCTGTCGGCGCTCCAGCAGGTCCAGCAGGCCGCGCCGTCCACCGATGCCGTCGTGCCGCCCGTGACCGGCATGCATATCCAGCGTGACGGCACCGAAAGCTGGCTCGTCATCGACGGCAAGAAGCCGGCCGACATCTGGCCGCAGGTCCGCCGCTTCTGGCAGGAACAGGGCTTTCTGCTTGTCGTCGACCAGCGCGACAAGGGCGTGATGGAAACCGACTGGAACGAAACCCATCCGCAGATCAACGACGGCCTGATCCGCAGCGTGATCTCGAAGGCGATGGGCAATTCGTACGTGACGGCCGAGCGCAACAAGTACCGCACGCGTCTCGACGTGGCGCCGAACGGCGGCACCTATGTGTTCATCAGCCAGAAGGGGATGCGCGAGGCGCTGACCGGCCCGAACAACGATTCGAGCAAGTGGGAGCCGAAGCCGAACGATCCGGCGCTCGAGACGGAATACCTGAAGCGGCTGATGGCCGTCCTCGCGCAGAACGACCTGCGCGCGAAGAACGGCGAGCCGCCGATCGCCAACATCAAGGACAACACGGTCGTCGTGAAGGACAAGAAGGCCGATACCGACGCAGCGAAGGCCGCGGCTGCGGCGATCGCTGCGCAGAACGTCGCGCGCACTTCATCGCAGGCGAACGACGTCGAGACGAGCACGGTGCCGTCCGAAGTCACGCTCGGCGAGCCGTACGATCGCTCGTGGCTGCGCGTCGGCCTTGCGCTCGATCGCGCCAACTTCACGGTCGACGATCGCGATCGCCAAAAGGGCCTGTATTTCGTGCGATACGTCGATCCGAAGGATCTGAGCGCCGCCGAGCAGGGCTTCTGGAGTCAGTTGTTCCACGGCAAGAAGGAAAAGCAGGCGAAGCAGTACCGGGTCAACGTAAAGGCGCTCACGCAGGATCAGACGCGCGTCGCGGTCGTCGACGAGTCGGGCGCGATCGATTCGTCGCAGCCGGCACGTCAGATCATGGGGTTGCTGGTGAACCAGCTGCGCTGATCGTCGCGAGATCCCGTCTCGTAAAGCCCGCCGCTCGGCGGGCTTTTTTTATGTTCGCGCGCCGCAAGCCTGCATGCGTGCCATGACCGATGCCTGTTGGGATGTTACGTAACATCCTCGCGTTACGGCGACGCGATGGCCCACATCGTTTCCGTATGCTCCGGAATTCAGTTAAAAATCAATGGTGTGCGCGACAAATCGCGCTTGGCATGCAACCTGCTTTATAAGTTGGAATCGTTAGGGCAGGGAGGATGGCGTCAGATGCCGGGCGTGCGTCGCGAGCGCCCGACCAACGGTGTCGATGTCCGCATATGCCGGTGCAACGAGCGCCGGCGCATTCGATGATGATCTGCGCAGCGCGCGGATCTCGATGGCCCCGTCGCCTATCCTCGTAGGGCGACGGTTTTGCCCGCGCTTCCTGTGAAGCGCGGGCAATTTTTTTGGCAGCAGAAGTGACGGTGGAGGCCGCTGCGCTGCGGCTCGAGCGGCAGCGGACCGTGCTCGCCGTTTTCGCGCAATTGCGCGGCGATGGCGTGGCGGCGCGAGTGCCACCCGCGACAGCGCGCGATCAGTGAGACGCGTTGGGTACGTCGAGGATCAGGATGATCGTCCAGTCTGCGTCGCCGTCGTGATGGTACTGGCGTTCGGCGACGATGAACGGCTGCTGCTTGCCCTGCGGGCCGAGAAAGAGCACGTCGCCTTCCATCGGCAGGCACTCGATCGGCGGGAGCGCGAGAAAGGCGTCGTCCGAGCCGCGCGGCATCAGTTGCTTGATCTTGCGAGTGGCGGCTTCCGTCCACTCGATGTCGAGTTGAATGTTGCTCATGCTGTCCTCCGCACCAAGGTGCGTACGGGGTGGAAAAGTTCGGTGCGCGACTGTAGCACAGCGTACCGGCGACGCAACCAAAAAAGCCGAACCCGGTTGCCCGGATTCGGCTTTTTTGCTTATGCGGTGCCGCGGAGTTACTGGCTTGCGGCGTCGGCCGGAGCAGCCTTCTTGGCGGCCTTCTTTGCCGCCTTGTGGTGAGCTGCCTTCTTGCCATGGTGTGCTTCGTGCATCGCCGGCTCGGCTGCCTGGGCAGCTTGCTGCTGCTGCAGGGCCTGCGCGCGCTGCTCGATCTCGGCGATCTTGGCCGGATCGGTGATGGTCTTGATTTCCGTGCTCTCTTGCGCATACGCTGCGCCAGCCAGCGCCGACATCGCAATCAGGATAGCCAGGGACGTCTTCTTCATTGCTTTACCTCCGCTAAGTGGTGATGAACCCGAGCGAGTGTTGCCGTTCAGTCTGGCGACCGCAATCGAGTGCGTGTCGAGTTTAACAAAAGTGACGGATCAATGCATTGGAACGGCGGCGCGGCGCAAGGCCGCGTTGAAGTCGCGCAACACTTGCCGCGCTTCGTCACGCGCGTGCCATGCGGCGCTGTGTTGCCGAGGGGGCATGTGTGAAGGTGTCCTCAGAACCACCCGAGCCGGCTGTACACGTGAAATTGCGCGATGCCGATCAATTCGTGCAACGCATGCTCGGCGTTGATCAGATTCTGCCGGCGCGGCAGCCAGCCGGTTTGCGCGTCGCGGCGATTCGCATAGACCGGCTGCGCGTCGATGCCGAAATGCCGGAAATCGAGCAGCGCACGCCGCATCTGATACGACGACGTGACGAGGATCGTCGCATCGACATGCCGTGAGCGTAGTATAGGCGTCGTGAACTTCGCATTTTCGTAGGTCGTGCGGCTGTTTGCTTCGAGCATGAGGTCGCGCGGGTCGACGCCTCGGGCGACGAGATACGGCGCATAGGTCGCGGCTTCAGTCGCGCCGTGCCGCTCGGGATCGCCGCCGGACACGATGACCGTGCAACGTTCGGCGCGCTGTCGGCAATCGCGGTACAGCGCGGCGGTCTTGCGAATTCGGGGGAAGCCGTCCGTGCGCGGCTCGAGCCGTCCGTCGATGCGCCGCGTTCCCGTGCCGAGCAGGATCAGCACGGTTTGCCCGTGCATGTCCGGGTGTTCGACGGGTGTCACGCCCGCCTGCGACCATGCGATCAACGGCGCCGCGAGCCAGCCCGTCGCAAGCAGCCAGAACAGCGCGAAGGCGACGGCCGCGATCGTGCGTCGCCACTTGCGGCACAGCATGAAAACGACGAAGAGAAGTGCAAATGAATCGAACAGAATCAATTTGATTGGGGTATGGTGTCTTTTTATGGATGGCTGATGATCTGGCCCCGACTCGACGCCGAGCGTCCAGCCTCCTGAACCGGTGGCGGCGCCGGCGGGCGGAGACCCCGCCCGGCGCGCTGCCTGGCATTGTCGCTGCACTTTAAGAAAGAATCGAGATGGCCACGTATTCCAACGAAGCGGTGCTCGACGCGCTGAGGCGGGTGCAGTATCGCCAGGTGCCGTGGGCGCGTCGTCCCGGCGTGTTCGAGTATCTGCGGTCGCTCGGGCTGATGGACACGGTCAGGCAGAAGACCGTTGCGCCTGCACCGGGCTTTCACGCGCCGGTCGACATCGCTGTGCTGACCGACAGCGGCCGCGCCGAATTCGCGCGCCTCGAGCGCGACGAGAAATTGCCCGCTTGGACCGATCGCAGGATCGAGGATTACGCGCTAAGCGAAGCGAGCGCCGTCGCGATCCTCGAAAGCCGGCTGTAGCGCACCAGGCCCGCCGGCAACTCGGCAAAAAAAAGCCCGTATCGCGAGGATACGGGCGTACCGGATACTTTTTGCTGCTGCCACGCTGTGCTCATGGCAACGATGTTGACTCGCCACGCATTGCGCAGTTCCCGGGTGCAGGCAAATTCTTTGATGAAGACGGGCGGGGCGCCGGGTTACGGACGCCCGGTTAGGGATGGCGGCGCGAATCCTGCGACGGCAGGCCGACGCGTGCGCGGGCATTGCTGGCGATGTCGCCGCGCAGGTCGCCGCGCGGTACCGTCTGGTTGGACTGTTCGACGCCGGGCGGCGCATGCGGATTGCCCTTGTGTTCCTGCTGGCGGTGCGGCTGCCTGGCGTGGTCGTCCGCGTGCGCCGGCAAGGCAAGCGCCAGTGAAACAACAATGCCGCATGCCGCGAGCAGTGACATTGGTTTCATGGCGGACTCCCTTCAAGCCGTCGATGCGGCTCGCTGATATGACGCTAAGGTAAGCGTGGGAGTGCAGGCTTGCTGTAAATATTGGTAAATAGATGTATCGCCGCGCGACAGCGAAGCTCGGCGACGCGGCCCGTTCCGCGCGGCCGTGGCCGAAAAGAGACCGGGCGGCCGCAGCCGCCCGGTTCGGTGTCCTGTCCTTTACGCCATCTTGACCGGCGCGCGCCAGGATTCCGGATTGGTCCAGAAGGCGCCGCGCAGACGGTCGCGGCTCGGTGGCGCGGGCGGCTTGGCCGCGCTTGCGCCGATGCGGCCGCGCAGCGAGATCTGCCGGCCGCTCGTGCCGAGTCGCTTGACGATTTCGGCGAGCGTGCCGTCGGCTTGCCATTCGTCGAAGCGGCGGCGGCAGGTCGGCGGCGACGGATAGCGCCCCGGCAGCTTCGACCAGCCTTCGCCGGTCGACAGCACCCACAGCACGGCGTTCACCACCGAGCGGGCTTCCACGCGGGGACGACCGCGGCGCTCACTCCGTGCGGGTTCCGAACAAAACAGACCCTCGACCAGCGCCCACTCGTTATCTCTCAAATCGTCGAACAGCATCATGTCCTCACCTCAGCGAAGCAAACTCCGGTGCGCTGCCCTGCGCCGCGCACTCTTCAAGCACTCGATCACCGAGTGCCGGGTGGGGGCGTCCGGTCGGTCGGCAGCGGCGTTTCTGCCTTCCGCCCGACGAAACCTGCGCCCTGTACGCCATCTCACGCATGAAGCGTGCCATGTCTGGGGCGATACCCTCGAAAGCCGCTTGGCAGCGAGCTGACGGCTGCGTCAGCTAGGGGCGTATAAGACGCCAAAATAACCCGCCGGCAAATCGGGACAATCACCAATCTTGTGCAATTCGCCCGCACCGCGTGCGTTTGCGCGCATATTGCACCGCAGCGAAACATGTGCGACAGGTGCCGGATTCGCGCACTAGAATCGCGCATCGATGCCAGAGATTGATGAGGTCAGGACATGAACATTACGCTGCGCCAGCTTCGCGTATTCATCGAGGTCGCGCGGCTCAAGAGCTTCAGCCGCGCCGGCGACGAGATCGGGCTCACGCAGTCCGCGGTGAGCCGCTGCGTGCGGGAACTGGAGGCGGAGTTGGGGCTGAAGCTGATCGATCGCACCACGCGCGACGTGCAGTTGACCGACGTCGGCGGGAACCTGGTCGCGAGCGTGTCGCGTCTGATCGGCGATCTCGACGACACGCTGCGCGAGATTCGCGAAATCGGCGAGCAGCGCCGCGGGCGCGTGATCGTCGCCGCCAGCCCGACGATCGCGTGCCGGCTGATGCCGCGCGTCGTGGCGGCCTGCGAACGGCAGTTTCCGTTCGTCACGCTCGGCCTGCGCGACGACGTGCAGAGCGACGTGCTGCGCAAGGTGAAGTCGGGCGAGGTGGATTTCGGCGTCGTGATCGGGCCGCTCAGCGTCGCCGATCTCGTGAGCGAGCCGCTGATGACCGATTCGTTCTGCCTCGTGGCGCGCGCCGACCATCCGCTCGCATCGCGCGCGGAGGTGCCGTGGTCGGCGCTGAACGGCGAGCGCCTCGTGTTGCTCGACCACGCGTCGGGCAGCCGGCCCCTGATCGACGCGGCGCTGGCCGCGCATCGGGTGAGCGCGACGGTCATGCAGGAGCTCGGGCATTCGGCGACGGTGTTCGGGCTCGTCGAAGCCGGCGTCGGCGTGAGCGTGCAGCCCTGGCTGTCGCTGCCGCTGCCGGCCGGTTCGACGCTCGTCGCGCGCCCCCTCGCGCCGCGCACGGAGCGCACCGTCGAACTGGTGCGCCGCCGCGACCGCTCGCTGTCTCCCGCCGCGCAGGCGATCTGGGAGCTGGTACGGCAGATGCCGTCGAGGGCGGAGGATCTGGACTAGGCGTGGGTTGTGCGCATGTGTGTCTACGGCGTGGGTCGTGTGTTTCGACGCCGATTTTCGAGCACCGCTTGCGTGCACGCCACGCGCCGACGCCGACACTGTGCCGCATGGCCGACCCGCACCGCAGCCGGAATGGAGCAGCGTGGTATGAGGCGGAGTAGTGCGATCGGCTTATCTTTACGCACTCGGCAATTTTGCGTAAGATGGCGCTCAGTCACGCGGTTCCCTCGTTGAATCGTGCTGTTCCGTCCGGTTTGGGCCTGGCTTGAAGTTGTTTCGCCGCCCCCGGTTCGTGCTCCCATCAATATGACCGATCAGAATCGGGCGAGCGCGTCTTCTGTTCCTTTCGTCTGTTTGTTGATCCGGTTCGTTTGACCACAGGGTCTGGCCTAGCTGCATGAATACCCAAGAGGCGAAGATCGTCCTCGAGACTGCTTTGATCTGCGCGCAGGAGCCGCTGAAGCTCGGCGATCTGCGCAAGCTATTTGCCGACAGCGTGTCGGCTGACACGGTCCGCACGTTGCTCGAAGATCTGAAACAGGAATGGTCCGGCCGTGGCGTCGAGCTGGTGGCGCTGGCGAGCGGCTGGCGCTTTCAGAGCAAGCCGGCGATGCGCAGCTTTCTCGACCGCCTGCATCCGGAGAAGCCGCCGAAGTATTCGCGCGCGGTGCTCGAGACGCTGGCGATCATTGCGTACCGGCAGCCGGTCACGCGCGGCGACATCGAGGAAATCCGCGGTGTCACGGTCAACACGCAGGTGGTCAAGCAGCTCGAGGATCGCGGCTGGATCGAGGTGATCGGGCATCGCGACGTGCCGGGGCGTCCGGCGCTGTATGCGACGACCAAGCAGTTCCTCGACGATCTCGGCCTGAAGGCGCTCGACGACCTGCCCGCGCTCGAGGAGCCGGCGGCGAACATCGAGGCCGCGCTGCTCGCGCAGCATGCGATGGATTTCGACGGCGATGCGGCGGTTGCGGAAGCGGAGCCGGAGGCCGTCGAACCGGCGGCCGACGAGCCGCATGACGCACCGAATGAATTGCCGGTCGACGCTGCCACGGGCGCAGCGTCGACGCAGGAAACGCCGAATCGCGATACGCTGCAAGCTGATCGCGCCCAGGCGGAGCAGGGCGGCGCCGAAGCAGCGCCGGCCGGCGTGCAGCCCGAGTCGCTGCACGAGCAATGGAACGAGGAAGATCGCAAGCCGGCCGCCGAAGCGGCAGCCGGCGACGGAGCGGAAGCGGTCGACGACGTGTCCGGCGTGGCCGGACATGCCGACGCACCCCGTTCCCGTCCTGCGGACGACGAGATGACGGACGATGCGTCCGACAGCCTCGCGGATGCTGTACGCAGCGCCAGCGCGCCCATCGGGGCGGACGAGCTGCCGGACGACGAAGCAGAACCTGAACAGCGTCGCGCCTGATCGCGGCCGATTCCATGCCGCGCCCGCGCCGGGCGCGAGACCTGACATTTTGAGGTTGTTTTGACTGATATCCACGATATTGAATCGTCCGCGCCTGCCGTGCAGGCAGCGCGCGCCGACGATGCGCCCGACCAGGGCGGCTCGGCCGAGGGTGGCGACGAACGTCCCCGCCGCGGCCTGCGGCGCGGCCCGCGCAGCCTGATCGCGCGCCGTCGCGCGGCTGCGAAGTCGAAGGGCGCTGATGGCGAACCGCAAGGCGGCGAAGCCGCGGATGCGCCGCCGGCCGACGCTGCCGACGCGCAACCCGCGCGGGCGCCGCGCAAGGAAGGCGCGGCGAAGGGCGGGCGCAAGCCGGCGGCCAAGCGCGAAGGCGCGGCCAAGGCCGCGCAGGGCGGTCAGGGGCGGCGCGGCGGCGCGGCCAAAACCGACGGCGCCGTCGCGAATGCCGGCACCGAGGCGGCATCGCAGGACGACCTGTTCGCGTACGTGACGTCGCCTGCGTTCGACGCGGACAATTCCGCGGCGGGCAGCGGCGTGCGCGCGCCGATGCTGCGGCGCGGCCGCGGCCAGCCGGCCAACAAGCGCGTGCTGTCGCCGGACGACGACGCGCCGAAGCTTCACAAGGTGCTGGCGGAAGCCGGCATGGGCTCGCGCCGAGAAATGGAAGAGCTGATCGTTGCCGGCCGCGTGTCGGTGAACGGCGAACCGGCGCACATCGGCCAGCGAATCATGCCGACCGACCAGGTCCGGATCAATGGCAAGCCGGTCAAGCGCAAGCTGCCGAACAAGCCGCCGCGCGTGCTGCTGTACCACAAGCCGACGGGCGAGATCGTCAGTCATGCGGATCCGGAAGGCCGGCCGTCGGTGTTCGACCGCCTGCCGCCGATGAAGACGGCCAAATGGCTTGCGGTTGGCCGGCTCGACTTCAACACCGAAGGGCTGCTGATGCTGACGACGTCGGGCGACCTGGCGAACCGCTTCATGCATCCGCGCTACAGCGTCGAGCGCGAGTACGCGGTGCGGGTGGTCGGCGAGCTGTCCGAAGGCAACCGGCAGAAGCTGCTGCACGGCGTCGAGCTGGACGACGGCCCGGCCAACTTCCTGCGCATCCGCGATGGCGGCGGCGAAGGCACGAATCACTGGTATCACGTTGCGCTGGCCGAAGGCCGCAATCGCGAAGTGCGTCGGATGTTCGAGGCGGCCGGCCTGATGGTGAGCCGCCTGATCCGCACGCGCCATGGTCCGATCCCGCTGCCGCGCGGCTTGAAGCGCGGCCGCTGGGAAGAGCTCGACGACGCGCAGGTGCGCAAGCTGATGGCGACGGTCGGCCTGAAGGCGCCGTCGGAAGAGAAGGGCAAGCGCGGTAGCGGTGGTGGCCAGGCCGAGCGCCGCCAGCCCGACCCGATGCAGACGTCGATGGGCTTTATCGGCCGCGAGCCGGTGCTGACGACGCATGGCAACCTCGAGCAGCCGCGGCGTGGCCCACGGCGCGGCGCGGCGGGCGGCTTCGCCGGTCCGAGCGGCTTCGGCGGCGGCATGCCGGGCATGTCGGGCGGCTACGGCGGTGGCCAGCGTGCGGGCGGCGGGCGCGACGTCGACGGCAACCGCGCGTCGTATGGCGCAGGCGGCAACAAACGTGGCGGCGGCGCCGGCAAGGGCGGCGGCAATCGCAACCCGAACGGCAATCGCGCGGAAGGCGCAGGCAACGGCGGCGGCGGCGCGCGCGGTGGCCAGCGTCCGCAGCGGAATCGCTCGCGCGGCCGCTGAGTTGCGGATCGCGGCGCAACCTGCCGCGTCTCGCCGGCGAAATCGGTTTGAATATCCGGTTTTGCCGGCGGGCGCTTGGCGTTTGCGCCGAAAATCGCTATAATCGCAAAGTCGCTGGGCGTACGGATTCGATGTGCGGCTCAGGTGCGACCACCGGTAAAGATGGGCGTTCCGCCCATTTTTTTTTGCTGAAACGGTTAGGCATCTCGGGTAGCGCTTCCTGCGCCGGCTAAGGCGCGCGCCCGCGGGTGAATCGCGAGCGGCGGGCGCGAACACCTGAGAGGGCACTGTGCAACTGACGGAACTGATAGAAACCACGGTCACCGGACTCGGCTACGAGCTGGTGGATCTTGAGCGCACCGGGCGCGGCATGCTTTGCATCTATATCGACCAGCCTGCCGGCATTTCGCTCGACGATTGCGAAAAGGTCACGCGTCAGCTCCAGCACGTCTTGACGGTCGAAAACATCGATTACGAACGGCTCGAAGTCTCGTCCCCGGGGCTCGACCGCCCGTTGAAGAAGCTGGCCGACTTCGAGCGCTTCGCTGGCAGCGAAGCCTCCGTGACCTTGAAGAAGCCGCTGGACGGGCGCAAGACATACCGGGGCATTCTGCACGCGCCGAACGGCGAAACGATCGGTTTGGAATTTGAGAGGAACAAGGGCGAGGCAGCCATGCTGGATTTCACGCTGGCCGATATCGACAAAGCCCGCCTGATTCCGCAAGTTGACTTTAGGAGCCGCAAATAATGAGTCGCGAAGTGTTGATGCTGGTGGATGCGCTGGCGCGCGAGAAAAACGTCGACAAGGATGTCGTGCTGGGCGCCCTCGAGGCGGCGCTCGCATCGGCTTCCAAGAAGCTGTTCGACGAAGGCGCCGAGATCCGCGTCCATATCGATCGCGAAAGCGGCGAGCACGAAACCTTCCGTCGCTGGCTCGTCGTGCCCGATGAAGCGGGCCTGCAGGAGCCGGATCGCGAGATCCTGCTGTTCGAGGCGCGCGAGCAGAAGGGCGACGTCGAAGTCGGCGACTACATCGAGGAGTCGGTGCCGTCGATCGAGTTCGGCCGCATCGGCGCGCAGGCTGCCAAGCAGGTGATCCTGCAGAAGGTGCGCGACGCGGAACGCGAGCAGATCCTGAACGACTACCTCGAACGCGGCGAAAAGATCATGACGGGCACGGTGAAGCGCCTCGACAAGGGCAACTTCATCGTCGAATCCGGTCGCGTCGAAGCGCTGCTGCGCCGCGACCAGCTGATCCCGAAGGAAAACCTGCGCGTGGGCGACCGCGTGCGCGCGTACATCGCGAAGGTCGACCGCACCGCGCGCGGCCCGCAGATCGAGCTGTCGCGCACCGCGCCGGAATTCCTGATGAAGCTGTTCGAGATGGAAGTGCCGGAGATCGAGCAGGGCCTGCTCGAGATCAAGGCGGCCGCGCGCGACCCGGGCGTGCGCGCGAAGATCGGCGTCGTCGCGTACGACAAGCGGATCGATCCGATCGGCACCTGCGTCGGCATTCGCGGTTCGCGCGTGCAGGCGGTGCGCAACGAGCTCGGTGGCGAAAACATCGACATCGTGCTATGGTCGGAAGATCCCGCCCAATTCGTGATCGGCGCGCTCGCGCCGGCAGCCGTTCAGTCGATCGTCGTCGATGAAGAAAAGCACTCGATGGACGTCGTCGTCGACGAGAACGAACTGGCCGTCGCGATCGGCCGCAGCGGTCAGAACGTTCGCCTTGCCAGCGAGCTGACCGGCTGGCAGATCAACATCATGACGCCGGACGAGTCCGCCCAGAAGCAGGGCGAAGAGCGCGACCGGCTGCGTGCCCTGTTCATGGCGCGTCTCGACGTCGACGAAGAAGTTGCCGACATCCTGATCGACGAAGGCTTCACGAGCCTTGAAGAGATCGCTTACGTGCCGCTCAACGAAATGCTCGAGATCGAGGCGTTCGACGAGGATACCGTGCACGAGCTGCGCAACCGCGCGCGCGACGCGCTGCTGACGATGGCGATCGCGAACGAAGAAAAGGTCGAAAACGCGGCGCTGGACCTGAAGAGCCTCGACGGCATCACGCCGGAGCTGCTCTCGAAGCTGGCCGAACACGGTGTGGCCACGCGCGATGATCTCGCCGAGCTGGCAGTGGATGAACTGGTCGACATGACCGGGGTGGAAGAGGATGCCGCTAAGGCGTTGATCATGAAAGCACGTGAACATTGGTTCCAGTGAGAAATGACCATGGCGCACTGATTTGATGGCGGCCGTATGGCCTGACCCGATGCTAACCGCAAGGAATCGGTCCTTGCACTAAGAGGAATGAATGGCGAGTAACAACGTAGCCCAATTTGCCGCGGAACTGAAAATGCCTGCTGGTGTGCTGCTCGAACAGCTGCAGGCAGCGGGCGTCCAGAAAGCGAGTGAAGACGATGCGCTGTCCGAGGCGGACAAGGCGCGTCTGCTCGATCATTTGCGCAAGTCGCACGGCGCGACCGACGGCGACAAGCGCAAGATCACGCTGACCCGCAAGCATACGTCGGAGATCAAGCAGTCCGACGCGACGGGCAAGGCTCGCACCATTCAGGTCGAGGTCCGCAAGAAGCGCACGTTCGTCAAGCGCGACGACGTGGGCGACGTCGCGGACCAGGGGCAGGCACAGGCCGCCGAAGCGGATGACGACGCGGAACTGAAGCGCCGCGAGGAAGAGGCGCGCCGCGAGGCCGAGCTGCTCGAGAAGCAGGCGCAGGAGCTGCGCGAGCGCCAGGAGCGCCTCGAGCGCGAGGAAGCGGAACGCCGCGCCCGCGAGGAAGCGGCCGAGGCGGAGCGCCGCCGCGCCGAGGAAGAGGCGGCAAAGCGCGCCGCAGCCGAAGCGGCGGCGAAGCAGGCTGCGGCCCAGCAGGCGGCAGCGGCCGAACAGGAAGCGCGCTCGCAGTCCTCGCAGGACGACGAGCGCGCGGCTGCCGAACGTGCGGCGCAGCGCGAAGCGGCGAAGCGGGCCGAGGATGCTGCACGCGAAGCGGCGGACAAGGCGCGCGCCGAGCAGGAAGAGATCAGCAAGCGCCGCGCGGCCGCCGAGGCGGAAGCGCGTGCGATCCGCGAGATGATGAACACGCCGCGCAAGGCCGTGGTCAAGGCTGTCGAACCGCCGAAGCCGGCGGAGCCGGCCAAGCCGGCCGAAGCGAAGGGCACGCTGCACAAGCCGGCGAAGCCGGAAGGCGCGCAGGCGCGTCCGGCGGCGAAGAAGCCGGCCGGCGCAGCGCCGGCGACGACGCAGGCGCCGGCTGGCGCGGGCGACCGCAACAAGAAGCCGGGCGCCGGCAAGGGCGGCTGGCAGGACGACGCAGCGAAGCGCCGCGGCATCAAGACGCGTGGCGACTCGAGCGGCGGCGTCGACCGCGGCTGGCGCGGCGGCCCGAAGGGGCGCGGCCGTCACCAGGAAAGCGCATCGTCGTTCCAGGCGCCGACCGAGCCGATCGTCCGTGAAGTGCATGTGCCGGAAACCATCTCGGTGGCGGACCTTGCGCACAAGATGGCAATCAAGGCCTCCGAAGTCATCAAGGTGATGATGAAGATGGGCCAGATGGTCACGATCAACCAGGTGCTGGACCAGGAAACCGCGATGATCGTCGTCGAGGAACTGGGCCACCGCGCGGTTGCGGCGAAGCTGGACGATCCGGAAGCACTGCTCGTCGAAGGCGAGACCGGTACCGATGCAGAGCAATTGCCGCGTCCGCCGGTCGTCACCGTGATGGGTCACGTCGACCACGGCAAGACCTCGCTGCTCGACTACATCCGCCGCGCGAAGGTCGCAGCGGGCGAAGCGGGCGGCATTACGCAGCACATCGGCGCGTATCACGTCGAAACGCCGCGCGGTGTCGTCACGTTCCTGGATACCCCGGGCCACGAGGCGTTCACGGCAATGCGTGCGCGTGGTGCGAAGGCGACCGACATCGTCATTCTGGTGGTGGCGGCCGACGACGGCGTGATGCCGCAGACGAAGGAAGCCATCTCGCACGCGAAGGCGGGCGGGGTGCCGATCGTCGTCGCGATCAACAAGATCGACAAGCCGGAAGCGAACCCGGACCGCGTGAAGCAGGAACTGGTCGCCGAAGGCGTCGTGCCGGAAGAATACGGCGGCGATTCGCCGTTCGTGCCGGTGTCGGCAAAGACGGGCACGGGCATCGACGATCTGCTCGAGAACGTGCTGCTGCAGGCCGAGGTGCTGGAACTGAAGGCACCGGTCGAGGCGCCGGCCAAGGGCATCGTGATCGAAGCGAAGCTCGACAAGGGCAAGGGCCCGGTCGCGACGATGCTGGTGCAGTCCGGTACGCTGAACCGCGGCGACATCGTGCTCGCGGGCACCGCTTACGGCCGCGTTCGTGCGATGCTCGACGAGAACGGCAAGCCGACGAAGGAAGCCGGCCCGTCGATCCCGGTCGAGATCCAGGGTCTGTCGGAAGTGCCGGGGGCAGGCGAGGAAGTGATCGTGCTGCCGGACGAGCGCAAGGCGCGTGAAATCGCGCTGTTCCGTCAGGGCAAGTTCCGCGACGTCAAGCTGGCGAAGCAGCAGGCGGCGAAGCTGGAAAGCATGCTCGAGCAGATGGGCGAAGGCGAAGTGCAGAACCTGCCGCTCATCATCAAGGCCGACGTGCAGGGTTCGCAGGAAGCGCTCGTGCAGTCGCTGCTCAAGCTGTCGACCAGCGAAGTGCGCGTGCAGATCGTGCACAGCGCGGTGGGCGGCATCAGCGAAAGCGACGTCAACCTGGCGACGGCATCGAAGGCGGTCATCATCGGCTTCAACACGCGTGCGGATGCGCAGGCGCGCAAGCTCGCGGAAGCCAATGGCGTCGACATCCGCTACTACAACATCATCTACGACGCCGTGGATGAGGTGAAGGCAGCGATGTCGGGCATGCTGGCGCCGGAGAAGCGCGAAGTCGTGACCGGCATGGTCGAGGTGCGCCAGGTGTTCAAGGTGCCGAAGGTCGGTACGGTCGCGGGCTGTATGGTCACGGACGGTATCGTCAAGCGTTCGTCGTCGGTTCGCGTGCTGCGCAACAACGTCGTGATCTTCACCGGCGAACTCGAGTCGCTGAAGCGCTTCAAGGACGACGTGAAGGAAGTCAAGCAAGGCTTCGAGTGCGGCATGTCGGTGAAGAACTTCAACGACGTCATCGAAGGCGACCAGTTCGAAGTCTTCGAAGTGACCGAAGTCGCGCGTACGCTGTAAGCATCGCGCATCGGCTCATGGGCGGGGCAGGCGTGGGCCTGTCCCGCCCATTTTCATGGCGGCGCGCCAAGGGCCGCCGCATTGTCCTGATAAACGCATCAGGGATCGATCATGTCCAGGAAACGTACTTCTCCCAATCGCAACGTGCAGATCGCCGACCAGATTCAGCGCGACCTGTCCGAACTCATCATGCGCGAGGTCAAGGACCCGCGCATCGGCATCGTGACCATCCAGAGCGTGGAACTCACGCCGGACTATGCGCACGCGAAGGTGTACTTCACCGCGCTCACCGGCGATCCGGAAAAGACGCAAGAGGCGCTGAACCACGCGTCCGGTCACCTGCACAACCTGCTGTTCAAGCGCCTGCACATCCATACGGTGCCGACGCTGCATTTCCACTACGATCAGACGATCGAGAAGGCCGTGGAGATGTCGCGCCTGATCAAGGAAGCGAACTCGACGCGCGCGCTGGACGACGACGAAACCGGCACGCCCGCCAAGGAAGATTGAGCTCGCCCGGCCTATGACGACAGCAGCATCCCAACGTCCGCGCGTGCCCCGGCGCGCGCTGGACGGCGTCCTTCTGCTCGACAAGCCGGTCGGCCTGTCGAGCAACGATGCCCTGATTCGCGCGAAGCGTCTCTATCTCGCGAAGAAGGCCGGCCACACCGGCACGCTCGATCCGCTGGCCTCTGGCCTGTTGCCGCTATGCTTCGGCGAAGCGACGAAGTTCTCGCAGGACCTGCTCGAAGCCGACAAGACCTACGAGGCGACGATGCGCCTCGGCGTGCGCACCACGACCGGCGACGCGGAAGGCGAGGTGCTCGACACGCGGCCGGTCGAATGCGACCGGGCGGCCGTGGAAGCGGCGCTCGAGCGCTTCATCGGCGAAATCGTGCAGGTGCCGCCGATGTACTCTGCGCTCAAGCGCGACGGCAAGCCGCTCTACGAATATGCGCGGGCCGGCCAGACGGTCGAGCGCGAAGGGCGCAACGTCACGATCCACCGGCTCGAATTGCTCGCGTGCGAACTGCCCGACGTGACGTTCCGCGTGACCTGCAGTAAAGGCACGTATGTGCGCACGCTCGCGGAAGATCTTGGCGAGGCGCTCGGCTGCGGCGCGCACTTGACGATGCTGCGCCGCACCGGGGTCGGCGCATTGACGCTCGACCACGCGGTGACGCTCGATGCGCTGTCCGATGCCGACGATGCCGCGCGCGGCGCATGGCTTCAGCCGGTCGACGCGCTGCTGTCGACGTTTCCGATGGTGCGGCTCGACGATGCGTGCGCGAAGCGCTTCCTGCACGGCCAGCGCCTGAAGCTGTCGGAGATTGCGCGTATCGACGCGAGCGAAGGCGAGCGGGTGCGGGTCTACGATGCGACGCGGCTGCTTGGCGTGGCCCGCGCGGCGAACGGCGTGCTGGCGCCGGAACGGCTCGTCGTGACGGCAGCGTGAAGCCGCGCGGCGCGCCGGCATTGCCGGCGGCATGAAAAAAGGCCCGGCCGTTGTCGACCGGGCCTTTTGTCTTGTGCGCCGGCGGGCGCTGCGTTCAGTGCGCCGCCGAGGCCGCCGCACCGGCGTCGCCGCCGCCCGCGCGTTCCGGTTTCGTGATCCAGATCAGTGCGATCAGCAGCACGAAGATCGCGGCCGAGATGTAGAACAGGTCGTTCACGCCGAGCTGTGCAGCCTGCTGTGTGGCCATGTTGTTGATCAGCCCATGCGCCTGCTGCTGGGTCAGGCCGAGATTGCCCATCTGCGTGACGGCCTGGTTGAACGCCGGATTATAGGCATTCGCCTGCTCGATCAGCTGCGCGTGATGGAAATTGTTCCGGTGATCCCACGCGGTCTGGAAGATCGACGTGCCGATGCCGCCGCACATGATCCGCACGAAGTTCGACAGGCCCGACGCCGCGGGAATGCGGTGGCCGGGCAGGCCGGACAGCGTGATCGATACGAGCGGGATGAAGAAGCCGGCCATCGCGATGCCCTGCACGAGCGTCGGCAGCGTCAGCGACCATTCGTCGACGCCGGTCGTGTAGCGGGAGCGCATCCAGAAGCACAGCGCAAAGATCAGGAACGACGCAGTCGAGATATAGCGGGGATCGGTGCGCGGCAGGTACTTCCCGGTGAGCGGCGACAGCAGGATCGCGAACAGCCCGACCGGCGCCATCACGAGGCCAGCGTCGGTCGCGGTGTAGCCGATCTGCGTCTGCAGCCATAGCGGCAGCAGCACGAGGTTGCCGAAGTACAGGCCGTACCCGATCGACAGCGCGACCGTGCCGCCGGTGAAGTTCCGTATGCGGAACAGCGACAGGTCGACGACCGGATGCTCGGCGGTCAGCTCCCAGACGACGAAGAACGCGAACGCGATGACGGCGGTCAGCGCGAGCACGATGATGGTCGTCGACGCGAACCAGTCGAGATCCTTGCCCTTGTCGAGCATGATCTGCAGCGAGCCGACCCAGACGACCAGCAGGGCGAGACCCACGCCGTCGATCGGCGCGCGGCGCACGACCGATTCCCGCTGGCGGTAGATCATCCACGTCGCGATCGCGGCGGCGATGCCGACCGGGATGTTGACGTAGAAGATCCAGGGCCACGAGTAGTTGTCCGAAATCCATCCGCCGAGAATCGGACCGGCGACGGGGGCGATCAGCGTCGTCATCGCCCAGAGCGCGAGCGCCATCGGCGCCTTCGCGCGCGGGTAGCTCGCGAGCAGCAGCGCCTGCGACAGCGGAATCATCGGGCCCGCGACGGCGCCCTGGATCACGCGCGACACGAGCAGGAACGGCAGTGTCGGCGAGAGTCCGCACATCCATGACGAAATGACGAACAGGATGATCGACGCGAGGAACAGGCGAACCTGTCCGAAGCGCTCGGTGAGCCAGCCCGTCAGCGGCACGGAGATCGCGTTCGCGACCGCGAACGACGTGATGACCCATGTGCCCTGGTCGGCCGACACGCCGAGATCGCCCGAGATGGTCGGGATCGCGACGTTCGCGATCGACGTGTCGAGCACGTTCATGAACACGGCGAGCGACACCGCGATCGTCCCGATCAGGAGCTGCCCGCCCTGCAAGGGCGGGTGAGAGACAGGAGGCTGTGCCATGTCGGTGGTCTTCCGGGAACGGAACGGATTACATCATCTTCGCGATGCTGCCTTGCTTCGCCGCGGCCGGCGCCGGGGCCGAAGCGTTGCCGCCCGCGTTCTCCGCAACGATGCGCGCGATTTCGGCGTTGGCTTCGTCGCCGTACTTCGCGAACACGTCGGTCTGGTAGACCGTGTTCTGCACGTTGCCGAGCTGGTTGCCGCTCTCGTCCTTGATGTTGACGTCGACCTGCATCGACAGGCCGATGCGCAGCGGGTGCTTTTCGAGGTCCTTCGGGTCGAGCTCGATCCGCACCGGCAGGCGCTGCACGACCTTGATCCAGTTGCCGGTCGCGTTCTGCGCGGGCAGCAGCGAGAACGCGGAGCCGGTGCCGGCAGAGAAGCCGATGACCTTGCCGTGATAGACGACCGACGAGCCGTAGATGTCGGCCGTCAGCTCGACCGGCTGGCCGATGCGCATGTGGTTGAGCTGGACTTCCTTGAAGTTCGCGTCGACCCACACCGCGTTCAGCGGCACGACCGACATCAGCGGCGTACCCGGCGACACGCGCTGGCCGACCTGCACCGAGCGCTTCGCGACGTAGCCGGTGACGGGCGCGGGCAGCGTGTTGCGCGCGTTGGCGAGATACGCGTCGCGGACCTTCGCGGCCGCGGCGAGCACGTTCGGGTGCGACGCGATCGTCGTGTTCGCGGTCAGCGCGCGGTTCGACGCGAGCTGCTGCTGCGCGGTGTCGAGCGACGCCTGCGCGCCCTTTACCGCGTCACGCGCGTGCGAGATCTCTTCCTGCGACACGGCGCCGGTCTGCGCGACCGCAAGGCGGCGGCGCAGGTCGTCCTCGGCGCGCGACAGGTCCGACTGGCGCAGCACGACCTGCGCACGGTACTGGTCGTCGTTGACGAACAGGCCGCGCACCTGGCGCACCGTCTGCGCGAGGTTCGCCTCGGCCTGCTGCAGCGCGACCTGCGAATCGGCCGGGTCGAGCAGCACGAGCGAATCGCCGGCCTTGACGGTCTGCGTGTCGTCGGCCTTCACCGCGATCACGGTGCCCGTGACCTGCGGCGTGATCTGCACGACGTTGCCGTTCACGTAGGCGTCGTCGGTCGATTCGTGGAAGCGCGCGACGAGGAAGTAGTACAGCCCGTAGGCAATGGCCGCGATCACGATGACCGCGACGAGCAGCGTCATCATCCGCTTGCGCTTGCCGTTACTCTGCGCCTGGGCGCTGGCGGCGTTCTGTTGAGGGTCGCTCATGGCGATTTTCTCCGTCCGTTGTTTCGAGTGTCTGCGTAATGGTCGTGCCGAATCAGTTCGCGGCCTGTTGCGCGGCCTTGGCCTGCGCGGTGCGCTGTTCGGCATCGGGTGCGGCGAGGCGGGTGCCGGTGGCGTCGAAGCCGCCGCCGAGCGCCTTGATCAGCGCGAGCTGCATGTCGCGCCGTCGCATCTTCAGGTTGGTCACGGTCTGTTCCGATGCGAGGCGGTTGCTGTCCGCGTTCAGCACCTGCAGTTGCGGCGACAGGCCGGCCTTGTAGCGGATCACCGCGAGGTCGTATGCCTTCGTCGACGCGTCGAGCGCCCGCTGCGCGTCGTCCATCTGCCGATCGATCGCGCGGATCGACGCGACCTGCGTCGCGACGTCGTTCAGTGCACTGATCAGTGTCTGGTTGTAGTTCGCGACCGACAGGTCGAAGTCCGCATAGCGGCCCTTGAGCTGCGCGCGCAGCGCGCCGCCGTCGAAGATCGGCAGGTGGACCGCCGGGCTGAACTGCGCCTGGCGGCTCGCGAAGTTCAGGAATTTGCCCCAGCCGAACGCATCGAAGCCGAAGCCCGCCGCGAGGTTCACGTCGGGGTAGAACTCGGCTTTCGCTTCCTTCACGTCGTGCATCGCGGCTTCGACCTGCCAGCGCGCGGCGACGATGTCGGGGCGCCGCGACACGAGGTCGGCGGGCAGGTTGTCGGGCAGCACGACGGCGCCGCCCGGATTCAGCACCGGCGCGGCGATCTGCAGGCCGCGGTCCGGCCCCTTGCCGAGCAGGGCGGCAAGCTGGTAGCGCACGCTCGTGATCTGGCCGTCGAGGTCGGACAGCGACGCCTGGGTCGTCGCGATGTTGCCGCGCGCGGTCTGCCGTTCGACGTTGGTGTCGAGGCCGGCCGTCACGCGGCCGTCGGTGATCTTGCCGACCGTCTGGCGGTTGACGATCTCGCGCTGTGCGATGTCGCGCAGCGCATAGAGCTGCGCGAGCGAGTTGTAGGTGCGGGCGATCGACGACGCGAGCGTGATGCGCGCCTGCTGCATGTCGGCCTCGGCGGCCTTTTCCTGCGACACGGCGGTGTGCAGGCGCTCGCGGTTCTTGCCCCACAGATCGAGGTCCCACGACGCGCTCGCGAGCGCGTTGTTCTCGCTGTACCACTGGCCGCCCAGCGGCGGCGGGAAGAGTGCGTTGCTCGAATACAGCTGGCGATTCCACGAATAGCTGCCTTCGACCTTCGGCAGCAGCGTCGAGCGCGACGACTCGATGTACGACGACGCCTTCGCGATCCGCGCCTGCGCCTGCGCGATCGACGGATTGTCGGCGAGCGCCTCGTCGATCAGCTTCGGCAGCTGCGGGTCGCCGAACCCGGTGGCCCAGTCGAGCGACGGCCACTTGCCGCCCTGGGCGGGCAGGCTCTGCGCGGTTTCGAATTGCGACGCCGGGGCGATCTGCTTGTCGCTCTTGATGCCGAAGTAGTTCGCACAGCCCGTCAGCGCCAGCGCGGCGACCGCGGCGGCGATGGCGGACCGGTACGATCCGGCGCGCATGGACAACGGAGAGGATTTCATCGCGCTGATCCCTGACTCGGAATGAATAATGGACACTGCAAGGATTTCCTTACATTAATCTGTCAAAAGTAATTGTTATGGCAACTATTACGTGATGCTATTGCCCGCGTTCTCGCAATAATTGCCGAGAATGCGGCGCAGCATACTTTTCAGGAAGCCGACTTCCTCCGGCGTGAAGCCGTCCAGCAGCTGGTCGAGCACGCTGCGGAAGATGGCCGGCAGGCGTTCGGCGAGCGCGCGCCCTTCGTCGGTCAGTTCGAGCCGCACGACGCGCCGGTCCTCGATGCTGCGCACACGCGACAGCAGGCCGCGCTTCTCGACGCGGTCGAGCAGGCGCGTCACCGCGCTCGCGTCGATCCCGTATTCGCGGGCGAGTTCGGCGGCCGTCGAGCATTTGCCGACCGCGATCATGAACAGCATGCTGGCCTGCGTGCCGGTGATGCCGAGTTCTCCTTGCGTGCGCTGCGTGACGAGGTTGGTCATCAGCGATTTCACGCGCGACATCAGATAGCCGACGCTATCGTTGATCTGGTACGAGGACAGCGGCGAAACGGGCGATTGAGAAGGAGAATCGGACATAAAACTGTGAAACTGCAATAGTTGACTAGGCAGCAGTGTAGGCGCAAATGCTTGCTGCGGCAAATGTTAATCGAACAGGCAACGCCGCGCTGAAGGTGGGCGAATCACCTTGTCGGCGGCGGGGTTTTTGTCGCGGGTGGGCGCCGACGGCGGGTGGGCGGGACGCGTCGGCGGGGCGGCCGAAGCGGCGTTGCTTGCCGCGATGCAACGGACGGTCCGGCTTTCGACATCCCGACGTGCTATAATTTGCGGTTTCCAAGCTGCAACGCGCGCGCACGTGTCCCGGTGACTGACGAGCGTGCGCGTTTGCGCGTTCAACGATTTCAGGTTTCTATGACCCGCGCCCTTCGCAACATCGCCATCATCGCCCACGTCGACCACGGCAAGACGACGCTCGTCGACCAACTGCTTCGCCAGTCCGGCACCTTCCGCGAGAACCAGCAAGTCGCCGAGCGGGTGATGGACTCGAACGACATCGAAAAGGAGCGCGGGATCACGATTCTCGCGAAGAACTGCGCGGTCGAATACGAAGGCACGCACATCAACATCGTCGACACCCCGGGGCACGCGGACTTCGGCGGTGAGGTCGAGCGCGTGCTGTCGATGGTCGACTCGGTGCTGCTGCTGGTCGACGCGGTCGAGGGCCCGATGCCGCAGACGCGCTTCGTGACGAAGAAGGCGCTCGCGCTCGGCCTGAAGCCGATCGTCGTGATCAACAAGGTCGACCGCCCGGGCGCGCGCATCGACTGGGTCATCAACCAGACCTTCGACCTGTTCGACAAGCTCGGCGCGACCGAGGAGCAGCTCGACTTCCCGATCGTCTACGCATCGGGCCTGAACGGCTACGCGTCGCTCGACCCGGCCACGCGCGAAGGCGACATGCGCCCGCTGTTCGAGGCGATCCTCCAGCACGTGCCGGTCCGCCCGGCTGACCCGGAAGCGCCGCTGCAGCTGCAGATCACGTCGCTCGACTATTCGACGTACGTCGGCCGGATCGGCGTCGGCCGCATCACGCGCGGCCGCATCAAGCCGGGCCAGCCGGTCGTGATGCGCTTCGGCCCGGAAGGCGACGTGCTGAACCGCAAGATCAACCAGGTGCTGTCGTTCAAGGGTCTGGAGCGCGTGCAGGTCGAGTCGGCCGAAGCGGGCGACATCGTGCTGATCAACGGCATCGAAGACGTCGGCATCGGCGCGACGATCTGCTCGGTGGATGCGCCGGAAGCGCTGCCGATGATCACCGTCGACGAGCCGACGCTGACGATGAACTTCCTCGTCAACTCGTCGCCGCTCGCGGGCCGTGAAGGCAAGTTCGTGACGAGCCGCCAGATCCGTGACCGCCTGATGAAGGAGCTGAACCACAACGTCGCGCTGCGCGTGCGCGATACGGGTGACGAGACGGTGTTCGAAGTGTCGGGCCGCGGCGAACTGCACCTGACGATCCTGGTCGAGAACATGCGCCGCGAAGGCTATGAGCTCGCGGTGTCGCGTCCGCGCGTCGTGATGCAGGAAATCGACGGCGTGAAGCACGAGCCGTACGAACTGCTGACGGTCGACGTCGAAGACGAAAACCAGGGCGGCGTGATGGAAGAACTCGGCCGCCGCAAGGGTGAAATGCTCGACATGGCGTCGGATGGCCGCGGCCGCACGCGTCTCGAATACCGGATTCCGGCGCGCGGCCTGATCGGTTTCCAGAGCGAATTCCTGACGCTCACGCGCGGCACGGGCCTGATGAGCCACATCTTCGACTCGTACGCGCCGGTCAAGGACGGCTCGGTCGGCGAGCGCCGCAACGGCGTGCTGATCTCGCAGGACGACGGCGCGGCGGTGGCGTACGCGCTGTGGAAGCTGCAGGATCGCGGCCGCATGTTCGTGAAGCCGGGCGACGCGCTCTACGAGGGCATGATCATCGGCATCCACAGCCGCGACAACGACCTCGTCGTGAACCCGATCAAGGGCAAGCAGCTCACCAACGTGCGCGCGTCGGGCACCGACGAAGCCGTGCGTCTCGTGCCGCCGATCCAGATGTCGCTCGAATACGCGGTCGAGTTCATCGACGACGACGAGCTGGTCGAAGTGACGCCGCAGTCGATCCGCCTGCGCAAGCGTCACCTGAAGGAACACGAGCGTCGCCGCGCAAGCCGCGAAGCCGCGATCGACTGAGCGCGTCGAAGCGACTCCGGGCAACACGAAAAAAGCCGCCTCCGGGCGGCTTTTTCGCGTGTGCGCGGCGCGCAAGCGGGTGGCCTGCAAAACAATGTTTCAGCGGCACGCGGCAATCCGGCAAAACCCCGCCACACGGTGCTTTCAGGCACATTTCCGCGTGAACCCCGGTAACGGTTCTGTGATATGCTGCGCGCACGCAAGTTTTTAGGTCCTTCCAAGCAAGACTTGATTCGCAATCCGCTAAACGGTCAGGCCGTGTCGCGGAAGGTTGAGCAACCCGCTATTTCTCGAGAAGCTCGAAGAAAGGTGAGCGTAAAATGTCAGATGTAATGAAGCAGTTTCAGCTGAACTCGTATCTGTTCGGCGGCAATGCTTCGTACGTAGAAGAACTGTACGATGCATATCTTGATAATCCGGCGTCAGTGCCCGAGAACTGGCGAGAGTATTTCGATGCGCTGCAGAACGTGCCTGCGACGGACGGTACGAGTGCCAGCGACGTCGCGCATTTCCCGATCGTCGAGTCGTTTGCGCAGCGCGCGAAGGCCAATGCCTTCATCCCGCGCGAAAGCGGCGCCAATCTGGCCACGGCGCGCAAGCAAGTCCACGTCCAGTCCCTCATCAGCGCTTATCGCTTCCTTGGCTCGCAATGGGCCAATCTCGATCCCCTGAAGCGTCGCGAACGTCCCGCCATTCCCGAACTCGAACCCGCGTTCTACGACTTCTCCGAGGCCGATCTCGACCAGACGTTCAGCGCGAGCAACCTGTACCTCGGTTTCGACCAGGCTTCGCTGCGCGACATCGTCAAGGGTCTGCGCGACACGTACTGCGGCACGATCGGCGCCGAGTACATGTACATCAGCGATCCCGAGCAGAAGCGCTGGTGGCAGGAGCGCCTGGAATCGACCCGCGCGACGCCGAATTTCACGGTCGACAAGAAGAAGCACATCCTGAACCGCCTGACGGCTGCCGAAGGCCTCGAGCGCTACCTGCACACCAAGTACGTCGGCCAGAAGCGCTTCTCGCTGGAAGGCGGCGAAAGCTTCATCGCGGCGATGGACGAAGTCGTCCAGCACTCGGGCAAGAAGGGCGTGCAGGAAATCGTCATCGGCATGGCCCACCGCGGCCGCCTGAACGTGCTCGTCAACACGCTCGGCAAGATGCCGGCCGACCTGTTCGCCGAATTCGAAGGCAAGCACGTCGATGACCTGCCGGCCGGCGACGTGAAGTACCACAAGGGCTTCTCGTCGGACGTGTCGACGGAAGGCGGCCCGGTCCACCTGTCGCTCGCGTTCAACCCGTCGCACCTCGAAATCGTGAACCCGGTGGTCGAAGGCTCGGCGAAGGCGCGGATGGACCGTCGCGGCGACGAAGACGGCCTGCAGGTGCTGCCGGTGCAGATCCACGGCGACGCGGCCTTCGCGGGCCAGGGCGTCGTGATGGAAACGCTGAACCTCGCACAGACGCGCGGCTACGGCACGCACGGCACGCTGCACATCGTCATCAACAACCAGATCGGCTTCACGACGTCCGACCCGCGCGACGCGCGCTCGACGCTGTACTGTACCGACGTCGTCAAGATGATCGAGGCACCGGTGCTGCACGTGAACGGCGACGATCCGGAAGCCGTGATCCTCGCGACGCAGATCGCGATCGACTACCGGATGCAGTTCCACAAGGATGTCGTGATCGACATCGTCTGCTTCCGCAAGCTGGGTCACAACGAGCAGGACACGCCGGCGGTCACGCAGCCGCTGATGTACAAGAAGATCGCGCAGCACCCGGGCACCCGTGCGCTGTACGCCGAGAAGCTCGTGCAGCAGGGCGTGATCAGCGCGGAAGACGCCGACGGCTTCGTGAAGGCGTACCGCAAGGCGATGGACGACGGCCACCACACGGTCGATCCGGTCCTGTCGAACTACAAGAGCAAGTACGCGGTCGACTGGGTGCCGTTCCTGAACCGCAAGTGGACGGACGCAGCCGACACGGCGGTGCCGCTCGCCGAGCTGAAGCGCCTCGGCGAACGCATCACGACGGTGCCGGAAAACTTCAAGGTCCACCCGCTCGTCGAGCGCGTGATCAACGACCGCCGCAACATGGCGCGCGGCGACCAGCCGCTCGACTGGGGCATGGCCGAACACCTCGCGTTCGCGTCGCTCGTCGCGTCGGGCTACTCGGTGCGCCTGACCGGCCAGGACTCGGGCCGCGGCACGTTCACGCACCGTCACGCGGTGCTGCACGACCAGAACCGCGAGCGCTGGAACGACGGCACGTACGTGCCGCTGCAGAACGTTGCCGACAACCAGGCGAAGTTCACGGTGATCGACTCGGTGCTGTCGGAAGAGGCGGTGCTGGGCTTCGAATACGGCTACTCGACCGCCGAGCCGAACACGCTCGTGCTGTGGGAAGCGCAGTTCGGCGACTTCGTCAACGGCGCGCAGGTCGTGATCGACCAGTTCATCTCGTCCGGCGAAGTGAAGTGGGGCCGCGTGTCGGGCCTGACGATGCTGCTGCCGCACGGCTATGAAGGCCAGGGCCCGGAGCACTCGTCGACCCGTATCGAGCGTTTCCTGCAACTGTGCGCGGACCACAACATGCAAGTGGTCCAGCCGACGACGCCGGCGCAGATCTTCCACCTGCTGCGCCGCCAGATGATCCGCCTGTTCCGCAAGCCGCTGATCGTCGCGACGCCGAAGTCGCTGCTGCGTCACAAGGAAGCCGTGTCGGACCTGTCGGAACTGGCGAAGGGCTCGTTCCAGCCGGTGCTCGGCGAAACCGACGGCGGCATCGACGCGAAGAAGGTCAAGCGCGTGCTGGTCTGCTCGGGCCGCGTGTACTTCGACCTCGTCGCGCATCGCCGCGAAGCGAAGGCGAACGACGTGGCGATCATCCGTATCGAACAGCTGTATCCGTTCGCGCACAAGCAGTTCGAAGCTGAACTGAAGAAGTACGAGAACGCGACCGAAGTGGTCTGGGTGCAGGACGAGCCGCAAAACCAGGGCCCGTGGTTCTACGTCGAACACCACCTGAAGGAAGGCATGAAGGAAGGGCAGAAGCTGGCATACAGCGGCCGTCCGGCTTCGGCCTCGCCGGCGGTCGGCTACTACGCGAAGCACTATGAGCAGCAGAAGGCCCTCATCGAAGGTGCTTTCGGCCGCCTGAAGAGCGCATCGATCGCGAAATAACCGACGTCCAAGCGAAACGGGAAGGCGCGCGGCGCTTTCCCGAATCTTTTGGCCCGCAGGACGCGCATCGCGCCGCATCGGCCTGAAGAATCGCCAGCTCGTCATTACCCAGATTAAGCATCCAGGAAAATCACATGGCTATCGTAGAAGTCAAGGTCCCCCAGCTTTCGGAGTCGGTTTCGGAAGCCACCATGCTGCAGTGGAAGAAGAAGCCCGGCGAAGCCGTCGCGCAGGACGAAATCCTGATCGAACTCGAGACCGACAAGGTCGTGCTCGAAGTGCCGGCGCCGGCCGCCGGCGTGCTCGCGCAAGTGCTGCAGAACGACGGTGACACGGTGGTCGCCGACCAGGTGATCGCGACGATCGACACCGAAGCGAAGGCAGGCGCGGCCGAAGCAGCGGCAGGCGCTACCGAAGTCAAGCCGGCAGCCGCTCCGGCCGCTGCCGCACCGGCCGCCCAGCCGGCCGCCGCCGCGACGGCGTCGAGCACGGCGGCTGCATCGCCGGCCGCGTCGAAGCTGCTGGCCGAGAAGGGTCTCGCCGCAGGCGACGTCGCCGGCTCGGGCCGCGACGGCCGCATCACGAAGGGCGACGTGCTGTCCGCCGGCGCGTCGAAGGCCGCACCGGCCGCCGCACCGGCGAAGACCGCCGCGGCGAAGGCGTCGCTGCCGGACGTGAAGGTGCCGGCGTCGGCAACGACGTGGCTGAACGACCGTCCGGAGCAGCGCGTGCCGATGTCGCGCCTGCGTGCGCGTATCGCCGAGCGTCTGCTCGAGTCGCAGCAGACCAACGCGATCCTGACGACGTTCAACGAAGTGAACATGGCTCCGGTCATGGAGCTGCGCAACAAGTACAAGGACAAGTTCGAGAAGGAACATGGCGTGAAGCTCGGCTTCATGTCGTTCTTCGTGAAGGCGGCCGTCCACGCGCTGAAGAAGTTCCCGCTCGTGAACGCGTCGATCGACGGTAACGACATCGTCTATCACGGCTACTTCGACATCGGTATCGCCGTCGGCTCGCCGCGCGGTCTCGTGGTGCCGATCCTGCGCAACGCCGACCAGATGAGCCTCGCCGACATCGAAAAGAAGATCGCGGAATTCGGCCAGAAGGCGAAGGACGGCAAGCTGTCGATCGAGGAAATGACGGGCGGTACGTTCTCGATCTCGAACGGCGGCGTGTTCGGCTCGATGCTGTCGACCCCGATCATCAACCCGCCGCAGTCGGCAATCCTCGGCGTGCACGCAACGAAGGAGCGCCCGGTCGTCGAGAACGGCCAGATCGTGATCCGTCCGATCAACTATCTGGCGCTGTCGTATGACCACCGGATCATCGACGGCCGCGAAGCGGTGCTGTCGCTCGTCGCGATGAAGGATGCGCTCGAGGATCCGGCACGCCTGCTGCTCGACCTGTAAGCCACGCCACCTGCATTGACCCGCTCCGCACGGGCGCGCGACCTCGCGCGCCCGTGCGCACGCACAAGAAGAAAGGATTGCCATGTCCAAGGAATTTGACGTCGTCGTGATCGGCGCCGGCCCCGGCGGCTACATCGCCGCGATCCGCGCCGCTCAACTGGGCAAGACCGTTGCCTGTATCGAAAAGTGGAAGAACCCGGCCGGCGCGCTGAAGCTCGGCGGCACCTGCCTGAACGTGGGCTGCATCCCGTCGAAGGCGCTGCTCGCGTCGTCGGAAGAGTTCGAGAACGCGTCGCACCACCTCGCCGACCACGGCATCAGCGTCGACGGCGTGAAGATCGACCTCGCGAAGATGCTCGGCCGCAAGGACGGGATCGTCGAGAAGATGACGTCCGGTATCGAGTTCCTGTTCAAGAAGAACAAGATCACGTGGCTGAAGGGCCACGGCAAGTTCACCGGCAAGACCGACGCCGGCGTGCAGATCGAAGTGAGCGGCGAGGGCGACACCGAAGTCGTCACCGCAAAGAACGTGATCATCGCGACGGGCTCGAAGGCGCGTCACCTGCCGGGCATCCCGGTCGACAACAAGATCGTTTCGGACAACGAAGGCGCGCTGACGTTCGACTCGGTGCCGAAGAAGCTTGCCGTGATCGGCGCGGGCGTGATCGGCCTCGAGCTCGGCTCGGTGTGGCGCCGCCTCGGCGCCGAAGTGACGGTGCTCGAAGCGCTGCCGGCATTCCTCGGCGCGGCTGACGAAGCGCTCGCGAAGGAAGCTGCGAAGCTGTTCAAGAAGCAGGGCCTCGACATTCACCTCGGCGTGAAGATCGGCGACGTGAAGGCGACGCCGGACGGCGTGTCGATCGCGTACACGGACAAGGACGGCAACGCGCAGACGCTCGACGCCGACCGCCTGATCGTGTCGGTCGGCCGCGTGCCGAACACCGACAACCTCGGCCTCGAGGCGATCGGCCTGAAGGCGAACGAGCGCGGCTTCATCGACGTCGACGACCATTGCCGCACGGCGGTGCCGAACGTCTACGCGATCGGCGACGTGGTGCGCGGCCCGATGCTCGCGCACAAGGCGGAAGACGAAGGCGTGCTGGTCGCGGAAGTGATCGACGGCCAGAAGCCGCACATCGACTACAACTGCATTCCGTGGGTGATCTACACGTACCCGGAAATCGCATGGGTCGGCAAGACGGAGCAGCAGCTGAAGGCGGAAGGCCGCGAGATCAAGAGCGGCAAGTTCCCGTTCTCGATCAACGGCCGCGCGCTCGGCATGAACGCGCCGGACGGCTTCGTGAAGATGATCGCGGACGCAAAGACCGACGAGCTGCTCGGCGTGCACGTGATCGCGGCGAACGCGTCGGACCTGATCGCTGAAGCCGTGGTGGCGATGGAGTTCAAGGCGGCGTCGGAAGACATCGCCCGCATCTGCCATCCGCACCCGTCGATGTCGGAAGTGATGCGCGAAGCGGCGCTCGCCGTCGACAAGCGCTCGCTGAACAGCTAAGCGCGCATTGACGCGCCGGCCCGTCCTGCGGCCGGCGCAGCGGTCCTACGACGAAGGCGGGCGGGGTTTCCTGCCCGCCTTCGTCTTTTCTGGTTTGCCCGATGAACGTCACCGAATACTACGCGCGGGAGCTGACCACGCGCGGTTACCAGTCCGACCCCGCGCAGCGCGCGGCGATCGATCGCCTGCAGCGTTGCTACGATGAGTGGGTGGCCTACAAGGCGCGCCGCTCGAACGCGTTCAAGAAACTCATCATTCGTCCGGACCTGCCGCGCGGGGTCTACATGTGGGGCGGCGTCGGGCGCGGCAAGAGCTTCCTGATGGACAGCTTCTATGCGGTCGTGCCCGTGCAGCGCAAGACGCGCCTTCATTTCCACGAGTTCATGCGCGAAGTGCACCGCGAGCTCGAGGAACTGAAGGGGCAGGCCGATCCGCTCGACGAGCTCGCGCGACGCATCGCGAAGCGCTACCGGCTGATCTGCTTCGACGAGTTCCACGTGTCGGACATCGCCGACGCGATGATCCTGTACCGTCTGCTCGACCGGCTGTTCACGAACGGCGTGCAGTTTGTGATGACGTCCAACTACGATCCGGACGACCTGTATCCGGACGGCCTGCATCGCGACCGGATGCTGCCGGCGATCGCGCTCATCAAGAACAGGCTCGACGTGCTCAACGTCGATGCGGGCGTCGACTATCGCCAGCGCACGCTCGCGCAGGTGCAGATGTACCACACGCCGCTCGGCGCGGACGCGGATCGCGCGCTGCGCCACGCGTTCGCGCAGCTCGCCGCGGTGCCCGACGAGAGCCCGATCCTGCACATCGAGAAGCGCGAGCTGAAGGCGCTGCGCAAGGCCGACGGCGTCGTGTGGTTCGATTTCGCGACGCTGTGCGGCGGGCCGCGTTCGCAGAACGACTACCTCGAGCTCGCAAGCCGCTTCCATGCGATCGTGCTGTCCGAGGTGCCGCAGATGTCGCCGCGGATGGCGTCGGAGGCGCGCCGCTTCACGTGGCTGATCGACGTGCTGTACGACCACAAGGTCAAGCTGCTGATGTCCGCGGCGGTGCCGGCCGAGCAGCTGTACGTCGAAGGGCCGATGGCCAACGAATTCACGCGGACGGTCTCGCGGATCGTCGAGATGCAGTCGAAGGAGTATCTCGAGACGCCGCGCCGCATCGTCGATACTTCGTTGACCTGAGCGCGAGCGATCGGTGCGACGTGCGAAGTCGCGGCATTCAATGGTTAATTCCAGTTAAATCGATGCCATCTCGTCGCAATTTCGGATTAGTCTTATATTCAATCCCGGGTTGAGCCGATATCGTTGCGTCATGGTTCCTAAGGCTGGAGATGTCCATGACACCGTATCGCGATCTAACCGACGCCGAGTGGAAGCGCGTCACGTCGCTTCTGCCGGAATTGCAGCCGCGCACCGAATTGCGTGGCCGGCCGCTCGCCAACACACGCGCCGTGCTGAACGGCGTGCTCTGGGTGATCTACAGCGGTGCGACCTGGTCGGCGATGCCGCGCCGCTACCCGTCGTACCAGACGTGCCATCGCCGCTTCAAGGTCTGGCATGAAACCGGCGCGCTGATGCACGTGATGCGTGCGCTCTATGGCGAGGCGGGCATCAATCTGTGCAACACGCTCGCTACGCGGATGCGCAAGCACACGCAGTCGAAGGCAGCGAAAGCGCGCAGCGTGGCGATGCCGGCGCCGCGCACGTATCGGGCGGAAGCACTGAAGCGCGCAGCATGATCGCCTGCCTTGCACGCCTGTCTCGTCCCGAAATGAAATCGGCCTGCGACATTGTCGCAGGCCGATTGACGTGATGCGGCGCGTCGTCGCGCGCAGGTCGTAAGCCGTTACTGCTGGCGAACCCAGGTCTGTGACCGGCCGATCAGCGACACGCCGATATAGCCGCGCACGACCAGCTTCTGACCACCGTCGTCCAGCGTCATCTTGCACTTGTAGACCTTGCCGTTCTCCGGGTCGAGGATGTTGCCGCCATCCCAGTGGTCGCCATCCTTCTTCATCGCCTTGATGATCGTCATGCCCTTGATCAACTGATCCTTGCGCTCGTCCGTGCATGCGGTGCAGCGGCGATCAGGCGTGTCGTTCGCGCCAAGGCCCTTGACGACCTTGCCCGACAGCGAGCCGTCCGAATCCTCGGCGATCTGCACGAGCGCCTTCGGCTTGCCGGTGTTGTCGTCGATCGTCTGCCACGTGCCGATCGGGCTGTCGGCTTGCGCAAAGGCGTGCGCGGCACAGGCGAGCAGCGCGCCGGCCAGGGCCACCGCGCGCAACGGGCGGGTCAGGTGAGTCATCGTCGTCCTCCTTGTTTTGCATGTCGTTTTCGAACCGCTCGCACGACCGTCTGCATGGGACGGTGGCATGTTGCGAGCTTCCGGCAGAATACGTGAAACCACGCGCCGCGTTTGATAGAGGGGACTCTAATCGAAACGCCCCGCGCGGCGGGCCGTGCGGGGCGCAATCAATTGAGCTGGTACGAGAAGGACGCGTTCACGCGCGGGCTGCGCGATGCGCTCTCGATCGGCGCGTCGCCGACCGGTTTCGCGACGGACAGGTCGAGGCTGTAGTAGCGGCTGTCGGTCAGCCGCACGCCGATGCCGACCGACGACAGCCGGCTCGGCGACGGCGTGCCGGCATGCAGGTAGATGCGCGCCATGTCGTACGCGATGTAAGGCGTGATCGACTTCAGGTACGTCCAGCCGGGCGAGAACGCGCGATTGAGCTCGAGCGACATGCCCCATCCCGAATCGCCCGACGTCTCGCCCGGCTGATAGCCGAGCGCATAGCGCTGCGCGCCGAACGAGATCTGCTCGGACGTCGGCAGTGAATTCGGGCTGTACTGGCCCGTCAGCGAGACCGACGTGCCGATCCGGAACGGCCATTCGTTGGTTTGCGTGAACGTCGCGCCGGTGCGCACGAAGGTCAGCGAAATCGGGCTCGGCACCGACGTCGTGGTGTTGCCGGCGCTGATGTCCTGCGCTTTCGACGCGCCGAGAATGTCGAAACCCTTCGCGATGTTCACGCTCAGCTTTCGCACCTGCGTCGGGCTCACGCTCGTGTAGTCGAGCTGCATCTGCAGCACGCGAACCTGCGTCCGGTTGTCGAGCGTCGCGCCGTTGACCTGGTTCTGGTAGCGATCCTCGTTGTGCGACGCGTAGCCGGACACGGTGCCGAGCAGGCTGCGCTGGTTGTTCAGCAATAACGGGTAGGATGCCGAAAGACCCAGCTTTTCGTTTTTCACCGTGCGCTGGACGTACGACGGCAGGCCCGGGTTATCGGCCGGCTTGCCGCGGTACGTGCTGGCGTCGAGACGCGTGATGAGCCCGCTGCTGCCGACCGGCACCGCGCCGCTGAATGCGAAGTAGGTCTGCTTGTCCCGCCCCGGCGGCGCCAGCGCGGAGATGCTCAGCTGCTCGCCGAACGACGTGAGGCCGTTTTCGGTCGCGGTGATGAGGCCTTGCACGCCGGGATGGTTGAAGTCGATTCCGGTGCCGATGTTGAACGGCTTGCGGTCGACGTTCAGCTCGAGCGTCGTCGCGCCGTCGGTGCTCTGCGGCGGCGGCACGTTGGCCTTCACCGATACGCCGGGCAGCAGGCCGAACGTGTTCACGTAACGCTCGAACGTCGCGCGGCGCAACGGACGATCGGCGGTGATGTGCGCGGCGATCGCGCGGATCTTCGATTCCATTGCGCCGGGCTTGCCGGTGACCTTCACGTCCGCGACATAGCCCTCGACGACGGTCACGCGCACGACGCCGTTTTCGAAGGTCTGCGCGGGGATGAACGCGAACGACAGCGCGTAGCCGCGATCCTGGTAAAGCTTCGTCACGCCGTTGGCGGTCTCGATCAGCTCGCCGATCGTGATGTCCTTGCCGACGAGCGGCGTGAAACGGCGCGAGATCTCCTCGAACGGCACCGACTTGACGCCTTCCACCTGGAACGTGGCCGGCGTCAGGTGACGCGAGAGCAGTTCCTGCAATTGCGGCGCCTGGGGCGCGACCTGCACGGTCACGTTCGGCCCCTTCTTCGGCGCATTGATCTGGGGAAGCGAGTCGACCGGGTTGCCGGCGATGCGCGTCTGCGCCTGTGCCGCGCCTGCCGCCGCCGTCGTGATGGCGAGCAGCATCATCCATTTATCGCGTCTGGATTTCATTGTTGTTCCTCGTAGGCCTTGCTTGTCGTCTTCTAATCTCCGCGCGCGGCGCCGATGGCGCCGCGCGTGGTGTGCCGCCTTGCCGGTCGTGATCGGGACGACTGTGCGTTCGCTCCGGCCGCGAATGCGCAGGTGTCCTTACTTGCCGACGCCGCCCAGCGTGCCCAGCAATCCCGTGACCGGCGCGAGCAGACCGGTCGATCCGCCCGACGTCGACCCCGTCGCGCCGCCGGCCAGCGACGTGATCGGTGCGAGCGGGCTCGACGATCCCCCGGTGCTCGTCGCGCTGCCCGCCGCGCCTGTGACGGTATTCAGCAGACCCGTAACGGGCGCGAGCGGGTTTGTACTGCCCGTGCCGCCCGTCGCGCCGCCGAGTGCGCCGGTGACGGTCGACACGAGACCCGTGGCCGGCGCGAGCGGATTGCTCGCGCCGCCCGACGTCGAGCCGCCGAGCGCGCCCGTGAGCGGGCCGACGGGCGTCGAGCCGAGACCCGACAGCAGGCCGCCGAGCGGGTTGGTCGAGCCCGATGCCGTGCCGCTCGGCGAGCCGCTCTGCACGGTGGCCGTCGAGCCGCCGACGAGGCTCGTGATCAGGCCGGGGATCGGCGCGGCGCCATTCGGGCCGTTCGGATTGACGAGGCCGCCGGCGTTGGTCACGGTGTTGCCGACCGACGTGACGAGCTGGCCGACGTCGCCGACGAGCGGCTGGCTCGACGTGCCCGCGACCTGCTGGCCGGCCGCGCTGATCGCGCCGCCGACCTGGCCGAGCAGGCCGGAAACCGGCTGGCCGAGGCCCGTCGTCGTGCCGACCTGCTGCGTGAGCTGGCCGGCCGTGATGACGAGCGGCGTGATCGCCGAGCTGAGCGGCTGCGTCACCTGCTGCACGGGCCCCGACGACAGCGTCGAGCCGATCGTGTTGCCGGCGGCGCCGAGGCCGTTGGCGACCGTGTCGAGCACCGTGCCGACCGGGGACGTGACCGGCGCGAGCGGCGCCAGCGGGCCGGTGCCGAGCGCCTTGACCGTCGCGCTCAGCCCGGACACGGTGTTGCTCGTCGCGCCGACGACGTTGCCGAGGCCGGCCACCGTCGTGCCGACCGGGTTCTGCGTGGAGCCGATCTGGCCGAGCCCGTTGCTGACGGCGTCCGCCGCCGCGCCGAGGATCGTGCCCGTGCTCGACACGGTGCTGCCGAGTCCTTGCGTCACGCCGTTGCCGAGGCCCGGCACGCTCACGTTGCCGATCGTGCTGCCGAGATCCGAGGTGGTCTGGCCGAGCGTGCTGACGACGCCCTTGGTGCCCGTCGTCGTGCCGCTGGTGCCGCTCGTCCCGCTGCTGCCGGTGCCGCTGGTACCGCTCGTGCCGCTGGTGCTGCTCGTCGGCGGCGAGCTGACGCCGCCGCCGCCGCAGGCGGCGACCAGGCAGGCCGCGGCGAACGCGGTGAGGGGAACGCGCCACTGGCGCAGCGCGGCCGACGTGAGAGTACGTTGCTGGGACATGGTTGACTCCTCGCAGTCTTGTCGATGAATGGAACGAGCGGATTTACTTGTGGGTGCCGCCGAGCAGGCCGCCGATCAGCGACGTGACGGGCGCGAGCAGGTTCGAACCCGAGCCCGAGTTCGTGACGGTGCCCGTGGCGCCGCTCAGTGCGGGCGCGCCGGCTGCGCTGGTGACCGTGGACAGCGCGCCCGTCACCGGGGCCAGCGGGCCGCTGCCGGCAGCGCCGCCCGTCGCGCTGCCGAGCGCGCCGGTGACGGTGGAGACGAGGCCGGTGACCGGCGCGAGCGGACCGCTGCCGCCGCCCGCAGCGCCGCCGAGTGCGCCGGTGACGGTGGAGACGAGACCGGTGACCGGTGCGAGCGGGCCGCCGCTGCCGCCCGTTGCGCCGCCGAGTGCGCCGGTGACCGTGGAGACGAGACCCGTGACCGGTGCGAGCGGGCTGGTGGAGCCGCCCGTTGCGCCGCCGAGTGCGCCGGTGACCGTGGAGACGAGACCCGTGACCGGTGCAAGCGGGCTGGTGGAGCCGCCCGTTGCGCCGCCGAGTGCGCCGGTGACCGTGGAGACGAGACCCGTGACCGGTGCAAGCGGGTTGGTGACGCCGCCGCTGCCGCCGGTCAGCAGCCCGCCGACCGTCTTCACGGTATTGCCTGTCGACGACACCGTGGAGCCGAGGCCGCTCGTGACCGGGTTGCCGCCCGTCGACGCGATCATTGCGCCGGCCTGGTTCAGACCGTTGCCGAGCGTGCCGAGCAGCGTGTTGACCGGCGCGCCGAGACCGGTTGCGGAGCCAACCGTCTGGGTCGTGTTGCCGACCATCGTCGTGATCGGCGTGATCACGGAGCTGACGGTCTGCGTGACTTGCTGGATCGGGCCGGTCGACAGCACGTTCGACAGTGTCGTGCCGCCGCCCGAGACCGCGTTGCCGACCGTCTGCACGAGGCCGCCGACTGCGCCGGTCACGGGTGCGAGCGGCGACAGCGGGCCGCTGCCGAGGCTCGTGACGAGATTGCCGGTCTGCGTGACCGCGTTGCCGAGCTGATTGACTGCGCCGCCGGTGCTGGCCACCGTGACGCCGACCGGGTTGCTCGTCGCGCCGAGCTGGCCGAGCCCGTTGCCGAGGCCATTGCCGAGCGCGGTCACCGCGCCGCCGACGCTTTGCACGATGCCGCCGGCCGCTTGCGTCGTCTGCGGGTTGACGCCCGGCAGCGTCTGGCTGCCGACCACGGCGCCGAGACCCGACACGGTCGAACCGACACCGGTCACGATGTTGCTGCTGCTGGCGAGCACGTTGCCCACCGCGTTCGACGACACGCCCGACGTGCCGCTCGTGCCGCTCGACGTGCCGCTGGTCGTTCCACTCGTGGAGCCGCTGGTGGAGCCACTGGTCGAACCGCTCGTCGAGCCGCTGGTGCTACCCGACGTGCTGCCGCTGGTCGAACCCGACGTGCCGCCCGACGTGCCGCCGCCGGACGTGGAAATCGAATCGCTGCCGCCGCCCGAGTTCGAGCCGCCGAGGCCCTTGCTGATCGAACCGGAGCCGCCGCAGGCGGACAGGGAAAGCATGGCTGCCACGGTGGCCGTGATCAGAGTCGTCCGGAGCGCGCCATGAGGGATTACCTGAATGTCCATTTCGTCCTCGCATTAAAACTGATGTTGTGTTGAGTGGTGCGCGGACTACTCTGCAACTGTCGTGCCATTCCGATGGCGACGGAGTCGATGAATCGCTTAAAACGCGCCAATTCCTTGTCGCAAAAGGCATTGGCGGTAATTGAAAGATTGTTGAAACTGTTTAAAGCCGGATTGAGGCAAACGATTTCGCGCGTTTCGTAACGTAACGTGCGGTCTTTGGCGTTACGCGCGCGGCGTAACGTGGATGTGGGGCAGGTGGCACGGGTGCGCGAATTGTTTTACTGGTGGATTAGATGTGCACATCTAACCTATCGTAAATCCTATGTGTAAGTCGTACCGAAACCCCGTACAAATGGTCCTGCGGCGGAAAGTTTTTCGGCCGGCTCTTAAAAGAGGTTGGAACATAAATAGGATCGGATATAGAATCCGGATCGGTGTAAGTAAATGTACAGACTGGTACACGACGTTCGAGGAGGATCACTATCGCGAATGTTAACTTGCATCAAATCGTCGTATGCGCCCTTCGGGGTGACCTATAAAGAAAGCGCACCCGCTTGTCGTTACGGCAGGAGTAACGAATCACGCGGGGCAACGGCCGGATATGCGGGGATGTACAACGTATAACAGGCCAAAGAACGTACATACAGGCACGAGGAAATAAAATGAAAGCAATGATGATTCGCTTCCTCAAGGAGGAAGACGGGGTGACCGCGATCGAATATGGGTTGATTGCGGGTCTAGTCGCGGTCGCCATCATCGCCGGCGTGTCGTCGCTGGGTGGCAATCTCAACACGATGTTTACATCGATCGGATCGTGTGTCTCGTCGCTTGGCGGCGCGAGCGCTACCGTTGCGTCCGCATGCAAATTGGGCAGCTGAGTATTCCCAATCGTCGTTTTTAGGCGCGATGTCAGACGGCTCGCTGGTGCGAGCCGTCTGATCCATATCCGCGATCGGTCGTGGCGCGATGGCATATTTCATTTCAATCGGGGTTTTTCTGGCCTGGGCGATATTCGTCGCGGCCAGTGATATCCGCTACCGACGAATTCCGAATTCGCTCGTCTTCGGCGGCATGGCTGCCGCATTCGCAAGCGCGTTGTGTGGCGCCAGTCCGTTCGGCATAGCGCCGCTGCACGCATTGCTCGGCATGCTCGTCGGGATGGCGTGCCTTTTGCCATTTTTCGTTGCGCGCGTGATGGGCGCGGCGGACGTCAAAGTGTTCGCCGCGCTCGGTGCGTGGTGTGGCGTGCACGGACTATTGTGGCTATGGATCGCGGCGAGCCTGGTCGCTTGCCTGCATGCGCTTGCGGTCCTGTTGTTGACTCGCACGCCGCTTCGCGCGTTGCGCGGCCGCAGTGCGCCGACGCTGGCGCTGGGCCGGTATCGCGCGACGCCCTATGGGGCGTGCCTCGCGATTCCCGCGGCGCTGTGGCTCGTCTGTGTCGCTACGGCGGGAGGCGTGCGATGAAGCGGCAGGGGCGTCCGGCGCGATATCGGCGGCAGCGCGGGGCGACCGCCGTCGAATTCGCGATCATCTTTCCGCTTTTTTTCGTGATCTGCTACGCGATCATCTGCTTCGGCATGATTTTCGTGATTCAGCAGAGCCTGACGTTCGCGGCGAGCGAAGGCGCACGCGCGGCGCTGAACTACGCGCCGGACCTCGCGACCCGCACGTCGAAAGCGCAGTCTGCCGCGCAGACCGTCGTGGGCTGGCTGAATATCAGCGCGCCCAGCGTCACGGTGCAGGCACCGGCATGCAAGTACGACGCGACGCTGTATTGCCTGTCGGTCACGGTGAGTTATTCGCCTCGAGCGTGGGTGACCACCATGCCGTTTCTCGGAACCATTGTCACTCAGCCGTTGACCAGTACGGCAGTAGTCCAGATTTCGCAGTCGCTGCTTCAATGAAGACCGCGTCGTGAAGCGGCGGCTTCGCGACGCACGATGTTCCTGACCAAAATAATCGACACAGCCCCAATACCGGCACCCCAAACGACAACATGGCCAATAACGTAACGAAGATCATCGCCGGCCTGCTGATTGCGATCGCAGTCCTGCTGGGCATCTACGCATGGATGCTCGGACGCAGTGCGTCTCATTCGGTGCCCGCGCAACCGGCGGTCGCCGCCAATCCCGCACCCGTCGTGATCGCGACGCGCACGCTGCCGGCGGGCCAGCCGATCGCCGCCGACGCGGTGAAACTGCAGGCGATTGCATCGGTACCGACAGGAGCGGTGGTCGATCCCGCCACCGTGGTCGGCCGTGTCCCCGCCCGCGACATCCCCGCATCCGCGCCGATCACGCCCGACGCGCTGGTTTCCGGCCTCGCCGAAGACATCCAGCCTGGCGAGCGCGCGGTCGCGGTGCGCGTCGACGAGACCAACGCCGTCGGCAACCGGCTGCGGCCCGGCAACTTCGTCGACGTGTTCCTGAACCTGAAGCGCGAGGGCGGCGGCGCGATGTTCGACGGCGAGGTGTCCCAGACGCAGGCGCGCCTGCTGCTGTCGAAGGTGCGCGTGCTGGCGTTCGGCGATGCGACGCCGGAGCGCGACAGCGGCAGCACCACGAACGGCAGCAACGGCCAGCCGAGCAACGCCCGCATCGCCGTACTCGCGGTGCCGACCGCGCAGGTGGACGCGCTCACGCTGGCCGAGGCGAACGGCCGCCTGACGCTCGCGCTGCGCAACCCGCGCGACGACGAGCTCGCGATGCAGACCGTCGCGGTACGCACCGACAACAAGCTGTCGCCGTCGGCGCTGGCCGCTGCCGGCGTCTCGCTGCAACAGCTGTCGGGCACCCAGCGCAATGCCGCGGCGGCCAATGTCAATGTCCCGCCGCTGCCGTCGCACCTTCCGCCGGCCGTGCGGTCCGCCGCGGGGGCGACGGGCAGCGGCGGCGGCATCGAAGTGATACGCGGCGGCCGCTCGGAAACGGTTGCGTATTGAACAGCATCGATTCCTATCGATATCAGCGACGACATGTAATGGCCGTGCCACGGTACAACAATCCATGAAAAACACCCTGACTGCATTCGCGATGGCTCTGTGGGCCCTGACCTTCGCATCCATGGCAAGCGCGAGCGGGACGATCGATCTCGCCGTCGGCTCGCAACGGCAGATCGCCGCCGGGCGCGCGCTGCAACGGGTCGCGGTCGGCGATCCGTCGGTGGCCGACGTGCTGATCATGAAGGGCAGCCGCGCCGGCGCCGTGCTGCTGGTCGCGAAGGCGCCCGGCTCGACGAACGTGATGCTGTGGGAGCGCGGCCGCGACGAGCCGATGGTGTGGAACGTCAACGTCGTCGACGCGGCCGCGCACGCGGTGCTCGACGCGTCGACGCCGCAGGTGAAGGCCTATGGCGGCACGTCGGTGCTGCGCGGCACGGCCGGCTCGCTCGATGCGCACGAACGCGCGGTGGCCGTCGCGAAGAACATGAGCCCGAAGGGCGCGGTGATCGATCGTTCGACGCTGGCCGGCAAGAACGTGGTGCAAGTGGACGTGCGCGTCGTCGAATTCAGCCGCTCGGTGCTGAAGGAGGCCGGGCTGAACTTCTTCAAGCAGAGCAACGGCTTTGCGTTCGGCTCGTTCTCGCCGGGCGGCGTGCAGTCGTACAACGGCGGGTCCGGTCCCGGTACGGCGGCCTATATCCCGACGCTCGGCGCACCCGTTGCGTCCGCCTTCAACCTGGTCGTGAACGCGGCCGGGCACGGCATCTTCGCGAACCTGTCGATTCTCGAAGCGAACAATCTCGCGCGGGTGCTCGCGCAGCCGACGCTCGTCGCGCTGTCGGGCCAGAGCGCGAGCTTCCTCGCGGGCGGCGAGATCCCGGTGCCGGTGCCGCAGGCGCTCGGCTCGACGGCGATCCAGTGGAAGCAGTACGGCGTCGGCCTGACGCTCACGCCGACGGTGCTGAGCCCGCGCCGCATCGCGCTGAAGGTCGCGCCCGAATCGAGCCAGCTCGATTTCCTGCACGGCGTGACGATCAACAGCGTCGCGGTGCCCGCGATCACGACGCGCCGCGCCGATACGACGGTCGAGCTCGGCGACGGCGAGAGCTTCGTGATCGGCGGCCTGATCGATCGCGAGACGATGTCGAACGTCAACAAGGTGCCGGTGCTCGGCGACCTGCCGATCATCGGGGCGTTCTTCAAGACGCTCAACTATCAGCAGAACGACAAGGAGCTGGTCATCATCGTGACGCCGCACCTCGTCGCGCCGATCGCGAAGGGCGCCTCGCTGCCGGCCACGCCGGGCGAGCTGTCCGAGCAGCGCGACGGCCCGGTGTGGCGGTCGTACCTCGGCGGCATTGCATCGCCCGACGCGGCGCCGGGGTTTTCGAAATGAACGCGGGGCGCGCCGTCGCGCGCTGCCTGACCGGGGATGTCCCACATGAACGCGAGAACCCATTCGTTGGCTGAGCCCGCCGTGACCGATTACTTCGTATGCGCGTCGCAGCACGACCGGCATATCGGCTGGCTCGGCGAGACCCTGGTGCCGGCCGGCGCGGTGGAGGCCGCGCCGCTCGATCCGGCCGCGCTTGCACAGCGCATCGCAGGGCTCAATCCCGCGATCGTCTTCATCGATTTCTCCGGCGCGCAGGCGGCGGCGAGCGCGGCGGCCGCCGCGGTGCGCGTCGCGCATCCGGGGCTGCCGGTCGTCGCGCTCGGCATGCTCGCCGAACCGGAAAGCGCGCTCGCCGCGTTGCGGGCGGGCGTGCGCGACTTCATCGACGTGTCCGGCGCCGCGGAAGACGCGCTGCGCATCACGCGCGGGCTGCTCGAGCACGCCGGCGGCGGCGAGCCGGCGAACCGTCACGGCAAGCTGGTCGCGCTGCTCGGCGCGCGCGCCGGAATGGGCGTGAGCACGCTGGCGGCGAACCTGGCGGTCTGGCTGCACAAGCGCGGGTCGGCGGGCGCGGCAGACGGCGCCGCATTCGGTGCATCAAGCGGTGCATCAAGCGGCGGCGCCGCCGCGTCGCGCGGCCGGCAGACCGCGCTCGTCGACCTCGGGCTGCCCACCGGCGACAGCGCGCTGTTCCTCAACACGCGCTGCGAGTTCCACTTCGTCGAGGCCGTGCGCAACCTGCGCCGCATCGACCGCACGTTCGTCAATACCGCGCTGACCCGCCATGCGAGCGGCGTCGCGCTGACGACGCTGCCGCCGAACCTCGCGGACCTGCGCGAGGTGTCGTACGCGTCGTGCGTCGGCCTGCTGAACCGGCTGCGCGCATTCTTCGACCAGCAGCTCGTCGATCTCGGCGGGTTCTCGAACCGGGAATTCGTCGCGCAGATCGCGGCGGCGTCCGACGAGGCGTGGCTCGTCTGCGACCAAAACGTCGCGTCGATCGTGTCGGCGGTCGACCTGCTCGAGGGGCTGCGCGATGCGGGCGTCGACAGCGGCAAGATGCGGCTCGTCGTCAACCAGTACGACCCGGCGCTCAGCCTGACGCCGACCCAGATCGCCGACCGTCTCGGCGTCGCGCTGCTGGCGACGCTGCCCGCGCGCCGCGTGCCGATCGGCCAGGCGGCGAACCAGGGCCGGCTCATCGTCGACACGGCGGAGCGCGATCCGTACGTGCGCGCGCTCGAGCCGCTCGCCGAGCGGCTCGCGGGCGCCGCCGCCGCACCGCGCGCCGCGTCGGGTCTTTCCGCGCTCAAGCGCTTCATTCAACCTTCGTCCAGGCGATCGTAAGCGATGGCACACGACATTCAATTCGCCGACGGCGCCGCGCCGTTCTCCCAGACGCAGCAATTCCACGACATCAAGGATGCCGCGCACGAGCATCTGCTCACGCGGATCGAGGAGCTGGGCGCCGAATTCGGACGCTGGTCGCGGCAGGCGATCAACCAGTTCGTCGACCTGGAGATCGACAGCTTCGTGCGCCTGCGCCGCATCCCGCTCAACGAGAACGAGGTGCGCACGATCGCGGAGGCGCTGACGAAGGAGCTCGCCGGCTTCGGGCCGATCGAGGACCTGCTCGCCGATCCGCACGTCGAGGACATCCTCATCAACGGCTACAAGGACATCTACGTGTCGCGCCACGGCGTGCTGGCGAAGCTGCCGGTGCGCTTCACCGACAACGCGCACCTGCTGCGGATCGTGCGGCGCATCCTCGCGCCGATCGGCCGCCGCCTCGACGAATCGAATCCGATGGTCGATGCGCGGCTGCCGGACGGCGGGCGCGTGAACGTCGTGATCGAGCCGCTGTCGATCGACGGTCCGGTGGTGTCGATCCGCAAGTTCCGCAAGGACCCGCTGAAGCCGGCCGACCTGCTCGCCAACAGCACCTTCAACGAGGAGCTCGGCGCGCTGCTCGAGGCCGCGGTAGAGGCGCGCTGCAACATCCTCGTATCGGGCGGCACGAGCTCCGGCAAGACGTCGCTGCTCAACGCGCTCGCGTTCCACATTCCCGAGCCCGAGCGCGTCGTCACGATCGAGGACACGGCCGAGCTGTCGCTGAACCACCCGCACGTGGTGCGGCTCGAGAGCCGGCCGGGCGGCTTCGACGGCACCGGCGTCGTGACGATCCGCGACCTGCTGCGCAACACATTGCGGATGCGGCCGGACCGCATCATCGTCGGCGAAGTGCGCGGCGGCGAAGTGCTCGAGATGCTGCAGGCGATGAACACCGGGCACGACGGCTCGATGGGCACCGTGCACGCGAGCTCGCCGCGCGAGTGCCTGTACCGTCTCGAGATGCTGGCCGGTTTCGCCGGGTTCCAGGGCACCGAATCGAGCCTGCGCCGGCAGATCGCGAACGCGATCGACTTCATCGTGCAGATCGGCCGGCTGTCGAGCGGGCGGCGGCGAATCCTGTCGATCACAGAGGTCACGGGGCTGTCGGACAACATCATCGCGACGCAGGAGCTGTACCGCTACGAAGCGCGCGTGACGCCCGAAGGCGACGAAGTCGACCACTGGGAATCGCTCGGCATCCACCCGCATTCGCCGAAGCTCGCGCGCTTCCGCCAGACGCTGTCGGGCGGCGCGGCGGGCGGTGGATTCGGCGGCGGGTTCGGCGGTGGCGGATTCGGTCGGGGCGGGGGCTTCAATGTATAGCGCGATGGTCTGGGTGCTCGCGGTCGCGATGCTGTGCGTGGCATCGGCATTGATGCTGTGGCGACATGCAGAAACCCGGCGCGTGCGAACGGACGCGAAGCGCTTCATCGACAGCCGGCTCGAGCCGGCCGCGCGCGCGCCGGCGCAGCCGGCGGCGGCATCTGCCGGCGCGCGCACCGCGTCGCCGTCCGGTGTCGCGCGCGGCGCGATGGCCGAGGCCTTCTGGGTGCAGTGGTATGCGTCGGCCGCCGAGTACCTCGCCAATCTCGTCAACCGCGCGGGCATCGAAGGCGCTCGCGGCAAGGCGATCGGTGCGCTGGCCGTGCTGCTGGCGATCGCCGGGCTCGCGACCCATCGCGCCGGCGTGCTCGCCGGTCTGGCGGCGCTCGTGTGCGGCGGCGCGATGTTCGGCGTCTGGCTGGCATCGCGCATCCAGCGGCGACGGCTGAAGATCGTCCGGCAGCTGCCGTCGTTCCTCGACGGGATCGTGCGTCTCGTGACGCTCGGCAACAGCGTGCCGGCCGCGTTCCAGGCCGCGCTGCTGACGACCGAGGCGCCGTTGCGCGGCTGCCTCGACGTGGTGTCGCGGATGCTGCGCACGGGCGTCGAGATCGATCGCGCGATGGTGCATATCGCGAAGGTCTATCACACGCGGGAGTTCGAACTGGTCGGGTCGGTGCTGCGGCTGTCGGTGCGCTACGGCGGCCGCGCCGACGTGATGCTCGAACGCATGGCGGTGTTCATGCGCGATCTCGAGCAGGCGGAGCGCGAACTGGTGGCGATGTCGTCGGAGACGCGGCTGTCGGCCTGGGTGCTGGTGATGCTGCCGATCGCGATCGGCAGCTTTGTCGTGATGACCAATCCGAGATACCTGGAGGGCATGTGGAACGATCCGAGCGGTCGCACGCTTCTGATGCTCGCATTTCTGGCACAGGTGGCCGGCAGTCTGTGGTTGTACCGAATGGCTAGGCTCAGGTGACGCGATGACGGCAGCTCAAATCGGATCAATAGCTCTCGCGCTTGGCGCACTCGGCGTGCTGTTGCTCGGCATGGCGGCATTGCTGCGTGCGAGTGCGGCCTCGCGCGCGGAGCGTGCGCTTGCAGATGCGCTCGAGCGGCGCATGGCGGCGTTGGAGGCCGCCAGGACGCGCGCCGCGCCGGACGACGGCGCGGGCGCGCAACAGGTAGCACGCGGCCGCGAGCGTATCGAGCGCATGTTGTCGCGCTTGGCGGCGGCAGGAATGCGCTTGCTCGATACGGGGTTCGGCCGGCACATCGTCGCCGACGAGGACCGCCGGCTGCTCGAACAGTGCGGTTATGTCGACGCGCGCACGCGCGGGCTGTTCCTGAGCGCGCGGATCGTTTGCGGGATCACGGTGCCGCTGCTGTTCGCAATACTGGCGAGCGGCAGAATGAAAGGCGGGTACTGGACGATCGGCATGTTTGCCGCTTTTTCGGTCGGTTTCATGCTGCCGAAACTCTACGTACAGCGTCGTGCGGCCGCGCGACGCCAGAGCGTGATCGACGAGCTGCCGCTGCTGGTCGACATGCTGCGGCTGCTGCAGGGCGTCGGCCTGTCGCTCGACCAGAGCCTGCAGGTCGTGACGAACGATTTCAGGGGGATGATGCCGGTGCTGTCGTCGGAGATGGGCATCGCGCAGCGGCAGTTCGCGGCCGGCCGCACGCGCGAGCAATCGCTGCAGCGGCTGGCGTCGGGCTTCGACAACGAGGACCTGCGCGCGATCGTGCGCCTGATGATCCAGGTCGACAAGCACGGCGGCGCGGTGCAGGAGCCGCTCAAGCAGTTCGGCGACCGGCTGCGCGAGGCGCGCCGCGCGATGCTGCGCGAGCGCATCGGCCGCCTGACGGTGAAGATGACGGGCGTCATGATCGTCACGCTGCTGCCGGCGCTGCTGATCGTGACGGCCGGGCCGGGATTGTTGGCCGTGATGCGCGCGCTGGCCGTGCATCATTGACGGACGAAAGGAAGGACGATGAAGCGGATCGGCAGGATGGCAAAGCAGGTCGGCATGGCGACGATGGCATTGATGCTCGTTGCGTGCGCGACCAAGGAGAGCGGGTACGGTGTCGGCGCGCAGACCGAACGTGCGGCGTTGATCCAGGCCGCGGACCAGAAGCAAGCGGTGCCCGATACGCCCGCGATGTATCTCGGGCTGATCGAGCGGATGCAGGCGCAGGGCCTGTATTACGCGTCGCTCGCGCACATCGACGCGTACGAGAAGCAGTACGGCGCGTCGCCGGAGTCGACGTTGCTGCGCGCCGACGCGCTGCGCATGACCGACCAGCCGGCTGCGAGCGCGGCCGTCTATACGCAATTGCTGAACACGCCGCTCGCCGCGCGCGGGTATCGCGGGCTCGGGCTGATCGCCGGAGCGGCCGGAGATTTCGGTCGCGCGGTAGAGGCGCTCACGCAGGCTGCCGACCTGGCGCCGACCGATGCGTCGATGCTGTCCGATCTCGCGTACGCGAAATTGCGCAACGGGGACGTGGTCGGCGCGCGGGTCCCATTGATGAAGGCGGCGGAACTCGATCAGCGCAATCCGAAGATCGTCAGCAACCTCGCGCTGTATCTGCTTGCCGCCGGCCGCACCCAGGACGCGCAACGGCTGATGAATCAGCAGCGTATGCCGGCCGGGATCCGCAAGGACATTAGCAGCGATGCGGCGAAAATCGCAGCTGCCGCACGCGCGCAGCAGCGCGCGGTTGCGACGCCGCCGGTGGTGTCGCGCCGCGCTGCGACTGCCCCCATCACGCCGATGGCAAACAATGTCGGCTATGACCAGACCGTGCCGCTGTTGCAACGGTTTGCACAATGAACAGACAGGCGGGGAACGACATGAACAACAATCGTCATCGAAACATGTGGTCCGGCCGGCATGCGGCGTTGGCTGCGATCGCGTGCATCACGCTCGGTCCGGTCGGCGCACACGCACAGCAGCAGGATGCGGCGCCCGATGCATCCGTCGTCGGACGTTCGACACGGGACTGGCTGACGCTGCAGGCGCAGAACCGCGCTGCAGCGCCGACGCAACCGTTGCTCGGCGACGTTGCGTCGCTGGTCTACCAGCGCTATCTCGATTCATTCAAGAACAAGATTCCCGAGTCGATGAGCACGCAACTCGGCGCGTCCGGCGGGATGTCGGGCAGCGGGCAGGGTGCGCAGTAAGCGAGTGGCGATGCGCGCAGATCAATCACGAATGGCACGGCGCCGCGGCTCCGGCTGGCTCGCGCAGCGCCGCCAGCGCGGCTCCATTGCGATCATGGCGGCGATCTGGCTGTCGGTGGCCGTCATCGTGTTGAGCGGCATCGATATCGGCCGGTTTTATTCGGAACGACGCCATATGCAGGCGGCCGCAGACCTGGCCGCGCTGTCGTCCGTCATGAAGGCGAGCGCCGACTCGACGTGCACGGCGGCAAAGACCGCCGCCCAGCAAGTCGCGAACCCCACTGCGAATGCGGTGCCGGCGAACGCGACGCTGTCCGTGACGTGCGGTGTCTGGACAGCGCCTCAGTCGAGTAGTGGCAGCGCGCTGTTTACACCGACTGCCGGGGATCCGACCGCCGGGCAATGCGGCGGGCTGCAGGCGGGAACTGCAAACGGCCAGTCGGCCAATGCCGTATGCGTGACCGTCTCCGAGCCGGTGACCGGATTTTTCCGCAGTGGAACGACGATCAGCGCATCGGCGATCGCGAAGAGCACGCCGACGGACACCTTCACGCTGTCCTCGTCGCTTGCGTCGTTGAACGGCGGCCTCGCGAACCAGTTGCTTCAATTGCTGACGGGGTCGCCGAATGCGTTGACGCTCAACGCGGTCGATTATCAGGGGTTGGCGCAGGTCAACCTGAAGCTCGCCGGCATTCTCGCCAATCTGCCGGTCGGCTCCAGCACGTCGGTGCTCAACGGCACGGTGACGCTGGGGCAGCTTGCGAATGCGATGATTCAGGCGGCGACGCAGCAGAACGTCGCCAGCGTCAAGCTGAACGTGCTGAATGCAATCACGGCCGGACTGTGCAGCGCGGGCGCATGCGGCGGCCCCACGATCGCACTGAATCAGCTGGTGTCGGTTGCCACTGCAACGGGAAGCTCCGCGGTCGATGCGAGCGTCAACGCGTTCGGTTTGCTGTCGACCGCACTTCAGGTCGCGAACGGCACGAACGCCGTATCCATTCCGAGCATCATGGTCCAGACGCCGACCGCACTGGCACCGCTGCTGAATGCGACGGTGACGGGTTCGGTGGCGCTGACCGGAATGCCGCCTTCCACGGCGAGCGGCCCGCCCGGGCCATCCAATTGCGGGACGTCGGACTGCGTGACCAATACGTCGACCGCGCAGGGCAACGTGTTCCTGAATATGTCGATTTCGCTGCTGTCGACGTGTTCGAACGGTTCGCTCGTCTTTCCGGGTGGCACATGTCCGTCAGGCAAGGCGACGCCGTTGGCAGCCGTTCAACTGCCCGTTACCGCTTATGTCGCTCCGGCGACGGCCGGGCTCGCATCCGTCACCTGCTCCGCGAACGGCACGAAGAGCGCGACGGTAAACGTGCAGACCGGGTTACTTGCCGTCTATCTCGGCGGCTCGGCGAACACCCCGATCAACCTGAAGGCGCCGAGCGGATATACGGCGAGCGGCAGTGCGACGCCGATCACGCTGGTATCGGTCAATCTGCAGAGCTTGCTGAACCTGCTCAATCTAGGCGGATTGATCTCCGGCCTGACGACGTTGGTCGACGTGCTGACGCTGGGCGCGCTCGACCTGACCGAGATCTCGGTCAACATCAATCTCACGCCGGGACAGTTGACGATCCCCGTCGCGAATCAAAGTCCGACGCCGCTGGTGTTCACGTATCCCGGCACGCCATCGTCGCCGTACACGCTGAGCGCCGGCACCGACCAGCTTTTGTCCCCCACGGTTCAGAGCGCGCTCAACAGCGGTCTGTCGGTGCAGCTGACGGCCAACGGCGGGTTGCTGAAATTACTGGGCGACGTAACGACTCCGATACTCAACGTCGTGCTGGGGCCGCTGCTGTCGGCGTTGGGCAGTACGCTCGTTCCGATGCTCCTGCAACCCGTCGACTCGCTGCTGACTTCGGTCACCGGCCTGCTGGGCCTGAGTCTCGGGAACGCCTATGTCACCAATACACCGGACTCGATCAAATGCGGCAATCCGATGCTCGTGCAATGAAGCCCGCAGCGTTCGTGCGCAGCGGGAGGGCGGCCGGCGCGGCCGGCCGTCGCCTGCGACCGACCTGCGATGCCGCATCTTCCGTCCATAACCGTAGCCGTACTGAATCATGAGAACCACGCCCGCAATCGAAGAGCTCGACCTGTACGTCTGGGAAGGCAAGGCGGACATCGTCGACCGCGTCGCCCGGTGCATGGCGAGTTTCGACGTCGAAGTGATCCGCGCCGACAACGCGGAACTGTCGCCCGAGCGCGCCGCGATGCGCCCGTCGCTGGCGATCATCAGCGTGACGATGATCGAGACCGGCGCCGCGTTCCTGCGCGACTGGCAGGCCAACATCGGCATGCCGGTCGTCTGGGTCGGCGCCGCGCGCGACCACGACGCGTCGCAGTATCCGCCCGAGTATTCGCACATCCTGCCGCTCGACTTCACCTGCGCGGAACTGCGCGGGATGGTCGGCAAGCTCGTCACGCAGCTGCGCGCGCACGCCGCGCAGACGCTGCAGCCGTCCGAGCTCGTCGCCCACTCGGAATCGATGCAGGCGCTGCTGCGCGAAGTCGACACGTTCGCCGACTGCGACACCAACGTGCTGCTGCATGGCGAAACCGGCGTCGGCAAGGAACGCATCGCGCAACTGCTGCACGAGAAGCACTCGCGCTACCGGCTCGGCGAATTCGTGCCCGTCAACTGCGGCGCGATTCCGGACGGCCTGTTCGAATCGCTGTTCTTCGGCCACGCGAAAGGCTCGTTCACCGGCGCGGTTGTTGCGCATAAAGGGTATTTCGAGCAGGCCGCGGGCGGCACGCTGTTTCTCGACGAGGTCGGCGACCTGCCGCTCTACCAGCAGGTCAAGCTGCTGCGCGTGCTCGAGGACGGCGCGGTGCTGCGTGTCGGCGCGACGTCGCCGATCAAGGTCGATTTCCGCCTCGTCGCCGCGAGCAACAAGAAGCTGCCGCAGCTCGTCAAGGAGGGGCTGTTCCGCGCGGACCTGTATTACCGGCTCGCGGTGATCGAGCTGAGCATCCCGTCGCTCGAGGAGCGGGGCGCGGTCGACAAGATCGCGCTGTTCAAGTCGTTCGTCGCGCAGGTGGTCGGCGGCGAGAAGCTCGCGCAGCTGCCCGACCTGCCGTACTGGCTCGCGGACGCCGTCGCCGACAGCTATTTCCCCGGCAACGTGCGCGAACTGCGCAATCTCGCCGAGCGCGTCGGCGTGACGGTGCGGCAGACGGGCGGCTGGGACGCCGCGCGGCTGCAGCGCCTGGTCGCGCATGCGCGCAGCGCCGCGCAGCCGGTGCCGGCGGAGAGCGCGGCCGAGGTGTTCGTCGACCGCAGCAAGTGGGACATGAGCGAGCGCAGCCGCGTGATCGCCGCGCTCGACGCGAACGGCTGGCGCCGCCAGGACACCGCGCAGCAGCTCGGCATCAGCCGCAAGGTGCTGTGGGAAAAAATGCGCAAATACCAGATCTTCGACGAGGAGCCCGAGACCCGCGATAGTGAGTAAATAATGAGATAATGCCCCGCAGAATTACAACGACTCGGAGCGGGAATAACATTTCATGAGCCAGATGACGGGGTTGGGGCGGGCATGCGTGCTGTTCGCCATGATGGGAGGCATGCAGGGCGTGTACGCGCAGGGATTGGCAGCCGATGCGGCATCGGCGGTGCAGCAGGCGTCGGCGCCGGTCGCGGCGATTCCGGCGCTCGATGCGCAGGCGCAAACGCCGATTCAGGCCGGCGATACGACCGGTCCGAGCACGGTGGATGAGCTGCAGCGCCAGATCCAGGCGCACACGCTGACGGAAATGCGCACGAACTACAACGGCAGCTATGGCGCGAGCCTGCTGTTCAACGTGAAGGACGGCGCGTATTTCGTCGCGCTGTTCCAGCAGAAGGCGTTCTGGCGCGTGATCAAGACCTACAACGAGGTGCGGGCGGAGGCGGTCTACCGCGATTTCTCGCGGCAGGCCGAGCATCTGGCCGTCAACGAACTGCGCGCGGCGAAGCTCGAATCGCAGAAGGCGCAAACCGACCGGCAGATTCAGGCCACGCAGGACCGCGCACGTCGCCTGCAAGCCGACCTGTCGATCGCGCACGAGCAGCAGGCCGCGGTCGCCGATCACCAGAAGAACGTACGCGACGAAACGGCGGCGTTGCAGACGCAGCAGGCGCAGCTTCAGGGTCAGTTGCGCGCGTTGCAGAAGCAGGTGCGCGCGCTGCAGCGTGAGGCCAATGCGGGCTTGCCGTCGACGGCACACTGAGCGGTCATGGGGTGCGCGGTGCGGCGACATGCCGCGCCGGCCTACCAGCAAAAAGGGCAAGCCGTTTGGCTTGCCCTTTTGTTTTACTGGCCGTCCGGCACGATCCGGCGGCGGCGGGTGACGATCACCGGCCCGGTGCCGCCACGTGAATCGGACGGCGCGCTGCTGCCCGGTGCGTCGCTGGTATCGCGCGGCGCGCCGTAGCTTTCGCGCGGTGCGCCGTAGCCTTCCCGCGGCTCACGCGAGCCGTATCCTTCGCGCGGTTCGCGGGAACCGTAGCCCTCGCGCGGTTCACGCGAGCCGTAGCCGCCGTCGCCGCGCGATTCGCGGGAGCCGCCGTGCGAGCCGTACGGGCTGTGTCCGCCGCCTTCACGGCCGCCGGGACGCCCGCCGCCGCCCGGGCGCGGGCCGCGCGGGCCGCCGCCGCCGGGGCGCGAACCGCCGGTGTCGAGCTGGATGGTGGAAATCGCACGCTTGTAGATGCCCTGCAAACCCACGGGGGTGCGCAGCATCACCAGGTACTGGTCGAACGACTCGATGCATCCCGTCAGGCGAATGCCGTTGACGAGATAGATTTCAACGCGCTTACGTTCCTTGCGCGCGGAATTGATGAAGTCGTTTTGCGGATGGGATTCTGCGGGATTGGCCATTGAGATGCGGCAGGAGCCTGCGTCAGAAGTATGTTGTGCGTGTGTGTGGCGTGGAATCCACAAGGTATTTATGCGGGATTCTACCCTGTTCGATCCCGATGCGCGCGCTCACGATTGTGTCGAACCGTAACCCACTATAGACGGTTCCGGGCATTTCCGCGATTCGGCCAGACGGCCAGCGCCGTTTTGTTACGTCGCGTTACGACTCTCGCAGCGCCGTTGCACCTCGTCGTGTGCGTCCGGATTACAGTCGCGGCGAATGCCGGGCAGGCCGGCGCAACATGGAACGAAACATGAACAAGAGGGGCTTGGCGGTGTGGCTCGGCGGCGCGGCATTGGTCGCGTCCGGCAGTGCAATGGCGGGGCACGTCGACCTGTCCGTCGGGATCGGCGTGCCGGTCGCGCCGGTCTATGTCGAGCCGGCGCCGGTCTATGTCGCGCCGCAGCCGGCGGTGGTCGCGTATCCGGGCTACGGGTACGGCTACTACGGCGATGACGACGACGACCGCTACCGCAAGTGGCGCAAGCACTACTACAAGCACTGGCACAAGCACCACGACGACGATGACGATTGAGCACGGCGCGCGGCGCGGCGCGCCTGACGCTCAGAACGCGTAAGCCGGATTCTTCGGATCGAACGCGGCTTCGTCGAACGACGTCGGCGCGATCTTCTCGATGACGATCCGCTCGAACAGCCGTCCGTCGTTGTCACAGGATTCGACGGTACGGCACCACGGCTCGTGCAGATCGAGCCCCAGCACTTCCTTCTTCGCATAGAACTGCGGGCGGCCGGTCGGCGTTTCGTAGGTGAGGGCGACCACGCGTACGCCTCCGATGGTTTTCGCTTCGACGTGGGTCGGCCGCTGGACACCGGCCTCCTGGTATTTCCTGGCTTCGCTCAGGTACTGGTTCGCGATGAACTCGGTGCCGAGATCCTTCACCTGGTGATTCGACTGGGCGCGCGCCAGCGCGCCGTCGAGCGCCGTCCACAGCGGAATCTTGCCGAGCAGCCCGCCGAGATGGCCGTACATCTCGTCCTTGCGCAGCGTCGTGTCGTAGATCGTTTCCTGTCCCGCATGCGCGCCGCCCGGCAGCCATTTCGCGTACACGCGCAACGGCTCGCGCGTCGTCTTCACGAGCATGCGGTCGGGCGTGTCGGGCCACTTGCCGTTGATGCGTTCCTGCCGCGCCATCGTGAACTGGTACGACGGATAGCCATTCGGGCCATGACCGACATAGAGCGGCACCGCGAGCGGATCGAGCGCGTTGAACAGCGCGGTGAGCGTCGCGTCGTCGAGTTGCGCGAGCGTGCCGCGCTGCGCGGCCGCGCGCAGCCAGCGTGCCTGCTGCGCAGCCGGTTCGTGCGTGACCTTGTCGAGCTCGGCCGGCAGCGTCGTGGCCGCGGGCGCGCGGGCGGCGGCCGTTTCCTGTGCGTGCGGCGGTGCCAGCGTCAGCATGCATGCGACGGCGGCGGCCGCATGCGCGGCGTGGCGCATCGTTCGTGGGTTCATCGGCGGCGTCTCCGGGGGCGAGCCATCGTTCAGCGTTGTTTCGCGGCCTCGAGCTTCGCGAGCTCCTCGTCGCGCAGCGCGCGGCGCAGGATCTTGCCGACGTTGGTCTGCGGCAGCGCATCGCGGAACTCGACGAGCTTCGGCATCTTGTAGCCGGTCAGGTTCTTGCGGCAGTGCGCGAGCACGTCGTCGGCGGTCAGCGCCGGGTCGCGCCGGACGACGAACACCTTGATCCGCTCGCCGTGCACCTCGTCGGGAATGCCGATCGCGGCGGCCTCGCTGATGCCCGGGTGCATCACCAGCACTTCCTCGATCTCGTTCGGATACACGTTGAAGCCCGACACGAGGATCATGTCCTTCTTGCGGTCGATCAGCCGCACGAAGCCGCGCTCGTCCATCACGCCGATGTCGCCGGTGCCGAGCCAGCCGTCGGCGTCGATCACCTTCGCGGTTTCCTCGGGGCGCTGCCAGTAGCCGCGCATCACCTGCGGACCGTGCACGCACAGCTCGCCCGGCTCGCCGATGCCGGCCCAGGTGCCGTCCTCGCGCCGCAGGCGCACGGCGGTCGACGGCGCGGGCAGGCCGATCGAGCCGCTGAATGCGGCCATGTCCTGCAGGTTCACCGGGTTCATCGTGACGATCGGCGAGCATTCGGTGAGCCCGTAGCCCTCGATCACCGGCCGCCCTGTCACCTGCTGGAAGCGTTCCGCGACCGCGCGCTGCATCGCCATGCCGCCCGCCATCGCGAGCTTGAGCTTCGAGAAGTCGCGGTTGCGGAATTCCTCGTTGTCGAGGAACGCGTTGTACAGCGTGTTGATGCCGGTGATCCCCGTGAAGGTCTCGTGACGGATGATCTTCATCACCATCTTCGTGTCGCGCGGGTTCGCGATCAGGATGTTGCGCCCGCCGAGGCCCATGAAGATGAACGCGTTCACGGTCAGCGAATAGATGTGATAAAGCGGCAGCGGCGTGAGCACCGTCTCGATGTCGCCCGTCACCTGATCGGCGATCCACGCCTTCGCCTGCAGCAGGTTCGCGATCAGGTTGCCGTGCGTGAGCATCGCGCCTTTCGCGACGCCCGTCGTGCCGCCCGTGTACTGCAGGAACGCGAGATCGTCGCGCGTCAGCGGCACGGGCCGCGGCTTGCCGCGCGCGCCGAGCGCGAGCGCCGCGCGCAGCCGCACGGCCTGCGGCAGGTGGTAGGCCGGGACGAGCTTCTTCACGTGCTTCAGCACGAAGTTGATGAGCCGGCCCTTCAGGTTCAGGCCGTCGCCGAGCAGGTCGCCGAGCGCGGTGACGACCACGTTCTTCACTTGCGTTTGCGGCAGCGCATCCTGCAGCGTGCGCGCGAAGTTCTCGAACACGACGATCGTCTGCGCGCCGCTGTCCTGCAGCTGATGCGCGAGCTCGCGCACCGTGTACAGCGGATTGACGTTGACGACGATCGCGCCGGCCTTCAGCGTGCCGAACAGCGCGACCGGGTACTGGAACGTGTTCGGCAGCATGATCGCGACGCGGTCGCCGGGCTTCACGCCGAGGCCCTGCAGGTACGACGCGAATGCCGCGACCTTCCGCGCGAGCGCGCCATAAGTCATCGACGCGCCGGCGCTCACGTACGCGACGCGGTCGGCGAACTGCGTCGTGCATTCGTCGAAGAACTGCACGAGCGACGCGTATCGCGTGACGTCGATCTCGTGCGGCACGCCGGGCGGATACGACGCGTACCAGATGCCGTCGGTGTTCGGCGGCGTCTGCGTGGCGGCCGGCGCTGCGGGAGAGGGCATGGGGGGCTCCTGGATCTTGATCTCGAGGGCAAGGCGGACGTCGTGCGGCGCGGCCGCGAGCGGCAGCCGCGCAACGCGGCCGCCGTCAGGTTGCGTGATGCAGCGTCGTGTCGTCGGCCGGCGTGTCGGCGGGCGCGACCGGCGTGACCGGCACCGAGGGCGCCGCGGGCACGAGGTCGTTCGCGCCCGCGTCGTCGAGCACCGCCGCGAAGATCGCGAGCTGCGCGCTGTCGGGCAGCGGCGCCTTCAGCGCGGCGACAATCAGCGACGACAGCCGCGCGATCATCTGCACGTCGTTCATCTTGCGGCCTTGCGAGAACTCGTCGATCAGGCTCTCGGTCTCGGCGCCCGCGAGCGCGCCGGACAGCGCGCCGATCGCGAAGTGCAGCCGCCAGCCGAGCTCCGCGCGCGGCAGGTTCGGCAGCGCGCGCTGGAACGCGTCGAAGAAGCGGACCGCGACGCTCGCGTAGTGCGCGGTCAGGAAGTTGCGCACGAACGGCGAAGGGTCGGTGTACGCGCGGCCGATCAGCCGCAGGAATGCGCGGCCGCCGCGCTCCGGATCGCGCGATGCCTTCAGCGCGGGGATGAACATCGCGCCGAGCACGTGCTCGCACGTGACGTGCGCGCCGAGCTGCGCGTCGAAGTGATCGAGAATGCGCAGCCGCTCCTGGTTGAGCTGATCGAGCCGCCGCGACAGCATCGCGTGGATCAGCGCCTCCTTGCTGCCGAAGTGATAGTTGACCGCCGCGAGATTGACTGCCGCGCGCGACGTGATCTGCCGCATCGACATTGCCTCGAAGCCGTGCTCGACGAACAGATCCTCGGCCGCATCGAGGATGCGCGCCTTCGTTCCGCCGGTTTGCCGGTTGCCGGACGGCCGCCCCGCGGACGGCCGTCCCACCTGACCCGCTGCCATGTTCCGCCTCCCATGCCGATCGCGCGGACGCGAACCGGCGATTCGAATTTGTAATTCAAACAAGCGTTTTTATTAAGATAAAAAGGCGTGGGCCGCGCGGGCAAGCGCTGAATCTGGACAGAAACCTCTAGATCGATGTGCAGGTGCGGCAAGATCGCCGCGCGGCCTCCGCAGGCCGGGCCGCGCGGCATGGTGCGTCGCGTCATCCCGCCCGCTCAGCCGACGGCGCTACGCGTATTGACGGATTGCGTCATGTCGACGCCCCGTCGTTCCGGGCTGAACATGATCAGGACTGCGATCACGATCGCGACGGTGCCGCACACGAGCGCGAGCGCGAAGCTGTAGTTGTTGCCGTGCGAGACCGCGACCGACGCCTGCATCGTCGCGTTGCCGGACGCGAGCAGGTTGCCGAGCTGGTACACGAAGCCGGGGAACGTTGCGCGGATTTCGTCGGGAGAAATCTCGTTCAGGTGGACCGGAATGATGCCCCATGCGCCCTGGACCGAGATCTGCATCAGGAACGCGCCGGCGGCGAGCGCGAGCGGGCCGCTCGAGTAGGCCCACAGCGGCAGCACCGGCAGCGCGATCAGCGCGGCGACGAGAATCGTGCGGCGCCGGCCGAACTTCTCGGAGGCCGCGCCGAAGGTCAGCCCGCCGACGATCGCGCCGATGTTCAGCACGATCGTGATCCACGACACGGTGTGCGGATCGAAATGGTGCTGCTCGCGCAGGAAGGTCGGATACAGGTCCTGCGTGCCGTGCGAGAAGAAGTTGAACGCGGTCATCAGCACGACCGCGTAGATCGCGAGCTTCCAGTTCTGCTGCAGCGTGGTCGAAAGACGCGGGCGAGGGCGCTGCTCCATCTGCTTCCAGGCCGGCGATTCGGGCACGCTCGTGCGCACGTACAGCACGAGCAGCGCCGGCAGCACACCGACCATGAACATCCCGCGCCAGCCGATGGTTTGGTAGAGGATGCCGAACACGACCGACGCGAGCAGGTAGCCGCTCGGGTAGCCGGCCTGCAGCAGCCCCGACACCGCGCCGCGCGCATGGGTCGGCACGGTCTCCATCGTCAGCGCGGAACCGACGCCCCATTCGCCGCCCATCGCGACGCCGAACAGCGCGCGCATCACGAGCAGCGCGGCCAGGCTCGGCGCGAAGCCGGACGCGAGCTCGAGCAGCGAGTAGCACGCGATGTTGATCATCAGCGTCGGGCGGCGGCCGTAGCGGTCGGCGAGCCGGCCGAAGATCAGCGCGCCGAGCGGGCGCATCGCGAGCGTCAGCGTCAGTGCGAACGCAACGGCCGGGATGGTCGAAAATTGAACTCGGCCGCGATGTCCTTCAGCACGAAGACCATCAGGAAGAAATCGAATGCATCGAGCGTCCAGCCAAGATAGGCGGCGATCGTGACGTTGCGTTGCTCGCGGGTCCAGCTCATGGCGGACGTCTCCTGGTTCGCGTGCGCCGTGCGGATTCGCGTGCCTGCGCCGCCCGGCCGGCGCGCTGCGCGGGGGCGTCCATCGAGTGTAGGTCGCCGCGTCGCGCGACGCGGCCGAATCGGGAATAATCCCTACGAAATGGTCTGTTTCCGGCTGCGCAATGCCTGCGCGCGACGCGTCGGAACGGCCGCCGTAGTGTTTTTGCAACTCGACGGCGCACGCTTGCGCCGGCTCAGGAGTCCCGATGACCGCACGTCCCGCCGCTGCGCTGCCCGCACTCGAAACCGCCCGCCTGTGGCTGCGTCCGCGCGTGCTCGCGGATCTCGACGCGTGCCTGGCGATGGACCGCGATCCCGAGGTCACGCGCTACATCACCGGGCCGTGGCACGACCCGGTCGAGCACCGCCGCTTCGTCGAGCACCGGATCACGCGCGACTATCCGCCGGGGCTCGGCTACTGGTCGATCTTCGAGAAGGCCGCGCCGGATGCGTTCGTCGGCTGGGTGCTGCTGATCCCCGACTACGTGGGCGGCGCGCGCGACGTGGAGATCGGCTGGCGGCTCGTGCGCAACGCGTGGGGGCGCGGCATCGCGAGCGAAGCCGCGGCGGCCCTCGTGCGCCACGCGTTCGACGCGGTGCGCCTGCCGCGCGTGATCGCCGACATCGCGGCGGACAACGCCGGCTCGCTGAACGTCGCGCGCAAGCTCGGCATGCGCCGCGTCGGCGTCGTGCAGGACGGCATCCCGTACATGCGCTACCGGCTCGAGCGCGACGACCTGCGCACGTAGCGGGCGCGTATGCGCGCAGGATCGTCAGGGATCGTCAAGCCCGGGCAGGCGAGGGATGCGCGGTATTAACGCCGTGCAGGTTCAGGAGTATCGTTGCCGGAATTTGTCGACAGAGGGCTCGATCATGTCACTCGGCCGCGATGTTCATCTCATTCCCGTCAAGCTCGACGCGCTGCGTCCGACCCAGATGACGGTCGGCTATCGCGAGGTGAAAGCGAAGCGCAAGCACTGGAAGACGCTCGGCAAGCGCGAACGCAAGGCGGCGATCGATTCGCACTGGTTTCCCGCGGTCGTCGGCCCCGAAGGCCGGCACTTCATCACCGATCACCATCATCTCGGCCTCGCGCTGATCGAGGAAGGCGAGACGACCGTGAAGGCGATGCTGCTGAAGGACCTGTCTTGGCTCGACGAGACGATCTTCTGGCGGATGATGGAGCACAACCAGTGGGTGCACCCGTTCGGCGCGGACGGCGCGCGCCGCGATTACGCGGATCTGCCGAAGGTGCTCACGGGGCTCGAGGACGATCCGTATCGCAGCCTCGCGGGCGAGCTTCGCACCGCGGGCGGCTACGCGAAGGACGCGACGCCGTTCAGCGAATTCCTGTGGGCCGACTACCTGCGGCTGCACGTGACGCCCGACCAGATCCGCAAGAACTTCGACAAGGCGCTTGACGCCGCGCTGAAGCGCGCGCACGAGCAGGACGCGCGCTACCTGCCCGGCTGGTCGGGCGTCATCGTCACGAAAACCTGACCGCCGCGCGATGCCGACCGCCCGCACGCCGCCGGTCCGTCCCGACGCCGGCCCGCAGCACGCCGATCATTTCGCCGCGCTCGGCGCGGCGCCGCCGCCGCGCGCGCAGCGCATCGGCCGCGACGCGCTGGCCGGCGTGTCGATCGCGGGCCTGCTGATTCCCGAGGCGGTCGCCTACGCGGGGCTCGCGAACCTGCCGCCGCAGGCCGGCCTGATCGCGCTGCTGTCGGGGCTCGTCGTCTACGCGCTGACGGGCAGCAGCCGCTTCGCGATCGTGTCGTCGACGTCGTCGTCGGCCGCCGTGCTCGCGGCGACGGTGTTCGCGGAATCGAGCATGGGGCTCGCCGCGCAGCTCGCGCTCGCGGCCGCGCTCGTCGCGATGACGGGCGTGCTGTTCATCCTCGCGGGCGCGTTGCGGCTCGGCGGCATGTCGGATTTCGTCGCGCGGCCCGTGCTGCGCGGCTTCACGTTCGGGCTCGCGCTCACGATCGTCGTCAAGCAGCTGCCGAAGATCCTCGCGATCAAGGTGCCGCACAGCGACGCGCCGCGCGTCGCGCTCGACCTGATCGTGGGCGCCGCGCACGCGAATCTCGCGAGCGTCGCGCTCGGCGGCGGCGCGCTCGCGCTGCTGTTCCTGCTCGGGCGCCGCTCGCGCGTGCCGGCGACGCTGGTCGTGATCGTGCTGTCGATCTCGGCCGGCTACGTGGTCGACTGGCAGCGCGACGGGATCGCGATCGTCGGCCACATCGACTTCCAGCACGTCGCGTTCGGCCTGCCGATCCTCGATCGCAACGCGTGGATGCAGACCACCGAACTCGCGTTCGCGCTGATGCTGATCCTCTACGCGGAATCGTACGGCTCGATCCGCAATTTCGCGCTGAAGCACGGCGACAGCGTGTCGCCGAACCGCGACCTCGTCGCGCTCGGCTGCGCGAATCTCGTGTCGGGGCTGCTGCACGGGATGCCGGTCGGCGCCGGCTATTCGGCGACCTCCGCGAACGAGGCGGCGGGTGCGCAGTCGCGCTTCGCCGGGCTGTGGGCGGCCGGCGTGATCGCGCTGATCGTGTGGCTGCTGCTGCCGCAGCTGTCGCGCACGCCCGAGCCGGTACTCGCGGCGATCGTGATCTTCGCGGTCAGCCATTCGCTGCATCCGTCGGTGTTCCGGCCGTACTGGACCTGGCATCGCGACCGGCTCGTCGTGATCGCCGCGCTGCTCGCGGTGCTGGTGCTCGGCGTGCTGCACGGGCTGCTCGCCGCGGTCGGCGTGAGCCTGCTGCTGACGCTGCGCAAGCTGTCGGAGCCGAACGTGAGCGTGCTCGGCCGGCTGCGCGACAGTCACGACTTCGTCGACGTATCGATTCACGAGGACGCGAAGCCGGTGCCCGGCGTGCTGATCGCACGGCCGGAGGCGCAGCTGTTCTTCGCGAACGCGGACCGGATGCTGAACCGCGTGCGCGCGCTCATGAGGGCGGCGCCGGACACGCACACGGTGCTGTTGAGCCTCGAGGAGACGCCCGACGTCGACGGCACGACGATCGAGTCGCTGCGCACGTTCGCCGCGGAATGCGCAGCGCGCGGCCAGCGTTTCGCGATGGTGCGCCTCAAGCTGCATGCGCTGCACGCGCTGCATCGCGCGGCGGACGATACGCTGCGCGCCGACGCGATGTCCGAGCTGAGCGTCGACGAGAGCCTGCAATTGCTGCAGGCGCGCGGTCGCGACGGGGCGAGTGGCGGGTGATGGGGGCGGGTGGTGCGTTGAGCGGGATATGTAACGGGCAAGCGGGACGCTCGCGCCGGCGGCGTCGACGCGAAGCGCGGCGGGCGGTCGCGCTGCATGCGGCGTGACGGGCGGCGGCTAATGCAATCCGTGCCGCCAGCGCCGCTCGTGCCACCCGTGCCGCTCGTGCGATCCACGGCGCGGGGCCGCCAATGAATGCGGCCAGTGCGACTCGTGCCCCGCGACCACCCGCATCCGCCCTCAGCCCACACGCCCCGTCCGACACCGCACGCGAGCACGTACGCCGCGATCAGCGCGGGCTGGTCCAGCCCTTGTAGCTCTTCACGTTGTCGCGCGTGATGAGCGCAGGCTCGATCAGGATCATCGGATTGGCGGGCTTCTGGCCGTTCATGATCCCGTAGCCGACGTTGACGGCCTGCTGCGCCATCGCCCACGGGTCCTGGCTGGACGACGCCTGCACGAGCGTATTGCTCTTGAGCGCGGTTTCGATGTCGGGCGCGCCGTCGACCGACGTGATCACGATGCCGGTGCGGTTCAGCTGCTTCGCGGCGAGATCGCTGCCGACGGCCTGCGGATCGTTGATCGTGAACACGCCGTCGAGCTTCGGAAAGCGCGTCAGGTAGCCCTGCATCGCGTTCATCCCGCCTTCGCGCGAGCCCTTGCCGTCCTGGTCGGCGGACAGCAGCTTGATGCCCGGATTCTTCGCGAGCACGGCCTTGCAGCCGTTCACGCGGTCGACCACCGCCGACACCTGCGGGCCGTTCTCGATGATCACGTTGCCCTTGCCGTTGAGCTTCTTCGCGAGGAAGTCGCACGCGAGCTCGCCGGCCTTCACGTTGTTGGTCTGCACGGTCGCGTTCGCGCCGGCCGCCGCGACGTCGACCGCGATCACCGTGATGCCGGCCGCCTGCGCCTTCTTCACCGCGGGCTCGATCGCCTTCGGGTCGGCCGCGTTGAGCAGGATCATGTCGACGTGCGCGGAGATGAAGTTGTCGATCTGCGTGAATTGCTTGTTCAGGTCGTAGTCGGCCGACACGGCCGTGACCTTCGCGCCCGGGTTGATCTGCTTCGCGCGCGCCTCGGCGCCTTTCGCGATCGTGACGAAGTACGGATTGCCGAGCGAGCCGACCGTGATGCCGATCGACTTCAGCGGCTTGTCGGCCGCGTGCGCGGCGGCCGTCGCGAACGCGAGCGCGCAGGCGATGCCGGTCAGGACAGCTTGGGGCTTGAACATGTCGTTGTCTCCGAGAGGTCCGTTAGTTCGGTTAGGCGGCGGGCGCAGGAGGACCTGCCTGCGCCCCGATGGATGAAAGAGGGAACGTCAGGTGCGGGCCGAGTCGCGCTGGCGGTAGCGGTCGAGCGCGACCGCGCCGATGATCACGAGCCCCTTGATGATGTATTGCCAGATGTCGGACACGCCGAGCAGCACGAGCCCGTTGGTCAGCACCGCGATGATCAGCGCGCCGATCAGCGTGCCGACGATCGAGCCGACGCCGCCGACGAAGCTGGTGCCGCCGAGGATCACCGCGGCGATCGCGTCGAGTTCGTACGACTGGCCGAGTTGCAGGCCGTTGGCCGCATAGAGCCGCGCGGCCGACATCACCGCGCCGAGGCCGGCGAGCAGGCCCGACGCCGCATAGACGAACAGCTGGATCGCGCGCACGTTGATGCCCGACAGGCGCGCCGCTTCGGGGTTGCCGCCGACCGAGTAGATCCGCATGCCGAGCACGGTGCGGCGCAGGATGAACCACGATGCGACGATCACCGCGCCGGCGATCACGACGAGCCACGGCACGCCGAGGATCGAGCCGTTGCCGATGAACGCGAACGGCAGTTGCGGATTGAAGATCGTCGTGTCGTTGCCGATCAGCCGCGCGACGCCGCGCACGGCGGTCAGCGCGCCGAGCGTGACGATGAACGGCGGCAGGCGCAGCAGCGCGATCAGCCCGCCGTTGACCGCGCCGAACACGAGGCCGACCGCGAGCGCGGCCGGCACGCCGAGCCAGCCCCAGTTCGGGATGTTCGACGCGAGCAGCGCGGCGACCGCCGCGGCGGCGAGCACGGAGCCGACCGACAGGTCGATGCCGCCCGTCAGGATCACGAACGTCATCCCGGCGGCGAGCACGATGTTGATCGACGCCTGCTGCGTGACGATCGACAGGTTCTGCAGCGTGAAGAAGCCGTCGGTCAGGAAGCCGAAGCCGACGCACAGGAGCAGCAGGACCGGCAGCATGCCGGCGGTGCGCATCAGCGCCTGCATGCGCGCGCGGTGCTCGCCGAGCCGCACCTGCGGCGCGCGCTCTTGTACCGGATGGGCCGGCGCGGAAGCGAGGTTCCGCTGCTTGGTCGGGTTGATCATTTCGGTAGCCTGAATGTAAGGTGGAAAATAAGCGGCGGCGCTCAGTGCGCTCAGTGCACGATCGCCGGTTCCGTTTGCGAGCCGGTGGCGAGCGCGATGATTGCTTCCTGCGTGATCGGCGCGCCGGTGTAGCCGCCGAGTTCGCCGGCGATCTCGCCTTCGCGCATCACCAGCACGCGATCGGCGACGCCGATGATTTCCGGCAGCTCGCTCGAGATCACGATTACGCCGACGCCCGCGCGGGCGAGCTCGTTGATGATCCGGTAGATCTCGGATTTCGCGCCGATGTCGACGCCGCGGGTCGGCTCGTCGAGGATCAGCACGCGCGGCTTCGTTTCGAGCAGGCGCGACAGCAGCACCTTCTGCTGGTTGCCGCCCGACAGCGCGCCGACGTTGACGTTCGCGTGCGGCACGCGGATCGACAGCGACGCGATCGCGTCGCGCGCGCGCGTGGCGCCGCGTGCGAGATCGAGCTTGCCGAGCCGGGCGTCGCGGCCGCACACCGAGATGTTGATGTTGTCGCGCACGCTCATGTCGAGGAACAGGCCCTGGCGCTTGCGGTCTTCGGTCAGGTAGACGAGGCCGGCGTCGATCGCGTCGCGCGGCGAGTGCGCGCCGAAGGTCCGCTCGTCGATCGTCACGTCGCCGCGCGTGCGCGGCTCCGCGCCGAAGATCAGCCGCGCGAGCTCGGTGCGGCCCGCGCCGACGAGCCCCGCGATGCCGAGCACTTCGCCCGCATGCAGGTCGAGGCTGCAGCCGCGCACGCGGCCGCCGTCCGCGACGTCGCGCACCGACAGCAGCAGGTGCCCGCGGTCGTACGGCGCATGTTCCTTCTTGTAGAAGCCCGAGATGTCGCGGCCGACCATCATCCCGACCAGCCGCTCGGCCGACAGCGACGCACGCTCGAGCGTGCCGACGTAGGCGCCGTCGCGCAGCACCGACACGCGGTCGGACAGCTCGTAGATTTCCGCCATCCGGTGGCTGATGTAGATGATCGCGAGGCCTTCCTCGCGCAGCTGGCGGATCAGCCGGAACAGGCGCTCGGTCTCGCGTGACGACAGCGGCGTCGTCGGCTCGTCCATCACGAGGATGCGTGCGCGCGTGTGGACGGCGCGCGCGATTTCGACCAGTTGCTGCTCGGCGATCGACAGCGTGCCGACCAGCGTGTCCGGCCCGAACGTCGCGCCGAGCCGCGTGAGCACGTCCCGGCAGCCGCGCGACATCGCCGCGCGGTCGATCGTGCCCCAGCGGCGGTTGCCGCGCCGCAGCTCGCGGCCGACGTAGATGTTTTCCGCGACCGTCAGGTTCGGCGCGAGGCACAGCTCCTGGTAGATCACCGCGACGCCCGCGTCGCGCGCGGCGAGCGGCCCGTCGACGTCGATCCGCGCGCCGTCGATCAGGATCTCGCCGCCCGCGTCGGCCTGGTACGCGCCCGACAGGATCTTCATCAGCGTCGACTTGCCCGCGCCGTTCTCGCCCATCAGCGAATGGATCTCGCCCGGATAGACGGTCAGGCTCACGTTGTCGAGCGCGCGCACGGCCGGGAACGTCTTGCTGATCCCGCGCATCTCGAGCAGCGGACGGGGCGACTCAGATCGCGACATGGTTGACCTCCTGCGATTGCGCGCCTGCACCCTTGAGGATGCCGGCCCGCGGGGAGAAGTTGAAGAACATCGGCAGCGTCGCGGCGCCGATCGCGCCGGCGTCCGCGCCGAACGTGCCGCGCACCAGCGTCGGCGTGCCGCGCGCCTCCGGCGCGGTCGCGGCGAGGGCGGCGCGCAGGCGGGTCGTCACCGCGTCGATCAGGCCGGCGTCGGTGTCGGCGTCGAGCACGACGAACGGTGCGTCGATGACGCACAGCACCGCGCGCAGCGCCGGCGCGAGCGCGTCGACGCAATCGTCGATCCATTCGTCGACGGCGGGCAGGCCGCGCGCGATGCACGCCTCGAGGTCGGCGCGGTTGTCGACGCGCTCGCCGCTGTGGCGCAGGTGGCGCACCAGCGCGTGCAGCGATGCGCGCGCGAGCAGGATGTCCCACGGGCCGCGCGGCGGCGGCGCCGACGGCAGGCGGCTCGGCGGCACCGGCATCACGCCGATGTCGCCCGCGTTGCCGGTGACGCCGCGCAGGCAGTCGCCGTCGATTGCGATTCCGCCGCCGATCGCGGGCCCGATGAACAGATAGATGAAATCGTCCTGCTGGCGGCCGAAGCCGTAGAACAGTTCGGCGATCGCGGCTGCGTTGCCGTCGTTCTCGCCGAACACCGGCAGCGCCAGCGCGCGCCCGAGCTCGCTCGCGAAATCGACGTCTTCCCACGGGCGGAACGTGTCGGGCGCGAGGCCGAGCTCGCGCATCCAGCTGCCGAGGTTGTACGGCTGCGCGACGCCGATGCCCGTCAGCCGCTCGCGCTCGTGCGCGGGGAGGAGGGCCTGCATCGCGTCGATGTCGCGCCGGACGATCTCGAGGACCTCGGCGGGCGGCGGCAGCAGGGTGTCGTGCGAGACGCGGCCGAGCACGTCGCCGGCGAAGTTGACGAGCGCCGTCTCGATGCGCATCCGGTCGAGGTGGACGCCGATCCCGAACGCGCCGCGCGGGTCGAGCTGGATCAGCGACGCGGGCTGGCCGCGCTGGCCTTCGACGCGGCGGCCGGTGAATTCGATCAGCTTCGCGTCGACGAGCGACGTGATGATGCTGCCGACGGCCGTGCCGGTCATGTTCGCGAGGCGCGCGAGATCGGCCTTCGACGCGCTGCCTGCGCGACGCAGCGTCTTCAGCAGCAGGCGCTCGTTGTAACGGCGCACGTTGGCTGAATTGCTGCCCTGGCCGATGTGCGGGCTTCGCATGGCGTCTCCTTCCATGGCGCCGGTGTCCGGCGCATTAAATAAATCACGTTGATTTATTTAACCGCGAGGAGATCGGCGTGTCAGCCTAGGGAAATCCCGGTTTTTCTTGGTGACGAGAGTGGGGGCATGCGGGAGAGGGCGGTTGCCGGCGCGTTACCGCGCGGATGCGACGCATGCCGGGCGGCTGGTCGCGTCGTGTCGGCGCGATCGGGAATCGTGGTTCAGGGAGCAGAAATGAAAAAGGCCGGCTAGAAGCCGACCTTTTTGGAAACAGATGGTGCCCAGGAGAGGACTCGAACCTCCACGATGTTGCCACCGCTAGGACCTGAACCTAGTGCGTCTACCAATTCCGCCACCTGGGCACGTTTCGCTTGCTGCGATGCGAAGACCGCTATTCTAGCGTGTCTGAGAGATCTGTCAACAGAATTTGAGGTCGCGAACGATAATATTTTTCGGATGAAATTTCACGGCGGTGCAGGGTGAAGTTGCCGCGCATCACGCCGCTGGATGAATCGCGCCGCATGCGCGTGGCTTCCCCCAGCCCGTGCACTTGGCGAGCCCATCGAATCGCGCGCGGAAAATGAAAAAGGCCGGCTAGAAGCCGACCTTTTCGAAAACAGATGGTGCCCAGGAGAGGACTCGAACCTCCACGGTGTTGCCACCGCTAGGACCTGAACCTAGTGCGTCTACCAATTCCGCCACCTGGGCACGTTTCGCTTGTTGCGATGCGAAGACCGTTATTCTAGCGTGTCTGGGAGATCTGTCAACAGAATTTGAGGCTGCGAACGATAATATTTTCCGGATGCGATTTCACGATGGTGCAGGGTGAGGTTGCCGCGCATCACGCCGCTGAACGAGTGCACCTGGCGATCTCATCGAACCGCGCGCGGAAAATAAAAAAGGCCGGCTAGAAGCCGACCTTTTCGAAATCAAATGGTGCCCAGGAGAGGACTCGAACCTCCACGGTGTTGCCACCGCTAGGACCTGAACCTAGTGCGTCTACCAATTCCGCCACCTGGGCACGTTTGCAGTAGCTGCTTGCTGCAAAGAAGCGAAATTATAGCGCCCCATTTATTCATGTCAACACTTTTTTGCAATGCACCGTGAACGGCGCGCGGCGGCGCATGCATGCGGCATTCGGGTCATTTCGCGACACGGGCGGGTGATAGAATGACTCGCCGCCGTCACTATAGAACTGTCTGACGGACACTTCTATGTTGATGCCGCGCACCAACAGCCATCGCAACGAGAACAACCATCGACAAGCCCTTGAGCAAATATCCGTACCCCATCCCGAGCCGTGAAGAGATTCTCGGCGTGCTGCGTACGAGCGACGCGCCTCTCGCCGCGAACGACATCGCCGAGGCACTGTCGATCAAGCGCCAGGAGCGCGAAGGGTTCTTCCGGCGCGTCGCCGCGATGGAGCGCGACGGCCAGATCCGGCTCGACAAACGCGGCCATTACCAGTTGACCCATCCGTCGAACTTCGTCGCCGGGCGCGTGCAGGGCCATCGCGACGGCTACGGGTTCGTGATCCGCGACGACGGCCAGGACGACCTGTTTTTGCCGAACGGCGAGATGCAGAAGGTGATGCACAACGACCGCGTGCTCGCGCGGATCGTCGGCTACGACCGGCGCGGCCGGCCGGAAGGCCATGTGGTCGAGGTCACCGACCGCGCGAACAAGCGCGTGATCGGCCGCCTGCTCAACGAGAACGGCGCGCTGATCGTCGCGCCCGAAGACAAGCGCATCGGCCACGACATCCTGATCACGCAGAACGTGAAGAAGGCGAAGGTCGGGCAGGTCGTCGTCGTCGAGCTGACCGATTTCCCGAGCCGGCATTCGCAGCCGCTCGGCCGCGTGGTCGAGGTGCTCGGCGACATCGACGATCCCGGCATGGAGATCGAGATCGCGGTGCGCAAGTACGGCGTGCCGCACGAATTCAGCCAGCCCGCGCTCGACGACGCGGCCGCGCTGCCGGACAAGGTGCGGCCCGCCGACCTGCGGTTCCGCGTCGACCTGCGCGACGTGCCGCTCGTCACGATCGACGGCGAGGACGCGCGCGACTTCGACGATGCGGTCTACTGCGAGCCGGTCAAGGTCGGCCGCGGCGACGGCTTCCGTCTGATCGTCGCGATCGCCGACGTGTCGCATTACGTGCAGCCGGGCAGCGGGCTCGACGGCGACGCGGTCGAGCGCAGCACGTCGGTATATTTCCCGCGCCGCGTGATCCCGATGCTGCCGGAGAAGCTGTCGAACGGGCTGTGCTCGCTGAATCCGCAGGTCGATCGCTGCGTGCTCGCGTGCGACATCGTGATCACCGCGCGCGGCGAGATCAAGGCCTACCAGTTCTACCCGGCCGTGATCCATTCGGCCGCGCGCCTCACGTACACGGAAGTCGCGGCGGTGCTCGCGAACACGAAGGGGCCGGAGGCCGCGCGCCGCGCCGAGCTGCTGCCGCACCTGCAGAACCTGTACGGCGTCTACAAGGCGCTGTTCGCCGCGCGGCAGAAGCGCGGCGCGATCGACTTCGATACGACCGAGACGTACATCGTCTGCAACACGCAGGGCAAGATCGAGCAGATCCTGCCGCGCCAGCGCAACGACGCGCACCGGCTGATCGAGGAATGCATGCTGGCCGCGAACGTGTGCGCGGCCGACTTCCTGAAGCGCAACAAGCATCCGGGCCTGTACCGCGTGCACGCGGGGCCGACCGCGGAGAAGCTCGAGAACCTGCGCGCGTTCCTGCGCGGGATGGGGCTGACGCTCGGCGGCGGCGATACGCCGCACGCGAGCGACTATGCGGCGCTGATGGCGCATATCCGCGACCGGCCCGATGCGCAGATGCTGCAGCCGATGCTGCTGCGCTCGATGCAGCAGGCGGTCTACAGCCCGGACAACATCGGCCACTTCGGTCTCGCGTACGAAGCCTATGCGCACTTCACGAGCCCGATCCGCCGCTATCCGGACCTGCTCACGCACCGCGCGATCTACGCGATCCTGTCCGGCAAGAAGTACGTGCCGAAGGCGCCGGACGGCGTCGCGCTGAACACCGCGCTGTCGCCGCGCGCCCGCGCGATGCAGCAGGCCGACGACGAGGCGCGCAATCGCTCGCGCACGACGAATACCGCGATCTGGGAAGAGCTCGGGCTGCACTGCTCGGCGAACGAGCGGCGCGCGGACGAGGCGTCGCGCGACGTCGAGGCGTGGCTCAAGTGCTACTTCATGCGCGACAAGCTCGGCGAGGAATACGGCGGGATGGTGAACGGCGTCACGTCGTTCGGCATCTTCGTGCAGCTCGACACGCTGTTCATCGAAGGCCTCGTGCACGTGACGGAGCTCGGCTCGGACTACTTCCAGTACGACGAGATCAAGAACGAGCTGCGCGGCGAGCGCACCGGCATCCGCTATCGCCTGTCGGACCGGGTGCGTGTGCAGGTGAGCCGCGTCGACCTCGACGCGCGCAAGATCGATTTCCGGCTGGTGCGCGACACGCCGGTGAAGGCGCCGCGTCCGGCGCCGCAGGCGCCCGCTGCGGGCGGCAATGGCAACGCCAATGCCAACGGCAGCGATCGCGGCGGCCCGCGCTTGCGCATGCTGCCGGCCGCGGACGAAGCCGCGCCGCGCCGCAAGCAGGCGGCGAGCGCGCCGACTGCCGCGGTGAAGGAGGCACGTGCCGCGCGCGCCGCGAAGAAGAAGGGCGGTGCGGCGGCGAAGACGCCCGCCAAGAAGGCGCACCCGCGCAAGAAGTATTGAGCGTACGGGGCGGCGCCGGCGCCGCCCTCGCCGTATCGACAGACGCCGCGTTGCACCGGCCGCCGGCCGGCCACGCGGCGCTTTCCTATTCCATGGATTGCGGCCGTGCGCGTCGCGCGGCCGCGCGTTTGATCGAAGGTTGTTCCAGTCATGTCACGTCTGAAGGTTCTTTACGGTTTTCATGCGGTGACCGCGCGCTTGCGGCACGATGCGTCGACGGTTGCGGAGGTGCTGTACGACCAGACGCGCCGCGACCGCCGCATGCAGGATTTCCTGCACGCCGCGAAGGAAGCGGGCGTGCGGCTGATCGCGGCCGACGAGACGCGCCTGTGGGGGCTCGCGCACACCGAGCGCCATCAGGGCGTCGTCGCACGCGTCGAGGACATTCCGCTTGCGCAGAACCTGTCCGAGCTGCTCGACGGCATCCAGGGCCCGGCGCTGCTGCTCGTGCTCGACGGCGTCACCGATCCGCACAACCTCGGCGCGTGCCTGCGCGTGGCCGATGCGGCCGGCGCGCATGCGGTGATCGCGCCGCGCGACCGCGCGGTCGGCCTGAACGCGACGGCGGCGAAGGTCGCGAGCGGCGCGGCCGACACGGTGCCGTACATCACGGTGACGAACCTCGCGCGCGCGCTGCGCGAGCTGAAGGAGGCCGGCGTGTGGATCATCGGCACGTCGGACGAAGCGTCGGCAACGCTCTACGATACGAAACTCGACGGCCCGGTCGCGCTCGTGATGGGCGCGGAAGGCGAGGGCATGCGCCGGCTCACGCGTGATACCTGCGACGAAGTGATGAGCATTCCGATGGCCGGCAGCGTCGAAAGCCTGAACGTGTCGGTCGCGAGCGGCGTGTGCTTGTATGAAGCGGTAAGGCAGCGGCGCGTGAAGGGCTGACGCGCCCGGCGTTGCGTATGGGCAAGCCGCTTGACCCGAACCACGCGTGCTGCGATCGCGCGCGGCGCGTGCTCGACGCACTGCGAACCAGGTTCCTGTTGCGCATCGGCGCGTCGTGCGCGATTGCCGGCGTGCTGGCCGGCTGCGCGTCGCCTTCGTTGGTCGAGCGCGGCAGCTACTACGCGGACACGAGCCTGCACGCGCGCGGCGCCGATGCGCGCATCCGTTTTCTCGTGATGCACTACACCGAGAGCGACGAAGCGCAATCGCTGCGCACGCTGACGGGCGACGCGGTCAGCGCGCACTACGTCGTGCCGGCGCAGCCGCGCATCGAATGGGGCAAGCCGGTCGTCTATCAGCTCGTTCCGGAAGCGCAGCGTGCGTGGCACGCGGGCGTCAGCGCCTGGCAGGGCACGACGGAGCTGAATGCGGCGTCGATCGGCATCGAGAACGTCAACGGCGGCCCGGCCGACACGCCGCAGGGCCGCACCTGGCAGCCGTATCCGCCGGCGCAGGTCGATGCGCTGATCCGCCTGTCGCAAGACATCGTCGCGCGCTACGCGATTCCGCCGACGCGCGTCGTCGGGCACAGCGACATCGCGCCGCAACGCAAGATCGACCCGGGGCCGGCGTTCCCGTGGCGCGCGCTCGCGCAGGCCGGCGTCGGCGCATGGCCGGACGACGCGACGGTCGTCGCGCGTCTGGCCGGCCGCGATCCGCATGCGGCGGTCGACGTGCGCGGGCTGCAGCTCAAGCTGGCGCGCTACGGCTACGACGTGCCGACGGACGGCGTGCTCGACGAGCGTACGCGCCGCGTGTTCGCCGCGTTCCAGATGCATTTCCGGCCGTCCGGCTACGCGGGCGACCCGGACGCGGAGAGCGACGCGATCGCGCAGGCGCTGCTCGACAAGTACTTCCCCGGCACGCCGGCTGGCGGCGACGCGACGGCGCCCGGCGCACCTTGATCGCCGGCACCTCCCGCGCCGAAAAAGCGTGGGCCGTGGTCCGAGTCCGGTAAACTGGCGGTTTTCCGCAATCCAGCAGCATTTCCATCCCATGACTCAAGACGAACTCAAACGCCTCGTCGGCCAGGCCGCGGCCGATTACGTGATCCAGAACGTGCCGGAAGGCGCGGTGATCGGCGTCGGCACCGGCTCGACCGCCAACTGCTTCATCGATGCGCTGGCCGCCGTCAAGTCGCGCTATCGCGGCGCGGTGTCCAGCTCGGTCGCGACGACCGAGCGCCTGAAGGCGCACGGCATCACGGTGTTCGACCTGAACGACGTCGAATCGCTGCAGGTATACGTCGACGGCGCGGACGAAATCGACGCGAGCGGCGCGATGATCAAGGGCGGCGGCGGCGCGCTGACGCGCGAGAAGATCGTCGCGTCGGTGGCTGATACGTTCGTGTGCATCGCCGACGCGAGCAAGCGCGTGCCGGTGCTCGGCGCATTCCCGCTGCCGATCGAAGTGGTGCCGATGGCGCGCACCGCGATCGGCCGGCGCGTGACGGCGGCCGGCGGCGTGCCGGTGCTGCGCGTGACGAAGGACGGCGCGCCGTACATCACCGACAACGGCAACGAGATCATCGACGTGAAGGGCCTGCAGATCGCCGATCCGCGCGGCTTCGAAGCGGAGGTCAACGCATGGCCGGGCGTCGTGACGGTCGGCCTGTTCGCGGCGCGCGGCGCGAACCTGTGCCTGCTCGGCACGGAGAGCGGCGTCGAGACTATCGTTTATCCCGACGTTTGTAAGAAATGAAAAGCAGTGCGTAATGCACTGCTTGTTCAAATCTTGTTTAAAATCGCGGCCCGGCAAGCGCAGAGCGCTTCCCGGGCTTTTTTGGATGCCTTATAAATCCCCCCCGAAAGTAAGAGGGATAACCCTGTCAGGTGTTTACCAGATAGCGTAACGGCCTCGAAACTCATCAACTTACAGATCATAAGAACAGTCGTAACCAGGGCCGGCGGAACTGCGGAGCAGGTATTCGCAAATCGACGCACGGGGAGGTGTCATGGAGCAGGGCAAAGACCGGTCACTGGTCGCCAAAGTGATGGATGGACTTGTCGCGGGCATCGTCGAGGACAAGTACGGCGGCATTTTGCCGCCGCAGGATGTACTGTCGAAGGAATTCGACGTGAGCCGCACGGTCATGCGTGAGGCATTGTCGATGTTGCTGGCGCGCGACATGCTCGACGTCCGTCCGAAAGTCGGTACGCGCGTGCGGCCCATGCGCGACTGGCGCATGATCGACGAGGACGTCGTGAGCTGGCGGTTTCGGGCGAAACCCGACCCGCAGTTCATGCGCGACGTCATCGAATTCAGGATGCTGATCGAGCCGCGCGCGACCGCGCAGGCGGCCGTGCGCGCGAGCGCGGCCGAGGTCGCCGGCATTCGCGAGGCGTTCGAGGCATTCAAGGCGCTGCAGCCGGGCGACCCCGGCTACGACGCGGCCGACGAACTGCTGCATACGCGGATCGTCCACGCAAGCGGCAATCAGTTCTTTCAGCAAATGGCGGCGATCGTGCGCGGCGCGGTGCGGCTCGTGAATCCGCGGGTCGTGCAGAAGGAGGGCGCGCACGACGTGGCGCTCAAGGCGCACGCGCGCGTGGTCGACGCGATCGAACGCCGCGATCCGCGCGAGGCCGAGGCGGCGTCGCTCGCACTGATCGACTTCAGCGCCGACGAGATCTCCCGGGACTTCTCCGTCGACGTGCCGGTGCGGGCGTGACGCTGCACGGGTCGTTCATCGGCGAGCCGGTGCGCGTATCATGACGGCCGGCCGGCAGTGCGCCGGCCACCGTCATACGACCGCCACGGAAGATCCGATGAACGACTTGAACGACCGCCCGGTGCGCTTCGGCATCGTCGGCGCAGGCAGCATCGCGCGCCGCTTCGCGCAGAGCCTCGCGCACGTACCGGGCGCCGTACTCAGCGGTGTGTGGGCGCGCCGCGCCGACGCCGCCATCGCGTTCTGCAACAGCTGCGGCGGCACGCCGGCCGCGAGCCTCGATGCACTGCTGGCAAGCGATATCGACGCCGTCTACATCGCGACGCTCCATGACAGTCATGCCGAATACGCGCTGGCGTCGCTTGCGGCCGGCAAGGCCGTGCTGTGCGAAAAGCCCGCGACGCTCAATGCGGCGCAGCTCGAGACCGTGCTGCGTGCGGCGCGCGACGCCGGCCGGCTGTTCATGGAGGCGATGAAGCCGCCGTTTTTCCCGCTGTACCGGAAACTGCGCGCGCATCTGCGCGATGACCCGATCGGCGAGATCCGGCTCGTGAGGGCCGGCTGCGCGTCATCGAGCGTGCCCGGCGACCATCCGGTCTATCGCCTTGAGCAGGCGGGCGGCGCGCTGCTCGACATCGGCATCTACGAGACGTTTCTCGCGGTCGACTGGCTCGGCGCGCCACTCGACGTGCAGACGCTGGGGCGGGTCGGCGCGACGGGCGTCGACGTGTTCGCGAGCCTCAACAGCCGCCACGCGAACGGCGGCATCGCGCAGCTCTTCTGCGGGCTCGACGTGATGGGGCGCGGCGACGCGCTGCTGGCCGCGGCGGGCGGGCACGTGACGATCCACGAGAAATGGTGGAATCCGGCGCGCGCGACGGTCTGCTATGCGGACGGCCGGGTGGTCGAGCTCGATGCGCCGTTCGACGGCGGCGGCCTCAACTACGAGACCGCGCATTTCTGCGACCTGCTGCGCGGGGGGCAGACCGAAAGCCCGGTGATGACGCACGATCATTCGCGGCGGATGATCGCGATGACCGATGGGGCGCGCGCCGCGCTCGGCGTGCGATATTCGGGCGAGTAGGGAGAGAGCAGGCTGGCCGCGCCGGCCGCGAAGCGCAGCGCGGCGTTCAGTGCCGGCCGGGCAGCGACAGCCGCTTTTCGTACCAGCGCTGCACCCATTCGAGGATCTGGCACAGCACCCAGTACACGGCGGCGGCGGCCAGGTACAGCGGCAGCGGCTGATAGGTCGCGGCGATCACTTCCTGCGCGCTGCGCAGCAGCTCGGTGACGGTGATCACCGACACGAGCGACGTGTCCTTGATCAGGCTGATCAGGCTGTTCGACAGGCTCGGCACGGCGATGCGCAGCGCCTGCGGGCCGATCACATAGCGCAGCGTCTGGCCCCACGACAGCCCGAGGCTGTACGCGGCGAGCCACTGGCCGCGGTGGATGCCGTTGATCGCGCCGCGCATGCTTTCGGACATGTAGGCGGCGACGTTGGCGGACAGCGCGATGACGCCCGCGGGCGTCGGATCGAGCGAGATGCCGAGGCTCGGCAGCCCGTAATAGATCACGAAGATCTGCACGAGCAGCGGCGTGCCGCGCATCACGCTGACGTAGGCGCGCGCGAGCGCCGCGAGCGTGTTCACGACCACGCGTTCGAAGCCGGCGGTGATGCCGTCGCTTTGCCGGATGCCCATCATCGCCAGCACGACGGCGCCCATCAGGCCGAACACCATCGACAGGACGGCGAACTTGACGGTCAGCACGGCCCCTTGGGCAAGTACCGGCAGCGATTGGACGAGCAGGGAAGTGGTCGACATGGAGTGCTAGGGCCTGTTCCCGTGATTAAAAAAATTCATTCCAGGCGCTGGCCGCCAGAAGGGCCGATCGCCGCGTCATGCTGTTGAGTATTCGCTGCGTCCCATTCTTCGCGCTCGGCCCTTCTGGCGGCCAGCGCAAGCCCGTTATTAGCGGGAACAGGCCCTAGGCGGGTGCATGCGCGAAAGCGCAATCATAAACCGGGCGAAAAGACAAAGGGCGGCATCGTCGAGGATGCCGCCCTTTCGACCCGCCTTCCGGCGGGTATGCTGGCGAGCTTGCCTGGGTGCTTACTTGATCGGCTTCGTCACGTCGATGCCGAACCACTTGTCCGAGATCTTCGTGAAGGTGCCGTCGGCTTCGAGCTGCGCCATCGCGTCGCCGATCGCCTTCTGGAACTTCGGGTTGCCCTTCTTGAACGGAATGCCCGACGGGTTCGCCGAGCCGACGTTCGCGCCCGGGCGCAGCGGCAGCTGCGAATTCTTCGTCAGGTACGCGAGCATCAGGCGGTCGTTGAGCGCCGCGTCGAGACGGCCTGCCGCAAGATCGCGCAGGTACTCGGGCGCGCCCGGATACGTCTTCACGTCGATGCCCGGCACCGACTTCGCCATGTCCATGTAGTTCGTGCCGAGCGCGACGCCCAGCTTCTTGCCCTTGAGGTCCTCGAGCGACTTGAACTGGCGGGTGTCGTCCTTGCGCTGGATCAGCTGCGCGGACGAGTAGGTGTACGCCGGCGAGAAGTCGAGCGTTTCCTTGCGCTTGTCGGTAATGCCGACCTGGTTGGCGATCACGTCGAACTTGCCCGCCTGCAGGCCTGCGATGATGCCGCTCCATTCGGTCGTGACGAATTCCGGCTTCACGCCGAGCTTGGCCGCGACGGCCTTCGCGATGTCGACGTCGAAACCGACCAGCTCGCCCTGCGGGCTCTTCGAGTTGAACGGCGGGAACGTGCCTTCGAGGCCGACCCGCAGCGTGCCGCGCTGTTTCACTTCGTCGAGGAGGTCGGCCGCGTGCGCGGTCGCGGCGGTGAACGACGCGCCGATCAGGCCGGCGACCAGCAGTTTCTTCAGCAGCGCAATTTTCATCGTGTGTTTCCTTACCCGGTCCGGGTCAATGATTCGGATCGATGATAGCGATAACGCTATCAATGGTGAAATATGGTTTGCTTATGCCTATATTACGACGCTCGAGCGCCGGCCACTGCCTTCACGCATTCGGCGACGAGCGACGGGCCGCGGTAGATGAAGCCGGTGTACAGCTGGACGAGCGACGCGCCGGCCGCGAGCTTCGCCTGTGCGTCCGCGCCGGAGAAGATGCCGCCGACCCCGATGATCGGCACCGCGCTGCCGAGTTCGGCGTGCAGCTTGCGAATCACTTCGTTCGACGCCTCGAACACCGGCCGCCCGGACAGGCCGCCGGCCTCGTCCGCGTGCGGCAGGCCCTGCACCGCGGCGCGCGACAGCGTCGTGTTGGTCGCGATCACCGCCTCGATCTTGTGGCGCAGCAGCGTGTCGGCGATTTCCTTGACCTGCTCGTCGTCGAGGTCCGGCGCGATTTTCAGCGCGAGGGGCACGAGCTTGCCGTGCAGATCGGCGAGGCGCTGCTGCTTGTCCTTGAGCGCCGCGAGCAGGGCGTCCAGCTCGCCCGCGCCCTGCAGCTGGCGCAGGTTCTTCGTGTTCGGCGACGAGATGTTGATCGTCACGTAGCTCGCGAACGGATAGACGCGCTCGAGGCAGTACAGGTAGTCGTCGGCGGCGCGCTCGATCGGCGTGTCGGCGTTCTTGCCGATGTTCAGCCCGAGGATGCCGCGGTAGCGGGCCGCCTGGACGTTCTTCACGAACTGGTCGACGCCGCTGTTGTTGAAGCCCATCCGGTTGATCAGCGCATCGGCCTGCGGCAGCCGGAACATGCGCGGGCGCGGGTTGCCGGGCTGCGGGCGCGGCGTGACCGTGCCGACCTCGATGAAGCCGAAGCCGAGCGCCGCGAGGCCGTCGATCGCCGCGCCGTCCTTGTCGAGGCCGGCCGCGAGGCCGACCGGGTTGCGGAACGTGAGCCCCATCACGGTGCGCGGCGCGTCGGGCACGCGGGCCGACAGCGCGCAGGCGAGGCCGGTGCGGCCGGCCGCGCCGAGCGCGCGCAGCGTGAGGTGGTGAGCATCTTCCGCATCCATCTTGAACAGGGATGCGCGGGCCAGCGGATAGAGGGAACTGAACACGGGAATGGGCGACAGCCGAAAATATGACAACCCGCTATTTTACCGGGAGTTGGGCGTCCGGGGCGGCCTTCGGCTGGCGCGTGTCAGATCGAGCCGGAATGCCCGCCGGGGAGCGGCGCGCGCGCGAGCGCCGCGTCGACGGGCGGCAGGTCGAGCCGTTCCGGATCGAGCACCTTCCAGCGCCCGTCGATCAGCCCTTCGAGCGGATGGAAATTCGCCTTGTACGCCATCTTCGGGCTTTCGCGGATCCAGTAGCCGAGATACACGTAAGGGAGGCCGAGGCTTTTCGCCTGCTCGATCTGCCAGAGGATGTTGTAGGTGCCGTAGCTGGTATGCGGGTCGTCCGGCTCGAAGAACGTGTACACGGACGAGAGCCCGTCGCCGAGGATGTCGATCATGCTGACCATGCGCAGCTGGCCGGGCGCGCCGCCCGGCGCATCGAGGTCGCGGAATTCGACGAGGCGCGAATTGATCCGGCTCTGCAGCAGGAACTGCTCGTACTGGTCGCGGCTGTCGCGGTCCATTCCGCCGCCCGCGTGGCGCGCGGACTGGTAGCGCATGTACAGCGCGTAATGCTCTTCGTCGTAATGCAGCGGCGACACCGTCGCGACCAGCGCGCGGTGCCGCTTCCACATCCGCCGCTGCGTGCGGCTCGGCGTGAACGCCGCGACCGGCACGCGCACCGGCACGCACGCGCGGCAGCCGTCGCAGTATGGCCGGTAGGTGAAGACGCCCGATCGCCGGAAGCCGGCCTTGACGAGCTCGGTGTAGATGTCGGAATTGATCAGGTGGCTCGGCGTCGCGACCTGCGAGCGCGCGACGCGGCCGTCCAGGTAACTGCACGGGTAGGGCGCCGTTGCATAGAATTGCAGCGCCGAAAGCGGTGAAAGCGGCAGCTCAGTCGGGTGAGTCATGGGCGGCTCTCGTGGCAAGGAGGGAGTGCCGCGCTAGCGCTCGTTTCCGGCACGGGCCGCCGGTTCGCCGCGGCCCGCCAGCGTGGCGAGCACGCGCTTGTCGAACTGCCACGGTATCGGCGGTTCGGCCACCGCGCGGCGCACGTGGGCGACGAAGGCCTTGCGTGCGATCTCGCGGCCGCCGAGCGACGCTAGATGCGACGTATTCTGCTGGCAGTCTATCATCTCCAGCCCGTGCTCGCGAAGGTGCGCGACCAGCGTGGCCAGCGCGATCTTCGACGCGTCGGTGACGTCGGCGAACATCGATTCGCCGAAGAACATCCGCCCGAACGCGACGCCGTAGAGCCCGCCGACGCGCCTTCCGTCATGCCAGGTCTCGATGCTGTGCGCGTTGCCGGTGCGATGGAGTGCCGTGTACGCGTCGATGATCTCCGCGGTGATCCAGGTGCCGCGCTGGCCGCGGCGCGGCGCCTGCGCGCAGGCGCGCATCACGCCGGCGAAATCGTGATCGACCCGCACTTCCCATGCCGGCTCGCGCAGCACGCGCCGCAGCGTCTTCTTCAGCGACGGCGACACCTTGAACTCGGCCGGCACGAGGATCATCCGCGGGTCGGGGCTCCACCACAGCACCGGCTGGCCGTCCGAATACCACGGGAAGATGCCGCGCTGGTAGGCGTCGATGAGGCGCGACGGCAGCAGGTCGGCGCTGGCGGCGAGCAGCCCCGGTGCGCCGGTTGCCGGACCGAGCGCCCGTTCGACGGGCGGAAACGGATCGTCTGGGCCGAGCCAGGGGACCATGGGCGGCGCTCAGCCGTTGCGCAGCGAGCGGAAGATGTCGCCGGTGTGGACGCCGTAGTCGCCGGCGGCACGGTCGGCAAAGAAGAATCGCAGGGTCTGGCTGACGGTCGGGAACGCGATTTCGTCCCACGGAATGTCGGCCTCGTCGAACAGCTTCACCTCGAGGCTTTCCTCGCCGGCCTCGAACGCCGGATCGACGAGACGCGCCAGATAGAAAAGGTGCACCTGGTGCACGTGCGGCACGTTGAGCAGCGTAAAGAGATTCTGCACTTCGACGCGCGCGCCGGCTTCCTCCAGCGTTTCGCGCGCAGCGGCCTCGGCGGTCGTCTCGCCCATTTCCATGAAGCCCGCCGGCAGCGTCCAGAAGCCGTAGCGCGGCTCGATCGCGCGGCGGCACAGCAGCACCTGCTCACCCCACACGGGGACCGTGCCGACGACGTTGCGCGGATTCTGGTAGTGGATCGTGCCGCATTGATCGCAGACGAAGCGCTCGCGGTTGTCGCCCGGAGGAATGCGCGCGATGACTTCGTGACCGCAGACGGAGCAGAATTTCATGTCGTGTGGAAGGGACGAGGTGATGCGAGTGTATCACCGGGGCGGCCCATTCTCGAACGGTCGAGTCGGCCGGAGGCCGGCGCGCGGGCGTGAAGCAAAGCGCGCGCGGAAAACAAAAAGCCCGGCGCTCGGGCCGGGCTTCCTGCATGAATCGGGACGCTTGGTTGCGGGGGTAGGATTTGAACCTACGACCTTCGGGTTATGAGCCCGACGAGCTGCCAGACTGCTCCACCCCGCGTCCGTCGAAAAATGAAATTATAAGGAAGTGTTTCCGGCTGCGCAAGCATTTTCTGACAATCGGCTTATAGGGGCTTCCGGGGCAGGTACGGCGGGCCGTGCGCTAGAATCGAGCGGTTTGTGTCGACACCCCGGCAGCGGCGCCGCGCGCGATGGCAGCGGTCATGGCTGCGCCGCCTTTTCGCTTAGACGGATTCATGGATATTCCTCTCGATCTGCAGTCGATCGGCGCGCAGGAACAGGCGCTCGTCTTTCCCCGTTTCGATGCTGCCCGCGCGTGGGCGCTCGGCAGCCGGCTGCATGCGCTCGCCGCGTCGCGCGGCCATGCGGTCGCGATCGACATCACCACGTTCGGCCAGACGCTGTTCTTTGCCGCGCTGGCCGGCGCGACGCCCGACAACGCCGACTGGGTGCGCCGCAAGCGCAACGTCGTCGCGCATTTCCGCCGCAGCTCGTACGCGATCGGCCTGCGCATGCAGCAGGCCGGCACGACGCTCGCGGACAAGCACGGGCTGCCGGTGACCGAGTACGCGCCGCACGGCGGCGCGTTTCCGCTGACGGTCGACGGCGCCGGCGTGATCGGCTCGGTGACCGTGTCGGGGCTGCCGCAGCGCGCGGACCACGAACTGGTCGTCGAGGCGCTCTGCACGGAACTGGGGCAGGACTACGCGGCGCTCGCGCTGGCGAGGAGCTGAGCGATGCAGCTCCCCGGTTATGCGTGGCTCGCGATCGCGATCGTCGCGGAGGTGATCGGCACGTCCGCGCTGCGCGCGGCGGACGGCTTCACCCGCTTCTGGCCGTCCCTGCTCGTCGTGGCGGGCTACGCCACCGCGTTCTACTGCCTGTCGCTGACGCTCAGGACGATGCCCGTCGGCATCATCTATGCGGTATGGTCGGGCGCCGGCATCGTGCTGATCACGCTCGTCGCGATGCTGCTGTATCGCCAGGTGCCGGACGTGCCGGCGGTGATCGGCCTGTCGCTGATCGTCGCGGGCGTCGTCGTGCTGAACCTGTTCTCGAAGATGCAGGCGCACTGATCGCGCCTGCGACCAGCCGGATTGCTTTCATGACCGATTCCATCCCCGTCGCTTCCGACCAGCCCGACGTGCGCGCCTATGTGGCGAACCGCATCGGCTTTCTCGAACTGAACCGGCCGAAGGCGCTCAACGCGCTGTCGGTCGGGATGATCCGCACGCTGCACGCGGCGCTGGACGCCTGGCGCGACGATCCCGAGGTCGTCGCGGTCGTCGTATACAGCCCGCACGCGCGCGCGTTCTGCGCGGGCGGCGACGTGCGCTTCTTCCACGACGCGTGGCGACGCGGCGACCGCGACGCGGTCGACACGTTCTTCATCGACGAATACTCGCTGAACCATGCGATCTTCACCTATCCGAAGCCGTACATCGCGCTGATGCACGGCGTCGTGATGGGCGGCGGCATGGGCATTTCGCAGGCGGCGCGGCACACGGGCGGGCTGCGTGTCGTCACCGATTCGACGAAGATGGCGATGCCGGAAACGCGCATCGGCCTGTTCCCCGACGTCGGGATGAGCTGGTTCCTCGCGCGCACGCCCGGCGCGATCGGCCGCTATCTCGCGGTGACCGGCGCGACGCTTGATGCGGCGGGGGCGCTGTACGCGCAGCTCGCCGACGTCTACGTGCCCGATGCGGCGCTGCCGGCGCTGCTCGACACGTTGCGTCGCGAACGCTTCGACAGCGGTGCGCAGGCGGTCGAATGCGTGGCCGCGGCGGCCGCCGCGCACAAGGTCGTGCCGACGCCCGACACGTCGGCGCTTGCGGACGCGCGCGCCGGGATCGATCGTCATTTCGCGCAGCCCGATCTCGTCGCGACGCTCGCGTCGCTCGACGCCGAGCAGGATTGCGCGGCGGTGGACGGCTGGGTCGAGAAGGCCGCGCACGCGATGCGCAGCCAGCTGTCGCCGCTGTCGATGGCGGTCTCGCTGGAAGTGGTCGAGCGCGCGCGCGGCGCGACGATGGCCGATTGCCTGCGGCGCGACCTCGACCTGACGCGCTCGACGTTCGCGCGCGGTGACGTAATCGAAGGCGTGCGCGCGCTGATCGTCGACAAGGACCAGCAGCCGGCCTGGCGCTTCAAGTCGATTGCGGATGTCGACCGCGCGGACGTGCTGGCGATGTTCGACAGCCCGTGGGCGCCCGACACGCATCCGCTGCGCGACCTCGAGGACTGATCGCGAGCGTCACGGGATCGCTTCAAAAACAAAAGAGGCCGCGTGCAGATGCACGCGGCCTCTTTGCTTTGCGGATAGCGGTTCGGCCGCAACGCCGTCCGCGCTGTGGACGGGCGCGCTTACTCGTCGCCGGCGTCGTCCGACATGAACGCGCGCATGAACACGAGCGCGCCCCAGCCCCACAGCGCATTCGCCGCGAAGCCGACCGCGAGCACCGGCAGCATGTTGCCGGACGGCCAGATGCCGCGCAGCGGATCGATCGCGAACACGCGGGCGGCGGTCAGCACGATCCCGCCGAACACCAGCGCGCCGATCCACGGCGCCTCGCGCTCCGGCGACACGCGCAGCAGCCACGCCATCGGAATGGCGCAGCACGCACTGATCAGCGCGTTTGCGACAAATTCAGGAATGCCGAGCGGCGCGAACGGCGCCGTGGAGAAGCCTGCCGCGGCGATCAGGTCCGCGGTATGAAGCAGCGCAAGCGTCGCTTCGCGGAAGAACAGGGCGGCCAGGAAGCCCGACAGGAACGGCAGGATGACTTTCTGCATCGATGAGTGCATTGCAGGCGTGCACGACGCAAGCCGGGCGCGCGAAGTTGTTCGGAGAGATCCGTCATTATAGGGGCCGGTCGACGCGATATTCGCTCCAGCGTCATGCTAATCACGAAAGCGGAAAACCTAAGCTCAAAAAAATCGTTCCAAAGCCCTGTAGCGATCCATAGACTGATTTCCCGGAATCAGCCGTGCAGTGGCGCTCTCGCGAGCGGCACGATCAGGCCGGCGAGCCATCCCGATTCGAACGCACGCGATGCATGCGTCGCGTAACCGCGATGCGAGCAGGGGCGCGTTTTGTCCGAATTCCGGCACGAACAGTCACGCAGGAGCAGCAGATGAATGTGTTCTGGTTTATCCCCACGCATGGCGACAGCCGCTATCTCGGCACCGCCGAAGGCGCGCGCGCCGCGGATTACGACTACTTCAAGCAGGTCGCCGTCGCGGCCGACACGCTCGGCTACGAGGGCGTGCTGCTGCCGACCGGCCGCTCCTGCGAGGATGCGTGGGTCGTCGCGTCGAGCCTGATTCCGGCGACGCAGCGGCTGAAGTTCCTCGTCGCGGTGCGGCCCGGCATTGCGTCGCCGGGGCTCGCCGCGCGCATGGCGGCGACGTTCGACCGCCTGTCCGGCGGGCGTCTGCTGATCAACGTCGTGACGGGCGGCGATGCCGCCGAACTCGAAGGCGACGGCCTGTTCGCCGATCACGACACGCGTTATGCGATCACCGACGATTTCCTGCACATCTGGCGCGGCCTGCTCACCGCGTCGCATGACAACGGCGGCTTCGACTATATCGGCAAGCATCTGCAGTCGAAGGGCGGCAAGGCGCTTTATCCGCCGGTGCAGCATCCGCACCCGCCGCTGTGGTTCGGCGGTTCGTCGCCGGCCGCGCATGCGATCGCCGCCGATCACATCGACACCTATCTGACGTGGGGCGAGCCGCCCGAAGCGGTCGCGAAGAAGATCGCCGACGTGCGCGCGCGGGCGGCGGAACGCGGCCGCGAGATCAAGTTCGGCATCCGCCTGCACGTGATCGTGCGCGAGACCGAGGACGAAGCGTGGCGCGACGCCGAGCGCCTGATCAGCCGCCTCGACGACGACACGATCGCGCGTGCGCAGCAGGCGTTCGCGAACATGGATTCGGAAGGCCAGCGCCGCATGGCTGCGCTGCACGGCGGCAAGCGCGGCGGCCGCGAGGCGCTCGAGGTGTACCCGAACCTGTGGGCCGGCGTCGGCCTCGTTCGCGGCGGCGCGGGCACCGCGCTCGTCGGCAATCCGGAACAGGTCGCGGAACGCATGCGCGAATACGCCGAGCTCGGCATCGAGACCTTCATCCTGTCCGGCTATCCGCACCTCGAGGAGTCGTATCGCTTCGCCGAACTCGTGTTCCCGCTGATCAAGGGAGCCGCGCGCGTCGAAGGCCACCGGCCCGCTGTCCGGCCCGTTCGGCGAGATCGTCGGCAACAACTATCTGCCGAAGGCGAGCCAGAGCTGAGCGAACGGAGGGCTGCAATGACAACGAAACCGTCGACCGCGGGCGGCATCGCCGCCCGTGCTTGGCGCGGCGCCGCGCCGTGGCTCGTGCCGCTCGCGCTCCTGATCGTCTGGGAAGCCGGCGCGCGCATCGGCTGGCTGTCGACCCGCGTGCTGCCGGAGCCGGTCGCCGTCGTGCGCGCCGCGTGGTCGCTCGTCGCGTCCGGCGAGCTGTGGGCGAACGTGAAGGTCAGCACCTGGCGCGCGCTGCTCGGCTTCGCGCTCGGCGGCGGCGTCGGGCTCGCGCTGGGGCTCGCGACCGGCCTGTCGAAAGCCGCCGAGGTCGCGCTCGATTCGACGATCCAGATGATCCGCAACATCCCCGCGCTCGCGATGATCCCGCTCGTGATCCTGTGGTTCGGCATCGACGAGAAGGCGAAGCTGTTCCTCGTCGCGCTCGGCGTGTTCTTTCCGGTCTACATCAACACGTATCACGGGATCCGCTCGGTCGACGCGAACCTGATCGAGATGGCGAAAAGCTACGGCGTGCGCGGCTTCGCGCTCTATCGCGACGTGATCCTGCCCGGCGCGCTGCCGTCGATTCTCGTCGGCGTGCGCTTCGCGCTCGGGTTGATGTGGGTGATGCTGATCGTCGCTGAAACGATTTCCGCGCAGTCCGGCATCGGCTACATGACGATGAATGCGCGCGAATTCCTGCAGACCGATGTCGTGGTGGTCGGCATCCTGCTGTACGCGGTGCTCGGCAAGGTGGCCGACGTGCTCGCGAAGTGGCTCGAGCGCGCGACGCTGCGCTGGCACCCCGCCTATCAACCAGGAGCACAGACATGAATGCGACGATTTCGGCGGCGGCCTACGGCGCGCTCGCCGGCGCAGACCTCGAGGCCGAGCTGGCACACGCGCGCGTGACCGACGATGACGCGCGCGACGCGGCGCTCGCCGAGCGGGACGGCCGCGCATCGGTGGTCCCGATCGCGCCGCGCCGCGCGGGCAATCCGTCACGGGACGATGCGGTGAGGCTGTCGGGCGTCGGCAAGCGCTTCGGCGCGCGCACCGTCCTCGACGACGTCGATCTCGGCATCGCGCGCGGCAGCTTTGTCGCGATCGTCGGCCGCAGCGGCTGCGGCAAGTCGACGCTGCTGCGGCTCGTCGCGGGCCTCGAGCAGCCGAGCACCGGCGTGCTCACGGCGCGCGGCGAAGGCGGCGGCGCGCTCGACACGCGGATCATGTACCAGGAAGCGCGCCTGCTGCCGTGGAAGACCGTGCTGCAGAACGTGATGCTCGGGCTCGGGCGCGGCGCCCGCGACGATGCGCGCGCGGTGCTCGACGAGGTCGGCTTGCTCGAACGCGCCAACGACTGGCCCGCGCAGTTGTCGGGCGGACAGCGGCAGCGCGTCGCGCTCGCGCGCGCACTCGTGCATCGGCCGCAACTGCTGCTGCTCGACGAGCCGCTCGGCGCGCTCGACGCGCTGACCCGCATCGAGATGCATGCGCTGATCGAGCGCCTGTGGCGCGAGCACCGGTTTACGGCGCTGCTCGTCACGCACGACGTGCAGGAAGCCGTTGCGCTCGGCGACCGGATCCTGCTGATCGAGCAGGGGCGCGTCGCGCTCGACCAGCCGGTGCCGCTCGACCGGCCGCGCGAGCGCGCGTCGGCCGCGTTCGCGGCGCTCGAGGATCGCGTGCTGAGGCGCGTGCTGGCGGGCGGGCCGGCCGCGGCCGCGCAACCTGCCCGCGACGCGCAGGGCGCCCGGCCCGCCGGGCGGATTCGCTGGGCCGTCTAACCGGGGCGGCACCCGCCGCCCGTCTTGAGACTTTTTCTTCGGAGCGATCATCCCGATGAGCATTACTGCAATCAACGTGCGCAACCAGTTCAAAGGCAAGGTGAAGGAGATCATCCGCGGGCCCGTGGTGTCCGAGGTCGACGTCGAAACGCCTTTCGGCATCGTCACGTCGGTGATCACGACCCGCTCGGTCGACGAACTTGAACTGAAGGTCGGCGCCGAAGTCGTCGCGCTCGTGAAGTCCACCGAAGTGTCGATCGCGCGGCTTTGAGCGCGACTGAAGGTGCGGAGGCCGTCGGCGGGCGCGGCAGCCCGCCGCGGTTTCCGGCGCTGCCCGCTGCGTGATCGCATCGGTGTTCGCAGTCCGGGCGAAGTGCTAGGATGGAGCGACACCGACGCGGAGGCAGCGCATGAGCCCCATCCTTTCTCCCGAAGCCATCGAGGCGCTGAAATGGATCGACCAGTTCGGCGACAGCCGGCCGGTGCCGGCGGCGTTCAGCGACATCGTCTACGTGCTGCTGAACGAAGGGCTGATCTATCAGGCGGCCGCCGACCGGGTCGATCTCACCGCCGACGGCAAGGCCGTCTTGTCCGACGAATATGACTGAGCGCCCCGTACGGGGCCTCGAGCATCGACGGGGGGGGGGCGCGATGGAACTGAAAGGCAGCGATCTCGGCGACTACAGCGAGCCGTACCGCGGCTTCGAGATCGAAGTGAAGACCGAGCAGGTCTGGGACGGCGAGCACGTGCACTACCGCGTGCTGCAAGGCGACGCGGTGCGGATCGACTGGCGGCTCGTGAAGGTCGACGGGCTGCTGCTGACCGAGCGCCGGGTGATCGAGCGCGTGCTGAGCGAGGCGCGGCGCGCGGTGGACGTCGAACTGGGCGGCGGCGCGGCCGCGTAGCCTCGTTACGGTGGCCGGCGCGGCCGTGCGGCCCGCGTTGCGGTAAAATCACGGGTTGCCTTTCGCGCTGCTTGCTGCCCCGAATTCCATGTCCGCACCGTCTTCGCTTCCTCCCCGCCGCGTGTCCGTGGCGCCCATGCTGGACTGGACCGACCGTCATTGCCGGTCGTTCCACCGCACGCTCACGCGTCATACGTGGCTCTATACGGAAATGATCACGACCGGCGCGCTGCTGTTCGGCGACGCGCAGCGCCACCTTGCGTTCACGCCGAGCGAATCGCCGGTTGCGCTGCAGCTCGGCGGCAGCGAGCGGGACGATCTCGCGCGCGCCGCGAAGCTCGGCGAACAGTGGGGCTACGATGAAATCAACCTGAATTGCGGGTGCCCGTCGGAACGGGTGCAGCGCGGCGCGTTCGGCGCGTGCCTGATGAACGAGCCGCAACTCGTCGCGGATTGCGTGAAGGCGATGCGCGACGCTGTGTCGGTGCCGGTGACCGTCAAGCACCGGATCGGCGTCGATGCGGTCGAAGAGTATGCGTTCGTGCGGGATTTCGTCGGCACGGTTGCCGAGGCGGGCTGCGAAGTGTTCGTCGTGCATGCACGCAACGCGATCCTGAAAGGGCTGTCGCCGAAGGAAAACCGCGAGATTCCGCCGCTCAAGTACGACTATGCATATCGGCTGAAGCGCGACTTCCCGTCGCTGGAGATCGTGATCAACGGCGGCATCAAGACGCTCGACGAAGTTGCACAGCATCTCGAACACGTCGACGGCGTGATGCTCGGCCGCGAGGCGTATCACAATCCTTATGTGCTGGCGGGCGTCGATGCGCGGTTCTATGGCGCGAACGACGCGGCGCCGACGCGCGAGGAAGCGGAAGCGCGGTTGATCGAATACTGCGCGGCGGAGCTGAAGCGCGGCACGTACCTCGGTGCAGTCGTGCGCCACGCGCTCGGGCTGTATCGCGGCGTTGCGGGGGCGCGCGGCTGGCGGCGCGTGCTGTCGGACAACAAGAAGCTCGCGTGCGGCGATCTGGCCGTGTTCGACGAGGCGCGGGCGCATCTTTACGCGGCCGAAGAAATTTTTGAAAAAAACGCTTGGCAAGAGTAAAAAAGCTCCATATAATCTCGCTTCTTCGCTGCTGAACAACGAAGCGGCGCAGCAAAGAAGCAAAGCAGTATCAGTGGTGGCTGTAGCTCAGTTGGTAGAGTCCAGGATTGTGATTCCTGTTGTCGTGGGTTCGAGTCCCATCAGCCACCCCAACAAATTCAAAGACTTGCAGCGCGATTAATCGATCGAGTTACAAGTTTTGGAAGATGAGATTCCAAATTTTGGAAGATCTTCCGAAAAGAAAACCCGCCATTGAGCGGGTTTTTTTATTTCCGGCGTCAGCGCGTCGCGCGCACTTTTCTTTGTCGCCGGCGGTCGTATGTCTTTCTCACCATGCGTTCATCCGCATGGCCGGTCGCGTCGATGATCCGGTCGTCACCTTCCTCCTGCCGGTCCGTGACGGCCGCCGGACGCATGTCGCGCAGCGCGAATCGTTCGAACTCCACGCCGCGCGCCTGCGCTTCCTTCTCGCAATAGCCCATCAGCCGTGACCAGTTCGTGTTCCAGCCGCTGCGCGTGTACACCTGGCCTGCGGTGTTCCCGAACACGTGCACGCTCGACGTACGCTGCAGGGCGAGTGCTTCGTCAATCACGGCCTTCAGCTCGGGCGACCACAGCACGAGCTTCACGCGCTGCTGCTCGCCGGCCTTGCGTTTGCCGATCGGCACCTCGACGCCTTCCGGCCGAATGCTCTGGCGGTGCAACTCGCGCATCTCTGTCGGCCGGCTGACGGTCAAGTAGGCAGCCTTCACGCATAGCGCGAGGATGAGGTACGCGGAACTCGGGTGCTGATCGCCGACGCTCCGGCGCGACCGCGCGACTTCCACTGCCAGATCGATCTCGTCCTGACGCACGTACCGCTGGCGCGGCCGCGTCGGGTTGTACTCGATGCCGCGACACGGGTTCGTTTCAAGCTCGCCCCGGCGCCGGCCGTATTCCAGGATCGCGGACAGGAGGGCGATTTCCTTGTTCGCCTTCGCCGGCGCGCCGAGCTGCGCACGTTTGTCGAGGTAGCCGTAGACGTGCTTCGGCTTGATCGCGGCCGGCGCCATCTTCCCGAAGACTTTGACCAGGCGTTTTGACTCGACGCGGTTCTCGTCCAGAGTGGACTGTGCCTTGCGGCGCTCGTCGGAGCGCGGCAAGGCATCCTGCCATTCGAAGTACCGCGCGACGAGCGCCTCGACCGTGCCGGGTTCGATCGCGTTGCCGTTGAGCGCCTCCGCGCGCTCGATCGCCTGCTTGCGGATCTCGGCGAGCGCTTCCTTGTTGTGGGCCGGCGCCGACAGGCGGAACGCCCAGCGGCCATTGGGCAACTTGTAGCCGAAGCTGACCTTGTGCTTCCCGTAGTGGGCGTAGAGCCGGAACGGCAATCCATCCGGTCGCTTGCGTCGTCCGATCATGCTGCGAGTGCGTCGAAATTCGGTTCTTGTTCTGCGGCCGCGCGGGAGTGGCGCGGGTGCGCGGCCGGCGGGGCGGTGCCGGTCATGCGTGCGTCGTAGTACTCGCGCGCGACGAGCGGCACGCCGGCGATGTTGACCGCGAACGGCCAGTGATTGCGCTCGAGCCAGCGCTTCATGCAGGCGTGGCTGCGCGGTTTGCAGCCGACCAGCTCTGCGAGTTCCAGCGTAGTGAGGTAGAGGCTCATGATTCGACCTTCCTGAACTCGACAACCCATACCCACGGGTTTGCATCCCAACCGTGACCGCGCGCGGCGTTGATGCCGTCCCATAGGCACTGGTAAGAAAGGCGCGGCGAGTATGTGCCGTTGGTGTCACTCTGATCGTATGTGCTCCAGAATCCTGCAGCGGTCCTGTCGATGCCTTCGGCGATCGCGTCGGCCTCGCTGATACTCTGCAAGCGCTCGGCGCGCACACCCCTGATTTCCAGCGTGATGCGCGACGCCCAGCGCGGCATGTGGATGGACGGTGTCCAGCCACGCGATCCCTTGGCGTCGAGCGCCTGGAACGTGTCGAGGTCGATGTCGACTTCGGCGCGGCCGTCGTCGGCCTGGTAGGCGATGCCGGCGTAGCGCCGCGTCGGGCGCGCACCTTCGAACGTCTCGGTGCCGATGCGGCGCACCTCGTGCGTCTCGCGCACCCACAGGCGGTCGCCGACGTCGCCATGCGGGCAGACGTAGCAGTCGCCGGTACGCGTGTGCCAGATCGCGGCCAGTTCCGGCGCAGGCGTCCCGCCGGCATACTTCACAGAGCCGCCGCCGGCCGTCGTCGGTTCCCACGCACCAAGCGGGTTGTTGTGCGGCAGTTTGATGATGCGGCGCGTCTGCGTCTTGCGGCCTTCGAGGATGGCGCGCACCATCGGGCCGCTGAAAAGGATAGGGCGTTCGGTCATGCTAGGATTCCTTCACCATACGACCGGAGGCGGCAATGAGCAGCCAAAACGTTCAAGAGCTTGTGCACGGTGTCCTGATCGTGGTGACGCTGATTTCTGGCAAGGGGAAAGCGTCGTTCGTGGTCAAGCATCCGAAAGGAAACGTCAGTCCGGCGAAGGAAGTTGAAATCGATCACTATCTGGAAGCTGGCCTCTCTGAGCGCGACGCGCTGAGCGAGGTGCTCAAGATCGTGAAAGGCGTGATCGAAAGCGCGCACGCGGCTGGGATTTACTGATGCGTTTTTGATTCGACCGGTCACGATGCGTCTCCTGAGCGGGTTGCATCGTACTTCGCCTTTGCCTCGCGATAGTGGTCGTCGCAGCAGAAGCCTTGCCCCATCCAGAGCGACGACGACGGATTGCCGCAGAAGCACGCTGGAAGCGGGTTAGCCTGATTCGCGTTGAACCAGAACTGAGCATGCTTGCCGTGCGGCGCGTCGAAATCCGGCAGGTGGCCTGGGCCAGCCAGCGTGTTGACTATCCAACTCAGGCCGGCTTCGGCGCCTTTCCCATGCTTCCATTCGATAATCGCCGACTGCATTGCGACGGTCTGATCGTGGACGATGTCCGACAGCGTTTTGATGAGGTGCGTCGTCTTTTCGTCCGTCACCTCGGCGCGCGGCTCCGGCTGGCCCGGATGGGCGGCGAGAACTTCGCGCTCGATGGCGCGGCACAGCATCAGCACGCGCTTGTCGCCGAATTTCCAGTAGTTGAGGCTAGGCGCTTCGCAAACCTCGGCGACGATCTGCATGCAACGTTCGTCCGTCAGCACGTTGTCATTCGGCATGGTTGGCTCCTTGGAGAAGGGCGCGCAGCGCGTCAGCGATCATGTTGATCGGCTCCCACCAGTCGTTTCCGAACCTGTGACGCATGTTCGGATAGGCGTCGTGGCCGGTGAGAATGCTGAGCACTTCGGACGCCTTCCCAATCGCTTCACGCTGCTCGTCCGTCAGCCCGACCCGAGCGTCTGCCTGCGCGGGCTGCGGGGCGGCGATGAGAGCCATTGCAGCTTGGAAAAACGCTTCCCGGTCTTCTTCCTCGAAGCCATGCAGGTAGAACCCGTAGTCGTCGAAGTGCTTCTCGATGCTGGATTCATCGTGTGCGGCCATCGGCTGCATTGGGTTGACGACACGCGTAAGCGTGGGGTCGCCCTTGAAGCGCTCGTAGTACGCTTGCGGCACGTCGAGCCATCCTCCTTCTTCCGTGAGAATTTGGTATCGAACGAGGGGCGGGATCGCCACCGCTTCCGCCGCCTGCGCGGGGGCGCCATCGAGCGCTGCCTTCGCGTCGGCCAGGACATCGCGCACGACAGCGCTTTGCGTCCAGTGCGGCTCGCCTTCTTCGTCGCGAGTAGAGCGCATCTGCTGATCGCAGTGGAACAACTCGACGTACAGGCGGCGGCTCAGTTCGCGCCAGTCCACCGCTTCCGCCGCCATAGCGGGCGAGCGGGATAGGATGGCGATCGCCTGTTCGATTGCCGCGCGCGCAACAATTGTCCGGCAGAATGCCGCATCGCCGCTCAGCAGCAGCTTCAACCGTTCGATCAACGCCCCTTCTGCCCCCGTCTCGTTGGCAGATGCGGCGCGGGCCTGAGAAGCCACGGCACGCGGCTCGAATTCGAAGCTGTCTTCGTGAACCTTCAACTCGGCAGTCATGTGCGTGACGACGCCTGAAACGATCCCCTCGACCTCCGTCGGCCATTCCTGATCGTGTATCGCATCACGACGGTATTCGGCGATTGCCTCGCGGTGCGCGGCATCACGCTCGGCGTCGGTGTCGTAGAACTCGACGTGGCCGCCGGCCCGGTCGTAGACGAAATAGCCGTCCGTCGCCGGAAACGCCCGCTCGTCCGCCGGCGAGGGTGCGGGCTGCTCGGCAACGATGTCGCCTGCGGCCTCACGCAAGCGACCGGGCCAGAACGCAATGATCCGGCTCGCGTCACGGTTGTACGCAGAATGGAGTTGCCGATATGCGGGCTGCATTGATTGCCAAAGCTGGATCAGGCGTGCAGCCTCGCGCATGCCATCAGCAAACGTGACGCGCGGACCCGGCTTAAGCGTCGCGCCGGGTCCGAAGTCGATGCTGCATTCGTTCGCGCCTGACTCGTCGATCGGCGCTGCTGCGGGCTGCTCGATAGGGGATGCGGCGAGAGCAGATTCGGCACGTTCGAGGCGATCGAGCAGCGCAATGATCGTCGCCGGCTTCGCGGCTCGGAAATATGCCTCGGCCGCACCCGGCTCGGTGCCGATACCATAAAACTGCACGCCGATCGCGACGTGGTCGAAATTGCAGTAATCCGATTCGAACGGAATACAGCCTTCGCCTTCGCACGCAGGGCATGTGATATAGCTGCCGTCGGGCCGGCTTTCGATTCGTTCTGCACCATCGATGTCCTGCGGCGTAACCGTAAGCGCAGCCTGTTTCAGCGTCGCGAGGTGCTCGCCCGTCAGTGCATCAGCGCGGCTATTTTCGGTGGTCATGGTCATCCTCTAAATCAGTAGATCAAGCCTCAATGGCAGGAAATCGGCTGCGTCAGGCGGCATGGCGGCGTTCTTCTGCCGTTCGGCGTGCGCCTGGGAACTGAGGCTCGATCTGGTATTCGGGCCGGGCGATGACGTTCGCGATGAGCGCCTTCCAGTTGGCGCGCGTGTTGAGCAATGCGGGGCCGTCCGGGCCGTCGAGGCCGTCTGTGGGCGTCGTCATGACGGTGAGCGGGTCGATCACATCGACGGGCACGGCGATGTTTCCGCAGCCGCTGTTGTAGTAGCCCAGCTTTGCGCGAATCGCCTCGCCTCGGTATTTGCCGGCTCGTGTGGTCCGGTAGCAGTAGCCGGTATCGTCGGGGCACCACAGAGTGATGAAGCGGTGGTGCCGCATCGTGTGGTGCACGCTGATGACGTAGTAGTCGCGCGATGCATCGCTCGGCCGCGGCGGCAGTGCCATGATCGGCAGAGCGAACGCGGCTTCGCGCACAGCCGCCGCCGCCTCGCGCTCGTAACCCCATACGTTGCCGTCCGCGTCTCCACCCAAATATGGCGGTGCGATCACGCCGCGGGGCAATTGCCAGCCGGTCGTGATGTAGTCGCGCATGCGCTCGACCAGGCTGCGCAGCGTGCCGCCGTGCGTGAAGCCGCGCCAGCGTCCGCGGGTGTCGTGCGTGTAGACACGCTTCTGCGTGTAATCGTCGACAAACCATACGCGGCCGCGTGCATCCAATTCGAGCTTCGCGTAACGGTCGCCGTCAGCGTGATAGAAGAAGCGCCGGCCGTGTGATGCGATCGCACGGATCAGGTTGTTTGCGTGTTCGACGCGTTCGATTTTCGTGCTCATCGCATCCTCAAATCGGAAAAAAAGCAGGCGCCATACAGGCCGCCCACCAAATCTCGTCGCGCTATCCGAGGGCCGAAATGCTTGCGCGACGCCTGAAGGAGTGGTTAAGCCGCGAGGCCGTCGTAGTTCCTGTCCGCGAAATCCGCATCACCGGGGGAACGACTGGTGCCGTCCGCCCTGTGCCAACAAAACAGTGAGCCGCGCCGATGCGGAAACCAGTATCCAGAGCAGTCGCAACGGCACCTCGTCGTATCGCGTCGGTTCATCCAGCGATCTGCGCGCCAGGTGCGGCGTCCGCATACTGCGCAGGCTGGGACGCGGTAATACTGATCAATCGGACGCCTGAGGCAGCGGCGCGTATTGCAGTGGCGGCATCGGACGTGGCAGCGGGCCATGAACAATCCTCTAAGGAGTCCTGATCCTACGGATCGGAATATAAAAGGTGAGAACTTTCGGGATCAAACGCAGTGACGCACCTTGCGGTGCTCGACTTTTTCCTCGTGCTCTGCCGCCACCGATCCATACGCGAGGAAGATTGCGATGGCGATTGCCGCGCCGATCCAGATTTTCACGAGCTCCATGAGGTCACCGTTTCGCGTCGAGATAGCCAAGGGAGTAGGAGAGGCTCTGCGACCGCGGCGGTCGGCCGCGCATCGCGTCGATCCAGCCACGCCCATACTGCTCAATCCGATGTTGCTCGATCATTTCAGCGCCTCCAGTGATCGCGATAAGCCTGGCGAATCGAGTGAACGTGAACGGCGATCGCCGTCACCGACAGGGCAAATGCTGCACAGATGAGCTCGCTCATGCCGGTACCTTTCCGGCGTTGGCGGCGCAATAGTCGATGACCGACTGAACCGTGGTGAGCTGGAGCATTTTGCTGTCAGGGATCTCGAAGCCGAATTCGTCTTCGAGCGTCATGGTCATCTCGACGATGTCGAGGGAGTCGGCGCCCAGGTCGGTCTGGAACGAAGCGCCGTTGTCAATCGCGGGATTGCTGATGCAGAGCTGCTCGCGGATGATCGTCTTGACTCGGTGCTCGGTGGTCGCTTGGGCTTCGCTCAATTCCATTCTCCTATTTGGTGGTCACAGCCCTCATGGGTACGCATCGCCTTCCGCTGGGGCGGTGGCGCAGCGAGGGGTGCTGCGTTGGAGTGAATTAAACACTATGTTTATGTGCGTGTCAAACGCCGTGTTTAGTTTTGCGTAAACGGCAACGCAGGGTGGGCATCGCCCGACGCAAAGATGATCTGGATGAGGGGAGGCGAAGCATGAGACGCTCGAAGTGAAAGTGAGGGGTGTGGTCGAACAGGCATTGCGCCGATCTGTGGACGGGAAAACAAAAAGCCCCGCGCGTGGCGGGGCTTTGCACAATGCATGGACGTGTGGATGATTACGGGGTTCCGACAGTTGTGCCGTCTGCGTATACGACCATCGTCGGGCGCAACTCTGTGGAGAACTTTCCGTCCTCCAAGCCCATCAGCTTCTTGTCGTCATCGTCAAATTTATTCAGCTTCCGAGAGCCGGTCCACGTATAGCTTGCACCGGGCGGAATTTCTTCCTCGATATTTACGGTCGTCTTGCTGATGACCTCTCCGAATGTATTCTTCAGAACGAGGTCGCCCTTTATCCCTTTGATAGCTTTTTCGCCAGCGTTCTTCACGCCGATTTCGATCACAAATTGATCGTCATATCGACCCTGTGAAAAATCGGATGGAGAGAATCGCTGCCCCAGAAATGCGAGAACAACGGAATTTCCGATTTTTGCTGCTGCCGCCGCTTTTTGTTCTTCGAGCTGCTTCTTGAGCTGTTCTTGAGCGGCCTCTTCGGACGCCTTTTGCGCCGCGAATTTCTTTTGGTCCTCGATCGCTTGCCCGACTGTTGTGCCAACGGGCATCGGCTTTCCGCCAAACGCCTCGCCAAGCTTTACTCGCATCAAGTACGCCGTGAGCAACTGCTTGTCTTCGTCGCTCAGGCTTTTGATTTTTTGTGAAAACTCCCCATCGATTTTGCTCAAATCAGTCGGGATAATGGCGTCAGTCGGCTTTGAGCAACCGGCAAGTGCACCCGCAATAGCAACTGCTACAACCAGCGATCTAATCCTGTTCATTGGCCCCTCGGAGTTGATTGAAGAAATCCTTTCTATTCTGTTGTTTGTTGTGCGCAACATCACATCCGCATTTTTATTTTTCGAGCCGGAACAGGGTGCGCAACGTAGTACATCCACGACACTTCGACTGGCGGAAACGAGAACTCTTCCGGCTTAAACGGATTCAGGCTCTTGAGAACAATCAGATCGCCAACGCGCCGGTATAGGCGTTTGAGCATCGTGCGGCCGTCTGTCAGGCGCACTAGAACATCCTCGCCGACATCTGGCATCGTGCTCGGCTCGACGAGAGCAAACTCTCCCGGCTCGTATTTCGGAGACATCGAATCGCCGACCACTGGCACGATAAAGGCGTGCGAGTCAGTCGTCGCGATCTCCGCGTATTCATCAGCGGCCCCCACTGGATAGTCCCCGTCAGTCCAAATTCTCTCAGGCAATCCGCCTTGCGCTCGCCCGATGACGAACACCATACGGAAATTTTTCAGGCTGACAGGATACTGCAAAAGGGACGGATGCCGAATGTCAGTTGCAACCGAGGGGCCGCTTGCCATCTCGGGCCCCGTCCCGTCCCCGATCCACGTAGCGTTGATTCCGAGTCGCTCCTGAGCAAGAAGGCGCCCTTGCTTCGATACGCCATTCCCTCGGTAAGCCCAATTGTTGATTGTCTGTTCGCTTTGGTTGAGCGCCTTCGCGAGGTCGGCCAGACGCTCTATGCCCTTGCCTAGCTTTCTGGCGGCACTGAGGAGTCGGCTGGCGGATGGGTGCATTGGCTTTTCCATAGGCGCAATGTTCGCGCAAGTAAACGTCTTGTTGATAAACGCTGCGTTTGCAAAGTGCATAAACATGGTGTTTAATGGCGCCATGAACAGCTCAACCAATTCTGTCGAGTCCGACCGCGAGCGAATCGAGCTCCTTGGCGGCCCGGCCTCCGTCGCCCGCTTGATGGGCCTTACGTCTCCTGGATCGGTTCAGCGTGTCTACAACTGGACGAAGCGCGGTATCCCGGCTGACGTGAAATTGAAGTGGCCGGAGCTGTTTCTGCGGGATATCCAGGCGTCCAGGAGCGCCGACCCATCGAGCACTGACGCATCCGACGACACCCAACCGCCAGTAGGTATGCCGGACAAGAAAGAAGGAGCCTGACATGAAGACCCTGTATGCCCGTTTCGTCTTGTGGCTGATCCGGCCGGCCCTGGATTCTGCCGCGCTCGCTGGAGCGCGGCAGGGTGGGGTCATCTGGCGAATTTCTACTCCAAAAGGCCCAGATGCAGTTGACGCGTCACCCCCGGCAGGGACGCCGGACGAGAAGGAGGCTCTCCCATCATGAAGCGCTTCCTTTCATGGTTTCGACGCCGGCTGCTGGTTCGCTTGACCGTTCAGCGTGGATTAGTTTTGCGCCCCGGCGACACGGTCGTGATTGGCGTTGATCCCGACTGGCTTGCTCGCTTCGACTTCGAGGAGCTTCAAGCGCGACTCGAGGAGCGACACGCGGGCGTGAAGTTCCTTTATGTCGCGGACTTGGGTCGGATCTTCCTGCTTGGTGGCTCGGGCTGTGAAGAATGCGGCAACGATCGAAAGAGCGGTCGTGAATAAGGCTTTGATAGCCCAATGCTCGACTCGCCGAAGCGAGCTGAGCGCATCGCGAAGCGGTGCGAGTAGGGCGTGCTGAGTGCAAATCGGTTGGCCGTAGTTGTCCTGTACGTATCGGTCGCGCCAAAGCGGTTTCATGGGGTTTCAGTTCGAAGGTTGATTCGCGGCGTGGAAACCTGATTCTGCCACGGGCGAGAGACCCCACCATTTCACTGAAAAAGGAGTGCAGATGCACCTTCCGCACCATCAAAAAATGCTCCAGCGAGCAGTCGTCGACGGCAACCTCGATCAGGTGATCGAGCGGATCGCCGCCGAGAATCCGAAGGCTTTTCACGTTGATCTCGGAACACCTGGCGCTGACGAGACGCTCTCGACGCGCACGTTCTATGACGAGCCGGCCCGGCCGACGCCGATGAAGGGCTTCATCAAGCATTACGTGCCGACGGCAAAGGCTGCGTGACATGGCGCTCACCGCGGCTGAGCAGAAGCAGATTCGCGAGGCCCTGTGTGCGATAGCGGTTCGCGGGGCTCGGTTTCCGGACGAACTGCAGCAGGCTCGCCAGAACCTGACGCAGCAGTTTGAGGCACTGAAAGCGGCTGCAACGCCGCAAGCAGCAGCAGAGAAGTGACGGCGGGCGCCGCGATGGCGCGAGCAGCACCCGCCGGGTTGCACGGTCGTTTCATTTTTCTCTCCCTGAACATCTTTGACTGCACTTTAGTAGTCCTCATCACGAATTAACACGTTTTATTGGAGCTATTAGTGAACATCCTAGATGCGGCACATTCGGTTGCGCTCGACTACCCCGGCGGCTGCGAATCGCTCGCACCGCGTCTCGGGATGTCGGCTCAGGTTCTGCGCAACAAAGTCAACACGAACAACGAGACGCACCACCTGACGCTCAAGAACGCCGTTGACATGACGGAGAAGACGGACGACGACCGGATTCTCGAAACGTGGGCGCGCGAGCGCGGTTACGCGCTGGTCAAGATCCCGTCGCCGGAAAACTGCTCGGACGGCGAGATCGTCGAGCTGATGGCGAAAACCTGGGAGACGAACGGCGAGATCGGCAAGGAGATCATCCGCACGTTCGAGGACAACCGCGTCGAGCGGCACGAAGTGGTTCGCATCCAAGAGCGCACGTGGAAGCACTTCCAGGTGCTGCTCGGCCTCGTCAGCCGTATCGAAGGCATGGCGGAGGACCAGTAAATGGGCGCGATCCTGCAAGCCGCGGTGCTGACGATGTCGAGCCGGGAGATTGCGGATCTCGTGGAATCCCGCCACGACAGCGTAATGCGCACCATCGAGCGACTGGCCGACCGGGGTGTCGTGACACTTCCTCCGTTGGTGGAAGTGTCCAACCCGGGCCTCGGGCCCAAGACGATCAGGGAGTATCAGGTCGGCAAGCGCGACAGCTACGTAATCGTCGCGCAGTTGTCGCCGGAATTCACCGCGCGCCTGGTCGATCGCTGGCAGGAGCTCGAGCAGTATGCAGCGAACGCATCGCCGGCCGTGCCGCAGACGTTCGCGGATGCTTTACGCCTAGCCGCGGATCAGCAAGAGCAGATTGACGCGCAGCGCCGGCAGATCGAGCGGCAGAAGCCGGCCGTCGAGTTCGCGCATGCGGTCCGCAACACGACGGACGCAATCAGCATCGGCGATATGGCGCGCGTTCTCGGCATCGGCCAGAACCGGCTTTTCCGCCAACTGCGCGCCGACCACCTCCTGATGGCCGACAACCGGCCGTATCAGCACTACATCGACCGCGGTTACTTCCGCATGGTCGAGAGCGTCTGGATAGACGCCGAGAAAGAGTCGCATCCCACCTTCAAGACGCTGGTCACGGGCCGCGGGCAGGTCTACCTGCAGCGCCGCTACGGCCAGCAACCGGAGCAAGCAGCATGAATACCGAACAGAACCGTCAGACGCAGGTTGTCGACGAGCGGATGGCGCCGGCGCAGGCCGAAGAGATGAAGCGCATCGTGCGCGACGCCAGCCATCACCCGATGTTCCCGCGCATGTGCCTGTCGTGCGGGGCTCGAGAAACTCTCGACGGCTCCGTGCCGTGCGGCCACTGAGGAGCCTCGCATGGCAAAGAACTCCATCGACGCCTACGGCGCGAAAGGGAAGGGCAATGTGCTCGACTTTGATCCGGGCACGCTGGTGCTCGTGACGGATCCGGCGCACCCGCTCTTCGACGAGCGCGTCCACTGGCCGGTCGACGAGAACATGGTTCGCAACATCATGTTTCAGGGCGTGATCCAGCCGATCGAGGTGACGAAAGACCCGGAAACTGGCGAGGTTCAGGTCGTCACCGGCCGGCAGCGCGTGAAGGCAGCCCGAGAAGCGAATCGGCGACTGGTCGATCGCGGGGAACCGCCCGTTACCGTGCCAGGGATTGTCCGACGCATCCCGCGCGTCGATCGCGCGTCGGTGTTGTCGGCGGCTATCGCCAGCGAGAACGCAATTCGTCAGCAGGAGACGCCGCTCTCCACGGCCGCGAAGATGGCGCGCCAGCTGCGGATGCGCAGCGAGGCTGACGTCGCGGTCCTGTTCGGCTGCAACGTCCAGACCGTGCGGGCGACGGTTGCACTTCTCGACTGCTGCGAGGCGGTACAGAAAGCCGTGGATGCCGGCCAGATCAATGTCACGCATGCCCGAAAGCTCGCCAAGCTGGAACCCAGCGAGCAGCGCGAGAAGGTGGGAGAGCTCGTCGAAGCAGGTGAGGGCAAGACGGGCCATGCGCGCTCGCGCGCGCAGCGTGCTGTCGTCGAGGGCGATACAGCTCCACGCATGCGCTCGCGCAAGCAAGTCGAGACTGCGCTGGAGGCAGCAACCGGCGACGTGGCTGCTGCGCTGCGGTGGGTGCTTGGCCTCGACGCGCAAGTCCCCGGAGGGGCCGCAGAGTGAGCGTCAAGGTGATGAACGCCGTATTCGAGCGCTACCCAGATGGCGGCGGCGAAATGATTCTCGCGCTTGCGCTCGCCGATCACGCGCATGACGACGGCTCGCATATCTATCCCAGCGTGGAGACGCTCGCCAAGAAGACGCGCCAGTCGCCACGGGCTGTTCAGTACCAACTCCGGCGCATGCAGCAGACCGGCTGGCTCATTCTTGTCGGTCAGGCAAAGGGGGGCCGCGGCAACTGCCGCGAGTATCGGATCAGCCAAGAATGGATAAACGGCGCAGAACTTGCACCCATTTCGGCGGGTTCAAAGGGCGCAAAAACTGCACCGAATGGAAAGGGTGCAAACGACGACATAAAGGGCGCAACTGACGACGTAAAGGGTGCAAAACACAGCGCTAAAGGGTGCAAAGCTTTTGCACCCGAATCATCAGGAACCACCAAAGAACCGTCAGAGAACCATCAACCCGCGCGGCGTGCGCCGCGAGTTGCGTTGCATGCCGAACTTCTGAACCTCGAACTTCCCGACTGGCTCCCGTTCGAGGCATGGGACGCATGGTGCGAGCACCGCGAGGCGAAGACGACCGGCAAGAGCGGAATCCCTTGGACGCGTCCGGCGGCCCGCGTGTCGCTGAAGAAGCTCGAGCAGATCCACGGTCGGGGCATGAGCGTTGTCGACGCGATCGACGAGTCTGTGCTGCGCGGCTGGACGGGGATCTGGGAGGCGAAGGCTGCCGACGCTGCGAGCGCGGCTGGCGGTGCCGCTGACGGATGGTGGGGAACCGAGGCTGGCTGGCGCGACCAGGGCAAACGGCTGGGCATCGATGTAGCGCGGTTCCAGTACTTCGAGCAGTTCAAGGCGAAGGTCTGCAAGACGCTCGGCCCTGGGCCGTGGATGGAGCATCTGCTCGCCGCGGTCAGCCGCGAGAGCGAAGAGCGCGGCGAGCACCTGTACGCGTACCTCAACGATATTCCGCGCGACCAGATCGCGCAGCGTGAGGCTGCATGACGAAGCGGACACCCTGGCCGTTGGTCGTCCCGGCCGGAACGAAGACGGTCGGCACTGCGCGCGTGCGCGATGACGCGCGGCCGACGATGACCACAGCGCAGCGACGGATCTATGAGGCCACGGGTAACCACCCGCAGGTCGACAGCAGTTTCGATGAGATCGCCGACAGGCTCGACCCATTCGCGCCGGTGCCGCTTTCGATGGCGAAGCCGAAGCGCACGCCGAAATACCGCAACACGAGGTGCGAGCACAACGGCATCAAATTCGACAGCGAGAAGGAGCGCTCGCGCTGGTTCCACCTGATCCAGCTGCAGGCGGCCGGCGTCATTCGCAACTTGCAGCTGCAGGTCCCGTTTGTTCTCACCGATCGCAAGCAGCGCGACGACGGCACGTGGGAGCGGGTATCCAAGTATGTCGCCGACTTCGTCTATTTCGACGTCGCGACGGGCAAGCAGGTCGTCGAGGACGTGAAGTCCGTGGCGACGCGGAAGAACCGTACGTACATCCAGAAGCGCAAGCAGATGCTGGAGAAATACGACATCACGATCAAGGAGGTTTGATGGCTGAAGGAAAGATGGGCTTCACGTCGCGCCGCATCTGCGAATGTCTTCGCGACAATCCGGGGATCTCCATGGCGGCGATCGCGAACAAGCTCGATGCGAACATCGAGACGATCAAGAAGCCGGTGAGAAGGCTCGTCGAGCTGGGATACGTCAAGCAGGGCGCCCGGCGGAAGGATGGCTTCACCTATCGCCTTACCGGCAAGCCCTTTCCGTCATCTGCCGACTGGAAGGTAACGCCGGCTTATGCGGCGACGCTTCAACGTCGGGCGGCATTCGACGATGCATTCAGCGTCGTGATTCCTGCGATGCGAGCAATGGTCGACGTCGGCAGGGTTGCGGCATGAGGCTCTATCTCGCCGGCCCGATGAGCGGGTATCCGGAGCTGAACTTTCCAGCATTCAATGCCGAGGCATCCCGCCTGCGCGGCCTGGGCTTCCAAATCGTGAATCCGGCTGAGATCAATGCGAATTCGGGTGCCGACTGGCTCTCATGCATGCGAGCTGACATCAAGCAACTGGTCGACTGCGACGGTATCGCGCTGCTGCCGGGCTGGGAGCGATCCCGTGGAGCGAACATCGAGCACGTGGTGGCGCGCGGTCTCGGCCTGCGTGTGTACCAGGCGCATCACCTGGTCGGCCTCGCGGGCGAATTTCCAGTGTTGAGCTCGGACGCGATCGAGCGGATGGAGGCGGCATGAACTGCAAACCGGGTGATCTGGCTATCGTGACCCGCGGCGCGCGCACGGCGATCGAGAAGAAAGTGCTCGGCCGCATCGTGCGCGTTACGACCGCGGACGAGCAGGCGGTCTGGACGATAGAGGAGCCAATCTGGCTTTGGCATGCGGGCCGCTCGTACAAGATCACGGGTATTTGCGACGAGTGCTTGACGCCGCTGCGCGGCGAGCCGGAGATCGAGCACGAGCAACGGCGCGACGAGGTGACAGCTTGAAGCGATCTGCACCGCTGCAGCGCAAGACGCCGCTGAAGTCGACCGGCTTCAAGCGCAAGCCGGGTTCGCCGTTCAGTAGCCTGGCGTCTCGCGCGACGCTCGAGCACCGGACCGCGATCAAAAGCCGGATCAAGAAACCTACTGTCGCCGAAGGTGCGAAGTATCTTGCGGCCTGCCGCGGCGAACCGTGCTATCTCCGCGTGCCGGGCGTCTGCCGGCTCAATCCGCTCGACGAGACGGTGGTCCCGTGCCATTCGAATCAAGGGCGCCACGGCAAGGCTGGCAACTTAAAGGCGAAAAACGAATTCACGGTTCCGGGCTGCGTGCGGTGCCACGCATGGATCGATCAGAACCGCGTCGGCACGCCGAGGCAGGTCAAGTTCGATGTGTGGGATCTGGCATTTGAAGAATGGGTGCAGGTGCGCGCCCGGAAGATGGGAATTGAGGAGGAAGCGTGCGACTTGTCGTGAAGATGGCTCTACCGGCCGTGCGCCACTGGCGCCACTACCGCGCGAATTGGGCGACGTTTGAATGCCGTGCGGTTCGCTTGCGCGGCCCGGTTCGTCAGGGGATTCCATCGAAGCCAGTGCCGGCGTGGATCTACGCAGATGTGATCGTGCCGGACAAGTACCGCGATCAGGCGGCGCCGCACGCGTGGAATCCGGACGGCACATATCCGGTTGAGGTGCCGGTGAACTGGAATGCAAAGACCCTCGCGCCGTTTCTCGCGAGCGGCGACCTTGAATGGAATGTGGAGGAAAACGCGTGACCGCATTTGCATACATCGACATCGCCGACGTGCCGACTCATCTGCGTGAAACGAGCGCGCAACGCATCGACAGCCTAACGGGCGCGACACTCATCGCGTTCGAAGGCTGCCCGCTCATCGGCCAGAGTGAGCCGGAAAAGCCGCAGCAGATCGAGTTTCCATTCCCGCGACTGCAGGCGATCAGATGGCAGTTGGTCGAGTGGCTGTCGTATTACGGGATCAACTTCACGGTCGTGTTCTGACGTCCCGCAGGCAAAAACGAAATATCGAAATTGATGAAAACACAAGGAGCCAGCATGCAAGCGGTCAAACACGAAGGCATATTCAAGAGCCCGCAAGAGGCCATCGTTTTCGCATGCAACTACAGTGACCAGCAATACGCGTTGTCGCCGATGGCGAAGATCCTGCAACGCGGTGCGTACGGAAGCGGGCGCGGGCTGATCGGCCTCGACGGCGCCGGCCAGGCGGGCATGGTGTTCGCCGAACTGCACCGACTCGACTACTGGCAGTTCGTCGCGCTTGTGTCGAGCAAGATCAAGCGAAGCGAGCAATGCAATTGTGGGTTCGCATGCTGCCGCGGCTGGAAGATCACGAAGCAATTTGACGAGGCGGTTAGCCAACTTGCAGATCACGTCGGCGAGGCATTGACGCCTGTTCCGCCCGTGAAGGAGTTTCGGCGCGCGGTCATCATGAAGTACTTCGGCGAGAAGGAGAACGTCAACATCGTTGCAGAGAACCTTGGGATTCCGCCGCGCACGGCCGAACGTCACGCGGCAGCGATCCGGCGTTACATCAAGGATCTCGAGAGGAACGGACTGACGAAGCTGAGCGAGCGTCTCGACGAAATTGGCATGCTCATCTCGGAAACTGCTTGACTGGCGGAAATCCCCGCCATATAGTCCGTTTTCATATACCGTACCGATGGTGCGAACACGAAGCCCGCAAGCGAAAGCAAGCGGGCTTTTTGCGTTTGGAGTTCAGATGGACAACCAGCACAAGCACATCAAGGGCTATCGCGATCTATCGGCCGCCGAGATCGACCTGATGAACCGAATCAAGGCGAAGGGCGCCGAGCTGATCTCGTTGCAATTCGAGCTGAAAAATCTGCTCGATACGCAATGGGCGACGAAGCGCAGCGACGCGCAGCGCTCACTCGATCGGCCGGAGGGACTCGGCGTCGACATCTCGCAGGGGGCGACCGACGAGTGCCGTGAGTTTCAGCGCTTCGAGGCAGCTGAGCCGCACCGCTGGGTCGCGATCGCCAAGACCGACATTCAGACCGGAATCATGGCGTTGGTGCGTGCTGTCGCTCAGCCTGCAGGTGTTTGAGCCGCAAGCATTGAAGCAATGGGTCGAAAGCTGACGACGCTCAAGCCGCGCGTGCAGGTACTGACAGCCACGCGCGTGCCGATGCTCGAAGCGAAGGCCGGCACGACGCCGCGCATTCGCGGTAGTCGATGGGTCAAGACGCGGCAGCGCATCGCTGTCGCGCAGGAGTTCAAGTGTCGGCGCTGCGGCTGCGTGTGGTTGCCGTGGCGAGATCAGGTCGATCACGACGTGCCGCTCGAGCAAGGCGGCAGCAACGACGACGGCAACCTGCAGCTGCTCTGCGATGACTGTCACAAGGCGAAGACGGCTGAGGAGGCGCGCAGCCGTACGGCGCGCCTGTGAATGCGATTTATTCGCATTTGCGGCGGGGGGTGTCGAAAGTCTGGCGTTGCACATCGCGGGACACCGCCCGACCTCCCACGCGGAGAAAAAATCGCCCCTGGAGGATTTTGTTAATGGCTTTAACAGCGAAAAAGCGGAAGTTCGCCGATGCTGTTTTAGCCGGCAAGTCCAATAAGGACGCGGCTATCGCGGCAGGCTACAGCGCTAAGACGGCGTCGGCGGCCGGGTCGCGCCTTGTTAAAGACAAGGACGTCGCGGCGTACCTCGCGGAGCGCAAAAAGAAGCCCGCGCCGAAGCGGAAGTCGGCACCGCCGGCGGGAGACGACCCGGTCACGCAAGCGGCGGTCGCCGCCGGGTTCGATCTGGCCGCGATCCTCACTTACAAGGATCCGAAAGACTTCCTGCTCGCGGCGATGAACGATCAGCTCACCGAGCCGAAGCTGCGCATCGACGCGGCAAAGTCCCTCATGCCGTTCATGCACCAGAAGCTCGGCGAGGGCGGCAAGAAGGATGCGCAAGCGGAGGCCGCGAAAAAGGCGGCCAGCAAATTCGGCGCACTGACGCCCCCGAAGCTCGTCGTCAACAACAGGAAGTGATGCATGGAATGGTCAACCGCATGTCCGGACTGGGCCGAACGGCTCAAGTCGGGGAGGTCGATCATTCCCCCGCCGATCTTCCCGGAGCAGGCCGAGCAGGCGCTCGCTGTATTCAAGGAGCTGAAGATCGTCGACGCGCCGGGTAGCCCGACGTTCGGAGAATCGTCGGCGGAGTGGGTGTTTGATCTGGTCGCATCGATCTTCGGTGCCTATGACGCGGAGAGCGGCCGGCGCCTGATTACTGAGTGGTTCGTCTGCATCCCAAAGAAGAACAGCAAGTCGACGCTTGCCGCGGGGATCATGATGACGGCCATGATCCTGAATTGGCGCATGTCGGCGGAGTACGCAATCCTCGCCCCGACGATCGAGGTCGCGAACAACAGCTTCGCGCCGAGCCGGGACATGGTGAAGCATGAGGAGGAGCTCGACGATCTCTTCCAGGTGCAGACGCACATCAAGACGATCACGCACCGAACGACTGGCGCGACGTTGAAGGTGGTGGCGGCCGATTCGAACACGGTCGGCGGGAAGAAGAGCGTCGGTACGCTGGTTGATGAGGTGTGGTTGTTCGGCAAGCAGGCGAATGCCGAGAACATGCTGCGCGAAGCGATCGGCGGCCTGGCATCGCGTCCGGAAGGGTTCGTGATCTACCTCACGACGCAATCGGATGATCCGCCGGCCGGCGTGTTCCTGCAGAAGCTGCGTTATGCGCGCGACGTGCGCGACGGGAAGATTCACGATCCGTGCTTCGTGCCGGTGATCTTCGAGCATCCGCCGGACATGGTCGAGCGGAAGGAGCACCTGCTCTCCGAAAACCTTGGGATGGTCAATCCGAACCTCGGCTACTCGGTCGACCAAGCGTTTCTGGAGCGCGAATTCCGCAAGGCGAAGGAGGGCGGCGAAGAGTCGTTCCGCGGCTTCCTCGCGAAGCACGCCAACGTCGAAATCGGGCTCGCGCTCCGGTCGGACCGGTGGGCTGGCGCCGATTACTGGGAGAGGCAAGGCGTCCAGCGGCTCTCGCTCGAGGATCTGATTGCACGGTCCGAGGTGATCGACGTCGGCATCGACGGCGGCGGCCTCGACGACTTGCTCGGTCTGGCCGTGGCCGGGCGCGAGACCGGTACAGGAAACTGGCTCCTCTGGACGCACGCGTGGGCGCATCCATCGGTGCTCGAGCGACGCAAGGCCGAGGCCGCGCGCTTCGAGGACTTTTCGAAGGATGGCGACCTGACGCTCGTCGAGGTGATCGGCGACGACGTCGACGAACTGGCCGGGTACGTCGCGCAGTGCGAGCGATCAGGTCTGCTCGACAGAGTCGGCGTAGACCCTGCGGGGATTGGCGCGATCCTTGACGCACTCGTCGATGCCGATGTGCCTGAGGATAAGGTGCTCGCGATCTCGCAGGGCTGGAAACTCACTGGCGCGATCAAGACGACCGAGCGGAAGCTCGCCGAAGGCGGCCTGCTTCACGGCGGTCAGCGTCTTATGAACTGGTGCGTCGGCAACGCGCGCGTCGAGCCGCGCGGCAACGCGATCCTGATCACCAAGCAGGCCAGCGGCACCGCGAAGATCGATCCGCTGATGGCGACCTTCAACGCGGTATCCCTGATCAGCCTGAATCCGCAGTCGGCACCGAAACCTGGAATTGTGATCCTATGAGCGAAGCGGTATTCAAGGCAGCGCAGGCGAAGGCCCGGACGCCGGGTTCGTCGGTGCTCAATGCCTGGCGCGCGCAGCATGGGCCCGAGGCGACGGGGCGCATCAACAACATCAACGAGACGCGGCAGAGCCTGACCGTTCAGGAGCTGGCGAACATCATCGGCGGCGGTGCGATCAGCAACGCCGGCCCGGTCGTGAACGAGACGACCGCGATGAAGGTGTCGGCGGTCTACGCGTGCGTCGCGTTGATCGCGGGCGCGATCTCGACTCTGCCGATGCCGGTCTATCAGCGCACCGCGACGGGCCGGGAGCGCGTCGAGCATCCGTATTGGTGGCTCCTGAATGAGCAGCCCGACGCGGACGTTTCCGCAGCAGTGTTCTGGGAGTACATGGTCGCGGCTCGGCTGTTCTACGGCGACTGTTTCGCCGAGATCGTGCGGCCGTCGTTTCGCAGCAACCTGGTGACGGGATTTAAGGCGCACCACCCGCTGCGCGTTTTCCCGTTCCGCGACAGTCAAGGCGATCTGTATTACCGCGTGCAGCCACTTGTCGGCGCCGAGTACATCCTGCATCCGGCTGACATCATCCATATCCCGAGCCTCGGCTACGACGGGATTCGCAGCCCGAGCCCGATCACGTATGCAGCTCGCCAGTCTGTCGGGACGTCGCTCGCGGCGGCTGAGTACAGCGCGCGATTTTTCTCGAATGGAGCCCGCCCGGACTTCGCGCTGACGACCGACGGCAACATGACAGAGGAGCAAGCGAAGCTTCTCCGCGCGACATGGGGCGAGCGCCATAGCGGCGTCGCAAACTCGCACCTTCCGGCGATCCTCACCGGCGGATTGAAGGTTCAGGAACTGACCATGTCGCCGGTTGACGCGCAAATCCTCGACACCTGCAAATGGGGCCTCGAGGAGATCTGCCGGGTGCTCGGTGTTCCGCCGTTCATGGTCGGATCGACCGAGAAAACGACGTCGTGGGGAAGTGGCCTCGAAAACATGGGGCGCGGCTTCGTGAAATTCACGCTTTTGCGCGATTTGCGCAAGTTTGAGCAGGAATTCAACCGGAAATTGTGGCCGACTCGGCAAAAATTCTTCGTCGAATTCGACGTTTCAGGCATGGAGCGAGGCGATCTCAAGAGTGAGAACGAAGCGCTCCGAATCGCGCTCGGCCGCGCTGGCGAACCCGGCTGGATGACTCAAAACGAGGTCCGCCACATCAAGCTTCTGCCTCCCGTGGAGGGCGGCAACACGATCAACAGCGGGGTCGCCCAAACGGCGAACGTGGCTGAACCCGCACCGGCGACCGAGACGGCGCCGAAGCCGGGCGGTCAACCTGACGAAGGAGCATCATGAGCAAGCTGATTCAACTGTTGGCGAAGAATCGTCGGCAGGGACGCCCGCGCGCGTTCGCGGTGCAGGGCGATGACGTGACCATCTATATCTATGACGCCATCGTGCCCGATGACGATACGGCGGAATGGTGGGGTGGCGTCTCGGCGCAGTCGCTCGTTCCGCAGATCCGCGCGATCAACGGCGGCACGATCCATTTGCGGATCAACTCGCCGGGCGGTGACGTGTTCGCGGCGCAGGCGATCTGTGCGGCAATCCGCGACACCGGCGCCAAGGTGATCGCGCACATCGACGGTTACGCCGCGAGCGCGGCAACCATCATCGCATCGGCCGCCGACGAGGTCGAGATGTCGGACGGCGCGATGTACATGATTCACTGCGGATGGACGATCGCCATCGGCAACTCGGCCGATATGACGGCCGTGGCGGCGCTGCTGGACAAGACGGACGGCGTCATCGCCAGTCAGTATGCGAAGCGCTCGGGCAAGAGCGCTGACGACATGAAGACGCTGATGCAAGCCGAAACGTGGTTCACGGCCGAAGAGGCCGTCGAAATCGGCCTGGCCGATCGAATTGCCGAAAGCGCCGAGAAGGTTCAGGCGTCCTGGGATCTGAGCGCGTACGCGAACGCGCCGAAGCCGGAAGCACGGCAGCAGCCCGAGAGCATCGACGCAATCACCGCCGAGCATCGACATCGTCAGCAACAGCGCCTCCGCATGCTGAACTGCATCAACCATCAGTGACGCGCCTCGCGCAACTGAGATCAGCCGCCCTCGGGCGGTTTTTTTTCGTCCCTACGACCTGCGCGAGCGGTCAACCCTGAACGGAGAGAGTCACATGAAGCTGCAACAGCTGCGCGAGTTGCGCAACCAGAAGGCGAAGGAAGCGAACGAGCTGAACAACAAGTACCCGGCCGACCAGCGCATGCCGGCGGCCGACGCCGAGCGCATGGATGCGATCCTGGCCGAAATCGAGGCGATCGACACCGACATCGCGCGCGAGAATCGCCGCGTGCAGCTCGCAGCTGATGACCCCGCTGCACAGCACGCTGCAGCGCTGAACGCAGCGACGCGCACGCCGGGCGCGCATGGCGATGAATCGCGCGCACTGCGTGCCTTCATGGCGGGCGGCATCTCCAACATGGCCGATGAAGACCGCGCACGCATGCTTGCGCGCCAGACGCCGGACATCCGGAACGCCATGTCGACCACGACGAGCACTGAGGGCGGCTTCACGGTTGCGACCGAGTACCAGCGCTCGCTGGAAATCGCGATGAGGGCGTACGGCGGCATGCGGACCGTTGCGCACGCGATCCGTACTGCGACCGGCGCGACGATGAACTTCCCGACAACCGATCCGACGAGCGAGGAAGGCGAAATCGTCGGCCAGAACGTCCCGGTGAGCGGCCTGGACACCGCGTTCAATAACCTGCAGCTGGCGGTGTTCAAGTACAGCTCGAAGAAGATCGCGCTGCCGTTCGAACTGGTGCAGGACAGCTTCATCGACATCGAGGCGTACATCCAGAGCCTGCTCGCGATGCGCCTCGGCCGCGTCCAGAACCGCCACTTCACGATCGGCGACGGCGTCACGCAACCGAACGGCATCGTCACGGCAGTTGGCACCGGCAAGATCGGCGCGACCGGACAGACGCTGAACATCGTGTACGACGACTTCGTCGATCTCGAGCATTCGGTCGATCCGGCCTATCGCAACATGCCAGGCGTCGGTTACATGATGCACGACTCGTCGGTCAAGGTCGTCCGCAAGATCAAGGACGCGCAGGGGCGACCGATCTTCGTGCCGGGCTACGAAGCGGATGCCATGGTCAACGGTGGCGCGCCGGATCGCCTGATGGGTCGTCCGATCACCATCAACCAGCACATGCCGGTGATGGCCGCGAACGCGAAATCGATCCTCTTCGGCCAGATGTCGAAGTACGTGATCCGCGACGTGATGGACCTCACGATCTTCCGCATGACCGACTCGGCCTTCACGCTGAACGGTCAGATCGGCTTCGTCGGCTTCCTCCGGACCGGCGGCAACCTGATCGACGCCGGCGGCGCCGTCAAGGCATACGCCAACTCGGCGACGTAAGCGTTGCTGCTCAGAGCGCGGCGGACTTCGGTTCGCCGCTTCTTCTTCCTCCCGGAGTAAATCATGGCAAAGACGCAAACCGCGCGTGCGCGCGCGCTTTCGGACAACGAGAGCCTCGGCTTCAAATGCGAGCAGCTTGTCGAGGGCCCGGAGAAGGTCATCCAGGCACTCACGGACGCCGGCGCGGTCGACAACCATCCCGACGCGGTCGAATACGCCACGAAGCAGGGCGCAAAAGTGGTCGCTCTCGCCGATCCGGATGCGGCGGCGGAACTCGCGGCATCGGTGATCGAGAACAAGCAGGCCGAAGCGGACGGCGCGGCCCAGGATCCGGCGGCGTAAGGCATGGGGATCAGGCTCACACAGGCGCCCGCGGAGGAGCCGGTCACGCTGGAGGAGGCGAAGCTGCACCTCCGCGTGATCGACTCGTCCGAAGATACGCTGATCTCGCTGCTTATCAGCGCTGCGCGCGTGCACGCGGAGAATGTCTGCCGGCGCGTGTTCGTCACGCAGAAGTGGGATTTGTTCCTCGACGCGTTTCCGTTCTACACGTACTACGGAGTGATCCCCGGATACGTGCCGGTCGACCAGCTGCCGGCTGCATGGATGACGATGCGGAACTACGCGGTCCGCTTTCGCGGCAGCAAGATCGACATCCCGTTCCCGCGGCTGCAGTCGGTCGATGCGGTGAAGTACATCGATGCGTTCGGCAACCAGCAGACGATGGACCCATCGCTGTACGTCGTCGACAACATCAGCGAGCCGGGTGTCCTGACTCCGGCGACCGCGACGTATTGGCCCGACACGCTCAACACGACGAACGCGGTGCAGATCAGCTTCACGGCCGGCTACGGCGACGCATCGGCTGTCCCCGCGGGGATCAAGTCGTGGATCCTGATCCGCCTCGCGACCCTGTACGAGAACCGCGAGGAGGTCGCGATTCTCAATCGTGGCCAGGTGCATGACCTGCCGTATGTCGATCAGATTCTCGATCCGTACCGTATCTGGGGGTACGCCTGATGCGTTCGGGGGATTTCAACCGGCGCATCACGATCCAGGTCAAGCAGGCCGGTCAGGACGACCTGGGGCAGCCGTTGACGAGCTGGGTCGACGTGGCGGCCGGCGTACCTGCGTACCTGCTCGCCTCGACCGGCAGGGAATACGTCAACTCAGGCGAGGAAATCAGCAAGGCGCAGGTGAGCATGCGGATTCGCTGGCGTACCGACGTCACCGCGGCGATGCGCGTGCTGTACGACGGCGGCATCTTCAACATCGAGGCTGTGCTTCCGGATTACGCCGGACGGCGATATGTCGACCTGGCGTGCAGCGTAGGGGCGAACCATGGGTGATCCATCGGGCGCAATCGTAGCGAATCCGCTGTCGGCCGAGCTGATCGTCGTCGGCGCACTGAAGTCTCTCGTCGCGAATGGCGATGGGACGCACCGCTGCTTTCCGGATGTCGCGCCAGAAGGAACGGCGCGACCGTACATCACGTACATGGCGGCCGGCGGTCAGTCGGCGAACTACCTCGACGACACCGTCGCGCTGCAGAACTCGCGGATGCAGCTGAATGTGTGGGCTGACGATCGCGCCGGCGCAAGTCGGCTCATGCAGGCTGTGATTGCAGCGCTCACCGGCCCACCGATTAACGCCACGAGCATCGGCGCGCCAGCAAGCGTGTATGAGGCAGATACGAAGCTGCGCGGATCGCGCCTCGATTTCTCGATCTGGTTCACCCCGTAATTCCCGGCCCGCGTAAGCGGGCATTTTCTTTTGAGAGGTATGGACATGGGATCCACCGCAGTTTCGGCGCAGGGCTCGAAGATTGAAATCCAAGGTTCGGGCGTCAGTACGCCGAAGAACATCTCCGGTCTGGCGCTCGGGTTTCCGACGATCATCTCGTCGTCGGCACACGGCTTCCAGAACGGCGACATCGTCACGTTCGCCGGCCTGCTCGGCAACACGACCCTGAACGGCGTCACGGCGACTGTGAAGAACGTCACGGCCGGGACGTATGCTGTCGACGTCGATACGACGGGGGGCACCGCCTATACCAGCGGCGGCACGGCGACGCCTAATACCTGGGTCAAGGTCAAGAACGCAAAGGCGTTCAAGGGCTTCGATGGCAAGCCGGCGAAGATCGACGTGACCAACCTCGACAGCGCGATGAAGGAATCGCGCCCCGGTCTGGTGGACGGGGGTCAATTCAGCGTCGATGTCGACATCGATGTGACCGACCCCGGTCAACAGGCGTTGCGCGCCAATTTCCTCACCGGCGCAATCACGAACTTCCGCTTGACGCTACCGAATGGCAAGACGCGTACGTTTCCGGCGTACGTCGAATCGTTCCCGTGGGACGGCGGCGTCGACAAGGTCGTGACGTCGACCGCCAACCTCATCATCACCGGCCTCTGGACCGACGCGTAACGCGCGGTTGCGGCTCACTATCAGGAATTGATCTACACCATGACGACTTTCTCGAAAGACAACAAGGCGACGATCCTCGCTGCACCGCACCTCAAGACCGACCGCGTTGATGTGCCTGAATGGGGCGACGGCGTGACGGTCATCGTCGCAGAAATGACCGGCGCGGCACGCGACGCCTTCTACGCCGCGCGCGACGGCGCCGACAAGAACGCGATCAGCGAATCGCAGGCTCAGCTGCTGATGGCGACTGTCGTTGACGATGCCGGTCAGCCGGTGCTCGACGATGGCGATATTGCCGCGCTGCGCGCGCAGGGCAGCGCCGTGCTCGACCGAATCGCGGACGCCGCGATGAAGATCAACGGCATGACCGCGACGGCAGTGGAGGATGCGGCAAAAAACTCCGCAGCCGCCCCGAGCGGCGATTCTGGTTCCGCCTCGCCGGCCATCTCGGCTGCACAGTAGGCGAGCTGCAGCAGCGCATCACGAGCGCGGAATTCGTCGAATGGATGGCGTTTTTCGACATGGAGCCATGGGGCAGCCATATCGACGACCTCCGCGCCGGCACGATCGCGTCGATGGTCGCGAACGTCAACCGCGACACGGAAAAGCGGCCGGATCCGTTTGAGCCGCTTCACTTCATCACGTGGAACGATCGGCGCGCATCGGAGAAGGAGCCCGAGCCGATCCTGCTCGACGATCCCGAGGCGCAATCGCAGCTGATTCTCATGAGCATGTCCCCGGCGAAGCATGGCTGACAGTCTTTCAATCGAAAACCCGGAAGGCCTGACTGCAGCAATCGACGCTCTTTCGCAGGTTGCGAGTGAGTCGGTTTTGCGGCAGGCGACCGTCGCCGGCGCGCGGGTGATCTTCGACGAGGTGAAGCTGCGCACGCCGATCGGCATCGCAACGTGGGAGAGCCGAAACGGGAGGCAGAAGCGCTATCCGGGTTTCCTCCGCGACAACATCCTGATCGCATACGACAAGGAGCGATCGGCCGACGGGCTTCGTGCCACGTACCTAGTGACGTGGAGTAAGGATGCCTTCTATGGGAGGTTCGTCGAGTACGGCACGTCGAAGATGGCCGCGAATCCTTTCTTGCGCCCTGGATATGACGCCTCGAAGGACGCCGCGGCGGAGAAGTTCGGCGAAGTGATTGACGAGAAGGTCAAGGAGTTGACGAGTGGCTAACGAAACCGTTGTCCGGTTGACCGGCGATGCGTCCGGATACGTCTCCGAGATGGAGCGTGCGCGCAAGAGCGCCGCCGATTTCATGACGAGCCAGGACACGCTTCGTCAGCGCATGACCAATACGGTCACGGCGATCGAGAATTCTCGAAAGGCCATCAAGGAGCAGGGCGACGAGGCGCTGTTGGCGTTCAACAAGTCAGCACGTTCGGCCGAAAACTGGCTGAACGCGCTCCAGAAGCAGGCCGATCAGGCCGGAAAGACGCGCGCCGAACTGATGGAGCTGCGCGCGGCCGAGCTGGGCGTATCGGATGCTGCACAGCCGTTCATCGACAAGATCAAGTCAGCCGAGGCGGCCATGAACGGCGGCGGCCATGCTGCGCACGGTTTCAACCTTGCGACAGCCGGCGCCCGGCGCGAGCTTCTCGTTCTGGCGCACGAGGCATCGCAGGGCAACTGGAAGAATTTCGGCGGCTCCCTCATGGTGCTTGGTGAGCGGACGGATGCGATGTCGATGCTGATGACCAAGAGCGTGCTCTCGGTCGGCGCGTTCATCGCCGTTATCGCGTCCGCAGCGGCCACCGTCTACCACGCACGCGAAGTCCTCGCCGATTATGGTGAGCAGATCGAGACCCTGCACCAGAAGACGGGCGTCTCGACCGACAGCATCCAGCAATGGGCCTTCGCAACGAAGTCTGTCGGCGTCGATACGAAGGAGGCGACAAAGTCTCTGGCTGGCCTTGGCGAGGCACAAAACAAGGCGATCAACGGGAACAAGGATTCCGCAAAGGCGTTCGCTGCGATCGGAATCTCGCTTGCGGACCTCAAGAAGAATAGCCCGGACGAGCTGCTCCCGAAGATTGCCGACGCGTTCCACCAGTCGGCGGACGGGGCAGCGAAGGCCGCCGTCGCGAACGAGTTGTTCGGTGCATCCGGCGAAAGCCTGATTCCGTTGCTCGATCGCGGGCGGGCTGGCCTTGATGCGCTTCGCGCCGCTGCCGCTGAATCCGGTGCAGTGATCGGTGGCGAGACGATCGCCAAGATGGCTGCCCTCAAGGAGCAGATGGATCTGTCGAAGGCGAAGATGGACGCCTTGACGCTGAGCGCGAAGGCCCAGCTCCTGCCGACGATCATCAACCTCACCAATGCGCTGAGCGGCAACGTCGCGATGAAGCCCTTGATGATGGACTTTTACAACGCGGTAGGCGTCGTGATGAAGGCCACGGCCTCCGCGATCGCTACCGTCGTGGTCGGTTTCGAGCAGGTATCCGAGGTCATCGCGACCACTGCGATGGTGACGTATTACGCGTCGTCGGGTCAGTTCAAGATGGCCTACGACTCGGCGAAGGTCGGGTATGAAAACCTCAAGAAGCAGGGCGAAGGCTATTCGCAATTCATGCGTAAGTTATGGTCGGACACGACCGCGCCCGATGCGCATTTGCCGGGGCAAACGGGTACCAACCAGATCAATTTCGCGAAGGGTGAGAACGGCGCGCATCCGAAGGCGTATCACGACGACGCTGCGACGAAGTTCCTGCAGCAACTGCGAGATCAGGCCGCAGAACTGCAGTCGCAGTTGGCCACGACCGACAAGTTGACGAACGCCGAAAAGGAGCTCGCCAAGTTCAACCAGCAGATCAGCGACTGGAAGGGCAAGACGCTCACTGAGGATCAGAAAAGCCTGATCGGGCATCAGGTCGAGATTCGCATTCAGTTGCAGAAGAACATCGAACTCGAAAAAGAGGTCAAGCACCGCGAGGATGTGGCGAAGCTCCAGGAGCGTTCCGCGCAGCTGGCTCAATCCATTGCGGCATTCCAGAAAGGCCAATCTGAGCAGTATTCGCGCGAGCTGGGCGCGATCGGGATGGGTGCGGACGCCCTGAAGAACGTCCAGGCCATCAAGTCCATTTACAAGGAATATCAGCGCCTGCAGGAGCAGCTTGATAAGGCGACGCCGAAGGAGCTGATCGGCGGCCCGGATTACCAAAAGGCGGCCGGCGAGATTCAGGCCGGGCTGCAGCGGTCCCTGCAGGACTACGACGAGTACTACGCCGCGCTGAAGCTGAAACAGGCGAACTGGATCAACGGCGCGTCGACCGCGCTTGCGAACTATATGGACGAGTCGCAAAACAAGATGAAGCAGACCGAACAGCTGTTCAATACCGTAACGAGCGGGATGGAGTCTGCCTGGGTCAACTTCACGCAGACCGGGAAGCTCAGCTTCACGTCGCTGGTGAACTCAGTAATTGCGGACCTCGCGCGCATGTCGGCAAAGGCGGCGATCAGTGGGCTTCTCGGAAACTTCGCGTCGATCGGTGGCTCTCTGATCGGCGGCTTCTTCGGGGCGAATGCCGGTGTTGCCGCACCCGTCTCGAGCGCGTTGCCGGGTGACTCACTCGACAACATGATCAACCTGACGAACGGATTCGGCACCGGCCATGCGGACGGCGGATACATCACCGGGCCTGGCAGTGGCACTAGCGACAGCATCATTGCTCGACTGTCGAATGGCGAATTCGTGGTGAACGCAGCTGCGACGTCGAAGTACCGCGGCTTGCTCGAGGCGATCAACGGCAAGCAGCCGGTTGCGGCCGCGCCGCGATTCGCGACGGGTGGCTACGTCGGTTCCTCGACGCCGGTTTCGGGTAGCTCCGGCAACGGCATGACGGTCATCGTCGATGCCCCGGTCACTGTAACGGGCGGCAATGGCACGTCCGCCGCCGAACAGCAAAACAGCGCCGAGCTGTCCAAGAAGATCAAGCAGGCCGTTCAGGCATTGTTGCAGAACGAGCGTAGGCAGGGCGGCGTGCTGTGGAAGCTACAGAACGGATTGAATTAAATGCCGGCCACCTTTATTTGGATTCCCACCGTCGCGCAGTATGCCGGAACGACAAAGCTGCGCGTGCGCAAGTCGCAATTCGGCGACGGGTACGAACAGACGGTGCCGGATGGAATCAACAATCGTGTGCTGTCGTACGCGGTGCAGTTCGTCGGCGGCGCCGACACGATCTCGGAGATTGTCGCCTTCCTCGATGCGCACGTCGGCGTCGGGTTCTATTGGACTCCTCCGCTGCGGCAGCAGTCGCTTTTCAAGTGCGACACATACGCCGACTCCATCCCGGATAACGGCACGTATGCCGTGACGGCGACGTTCACGCAGACATTCGACCTCGGATCATGACAGCACTTCAAAAAATTAATCAGGGCACGGCGCCGGCCGGCTCAGACGGCGATACCGTGCGCTCGGCATTCTCGAAGGTAAATTCGAACGTCGACGTGCTTAATACGCAAGCGGCGCTCACGTCGTCTGCGGTGATCACCGCACCGCAGGCGCTAACGAGCGCGTACGTCGGAAAGCGTGTGAATATCAACCTGACGAGCGCTGGCACGATCAACATGCCGGCAGCCTCGACATGCGCCGCTGATCAGGTGACGCTTCTGCGCAATATCGGCACGACCGTCGTGACGCTGGCGATCACAACAGGGTCCGGCGATACTGTCGCGCTATCGAAGCTGAATCCGGGTGAGATGGCTCTGATGGACACCGACGGCGTTCACGCATGGAACGTGCTAATGCGTGGTCGGACGAACAGCGACAATGAAGTTGTCAACGGTAGCTGCACGGTCGGTGGAGCGCTGTCGGTTGCCGGTAACGAAACCGTCGGCGGAACGTTGGTAGTTGTTGGGGCTATAACTGCGTCCGGCGGATTTTCTGCGCGTCCAACGTTCGCGGGGGCAACTCCATGGGACTCCGCGAATCTGAATCCGGTTTCCATAACCGGATCTCAGACAGTGACGGGGGCAAAGACATTCTCGAACACGTTTACGCTGTCGCAAGCAGCAACCGTTAGCCCGTCTCTCGTGCTAAATGCGAACGGCTATGCTCCGTCTCTTAGAAGTATTACGAGCACCTTCTCGACTGATTTTGTGAACAGTGCAGGAACCGCAGTCAATTTTTCTGTTTTCGATTCTGGAGCATCGTCTGCACGAGTGGCATTCTCGGTCGGTGATGCCAGCAACGTCGACAAGGTAACAGTCAAGAATTTTGGCATCAGCCAAGGCAATGGAGTTGTTTTTCTTCCAAGCTCGAGCGCCAATACTCCGCTGTTGTTCGGAACCTATGGTGGAGGCGTATCGGGTTCTGTCTCCGTTAGTGGTGCAACGACTGCGTTCAATACGAGTTCCGACTATCGCCTTAAGCAGAATTACAGGGCGATCGAGAATGCTCGGGCGTCTATTCGAAAGATTCGCTTTTACACTGGTGAATTCAGGGCTACTCCGGGCGAACAGCATGACTATGTAATCGCGCATGAGTTGCAGGAGATTATCCCGACCGCGGTGACAGGCGAGAAGGATGCGATGGGAGATTGGCACCCGGTATATCGCCAAGGATTCAATCCGACTACGCAGACGCTCATCGATGTGCAGGTTGGTGAAGGAGAAGATGGAGAGCCGATCTTCGAAAAACAGGTGGTAGCCGTGCCGACTCCTGTCGAGCCTGGTGACGTCATCGACGTGGTGCAAGAAATTGCTCCGCAGGCAGTCGACTACTCGAAGTTGGTTCCACGCATTGGCGCAGCCGTACAGGAGATCGATACGGATGTCGAAGACATTAAGGGGAAGTTCGCCGCTCTGCTATTGCGTGTTGAAGCCTTGGAGGGCAAGTGACGATTGCATCCGACATCCAGAAACTCGTGCCCGGTGCACTGATAGAGCTATTCGAGGTGGATTGCACTGCAATCGGTGGCGATATGCTGCGCTTTCACGGGCATCTGCAATCGACCTCGATCTGGTGGCAGGGAAACGAGTACAAGCCGTGGCCGATTCAGGCAAGCGGATTCGAGCACACGTCTAGCGCGCAGCAGCCGTCGCCGACGCTTTCTGTCGGAAACGTCGGCGGCACGATCTCGGCGCTATGCGTCTTCCTTGGCGACATGGTCGGCGCGAAGGTGCGGCGCCGGCGCACGCTGACGAAATATCTGGATTCGGTGAATTTCCCGTCCGGCAACCCGACTGCAGATCCGACGCAAGAGATGGCGCCTGAGCTTTGGTACATCGAGCAGAAGACCGGCGAGACGAACGCGCAGGTCGATTTTATGCTCTCGTCGGCGCTCGACTTTGGCGGCCAGCAAGTGCCGGCTCGGCAGATCGCGTCCGGCTGCCAGTGGCGGTATCGGGACGCAAATTGCGGCTACACCGGCACGGCGTATTTCGATGCCAAGGACCAGCCCGTGAGCGATCCAGCGCTCGACCGATGCAGTAAGAAGATGAGCGGCTGCCAGTGTCGCTTCGGCGTCAACAACCCGCTTCCGTTCGGGGGCTTCCTCTCCGACACGCTGTCCTGACCTTTCCTCAACCTGCATCCACATACCCGCCTCGGCGGGTTTTTTTATGGACGAACGAATCAAGGCTGCGATCGCTGCGCACGCACTCGCTGAATACCCGCGCGAGTGCGTCGGCTTCATCGTCCAGACTGACGCCGGCGAAGTCTATTTGCCATGCATCAACCGCGCACCGAAGCCGGAAGACGACATGGCGGTGTCTGGCGAGGACTACGCGCGCGCCGAAGATATGGGCGAGATCGCAGCGTTCGTTCATTCGCATCCAGGCATGCCGGCGCGCCCGAGCGGCGCTGACAGGGCGATGTGTGAGCAGAGCGGTATCGCGCGCTGGATCATCGTTTCGCTCGGTGTGCAGGCCGATGGCTTGATCGCCGTCGACGACTGGTGCGAATTCGGGCCGTCCGGTTTCATCGCGCCGCTCATCGGGCGCCAGTTTGTGCATGGCGTGCACGACTGCTACGCGATTGTGCGCGATTACTACCGGCTCGAGCGCGGCGTTGATCTCCCTGATTTCGAGCGAAGCGACGAGTGGTGGGATGACGGTCATTCGTCGCTATATCTCGACAACTACCGCGCCGCAGGGTTCGAAGACGTGGGGCACGATGCGCCGCTCGAAGTCGGCGACGTGCTGCTGATGCAGATCCGCAGCCGCAACGGCGTGCCCAACCATGCCGGCGTCTATCTCGGCGACAGCCAATTCATCCACCACATGCACGGGCGCCTGTCTGGCCGCACGGTGTGGGGCGGCATATGGGCGCAAAGCCTGCACACGGTGTTGCGCTACAAGGGGTAATCAATGAGCGACACGCTTCGTACCGTACGCCTCTATGGCGTGGCGGGGACCAAGTTCGGCCGCGTGCATCGCATCGCCGTCTCGTCGACTCGCGAAGCCATGCGTGCGCTGTGTGTGACGGTTCCCGGATTCGAGAAATTCATGATGGGCGCCAAGGACAACGGCCTGACATTCGCCGTGTTTCATGGCCGCCGGAACGTCTCGGAAGACGAGCTCGAGCATCCGGTCGGGAGCGATGAAATTCGCGTTGCGCCGATCCTGATCGGCAGCAAGAACGGCGGCCTGTTCCAGACCATCATCGGGGCCGCGCTGATCGTGGTTGGTGCATTCACGAGCGCATATGGAGGATCGACGCTGATCGGCCTTGGCGCTTCGATGATGCTCGGCGGCGTCATGCAGATGCTGAGTCCGCAGACGAGCGGGCTCGCCGGCGCTGGCCCGAACAACGGAACGTCGTACTACTTCAATGGGCCGGTCAACAGTGCGGCGCAGGGCGAGCCGGTGCCTTTGGTGTACGGCCGCATGGTGGTCGGCTCGAAGGTAATCAGCTCTGGAATTTTTGCACAGGACAAGAACTGATATGCGCATTCGAGGCTCGAAGGGCGGCGGATCGAGCGGTACGCCAACGCAGTCGCCGGATAGCCTACACTCGATCGCCTATGCGAAAGTGCTCGACGTTCTGTCCGAGGGGCCGATCGGCGGTCTTGTGAGCGGGTTGCAGTCCGTGTATCTGAACGGCACGCCAATCCAGAACAGCGACGGCTCGACGAACTTCGCGAACTACAGTTTCGACGCGCGTACGGGCACGCAGGATCAGACCTATCTCGCCGGGTTCCCCGCCGTCGAGAACGAGATCGCCATCAGCACGCCGCTGACGTCGGATGCTCCTTGGGTTCGCCAGGTGCAAAACACGCAGCTCACGGCCGTACGGTTGCGGTTCGGCGTCCCAGCGCTGCAGGTGTCGGACGCGACGACCGGCAATGTCACGGGCTACCGAGTCGAATATGCGATAGATCTCGCCGTCGACGGCGGCTCGTACTCGCAGGTCGTTTCCGGTGCGTTTGATGGCAAGACGACGTCGCTCTACGAGCGCAGTGTTCGCATCGAATTGCCGGCCGCGACTTCGAGCTGGCTTGTGCGTGTGCGCCGCATCACGCCGAACGCGCATAGTTCGCTGATCGCGGACACGATCAATATCGAAGCGATTACCGATGTCATCGATCGCAAGTTGCGTTATCCGATGAGCGCCCTCATCGGCCTCACGTTCGATGCGCAGTCGTTCAGTTCGGTGCCGACGCGTTCCTACGACATCTACGGTCTGTTGATCCGCGTCCCGACCAACTACAACCCGGTGACGCGCGCATATACCGGCGCTTGGGACGGTACGTTCAAGACTGCATGGTCGAACAACCCTGCATGGGTCTTCTACGACCTCGTGCTGAACGCGCGCTATGGGCTTGGCAACCACGTCGACGCATCAATGGTCGACAAGTGGGGGCTGTATCAGATCGCGCAGTATTGCGACGTGATGGTCGCAGACGGGAAGGGCGGCCAGGAACCCCGGTTCACGTGCAACTGCGTGATCCAGTCGGCGGCCGACGCGTTCAAGGTGCTGCAGGATCTCGCGACTACGTTCCGCGGCATCGCGTATTGGGGTCCGGGATCAGTCGTAGCGAACGCGGACATGCCGTCCGATCCAGTCTATGTGTACACCGCGGCGAATGTCGTTGGCGGCCAGTTCAAGTACGTCGGCTCTGCACTCAAGACTCGCTACACGACTGCGCTGGTGAGCTGGAACGATCCAGCGAATCAGTACAAGCAGGCCGTCGAGTATGTGCCTGATGAGGACGGGATCGCGCGCTACGGCGTCACGAAAGCGCAGATCACCGCGTTCGGGACAACGTCGCAAGGGCAGGCGCACCGATTGGGGCTCTGGACACTGCTGACCAGCAGGTACGAAACGAACACGGTTTCGTTTTCGGTCGGACTCGACGGTACGCTCTGCGCACCTGGGCAAATCATCGCCGTCGCGGATCCGGCGAAGGCCGGCAAGAGAATGGGTGGCCGCATCCGCGCGGTGAACGGCGCCGTGATCACGCTCGACAAAGCACCGAGCGTCTCAGCCGGTGACGTGTTGACCGCGATCCTGCCCACTGGCGTAGCGCAGAGGCGCACCGTCAGATCGTCTGCTGGCGACGCAATCACGGTGGACAGCGCCTTCGATACAGATCCGGTCGTCGGGGCCGTGTGGATGCTTGAAAACACGACCCTCAATGCGCAGCTGTTCCGAGTGATCAGCGTGCAGGAGGCATCTGACAACGACCAGATCACGTACACGATCAACGCTGCCCAGCATGAGCCCGGCAAGTATGCGGCGATCGACAATGGTGCGGCGATTCAGGTTCGGCCGATCACGGTCATCCCGCCCTCGGCACAGGTTCCGCCGGCTAACGTTCGGCTCTCGACGTACTCGGTGATCGACCAGGGCATCTCAAAGGCCGTCATGGTCATCGCATGGGATGCTGCTGCGAATGGTGTGAGCTACCTTCCGGAGTGGCGCAAGGATAACGGCGAGTGGGTGTCAGCTAACCAGACGGGCGGCCTGCAGGTTGAGGTGTCGGGCATCTACCGCGGCACCTACAGCGCGCGCGTCCGTGCCGTCAACGGGATGGGGGTGACCTCTGTTCCCGCCTATTCCGCTGACACCACTCTTACCGGCAAGACGGGGCTCCCGCCGGCTGTAGCGTCGCTCTCGACCGCCACGCAGGTGTTCGCGATCGAGGTTGACTGGACGTTCCCAGCCGACGGGACTGCTGGCGATACGCAGCGCACCGAGATTTGGTACAGCAGGACAAACGATCTCAGCACTGCGACGAAGCTCTCGGACTATGCGTTTCCGCAAGCGCGCGCGAGTTTGATGGGCCTCGCAGCAGGCCAATCGTTCTTCTTTTGGGCGCGCCTTGTTGATACGTCCGGGAACATCGGTCCTTGGTATCCGTCTGGCGCTGGTGTGAATGGGCAAAGCAGCAGCGATGCGACGCCGATTCTTGAGTACCTCACTGGGGCTATCACGAAGACACAGCTGGGTACTGATGTCCTGACTCCCATCGACGCGATTCCCGGTTTGCAGCAGGACGTAAGCGATAACGCGGCAGCGATCACGATTGAGCAGCAAGCACGGTCCACTGCTGACGCAGCGCTCTCGACGCGGATCGATCAGGTGAGTGCTCAGGTCGTTATCCCACCAATGGCTGGCGACAGTGGGGGATATGCCGGATCGACAACGGTCTATGCCGGGGTGTGGTCTGAACAGTCTGCGCGGGCTGAGGCGGATTTGGCGCAGGCGCAGAAAACGGATACCGTTACCGCTCAGATGCAGTCATCCGTGGCAGCGCTGTCTGCTGCCGTGCAGACCGAGACCACGGCGCGAATTGCGGCTGACTCAGCCACGGCGGCACAGATTACGACCGTACAGGCGCAGGTCAATAGCAACACGGCTGCAGTCCAAACGAACGCTGCTTCCTATGCCGACATCAACGGCCGAGTCGCTGCCTCCTATCAGATCAAGACTCGGGTCACGACAGGGGGGCGCACGTACATGGCCGGTATCGGCGTTGGCGTAGATAACACTAGCGGCACGGTCGAGTCCCAGGTGCTGGTGGCAGCACAGCGCTTTGCGATCCTCGACGACGCCGGATCGACGGTGTCGTCGCCGTTCGTGGTGCTGGGTGGCCAAGTATTTCTGTCGCAGGCGTTCATCGGTACCGGCTGGATCACGAATGCGATGATCGGCCAGACGATTCAGTCGACAGCCGTGGGCGCAAACGGTCAGCCGCTCTGGATTTTGGATAAGGCCAATGGCATTACGTTCAATGGCCCGAACGGCGGAAGTGGTTATCTGAACATCAACTCGAGCACGCTAACGGTCTACGACAGCAACGGCACGCTGCGCGTGCGCCTGGGGATCTGGTAATGACGGCAGGTTTGCAAATATGGGATGGCTCTGGCCGCTTGCTGCTGGATGCCACATCGCGCGCGGGCCGAGTGATGGGCATTGTGCGAGCGGAGGGCGTAGCGGGCAGTGCGTCCGCCGACCTGTCGAGCGGGACGCCTTTCTGGGCGTTCATGCCCGATTGGATCTTCAAGCGGGTATCGGGTGCCGAGCCGTCTCCCATCGTGTCAATTGGGTCAAGCGGAATCAGCTGGACATACAGCCCGAACTCTGGCGGATCGAATGCCTATAACCCGGTTCCGGGATGGCTTGTATTTGGAGTGTATTAAGGATGACTGCAGGCTTTCAGGCATTCACGGATACCGGGCTGTATCAGATCGATGGAATGACGCCGAACTATCAGTTGGTCATGTCTTCGTCAGCTGCATCGACAAGCACGACATTGCTGTTGGCGAGAAACGACGCTGGAAATCCTTTTTATACGACGCTTCCAGCGGTGTCGTTTACGTTCACGGCGAATCAAGCACCGATGTACGGTGTATATGCCGAAGGTGGAGTGGGAATAACCCTCTGGAATGCAACGGCATCTGGCAATACGTACACGCTCACATTCATCACCGAGCAGCCATGCACCGTTCACTTCTTCATGTTTGACAAGGTTCCTCCGCCGAGCGGCAATTTCGGTCTGCAGGTATTCAGCTCGAATGGAACGTTAATCGCGGATTCGTCGAGGCCGTTTCTTCGGGTTATCGATGTCATCTATAAGGAGTATTTGCCTGGAACTGGATGGGTTGTTACTGGTTCTCCATATCCGACGTGGGAATCAAAAACGTACAGCACTCCTATTATTGTGTCAGCCATCTATTCAGTGCATAAGGCTTGGAGCTATGACCCTGCCGGCGTTGAGCTGACATCTATTCGAGTTAGTGGTAACACAGTGTCGTGGGGGACGACGATGTACGGGGGTGGCAAGACATCAAACTTCTCGGGGTTCAGTGAGCAATATCACTCGCGCTTCATGGTGTTGGATGGAACTGGAATCGTGTGATTGGCCGCTTTCGAGCGGCCCTTTGTTTTTTGGGGGAATGGATGCAAGTTAGTCCGACGGAGGCAGCAAGCTACGCCGGTAGCGGCGTGGCTCTTGGAGCGTCGCTGACACTTACTCAAGTGGGTGTGATCGTGGGTATCGCAACAGCAATCCTGACGTTCGCGTCCAACTTGTATTTCCAGTGGCGAGACGACCAGCGCAAACAGCGCGAATCCGATCTGCGGATCGAAGATATGGAGAAACACGATGGCTAGTGCGCCGAAGAAAACTCTTGCGGGTGTTGTTGGGGCTGCTGCGGCAGCCCTTTTGCTTTCTATCGTGCCGCGATTTGAGGGGCAGGTGCTCGTCGCGCAGCCGGATCCGATCGGCATCGTGACTGCGTGCAACGGCGATACGAAGGACGTGAAGCTCGGGCAGCGCTTCACGCCGGAAGAGTGCCGCGCTCGGCTCGAGCAGCGTTTGATCGAGCATGCCGATCCGGTGTTGAAGTGCACCCCGGCGCTGAAGGGGCACCCGTACCAACTCGCGGCCGCGGTGAGTTTCGCCTACAACGTCGGGCCGCGCGCGTACTGCGCGAGCACAACTGCTCGCCGGTTCAATGCGGGCGACTTGCGCGGCGCGTGCCGCGCGATGAACGAATCGGACAGCGGCAGGCCGCAGTGGGTGACGGCCGGCGGTCGCGTGCTGCCCGGATTGGTGAAACGGCGCGCAGACGAGCGCGCGCTCTGCGAGAGGGGGCTGTGATGCTGAGAATCATCATTCCGTACCTGATTGCTGCGATCCTCGGCGCGTCGGCTGGGTTCGAGGTCGAGCACCTGATCAGCGCGCGGCGGATCGCCGATATGCAGTCCGATGCGGCGATCGCACAAACGAAGGCGGTCGAGGCCGCCCGTATAGAGGAACAACGCCGCACCACGGCGCAAACGGAGATCGCAAATGACGCGAACCAAAAACGTACGGCCGCGCTCGCGGATGCTTTTGCTGCTCGTGCTGCCGCTGGCAGCCTGCACCAGCGCGTCGATCAGCTCGTCGCCGGCGCCCGCCATCCCGCCGCTACGACCGGAGGCGCGCCAGCCGGCGACGCCCTCGATCTGCTTGCCGACGTGCTCGGCCGCGCTGACCAGCGCGCGGGCGACTTGGCAGAGTACGCTGACCGCGCCCGCATCGCCGGCCAGCAGTGCGAGCGCGACTACGACGCGCTGACTGTGGGGACCGCCCAATCGAAGAACTGACGTAGCGCAGGATTACTTGCGCGCAGTGCGGCCGGCGATGTCCGGCCGCAAATGGATTGTGTGGATCATGAAAAGCTCTGTAAACTTCATATAAACGAAGTGAAGTTCATCAACTAGCGCCTGAGACCGAAAATGAAAAAAATCCTCGCAGCACTGGCATTCCCACTTTGCATTTCCATGGCCGCATGCGGTGGCGGAGACGGTGATTCGCCCGCGGCACCCAGCAAGTTTGCGGTGAGGCTGACGTTCTCTGGTGTTCCGCTCGTCTCGGCGCCGAAGACGGCGCGCATGGCGGCGACTGACGTGGCATCTGGCGCAAGTGCGACTGACTCGTCGTCCGCCGGCCAGGCGACGGTGAACGCCCTGCAGCAGAAGTTCAGCGACGCCGGTACCGGCATCACTGTCTACCCCGGCGTGATCGATGGAACGACGCTGCATCAGATCGTGATGTCAGTGAATAACGGCGTCGGCCCGACCGATGACGAGATCAAAAATGCGAAGATTCCGGTCGTGAGCTCGGAATGGATGGTCGTAAATTTCCAGCTGGATGATATGCAAACGGGCCGCAATGACCCGGCTCAAATCGCTGCGCTGGATCAGTTCAAGAAAGACCTCATCGTCTTTCAGAATCGCGCATATATCGAAGGGAAAAACATCTACAAGGTTGCGCCGATCCGCACCTGCGACCTCCCGGCCGGGCAAACCGCTGCCGATGGCCTGATTGACGTCCTTCTCGATGTTCCTGGGAGCGGGTATGTCATGGGTGTCGACAGCGCTCCGGATGCATCGCATATGGGTGCGGACTGCCGGACGCCGGATCAGGCAACGCTGGACGCACACGTCAGCGCGATCGTGACGCCGATCGTCGCCAGCTACAACGCGGTCAATGCGTACGTGAACGACTGCCGCGCCCATCCGGAAAACCATCCCGAGGGTTGCAAAGGGCTGTAACACATCGGGGGCGTTTGCCCCTGATGGTTGTGAGATCAGGGGTGCCTCCTTGTAGGCTCTCGTGACGCACCGGATCTATCAAGCGGGTCATCGGTCCTACGTCCTTCGCTCCTCGTCCTGCAACAGCCGACGCAGCTTGTACAGCGCGACGAGGTGTGCCCCTCCCGTATCCTCGTTCCAGACCGTCTGTACGATCTGGCGGTATTCTTCCGCTTCTGCGATCACCTTCCGCATGCGCACGATCTCGATGATGAGCGTGCGCACCTCGTGCCCGTCGGGATACCGGCGCCATATTTCCCGGAGCTGGCGCGCGGTTGGCGACTGGATCGAGGGCAGCGGCGGCTTCGGCATGACGGCGTAAATACTGTATGGATATACAGTTTATCGCGGAGTAAGATGGGGCCGTCAACTCGAAAAAGTGGGGACAGCATGTGCACCAACTACGTGGCACCAGGCGAAGACCCCGGCTTGAGCGAGCTGCGGATCGACAGCTTCGTCGACCTCTATCGGCGGCACCCATGGAAGCCAGAGATCTACCAGGACTACGACGCCCCGATCGTCGGCTATGTCGACGGGCAGTTCAAGCCGCTGATCGCCGGTTTTGGCTTCTGGCCGCGCACTCTGCAGCAGGCCAACATCGAGAAAGCGAAGGAAGAGGGCCGGAAGCCGCCGATCATGCGCAGCACGATGAACGTGCGCGACGACAACCTCGGGAAGTCGCCGCTGTACGGGCCGGCGTGGCGCGCCGGCCGGCGCTGCCTGATTCCGGCGAAGTGGATCTACGAGCCGAACTGGGAGACGGGCAAGCACGTCCGGTATCGGATTGGCCTAGCCGACTGGCGGCCGCTGTGCGTTGCTGGTATCTGGCGCACGCTGCAGCGCCCAGATGGTACCGAGCACCACACCATGGCGATGATCACGGTCAACGGCGACGAGCATCCGGTCATGAAGCACATGCACAAGCCAGGCGACGAGAAGCGGTCGGTCGTGATCCTGCGCCCCGACGACTGGGAGGAGTGGCTGACCACGTCGAACGTCGAAGCCGCGCGCGCGATGTTGCAGCTTTATCCAGCCGACGATATGAATGTTGAGCCGGTTTCGGACGCCGTTTCTTGAAATCTGATCGATTTTAGACGCTGTACTTTCCCTAAGCGTCGGTATCATCTTGGCCGTTATCTTTTCCTTTATTAAAAATCTGTCTATTGATTTCGTCTACAGCATTTTGACGGGTTTTTGCGCGAAATGCTTCCATTTCATGGTCGGTCCACTTGTATTTTTTCCCGTCGGGCGCCACGATATCGCCTTTTGAATTAACATATAAATGTTTGATATCTGCTTGGATTGCCTTATTGAGTGCAGAAATCGATGGTCTTATTTTTACGGATTCTTCGATTGCATTTACTCGACCGGTGAGTGAGCGGGTATTTTCTAGTATTTCAGAAAGGATATCCTTTTCGTCTCGCTCGGGAACGTCAAAAGCAGGCTCGTTTTCGTCTAATGATTTTTTGAATTCTTGGGTGAATTGTGGCCAGTAGGTCTCAAAAGATCGTTCGAGTACCTGATGAGATAGCATTTGGTCAACTGGAAGGCAACCATTGAGGGTGCGAACCAGCTGCCACATGCTTTCTTTTTCCGGGATCGTGTGATTGAATTGTGCGAGTGGATTTTCGACGTCTGCCGGTGTAAGGTCTATTAAAAAAGTGCAAACCCGGCTTGCGGATAGCCCTTTTGCTAGGGCGCCGGACTCGAAAAGTATCCACGGCTTGTTTTTATTTTCTTGCGTGAGACAAACAATACCGATTGATGTGTCTTGGAGCTGCGTTTGAATCTCGTTAAACCAAATCGCGCCGCGATCGATATTTTGGGTGGATACCCAAGGGCGAGCAGCTTGGATGACGCATCTAATCCATTCGTCCAAGACCTCTGCAACTGCCCTGCTGCGCGCACCAGACCAACTGATAAATATTTTCATGACTTCGATGCCCCGAATGGTCGATTATGTAAGTTTTCTGAAAATTTGACGACGCTCGACCTTGTACGCTTGTTTGAGCGGCATCAGGTTAGGATCATAGCGCGGACGCGCGTACGGCGCCACGCGCAGACCCTGGCGCGGACATCTGGTGGAAGGCCTGTTTCGTGACAGTCTAAGGGGCGACGATTTCGGTACGCTGACGCCAGACTAGGGCAAATTTCTTGGAAGATGGGCTAAAGGGGCATTGCCGAGTCTAGTTCGGACACTACTATAGATTCCAATGTTCCTCCCTAACCTTTTGATTTGTATGAATTATGTATAAGGATTGTGATTCCTGTTGTCGTGGGTTCGAGTCCCATCAGCCACCCCAAAGAATTCCTAGCGGTATCAAGTTGTTGAAAACGGCACTGTCCTTCAGGACAGTGCCGTTTTTGTTTTGGCATTCCCGAATTGGGAATTGCGCGCGGTAACGCTTTACGAGCTATGTGAAGTCGCAGGGGCGGGCAGCCGTCGCCGGACGCATGCCGATCCCGCAACGCACTGGGTCCGCCTTTGCCGGGTCACGAATACGTGCGCCGGCTCCCAGTGCCGAGTCCGTCGCGCGGCAGCGGTGCGCTGCCGGAAACGGCTCGCGGCCGAGCAGTCGCTTCTCGTCGCGCCGTTGAAGCCGCGCGCGTCAGCCGACGCAAGCCACCCGAACCCGGCCCGGGACCCGCGGCGAACCCAGACAGCGTCCCTCATCGAGCGGAGTTTGACCCGCGGCGGTCGCCGTCCTAGTTGTCTTGAACGGCCGCGTCACCGGTCTGGGCAATCTTGGATAGCACGCGCTTCTGATATGCATACCAGGACATCAGGCAGTCTTTATCGCGGCAATTTTTTTCTCGAAAGTTCCATTGCCGCCTCGTTCTATTATTGAACGCCGTTTTGTCTACCGCGGCCTCCTTGGCCTGACGGTACGTGTCGGCGAGGTCGCGGTCAGCTGCCGCCAAATCCGGATCGTGACAGATCAGAAACTCTGGAATCGACTTCGCCTTGCTGCAGTCGAAGCTCGTTTGCTGGACGGGGCCGTTGGCAGAGTCATGCTGAGCGTCGGTGGCGGGTGTGGTCGTGGTCGGTGGTTGCAGCACTTGCGATGACGATGTTGCACCGACCGGAGCTTGGCTCACGGTCTGACTTGGCGCTCTCTGGCCGAACGGAATCAGTTGCCCGGCTACGGCATCTTCCACCATTCCATTCAACAGGGATCCCGGCGCAACACGTATGGTTTCCGTCTTTACCACCATATCTCCGGCCATAGTCTGCGATTTTGCGAATTCACAGGGCGCTTGACACGCGACGCGCGTCGAAAAATTCGGATTATCTTCGTCGATCAACAGCAGGATGTACGTGCCGTCGCGAAGGCCGACGTATCGCATCATGACCAAAGGCTTGGCCGTCTTTCCGGCACGAATATCATCTTCGCTTAGGCCCGGCTCGTAACCATAAGTCCCGTCCTGATTGATGGCGTAATTATGCCGAGGCGCGGGCGGGGCAGTGGTGGTCGTTTGCGTCGGAGAAACCTGAGAGGCCGGGGCAGTGTCACTGGCCGCGGCAGGTGCCGCCGTTGTGGTTGCCGAATGAGTGTTGTCCTGCTTCGAATTACATCCCGCGAGAGCTGCAACGACAAGCAGCACAGGGCCAATATGTTTCATGGTCTTCCTCGTTTCTTGTTTGATTTAGTATTTCCATTGCGACTAGCAGATTTCGCTGCACGCACATGCGCCTAAGGTGCGCTTGCGAGTCGATCATGTCAGTCGGCCGCGGGCATCGCAAGCGGCCCATCGCATAGCCGAGCCCGCTACCTACGGTCTGGTTCAAGGTTATTTGTTTTGTTAACTAATTTGATGCTAAATCAGTATGCCGGTGTTGACTTGGATCAGTCGGTGGCTGAAGGTGTCAAATCAGCATTTTTTTCTGATGGACACAAACGGGGAAGCAGCACGATCGCTTTTGGCGCCCCTATTTTCAGCATGATTACCGCCGCAATATCACCGCCAATTCGACCGCGGTTTATTCTGTCGATATCCGACACAAGGTTTATGGAGGAACGAGCGCCTTGGAATATGCCGAAAACGGACCGAACGGCGGGCAGCCGAGCGAGGCGATCGCCATGGTTTCAGCGGAGGAGCGCTACCGCTCGCTGGTCGACGCAATCCGCGACTATGCGATTTTTCTGCTGGACCCGACTGGCCATGTCGCCAGCTGGAACGCCGGCGCGGAGCGTATCAAAGGCTATCGCGCCGACGAAATCATCGGCCAGCACTTCTCGGTCTTTTACCCATCCGACGCGCAACAGCGCGGCTATCCGGCGGAAGAACTCGCTCGCGCCGTCACGCTCGGACGCTGGGAGGACGAAGGGTGGCGCATACGCCGCGATGGTTCGAGGTTCTGGGCCAACGTCGTCATTACGCCGCTGCGAGACCGCGACGGCATGCTGGTCGGCTTCGCGAAAGTCACGCGCGACCTGACCGAGCGCCGCAGCAATGAAGAGAGACTGCGTCAGAGCGAAGAGCGCTTGCGTTTGCTGATGGACGCGGTCGAGGATGCCGTTTTCATGCTCGACCCGGACGGTCACATCACCAGCTGGAACGCCGGTGCGAAGCGGCTCAAAGGTTTCGAACCGGCGGAGATCATCGGCCACCACGTGTCGCGTTTCTATCCGGCGGAAGACATCGCGGCGCGCAAGCCGGAGAGGGAACTGGCGACCGCGGCCGCACAGGGCCGGGTGGAGGACGAGGGCTGGCGGCTGCGCAAAGACGGATCGCGTTTCTGGGCCAACGTCGTGATTACGGCGGTCTACGGTCCGGCCGGCAAATTGCTGGGCTTCGCGAAAGTCACGCGCGACATGACCGAGCGTAATCGCCTGAAGCAACTGGAGTACGCAAGCGAACTCGCGTCGCGTATCGAGACGGCCCGCGAGGAAGAAAAGAAGCGGATCTCGCGAGAACTGCACGACGACCTCGGCCAACAACTGACGGCGCTGAAGATGGGCCTGAACAGGCTCGTGACGCAGGATGACGCGACGCCGAGTGCCCAAGCGGCCCAGCTCGCCGACAGCATGCGCGCCGCGCTCGACCGCGCGATCCTGTCGGTGCGGCGCTTGTCGGCCGGCTTGCGGCCGGCGATCCTGGACGATCTCGGCCTGCTTCCCGCGCTCGAGTGGCTGGTGGACGACTTTCGGCAACGCTCCGGCTTGCGGGTGCTGTTCCACACAGAGCGTTGCGATGTGAGATTCACGGACGCCGCGTCGACGGCGTTGTTCCGCATCGTCCAGGAGGCGCTCACGAACATTGCGCGGCACGCATGGAATCCGACCGAAGTCCGGATCGCATTCCGTTGCACGGAATCGCAATGCGACCTGTCGATCGAGGACGACGGCGAGCCGGCCCCGTCAACCGAGCGCCCGCCGGCTGCGGTTCACTCGTCGGGGCTCGCCGGCATTCGCGATCGCGTGCGACGGCTTGGCGGCACGAGCGTCGCGGAGCCTTTACCGTCGCGGGGCTTCGGCATCAGTCTGTCGGTCCCGCGCAGATCGGTCACGACCGACTGAGGCCAACGGCACAACGTCGTCGTGCCGTGCTCCAGGACGTCGAGATCGAACCGGCCGCCACTACCGACCCGATCGAACGTCACATACCGCAATAGCGCGCGAGCAAATCCGCTTCCGTCTCATGCACCTCCACCGGCACGCGCGTCGCGCCCGCGTGCGCCAGATAGCGCGCGCGATGCTGCCCGTTCCGGAACGACGCAACGCCGGTCTTCGACAGACTCGGGATGCCGAGCAGCGTCCGCGGCCGCGTCTCGCGGAACGTGATGAACGGCATGTCCGGAATCCGCGCCTTGTCCGGGTCGAGAAATTCGCGAATGCCGGCCGCCTTGCCGGGCGGCCAGTCCTGAACGGACGGCAGCACGTAATCGGTCGTGTCGCGGTCCGCGCACGCGAGCAGCCGACGCAGGTCGATGGTCACGACGCGATGTCGCGAGTCGTCGGATCCGAATACCCGCTTGAGGTGCGTATAGGCGTAGGCGGCGTGTCCGGGCAACGGAACGATCCAGACGTCGACGCCGTCGTGTTGTGCCTGAGCGAGTGTCATGGTTTGCATCGTATGGCGGTGATTTCTATAGCTCGACTGTCGCAGTGCGGCGGCCTCCGTCCGCAGCGGAATGCGGCGACAGGGGCGCACGAGCAGCTAGCGTGCAATCCGCGCCGCGCTCGTCGACGCGTTCGCGATCATTCCGAGAATAACGGCACCGTGCGTCCGGAATTTATTCCCACGAGCGAAATTCACACAAGATTCACGCGGTGCAGCGCGCATCCGGACGCGCCGGCACATCGCGGACGCGGCGCGTGCCGCGCGGAGGGAAGCAACGGAATTCGCCGACGAAGGGTGCAAGCGTCGCTGTCGCCGAGTGCGATCGACACTGGCGCTTGCCGGTTGCAAGGGTGAGTTGTCGCACAGACGGTTGCGCGCGCCACGATCACAATCCGACGAGTTGACCGTTCTCCCCGGCCCGGTCAACGTTTCCCCGCTCGCTCGTGCAGGAGCGGGGACTTTTTGCAGGCCGGATGCGTCAGTGGCTGTCAGGGCTCGAGCGAGCGCTCGGGACGACCGCGTCTATAGGTTGATGATGCCTATTTCCGCCGATGCGCCGCCGGGGCGTCTCGGCCCGCCAGCCGTCAGCGCGCGCGCTACGCTCCGGCCCGCTCACCCAGCCTGTTCGACGCTCGTTTCCCAACCGTCGTAGTTGCCGCCGAGCGCGCGCACCTCGCGGTTGATCTCGAGCGTATGGCGCGTGATGTCGGCCAGCGCCATCGTCCCTTCGTGCGCGAAGCGCACGGCCGATTTGCCGTCCTCGGTCGGCGCGACCGATTCGACCAGATAGCCCTTCGATTCGGCCCAGTCGGCGAACTGGTGCGCGTCGCTCGGATCGGGGAAGTAGGCCCAGTGCGCCACGCGCCGGCTCACGTCGCCGACGTCGCCTTTTTGCAGCAGGGCGTCGAGCCCGCGCATGTCGCGCATCAATTGCCAGTCGTCGTCGGTCGGGTAGAGCGTGCGCCAGTAGGTCTCCTTGTCCGGATCCTCGTGGTATGCGTATTGAAGTGCGTAGGCCGTCTGGTCGGCCAGCGCGTCGACGATCCCGGCCGCGGTGTCTTCGTCGAACGACACGTAAAACAGGAAATCCTGGTTGTTGTCGACGGTGATGCGGCCGACCTGTACGCCGTTGCGCCCGGTCACCGCGGCGTCCAGCAGCGTCTCGACGCGCGTGAGTTCGGCGAATTCGTCGCTGCCGGGCAGGCCGTCGGGCGTCGGATGCGCGAGCGCGACGCGCACGCTGAGCAGCGACGTGCGCGGGTCGGTCTCGGCGATTTCCGCGAACGCGTGATTGAAGCTGATGAAAGCCTGATGGTCGCCCATTCTGGCCGGGAAGGTTCCCCAGGCGTCGGTCATGTGTTTCTCCGGTGCACGATGGTCTGTTGACGGTTGCAAAGCGTCTCAATGTATCATCGAAAATCGCGTCGGCCGAAGCCGCGCGCGCGGCCGGTCGCAACCGTTTCGAAGGAGAGGTCGATGTCGATGTTCGCGGTGAATGGTGTCCGAATCGATGTGCGCAGCGCGCGGGTGACACACGTGCGCTGGGCGGCCGTCAACCCAACGGACCGCTCGTGGGCCGCGGCGCCCAGCGAGGCGACGGTCGCGGAGGTCGCCCGCGCGCTCGCCGCCGGCGCCGACGTGTTGGCCGTGTTCGACGAAGCGGACGCAACGGCCGTCGGGCCGAGGTTGAAACGCGTGCTGTACCGCGACGCATCCGAAGGGATCGAGCTCGACATCGACGCGACGAACGAGTCGCGCACGCTGCGCGACCTTCCGCAAATCTGACGGCAACTGCGGTGCGCGCCCGCACTGCGCAGCGCCGCACGACGACCCATCCCGCCGCGGCAGCAAACGCGATGCCGCCGGTCTCCAGCGCGCCGTTGGCGCCGCACCGCGCTCGCTGCCCGCGTACGTTCGTGCCGGTCCGGCACGTCGCAAAAAAATTTCCGAACCGATGTCGATTTCAGTCGAGCCCGTTCGTCGTGTCATCGGCGGCGGATGCATCGCGCGTCCGTTCCGTTTCCGATACGACAACTCACTGAAGGAGCGACACCCATGACCACGTCCGTCAAACCGATCCCGGAGGGGATGCGTACGCTTACGCCGCACCTGATCTGCGCCGGCGCCGCCGATGCGATCGAGTTCTACACGCGCGCGTTCAACGCCACCGAACGGTTCCGCCTGATGCTGCCCGACGGCCGGCTCGCGCACGCGTGTCTCGCGATCGGCGATTCGACGCTGATGCTCGTCGACGAAATGCCCGAGCACGGCGCGCTCGGACCGAAGGCATTGAAAGGAACGGCCGTCTGCCTGCATCTGTTCGTGCCGGACGTCGATGCGGCGATCGCGCAGGCTGTCACCGCCGGCGCGAAGGTCACGATGCCGGCGGCCGACATGTTCTGGGGCGATCGCTATGGTCAGGTCGAGGATCCGTTCGGACATCGCTGGTCGCTCGCAACGCATCAGCGCGACCTGACGCCGGAGCAGATCCGCGACGCAATGGCCAGCGCGCCGCCTTGCGGCAACTGACCGCAGCAGGCAGGCCCCGCGGGGCCGACGCAGCGGGCTGAACGCCGCAGCCCCGGCCGCGCGCCGCCGCGGCATCGGCATCGGCAGCGGCGTGCCGGCGCTCAGCCGCCGGTGGCCTTGCCGCGCCGCTTGTCCTCGTACATGCGCCGGTCGGCCGAATCGAGCAGGTCGGCCACCGTGCGATGACGGGCGGGATCGTAAGCGACGTGGCCGACGCTGAAGCGGATCGCGTAACCGCGCGCGTCGTCCGCGTTGCGCCGCTCGAGCGCCTGCTTCACGCGTTCGATCGGCTCGCCGACGTCGGCCGGGTCGATCGCGCTCAACAGCACGACGAACTCGTCGCCGCCGAGCCGGGCGATCACGTCGCTGTCGCGCAGCGTGCCGGTGAGCGTCTGCGCGAACGCCTTCAGTGCACGGTCGCCTTCCGCATGGCCGCAGCGATCGTTGATCGCCTTGAAACCGTTCAGGTCGAAGAACAGCAGTGCCGCTTGCCGGCCCGTGCGCTCGCACAGGCCGAGCACCTGACGCGCGAGAATCTCGAAGCCGCGCCGGTTTGTCAGTTGCGTCAGCTCGTCGGTGGTCGCGAGATGGAGCGCCGCGATTTCGCGTTCGGTCATGTGGGCGAGATCGCCGAGCAGCGCGAGCTCGTCGGCGCACAGCTCACGCGGCCGCGTATCGATCAGGCACAGCGTGCCGACCGGCGCGCCGTTCGGCGCGGCAAGCGGACGGCCTGCGTAGAAGCGAATGCCGGGCTGGCCGGTGACGAGCGGGTTGTCGTGGAAACGATCGTCGTTGAGCGCGTCCTTGACGACCATCGTGTCGTCCGCGAGCAGCGCATGCGCGCAGAACGACACGTCGCGCGAAGTCTGCGTGGCGTCGAGCCCCGGATGACTCTTGAACCACTGGCGGTCCTCGTCGACGAGGCTCACGACAGCGATCGGCACGTCGAACAGCCGGCGCGCGAGGCGCGTGATGCGGTCGAAGCGTTCTTCGGGCGGCGTGTCGAGAATCGACAATGAATGGAGTGTGGCGAGCCGGGCCGTCTCGTCGGCCGGTTTGGAAGCAATCTGCATGGGTCTTTGTCTCGGGTGCCGGCATGGGCAGCCGGTCATCGAACGAATGTCGCCTCGCGCGGACACGACGTAGCAGGCGGGCGGCGGTTGCTGCCGAAGGCGCGCCGACGAGCGACTGTGAATCAGTATCGCGCATTCTCCATCGCGCCGCCAGAACGGGCTGGGCGCTCAAGCCGCCCGCTGCGAGGCCGTAAACAGGGGCGAGATCAATCGTTCCGCTATCGCCTCATGGTCCGTTTTCTGTATGCAGCGTATCTCGCGTTTGCGCTGTATCTGCTCTATCCGATGGTCCAGAACACGCTGGCCTTCAGTGCGGGCTGTATCGTCGGCGCGCTGCCGGGCGGTGCGCGCGACGTGCCCAAGCCTTCCGCGAGCGACGCGCATCCCGGGCAATGTGTCGCGACGGCGCAGAGCGGTGGACGCTCTTCTGCCGAGATCCACTGACGTCGCTCGTTCGTACCGGCTGCGCTAGCGTCGTGCGTGCGGGGCTGGCCATTCGGCCAGGTTGATGCGTGCGCCGTCCACGCGGATCATGGACGACGTCGCGGTGCTTGCCGACTGCGGCGTGCGTGAACGGCCACGGCGATCGCGCCGATGCGGCGCGTCAATACGATGAGCGATACGGCGTGGCCTGGTCGAAACGGCTTTGCCAGTGCGTGAGATAGCGCGACGCCAACTGCGGGTTGTTCCACACGACGATGACGTTCTCGGAGTTGCGCGCCGCCGCGGACGCGCTGTAGTTGAACGATCCGGTCTCGACGTGTTCGGCGTCGATCACGAGGTATTTGTCGTGATGGATCGCATACACGTCGATCGTGCGCGTCGGAATGCCCGCGTTGACGAGCAGGTTCAGCGCCTGCTTGCTGTTTTTCGCGCGATTGCCCTTGTCGTCGACGACGACCGCCACGTTGACGCCGCGCCGCTTCGCGGCGAGCAGTGCGCGCGTGACGGCGGGCGACGTGAACGAGTAGGCCGCGACACGGATCGAGCTGCGTGCTGCGCCGATTGCCTTCAGCACGAGCGCTTCGGCGCCTGCGTCGGGCGAGAACGCCGACTCGACGACCTGGGTGGCGGGCGCCTCGTGCGTCGGGGCCGGCAACAGGCGCGACACGAAATCGATCGCCTGCTGCAGCAGTGACTCGGTCTGCGTCTTTCCGAATGCCGCGTACGGCGTGACGAGCAAGGAAGAGGCAACGCAAACGGCGGCAAGGCGATTTCGCGACAACATCGTGGACAACGGATGATTTTGAGACAAGGGGCGTGAGTGTAACGCAGACAGGGCGGCGCGGCCACGCCCGGATGTGGATGCAACGGACGACGTGGCGGGTGCGGGTACCGGGATCGCCCGCGGCAACGTGCGGCGCGCGGGCAGCAGGCGGTCCGTAAGCGTACGCGCGGCCCATCTGAACGGCGCGCGCCGATGTGATAGCGTTCCTGCTTTCCACCGACGCGACAGGAACAGCATGGAATACCGCACACTTGGCGATTCGGGCATCGAAGTCAGCCTGATCGGTCTCGGCACGATGACGTGGGGCGAGCAGAACGCGGAGCGCGACGCGCACGCGCAGCTCGACTACGCGATTGCGCAGGGCGTCACGCTGATCGACGCCGCGGAAATGTATCCGGTGCCGCCGAAGCCCGAAACGCAGGGACGCACCGAGCAATACATCGGCACGTGGCTCGCGCAGCATCGCGCGCTGCGCGACAGGCTCGTGCTCGCGACGAAGATCGCCGGCCCGGCGCGGCAGCCGCACAATCCGCGTCATATCCGCGGCGAGGGCAACCAGTTCGACCGCAAGAACCTGACCGAGGCGCTCGACGGCAGCCTCAAGCGCCTGCAGACGGATTACGTCGATCTCTACCAGCTCCACTGGCCGGACCGCAGCACGACGACGTTCGGCCGTCCCGCGTATCCGTGGATCGATGACGCGTATACGGTGCCGATCGAGGAGACGCTCGCGGTGCTCGCGGATTTCGTGAAGGCGGGCAAGGTGCGCGCGATCGGCGTGTCGAACGAGACGCCGTGGGGCGTCGCGCAATTCCTGCGCGCGGCCGAGAAGCTCGGGCTGCCGCGCATCGCCAGCATCCAGAACCCGTACAGCCTGCTGAACCGGACCTTCGAGAACGGGCTGTCGGAATTCACGCATCGCGAAGGCGTTGGCCTGCTCGCGTATTCGCCGCTCGCGTTCGGCTGGCTGTCCGGCAAATACGAGAACGGCGCCCGTCCGGCCGGCGCGCGCATCACGCTGTTCGAGCGCTTCCAGCGCTACAGCAAGCCGCAGGCGGTCGAGGCGACGTCGCGCTATGTCGCGCTCGCGAAGCGGCACGGCCTGTCGCCGGCGCAATTCGCGCTCGCGTTCGTCAACAGCCGGCCGTTCCTGACCAGCAACCTCATCGGCGCGACGTCGCTCGAGCAGTTGAAGGAGAACATCGGCAGCGTCGACGTCAAGCTGTCCGACGAGATGCTCGCCGAGATCGACGCGCTGCACGAACGGCAGCCGAACCCCGCGCCGTAAGCGTCCTCGATCAACGCGCGGTATCGCTATCGATGCTGCGAGGTCGCTTCATGGCGCAGCGTGGTCAGCGCATCCCGAGCCGGATGCGCGCGCTCGGCTGTGCGGCAAGACCGAACGGCGCCAGCCCATCAGGTACAGTCCAGGCGCGAGCTGGTTGCCGGGCGGCGAGCGGCTGCTGCACTTCGCACGGCTGCCTGTTGGAGGTCGAGCACGCGATGAAGGAAATCGGCGCGCTGCAAGCGCTGTATGGCAGCGTGTTGAAGATTGTGTGCCCGGAGGGATTCTTGAGCGAGTTCCTGCCCGGCGCGCTCGCCGCCTTCAAGGCGCGCCGCGCCGGTTTCTCGTTGTGGCGCCCGTGCGCGCGTTTCGCGATCATCTGGTCGACGCGATGAGCGCCACGCCGACCGCACGCCGCCGGCGACGCCCGGCCGTGAGATAATTGCGAATCCGCCTTCCGTGCCCGTGCGGCTCGCCGAGCCGCATCGCCCCTGTTCGACGCCAAATTGAAGAACCTGATTGTCACCCTCGATCGCGCCGGCGAGTTCGACGAGATCATCGACGTGCGCACGCCGCTCGAGTTTGCCGAGGACCACATCCCCGGCGCGCTCAACGCGCCCGTGCTGAGCAACGAAGAGCGCGTGCTCGTCGGCACGATGTACCGCCAGGTGTCGCCGTACGAGGCGACGCGCGTCGGCGCGGCGATGGCCGCGCGCAACATCGCGCGCCACCTCGACACGACGTTCGCCGACCGGCCGCGCAACTGGCGGCCGCTGGTTTATTGCTGGCGCGGCGGCAAGCGCTCGGGGTCGATGACCGTGATGTTCAACATGATCGGCTGGCAGGCGCGCCAGCTCGACGGAGGCTACAAGTCGTACCGCCGCGCGGTGTGTGAGGCGCTCGATACGCTGCCGACGCGTTTCCGCTATATCGCGCTCGTCGGCCATACCGGCTGCGGCAAGACGCGTCTGTTGCAGGCGCTGGCCGATGTTGGCGCGCAGACGCTCGATCTCGAGGCGCTCGCGTGCCACCGCGGTTCGCTGCTCGGCGCGCTGCCGGGCGTTCCGCAGCCGTCGCAGAAGATGTTCGACACGCGGCTCGTCGAGACGCTCCGGCGCTTCGATCCGGCGCGGCCTGTCTTCGTCGAATCCGAGAGCCGCAAGATCGGGCTCGTGCAATTGCCGCTCGCGCTGCTGCAGGCATTCCACGCGGGGCCGTGGGTGCAGGTCGACGCGGCGCGCAACGAGCGCATCGCGTTCCTGCTCGACGATTACGGCCATCTGTTCGACACGCCTGACGCGTTCAAGGCGCAGCTCACGCGACTGATCGGCCTGCACAGCCGCGAAGAAGTCGCGCACTGGAGCGCGCTGATCGACGCCGATGCGCGCGCCGACCTGTTCCGCGCGCTGATCGACCGGCATTACGATCCGGCGTATGCGCGGACCTATCGTTCGTCGTACGACAGACCGAACCGCGTGCTGACGTTCACGTTCCGGCCGAACGCAGCGGACGCGCGCGATCAGGCGCGCGCGCTGCTCGATGCGCTCGCGCAGGCCGGCCTGCCGGCATCGCCCGCGGGCGATGCGGCGGCGCGTGCCGATACCAATACCGATACCCACAACAACGCAACGACTCCCACACGATGACAACCACACGCACTCAACCGAATCCGGCGCTCGGCTGGATGACCTTCCTGCTGATCGCGGTCGCAGGCCTGTTCTACGTGAAATGGTTTCCGTACTACAACAAGGCGTTCCTGGCCGCCGAGCATCATTCGATCGGCCAGTCGATCCTGATGGGGGCGGCGTCGGCGCCGCCCGAGCCGTCGCTGAAGGCCGCGCTCGACTACGCGTGGGCGTACGGCAAGGCGATCTGGCAGGCGATGGTGCTCGGCCTGCTGCTCGGCTCGGCGGTGCAGGCGCTGCTGCCCGCGCACTGGGTCGCGCGCGTGCTCGGTAAGACGGGCTTCGGCAGCGTCGCCGCGGGCGGCCTGCTGTCGCTGCCGGGCATGATGTGCACCTGCTGCGCGGCGCCCGTCGTCGCGGGCCTGCGCGAGCGGCATGCGTCGCCGGGCGGCGCGGTGGCGTTCTGGCTCGGCAATACGGTGCTGAACCCGGCCGCGCTGGTGTTCATGGGCTTCGTGCTCGGCTGGCACTGGAGCGCGCTGCGGCTCGTGCTCGGCATCGCGATGGTGTTCGGGATCGGCTATCTGCTGAACCGGCTCGCGCGCCCGGACGACCGCAGCATCGACGACACGCGGCTCGCCGCGCTGGTGGCCGAGCAGGCCGCGGCCGGCAACGCGTTCGCGCGCTGGATGAAAATCCTCGCGCGGATGACCGTGCGGCTCGTGCCCGAATACCTCGTGCTCGTGCTGCTGCTCGGCGCGGCGCGCGCATGGCTGTTCCCGCATATCGGCCCGGACATCGGCAACCATGTCGGCTGGATCGTCGCGTTCGCGGTCGCGGGCGCGCTGTTCGTGATTCCGACGGCGGGCGAGGTGCCGATCATCCAGGCGATGCTGTCGCTCGGCATGGGCGTCGGCCCGGCCGCCGCGCTGCTGATGACGCTGCCGCCGATCAGCGTGCCGTCGCTCGCGATGCTTGCGCGCGCGTTCCGGCCGGCCACGCTCGCGCTCGTCACGGCGCTCGTCGTCGCGTTCGGCATCGCGAGCGGGCTGCTCGCGATCGCGCTGGGGTTCTGACCGCGGGCCGCGCGGGGTCGAAGACGTCCGGCGGCGATTGCGGTGCGAAGGCGTCTTCGGGGGCGCGCGCCTGCCCCCATAATCACCTTATTCATCCGGCGCCGCCGCTTCGCGCGGGCGGCGCCATTCACAAGAAGCAATCAGGAACTCGCATGACCCAACCCAAGATTCATCCTCGGCTCGAAAAGGCGCTGACGCGCGGCGATCTCGCGATTCGCCAGGCCAATTCGGCGCGCGCGACCGCCGTGCTGTCCGCGCTCGGCGCGATGATCGTCGAGGCGTCCGCCACGATCGGCGTCGAGGCCAGCGTCGACATTCCGCAGGGCGAGCGCATCTACGATCCGGTGAACGGCCTGTGGCCGCAGAAGATGCTCGTGTCGTTCGACGGCCCCGTCGAGGACGCGGAGCCGGAAGAGCTGCGCACGGTCTATCTGCTGGCCGACGATCCGGGCACGCAGTTCCGGGTCGAATGGCATCGCGCGGACGGCAAGCTCGGCCGTCACGAGGGCGGCCCACTCGCGACCGTCGCGTTCCTGACCGACGTCGAGATTCCGTGGAGCGACGAAGACGAGTGACGTCGTCGTCGGCTCGGCACACCGGCCGGCGCGGTATGCGCGTGCGCGTCAGCGCATCATCCGGCGCCGGAACAGCCGCGCGGACAGCAGGAAGCTGCCGATCGCATAGGCGGCCAGCACCGCCACGTGCAGGCCGACGTGCGACGCGGGCCGGCCGAGCATCGCGGGCCGGATCAGTTCGACCGCGTGCGCGAGCGGCAGCGCATGCGCCGCGTGCTGCGCGATCTCCGGCAACTGCGTGAGCGGGAAGAACACGCCGGACAGCAGCAGCATCGGCGTCAGCACGAGCGTCTGATAAAACATGAAGAAATCGTATGACGGCGCGAGCGCGGTGACGACCATCGCGGCGCTCGCGAACGCCAGGCCGGCGAGCGCGATCACCGGCAGCGCGGCGAGCATCGACGGAAAGCTCGCATAGCCGAGCAGGCCCGCGACGATCATGATCGCGGAACCCGACAGCATCGCCTTGCTGGCCGCCCAGACGATCTCGCCGAGCACGATGTCGCCAAGCACGAGCGGCGTGTGCATGATCGCTTCCCAGGTGCGCTGCACGTGCATCCGCGAGAAGCCCGAATACATCGACTCGAAGCTCGCGGACATCATCACGCTCGACCCGACCGTGCCCGCCGCGAGGAACGCGATGTACGACACGCCGTCGACGCGGCCGACCATCAGTCCCAGCCCGAACCCGAGCCCGAACAGGTAGATCATCGGATCCGCCAGATTGCCGATCATCGAAGCCATCGCGAGCTTGCGCCACACGAGATAGTTGCGGCGCCACACGGCGGCCCAGTTGGTCGCGTTCGCCGGCATCGCGATCGCAAAGCGCGATTCGCGCGGCGGCGCGGGCGTGGCGGAGGCGGAATAGTTGCGTACGTCCATGAGCGCTCAGTCCTGCATCTCGCGGCCGGTCAGCCGCAGGAACACGTCTTCCAGATTGGCGGGGCGATGCAGATAGCGCAATCCGGCGCGGCCCTTGAGTCGAGCATTGAGCGGATCGGGGTCGCTCACGTAGCAGAACAGCGTCTCGCCGCTGATCTCGGTGCGTTCCGCGAAGGCGGCCAGCTCGTCGCGCAGCGCGGCCGGATCGGCGCCGTAGATCTCGATCACGTCGCAGCCGATTTCCGATTCGATCAGCGCATGCGGCGCGCCTTCGGCGATCTTGCGACCTTCCTCGATCACGCACAGGCGGTCGCACAGGCGCTCGGCTTCTTCCATGAAATGCGTGGTGATCAGGATCGTCTTGCCGTGCGCGAGCAGCGAGCGCAGCCGCTCCCACATCAGGTGCCGCGCCTGCGGGTCGAGGCCGGTCGTCGGCTCGTCGAGCACCAGCACGTCGGGGTCGTTGACGAGCGCGCGCGCGAGCGTCAGCCGCCGCTTCATGCCGCCCGACAGCTCGCTGACCTTCGCGTCCGCCTTGTTCCCGAGCTTCGCGAACGCGAGCAGCGACGGCACCAGCGCGCGGGCGTCGTGTGCCGACACGCCGAAATAGCGGCTGAACACCAGCAAATTCTCGCGAACCGTGAAATCCGGGTCGAGATTGTCGAATTGCGGCACGACGCCGACCCGCTGGCGCGCCCGGCGCGCGCGCGCCGGAACCGGTTCGCCGCATAGCGAGATCGCACCGGCGTCCGGATACGTGATGCCGAGCAGCATCTTCAGCGTCGTGGTCTTGCCGGCGCCGTTCGGCCCGAGCAGGCCGTAGCATTCGCCGGCATGGACGCGAAAGGACAGGCCGTTGACGACGAGCTTGCCGCCATAGCGCTTTTCGACGTTCTGGAAATCGATCGGTGCGACGGACATGGGCAATGTTGTCGTTGGATGCAGCGTGGCGGACACGTCCGGCGACCGTGCGCGCCGAAGCCGGGCGCGAACCGATGCGCCGGTTGACGGTCGCACCGGCATGACGGGAAAGCGCGATACGGCGCGCAACCTGCGCGTGACGCGAACGGGCGGCACGACCGGGCCATTCTAGTGCATTGCCTGCACGCCTTCAGGGCGTGTGCGCGCAGCGCGGTGCCGGCGCATGCCGATCATGCACCGCATCATCGCGGATCGGCCCCACGGGGCGAATCAGCGTTTTCCATCCCTTGCGTCCCGAATTGCGGCGCACCATGATGAATGCGTAGGGTTCGTTGTCTCGTATGGGAGGGCTCATGGCTAGCTACAACAAGATTCTGCTGTGTTATGACGGCACGCTCGAGGGACGCAAGGCATTGCGCTGCGGTGCCAATCTCGCGCTGGACCTGAAGGCCGAGACGCACCTGCTGTCCGTCGTCGACATGCGTTCGAGCATTGCGCAAAGCGCCGGATTGTTGACCGATGTCGCGTGTGGCCGCTTCGAGGAAACGGCGCGCGAAATCCTGCAGGAAGGCGTGGACTGGCTGCGCGAACGCGGATTGCAGGCGGAAGGGCATTTCGCGTTCGGCTACCCGATCGACGAGATTGCCAACCTCGCCGCGGAACTGAAGGTCGACCTGATCGTGGTCGGGCACCGCTGCCGCAGCGGGTTGTCGAGATGGTGGATGGGCTCGGGCAATACGCAACTGCTCGACCGCGTGAACTGCAGCATCCTGGTGGCGTGCTCGTCCGCCGAAGAGCAGAAGGCCGAAATCGCACGCGAGCGCGAGGCGGCTACCGCGAGCGGTAAATAGTGGGCTAATGGCACGAGGATGCACGCGTTTGCCGCATGACCAGCTCGCTGGCTTCGCGATGAGCGCGTGCCGTGTGCCGCATCCGCGGCACCGCCTACCGGCAACGCGCGCTCAGCCGTGCAGGTCGATCGCGGACAGCTTCCACGAAAACAGCCCGACGCGGTGGAGAATCGCCGCGTAGCGCGTCCCATCCGCGTTGCGCTGGTACGTCACGACGAATTCGTCGATGTTCCGGTAGCCCGCGCTCGTTTGCTGTGTCCGACCGGGATCGCTCGCGCCGGCTGGGGCGGGAGCTGGCACCGGGACCGAGGTGGCGCCGCTGGCGGCTGCCGGCACGCTCGCTGGACTGCCGGCGCTCGACGGTGGCACAGCCGGCGCGCTGGCTGGCGCGGTGCCTGACGGCGACCTCGACGGCGAGCCGGCCCATTCGGGAGGCCGTTCGCCGGGACTACCGCGCGGCGGGATGCCGCTCATCAGCGCCGCAACGCCTTCCGGGGTCGCGTAGGCGTCAACCAGCGGCCCGATCAACGCTGAACCGATCAACGCGCCGATCGCGGCGAACGGATTGTTCTGCCGTTTGGCGTCGATCCGGCGCATCAACTCGTCGGTGACCTGCTGCTTCAGGCTGATGCGCAGCGACGGGAAATCCACATACTCGCTGACCGCCTGCGCATCGCGCGCATCGATCGCCGATTTCAGGCGGCCGAGCGCGACGTAGGGCGACGCATACGCGCAGCCGATCGCCGCGATGACGACGGCGGCCAGCACGACGATCAACAGGGGTTTGAGCCGCCTGGGGCGGCCCGGTGCGTAATTCACAATGCCTCCGGTGCGGGAACGTTCCGCAATCAGAGACTGCCTTGCGCGATCGAACGTTCCTCGGCAATGCAGTGATCGATCATCCGGCACACCGCGTCGATCGTCCCGACCATGATCAGGCGCGACGAACCATGATAGACGCGCACCGGCGCGCGGCGCGCCGGTTCCGCGTGGTTCAGACCGGCGTTCAGCGATACCCGCGCGAATGCGGGCAGCGCCGACGGCAGCAACGACGCTTGCCGTTCGACTGCTTCTTCTTGACCGGTGGGCGCCGCGGCGGTCAGCGGCGCGCACGGCGTGCGGCCGCGCAGGTGGCGCAGGCGACCGAATTGGCGGAAAGGCAGCAGGCGGGCAAGGCGTTCCATGGTGTTCTCCTGAGCGAGACGGATGGTCAGAATTCGCCCGAGCGAATCAGCCCGACGGCGATGCCTTCCAGCGCGAATTCCGCGCTGCCGGCCTTGACGAAGATGTTTTCGTAATCAGGGTTCTCCGCGATCAGCTCGAGGCCGCCGGGCCGGCGCTTCAGGCGCTTGACGGTGACATCGTCGCCCAGACGCGCGACGATGATCTGGCCGTCCTTCGCTTCCGTGCGCTTCTGCACGGCGAGCAGGTCGCCGTCGAGGATGCCGGCGTCGCGCATCGACAGGCCGCGGACCTTCAGCAGGTAGTCCGGCTTGCTGGAGAACAGCGCGGGATCGCACGCGAAGTGCTGCGAGATGTGCTCCTGCGCGAGGATCGGGCTACCTGCCGCGACCCGGCCGACGAGCGGCAGCGACAGCTGCATCAGGGCCGCGTGCGGCAGCGTGAACTGGTGCGGCGCGTCGTCGCCGCCGAGCAGGCGGATGCCGCGCGACGCGCCGGCCGCCAGTTCGATCACGCCCTTGCGCGCCAGCGCGCGCAGGTGCTCCTCGGCTGCATTGGGCGAACTGAATCCCAGTTCGGCCGCGATCTCGGCGCGGGTGGGCGGGAAGCCGGAGCGCTCGATCGCGCGGCGGATCAAGTCGAACACTTGCTGCTGGCGTGCGGTGAGTTTGGTCATGGCTCAACTGTATGGATAGACAGTGAGCTGTATTTTTATACAGTACCCGGGGAATTTCAAGTGTTACCTGAGGTTCGTCGCGATCGCGTCGATTCCGGCGCGATGCGCGATCCGGCGACGTCCGGACGCCGGTTCGTCCGCTGTAACCGTCGATGCCGTCTGCTTTAGCACTTTTCAATATTAAAAAATGAGGAACGATTATTTTTAATCATGTAACCCGTTCGATAGACTGGCTCGCATCTCGCAATACCGACAACATGACCGACAACACGGGAGAAGCATCGATGGTGAAGCGCAATACGGGACTGGCGGGCGGGGCGCGCCGCTTGATCGCAACCTTCGCGCTGGGCGCGGCCGCGGCGCTGGGCGTCGTCGCGCAGGCGCATGCCGATACGACTTTCCTGAACGTGTCGTACGACCCGACGCGCGAGCTGTATCAGGACTTCAACCAGGCGTTCGGCAAGGAATGGAAGGCGAAGACGGGCGAGACCGTCAACTTCAAGCAGTCGCACGGCGGCTCGGGCGCGCAGGCGCGCTCGGTGCTCGACGGGCTGCAGGCCGACGTCGTGACGCTCGCGCTCGCGTACGACATCGACGCGCTCGCGAACAAGGGGCTCGTCAGCAAGGACTGGCAGAAGCGCCTGCCCGACAACGCGTCGCCGTACACGTCGACGATCGTGTTCCTCGTGCGCAAGGGCAATCCGAAGGGCATCAAGGACTGGGACGACCTGACGAAGCCGGGCGTGTCGATCGTCACGCCGAACCCGAAGACCTCGGGCGGCGCGCGCTGGAACTATCTCGCCGCGTGGGCGTACGCGGTGCACAAGCCGGGCGGCAGCGAGCAGGCCGCGAAGGACTTCGTCACGAAGCTCTACAAGAACGCGGGCGTGCTCGACTCGGGCGCGCGAGGCGCGACGACGAGCTTCGTGCAGCGCGGCATCGGCGACGTGCTGATCGCATGGGAGAACGAGGCGTTCCTGTCGATCAAGGAATTCGGCGCCGACAAGTTCGAGATCGTCGTGCCGTCGGTGAGCATCCTGGCCGAGCCGCCGGTCGCGATCGTCGACAAGGTGGTCGACAAGAAGGGCTCGCGCAAGCTCGCCGAGGCGTACCTGAACTACCTGTACAGCCCGCAGGGCCAGGAGATCGCCGCGCGCAACTATTACCGGCCGCGCTCGAAGAACGTGCCGGCGGAGCTGACGAAGCAGTTTCCGAAGCTGAAGCTGTACACGGTCGACGACACGTTCGGCGGCTGGACGAATGCGCAGAAGACGCATTTCGCCGACGGCGGCGTGTTCGATTCGATCTACAAGCCGCAGTGACGACATAACGACAGCGGCGCGCGACAGCAGCGCGCCGCACCCCCGGCGCTCGCGCCGGACCCATGTGATTCGACCCAGCAAGAGCATCCGATGACGACGTACACCTTTCGCAAGCCGAGCGCGCTGCCCGGCTTCGGCGTGACGCTCGGCATCACGGTGGCCTATTTGAGCCTCGTGGTGCTGATTCCGCTTGCCGCCACGTTCCTGAAGACCGCGACGCTCTCGTGGGACCAGTTCATCGCGGCCGTCGCGTCGCCGCGCGTGCTCGCGTCGTACCGGCTGACGTTCTCGGCGGCGCTGGGCGGCGCGCTGATCAACGCGGTGTTCGGCTTTCTCGTCGCGTGGGTGCTCGTGCGCTACACGTTCCCGTTCAAGCGCGTCGTCGATGCGATCGTCGACTTGCCGTTCGCGTTGCCGACGTCAGTCGCCGGCATTTCGCTCGCCGCCGTCTACGCGGCCAACGGCTGGGTCGGCCAGTATCTCGCGCCGTTCGGCATCAAGATCGCGTTCACGCCGCTCGGCGTGCTGGTCGCGCTGACCTTCATCGGGCTGCCGTTCGTCGTGCGCACCGTGCAGCCGGTGCTCGAGGATTTCGAGCGCGAGCAGGAGGAGGCCGCCGCGTGCCTCGGCGCGTCGCGCTGGCTGACGTTCCGCCGCGTCGTGCTGCCGGCCGTGCTGCCGGCGCTCCTGACCGGTTTCGCGCTCGCGTTCGCGCGCGCGCTCGGCGAATACGGCTCGGTGATTTTCATCGCCGGCAACGTGCCGATGAAGTCCGAGATCACGTCGCTCCTGATCATCACGAAGCTCGAGCAGTACGACTACGCGGGCGCGACCGCGCTCGCGGTCGTGATGCTCGTCGTGTCGTTCGTGATGCTGCTGCTGATCAACACGCTGCAGTGGTATCTGCAGCGCCGCACGAGCCGCGCCGCATCGTCCGGCCGCGCCGCGAGCGCGCCCGCGACCGCCGCCACCGCCGCCGCAGGAGGCCAACGATGAGCCAGGAGGCCACCGCCGTGCTGAAACCCCCGTCCACCGCCGCGCAGGCGCGCGCCGCGAAGCGGCTCGACCCGGTCAGCGAGCCGCGCGCCGTGCGCTGGCTGCTCACCGGCATCGCGCTCGCGTTCCTCGCGTTCTTCCTCGTCGTGCCGCTCGCGGCCGTGTTCTTCGAGGCGCTGAGAAAGGGCGCCGGCTTCTATCTCGAGTCGCTCGCCGATCCGGACGCATGGTCGGCGATCAAGCTGACGCTGACCGTCGCGGCGATCGCCGTGCCGCTCAACCTCGTATTCGGCGTGTGCGCGTCGTGGGCGATCGCGAAGTTCGAATTCCGCGGCAAGGCGCTGCTGACGACGCTGATCGACCTGCCGTTCTCGGTGTCGCCGGTGATCTCGGGCCTCATCTACGTGCTGCTGTTCGGCGCGCAGGGCTGGCTCGGGCCGTGGCTGCAGGCGCACGACGTGCAGATCATCTTCGCGGTGCCCGGCATCGTGCTCGCGACGATCTTCGTCACGTTCCCGTTCGTCGCGCGCGAGCTGATTCCGCTGATGCAGGCGCAGGGCAGCGACGAGGAGGAGGCCGCGCGCGTGCTCGGCGCGTCGGGCTGGCAGATCTTCCGCCGCGTGACGCTGCCGAACGTGAAGTGGGGCATGCTGTACGGCGTGATCCTGTGCAACGCGCGCGCGATGGGCGAGTTCGGCGCGGTGTCGGTCGTGTCCGGACACATCCGCGGCGTGACCGACACGATGCCGCTGCACGTCGAGATCCTGTACAACGAGTACAACTTCGCGGCCGCATTCGCGGTGGCGTCGGTGCTCGCGCTGCTCGCGCTCGTCACGCTCGCGCTGAAGCTGCTCGCGGAGCGCCATCTCGCGGCCGATCTGGCCGGCGCGCGCGACGCGGCTCCCGCGCATGCCGGCCCCGCCGTCACTTCGTCGAATTCGTAAAGAGGCAACCAGAATGGGCATCACCGTCAGTCATCTGCACAAGCGCTTCGGCGATTTCACCGCGCTCGACAACGTCTCGCTCGACTTTCCTGCGGGCGAGCTCGTCGCGCTGCTCGGGCCGTCGGGCTGCGGCAAGACCACGCTGCTGCGCGTGATCGCGGGCCTCGAGCACGCGGACGCGGGGCAGGTCGTGCTGCAGGGCCAGGACGTCGCGTCGGTCGGCGCGCGCGAGCGCCAGGTCGGCTTCGTGTTCCAGCACTACGCGCTGTTTCGCCACATGACCGTGTTCGAGAACGTCGCGTTCGGGCTGCGCGTGAAGCCGCGCCGCGAGCGGCCGTCGGAGGCCGTGATCCGCGACAAGGTGCACGAGCTGCTGAAGCTCGTGCAGCTCGACTGGCTCGCGCAGCGCTATCCGTCGGAGCTGTCGGGCGGCCAGCGGCAGCGCATCGCGCTCGCCCGGGCGCTCGCGGTCGAGCCGAAGGTGCTGCTGCTCGACGAGCCGTTCGGCGCGCTCGACGCGAAAGTCCGCAAGGAGCTGCGCGGCTGGCTGCGCCGCCTGCACGACGACCTGCACATCTCGACGATCTTCGTCACGCACGACCAGGAGGAGGCGCTGGAAGTCGCGGACCGCATCGTCGTGCTGAACCACGGCCGCGTCGAGCAGGTCGGCAGCCCGCAGGACGTCTACGATCATCCGCAGAGCGCCTTCGTCTACGAATTCCTCGGCGCGGCGAACCGGCTGCCGGGCACGGTCGCCGAACACGGCTTCGTCGCCGAGGGCGCGGCCGCGCCGATCGCGGTCGACGCCGATTTCGCCGGGCCGGCGCATGCGTACGTGCGCCCGCACGACCTGCAGCTGCGGCCGGCCGGAGACCAGCAGAGCGGCATCGCGGTGGACGTGCGCCGCGTCGTGCCGCTCGGCGGCTCGGTGCGCGTCGAGCTGGAGGCGCGCACGGGCGGCGCGCTCGAGGCGGAACTCGATCGCGACGCGTGGCAGGCGCTCGCGCTGCGGGTGGGCGACGGCGCGACGGCCGTGCCGCGCGCGGTGCGCGTGTTTCCCGCGCGCTGACGCGCGCGTGCAGGGCAAGGGCGGCAACTGTTTCGATTCGACGATCAAACAAAAGACAGCCTAAGAGGCATACCCATGAACTTTCAGCAATTGCGTTTCGTGCGCGAGGCCGTGCGCCAGAACATGAACCTGACCGAAGTCGCGAACGTGCTGTACACGTCGCAGTCGGGCGTATCGAAGCAGATCAAGGATCTCGAGGACGAGCTGGGCGTCGACATCTTCATCCGGCGCGGCAAGCGGCTGACCGGGCTCACCGAGCCCGGCAAGGCGGTGCACCAGCTGATCGAGCGGATGCTGCTCGACGCGGAGAACCTGCGCCGCGTCGCGCGCCAGTTCGCCGACCAGGACAGCGGCCACCTGGTCGTCGCGACCACCCACACGCAGGCGCGCTACGCACTGCCGAAGGTGGTTCGGCAGTTCACCGAAGTGTTTCCGAAGGTGCATCTCGCGCTGCGCCAGGGCAGCCCGCAGCAGATCGCGCAGATGATCCTGAACGGCGAGGCCGATCTCGGCATCTCGACCGAGGCGCTCGACCGCTATCCGGACATCGTCACGTTCCCGTGCTATTCGTGGCATCACACGGTGGTCGTGCCGAAGGGCCATCCGCTCGTCGGCCGCGAGAACCTGTCGCTCGACGACGTCGCCGAGTATCCGATCATCACCTACGACCAGGACTTCACCGGCCGCTCGCATATCGACCAGGCGTTCGCGCAGGCGGGCGCGGTGCCGGACGTCGTGCTGACCGCGATCGACGCGGACGTGATCAAGACCTACGTCGAACTGGGGATGGGCATCGGCATCGTCGCGGCGATGGCGTTCGACCCGCAGCGCGACACGGGGCTCGTCGCGCTCGACACGCAGCACCTGTTCGAGGCGAGCACGACGCGGGTCGGCCTGCGCAAGGGCGCGTTCCTGCGCGCCTATGCATACCGGCTGATCGAGATGTTCGCGCCGCATCTGAGCGAGGCCGAGATCGCCGGACAACTGCGCGAGCCGGTCTGACGCGCCGCTTCCGGGACGCCCGCGCGGCGTCCCGTTCCATCGTCGCCGCAATCGCGCGCGCAATCGCACGTTCTCGCGCCGGCGGCCGGCGCGCTCCGCATAAACCCTTAAATATTGATCAGACGGGTTGCGCGCGGACAAGAAACGGTCCAGCATACCTCTCACTCCGCCGGCAGCCTGCCGGCGGTTGCGCGTGAACGCATCGCCCGCGCTCCGGCGGTCGGCCCTCTGCCTCGCACCCATTCCGTGGTACCGACAGCTTCGATTGCCATTGCCCGGCTGGTGCGCCGCAAACGTTTGCTCGCATTAAAACAACAGATGCCCCGCGGGGCCCAACGCCAGGAGATGTGTATGAATGTCCGCCTTCGCCGTCGCTTCCTGACCGCCGCCGTCGCCGCGGTCGCGCTCGCCGCCGCGCCGTTCGCCCATGCGGAGACGGCCGGCAAGCCGAAAGTCGCGCTCGTGATGAAGTCGCTCGCCAACGAGTTCTTCCTGACGATGGAAAACGGTGCAAAGGAATACCAGAAGCACAACGCGGCCCAGTTCGATCTCGTCACCAACGGCATCAAGGATGAAACCGACACCGCGAGCCAGATCCGCATCGTCGAGCAGATGATCGTGTCGAAGGTCGATGCGATCGTGCTCGCGCCGGCCGATTCGAAAGCGCTGGTGCCGGTCGTGAAGAAGGCGGTCGACGCCGGCATCGTCGTCGTCAACATCGACAACCGGCTCGATCCGGACGTGCTGAAGGCCAAGCGCCTGAACGTGCCGTTCGTCGGCCCCGACAACCGCAAGGGCGCGCGCAAGGTCGGCGACCTGCTCGCGAAGAAGCTGAAGGCGGGCGACCAGGTCGGGATCGTCGAGGGCGTGTCGACGACGACCAACGCGCAGCAGCGCACGGCCGGCTTCCAGGACGCGATGAAGGCGGGCGGGATGAAGGTCGTGTCGGTGCAGTCGGGCGAGTGGGAGATCGACAAGGGCAACGCGGTCGCATCCGCGATGCTCAACGAGTACCCGAACCTGAAGGCGCTCTTGTGCGGCAACGACAACATGGCGATCGGCGCAGTGTCGGCCGTGCGCGCGGCCGGCAAGCAGGGCAAGGTCTACGTGGTCGGCTACGACAACATCAACGCGATCAAGCCGATGCTGAAGGACGGCCGCGTGCTCGCGACCGCCGACCAGTATGCGGCGAAGCAGGCGGTGTTCGGCATCGACACGGCGCTCAAGGCGATCGCCGAGCATCGCAAGCAGGCCGACATGTCCGGCGTGGTCGAGACGCCGGTGGATCTCGTGACGAAGTGACGCCGCCCGGATCACGGCCGCCGCCCTCAAGAATCCGCAGCGACGGCCGTTATCCGGTGTGAGCGCGATCACGGCCACTGCGTGCCACTTGTGAGCGTCAATGCCGCGTGCCGTCCACTGCGCGCGGCCGCAACCAGGATCGCGATGGAATCGACCTTCCAACCCTCCCGTTCTGCCATCCCCGTGCTGGCCGTCTCCGGCATCGGCAAGACCTATGCCGAGCCGGTGCTCGCGGACGTCTCGCTGACGCTCGCGTCCGGCGAGGCGCTGGCGCTCACGGGCGAGAACGGCGCCGGCAAGAGCACGCTGTCGAAGATCATCGGCGGGCTCGTCGCGCCGACGGCCGGCACGCTGCAGCTCGACGCTCGCGCGTATGCGCCCGCGAGCCGCAAGGACGCCGAAGCACTCGGCGTGCGGATGGTGATGCAGGAGCTGAACCTGCTGCCGACGCTGTCGGTCGCCGAAAACCTGTTCCTGAACCGGCTGCCGCGCCGCTTCGGCATCATCGACCGCCAGCGCCTGCGCGACGACGCGCGCGCCGCGATGGCGCAGGTCGGGCTCGACGACGTCGATCCGGACACGCCCGTCGGCGCGCTCGGGATCGGCCACCAGCAGATGGTCGAGATCGCGCGCAACCTGATCGGCGACTGCCGCGTGCTGATCCTCGACGAGCCGACCGCGATGCTGACCGCGCGCGAGGTCGAGCTGCTGTTCGAGCAGATCGACCGGCTCAAGGCGCGCGGCGTCGCGATCGTCTACATCTCGCACCGGCTCGAGGAGCTTGCGCGGGTGGCCGAGCGGGTCGCGGTGCTGCGCGACGGACGGCTCGTGCATCACGGCGACATGGCCGCGACGACGACCGACCGCCTCGTCACGCTGATGGTCGGGCGCGAGGTCGGCGAGCACATCGACCTCGGCGCGCGCAGCTTCGGCGCGCCGCGGCTCGTCGTGTCGGGCATGACGCGCATGCCGGCCGTGCAGGACGTGTCGCTCGAAGTGCGCGCGGGCGAGATCTTCGGCATCTCGGGGCTGATCGGCGCGGGGCGCACGGAGCTGCTGCGGCTGATCTATGGCGCCGACACGCCGGACTCGGGCGTGATCGCGGTCGGCCAGCCGCTCGAGCCGGCTGAAATCCGCTCGCCGGTCGACGCGGTGCGGCACGGCATCGCGCTGATCACCGAGGACCGCAAGGGCGAAGGCCTGCTGCTGTCGCAGTCGGTCACGGCGAACGTGTCGCTCGGCCAGCTCGACCGGCTTGCGCGCGCGGGCGTCGTCGACGCGACGCGCGAGACGGCGCTCGCCGAGCGCCAGATCGACGCGCTGCGCATCCGCACGCACGGCGCGTCGCAGCCGGTCGGCGAACTGTCGGGCGGCAACCAGCAGAAGGTCGTGATCGGCCGCTGGCTCGCGCGCGACATGGGCGTGCTGCTGTTCGACGAGCCGACGCGCGGCATCGACGTCGGCGCCAAGTTCGAGATCTACACGCTGATGGGCGCGCTCGCGCGGGAAGGGCGCGCGCTCGTCGTCGTGTCGAGCGACCTGCGCGAGCTGATGCTCATCTGCGACCGGATCGGCGTGATGTCGGCCGGCCGCATGACCGCCGTGTTCGAGCGCGGCAACTGGACCCAGGATGCGCTGCTGGCCGCGGCGTTCGCCGGCTTCGGCCGCGACGAGGCCGCGCGTCATCCGGCAGCCGGAGCGGCGCAGGATGCCGCGTCCGGCGCTTCGACGACAGGACCTTCGCAATGACCCAGCCCCCCGTTACCCCGACCGACGCCAACCCGCAGCAGCCCGTCACGGGGCGCCGCGCGCGCACGCTGTCCGGCACGCGGCTCGGCATCTCGAACTACCTCGGGCTCGCCGGCGCGCTCGCCGCGATGATCGCGCTGTTCTCGGCGCTGAGCTCGCATTTCCTGACCTACGATACGTTCAGCACGATCGCGAACCAGATTCCCGATCTCGTCGTGATGTCGGTCGGCATGACCTTCGTGCTGATCATCGCCGGGATCGACCTGTCGGTCGGCTCGGTGCTCGCGCTCGCCGCGTCGATGGTCAGCGTCGCCGCGCTCAAGTGGCAGTGGGGGCCGCTGCCCGCCGCGCTGATCGGCATCGCGGCCGCGACCGCGACGGGCACGCTGACGGGCGCGGTCACGGTCGGCTGGCGGATTCCGTCGTTCATCGTGTCGCTCGGCGTGCTCGAGGCCGCGCGCGGGCTCGCGTACCAGCTGACGAATTCGCGCACCGCCTACATCGGCGACGCGTTCGACTTCCTGTCGAACCCGCTCGCGCTCGGCATTTCGCCGGCGTTCCTGATAGCCGTCGCGGTGATGATCGTCGCGCAGTTCGTGCTGACGCGCACCGTGTTCGGCCGCTATCTCGTCGGCATCGGCACGAACGAGGAGGCGGTCCGGCTTGCGGGGGTAAACCCTCGGCCGTATAAAATCCTCGTATTCGCGCTGATGGGCGCGCTTGCCGGGCTCGCGTCGCTGTTCCAGATTTCGCGGCTCGAAGCGGCGGACCCGAACGCGGGCAGCGGCCTCGAACTGCAGGTGATCGCGGCCGTCGTGATCGGCGGCACGAGCCTGATGGGCGGGCGCGGCTCGGTGATCAGCACGTTCTTCGGCGTATTGATCATCTCCGTGCTGGCCGCCGGGCTCGCGCAGATCGGCGCGAACGAGCCGACGAAGCGGATCATCACCGGGACGGTGATCGTGGTGGCTGTCGTGCTCGACACTTACCGCAGCCGGCGCGCGCGCGCCCGGTAGGAGCCGCGCACGGCAAGGAGCCGCGCACGGCAAGAACAACAGAGAACGGACCAGAGAGAAACGGGAAATGGCGACGATCAAGGATGTAGCGGCCATGGCGGGCGTATCGTTTACGACCGTGTCGCACGTGGTGAACAATTCGCGGCCGGTGTCCGCGGACGTGCGCGCGAAAGTCGAAGGGGCGATCCGCGAGCTGAATTACGTGCCGTCGGCGGTCGCGCGCTCGCTGAAGGCGCGCGCGACGGCGACCATCGGGCTCGTCGTGCCGAACAGCACGAATCCGTATTTTGCCGAGCTCGCGCGCGGCATCGAGGACCAGTGCGCCGCCAATGGCTACTGCGTGTTCTTCTGCAACTCGGACGACGATCCGGTCAAGCAGCGCAACTACCTGCGCGTGCTGCAGGAAAAGCGCATCGACGGGCTGATCGTCGCATCGGCCGGCGAGGACACGGTGCTCGCGCAGACGCTCGCCGACGCGCATGCGCCGCTCGTGGTCGTCGACCGCAACATCGAGGGGCTCGCCGCCGATCTCGTGCAGATCGACCACGAGCGCGGCGCATATCTGGCGACCCGCCACCTGCTGGAGCTCGGGCACGCGAAGATCGGCTGCATCACCGGGCCGACGGACACGGCCGTCAGCGCGATGCGCGTGCACGGCTTCATCCGCGCGATGGCCGAGCGCAGCGTCGACATCGTGCCGGGCGCGATCGCGGAAAGCGACTTCTCGTGCCTCGGCGGCTATCACGCGGCGTCGCGGCTGTTCGAATCGGTGCGGCCGAGCGCGATCTTCGCCGGCAACGACCTGATGGGTGTCGGCGCGCTGCGCGCGGCGGCCGAGCGCGGGCTGCGCGTGCCGGACGACTGCTCGATCATCGGCTTCGACGACATCGAATTCTCCCGCTACACGTACCCGGCCTTGTCGACGGTCGGCCAGTCGGTGCGCGCGCTCGGCGAGATGGCCGCGCAAACGCTGATCGAACGGATCGGCGGCGGGGCGAGCGCCGCGCCGAGCCGGCGGCGCGTCGTGTCGCCGCGCCTCGTGCTGCGCGAATCGACCGCCATCTACCGCGAACCGGCGCCGGCCGGCAACCGCGCATGACGGCGCGCGTCACATCCGGCGCGCCGCAGGCGGGGCGCGTGACGGTCATCGGCAGTCTCAACATGGATCTCGTCGTGCGCGCGCCGCGGTTGCCGCTGCCCGGCGAAACGCTCGCCGGCCACGCGTTCGCGCAGGCCGCGGGCGGCAAGGGCGGCAACCAGGCGGTCGCCGCCGCGCGGCTCGGCGCGCAGGTCGCGATGATCGGCTGCGTCGGCGCGGATGCGCACGGCGCCGCGCTGCGCGCCGGTCTCGAAGCCGAGGGGATCGACTGCGCGGGGCTCGCGACGAGCACGACGGCGTCGACCGGGGTCGCGCTGATCGTCGTCGACGACGCGAGCCAGAACGCGATCGTGATCGTCGCCGGCGGCAACGGCGAGGTGACGCCGGACACGATTGCACACCATGACGCAGCAATCGCCGCGGCCGACGTGCTGATCTGCCAGCTCGAAACGCCGGCGGACGCGGTCTTCGCGGCGCTGTCCGCCGGGCGCAGGCTCGGCCGCACGGTCGTGCTCAACCCGGCGCCCGCGGTCGCGCCGCTGCCGGCCGGCTGGCTGCCGCTCGTCGATTACCTGATTCCGAACGAGGTCGAGGCGGCCGCGCTGACGGGCCTGCCGATTCGCGACCCGGCCGACGCCGAAGCCGCCGCGCGCGCGCTGCAGGCGGGCGGCGCGCGCAACGTGCTGGTCACGCTCGGCGCGCGCGGCGTGCTGGCGCTGACGGCCGACGGCGCGGCGCGCCACTACCCGGCGCCCGCGGTGCAGGCGGTCGACACGACCGCCGCCGGCGACACCTTCATCGGCGGCTTCGCCGCGCGGCTCGCGGCCGGCGCGGACGTCGACGCCGCGATCCGCTTCGCGCAACGCGCGGCGGCGATCTCCGTGACGCGCGCAGGCGCTCAGCCGTCGATCCCGACACTGGCCGAACTGGCCGATTGACCACTCGGCCCGATGATTCCGGGCCGTTTTTGCGTCATTATTGATTGATTCGAAATTAACTGACGAATTGTTTGGAAAATTTCGGTAAACACCATCAAGTCGTGCGAATTGTTGTCGTAATTGCATCGAGGGAAGCCCATGCTTCCGGGCGATGGGCGTGGCCCATCAACGAAGACGCAAGACAGGAAAAATGATGGTGTTCAAAGACCTGACGATCCGCGCGCGCATCGGCTTCACGATCGCGTTTCTGGCCGGGCTGCTGTGCCTGATCGGTGTGCTGGGGTTGTTCGGCATGGGGCGCGCGAACGACTCGAACCGCGAAATCTTCACGAACCAGATGCCGAGCGCGGTCAACCTGGGGCTCGCCGAGATGTACGCCGCGCGCGAACGCCTCGCGCTCGATCGCGCCGCGCTGCTGGCCGGCACGCCGGAATCGGCGGCGGCGGTCGAACGCAGCCGCGCGATGCGCGCGCAGTCCGATGCGTGGTGGCAGAAATACCTCGCGCTGCCGCGCGACGGCGAGGAGGACAAGCTCGCGCAGGACGTCGCCGCGAAGCGCCAGGCATTGCAGCGCGAGTGCGACGGCTTCGCGGGCGTCGTGGCGGCGAACGAGCATGACCGGATCGCCGACGGCGCGAAGCAGCTTCAGGTGCGCTACAACGACCTCACGGTATCGGGCGAGGCGCTGCGCAATTTCCAGTTCACCGCCGGGCAGGCCGCGTTCGACCGGGCCGAGTCGACCTACGCGACGCTGCGGATCGTGTCGATCGTCACGCTCGTGGCCGGGCTCGTCGCCGCGCTGGTGTCGTACGTGACGCTGAGCCGCGCGATCGGCCGCCCGCTCGCCGACGCGCTCGCGCACTTCGACGCGATCGCTGCGGGCGATCTGCGCCGCCGCATCGTCGTGACGCGCCGCGATGAAATGGGCCAGTTGCTGGAGGGCCTCGGCAAGATGCAGGTCGGGCTCGTCGAAACCGTCAGCACGGTGCGGGGCGGCAGCGAATCGATCGCGACGGCGGCCAAGCAGATCGCGGCCGGCAACATCGACCTGTCGTCGCGCACCGAGGAACAGGCGTCGGCGCTGCAGGAAACCGCGTCGAGCATGGAGCAGCTGACCGGCACCGTGAAACAGAACGCGGACAATGCGCGCCAGGCGAGCGCGCTGGCCGCGAATGCGTCGGAGATCGCGAACAAGGGCAACGTCGTCGTCGGGCAGGTGGTCGGCACGATGGGCGAAATCAACCAGAGTTCCGCAAAGATCGCGGACATCATCGCGATCATCGAAGGGATCGCGTTCCAGACCAACATTCTTGCGCTGAATGCCGCCGTCGAGGCCGCGCGGGCCGGCGAGGAAGGCCGCGGCTTCGCGGTGGTCGCGGGCGAGGTGCGCAGCCTCGCGCAGCGCTCGTCGGGGGCCGCCAAGGAGATCAAGACGCTGATCGACGCGTCGGTCGAGCGCATCCGTTCCGGCTCGGCGCTCGTCGACGAAGCCGGGCGCACGATGACGGAAGTGATCGGCGCGGTGCAGCGCGTGACCGACATCATGGGCGAGATCGCGGCCGCGTCGGAGGAGCAGAGCGGCGGCATCGACCAGGTCGCGCGCGCGGTCACGCAGATGGACGAGGTGACGCAGCAGAACGCGGCGCTCGTCGAGGAAGCGGCCGCCGCCGCGCAATCGCTCGACGAGCAGGCCGCGCGGCTGCGCGAGACGGTCGCGGTGTTCCAGCTCGACGACGGCGCGGCGCGACCCTCGGTCGCAGCCGGCGCCACGCGCCAGGCGCCGCGCGCGAAGCCTGCGCCCGCTGCGCAGCCGGCCGCGGCAGCCGCACCTTCCGTGCCCGCTGGGCCGACCGCCGCGCCTGCCACGCGCAGCGAGCGTGACGCCGCACCGAAGCGCACGGCACCGGCGCGCAAGCCGGCGGCCGCAGCGAGCGCGCCGTCCCCGGCTGCGGCAACGGCCGGCGTCGACGATTGGGAGACGTTCTGATACGCGCATGCGCGCGCCTGCCGTCTGCATCAATCCCCATTTGACGAAGTCACACGGACGCCCGCGCATGCGGGCGTCGTCGTTCGTGCGGCCGGTCGAATGTGACACCGTCCGTGAACATTCACGCGTCGACGCGCGATGTGCATCCGCGCTACGGGTATCTCCTGACGATGCGAAAAAAATTTGTAACGGTGGGCGCGACGTGTCGTCGCAAACGTCTGCTCGAACGTCTATGAAGAAGGGGGCGTGAAGGGGAGTGTGAACGGCGCGGCGACGACGGCGAAGCCATCCGACGCACAAGACGTTCCGGTGCTCGACGAGACGCGACGGATGCAGTTTCGGCAGCTCGGGAGATCGATTGTAGAGCGACGAAAAGCGTTGTCCAAGTCATGTGTCGTCGATGACGAAGTTCACACAACGAGTTCGTGAAAAAAAATAAGAAAGGGTTTAGGATGAATTCGAACGCGCTTGCTTCAGCGCAGTCACATGAAGGCAGGCACGTCTTCAGACATAGGCGAGGGAGGTAGCATGGATATTTACAGCAGCTTCGCGAACCGCTTCGAAAAAACGCGAGAGGAAGAGTTCTCGCTGGAGGAGTATCTCGCGCTCTGCAAAAACGATCCATCCGCGTATGCCACGGCCGGCGAACGCATGCTGGCTGCGATCGGGGAACCAGAACACATCGATACCCGCAACGAACCGCGCCTGTCGCGGATCTTTGCGAACAAGGTCATCAAGGTCTATCCCGCGTTCCGCGAGTTCTACGGAATGGAGGAAGTGATCGAGCAGGTGGTCGCGTATTTCCGCCACGCTGCGCAAGGGCTCGAAGAGAAGAAGCAGATCCTCTATCTGCTCGGCCCGGTGGGCGGCGGCAAGTCGTCGATCGCCGAGCGTCTCAAGCAGCTGATGGAGCGCGTGCCGTTCTATTCGCTGAAGGGCTCGCCCGTCAACGAATCGCCGCTCGGGCTGTTCGACTACGACGAGGACGGGCCGATTCTCGAGGAACAGTACGGCATTCCGCGCCGCTATCTGAAGAGCATCCTGAGCCCGTGGGCGGTCAAGCGCCTGCACGAATACAACGGCGACATCCGCCAGTTCCGCGTCGTGCGCCGCTATCCGTCGATCCTGCGGCAGATCGCGATCTCGAAGACCGAGCCGGGTGACGAGAACAACCAGGACATCTCGTCGCTCGTCGGCAAGGTCGACATCCGCAAGCTCGAGCAGTACGCGCAGGACGACGCCGACGCGTACAGCTACTCCGGCGGCCTGTGCCTCGCGAACCAGGGCCTGCTCGAATTCGTCGAAATGTTCAAGGCGCCGATCAAGGTGCTGCACCCGCTGCTGACCGCGACGCAGGAAGGCAACTTCAAGGGCACCGAGGGCTTCGGCGCGATCCCGTTCGACGGGATCATCCTCGCGCACTCGAACGAGTCGGAGTGGAAGGCGTTCAAGAACAACCGCAACAACGAGGCGCTGCTCGACCGGATCTTCGTCGTGAAGGTGCCGTACTGCCTGCGCGTGTCGGAAGAGATCAAGATCTACGAGAAGCTGATCCGCAACTCGTCGCTCGCCGAGGCCGTGTGCGCGCCGGGCACGCTGAAGATGATGTCGCAGTTCTCGGTGCTGTCGCGCCTGCACGAGCCGGAAAACTCGAGCCTGTTCTCGAAGATGCAGGTGTATGACGGCGAGAACCTGAAGGACACTGACCCGAAGGCGAAGTCGTACCAGGAGTATCGCGACTACGCGGGCGTCGACGAGGGCATGACCGGCGTGTCGACGCGCTTCGCATTCAAGATCCTGTCGCGCGTGTTCAACTTCGATTCGAGCGAAGTGGCGGCGAACCCGGTGCACCTGATGTACGTGCTCGAACAGCAGATCGAGCGCGAGCAGTTCCCGCCGGAAACCGAGCAGAAGTACCTGTCGTTCGTGAAGGACGTGCTCGCGTCGCGCTACGCGGAATTCATCGGCAAGGAGATCCAGACGGCCTACCTCGAATCGTATTCGGAGTACGGGCAGAACATCTTCGATCGCTACGTCACGTATGCGGACTTCTGGATCCAGGATCAGGAATTCCGCGATCACGACACCGGCGAGAGCTTCGACCGCGCCGCGCTGAACGCGGAGCTGGAGAAGATCGAGAAGCCGGCGGGCATCAGCAATCCGAAGGATTTCCGCAACGAGATCGTGAACTTCGTGTTGCGCGCGCGGGCCGCGAACGCCGGCAAGAACCCGGTGTGGACGAGCTACGAGAAGTTGCGCGTCGTGATCGAGAAGAAGATGTTCTCGAATACGGAAGAGCTGCTGCCGGTCATTTCGTTCAACGCGAAGGGGTCGGCGGAGGAACAGCGCAAGCATGAGGACTTTGTGAACCGGATGGTCGCGAAGGGCTATACGCCGAAGCAGGTCAGGCTGCTTTGCGACTGGTACCTGCGTGTGCGCAAGTCGTCATGACCCGCATCATCGCGCAGCGCCCGTGCGGCGAGGTCGCACGGGCAACTTCAGAGACGCCGCCCGCATGACGGGAGACGGCACGGCGAGCGTCCCGGCATATCGACATTCAAGCGGGAGACCGGGTGTGCTTCATCAAATCATCGACCGCAGGCTAGCCGGCAAGAACAAGAGCATTGCCAACCGCGAACGCTTTCTGCGTCGCGTCAAGAACTACATTCGTCGCGCCGTGTCGGACGCGGTGCGCGATCGTAGCATCAAGGACATCCAGAGCACGCAGAGCATCACGATTCCGCGCAAGGACATCGCGGAACCGACGTTCCGCCACGGCCCGGGCGGACGCCGCGAGTACGTGCATCCGGGCAACGAGGACTACGTGCGCGGCGACAAGATCCCGCGTCCGCAAGGCGGCGCGGGCGGCGGCGGCAGCCAGGCGAGCAACGAGGGCGAGGGGCAGGACGACTTCGTGTTCGAGCTGTCGCGCGACGAGTTCATGCAGTACTTCTTCGACGATCTCGAACTGCCGCGCCTCGTGAAGACGCACCTGCTGACGGTGCCGAGCTGGAAGAACGTGCGAGCGGGCTGGGCGGCGGAAGGCACGCCGAACAACATCGACATCGTGCGTTCGCTCAGAAGCGCGCTCGGCCGCCGCATCGCGCTCGGTTCGCCGCTCGTCAACGAGCTGCATGAGCTCGAGGCGCAGCTCGAAGCGCTGAAGCGCGACACCGAGGATCGCCGCGCGGAGATCGCGACGCTGGAGGACCAGATCCACCATCTGAAGGGCCGCATCTGGCGCATCCCGTTCATCGATCCGTTCGACCTGCGCTACATCAACCGCGTGAAGCAGCCGCAGCCGTCGAGCCAGGCCGTGATGTTCTGCCTGATGGACGTGTCCGGCTCGATGGACGAGCAGCGCAAGGATCTCGCGAAGCGTTTCTTCATCCTGCTGTACCTGTTCCTCAAGCGCAACTACGAGCGCATCGAGGTGGTGTTCATCCGCCACCACACGCGCGCGGAGGAAGTCGACGAGGATACGTTCTTCCATTCGACCGAAAGCGGCGGCACGGTCGTGTCGAGCGCGCTCGAGCTGATGCGCAAGGTGATGAACGAGCGCTATTCGCCGACCGAATGGAACATCTACGGCGCGCAGGCGTCCGACGGCGACAACTGGACCGACGATTCGCCGAAGTGTCGCAAAATCCTGGAAGAGGATATCCTCACGAAGACGCGTTACTTCGCGTACATCCAGGTCGCGCCCGAAGAGCAGAATCTGTGGCTGGAGTATGCGCAGCTGATGCAGTCGCAACCGCATCTCGCGATGAAAAAAGTGGAATCGGCTGCCGATATCTACCCGGTGTTTCGCGAATTGTTCGAAAAGCAGGTGGAAATGTCATGACGAGCCGCCACCTGCACAGCGAATCACGCGGCTACCAGCCGCGCCGATCCGGCGACGACACCGCAGGCCATGCCGCGACGCAGCAACGCGGCCACGCCGAACCGTCGACGCCGCCCGCCGACATGCCCGGTGCCGGGCAGAAGGAAGCGCGTATGAACGTTGCCGAACGCAAGCCGCTGCCGTGCCCGTCCGACTGGACCTTCGAACTGCTCGAGGAATACGACACGCACATCGCGCAGGTTGCCGAGCAGTATGAGCTCGACATCTACCCGATCCAGCTCGAGCTGATCAGCGCCGAGCAGATGATGGACGCGTACGCGTCGGTCGGGATGCCGGTCAACTACCGGCACTGGTCGTTCGGCAAGCACTTCCTGTCCACCGAGAAGAGCTACCGCCGCGGGCAGATGGGTCTCGCGTACGAGATCGTCATCAACTCGAATCCGTGCATCGCGTACCTGATGGAAGAGAACACGATGACGATGCAGGCGCTCGTCATCGCGCACGCGGCGTACGGTCACAACTCGTTCTTCAAGGGCAACTACCTGTTCCGGTTGTGGACCGATGCGCACGCGATCATCGATTACCTCGTCTACGCGAAGAACTACGTCGCGGAATGCGAGGAGCGCTACGGCCTCGACCGCGTCGAGGAACTGCTCGACTCGTGCCACGCGCTGATGAACTACGGCGTCGACCGCTACAAGCGGCCGCAGAAGCCGTCGCTGTCGAAAGAGGCGGCGCTGCGCCGCGAGCGCGAGGCGTACCTGCAGTCGCAGATCAACGAACTGTGGCGCACGCTGCCGCAGAAGAAGCCCGAGCTGGCCGAGGAGCAGGAAGAGCGCTATCCGCCGGAGCCGCAGGAGAACCTGCTGTATTTCGCGGAGAAGAACGCGCCGCTGCTCGAGCCGTGGGAGCGGGAAGTGATCCGCATCGTGCGCAAGATCGGCCAGTACTTCTATCCACAGCGGCAGACGCAGGTGATGAACGAAGGCTGGGCGTGTTTCTGGCATTACACGCTGCTCAACACCCTGTACAACCAGGGGAAGCTCGCCGACGGCTTCATGATGGAGTTCCTGCATTCGCACAGCAACGTGATCTACCAGCCGCCCGTCACGAAGCCGTACTACAGCGGGATCAACCCGTATGCGCTCGGCTTCTCGATGATGAGCGACATCCGGCGGATCTGCGAAGCGCCGACGGACGAGGACTACAAGTGGTTCCCCGAGCTCGCGGGCAGCCCGTGGCTGCCGGCGATGCACTACGCGATGCGCAACTTCAAGGACGAGAGCTTCATCGCGCAGTACCTGTCGCCGCACCTGATCCGCGAGATGCGCCTGTTCTCGGTGCTCGACGACGACATGCGCGACGCGCTCGAGGTGTCGGCGATCCACGACGACTCCGGCTACCAGTACGTGCGGCAGTCGCTGTCGCGGCAATATGACATCCACCATCGCGAGCCGAACATCCAGGTGTGGTCGGTCAACACGCGCGGCGACCGCAGCCTCACGCTGCGCCACTTCATGACCGACAACCGGCACCTGTCGAACGACAGCGACGAGGTGCTCAAGCACATGGCGCGGCTGTGGCAGTTCGACGTGTACCTGGAAAGCGTCGACGAGGCGGGCACCGTGCGCAAGCGCTACGAGTGCCGCTACACGCCGCCCGAAGTGCGCCTGTGAGGGCGCGCGCCTCCACCTTGCATCCGACGCCAGCCTGCGGGCTGGCGTTTTCATTGGATGACCGGGAAGCGGGAGAAAAATTTTCTACATCCGGACGAACCCGGACAGTCCCTATCTTTACAATTCGCTAAAATTCGCTTGCGCATCGCGCCGGAACCGGTGCCATGCGTGTCCGCTCGCGGTGGTCCTGCGGCCGCCACGCCCAAAAGCACTACAAAGGAACAGACCAACCCATGGACGTCCAGACCGACCAAGCCGTGCCGTCCGCGCACGACACCCGGCGGCGTGTGTTCGCCATCGTCGGCGCCTCGTCGGGCAACCTCGTCGAGTGGTTCGACTTCTACATCTATTCGTTCTGCGCGCTGTACTTCGCGCCGGCGTTCTTTCCGAGCGGCAACACGACGACGCAGCTGCTGAACACCGCGGGCGTGTTCGCGGCCGGCTTCCTGATGCGTCCGATCGGCGGCTGGCTGTTCGGCCGCATCGCCGACCGGCACGGCCGCCGCGCCGCGATGATGATCTCGGTGCTGATGATGTGCGGCGGCTCCCTCGTGATCGCGGTGCTGCCGACCTATGCGCAGATCGGCGCATTCGCGCCGCTGCTGCTGCTGATCGCGCGCCTGTTCCAGGGGCTGTCGGTGGGCGGAGAGTACGGCACGAGCGCGACCTACATGAGCGAAGTCGCGCTGAAGGGCCGGCGCGGCTTCTTCGCGTCGTTCCAGTACGTGACGCTGATCGGCGGCCAGCTGTGCGCGCTGCTCGTGCTCGTGATCCTGCAGCAGACGCTGTCGGCCGCCGAGCTGAAGGCGTGGGGCTGGCGCATCCCGTTCGTGGTCGGCGCGGCCGCCGCGCTGATCTCGCTGTACCTGCGCAAGTCGCTCGACGAGACGTCGACGAGCGAGTCGCGCGACAAGAAGGACGCCGGCACGATCCGCGGCGTGTGGCAGCACAAGGGCGCGTTCCTGACGGTGGTCGGCTTCACCGCGGGCGGCTCGCTGATCTTCTACACGTTCACGACGTACATGCAGAAGTACCTCGTGAACACGGCCGGCATGCACGCGAAGACCGCCAGCAACGTGATGACCGTCGCGCTGCTCGTCTACATGCTGCTACAGCCGGTGTTCGGCGCGCTGTCCGACCGGATCGGCCGCCGCATGTCGATGATCCTGTTCGGCGCGTGCTCGGTGATCGGCACGGTGCCGCTGATGCACGCGCTGAAGGACGTGCAGAGCCCCGTCGCGGCGTTCGTGCTGATCACGGTCGCGCTTGCGATCGTCAGCTTCTACACGTCGATCAGCGGCCTCATCAAGGCCGAGATGTTCCCGCCGGAAGTGCGCGCGATGGGCGTCGGCCTGTCGTACGCGGTCGCGAACGCGCTGTTCGGCGGCACGGCCGAGTACGTCGCGCTGTGGTTCAAGTCGATCGGCAGCGAGGAGACGTTCTACTGGTACGTGACCGTGCTGTGCGCGGTCTCGCTGATCGTGTCGTACCGGATGCGCGATCCGAGCAAGGAAGGGTATCTGCGTCACGAGCCGTGATCGGTGCAACGGCGCGGCCGCCGGTGCGGCCGGCATGACGCCACGGAACGGCGCGCCGCGATGTACGTGGCGCGCCGTTTTTTGTTCATGGCCGGTTCGCGTCGCTGGTCGCCGCGCGTAAGCGCATCGCGCATCGCGCGATATCGTTATCGAAATCGCTTCGTTGTCCGCGGTCGGCGCCAGCGCTTATGCTGGGCGCGTAGTTCGTGTGACACCTCCTTGACTGGGATTCACGCCCGCTGCTTGCAGCGGGCGTTTTTTTGTTCCCGCTCCGTCACGCGGCCAGCAGTGTCAGGGACACCAAATATAATGGCGCGCGCGCGGCTCACGCGCGACAACCCATACCAAGATCCCATGAGAGAACAACCAACATCCAGGCCGTGGCTGACGATCGTGCTGGCCGTCGTCAATATCGCGATATTCGTGCTGATGTGGCGCGCCGCATCGTACGGCGACCTGTCGAACCCGCTGCTGCTCGACTGGGGCGCCAATTTCGCGCCATACACACTGACGGGCCAGCCGTGGCGGCTGCTGACCAGTGCGTTCCTGCACGGCGGCTGGCCGCATCTGCTGCTGAACCTCTACATGCTGGTGGTGCTCGGCACCGTGCTGGAGCGCGTGGGCGGATCGACGCGATTCGGCGTCACGTATCTGCTGTCCGCGCTCGGCGGCTCGCTGGCGAGCGCGCTGTGGTACGGGTATCACGAAGTCGGCGGCACGAGTCTCGCGTTCGGCGTCGCGCTGACGACGAGCGCGATACGGCCGGTCGTCAGCGTTGGCGCGTCGGGCGCGCTGATGGGACTCGCGGGCGCCGCCGCGGCGCTGGTGCTGCGACGCCGGCGCGAGGCCGGAGCCGACGCGCAGGTGCCGATCAATCTCGCCGCGGTCGCGCAGGTCATCGTGCTCAACCTCGGGTCGGGCTTCGTGATTTCCGGGATCGACCAGGCCGCGCATGTCGGCGGCGTGATCGTCGGCTTCGTCGCCGGCTGGCTGATGTATGGCGGCACGCGTGCGTCGCGCGTCGTCGTGCCGCTCGCGCTCGCGGTGCTCGGCAGTGCCGGGATGCTGGCCGCGGCGCAGCGCGCGGGCAGCGACGAGTTGCAGAGCTGGCGCGTCGCGACCGATCGCGCGCTCGCGCACGACGCCGCGAAGCGGCAGGCGCAACAGCAGGCGGCCGCGATCGCCGCGCAAATTCGCGACGACGAGCAGCATCGGCCCGCGCCCGTGTCGCCGGAGCAGGCCGCAGGCACCGTCATCCCGGTGGGCAAGGCGCCGTACGCGATGGTGATGGGGCCGTCCGGCAAGCGCCTGTATGTGACCGACAACGACGCGAACACGCTCGTCGTCGTCGATGCGCAGCGCCAGGCGGTCGTGCGCACGATCGCGGGCGAACCGTTCGCGACCGGGCTCGACGGCTGCCCCGGCAACATGTGCCGCGGCCGTGGCGCGAGCGGCCTCTATGTGAGCCCGGACGAACGCTATGCGTACGTCGCGTCGATGCGCGAGGACGGTCTCGTGCGCATCGACCTGACGAGCGGCGCCATCGTCGACGGCGTGACGCTCGGCCGGTTTCCGCGGGCGATCGTCGCGTCCGCGTCGCACGACCGGCTGTTCGTGCTGAACAGTGTCGACGACACGATCTCGGTCGTCAGCCTCACGCAATGGCCGCAGGTCCTCGCAACGCTGAAACTGGGCGACGGCGACGCGTCGGGCGTCGATTTCGGCCGGCAACTGTCGATGTGGCTGTCGCCCGACGGCAAGCGGCTGTATGCGTATGCGTTCGAGAAGAGTGCCATCGTCGCCTTCGACACGGCGACGAATGCGCCGGTGCAAACCTATCCGGTCGATGCGGATTTCATCGAAGCGAAGCCGGGCGCGAACGGTGCCGGCGTGTGGTTCTACAACGCGTCGTCGGTGCAATGGCGGGACGCGTCGACGCTTGCCGTACGCAGCGCTTATCCGGTGTGCGACACGTCGATGCACAGATTCGACGGCAGCGGCGACGGCTCGCTGATCGCCGTCGCCGGCTTCGACGGCAAGCCGCTGCGCGTGATCAAGACGGCGACGCGTCGCACGGTGGGCGAGTTTCCGGTGGCGGGCGGCGCCGGGCAGGTGATCTTCGCGCCTGACCGCCGCACGCTGTTCGCGCTGGGCGCCGCGGGCACGCTGTCGTTCCTGAGCATGGACCGGTCGCTCGACTATCTGCAGGGCACGGGCGACGGCGAGTTTCTGTGCGCGGCGTCCGCCGACGGCAGCGGGGATGGCGGGGATGCCGGCGACGAATGACCGCGCTCGCGCGTCATCACGAAACCCGCAGAGCAAAGCAGCATTTCTTGGTTCGGATCCGCACGGCCCGCTGATACGTTAGCGGCTTCGCGACGATACACCGCGTTGCGATGTTCCTCGAACCGGGCCGCCGTGTGATCCGCGGCGGCTCACATAACAAACAGGTCGTGCTCATGAAAATCCACACTCTCGCTACGTGGCTCGTCGGGGTTGCGCTCGTCGCCGCAGGCAGCGCCGCGCACGCGGACCGCCTCGACGACATCAGGAAGGCCGGCGTGCTGCGCGTCGCGACGTTCGACAGCAATCCGCCGTTCGGCTTCGTCGACGCGAAGACCAACCACATCGTCGGCCTCGACGTCGACTACGCGAAAGCGCTCGCCGACAAGCTCGGCGTGAAGCTGCAACTGCAGCCGACGAACCCGGCGAACCGCATTCCGTTCCTGACGTCCGGCAAGGTCGACCTCGTGCTTGCGAACTTCACGATCACCGACGAGCGCGCGAAGCAAGTCGATTTCAGCATCCCGTATTTCTCGTCGGGCCAGCAGTTCCTCGCGAAGAAGGGCGTGCTGAAGTCCGCCGAGCAGCTGAACGGGCTGCGGGTCGGCGCGGACAAGGGCACGACCAACGAGATCACGCTGCGCGAGAAATATCCGAAGGCGACGATCGTCGCGTACGACGACACGCCGTTCGCATTCGCCGCGCTGCGCGCCGGCAACGTGCAGGCGATCACGCAGGACGGGCCGAAGCTGATCGGCCTGCTCGCGAACGTGCCGGACAAGCAGAACTACGAGATCCCGGCGTTCGCGATCTCGAACGACTACATGGGCGTCGGCGTGCCGAAGGGCGAGACGCGCCTGCTCGGCTTCGTCAACGACACGCTGAAGGGGCTCGAGACGAGCGGCCGCGCGACGCAGATCTACGACGCGTGGTTCGGGCCGGCGACGAAGACGCCGCTCACGCGCATCTTCCGCATCGGCGACAAGACCTGAGCGCGCGACACGACCCATGACACGCGCGCCGCGATGCGCCGCCGGGCCGACCGGCGAGTGTATCGCGGCGCATTTCGTTGACTTCCGATCGCGGGCGCTACGCGTTCGCGCCACACGCATGCTCGGGCTGGCTCCCAAATACCTGTCCTGGCTCTGCCAGGGCTTCCTGCTGACGCTCGGCCTGTCGGCCGCGTCGGCGCTCGCCGCGATCGTCGGCGGTCTTGTGCTGTCGATCCTGCGCCATACGCGCCGCCCGGTGCTGCGCGCCGCGGTGGCGGCCTATGTCGTCACGTTCCGCAACACGCCGCTGCTCGTGCAACTGCTGTTCTGGTACTTCGGCGTCGCGTCGTTGCTGCCCGACACCTGGGTCGCGTGGCTGAACGCGGGCCATGCATGGCATGCGGGCCCGTTCACGCTCGCGTGGCCGTCGTTCGAGTTCGTCGCCGGCTGGGTCGGGCTGAGCGCGTATACGGCCGCGTTCGTCGCGGAGGAGTGCGAAGCAGGCCTGCGCGGCGTGCCGCTCGCGCAGCGCGACGCGGCCGCGGCGCTCGGCCTCACGCCGCTGCAGGCGCTGCGCTACGTGATCCTGCCGCAGGCGGTGCGCATCGCGTTGCCGCCGCTGTTCGGGCAGACGATGAATCTCGTGAAGAACTCGTCGCTGGCGATGGCGATCGGTGTCGCCGAGCTGTCGTATGCGTCGCGGCAGGTCGAGACCGAGACCTTCAAGACCTTCGCCGCGTTCGGCGTCGCGACCGTGCTGTACGTGGCCGCGGCGGCCGCGATCGAGGCGGTCGCGTATGCGTCTGCGCAATGGCGCGACCGGCTGGGTGCGGGGCATTGACGATGGAATTCTCGCTGTTCGCCAACAATCTTCCATACCTGCTCGTCGGCGCGTTCCCGGACGGGCCGCTCGGCGGCGCCGCGCTGTCGCTGGTGCTCGCGATCGCGTCCGCGTGCGCGTCGGCGGTGCTGGGCGTCGCGCTCGGCGTCGCGATGGCGCTCGCGCGCGGCTGGGCGCGCGTGCTGCTGCTCGCGTTCATCGGCTTTTTCCGCGCGATTCCGGTGCTGATGCTGATCTTCTGGACGTATTTCCTGATGCCGATGCTGCTGCACACCGACGTGCCGGGGCTCGCGACGGTCGTGTGCGCGCTCGCGCTGATCGGCGGCGCGTATCTCGCGCACGCGGTGCATGCGGGGATCGTCGCGGCCGGCGCGGGGCAATGGCAGGCAGGGCTGTCGCTCGGCCTCACGCGCTGGCAGACGGTGCGCTACGTGCTGCTGCCGCAGGCGATCCGGATCATGACGCCGTCGTTCGTGAACCAGTGGGTGTCGCTGGTGAAGGACACGTCGCTCGCGTACATCGTCGGCGTGCCGGAGCTGTCGTTCGTCGCGACGCAGGTGAACAACCGCCTGATGGTGTATCCGGCGCCGATCTTCCTGTTCGTCGCCGCGATCTACCTCGTGCTGTGCACGTCGCTCGACGGCGCCGCGCGCTGGCTGCTGTCGTGGCGGCCGCGTGCGGAACGCCACGCGCGCACCACGGCCGAGCGGGTGCAGCCGGCGCGCGGCGCGACCCGTTGACGCCGGCGGGCGCCGTGCGCGTCAGGACGCGGTGTAGTGCGTGTTGAAGACCGCGCGCAGCGTCGATTTGTCGCTGGCGAAGTCGGCCCACAGCGGGCCGTCGGTCTGCGCGAACGCAAACGGCGCGGTGTTGATCGACGCGAGGCGGAAGCGCCATTCCGCGGCTTCCTGGCGGAACGCGGTGCGCTGCATGTCGGACAGGCCCGTTTGCGCCTCGGCAAGCGTGACGAGCGGGTCGACCGGCTGGTCGGCGACCCGCACCTCGAAGTGCAGGTGCGGGCCCGTCGCCGCGCCGGTCATGCCGACCGACCCGATGCGCTCGCCCTGCCTGACCCGCTCGCCGACCTTCAGCCCGTGCGCGAACGCGGACAGGTGCGCGTAGTAGGTCGAATAGCCGTCCGCGTGATCGACGATCACGTAGCGGCCGTAGCCGCCCGGATCGGTGCCGACGAACGACACGGTGCCGTCGGCCGCCGCGTCGACGCGCGTGCCGGACGGCGCGGCGAGATCGACGCCGGTGTGGAACGCCATCGCCTGCGACAGCGGATGGACGCGCTCGCCGAAGAACGAGCTGATGCGGGTCCACTTGACGGGCATCGTGAACGCGGCGGCTTCGAGCGGCGCGCCGTCGAGCGTGTAGTACGCGCCCTTGTCGGCGCCCGGCGGCTTGAACCACAGCGCGCCGAACGTGCGGCCCGCGACGCGCAGCTCGAGCGCGGTGACGCGGGGCGCGCCCTGGGTTGTGTCGAACGCGAGGCGGTAGTAGTCGCCGCGATGCGCGCTTTCGCGCATCGGCACCTTGCCGCTGACGATGTCGCCGAGCTGGATCCGCACTTCCGGCGGCAGGTCGAGACGGTTCAGCGTATCGGACAGCGTCAGCTCGATGTCGCCGGCGCGCAGCCCGTGCTCGGGCTCGGGCGGCGCGAGCGTGAACAGGTTCGCATAGCCGAGCATGTCGTTGCGGTGTGCGCTGAGCGGCGCGAACAGGCCCGGCTGCGCGTTGCGCTCGCCGATCGCCTGGACGAGCTCGTTCGTGATGAAATGCTGCGCGGTGGGAAACGGGGTGTCCGACAGCACGCGTTGCGGCATCGCGGCCGCGCCGGTGTCGACGGCGCCCGGCAATTGCGAGACGGCCGGCACCGTGACGGCGAGACCGAGCGTGGCGAGGGCGCCGAGCACGGCGGCCGGCAGCATCGCGCGCACGAGCTGCCACGCGCGCGCGGGACGCGGCGCGGAAGAATCAGGAATTGCGGCAGACTTGACCAAGGGTGTCCACATCCAGGAAAACGGTTCGAGGAAAGGGTGTGGGCTGGGGCCGCCGAAAGGACGGGTGGCGGGCGTGCAACAAAACAGGCCCCGTCAGGGGCCCGTGTCGTTTCCGTCCGACCCAACAGCGCGGGAGGCAACCCGCTTCGAACGGCGGCGCGATTGCCGGGTCAGGACCCGGTTATCACGAAGACGCTAAAAATAGATGACAGCGCCAGTCTACCGATGTTCCGCAAAATGCAGAAAATTTTAAACGGGGTCGGAAATGTTGTTTCGCAGAGCGGGAAATTGGGATGACTTCGGTGTTTTTTGCGTATCCGGACCTCATTCCGGCAATTTTTGCGCGCGGCGCCGGAGCGCGGCGGACGTGCGCACCGCATCGAAGCCGGCGTCGAGGATCGCCTCGGCGTCGTTCCACAGATTGCCGCGCAGGCGGTTGGTCCAGATCATCGACGCGAACACGCCTTCGAGCAGCGACACGAGGTAGACGGCCGCGAGATGCACGTCGAGCTCGGCCGCGACTTCGCCGCCCGCGGCCGCGCGGCGCAGCAGCGCCTTCGTGATCCGCAGCATCTGCAGCTCGAGCAGCAGGCGGCGGCGCAGCAGCGCGCCGTTCTCGTCGCATTGTTCGCACTTCGTATACAGGATCACGAGCACGCGCTGCATCGAGCCCGGCTCGCCGCATTGCTCGAGATAGTGCGACGCGGCGCGCCGCAGCGTGTCGAGCGCGGGTTGCCCGTCGCCGGCCTCGAAGCCCTCGGACGTGCGCGCGAACGCGCGGTCGCACATCGCCAGGCACACCTCCATCTTGTTCTTGTAGTGCCCGTAGACGGCGCCCCGGGACATGCCGGCGGCCTCCGCGAGGTCCGCCATCGCCGTTTGGGCAACGCCTTTCTCGAGCAGCACGAGTTCGGCGGCATCGAGGATCCGGTGCTTGATGGCGAGAGATTCTTCCCGGGTCTTGCGGGCCATGGCGTGAATTTCCTTACAGTTCGCTGTCGTTTTATTGAGACAGTAGGCCAATCGTTCGACAACGTGCATATTTAATCAGACATGACTGATTATAATCAGCCACCCTGAGCCGCCGCATTTTACTGGCGGCGCACGATCCGAGGTCACAGATGAACAACACGGGTTTCGGCACGCGGCGCGGCGCGCTCGCGATGCTCGCGCTTGCGGCCATGCTGGTCGCGGGCGGATGTGGCAAGGGCGGGCCGGATACCGCGCCGCCGGCCGTGCGAAGCGCGACCGTCGTGACGGTGCGCCCGACCGCGGTGCCGATGACGGTCGAATTGCCCGGGCGGCTCGACGCGTATCGGCAGGCGGAGGTGCGCGCGCGGGTCGCGGGCATCGTCACCGCGCGCACCTACGAGGAAGGGCAGGAGGTGAAGCAGGGCGCGGTGCTGTTCCGCATCGATCCCGCGCCGCTGAAGGCCGCGCGCGACGCGGCGCAGGGCACGCTCGCGAAGGCGCAGGCCGCGTCGCTCGCGGCGACCGACAAGCGCCGCCGCTACGACGATCTCGTGCGCGACCGCGCGGTCAGCGAGCGCGACCACACCGAGGCGGTTGCCGCCGACGCGCAGGCAAAGGCCGAGGTCGCGTCGGCGAAGGCCGAACTCGCGCGCGCGCAGCTCCAGCTCGACTACGCGACCGTCACCGCGCCGATCGCGGGCCGCGCGCGGCGTGCGCTCGTCACCGAGGGCGCGCTGGTCGGCCAGAACGAGGCGACGCCGCTCACGACCGTCGAGCAGCTCGATCCGATCTACGTGAACTTCTCGCAGCCGGCCGCGGACGTCGACGCGCTGCGCCGCGCGGTGACGAGCGGCCGCGCGACGGGGATCGCGCAGCAGGACATCGCCGTGACGCTGCTGCGCCCGGACGGCACCGCGTATCCGCTGAAGGGCAAGCTGCTGTTCCGCGATCTCGCGGTCGATCCGACCACCGACACCGTCGCGATGCGCGCGCTGTTCCCGAATCCGGACCGCGAGCTGCTGCCCGGCGCCTACGTGAAGATCGCGCTCGACAACGCGGTGGACCGCCAGGCGATCCTCGTGCCGCGCGATGCGCTGCTGCGCACGGCCGACCGCGCATCGGTGCGGGTGGTCGGCGCCGACGGCAAGGTCAAGGACGTCGAGGTCGCGGCCGACCAGATGAGCGGCCGCGACTGGCGCATCACGCGCGGCCTGAAGGGCGGCGAGCGCGTGATCGTCGACAACGCCGCGCAATTCTCGCCCGATACCGCGGTGCAGCCCGTCGAGCGGGCAGGGCCGGCCAAGGCGGGGCAACGGCAACCCGCGGCCGCCTCCGCTCCCGGCGCAACCGCCCGCCAAACCTGACCGGCTCGAATCAACATGGCACGTTTCTTCATCGATCGCCCCGTGTTCGCGTGGGTGATCGCCATCTTCATCATGCTGGGCGGCGTGTTCGCGATCCGCGCGCTGCCCGTCGCGCAGTACCCGGACATCGCGCCGCCCGTCGTCAGCATCTACGCGACCTATCCGGGTGCGTCCGCGCAGGTCGTCGAGGAATCCGTCACCGCGCTGATCGAGCGCGAAATGAACGGTGCGCCCGGGCTGTTGTATACGTCCGCGACGAGCAGCGTCGGCACGGCGTCGCTGTACCTGACGTTCAAGCAGGGCGTGAATGCCGATCTCGCCGCGGTCGAGGTGCAGAACCGCCTGAAGACGGTCGAGGCGCGGCTGCCCGAGCCCGTGCGGCGCGACGGCATCCAGGTCGAGAAGGCCGCCGACAACATCCAGCTCGTCGTGTCGCTGACGTCCGAGGACGGCCGGATGAACGCGGTGCAGCTCGGCGAATACGCGTCGGCGAACATCGTGCAGGCGCTGCGGCGCGTCGAGGGCGTCGGCAGGGTGCAGTTCTGGGGCTCGGAATACGCGATGCGGATCTGGCCGGACCCGGTCAAGATGGCCGGCGACGGGCTCACCGCGTCGGACATCGCGTCGGCCGTGCGCGCGCACAACGCGCGCGTGACGGTGGGCGACATCGGCCGCAGCGCAGTGCCGGACAGCGCGCCGATCGCGGCGACCGTGTTCGCCGACGCGCCGCTGAAGACGCCCGCCGATTTCGGCGCGATCGCGCTGCGCGCGCGGCCGGACGGCTCGGCGCTGTTCCTGCGCGACGTGGCGCGCATCGAGTTCGGCGGCAACGACTACAACTACCCGTCCTACGTGAACGGCAAGGTCGCGACCGGCATGGGCATCAAGCTCGCGCCGGGCTCGAACGCGGTTGCCACCGAGCAGCGCGTGCGCGCGACGATGGACGAGCTGTCGAAGTTCTTCCCGCCGGGCGTCAAGTACCAGATCCCGTACGAGACGTCGTCGTTCGTGCGCGTGTCGATGAACAAGGTCGTCACGACGCTGATCGAGGCGGGCGTGCTGGTGTTCCTCGTGATGTTCCTGTTCATGCAGAACCTGCGCGCGACGCTGATCCCGACGCTCGTCGTGCCGGTCGCGCTCGCGGGCACGTTCGGCGTGATGTTCGCGGCGGGCTTCTCGATCAACGTGCTGACGATGTTCGGGATGGTGCTCGCGATCGGCATCCTCGTCGACGACGCGATCGTCGTCGTCGAGAACGTCGAGCGGCTGATGGTCGAGGAAGGGCTCGCGCCGTACGAGGCGACCGCCAAGGCGATGACGCAGATCAGCGGCGCGATCGTCGGCATCACCGTGGTGCTGACGTCGGTGTTCGTGCCGATGGCGTTCTTCGGCGGCGCGGTCGGCAACATCTACCGGCAGTTCGCGCTGTCGCTCGCGGTGTCGATCGGCTTCTCGGCGTTCCTCGCGCTGTCGCTGACGCCCGCGCTGTGCGCGACGCTGCTCAAGCCGGTCGCCGACGGCCATCACGAGAAGGGCGGCTTCTTCGGCTGGTTCAACCGGTTCGTCGCGCGGGCGACGCAGCGCTATGCGCTGCGCGTCGGCGGCATGCTGAAGAAGCCGGTGCGCTGGCTCGTCGTGTACGGCGCGCTGACCGCGGCTGCGGGGCTGATGCTCACGCAACTGCCGACCGCGTTCCTGCCGGACGAGGACCAGGGCAACTTCATGGTGATGGTGATCCGGCCGCAGGGCACGCCGCTCGCGGAAACGATGCAGAGCGTGCGCGAGGTCGAGACCTACGTGCGCACGCAGGAGCCGGCCGCGTATACGTTCGCGCTCGGCGGCTTCAACCTGTACGGCGAAGGACCGAACGGCGGGATGATCTTCGTGACGCTGAAGAACTGGAAGGAGCGCCAGCGCGCGCACGACCAGGTGCAGGCGATCGTCGCGCGCATCAACGCGCGCTTCGCGGCGACGCCGAACACGACGGTGTTCGCGATGAACGCGCCGGCGCTGCCGGATCTCGGCTCGTCGAGCGGCTTCGACTTCCGGCTGCAGAACCGCGGCGGGCTCGACTACGCGGGGTTCGCCGCCGCGCGCGAGCGGCTGCTCGCCGAAGGCGGCAAGCAGCCGGCGCTCACCGACCTGATGTTCGCGGGCACCCAGGACGCGCCGCAGCTCAGGCTCGACATCGATCGCGCGAAGGCGTCCGCGCTCGGCGTGTCGATGGAAGAGATCAACACGACGCTCGCGGTGATGTTCGGCTCCGACTACATCGGCGACTTCATGCACGGCACGCAGGTGCGGCGCGTGATCGTGCAGGCAGACGGCCGGCACCGGCTCGATCCGGACGACGTGAAGAAGCTGCGCGTGCGCAATGCGCGCGGCGAGATGGTGCCGCTCGCCGCGTTCGCGACGCTGCACTGGACGCTCGGCCCGCCGCAGCTCACGCGCTACAACGGCTTCCCGTCGTTCACGATCAACGGCTCGGCCGCGCACGGCCACAGCAGCGGCGAGGCGATGGCGGCGATCGAGCGGATCGCGGGCGAGCTGCCGGCCGGCATCGGCTACGCGTGGTCGGGGCAGTCGTTCGAGGAGCGGCTGTCGGGCGCGCAGGCGCCGATGCTGTTCGCGCTGTCGGTGCTCGTCGTGTTCCTTGCGCTCGCGGCGCTGTACGAGAGCTGGTCGATTCCGTTCGCGGTGATGCTGGTCGTGCCGCTCGGCGTGATCGGCGCGGTGCTCGGCGTGACGTTGCGGATGATGCCGAACGACATCTATTTCAAGGTGGGGCTGATCGCGACGATCGGGCTGTCCGCGAAGAACGCGATCCTGATCGTCGAGGTCGCGAAGGATCTCGTCGCGCAGGGAATGTCGCTCGTCGACGCGGCGCTCGAGGCCGCGCGGCTGCGGCTGCGGCCGATCGTGATGACGTCGCTCGCGTTCGGCGTCGGCGTGCTGCCGCTCGCGTTCGCGTCGGGCGCGGCGTCCGGCGCGCAGATGGCGATCGGCACCGGCGTGCTCGGCGGCGTGGTCTCGGCGACCGTGCTCGCGGTGTTCCTCGTCCCGCTGTTTTTCGTGATCGTCGGCCGGCTGTTCAACGTCGGCGCGCGCCGCCGCGGCGCGTCGCAGCCGACGACGATGGAGGGTTCGCATTGATGGTCGCGCTCAATCGCCGCATGGCGGGCCGCGTTCCGCTCGCGCTGGCCGCCGCGCTCGCGCTCGCGGGCTGCTCGCTCGCGCCGCGCTACGAGCGCCCGGCGGCGCCGGTGCCGGGCAGCTATGCAGCGCCGGACGGCGGGCAGGACGGGGAGGGTGGCGCGCCCGCTGCATCGGCATCGGCATCGGTCGATGCCGCGCTGCTCGACGACTGGCGCGCGTATTTCACCGATCCGGCGCTGCAGGCGTGGATCGATGCGGCGCTCGCGAACAACCGCGACCTGCGGGTCGCGGCGGGCCGCGTCGAGGAAGCGCGCGCGCTGTACGGCGTGCAGCGCGCGGACCGCCTGCCGTCGCTCGACGCGAACCTCGGCTACGAGCGCACGCGCGTGTACGACCCGGTCGTGCGCCAGAGCGCGGTGAGCGGGCTGTATCGCGCGGGCGTCGGCATCAGTGCCTACGAGCTCGACCTGTTCGGCCGCGTGAAGAGCCTGTCGGACGCGGCGCTCGCCGAGTACTTCGCGACCGCCGAAGCGCAGCGCACGGTGCGGATCGGCGTGATTGCCGAAGTCGCGAACGCGTATGTGGCGGAGCGCTCGCTGCACGAGCAGCTCGCGCTGGCGCAGCGCACGCTCGACGCGCGCGAGCGGATCGCGTCGCTGACCCAGCGCCGCTATGCGGCGGGCACGAGCGACGCGATCGAACTGCGCTCCGCCGAGATGCTGGTGGCGGCCGCGCGCGCGGCGCAGGCCGCGCTGCAGCGCGAGCATGCGCAGGCGGTGCGCGCGCTGCAGCTGCTCGCGGGCGATTTCGCGCGCGTGGCGCCCGGCGACGGGCTGACGCTCGACACGCTCGCGATCGCGCCCGTCGCGCCGGGCGCGCCGAGCGCGCTGCTCGAACGGCGGCCGGACATCCGGCAGGCCGAGGCGCGCCTGAAGGCCGCGAACGCGCAGATCGGCGCGGCGCGCGCGGCGTTCTTCCCGCGCATCACGCTGACGACCGACATCGGCTCGGTCAGCGACGCGTTCTCGGGCCTGTTCGCGAGCGGCACCGGCGTGTGGGCGTTCGCGCCGCGACTCACGCTGCCGATCTTCGCGGGCGGGCGCAATCGCGCGAACCTCGACGTCGCGACGGCGCGCAAGCACATCGCGGTCGCCGAATACGAGAAGAGCGTGCAGGTCGCGTTCCGCGAAGTGGCGGACGCGTTCGCCGCGCGCGACTGGATCGACGCGCAGCTCGCCGCGCAGCAGGCAGTTTACGAAGCGGACGGCGCGCGGCTGAAGCTCGCCGAGCGCCGCTACGGCAGCGGCGTCGCGACCTATCTCGAACTGCTCGACGCGCAGCGCAGCACGTTCGAATCCGGGCAGGAGCTGATCCGGCTGAAGCAGCTCAGGCTCGGCAACGCGATCACGCTGTATCGCGCGCTCGGCGGCGGCTGGACGCCCGCCGAAGGCGCCCACGCCGCCGCGTGATCCGCCCGCCGGCCGGCGGCACGACGCAGCACCGGCCGGCCCCCGTCGCACTTTGATCAGACAAATCCCGACAAAATCGAAGGGCTTTCCGTTAATCGTATTGAGAATGATTTGCGTTTGCGTTAAATTTTGCGGCATCTCAAAATTGGACGGAGCGAATCGATGGCAATGGCGGAAGTGCTCGAACGGCCGGCGGCGGCAACGGCGAATGCGTTCCTCGGCAGTTGTCCCGATCTTGCACCGCGCGCGGCCGTGCCTGCGGGCCGCGGCGCGCCGCACGCGCAGGGCGCGCTGCTCGACGTGCTGATCGCCCACCGCGCGATGCTCGTCAACGTCGCGCGCAGCTTCGTCGGCTGCGCGAGCCGGGCCGAGGACGTCGTGCACGACGTGTTCGTGAAGCTCGTCGATTTCCCGAACCAGGATGCGGTGCGCCAGCCGGTCGCGTACGTGACGCGGATGGTGCGCAACGCGTCGATCGACGCGTGCCGCCGCCAGAACCTCGAGAGCCTCTACCACGCGGACGAGGACGACGGCTTCGACGTGCCGTCGCCGGAGCCGACGCCCGAAGCGGCGCTGATGACGCGCGACACGCTGCGGCGCGTGTCGGCCGCGCTCGACGACCTGCCGGCGCGCAGCCGCGCGGCGTTTGAGATGGTGCGGCTGCGCGACGAGACGCTGCAGAGCGCGGCGCGCGCGCTGAACGTGTCGCAGACGCTCGTGCATTTCATGGTCCGCGACGCCGAGCGCCACTGCGCCGAATGCCTCGATGCGTGCCATCGCGGCGTCGCGTGCCCCGTGTTCTGCGGCGGCCGCGCGCGGCGCCGGTAAAAAAGCGCGCCGCCCGATCGTCTATCCGACAGGGGCGGCCGAACCGCTCCGCTTCCTTCAACCGCCTTCAGCGATTTCCGACCGAGTTTCGACCATGACGCAAGCCACGACGCCTTCCGCCGACACCGACGACCTCGTCTACACGGTCGTCATCAACGACGAAGAACAGTATTCGATCTGGCCGACGTTCCGTGCCGTGCCGGCCGGCTGGCGCGAAGTGGGCGTGCGCGGCCCGAAGGCCGACTGTCTCGCGCACATCGAGACCGTCTGGACCGACATGCGGCCCGCGAGCCTGCGCCGCGCGATGGACGGCGAAACCGCGCGGCGCGCGTCGTGAGCGGCGCCGAGGGCCCATCTGAAGAGGACCTTGCATGACCCTGCTTGCCTTGCCGACGCTCGACGACCTGCGGATCGAGCCGGGGCTGCCCACCGTCGTGTCCCCGAAGGGCGGGGACGGGATGTCGATCGACGCGCTCGCGCCGCTCGCGCGCGCGATCGCCGCCGACACGCTCGAGCGAGCGGGCGGCGTGCTGTTCACCGGTTTCCACGTGCCGTCGATCGATGCGTTCCAGCAGTTCGCGGCCGCGTTCGGCGATCCGCTGATCGGCTATGAATACGCGTCGACGCCGCGCAGCCAGGTCGAAGGCGCGGTGTATACGTCGACCGAATACCCGCCGCACCGCGCGATCCCGCTGCACAACGAGCAGTCGTACACGCGCGAATGGCCGATGCGGATCTGGTTCCACTGCGCGCTCGCGGCGCCGAAGGGCGGCGCAACGCCGATCGCCGACAGCCGCGCGGTGTATCGCGCGCTCGACCCGGCGCTCGTCGCGCGCTTCGCGCAGCGCGAGCTGCTGTACGTGCGCAATTTCGGGCAAGGGCTCGACCTGCCGTGGCAGCAGGCGTTCGGCACCGACGACGCGCGCGAGGTCGAGCGGATGTGCGCGGCGCGCGGCATCGACTGCGCGTGGCGCACCGACGACGACGGCGAGCTGCTGCTGCACACCCGCGAGCGCTGCCAGGCGGTCGCGCGGCATCCGCGCACGGGCGAGCCGGTCTGGTTCAACCAGGCGAACCTGTTCCATCTGTCCGCGCTCGACGAGGACATGCAGGAAGCGCTCGTCGACGCGGTCGGGGTCGACAACGTGCCGCGCAACGTCTACTACGGCGACGGCGCGCCGCTCGAAGCCGACGCGCTCGTCGAGATTCGCGCGGTGCTCGACCGGCAGCGGATCGTGTTCCCGTGGCAGACCGGCGACGTGCTGATGCTCGACAACATGCTGACCGCGCACGCGCGCGACCCGTTCGAAGGGCCGCGCAAGGTCGTCGTCGCGATGGCGCAGAGCTACACGGTCCCGCGCGGCCGAACGGAGGACTGATGACGCGTCGTACCGCCGCGCTTGCCGCGCGGGGGCTGACGGTGGGCTATCGCGACCATGTCGTGATCGACGGTCTGGACCTGTCGATCACGGCCGGTCGCGTGACCGCGCTGTGCGGCCCGAACGGCTGCGGAAAAAGCACGCTGCTGCGCACGCTCGCGGGCCTGCAGCCGGCGCTGGCCGGCCACGTCGACGTCAACGGCAAGCCGCTCGCGTCGTTCAAGCGGCGCGCGCTCGCGCGCGAGCTGACGATGCTCGCGCAGTTCAACCAGATTCCGTCCGGCCTGACCGTGCGCGAGCTCGTCGCGTACGGGCGCTATGCATACGGCGGCTTCCTGCGCGGCTTGTCGCGCGCCGATCACGTCGCGATCGACGAAGCGCTCGAAACGAGCGGGCTCGCCGGCGACGCGGGCCGCGACGTCGGCGCGCTGTCCGGCGGCGAGCGGCAGCGCGCGTGGATCGCGATGGCGCTCGCGCAGCAGGCGCCGATCGTGCTGCTCGACGAGCCGACCACCTATCTCGACATCCATCACCAGCTCGACATCCTCGACGCGCTGCGCGCGCTGAACCGCGCGCGCGGGCTGACGATCGTGTGGGTGCTGCACGACCTGAACCAGGCCGCCGCGTACAGCGACGAGATCGTGCTGATGCGCGCGGGCCGCGTCGTCGCGCAGGGCAACCCCGACGCGATGCTCGACCCGGCGCGCCTGCGCGCGGCGTTCGGCGTCGAGATGCTGAAGCTCGCGCATCCGCAGACGGGCGCGCCGATGTGCGTGCCGGCGTACGGGCCGTCCGTCGCTGACGCAGCGCCGCCGGCCGCCGTGTTCGACCGGGATCTCGCCACATGACGACATTCGCGATGCGCAGACGCCGCGCGGCAACCGTCGGCGGCAACGTGGCGCAGCGAAGCCGCGCCGGCGCGCTGGCGATCGGCATGCTGCTGCTGATCGCGTGCGTCGCCGCGCTGCGCGCCGCGCCCGACCTGCGCGCGTGGTGGGGCGCCGCCCCCGGTAGCGACGCGGACGCGCTCGCGCGCGTGGTCCTGTTCGACCTGAACCTGCCGCGCGTCGCGGCCGCGCTCGTCGCGGGCGGCTGCCTCGGCATCGCCGGCGCGCTGTTCCAGTCGGCGACGCGCAATCCGCTCGCGTCGCCCGACCTGCTCGGCGTGACGGGCGGCGCGCAGCTCGGCCTGCTCGCGGCGATGCTCGTGCCGGCGCTCGCGGGCGTCGCGTCGGTGCCGCTGCTGTTCGTCTGCGGGCTGGCCGCCGCCGCGTGCGCGATGCTCGCGGCGGGCGGCTGGCGCGCGACGCCGCTGCGGCTCGTGCTCGCGGGCAGCGTCTGCATGCTGCTGTTCGCCGCGCTGTCGACGCTGCTGCTCGCATTCTTCGAGCAGAACATCGCGGGCGCCGCGCTGTGGGCGAACGGCAGCCTCTATCAACCGGGCGCAACCGGGCTGAAGCTCGCGGCGAGCTGGCTCGTGCTGCCGCTCGCCGCGCTGCCGTTCGTGATCAGGCCGCTCGATCCGCTCGCGCTCGGCGACGACGCGGCGGCCGCGGCCGGCGTGCGCGTCGATGCGGCGCGGATCGCCGCGACGGTCGTCGCGGTCGCGTTCACGAGCGTCGCGGTCAGCATCGCGGGGCCGCTGTCGTACGTCGGCCTCGTCGCGCCGAACCTGCTGCGCCAGATCCGCGGCGCGCGCGCCGCGCGGCTCGCCGCGCTGGTGCCGCTGTCCGCGCTGGCGGGCGGCGCGCTCGTGCTCGTAACCGACAGCGCGGTGCTCGCGTCGGGCCTCGACGCGACGCTGTCGACCGGCGTCGCGATCTCGCTCGTCGGCACACCGCTGATGCTCGCGCTGATCCGCCGCGGCGCAGCGTGGTCCGGCGTGCTGCATGCGGGACCCGAGCGCGCGGCGTCCGGGCGCGCGACGCGCGTGGTCGGCTGGCTCGACGGGCTGCGCTGGCCATCGCGCACGGCGCTGTTCGCGCTGGCGGGCGCGCTCGTGCTGCTCGCGGGCACGTCGGCCGGCCCCGAATGGCTGACGCCCGCGCGCTGGCAGGCGGCGCTGTCGGGCGCCGACCCGCTCGCGCGGATGCTGATCGACCTGCGCCTGCCGCGGCTCCTGTGCGCGATGCTGGCCGGCGCGCTGCTCGCCGCGAGCGGCGTCGCGATGCAGAGCGTCGTGCGCAATCCGCTGGCGGGCCCGGAAGTGCTCGGCGTCACGCAGGGCGCGGCGCTCGTCACGCTGTTCGCGCTCACGCGCTGGCCGCTCGCGGGCGGCGGCGTGCTCGCCGGCGCGGCGCTGGCGGGCGGCGGGATCTCGCTGGCGATCACGCTGGCCCTCAACCACCGTCATCGCTACGCGCCGCTTGCGGTCGCGCTCACCGGGATCGTGATCGGCACGCTGTGGACGACGCTCGCGCAATGGCTGATCACGCAGGAAAGCGTGCAGCCCGCGCGCTTCGTCGTGTGGCTGATCGGCGGCACCTACGGACGCAGCTGGGGCGAAGTCGCGATGCTGCTGCCGTGGTGCGTGCTCGCGGTGCCGGTGTTCGCGTGGCTCGCGCAGCCGCTCGACATGCTCGCGCTCGGCGACGACCAGGCGGCCGCGCTCGGCCTGCCGATCGCCGCGCTGCGGCCGCTCGCGCTCGTGATCTCGACGCTTGCCGCGTGCGCGGCGGTCGCGGCGGTCGGGCCGGTCGGCTTCATCGGGCTGATGGCGCCGCACGTCGCGACGATGCTCGGCGCGCGGCGGCATCGCACGCGCCTGTGGCTCGCGGCCGCGTGCGGCGCGCTGATCCTCGGGCTCGCGGACGTCGCGGCCCGCACCGCCGTCGCGCCGCGCGAAGTGCCGGCCGGCGTGCTGACCGCGCTGATCGGCGCGCCGTACCTGCTCGGCCTGCTGATCGTCGAGGCGCGCCGCGCGCGGCGCGTGGGGCGATGACGGCGGCGCCCGGCTGCACCGCCGACACCGGCGCCACGCGGTTTTCCGCGTTCGCGCCCGAAGCGCTCGGCGCGCATCTCGACGTCGTGTGGCTCGGCCGCCCGCACGAGACGCACGCACCGGGCCGGATCGTCGTGCCGGTCGAGGCGCTGGCCGATCATCGCGACGCGCTGCTCGACGCGATGGTCCGCCACTACGGCGGCGATCCGGCCGTGCATGCGCGCGCGCTGCTGTCGCAATGGAGCAAGTACTACTTCGGCCGCGCGGCGCCCGCGGGCGTCGTCGCCGCGCTGCTGCTCGGCCGGCCGCTCGACATGGCGCCCGAACGCACGTTCGTCGTGCTCGACGACGGGATGCCCGCAGGGCTGGTCTTCGCGCACGACGCGCTCGGCGAACCCTGCGACGATCCGGCGCCGCGCTACGCGGGGCTCGTCGCGCATCTCGGCGCGGTGATCGACCTGCTGGCCGAGATGGGCCGCGTCACGCCGCGCGTGCTGTGGAGCAACGCCGGCAATCTGCTCGATCATCTGTTCGGCATGTACCGGACGCTGCCGTGCGTCGCCGATCCCGTGCGCGATGCGTGCTGGCTGTTCGGCGGGTCGTGCGTCGACGGCGAATCGAACCCGCTGCGCACGCCGGTGCGCGACGCCGTGCCGCGCTCGCCGCTGCTGCCGACGCCGTTCCGCGCGCGCCGCGTGTGCTGCCTGCGCTACGAAATCCCTGGAGAAACGCAACTGTGTGGAAGCTGCCCCTTGCTACTGACGATGGACGACGCGGCGCTGGCCGGGCAGGACTCGAGCCGCTGATGCACGCCGGCCGCCGCCGTTCGCTCGGGATGCTGGCCGCGCTCGCCGCCGCGTGCGCGGCGCCGCGCGATGCGCTCGCGAGCGATGCACGCGCGGCCGGGCGTGGCGCGGGTATGGCTACGGCCACGGCCTTGCAGGCCGGCCGCTCGCTGGCCGGCAATCCGGTCGTCTCGCAGGCCAGCGCGACGATGCCGGCGCGGGCGCAACGCGTCGTCGCGCTCGAATTCATGTTCGCGGAAAGGCTCGCGGCGCTCGACATCACGCCGGCCGGGATGGTCGACACCGCGTTCTATCCGGGCTGGCTCGGCTACGACAATGCGCGCTTCGCGCACGTGACGGACGTCGGTTCGCGGCAGGAGCCGGGGCTCGAGGCGATCGCGGCGGTCAAGCCCGACCTGATCATCGGCGTCGGTTTTCGGCATGCACCGATTTTCGCGGCGCTCGACCGGATCGCGCCGACGATCCTGTTCCAGTTCAGCCCGAACGTGAACGAAGGCGGCGTGCCCGTGACCCAGCTCGACTGGACCCGGCAGATCTTCCGCACGATCGGCGCGGTGACGGGGCGCAGCGCGCGTGCGCAGGCGGTCGAAGCGCAGCTCGACGCCGGCCTCGCGCGCAACGCGAAACGGCTCGCGGCGGCAGGCAGGCAGCGAACGCGTCGCGCTGCTGCAGGATCTCGGGCTGCCCGACCGCTACTGGGCGTATACGGGCAACAGCACGGCGGCCGGCCTCGCGCGCGCGCTCGGCCTCGATCTGTGGCCGAAGAAGCCGACCCGCGAGGGCACGCTCTACGTGACGTCGGCGGACCTGCTGACGCAGCGCGACCTGGCGGTGCTGTTCGTGACCGCGACCGGGATGGACGTGCCGCTCGACGCGAAACTCGATTCGCCGGTCTGGCAATACGTGCCTGCGCGCAAGCCAAACCGGATCGCGCTGATCGAGCGCAATATCTGGGGCTTCGGCGGCCCGATGTCGGCGCTGAAGCTGGCGGACGTGATGACCGATACGCTGCTGAAACTGCCGGCCGTGCGCTGACGCGTGCGGCGGGAATTCACGTCGGACAGCGGGGTAGCGCGGTTGAGAAGGGCATGGTGCGCGAGGGTTCGTTGCGCGTTCGTCGCGAGCGCGATCACGTGAGTGGGTCGGTAATCGGGCCACACGTTTCGCGTGTCGGGGACGGGCGGGGTGCTGGCGCGCGGCACCGGCGGGCTGCCCGCGATGCACGCTACCACCTTGCGCGCGCCCGAAAGACTTTTCCATGGCGGGCGCGCTCGCAATAGCGGGGCGAACCCGCGCTGGTTCGATTGCCGAGCGACACAGCGCCGTCCGTCATGCACGGCATAGCCTGCGGCAACTTCCCCGTGCCACGCATGCGCCCAACAGCGAATCGAACCCAACGCCAGTACACAGCAAGCGCGACGCACATCCGGCCACCAGCAGCCGGCCGCCGCGCTCGCGCTGCACAGGCAAGCCCATCGCCGCAATCGCTGCGCGCCTGCCACCGATCATCGAGACCGCCGGCGCGACCAACACGACGATGCAGGCCGGCGTGCCCCGACGATCACGCACTCAGCGCGTTCGCGCCGTCGCGCGCTCGCGCGGGCGCCGTATCGCTGACGATCCGCCCGTTGTCGAGCTTCAGCACGCGGTCGGCGAGATCGAAGTAGCGGTCGTCGTGCGTGATCACGACCACCGCCTTGCCGCGCGCGCGCAGCTCGGGCAGCAGTTGTTCGTAGAACACCGCCTTGAACGTCGGGTCCTGGTCGGCGGCCCATTCGTCGAACAGGTAGAACGGCCGGTCTTCCAGATACGCGACGACGAGCGCGAGCCGCTTGCGCTGCCCGGTGGACAGCGCGCGGGTCGAGAACGCGCCGTCGACGACCTTCACCTTGTGGTCGAGCGCGAGCTTCGCGACCAGCGCGTTCGCGCGCGCGTCGGCCTGCGCGCGCGCCGGATCGTCCGGGTCGACGATGCCGAGCAGCGCATCGAACAGGTGGAAATCGTTGAACACCGCGCTGAAGCGCTGCCGGTACGCGGCGCGCTCGCGCCAGCCGACCGGCCGGCCGTCGACCTCGATCGCGCCTTCCTCGGGTTCGTAGAGGCCCGTGAGCACCTTCGCGAGCGTGGTCTTGCCGCTGCCGTTGCCGCCGACGATGAATACGAGCTCGCCGGGCTTCAGCGTCAGGTCGATCGGCCCGATGCGGAACATCCGCTCGTCGCGCTCGTGGAAATACGAATGCGTGACGCCGCGCAGCGTGACCGCGCCGGCGGGCGCGATGGCGGACACGGCGGCCGCCGGCGCGTCGCTCGCGGGCGGCGCGGTGCGCAGCGCGCCGAATTCGGCCATCACGTCCTCGATGCGCGCGAGCGACACGCGCGCCGCGTTGACGGTGGGCAGGTTGTTCAGCAGGCCGTCGAGCGGCACCAGCATGAACAGGAACACGACGACGTAGCCGGCCGTCGCGCCCGGGTCCGCGTGCACGCCGAGCTGCGGCCAGAACGCGGCCGCGCCGAGGAACGCATAGAACAGGAAGATGATCCAGCCGACGCCGACCGCATACGCGCTGAACGCGCGGCGGCGGTGGTCGCGCACCTCGCCGATCGCCGCGCCCAACTGGCCGTCGACGAACTGGCGCGCGCGCGCGTCATGCAGCTTCAATTCCTTCGCGCCGGAGAACAGCGCGCCGAGATAGCCGAACAGCTTGTCCTGTGCGCGGCCGGCCGCTTCGAGCGACGCGATCGCGCGGCGGTCGCCGGTGTGATAGCCGAGCGAGCCCGCGACGATCGCCGTGAGCGCGAGCACGCACACGGGCCACGACAGCCACGCGAGATAGCCGAGGCAGCCGAACACGATCGAGCCGTGCATCACGAGGTTCGGCAGCGCGAAGAACAGCATCGACACGTTGGTCGCGTCGTCGGTCAGCACCGACTGCACGGGCGCCGCGCCGATGCGCTCGACGTCGCGCAGCTCGGCAGCTCCGACGCGGCGCGCGAGATGCGCGCGCAGCCGCGCCATCGTGTCCTGCGACAGCCGCGCGAACAGCACGCCCGACACGATCCGCGTGACGAGCGCGACCACCGCGCACAGCGCGAAGCGCCACGCGAGCGCGGCGTCGGCCGCGACCGGCTGCGCGAGCGCGCGGTTCAGCGTCGCGACGAGCAGCACGCTCGCGACGCCGTTCAGCACGCAGGCGACGAGCGCGAGCGCGAGCGCGGCGCGGCTTTCGCGCAGCAGCGCGAGGATCAGGCGCGCGGCGGGGCGGCCGGGGGAGGCGTCGAGGGACGGCGGGGAAGAGGGCTCGTGGGCGGCGGTCATCGGCAACGTCGGTTAATGAAGGGCAGGCGAGAAAGGCTGGTGAAACGCGCGCAACCGGCAGGGCCGGCGCGAACGGCAGCGCTGCGGCAGCCGCGTGGTCGCGGCGTCTCTCCCTGATAGACGAACGGGCGCCGCAAATATTTAGCAGCGCAGGCATTTGGCAGCGCGTGCGAACTCGCCATGCGCGGCCTGCGCGCGGCCGTCGTGCGCAAAACGGTAAAAAACCGGCCGCGCCGTTCGTCACACCAGTGAAGCCGCCCAGTGCGGCGCCGTGAGTTGGCCGTAGCGGCCGGACCTTGAAGGACTTCACGCCCATGACGAGTTTCCCGACTGCGTTGCATCACCGAATCCGCGAGCTGGCGCGCCGCGCGCCCGACGCGCCCGCGCTCGCCGTCTCCTTTCCGACCGAAATCCGCCTGACGCGCGGCGCGCTCGATGCGCGCGCGTCGCGGCTCGCGCGGCGGCTGCGCGCGGCAGGCGTCGGCGCCGAGGTGCGGGTCGGCGTGTGCGTCGAGCGCTCGTGCGAGCTGTTCATCGCGCTGCTGGCCGTGCTGAAGGCGGGCGGCGTGTTCGTGCCGCTCGATCCGCGCCATCCGGCCGCGCGCCTCGACTGGATCGTGCGCGACGCGAACCTGCGCCACGGCATCGTCGACGCGGCGGGGCGCGCGGCGCTCGGCGCGCCGTTCGCGCATGCGTTCGACGTCGCGGAAATCGATGCCAATGCAACGGACGCGTGCGTCGATGAAGACGACGCGCCGGTTCATCCGCGCGCGGCCGCCTACATGATCTACACGTCCGGCTCGACCGGCACGCCGAAGGCGGTCGTCGTCGAGCACGGGCCGCTCGCCGCGCATTGCGATGCGCTTGCGGCCGCGCTGCCGATCGCGGCCGGCGACCGGCTGCTGCATTTCGCGTCGGTCAATTTCGACGCCGCGCACGAATGCTGGCTCGCGCCGCTCGCGGTCGGCGCAAGCATCGCGGTCGCGCCGCCGCAGCCGTTTGCGCCGGACGCCGCGCATGCGCTGATGGTGCGCGAGCAGGTCAGCGTCGCCGCGTTTCCGCCTGCCTATCTGCGCGAGTTCGCGGCGCTCGCCGCGCGCGACGGCGTGCCGCCCGCGCTGCGCGTGCTCGCGTTCGGCGGCGAGGCGCTGCCGCAGCAGGCATTCGAGTTCGTGCGCGACACCTTCCCGGCGGTGCGGCTCGTCAACGGCTACGGGCCGACCGAAGCGGTGATCTCGCCGATGCTGTGGCCGGTCGAGCCGGGCGAGACGCCCGCGCTCGCCGCGGGCGACGCGTTCGCGGCGCTGCCGATCGGCCGGCCGATCGGTCCGCGCGTTGCCCGCGTCGACGGTGGCGACGGCGCGGCGGCCGGCGAGCTGCTGCTCGGCGGCGTCTGCCTCGCGCGCGGCTATCACGGCCGCCCGGCGCTGACCGCCGAGCGCTTCGTGCCCGATCCGGACGGCGCGCCCGGCGCGCGCGTCTATCGCACCGGCGATCTCGCGCGAGTGCGCGGCGACGGCGCGTTCGATTACCTCGGCCGCCTCGACGATCAGGTGCAGGTGCGCGGCGTGCGCGTCGAGCCGGCGGAAATCGCCGCGTGCCTGCGCGCGCATCCGGCCGTCGCGGACGCGGCCGTGGTCGCGGAAGCCGACGGCGGCCCGACGCGGCTCGTCGCATGCGTCGCGCTGCGCACGGAGGCCGACGACGCGGCGCTGAAGGCGCACGTCGCCGCGCAGTTGCCGGCCGCCTGGCAGCCGCACCGGTACGTGCGCTGCGACGCGCTGCCGTACACGCTGAACGGCAAGCTCGACCGCGCGGCGCTGCGCGAGCGGATCGCCGCGGACCTTGCGGACCGTTTGGACCGCGCAGCCGGCGACGCGCCGCGCACGGACACCGAGCGGCGCACCGCTGAAATCTGGCAGACGCTGCTCGGCCTCGACGCGCCGCCGTCGCGCGACGACCGGTTCCTCGCGCTGGGCGGCGATTCGCTCGCGGCGATGCAGCTTCAGGCGGCGATTCGTGCCGAATGGCGCGTCAACCTGCGGCTCGACATGCTGTTCGCGGACCCGGCGCTCGCCGCGCTGGCCGACGCGATCGACCGCGCGGAGCGCGAAACCGGCGCGCCGCTCGTCGCGATCGCGGCGCGCGCCGGTGCGCCGGCCGGCGCACCGTATGCGGAGCGCGCGGCGTCGCTGGCGCAGCAGCGCTTCTGGGTGCTCGCGCAGACGCGCGACGCGAGCGCGGCCTATCACATCGCCGCGCACTGGACGATCGACGGCGCGCTCGACCGCGCCGCGCTGCAGCGCGCGCTCGATCACGTGATCGGCCGGCACGACGCGTGGCGCACGACGCTCGTCGAAAACGACGACGGCGTCGTGATGCAGCGGATCCACGCGCGCCTGCCGGTGGCGATCGCCGAAGTTGACCTGCGCGGCCTGCCGCCGGCCGGCCGCGACGCGCAGGCGGCGATCTTCGCCGAGCGCGACGCCGGCGCGCCGTTCGACCTGGCCGAAGGCCCGCTCGTGCGTGCGACGCTCATCGCGCTCGCCGACGACCGTCACCGGCTGCTGCTGACCGCCCATCATGCGATCACCGACGGCTGGAGCTCGCGCTGCGCGTTCGAGGAGCTGACGGCGGCCTATTGCGCGTATGCGAAGCGTCGCGAGCCGGCGCTGCCCGCGCTGCCGATCCAGTACGCGGACTATGCGGACTGGCAGCGCGACATGCTCGCGGGCGGCGAGGGCGAGCGGCAACTGAACTACTGGCGCGCCGCGCTGCAGGACGCGCCGGGCCCGCTCGCACTGCCGGTCGACCGGCAGCCGGGCGCGACGCGCACGCTGCACGGCGCGCGCGCGTCGCTGCGCCTGCCCGACGCGGTCGCGGCCGACGTGCGCCGGCTCGCGCGCGACGCGCACGCGACGGTCTTCACGGTGCTGATGGCCGCGCTCGACGCGTGGCTGTCGCGCCTGACCGGTGCGACCGACGTCGTGGTCGCGGTGCCGGTCGCGCACCGGCAGCGTCCGGAAACGCGCCGCTGCTCGGGCTGTTCCTGAACACCGTCGCGCTGCGCGTGCGCGTCGCGCCGACGCAGCCGTTCGCCGCGCTGGTCGATGCGGTGCGTGCGGCGGCGCTCGATGCGTATGCGCACCAGGACGTGCCGTTCGAGCGCGTCGTCGACGCGGTGAAGCCGCCGGTGCGGCGCGGCGACGAATGGCTGCGCGTCAAGTTCGCGCAGCAGTTCGACGCGCGGCTCGACAGCGCGCTGCCGGGCGCGACCGCGGTCGCGACGCCGGGGCCGGACCTCGCCGCGCGCTTCGATTTCGCGCTGGATTTCACCGACGATGCGAGCGGCATCGAACTGGTCACCGCGTATGCGACCGACTGCATCGACGCCGACACCGCGCGCGCGTGGCTCGCCAGCTATGCGGCGCTCGTCGCGGCCGCCGCGCGCGATCCGCAGACCGTCACGGCCGAGCTGCCGTGCGATGCGGCGCCCGCGTCGCGCCAGCCGCGCGACGGCCGCGCGCTGCGCGTCGAGCATGCCGACGTCGTCGCGGCGTTCGCGCGGCAGGCCGCCGCGTATCCGCATCGCGTCGCGCTGGCCGATGCGGCGGAGTCGCTGACGTTCGCGGAACTCGACGACGCGTCGGATCGCGTCGCCCGCGCGCTCCAACTGCGCGGCACGGCGGCCGAGGAACCGGTCGTCGTCTGCATCGAGCGCTCGGCGCGCTTCGTCGTCGGCCTGCTCGGCGCGCTGAAGGCGGGCGCGCTGGCCGTGCTGCTCGATCCGGCGCAGCCGGCCGAGCGGCTCGCGGCCGCCGCCGCCGATTGCCGCGCGCGCTCGGCGCTCGTCGCCGGCGACGCCGCATGGCCGGCCGGCACGCTCGCGCAGGCGCTCGACGTCGACGCGCTCGCGGCCGACGCGACGCTCGCGCAGGCGGGCGCCGCGCGCATCGCGCCGCACCCGGACCAGGGCGCGTACCTGATCTACACGTCCGGCTCGACCGGCACGCCGAAGGGCGTCGTCGTATCGCATCGCGCGCTCGCCGATTACGTGCAGGGCATGCTCGACGAACTCGCGTTCGCGCCGGACGCGTCGTTCGCGATGGTGTCGACGGTCGCCGCCGACCTCGGCCATACGACGCTGTTCGGCGCGCTGTGCGCGGGCCGCACGCTGCATCTGCTGCCGGCGTCGTGCGCGTTCGATCCGGATGCGTTCGCCGACGAGATGCGCCGCCGCGACGTCGGCGTGCTGAAGATCGTGCCGAGCCATCTGCAGGCGCTGCTCGAAGCCCGCGCGCCGGCCGACGTGCTGCCGAGCCATGCGCTCGTGACGGGCGGCGAAACGCTCACGTGGGCGCTGGTCGCGCGCATCGCCGCGCTCAAGCCCGCGTGCCGCGTGATCAATCACTACGGCCCGACCGAGGCGACCGTCGGCGCGCTCGCGTGCGACACGGCGTCGATGGCCGACGATGGGCACGACGGGGCGCGGGGCGTGCCGCTTGGCGGACCGCTGCCGAATGCACGCGCGGTCGTGCTCGATGCGTTCGGCGCGTGCGTGCCGGCGGGCGCGACCGGCGAACTCCATCTCGGCGGGCCGGGCGTCGCGCGCGGCTACTGGGGCCGGCCGGCGGCGACCGCCGAGCGCTTCCTGCCCGATCCGTTCACGCCGGGCGCGCGCGTGTACCGCACCGGCGACCGCGTGCGGCTGCGCACGGACGGCCGCATCGACTTCCTCGGGCGGATCGACGACCAGGTCAAGATCCGCGGCTATCGCGTCGAGCCGGGCGAGGTGAGCGCGGCCGTGCGCGCGGCCGACGGCATCGCGCAGGCGGAAACGCTGGCGGTCGAGCACGACGGCCGGCTGCGGCTCGCCGCGTTCGTCGTCGCGCGCGACGGCGCGGCGTTCGACGAGGCCGCGCTGCGTGCACGGCTCGCGGCGGCGCTGCCGGACTACATGGTGCCGGCGCAGATCGTCGCGCTGCCGCGCCTGCCGGTGACGGCGAACGGCAAGGTCGATCGCGCGGCGCTGCGCGCGCTGGCCGCCGCGCCTGCCGCGAGCGTGCAGGGCGATGCGCCGCGAGGCGCGGTCGAGACGACGCTCGCGGAAATCTGGCAGGCGGTGCTGAAGGCGCCGCGCGTCGGCCGCGACGACAACTTCTTCGAACTCGGCGGCGACTCGATCCTCGTGCTGCAGGTGATTGCCCGCGCGCGCAAGCGCGGCGTGCGCTTCACGCCGAAGCAGCTGTTCGACGGCCCGACGCTCGCCGAGTTGGCGCGCGTCGCGAAGACGGAAGACGTGGCGCAGCCCGCCCCGGTCGCACAGGCCGCGACGACCGTGGCCGCCGCGCGCGTGCTGACGCCCGCGCAGCAGCGCTTCTTCGCGCTCGACGTGCCGCATCCGGGCCACTGGAACCAGGCGGTCGCGTTCGACGTGCGCGGGGCGTTCGACCCCGCCGCGTTCGCGCGCGCGTTCGACGCGCTGCTCACGCATCATGAAGCGTTCCGCCGGCGCTTCACGCGCGGCGCGAACGGCGCGTGGCAGGCCGACGACGCCCAGCGCCCGTACGACGCGCTGCCGTTCGTCGAAGTCGCCGCGCGCGACGACGCCGACGCGCTCGCGCGCTTCGATGCGCTGCAGCGCCGGCTCGATCTCGGCCGCGGGCCGCTCGCCTGCGCGTGCGCGGCGCGGCTGCCGGACGGCGCGACGCGGCTGTTCGTCGCGATCCACCATGCGATCGTCGACGGCGTGTCGTGGCGAATCCTGCTCGACGATCTCGACACCGCGTACCGCGCCGCCTGCGAGCAACGGCCGATCCGGCTCGCGCTGCAGGGCCTGTGCGCCGACGCGTGGGCCGCGCGGCTCGCGCGCGCGGCGACCGATCCGGGCTCGCCGTTCGCGAACGAGACCGCGTACTGGACCGGCATGGCGCACGGCGACGACGTCGCGCCCGACCATCCGGACGCGCCGGCGACCAACGCGGACGCGGCCGTCGTCGTGCAGACGATCGACGCCGCGCTGACCCGCGCGGCGCTCGCCGACGCGCACGCCGCGTACCGCACGCAGACGATCGAGCTGCTCGCCGCCGCGCTTGCCATGGCGCTGGCCGACGGGCGCGACGCGGCGTCGTGCCGCGTCGAACTGGAAGGGCACGGCCGCGAGGCGCTGTTCGACGATGCGGATGCGAGCCGCACGATCGGCTGGCTGACGAGCCATTACCCGGTGTCGCTGCCGGTCGCGGCGAGCGCGCGCGACACGCTGTGCGCGGTCAAGGACGCGCTGCGCGCGGTGCCGCACAAGGGGCTCGGCTTCGGCGTGCTCGCGCACTACGGCGACGCGGCGACGCGCGCGGCGCTGGCCGCGGTGCCGCGTCCGCGCGTGACCTTCAACTACCTCGGCCAGTTCGACGCGCCGCGCGACGCGACGCTCGTGCCGCGCTTCGGCGGCGCCGGCGTCGAGCGCGATCCGCAGGGGCCGCTCGGCAACACGCTCGCGATCCATGCGTATCTTGACGAGGACCGCGACGGCGGACGCACGCTGAAGCTGCACTGGGTGTACGGCGCGCCGCAGTTCGAGCGCGCGACGATCGACGCGTTCGCCGCGCGGTTCGCGGCGGCGCTGCGTGCGCTCGTCGATGCGTGCGCGGCGCGCATCGCCCAGCGCGGCGGCGGCGCGACGCCGGGCGATTTCCCGCTCGCGCACGCCGCGGGCCTCACGCAGGCGGCGATCGAGCGCGCGCCGCTCGACTGGCGCACGATCGACGACGTGTATCCGCTGTCGCCGATGCAGCAGGGCATCCTGTTCCACGCGCTGTTCGCGCCGGGCCATGCGAGCTACGTGAACCAGCTGGTCGCGACCGCGACGGCGCTCGACGCCGACCGGCTCGCGGCCGCGTTCGACGCATCGATCGCGCGGCACGACATCCTGCGCACCAGCATCATGCCGGACGAAGCGGCGCCGCTGCAGCGCGTGCACCGGCAGGCGGCGCTGCCGGTCGAGCAGCTCGACTGGCGCACGCGCGGCGCGGCGCTCGATGCCGACTTCGACGCGTGGCTCGCGGCCGACCGCGCACGCGGCTTCGACTGGAATGAGCCGCCGCTGATGCGGCTCACGCTGATCCGCGTGACGGACGACGCGTGGCGCATCGTGTGGACCCGCCATCACGTGCTGCTCGACGGCTGGAGCACCGCGCGGCTGCTCGCCGACGTGCTGCGCGACTACCGCGACCCGGACGCCGTGTCGCCGTTCGCGAGCCGCCCGGCGCTGCGCTACCGCGATTTCATCGCGTGGCTCGGCGCGCGCGATCGCGACGCGGACGAGCGCTTCTGGACCGGGCGCCTCGCGCGGCTCGACGCGCCGACGCTGATCGCCGAGCGCACTGCCGACCGCGCGGCGGCACGGATGACGACGCGGCGCGCGACGATCGCCGCCGACGCGACGGCGCGCGTCGCGCAAACGGCGCGCGCGCTGAAGCTGACCGTCAACACGCTGGTGCAGGGCGCGTGGGCGCTCGCGCTGCAGCGGATGACCCACCAGCCGGCGGTCGCGTTTGGCGCGACCGTCGCGGGGCGTCCGGACGCGCTGCCGGACGTCGACGCGGTGCTCGGCCTGTTCATCAACACGGTGCCGGTGATCACCGCGCCCGCGCCGCAGCAGCGCGCGGCCGACTGGCTGCAGAGGCGTTGCAGCGCGACAACGCGGCGGCGGCCGAGCACGCGCATGCGCCGCTCGCCGACATCCAGCGCTGGGCGCGCGGCGCAGGCGGCGCGCTGTTCGACACGCTGGTCGTGTTCGAGAACTATCCGGTCGACGACACCGCGCACGACGCGGACCCGCGCGCGCTCGCGCTGCGCGACGTGCGCAGCATCGAGGCGACCGATTTCGCGCTGACGCTCGTGATCGAGAGCGGCGCGGAGCTGACGATCGACTACGGCTACGACACCGCGCGCATCGACGCGCGGCAGGTCGAGACCTGGCATCGCGCGTTCGCGTGCGCGCTCGACGCGCTGGCGAGCACGCCCGATGCGCGGCTCGGCGCGCTGTCGATCGGCGACGACGCGGCGCGCGACGCGCTCGCCCAGCGCGACGCGACCGCCCGCGCGTGGCCGGCGCACCAGCAATTGCCGCTGCACGCGCAATTCGAAGCGGCGGCCCGCGCGACGCCCGGCGCAGTCGCGCTCGAATACGCGGACGCGCACGGCAGCCTGCACCGGATGACCTATGCCGAGCTCGACGCATGCACGTCGCGGATCGCCGCCGCGTTGCGCCGGCAGGGCGTGCAGCCCGACACGCCGGTCGCGCTGTGCGTCGAGCGCTCGTTCGACATGGTGAGCGCGCTCGTCGGCGTGCTGAAGGCCGGCGCGGCGTATCTGCCGGTCGATCCCGACTATCCGGCCGAGCGCATCGCGTACCTGCTGCGCGATGCGCGGCCCGCGGTCGTGCTGACGCAGGCGCACCTGCGCGCGCAGGTCGAAGCCGCGCTCGGCGACGCCGCCGGCACGCGGCTGCTGACGGTGGCGGACCTGCTCGCGCAGGACATCGCACCGGACGCGATCGAGCCGGTCGCGGCCGCCGATGCGCAGCTCGCGTACCTGATCTACACGTCCGGCTCGACCGGCAAGCCGAAGGGCGCGGGCAACACGCACGGCGCGCTCGCGAACCGGATCGCGTGGATGCAGCACGCGTACCGGCTCACGCACGACGACGTCGTGCTGCACAAGACGCCGTTCGGCTTCGACGTGTCGGTGTGGGAATTCGTCTGGCCGCTGTCGCAGGGCGCGAAGCTCGCGATCGCCGCGCCCGGCGACCATCGCGACCCGGCGCGCCTCGCGGCCGCGATCCACGCGCACCGCGTGACGGTGCTGCATTTCGTGCCGTCGATGCTGGCCGCGTTCGCCGCGCATCTCGACGATTTCGGCGCGGCTGCGCAATGCGGCAGCGTGCGGCTGATCGTCGCGAGCGGCGAGGCGCTTGCGCCCGAGCTGGTCGCGAAGGTCGCGCGCCTGTTGCCGCGCGCGACGCTCGTCAACCTGTACGGGCCGACCGAGGCGGCGATCGACGTGTCGCACTGGACCTGCGGTGCGGCCGATGCGCATGCGCACGCGGTGCCGATCGGCCATCCGATCGCGAACCTGCAGCTGCACGTGCTCGACGCCGCCTGGCAGCCGGTGCCGGCGGGCGCGACCGGCGAGCTGTACCTGGCCGGCGCGGGCCTCGCGCGCGGCTACCTCGGCCGGCCGGGACTGACGGCCGAGCGCTTCGTGCCCGATCCGTTCGTGCCGGGGGCGCGCATGTACCGCACCGGCGATCTCGCGCGGCGACGTGCGGACGGCGCGCTCGACTACCTCGGCCGCGTCGACACGCAGGTGAAGCTGCGCGGCCAGCGGATCGAGCCGGGCGAGATCGAGGCGCTGCTGCGCGCGGCGCCGGGCGTGCACGACGCGGTCGTCGTGGTGCGCGACGAGCAGCTGATCGGCTACGTCGCGCGCGGCGACGCGGGCGTGCTCGACCCGGCCGCGCTCCTCGATGCGCTGCGCGCGCAGTTGCCGGCCTACATGGTGCCGTCGCAGCTGATCGCGCTCGACGCGCTGCCGGTCACGCCGAACGGCAAGTGCGACCGCCATGCGCTGCCGGCGCCGGTGCGCGACGCGGCGGCCGCGGCCGAGCTCGCGACCGACACGGAGCGCGCGCTCGCGGCGATCTGGCAGCGCGTGCTGCGCGTCGACGCGATCGGCCGCGACGACGACTTCTTCCTGCTCGGCGGCCATTCGCTGCTCGCGACGCAGGCCCATGCGCAGGCGAACCTGCACTGGGGCCTTGCGCTGCCGCTGCGCACGCTGTTCGACACCCGCACGCTCGCGCGCTGCGCGCAGGCGCTCGACGCGGCCTGCGCGGCGCGCGGCGCGACCGACGCGGCGAGCGCGATCGACGCCTTGCTCGGCGAACTGGAAATTCAATAAGGACGACGGATGACGACGGTTCAACCCGACTGGCTGGCGCTCGCGACGCGTTTCGCGCAACTGCCCGACGCGCAGCGCGCGGTGTTCATCGACAAGCTCGGCGCGGCCGGCATCGATTTCCGCGTGCTGCCGATTCCGCCGCGCACACCGCGCGGCGAGTGCGTGCCGGCGTCGTTCGCGCAGACGCGGCTGTGGCTCCATCAGCGGCTGATCGATGCGAGCGACGCGTACCACATCACCGAGCGGCTCGCGCTGACGGGCCCGCTCGACGCGCATGCGCTGCGGCTCGCGTGCGACGCGCTGATCGCGCGCCACGAGGCGCTGCGCACGACCTTCGACGAAGCCGCCGACGGCGTCATGCAGACGATCCATCCGCCGCTGCGCTGCCCGTGGCGCGACACCGATCTCGAGGCGCTGCCGGCCGCGCAGCGGCGCGCGCAGGCCGAGCGCATCGCGACGGCCGACGAAGCCGAGCCGTTCGACCTCGGCACGCCGCCGCTGGTGCGCGCGCACCTGATCCGCCTTGACGCGACGCATCACCGGCTCGCGCTGACCGTGCATCACATCGTGTCGGACGGCTGGTCGTCGGGCGTGATGCTCGACGAACTCGCGGCGTTCTATCGCGCGTACGCGACCGACACGCCGGTGCCGCTCGCGCCGCTGCCGATCCAGTACGCGGACTACGCGCTGTGGCAGCGCCGCTGGCTCGACGCCGGCGAGCGCGACCGGCAGCTCGCGTTCTGGCGCGAACGGCTCGACCCGCAGCGCGGCGTGCTGGCGCTGCCCGGCGCCGCCGCGCGGCCGGCCCGCCGCAGCGCGCGCGGCGCGCGCCACGTGTTCTCGCTCGACGCGCCGCTCGCCGCGCGGCTGCGCGCGTTCGCCGCGGCCACCGGCGCCACGCCGTTCGCGGTGCTGCTCGCCGCGCTCGACGCGCTGCTCGCGCGCGCGAGCGGCGACGCGCGAATCTGCGTCGGCGTGCCGGCCGCGAACCGCGAGCGCGCGGAAACGGCCGGGCTGATCGGGTTCTTCGTCAACACGCTCGCGATCGACGTCGACGTGACGCAGGGCGACGGCTTCGCGGCGCTCGTCGCGCGCACGCAGCGCGCGCTCGTCGACGCGCAGATGCACCAGGACGTGCCGTTCGAGCAGGTGGTCGACGCGCTCGGCGTGCCGCGCAGCGCGAGCCACCATCCGCTGTTCCAGGTGATGGCCGCGTACGGCGAGCGCCGCGCGCTGCCGCCGCTCGGCGCATCCGGCAACGCGGTGGAAGTGGCCGTGCTGCCGTCCGGCACGCCGTCCGCGAAATTCGACCTGACGCTCGGCGTCGAGGCGACGCCGTCCGGCACGTTCGACGCCGCGTTCGTCTATGCACAGGATCTGTTCGACGCCGACGCGATCGCGCGGCTGGCGCAGCGCTTCGTCACGCTACTGGCCGATGCGCTCGCGCGGCCCGACGTGCCGGTCGGCGATCTCGACTGGCTGCCTGAAGCGGAGCGCGCGCAGCTCTTCGCGTGGAATGCGTCGCCCGACGCGGGTGACGAAGCGCCGTTCATTCCCGTGCACGCGCGGATCGCCGCGCATGCGCTGGCGCGCCCGGATGCGCGCGGCGTGGCCGACGTCGATCGCGCGCTGACGCGCGGCGAGGTCGATGCGCGCGCGGCGCGGCTCGCGCGCCGGCTGGTCGCGGCCGGCGTGCGCCCGGAAATGCGGGTCGGCGTCGCGCTGCAGCGCTCGGTCGACCTGCTCGTCGCGCTGATCGCGGTGCTGAAGTCCGGCGCGGCGTTCGTGCCGCTCGATCCCGCGCATCCGCGCGAGCGGCTTGCGCAGATCGTCGGCGACGCGCGCATCGAACACGTGCTGACCGACGCGCACAGCGCAGCCGCGCTCCCCGAATTGCCGTCGCTGCGCGTGTGGCGCGCGGATGCGATCGACGCGCTCGACGACGCTGCGCACGTCGCGCTGCCGGACGTGCTGCCGGGCCATGCGGCGTATGCGATCTACACGTCCGGCTCGACCGGCGCGCCGAAGGGCGTGATCGTCGACCACGCGTCGTTCGCGCGGCACTGCGCGGCGATCGCCGAGCGCTACGGCGCGGGCGAGGACGACGTGTTCCTGCTGTTCCAGTCGGTCAACTTCGACGGCGCGCACGAAGGCTGGTTTTCGCAATACATGTCGGGCGCGGCCGTGTCGGTGACGGCCGACGTGCTGTGGCCGCCCGCGCAGACCTGCGCGATGATGGTGCGCGACGGCGTGACGATGACCTACGTGCCGCCCGGCTGCGCCGCGCAGCTCGCCGAATGGGCGCTCGCGCACGGCGCGCCGCCGACGCTGCGCTCGCTGACGGTGGGCGGCGAGGCGACGTCGCGCGAGGCGTTCGCGATGCTGCGCCGCGCGCTGCCGAACGTGCGGGTGGTCAACGGCTACGGCCCGACCGAGACGGTCATCACGCCGACGCTGTGGATGTTCCGACCGGGCGACGACCTCGCGAAGCTCGGCGACGCCGCGTATCTGCCGATCGGCACGCTGGTCGGCGCGCGCACCGCGCACGTGCTCGACGCGCGCCTGCATCCGCTGCCGGTCGGCGTGATCGGCGAGCTGTATCTCGGCGGCGAGGGGATCGGCGTCGCGCGCGGCTATCTCGACCGGCCGGCGCTGACCGCCGAGCGCTTCGTGCCCGATCCGTACGGCGCGCCCGGCGCGCGCCTGTATCGCACGGGCGACCTCGTGCGGCGCCGCGCGGACGGCGTGTTCGACTTCATCGGCCGCGTCGATCACCAGGTGAAGCTGCGCGGGTTGCGGATCGAGCTCGGCGAGATCGAGGCGCAGCTCGCCGCGCACGACGCGGTGCGCGAAGCCTGCGCGGTCGTGCACGGGCATCGCGGCGACGCGCAGCTGGTCGCCTATGTCGAGCTGACCGACGACGCGCGCGCGGCCGCGCAGCCGGTCGATGCGGCGACGCTCGACGCGCACCTGCGCCGCACGCTGCCGGACTACATGGTGCCCGCGCAGATCATCGTGCTCGACGCGCTGCCGCGCAACGCGAACAGCAAGGTCGACCGCGCGCGGCTGCCCGCGCCGGTGCGCGTCGAGCGCGCGTACGAAGCGCCGCGCGACGGTGACGAGGCCGCGCTCGCGGCGATCTGGCAGGACGTGCTGAACGTCGCGCGGGTCGGCCGCGGCGACCACTTCTTCGAGCTCGGCGGCCATTCGCTCGCCGCGGTGCGGGTCGCGACGCGCGTCGCCGAGCGGCTCGGCCGCGACGTGCCGGTGCGCGCGCTGTTCGAGGCGCCGGTGCTCGCGCAGTATGCGCGGCAGGTCGCCGATGCGCCGCGCGCGGCGCACGATGGCGCGCCCGGCGCGGCGGCGCTGCGGCCCGACGCGCACGGCGTATGGCCGCTGTCGCCGGCGCAGCTCGGCCTGTGGTTCCTGTGGCGCGCGCAGCCGGACAGCGCCGCCTACGTGATTCCGGTCGCGCTGCGCATGCGCGGCCCGCTCGACACCGATGCGCTGCGCGCCGCGTTCGCGGACGCGGCGGCGGCCCATCCGGCGCTGCGCACGCGGCTCGTCGCGCGCGACGGCGCGCTGCCCGGGCAGCGGATCGACGCGCCGGCGCCGGTCGCGCTGCCGGTCGTCGACCTGTCCGCTTCGCCCGACGCGCTGGCGCGCGCGACCGCGCTGACCGACGACGACGCGCTGACGCCGTTCGACCTCGGCGCCGCCGCGCCGTTGTGGCGCGCGCGCGTGCTGCGGCTCGCCGACGACGATCATGTGCTGTCGATCGCGATCCATCACATCGTGTCGGACGGCGAATCGATCGAGCTGTGGCTGGATGCGATCCGGCGGCATTACGTTGCGCGGGTGCAGGGCGTCAACTTGCCGGTGGTCGCCAGCGCGCCGCTCGTGCTGCCGGCGCCGGGCGCGCCCGCGCGGGTTGCGTACTGGCGCGACGCGCTGGCCAACCTGCCGCGGCGCGTGCTGCCCGAGCGCGCCGACGCACCTGCCATTCCGCAATGGCGTGCGACGCGCACCGCGTTCGCGTTCGATGCGACGCTGATCCGCGCCGCGCGCGACGCCGCGTCCGCCGCGCACGCGACGCTGCCGATGCTGCTGCACGCGGCGCTCAACGCCGCGCTGTTCCGCGCGACGGGCGCGGCCGACCAGCCGGTCGGCGTGCTCGCGTCGACGCGCGAGCTGACCGGCGACGCCGCGCGCGACGCGCTCGGCCTGTTCATCAATGCGGTGGTCGTGCGCACGCGCCTCGACGCGGCCGACCGCCGCGCGGACGTGCTGGCCCGCGTGCGCGACGCGGCGCTGGCCGCCTATGCGCATGCGGACGTGCCGTTCGCGGACGTCGTCGCCGCGCTCGGCGCGCCGCGCGCGACGGCCGCGAATCCGCTGTTCCAGGTGATGTTCAACTACCTGCGCCCGACCGGCGCGGCCGCGCGCGACTGGGCGGGCCTGTCGCTCGCCGGATTCGACGACGTGCGGCACAGCGTGGTGTTCACGCTCGAGCTCGACGTCGTCGAGCATCCGGACGGCCGCGTGAGCGCGGCGTTCTCGTATGCGAACGAACTGCTCGACGCTGCGTTCGTCGCTGCGCTCGTCGACGTCTATCACGACGAGCTCGCGCGTTTCGCGGTCGCGCCCGAAGCGCGGCTCGGTGTGCCGGACGCGCGGTTCGCGGCGTCGACGGCCGCGCGTGCGCGCGTGGCCGACACGGCGCCGCAAGCGCGCCACGCCATCGCCGCACTGGCCGCGCTGTGGTCCGACACGTTTGCGTGCGCCGCGCCGCCGCCCGATGCCGATCTGTTCGCCGCCGGCGCGACGTCGTTCGACGTGGTGCGCTTCGTCGATGCCGCGTGCCGCGCCGGTCACGTGCTGACGGTGGCCGACGTGTTCGCCGCGCCGACGCTCGGCGCGCTCGGCGCGCGACTCGACGCGACGGCCGAAACGGCGCAGGAGGCGCGCGATGCCGGCTGAAGTGCGTGCGAACCGCTTCGCGCGATTCGATACCCGTCGCGTCGCGTTTCCGCCCGGCCGCCGCGCCGTGCGCGAGACGCGCCGACATCCGCGTCGTGCAGCCGCCGTGCCCGCGCGCGCGGCGCAACACGTTGTTCGCCGGCCGTCACGTCTGACGCGCCGGTTTCACCGACAAGGGAGCTGAGAGACATGCAGAGAGAAACCGTATTCGACCTGATCGGCGTCGGCTTCGGGCCGTCGAACCTGGCGCTTGCCGTGCGGCTCGCGGAGCGCAGCGGCACGCGCGCGCTCGCGCATTGCTTCGTCGAGCGGCAGCCGGCGTTCGGCTGGCATCGCGGCATGCTGCTCGACGACTGCCGGATGCAGATCTCGTTTCTGAAGGATCTGGTCACGATGCGCGACCCGACGAGCCGCTACACGTTCATCAACTACCTGTTCCAGCGCGGCCGGCTGAACGAGTTCATCAACCTGAAGAACTTCTATCCGACCCGCGTCGAGTTTCACGACTACCTGAGCTGGGTGGCCGACGCGTTCGACGAGCACGTCCATTACGGCGAGACCGTGACCGGCATCGAGCCGGTGCGCGGCAGCGGCGCGCGCATCGACGCGCTGCGCGTGCTGTCGCGCGACGCCGCCGGGCACGAGCGCCAGCGCGTCACGCGCGCGCTGTCGGTCGGCGTCGGCGGCGCGCCGGCGATCCCCGACGCGTTCGCCGCGCTCGGCCAGGACCGCGTGATCCATTCGTCGACGTACCTGGCGGACATCGGCCGGCTCGCGGGCGCCGGCGAGCGCCGCCGCATCGCGGTGATCGGCGCGGGCCAGAGCGCGGCCGAGGTGTTCATCGACCTCGCGCGGCGCTTCCCGCACGTCGACGCGAGCCTCGTGATGCGCGCGGGCGCGCTGAAGCCGGCCGACGACAGCCCGTTCGTCAACGAGATCTTCAGCCCGGCGTTCACCGACGTCGTCTACGCGCAGCCGCAGGACGCGCGCCGCGCGCTGCTCGAACGCTACCGCGACACGAACTACGCGGTGGTCGACCGGCCGCTGATCGAGCAGATCTACGAAATGCTGTACCTGCAGCGCATCGACGGCGCGCCGCGCCACGCGCTGCTCGCGAACCGCGCGATCGAGGCGGCCCGGCCGCGCGCACCGCGACCGGCCAGATCGAGCTGACGCTGCGCGACCGCCTGAGCGGCGACACGCATACCGAGCGCTTCGACGGCCTCGTGCTCGCGACCGGCTACCGGCGCGACACGCACACGGCGCTGCTCGACGGGCTCGCGCCGCATCTGGGCGACGCGCTCGCGCGCGGCGACGTGACGCGCGACTACCGGCTCGACACGCCGGAGCACTTCGCGCCGCGCATCTATCTGCAGGGCTGCTGCGAAGGCAGCCACGGCTTGTCCGACACGCTGCTGTCGGTGCTCGCGCGCCGCGCGGACGAAATCTGCGCGTCGCTCGAAAGCGGGCGCGCGCAGCCGGACGACGACGTCCGGCCGCCACGGACACGACAGGAAATCGGGGTGAGCGCGGGCCGGCTGGCCGTAGCGCTTTGACAAAAAGGGCGGCCGGGAGGCCGCCAAACAAGTGGAGCAACGAAAGATGGAGTGGGTAACAGGGACACGTCGAGGGACACGTCGAGGCACGCGTCGAGGCACACATCGGCGTGCGATCGCGGCCGCGGCAGGCGTGGCGTTTTATGCGGCGGCAGGCCAGGCGATGGCCCAGGCGGCGCCGAACCCTGCGGCGAAGGCGGACCCCGCCGCGCAGGCAAACGGCGCGGCGCCCGGCACGCTGCCGGCGATCAGCGTCAACGCGGCGTCGGAAGGCAGCGGCACGGTCGGGCTCGTCGCGCGGCGCAGCCGGACCGGCACGAAGACCGACACGCCGATCAGCGAAATCCCGCAGACGATCAACGTCGTCACCGCGCAGCAGATCGAGATGACGGGTGCGACCGACGTGAACCAGGCGCTGCGCTATATCCCGGGTTTCTCGTCGTACGGCTCGGACAACCGTTCCGACTGGTACGCGGCGCTGCGCGGCTTCACGCCGACCGCCTACGTGAACGGGCTGCAGGTGCCGAATACGATCAACCTCGCGAGCTGGCGCGTCGACCCGTACATGATCGACAGCATCACCGTGCTGCGCGGGCCGACGTCGGTGCTGTACGGCGCGGGCGACCCGGGCGCGATCGTCGACGTGCAGACCAAGCTCGCCGACGGCGAGCGCGTGCGTGAAGCGGGCGTCGAGATCGGCAACTATGCGCGCAAGCAGTTCATGTTCGACGTCGGCGACAAGCTCGACGCCGACGGCAAGTACGCGTACCGCTTCGTCGGCGTCGCGCGCGACGGCAACGCGCTGACCGGCCCGAACAACGACCAGCGCGTCGCGCTCGCGCCGTCGTTCCGCTGGCGGCCGAACGCGGACACGTCGCTGACGGTGTCGGCGACCTATCTGCAGGACTGGGGCGACATCTCGTCGAACTTCCTGCCCGCGCAGGGCACGGTGCTGGGGAACCCGAACGGGCAACTGTGTCGAAGGACGTGTACCTGGGCGACCCGGGCTTCAACCATTACCGCAAGAAGCAGTGGTCGCTCGGCTACCAGTTCGAGCACAACCTGAACGCGATCTGGACGGTGCGCCAGAACGTGCGCTGGATGCACCTGTCGCTCGACAACGGCTCGGTGTGGGGCGCGGGCTTCGTCGACGGCAGCACGACCGACGTGTCGCGCTGGGCGGGCCTGTTCCAGATGAACTACAGCCGCTTCGACATCGACAACAACGCGCAGGCGCGCTTCGCCACCGGGCCGCTCGAGCACACGCTGCTGCTCGGCTTCCAGTACAACCGGCAGACCTCGACCGACAGCGAATGGGTCGCGGCGGCGCCGGCCGTGAATCTCTACAACACCGTGTCGCCGCCGGTGACGAACGCGATCTTCTCGGACCCGAACGCCACCTTCCGCACCGACACGTACACGACGATGAACACGTTCGGCGTGTACGCGCAGGACCAGGTCAAGTGGAACCGCTGGGTGCTGACGCTCGGCGGCCGCGAGGACTGGGTGAACATGCGGCAGGACGACCGCGCGGGCGGCACGCAGTCGAAGGCGGACGTCACCGCGTTCAGCGGGCGCGTGGGCCTTGCGTTCCAGGGCGACTACGGGCTGTCGCCGTACGTCAGCTACGCGACGTCGTTCAACCCGCTGATCGGCGTGAACCTGTTCGGCGGCGGGCTGGCCAAGCCGACGCGCGGCAAGCAGATCGAGCTGGGCCTGCGCTGGCAGCCGCCCGGCAAGAACCTGATGCTGAACGCGGCGATCTACCAGATCAACCAGACCAACGGGATCACGCCGACGCCGACGAGCCTCGATCCGGCCGGCACGACGTCGGTGCAGACGGGCGAGGTGCGCTCGCGCGGCATCGAGCTGAGCGCGACCGGCAAGGTGAGCCCGAACCTGTCGATCATCGCGTCGTACGTGTACCAGGACGTGAAGAACATCAAGGCGAACGACGCGTCGCTGAACAACTGGCCGGTCGACATCCCGCGGCCCCGCCAGATGGCGTCGCTGTGGGCCGACTGGACGTGGCACACGGGGCCGCTCGCCGGCTTCGGGCTCGGCGGCGGCGTGCGCTACCAGAGCGCGTCGGCCGGCGCGGCCGACAACTCGCTGTCGGTCGCGAGCTACACGGTCTACGACGCGGCGATCCACTACGACGTGCGCAACTGGCGTTTCGCGGTGAACGCGACGAACCTGTTCAACCGCCGCTACATCAGCGGCTGCCAGTCGTATTCGGTCTGCATGTTCGGCAACGAGCGCACCGTGGTCGCCACCGCGAAATACAACTGGTGACGGCGCGCGCCGCGGCGTGCGGGCCGGCCTTCGCGGGGGCCGGCGCCTGCGCGTCGCGGCGGCGGCGTCCTTTTCCCATCACGACCCATGCCGAAGAAAAATCTCGTCTACATCCAGTCGCTGCGCAACGGCGCGGCCGATCGCGCCGGACAGCCGGTCGCTTACAAGGGCGGCACGCGCTACATGAAGGCGCCGCTCGAATTCCTCGTCGAGCGGCTCAACGGCTCGGCGCTCGGCGAGCGCTACACGCTCGCGGGCGTGATCGTCGACGACGACGACGGCTCGCCCGCCGACTGCGCGAAGCTCGCCGACTACGGCTTCGCGCGCACGCCCGGGCGGCCCTGGCTGCTGCCGGACGGCCTCACGGTGCAGGGCCGGCCGGTCGACGAGCTGTTCTGCGCGATTCCGTCGACGTACCGCCGGCTGCCGCGCGATGTCCACGCCGTCCACGCCGCGAGTGAGCGCGCGGCGGGCAAGGCGGCGTTCGAGCGCCGGCTGCTCGAGCGGCTGCTCGAACTGAACGCCGACGTCGTCGTGCTCGACGGGCTGCTCGTGATCCTCGACGAGCTGGTGCGGCCGGGTGCGCGCTTTCACCGGCGCATCGCGAACATCCACCCGGGCATCACCGAGGACGGCTCGCCGTTCCAGCGGCGCGGCGCGTACGCGACGCTCGATGCGCTGCACGGCGCGCGCGGCGAGCGGGTCGACTGGGCGAGCGGCGCGACGTCGGCGATCGAGCCGGTGACGATGACGGGCGCGTCGTTCCACTACGTCGACAACGGCATCGATTCCGGCGAAGTGATCTGCGACGTGCTCGACACGCCGATCGCGCCGGACGACACGATTCTCGAACTGCGCTGGAACAACTTCCAGCGCAGCCTGTTTCCGGCGCTCGAGCGGGGGCTTGGCATCCTCGCGGACCGCCACGACGCGGGGGCCTTGTGATGACCGACACGCTGACGAACCCTGCCGATCCGGCGGATGCTGCCGATTTCGCCGCGCCTGCGCGTGAGGCGGCATCCGCATCCGCATCCGCGGCGCACGACGCCGATCGCGTCCTCGACGCATGGCGGCCCGACGATCCGCCGGCCGCGCTGCTCGCCGAATTCGCCGCGCTGTTCAACACGGACACGCCGCGCGCGTCGGCGACGCTCGCCGTGCCGCTCGCGGGCGCCGATCCCGCGGCGGTCGCGGCGTATGTCGGGCGCGCGGTGCGCGAGGGCGTGATCGACGACGCGCGGCCCGTGGACGGCCGGCTGCACCTGAGCGCGTCGCGCGCGACGTTCTGGCAGCATCCGCAGCCGTGGCTGAAGGCGCCGGGCTCGGGCGGCATGCCGCTGCGCTATGCGGTGACGAACGAGCGACGTCATCCGGTGCGCGCGCCGAGCTTGCCCGGCGAGATCTACGCGCGCTACATGCCGCAGGTCGGCATGACCTTCAGCCTGCGCACGGTCGACGTCGACGCGCACGCGGACCTGTTCAGCGGCTGGATGAACCTCGATCGCGTCGCGCAGTTCTGGGACCAGCGCGGCACGCGCGACGAGCACGCCGCGTATCTCGCGGAACGGCTCGCCGATCCGCACATGCACCCGATGATCGGCTACTTCGACGACACGCCGTTCGGCTATTTCGAGTTCTACTGGGCGAAGGAGGACCGCCTTGCGCCGTTCTACGACGCGCACGACTACGATCGCGGGCTGCATCTGCTGATCGGCGATTCGCGCTTCCAGAGCGCGGGCAAGCTGCACGCGTGGTGGAGCGGGGTGCTGCATTACATGTTCGTCGACGAGCCGCGCACGCAGCGGCTCGTCGGCGAGCCGCGCGTCGATCACGTGCGGCATATCGCGTACATGCACCGGCTCGGCTTCCATACGCTGAAGGAGTTCGATTTCCCGCACAAGCGCGCGGCGCTGGTGATGATCGACCGGGATACGTTCTTCGAGACGTTCCGGTTGCCGTGACGGGGCGGCGCGACAGCGGCGCGAGCGCACGGGTGTCGCGAGGTTGCCGGCGAATGCGGAGGCTCGCGCGGACATCGCCGGAATAGGGCGTCTGTGCGCACGCGCGTCGGCATGCCGGCAATTCGTTCGATGCCGGAGGCGAAGCCGACTGCGGTGATTCCCGTGTTTCGCCGGAATGCGAAAGTTCTATCTGGAAAATCGCTGACTCAGCCAGCTATGGTTTTGCGAATAAACAATATGAGAAACGCGAAATCATTAATCGCATTTCCATTTTAGATGCCGCGATTTGTATAAATTCGGTCAATGGGACGAGTTCGAATTTACGAATTCGTCGCCTCGATCCAACGGCCTGCCCAGTTATAACCGAACCTTTTCTCTCATCGCGATACGCTCTGGTCGGCGATATGGCTGGCGCCCGGCTGCAACCTGTCGCGATCGAAGCAATATGGATAAATCTGCATTTTCCGGGCAATAAATCCATCGGAGAGAAAACGTGAAAAAGATAATCGTGAGCGCAGGCCTGGCGGCATTGGTGGCGTCTTCGGCGGCGCACGCTTTGCGGATCGACGAAGCGACCTTCAAGTATTACGGCGGCGATAGCGCAGACCTGGCGAACAGCATCAAGACGCACAACGACCAACTGCGCGCGTTCAGTTATGAGACGCCGTGGCTCGCGGTCGGAGAGGTCGGTGGCTGCACCGCGACATGGCTTGGCGACAACGGGGGATGGACCTACGTGCTGACTGCCGCGCATTGCGCCGGCTATCAAGGCACCGAGACAGCCGTAACCAAGCGCTTCACGACGCTCGATCGCCGCGTAGTCGCATCGGGCCGGGGCACGGCGTACGTGCCGCCGCAGCGGATCAACAAGCCGGCGGGAATGGGCGGCGCGTCGACCGATATCGCGATCCTGAAGCTGCCGACGCTCCACCCGATAGCGGACGTGCTCGGCAAGCCGGTCGAGCGGCCGATCCTGAACGACGATCCTCACGAGAAAGACCGCGACGTCATTTTCGTCGGCTATGGAAGCTGGGGTGTCGGCGCGAAGGGCAGCGGTTCGTACTGGCCGGCGAACGGCGAGCGACGGCTGTACGGGCGCAGCCGGATCGACAGCATCTTCGAGCTCGGCTACGGAATCGGCGCGAGCTATCGCTCTGCCGGGCCGTCCCCGTTCTGGACGCGCACTGCGTCGGGCGATAGCGGGTCGGCCTGGTGGCAGATTCGCGATGGCAAGCCGGTCATCATCGCGACGACCAATGGCGGCGGCGACAACTATTCGACCGGCGCGCGCGTATCGAAGTACGTGGACTGGATCAAGTCGGTCTATCCGGAAGCGCGCTTCCTGTCGGCCGAGCAGCCGGCGGGCTGCATCGTCAGCCTGCAGACCGCCGCGAGATATTGCCTGCCGGTGGGGCAGCGCTCCGGTTATGCATTGCCGTCGTGGATCTATGCGCACGACGTGTTCGTCGATGCGGCACCGGGCACCGCGGTGATGCTGTCGGATTGGGACAACCTGTCCTACAACCGGATCGCGACGTTCGTCGGCACGGTCGAGAACGGCGGTCTCAAGCAGGTGAAGGCCGTCAACGGACAGGTGCTCGATTTTTCAAGGCCGCATTCGATGCGCGTCGTGCGCGATACGACGCCGCTCGGCTGTATCGTCAGCCTGACGTCGGGCGCGAAGTATTGCCTGCCGGCGGGGCAGCGGTCGGGGCGTGCGCTGCCGTCCTGGATTTATGCAAACGAAGTCCAGGTTGAAGCGGCCGCGGGGATCGCGGTGATGCTGTCGGATACGGACGACCTCGCGTTCAACCGCGTCGCGACCTTCACCGGCTTGACGCAGAACTGGGAGTTGAAGAAGGCGAAAGCCTGGAACGGCGAAGACCTCGATTTTTCGCGACCGAAGTCGATGCGCGTCGTTCAGCAATGATGTCGGGGCGTTGAGGTGCTGCGCGGCATGGGCGCGAAGCCCGTGCCGCGTGCCATGCCGGCGGCGTCGCCGGTTCCGCGAGAAACGCGCCGCGGAAGGCGTCGAGATGTCCATCGGCGTCGCCGCCGAATTCGCCGGGTAGCAGCGTAACCACGCCGGGTCGTGCGTTCACTTGAACCCTGGCGTACACAAAAGATGTACGGCGGTTGAAAAGTGAACAAATGCCCCGGAAGTCCTTGATATCGATAGATATCGAAGCGACGCCCAACCGTGTTCGCCGAGCCGGCACATGCCGGAGACCGACACACAGCCGCAGGCACCGCGCCTCCCGCTCCCGCGCGCCGGTACGGCCTCGCAAGCGCGCTGCCGCCATGCTCGGCACCCCAACTCAACCGGCAACTCCAGGTTGCCGCCGCGACCACTTACTCGCTATTCGGTTGCCGTGAGCCGGACTATCCTTGACCGACCCTTCCGAACCCGACCCAGGAGCCGCCCCCATGACCCACAGCGTGATTCCCGCAGGCCTCGCCGACGAAATGACCGCCATCCGGCACCGCATCCACGCCCATCCCGAGCTGGGTTTCGAGGAATTCGCGACGAGCGATCTCGTCGCCGAACGGCTGCAGGCGTGGGGCTACGCCGTGCATCGCGGGCTCGGCGGCACGGGCGTCGTCGCGCAACTGAAGGTCGGCGATGGCACGAAGCGTCTCGGCCTGCGCGCGGACATGGACGCGCTGCCGATCCACGAGGCGACCGGCCTGCCGTACCAGAGCACGATTCCCGGCAAGATGCATGCGTGCGGCCACGACGGCCACACCGCGATGCTGCTCGCGGCGGCGAAGCATCTCGCGCGCGAGCGGTGCTTCTCGGGCACGCTGAACCTGATTTTCCAGCCGGCCGAGGAAGGGCTCGGCGGCGCGAAGAAGATGCTCGACGACGGCCTGTTCGAGCAGTTCCCGTGCGATGCGATCTTCGCGATGCACAACATGCCCGGCTTCCCGACCGGCCGGTTCGGCTTCCTGCCGGGGCCGTTCATGGCGTCGTCGGACACCGTGACCGTCGACGTGCAGGGGCGCGGCGGCCACGGCGCGGTGCCGCACCAGGCGATCGATCCGGTCGTCGTGTGCGCGCAGATCGTCGTCGCGCTGCAGACGATCGTGTCGCGCAACGTGTCGCCGCTCGACATGGCGATCGTCACGGTCGGCGCGATCCACGCGGGCGACGCGCCGAACGTGATTCCCGAGCACGCGCAGATGCGCCTGTCGGTGCGCGCGCTGAAGCCGGACGTGCGCGACCTGCTGCAGGCGCGCATCACCGAAGTGATCCACGCGCAGGCCGCGGTGTTCGGCGCGAGCGCGACGATCGACTACCGGCGCCGCTACCCGGTGCTCGTCAACGATGCGCAGATGACCGCGTTCGCGCAGCAGGTCGCGCGCGAGTGGGTCGGCGACGCGAACCTGATCGACGACATGGCGCCGCTGACCGGCAGCGAGGATTTCGCGTTCCTGCTCGAGCAGCGTCCGGGCTGCTACCTGATCATCGGCAACGGCGACGGGGAGGGTGGCTGCATGGTGCACAACCCGGGCTATGACTTCAACGACGCGGTGCTGCCGACGGGGGCGTCGTACTGGGTGAAGCTGACCGAGGCGTTTCTGGTGTGACGGGACGCTGGCGGGGAAGGCGAGGTCTCGCGACGCAGCCCGCTATTCCGGCACGACTTCCGGCGTCTCTCCGCTCGCTCGATCGGCCTGCTCAACCTGATCGAACGCCTCGCCGCGAAACAACGCCGCGGCCGCATCCGGGTTCGACGGCCAGTACATGTGCATGTACGTCGCGACGATCGGGCCGGCCCGATACACGGCCTCGCCGCTGCCGCTCGCGCCGTCGCAGCGTGCCGCCGTCGCCGCCGCCGCGAGCGGCGTGTCGAGCCGCGAATAGTGGAACGTATGCCCGCGCATCGGCCCGGTGCGCGTATCGAGCTGCTGCATGCCCAGCGCAGCGAAGCGCCGCTGCATCGTCGCGCGGCCCGGCAGCAGGCCGAGCATCGGCGTCGTCGCGCCGTCGACGTCCGTCAGCGCATCGCACAGATACACCATCCCCCCGCATTCGGCGACGATCGGCTTGCCGGCCGCCGCATGCGCGCGGATCGCGCCCGCGCTCGTCGCGTTCGCCGCGAGCGCCGCCGCATGCAGCTCCGGATAGCCGCCCGGCAGGAACAGCGCGTCGCAGTCGCCGGGCACCGGCTCGTCGGCGAGCGGCGAGAAGAACCGCAACTGCGCGCCGAGCGCGTCGAGCAGCGCGAGATTCGCCGGATAGATGAACGAGAACGCGGCATCGCGCGCAATCGCGATCCGCTTGCCGGCGAGCGCGCGCGGCAGCGGCCCGGCGGCGTCCGGTTCCGCGAACGCGACCGCAGGCGGCAATTCCGCAAGCGCCGTATTCGCGAGCACGTCGGCCGCGCGATCGAGCCGCGCATCGAGATCGTCGATGTCGTTCGGCTGATGCAGGCCGAGATGGCGCTCCGGCAGCGCGATGCCGGCATCGGCAGGCACGTGCCCGAGCCAGCGCAGGTCGTCGGGCAGCGCCTGCCGCAGCAATTCCGCGTGACGCGCGGAGCCGACCCGGTTCGCCAGCACGCCGTGAAACGGCAGGTCCGCGCGAAATCGCGCAAGGCCGAACGCGATCGCGGCGAAGGTCTGCGCCATCGATTTCGCGGAGATCACCGCGACGACCGGCACGCCGAACGCGACGGCCAGATCCGCGCTGCTCGGCGTGCCGTCGAACAGCCCCATCACGCCTTCGATCAGGATCAGGTCGGCGTCGCGCGCGGCGTCGGCGAGCAGCGCGCGGCAGCCGGCTTCACCGACCATGCCGAGGTCGAGCGCGTGCACGGGTGCGCCGCTCGCGCGTTCGAGCAGCATCGGGTCAAGAAAATCCGGGCCGGTCTTGAACACGCGCACGCGGCGGCCGAGCCGGCGGTGCAGCCTTGCGAGGCCGGTCGTCACCGAGGTCTTGCCCTGGCCGGACGCGGGCGCGCTGACGAACAGCGCGGGGCAGGCGGGCATGGTTCAGAACTCCACGCCGCGCTGCGCCTTCACGCCTTGCTCCTTGTACGGATGCTTGACGAGCCGCATCTCGGTGACGAGGTCGGCCGCGTCGATCAGCGCGTCGGGCGCGTGGCGGCCCGTCACCACGACGTGCAGCGAAGCAGGGCGCGCGGCCAGCGTCGCGAGCACTTCATCGAGCGGCAGGTATTCGTACTTGAGCACGGTGTTCAGCTCGTCGAGGATCACCATCTGGTAATCGCCGCTCTCGATCATCCGGCGCGCCTCGTCCCAGCCCTTGCGGGCGGTCGCGATGTCGGCGTCGCGGTTCTGCGTGTTCCACGTATAGCCGTCGCCCATCGTCACGAAATCGCAGTGCGCGACCGCGCCGAGGAAATCGCGCTCGGACGTGTGCAGCGCGCCCTTGATGAACTGCACGACGCCGAGCCGCATCCCGTGGCCGAGCACGCGCACGGCCATGCCGAACGCGGCGGTGCTCTTGCCCTTGCCGTTGCCGGTGTGGACCATCAGCAGGCCCTTTTCGTTGACGGCGGCGGCCTGCTTCTTCTCGTGGCCGGCGCGGCGGCGCTCGGTCATCCGCTGGTGCGCTTCGGGATCGGTTTTCATCGGGAGTCGTCCTGTCGAAAGAATGGGTTCAAAGCGGGCCGGCGAGCGCGACCGTCACGCCGTCCCGCGCGAGCTTCGGGCCGAGCAGCCGGCCGCGCGGCGCGGCGAGCCGCGCGCACGGCTCGGCGACGCCGGCCACGCCGAAGCGGGCGAGCGCGGCGGGTGACGGCGTGCTCTGCGCCAGTTCGGGGTGGGCGGCGAGCTGCGCCGCGTCGAAGGCGACGAGCGGCCAGCCGCGCCGCGCGCAGAGCGTGCGCAGCGCGCGTGCGCGCGATTTGCCGGCGAGCGTCGCGACCACGGCCGGCTGCGCGTGCGGGTGCCGCGCGAGCGCCGCGCGGACCGCGGCGTCGAGCTGTGCGGCGGTGACGCCCGCGCGAAAGCCGAGACCGAGCGCGACCCGCATCATGCTGGCTCCGGCGGCGCAGGTTCGGCCGGTGCGGCCAGTGCGGCCTGCACCGCGGGATCGGCGGCCAGCGCCGCGACGCGGCCGACCACGACGATCGCAGGCGAGCCGATGCCGGCCGCGCCGATGCGCTCGACGAGGGTCGCCAGCGTCGCCAGCACGTGCCGCTGCTCGGGCCGCGTCGCCGATTCGATCGCCGCGCACGGCGTGTCGTCCGGCAGGCCGCCCGCGCGCAGCGCGGCGGCGATCGCCGCGAGGCGGCGGATGCCCATGTAGATCACGAGCGTCATGCGGGTCGCGGCGAGCGCGCGCCAGTTGGGCTCGTCATCGCCCGCGCCGTGCCCGGTGACGAAGATCACGCCCTGCGCGTCGCCGCGATGCGTGACCGGGATGCCGAGGGCGGCCGGCGCGGCGATGCCGGCGGTGATGCCGTGCACGACCTCGACCGGAAAGCCCGCCGCGCCGAGCGCGATCAGCTCTTCGCCGCCGCGGCCGAACACGAACGGGTCGCCGCCTTTCAGGCGCGCGACGCTGCGGCCCGCGCGCAGGTGCGCGAGCATCGCGGCGACGATCGCGTCCTGCGGCGTCGACGCGTGGCCGCCGCGCTTGCCGACGTGCTCGATGCGCGCATCGGCGCGCGCATGCCGCAGCACCTCGGGGTTCACGAGATCGTCGACGAGCAGCACGTCGGCCGCGCCGATCGCGCGCACGGCCTTGAGCGTCAGCAGGTCGGCGTCGCCGGGGCCCGCGCCGATCAGCCAGGCGCGGCTCATCGGGGGCGGCACGGCACGCACCGCGGCATGGCAGGGGAAACGAAACGGCGAGCGGCACGGGGGCCGGCAGACAGGCAGTGCATGGGCGGATCGGGCGAAGCGCGTGGGCGCGGGCAGACGGCGCTCCGGTCCGTCCCCCGCGGACCGGGCGTTCGGCGAGCGCATCGCTCGCCCCTTGCGTCGGCCGGTATCCGGGCTGGCCGCTTGCCAGGCCGCGGCCTTCCCACCCGAAGCAGGCGGGCAGTGGCATCGTGGGCGGCATGGGCGCGCGCGCTGAAAGCGCGTCGCGCGGGCGGCGTACCGTTGCGGGGACAGCACAGGCCGGGCGGATGTCCGCCTCCTGTTTCCCGTTTAACTGCACCTGCCGGAAGGCGGGCGCGGGCACCGAACGCGGCGCATACGATAGCACAGCGCCCGGCCCGCGCGAACCGGCCATGCCTGCCCCCGCGGCCGCGCGCGGCGGGCCGCCGTGTGCGGTCGCGGCGCCCGGCGGCGGCCCCGCGATGGCCGGTTTTGCCTTGACGCTGCCGGCACCGCCCCCTACACTCGCACGCGTTTCGGTGCTCGCGCGCGCCCGCCGGCGTGCGCAGTTAAACGGGAAGCAGGGAGCCTGGCTGCACCGCAGTCGCGCCAACCTGTGCTGCCCCCGCAACGGTAAGCGAACGCACTGCGCCCGCCGCGATGCAGCGCCGCTTCGCCGCATGCCTCCCGCGCATGCGGACGACCGCCACTGGACGCGTGATGCGTCCGGGAAGGCGAAGCGGCGTGTTCGTCAGCCCGGATACCGGCCGAGACGAGGGGTTCAGCGCCGCGGGGATGCGGCGCATCGTCCACGGCCGCAGCACGCCCGACGCCCGAGCGTTTTCCACTTCCGTCATCGATCGGAGCGTCGCACGCGTGCGCGCGGCCGGGCGCGGCGAGCGGCGGGCCGCGCGGGCAGGGCAGGCGGCAGCCGTGTTGGCATTCATCATGTCGACCGTTCGCCAGGGAGCACCATGCTCGACTCGCTTTTCCGCCTGTTCAACGACAGCCCGTCCGGGCTGCGCGGCAAGATCATCGTCATCTATTCACTGCTGGCCGCCTTCAACGTCGGCGCGTGGATCTGGGCGTTCATCGCGTTCCACGGCCAGCCGGTGCTGCTCGGCACCGCGCTGCTCGCGTACGTGTTCGGCCTGCGCCACGCGGTCGACGCCGACCACATCGCGGCCATCGACAACGTCACCCGCAAGCTGATGCAGGAAGGCCGCAGCCCGCTCGGCGCCGGCCTGTTCTTCTCGCTCGGCCATTCGACGGTCGTGATCGTGATGTCCGTCGTGGTCGCGCTCACAGCCGCGTCGCTCGCGCGCTTCGAGAGCATGAAGGCGTGGGGCGGCGTCGTCAGCACGTGCGTGTCGGCCTTCTTCCTGCTGCTGCTCGCGACCGCGAACCTGCTGATCCTGATCTCCGTGTACCGCACCTTCCGCGCGGCGCGCCGAGGCGAAGCGATCGTCGACGCGGATCTCGACATGCTGCTGAACCAGCGCGGCGTGCTCGCGCGCCTGTTCCGGCCGCTGTTCCGCCTCGTGTCGCGCAGCTGGCACCTGTATCCTGTCGGCTTTCTGTTCGGCTTCGGCTTCGACACCGCGACCGAGATCGCGCTGTTCGGCATCTCCGCGACGCAGGTGCAGGGCGGCCTGTCGTTCTGGTCGGTGATGGCGCTGCCGGCGCTGTTCACCGCGGGCATGACGCTCGTCGACACGACCGACGGCATCCTGATGATGGGCGCGTACCGCTGGGCGTACGTGCGGCCGATCCGCAAGATCTACTACAACATGACGATCACGTTCGTGTCGGTGCTGGTCGCCGCGCTGATCGGCGGCATCGAGGTGCTCGCGCTGCTCGCCGACAAGCTGTCGCTGCAGGGCCCCGTGTGGGCCTTCGCGTCGATGGTGGCGTCGCACTTCGGCATGCTCGGCTACTTCGTGATCGGCCTGTTCATCGCGTGCTGGGTCGTGTCGGCCGCGATCTACCGCCTGAAGCGCTACGACGAGATCGACGTGACGATCTCCGCCTGACTCCCTTTCTTCGATACAGGATCTTTCATGACCATGCGCAAGCTGCCCGTCACCATCGTCACGGGCTTTCTCGGCAGCGGCAAGACGACGCTGATGCGCCACATGCTGCAACACGCACAAGGCCGCCGCATCGCGGTGATCGTCAACGAATTCGGCGAGCTCGGCATCGACGGCGAAATCCTCAAGGGCTGCGGCATCGGCTGCGAGGACGCGCAGGGCGACGCGTCCGGCCAGCTCTACGAGCTCGCGAACGGCTGCCTTTGCTGCACCGTGCAGGAGGAGTTCTATCCGGTGATGGAGGCGCTCGTCGAACGCCGCGCCGACATCGATCACGTGCTGATCGAGACGTCCGGCCTCGCGCTGCCGAAGCCGCTCGTGCAGGCATTCAACTGGCCGACGATCCGCAACAGCTTCACGGTCGACGCGGTCGTGACCGTCGTCGACGGCCCGGCCGCCGCGAGCGGCCAGTTCGCCGAGAATCCGCAGGCGGTCGACGCGCAGCGCCGCGCCGATCCGAACCTCGACCACGAATCGCCGCTGCACGAGCTGTTCGCCGACCAGCTGTCGGCGGCCGATCTCGTGATCGTCAACAAGGCCGACCTCGTCGACGATACGCAGCTCGCGCAGGTCGAGGCGGCGATCCGCGAGGAAATCCCGCCGCAGGTGAAGATCGTGCGCGCGACGCGCGGCGAGCTCGATCTGGCGATGCTGCTCGGGCTCGAATCGGCGTCCGAGGAAACCATTCACCTGCGTCACGACCACCACGGCTCGGCCGACGACGAGGATCACGATCACCATCACGACGACTTCGACTCGGTCGTCGTCAGCGGCGACGCCGGCTCGCGCGACGCGACGATCGCGGCGCTCCAGCGCGTCGTCGAGACGCACACGATCTATCGCGCGAAGGGCTTCGCCGCGCTGCCGGACGCGCCGATGCGGCTCGTGATCCAGGGCGTCGGCCGCCGCTTCGACAGCTATTTCGACCGCCGCTGGCAGGACGGCGAAGCGCGCGCGAGCCGCTTCGTGCTGATCGGCGAGGATCTCGACGCGGCCGCGCTGCAGCGCGCGTTCGACGCGGCGCTCGCGGCCGAGCTGCAACAGGCGTAACCGGCGATGCATCTGCTGCGCACCACGCCGGGCGGCTTCGTCGACGATACGCAGGGCGTCGTCCGGATCGACCAGCAGCCCGCCGAGATCGTGATCCTGAGCTCGGCGGACACGACGCTGTCGCTGCTCGCGAGCGTCGTGCCGCGTCTGCCGGCGGGCTTCCCGAGCGTGCGGCTCGCGAACGTGACGTTCCTGCGCCAGCCGGCGTCGGTCGATTTCTACGTCGACGACGTGCTGCAGCATGCGAAGACGGTCGTGATCGACCATCTCGGCGGCGAGGCGTACTGGCCGTACGGGATCGAACAGGCGATGTCGCTCGCGTCGCGTCGCGGGCAGCGGCTCGCGATGTTCTCGGGCGACCTGCAGGAAGATCCGAACCTGATCGCGAAGAGCACGGTCGCGCCCGGATTGTGCCGCCTGTGGTGGCGCTACCTGCGCGAGGGCGGCGCGCACAACGCCGAGGCGCTCTTGCGCAGCATCGCGTTTCACACGCTCGGCTTCGGCGACGAACCGGCGCCGCCGCGCCCGCTGCCGGCCGCCGCGCTGTATCACCCGGCGCGCGACCCGGCGAGCATCGACGACTGGCTGCCGCGCTGGACGCCCGGCGCGAGCGTCGTCGCGATCCTGTTCTACAAGGCGCACTGGCAGGCCGCGAACACCGCGGTGTTCGACGCGCTCGCCGACGCGCTGATCCGCGAAGGGCTGAATCCGCTGCCGATCGCGGTGACGTCGCTGAAGGACGCGGTGAGCCGCGAGGTGATCGCGCGGCTTTGCGACGCGCACGACGTCGCGCTGGTGCTGAACACGACCGCGTTCGCGGCCGGCGCGATCGACGGCCCCGAGCCCGACATCCTCGCGGGCGATGCGCCGGTGCTGCAGGTGATCCTGTCCGGCGGCAACCGCGACGCATGGGTCGCGGACAACCAGGGCCTGCATGCGCGCGACATCGCGATGCACGTCGCGCTGCCCGAGGTCGACGGGCGCATCGTCACGCGCGCGGTGAGCTTCAAGGGGCTCGCGTACCGCTGCGCGCATACCGAGGTCGACGTGGTGCGCTACCAGCCCGACGCGGAGCGCATCGGCTTCGTCGCGGCGCTCGCGCGCGGCTGGTGCCGGCTGCGCACGCTCGACGATGCGGACAAGCGCGTCGCGCTGATCCTCGCGAACTATCCGCAAAGCGAAGGCCGGATCGGCAACGGCGTCGGGCTCGACACGCCCGCGTCGGCGCTCGGCGTGCTCGCGATGCTGCGCGACGCGGGCTACCGGGTCGCGGACCTGCCGGCCGACGGCGACGCGCTGATCGCGCGGCTCACCGAAGGCGTGACCAACGACCCGGCGATGCACGCGCTGCGGCCCGCGTTCCAGAGCTTCGCGCTCGCCGATTACCGTACGCATTTCGCGCAACTGCCGGCGGCCGTGCGCGATGCGATGAACGAACGCTGGGGGCCGCCCGAAGCGGACCCGACGCTGCGCCAGGGGCGCTTCACGATCGCGGGCTGGCGCGCGGGCAACGTGTTCGTCGGCATCCAGCCGTCGCGCTCGCGCGGCGAGAACGACTACGCGAGCTATCACGATGCGGACCTCGTGCCGCCGCATGCATATCTCGCGTTCTACTTCTGGCTGCGTCACGCGTTCCGCGTCGACGCGGTGATTCACCTCGGCAAGCACGGCAACCTCGAATGGCTGCCGGGCAAGAGCGTCGCGCTGTCCGATGCATGCTGGCCGGACCTCACGCTCGGGCCGCTGCCGCACCTGTATCCGTTCATCGTCAACGATCCGGGCGAGGGCAGCCAGGCGAAACGGCGCGCGCAGGCGGTGATCGTCGATCACCTGATGCCGCCGCTCACGCGTGCCGAGAACTACGGCCCGCTGCAGGACCTCGAGCGGCAGGTCGACGAATACTACGAAGCGCTGATGGTCGATGCGCGGCGCGCGAAGCTGCTGCGCAAGAGCATCCTCGCGACGATCGCCGAACACCGGCTGCACGACGAGCTGAGCGTCGCGCCGCCGCGCGACGCGAGCGACGAGGATGAACTGCTGACGCGCGTCGACGCGTGGCTGTGCGAGCTGAAGGAAGCGCAGATCCGCGACGGGCTGCACGTGTTCGGCCTGTCGCCGGTCTCGCGCCAGCGGCGCGACACGCTGCTCGCGCTCGCGCGCTTTCCGGTCGGCGACGGCCAAGCAGGCGCGCGCCGGGCTGATCGGCGCGCTCGCGCGCGATCTCGCGCTCGGTGACGATTTCGATCCGCTCGCCGCCGACTGGGCCGCGCCGTGGCTGGGGCCGCGCCCGGCGCTGCTGCAGGCGGTCGATGAATCGACGTGGCGTCATGCGGGCGATACGCGCGAACGGCTCGAACGGTTTGCGCAGGCATGGCTCGATCGCGTGTGCGCGACGGCGCCCGGCGACGCATGCGCGCCGCCGCCCGGCGTCTGGATGCACACGCTGCCGGTGATCGAGCGCATTCGTGCGACGCTGATGCCCGCGCTCGACGCATGCGGCGGCGAGGAATTGCGCCAGCTGCTGCGCGGGCTCGACGGCCGCTTCGTGCCGCCGGGGCCGAGCGGCTCGCCGTCGCGCGGCCGCCCCGACGTGCTGCCGACCGGCCGCAACTTCTACTCGGTCGACACGCGCGCGGTGCCGACGCAGGCCGCGTGGTCGCTCGGCCTGAAATCCGCGCAGCAGCTGATCGAACGGCATCTGCAGGATCACGGCGACTATCCGCGCGCGATCGGCCTGTCGGTGTGGGGCACCGCGACGATGCGCACCGGCGGCGACGACATCGCGCAGGCGTTCGCGCTGATCGGCGTGCGGCCGAAATGGGCGCACGGCAGCCACCGCGTGACCGACTTCGAGATCCTGCCGATCGAGATCTTCGAGCGGCCGCGCATCGACGTGACGCTGCGCGTGTCCGGCTTCTTCCGCGACGCGTTCCCGAACCTGATGCATCTGTTCGACGCGGCCGTGCAGGCGGTCGCGGCGCTCGACGAGCCCGAGCACCTGAACCCGATCCGCGCGCGCATCGAGCGCGAGCGCGCGAAGTGGATCGAGCAAGGCGTGCCGCCCGACGAGGCGCGGCGCCGCGCGGGCTGGCGCGTGTTCGGCGCGCGGCCCGGCAGCTACGGCGCGGGCCTGCAGGACCTGATCGACCAGCGGCGCTGGCAGACCGACGCGGATCTGGCCGACGCCTATCGGCAATGGGGCGGCTACGCGTATGCGCAGAACAGCGCGGGCGACGCCGCGCCCGACGTGTTCGGCGAGCGGCTCGCAATGATCGACGTCGTCGTGCAGAACCAGGACAGCCGCGAGCACGACATCCTCGATTCGAACGACTACTACCAGTTCCAGGGCGGCATGACCGCGGCGGTGCGGCATCTGTCGGGCCGCCAGCCGAGCCTGTATCACGGCGACCACGCGAACCCGGCCGCGCCGAAGATGCGCACGCTGCGCGAGGAAATCGCGCGGGTGATCCGCTCGCGCGTCGTGAACCCGAAATGGCTCGACGGCGTGAAGCGGCACGGCTACAAGGGCGCGGCGGAAATGGCCGCGACGGTCGACTACCTGTACGGCTACGACGCGACCGCGCGCGTGCTCGCCGATCATCAATACGCGCTCGTCGCCGACGCGTACCTGTTCGACGACGCCACGCGCGCGTTCCTCGAACGGCACAATCCGCGTGCGCTGCAGGGCATCTGCGAGCGCTTCGTCGAGGCGATGCAGCGCGGCCTGTGGCAGCAGCCGGGCGACTATCGCGAGCGGATCGAGGCGGTCTGGCTCGCAAGCGAACATCATCTGGAAGGAGGTCGGCGATGACCGATCCGACGCACCGCCTGCGCGCGGTGTCTCCCGCCGTATCTCCCGCCGTATTCCCGTTCACCGCGCTCGTCGGGCAGGCGGCGCTGCAACAGGCGCTGCTGCTCGCGGCGATCGATCCGTCGCTCGGCGGCGTGCTCGTCAGCGGGCCGCGCGGCACCGCGAAATCCACCGCCGCGCGCGCGCTCGCGGCGCTGCTGCCGGAAGGGCAGTTCGTGACGCTGCCGCTGTCGGCGAGCGACGAGCAGGTGACCGGCTCGCTCGATCTTGCGCATGCGCTCGCGGAGAACGGCGTGCGCTTCCGGCCGGGGCTGCTCGCGCGCGCGCATCGCGGCGTGCTGTACGTCGACGAGGTGAACCTGCTGGCCGACGGGCTCGTCGATACGCTGCTCGACGTCGCCGCGAGCGGCGTCAACATCGTCGAGCGCGATGGCGTGTCGCACGCGCACGATGCGCGCTTCGTGCTGGTCGGCACGATGAATCCGGAGGAGGGCGAGCTGCGGCCGCAACTGCTCGACCGCTTCGGGCTGATGGTCGAGCTCGAGAATTGCTTCGACGCCGCGCAGCGCGAGCAGATCGTGAAGGCGCGGCTCGCGTTCGATCTCGATCCCGATGCGTTCCGCGCGCGTCACGACGACGCGCAGCGCGCGCTGGCCGGGCGGATTCGGGCGGCGCGCGAACGCCTGCCGGCGCTGACGTTCGGCGATGCGGTGCATGCGCGGGTCAGCGCGCTGTGCATCGACGCGGCCGTCGACGGCCTGCGCGCCGATCTCGTGATGCTGCGCGCGGCGCGCGCGCTGGCGGCGCTCGAACAGGCCGCCGCGGTGACGGTGTCGCACGTCGAACGCGTGGCCGACGCGGTGCTGCGCCACCGGCGTCATGCGGATGCGCCGCGCGCGCCGGATGCATCGCCGTCGCGCGACGACGGCGCACGCGACGGCCGTGCGCCGCCGGACCCGCATTCGCGGCGCGACGAGCGCGGGGGCGCGCACGCGGCGGGCGGCGCTGCGCCGTCGCCCGATGGCGACTGGGGCTACCTGCCGCCCGAACCCGCCGGCTTGCAGGCGGTGAAGGGCGTGGTGCCGCTGCCGCTAAAAAAACGCTGAGCCATCGAGCAGGCGCCGCCGCGACTTCGCTTCGCGGTCCTCGATGGCAGCAGGGCGCCGCCGCGCGCGTGCCCGGCGCGGCCCCTGCCGGCACGGCGCTCGCCTGGCCGGCGACGCTCGCCGCGAAGCGTGGCGAGCCGCTGCATGCCGCGCATCTGCGGTTCCGGAAACAGGCGGGCGCGCCGCGCGCGCTGCATTGCTTCGTGCTCGACTGCTCGGCGTCGATGCTGTCGTTCGAGCGGCTCGCGATGGCGAAGGGGCTGATCGTCGCGTATTTCGATGAAGCGGCGCGCGCGCGGGCGGAGACGGCGCTGATCTGTTTCGGCGGGACCGGCGCGGAACGCCGGTTCGGGCCGGCGGTGCCGAGGTGGTGGAACGCGCGCTGGCTGGAGCCAGTGGGCGGCGGCGGCGGCACGCCGTTCGCGGACGGGATCGATGCCGCCGCGCGGCTGCTCGCGCGGGAGGCGCGCCGCGAGCCGGACAAGCAGCGGTGGCTGTGGGTGCTGTCGGATGGGCGCACGCGCGAGATGCCGGCGCGGCCGGCTGCCGCCGATCATGTCGTGTTCGTCGACTTCGATCGCGCGGCGGTCGCGATCGGGCAGGGCAGACGGCTCGCCGACGCGTGGGGCGCGCAGTGGCTGGCCGCGGCGACGCTGCATGCGCAGGCGGGCGGCTGAGCGCGCCTGCGGTGAGTGGTGCCGAGTGGTGTGGAGCGGTGCCGAGCGGCGGCGCTGCGCTATGATCGCCGTTTCAGCTCACCGGAACGCCAGCCATGCAAATCTTCGTCGATGCCGACGCGTGTCCCGTCGTGATCAAGGACATGTTGTTTCGGGCCGCGCGTCGCGCCGAAGTCCACGTGACGCTGGTCGCGAACCAGTATTTGCGCACGCCGCCGTCGCCGCACATCAAGGCGCTGCAGGTGCCGGCCGGTTTCGACGAGGCCGACGCGCGCATCGTCGAGCTCGCGCAGCCGGGCGATCTGGTCGTGACGGCCGACATTCCGCTCGCCGCCGCCTTGCTCGACAAGGGCGCTCATGCGCTCGACCCGCGCGGAAACTGGTTCAGCCGCGAGAATATCGAGGAGCGCCTGTCGACGCGCGCGATGATGGAACAGCTGCGCAGCGCGGGCATCGATACGGGCGGCCCCGCGCCGTTCAGCGCGCGCGATGCGAACGCCTTCGCGTCGCAGCTCGACCGCTTCGTCGCGCGCCACGGCAAGCCGTGACGTCGCGCGTGCCGAAGCGGCGGCCGCAGCAGGCGACCGATTCGCCGCGACGCCGAGGTCGCGGCATGAACGACCGATAGGAGGACCTGGATGTCACTGACCCAACTGCTCGTTCCCACCTTCACCCAGATGCTGCGCGCGCAATCCGCGTGGCTCGACAAGGCGCTCGCGCAGCGGCAGGCCGCGGGCGACGCGGGCGATGCGCTGCTGACGCTGAAGCTCGCGCCCGACATGTATCCGCTCGCGGCCCAGATCCGCTTCGCCTGCTTTCAAGCGCTTGAGCCCGTCTGCCGGCTGCGCGGCGAAGCGCTGCCCGACGCGCTGCTCGCGTTGCGCGAAGCCGGCTGGCAGGCGGACGCGCAACCGGGCACGCTGAGCGATGCGCAGGGCATCGTCGCCGGCACGATCGCGTTTCTCGGCGAGCTCGCGCCCGACGCGCTCGATGGCGGCGCGACACGGCCGATCTCGCTGCAACTGCCGAACGGCACCGCGTTCGACATGACGGGCGAGCAGTACGCGCGCGACTGGGCGTTGCCGCAGTTCTACTTTCACGTGATCACCGCGTACGCGATCCTGCGCAACCAGGGCGTCGAACTCGGCAAGGCGGACTACGTGTCGTACATGCTCGCGTACGTGCGCCCGGACACGATCCCGCAGGGCTGAGCGCGCGGGCCGGGGGCCCGCGATGCGCGGCGATCGCCGCGATCGCCGCAACCGACGCCGCGCTCAGCGATACCAGCGCGGCGTGTACACCCACTCGCGTCCGTCGCCGATCGCGAATCGCCGGGTCGTCGACGAGCCGACGATCACCATCGTGCGCATGTCGACCTGCTCGGCGCGCAACGCGCCGAGCGTCGTGTTGACGAGCGTCGCACCGGGCCGGCCGATGTCGCGGCCGAGCACGACGACGGTGTCCGGCGCGCGATGCGCGCGCACCACGTCGAGCGCGCGATCGAGCTGCCATGGCCGCGCGCGCGAGATCGGGTTGTAGAACGCCATCACGAGATCGGCCTCGGCCGCGTGCGCGAGGCGCGTCTCGATCACGTCCCACGGCTTCAGGTTGTCCGACAGCGAGATCACGCAGAAGTCGTGGCCGAGCGGCGCGCCGGCCTGCGCGGCGGTCGCGAGCGACGCGGACACGCCGGGCTCGACGCGCAGGTCGACCGCGGCCCAGCGCGGATCGCGCGCGTCGTCGAGCGCTTCGAGCACGGCCGCGGCCATCGCGAACACGCCCGGGTCGCCCGACGACACGACCGCGACGCGCCGGCCTTCGGCCGCCAGCTCGAACGCGTGGCGCGCGCGCTGCATTTCCTCGCGGTTGTCGGTGCCGTGCACACGCTGGTCCGCACGGAACGGGCCGGCCATGTTCACGTAGGTCGTGTAGCCGAGGATATCGGTCGCGTCGGCCAGCGCCGCGCGCGCGGCAGGCGTCAGCCATGCGGCGGCGCCGGGCCCGAGGCCGAGCACGGTGAGGCGGCCGCGCGCGCGGCCGAGCGTCGCCGGATCGACCGGATGCGCGGCGACCGCGCAGGCGAGCCCGTCGAGCGGCGCGTGCCGCGTGTGCGGCACGCGCAGTGCGCGCAGTGCGCGTTCGAGCACGTCGGACGCCGCCGCATCGGGATCGGCATCGACGTCGGCATCGACGAAGCGCAGCGGCGCGCCCAGCGCATCGGCGGCCGCTTCGAGCGCCGCGTCGCCGATCATCGCCGCCGGCGCGACGAGCGCAGCCAGCGCTTGCGGCGCGAGGCCCTGTGCGTCGAGCAACGCGCCGATGCGCGCATCGAGCGGGGCGGTCTCACTGGTCGATGACGGCAGACGCGCGCCGATGCCGATCACCACGCTGCGCGGATGGATCACGAGTTCGTCGCGCGCGCCGCGCCATGCAAGCGGCGTGACGCGGATCGCATGCGCGGCCGCGTCGTCGCGCGGCAGCGCGACGTCGTCGAGCCACGGCGCGGCGCCGTCGATGCGGGTCGCCGCGCCCGCGAGCAGGTCGGACACGAAGCGCTTGCCTTGCGCGAGATCCGCGAGCGCGTAGCCGTCGGGCGGATTGAGCACGCATGCGCCGAAGCGCAGCTCGCCGCTCGTCGTGATCGCGGGCGCGACGCCGAGCCAGTCGGCCAGCTCGCGCGCGATCAGGTTCACGCCGGTCAGGCCGCCGAGCAGCGGCACGACGGCCGAGCCGTCTTCCGCGACTGCCAGCACCGGCGGCTCGACGCCCTTGTCGGCGAGCGCGGGCGCGATGCAGCGGATCACGATGCCGGCCGCGCACAGCGCGACGATCGGCAGGCCGCGCGCATACAGCTCGCGCAGGTGCGCGCCGAGCTCGTCGAACGGCACGTCGGCGGCGACGCGCGACGCGAGGCCGTGCACCTGCGCGCCCGGATAGCGCGCCTGGATGCGCCGCGCGGTGTCGAGCGCGCCGGCGCCGAGCACCACGATCGCGGGCGGGGTCGTCATCCTTGCCATTTTTCCCCCGGCACGACGAGCAGCGAGAAATACGGCGACGCCATCGGATCGACCGCGTCGAGCGGCACGATGCGCTGGTTCGCCATCGTCGCGCGCTCGACGTACAGCGCGCGCTTCGCGAGGCCGAGTTCGTCGAGCACGCGCCGCACCTTGTCGAAGTTGCGGCCGAGCTTCATGATCACCGCCGCGTCGGCCTGCGCGAGCCGCGCGCGCAGCTCGTCCTCCGGCAGCACGCCGGACAGCACCGACAGGCTCTGGTTGCGATACACGAGCGGCTGGCCGAGCACGGCCGTGCCGCCGAGCATCGAGCACACGCCGGGCACGACCTCGGTGTCGTAGCGCGGCGCGAGCCGGTCGTGCAGATACATGTACGAGCCGTAGAAAAACGGATCGCCTTCGCAGATCACCGCGACGTCGCGGCCCGCGTCGAGATGCGCGGCGACGACGTCGGCGGCCGTGTCGTAGAAGTCGGCGATCACGGTTTCGTAGCAGAGCGGCGGCGGCAGCGCTTCGGTCGTCACCGGGTAGACGAGCGGCAGCTGCACCTGCGCGTCGCGCAGATGCGCTTCGACGATGCCGAACGCATTGCCTTTCTTGCCCTTCGCGACGAAATACGCGACCACCGGCGCGGCCTGCAGCAGGCGCACCGCCTTCAGCGTCATCAGTTCGGGGTCGCCCGGGCCGACGCCGAGGCCGAACAGGCGTCCGCGCGCGGCCGTCATTCGACCTCCGTCGCGAGCGCGTTGACCGCGGCGGCCGCCATCGCGCTGCCGCCGCGCCGGCCGAGCAGCGCGACGTACGGCACGCCGCGGCTGTCGGCGGCGAGCAGCGCCTTCGATTCGGCCGCGCCGATGAAGCCGACCGGGAAGCCGAGAATCAGCGCGGGGCGCGGCGCGCCCGCGTCGAGCATGTCGAGCAGATGGAACAGCGCGGTCGGCGCATTGCCGATCACGACGACGCTGCCCGCGAGGTTCGGCCGCCACAGTTCGAGCGCCGCGGCCGAGCGCGTGTTGCCGAGCTGCCCCGCAAGGTCGGGCACCTCGGGCTCGCCGAGCGTGCAGAGCACGCGATTGCCGGCCGGCAGCCGTGCGCGCGTGATGCCTTGCGCGACCATCATCGCGTCGCAGAGGATCGGCGCGCCGGCGGCCAGCGCCGCGCGGCCCGCCGCGCCCGCGCCGGCGGAGAAGCGCAGATCGTCGACGACGTCGACCATCCCGCACGCGTGGATCACGCGCACCGCGAGTTTTTCGAGGTCGGCCGGGATGCGCGACAAGTCGGCCTCGGCACGGATCGTCGCGAACGACTGGCGGTAGATTTCCTGCCCGTCGCGTATGTAGTCAAGCATCGGTGGTGTCCTGGCTTTGCCGCGGGTTGTTGCCCAGTCGGGCCGCGGCCTGGTCGATCGTCAAGTGGCGCGCGAGCAGGGCGCCGAGGCCCGCTGCGCCTGCTGCATCATCGCGCCGGTAAAGGTCGTAGCGCGCCGGCGCGACCGCGACGAGCGTGTGCGCCGCCGGGTGCGGCAGCGCGCAGTGGCGCTCGCAGCCGGTCAGGTGCGCATCGAGCGCATGGCCGACGCGCGCGGCGAGCGCGAGCGCGTCGTGCTTCGTGTCGGCGCGCGCTTTCGCGCAGCCGGCGCTGCCCGCGCACGCGACCAGCGTCGCGAGCGGGTCGAGCGGTGTGCAGACGAGGCCCAGCGACGCGAGCGTGGCCAGCACGGCGTGCGCGCGGGCGGCGCGCACGCCGTGGACGAACACGCCTTGCCACGGCGTCATCGACAGCGTGCCGTCGCCGTCGGCGTCGGCCAGCGCGGCGAGCCGCTCCAGCAGCGCGGCATCGAGCCGGCCGAGCACGAACTGCGCGCCTGCGCTGCAGCGATCGGCGTCGCGCGTCGGCCGTGCGCCGAAGCGCAGCGCGGCGTCGGCCGGCGGACGCCGCCAGCCGGCGAGCGCCGGATCGGCCGCGAGCGGGAACGGCGCGTAGTGCTGCGCGCGCGCGACCAGCGCGCGTTCGCCGCGCGTCGCGAGCAGCGCGCGCATGCGCGTCGCGTCGGCCGGCGCGAGATCGAGGAACGCGAGCAGCAACGCGCGCACCAGTTCGACGGCCTGGTGCGGCGCGACGTCGAACGATGCGGGCCGGTCGCCGGGGGCGACGGGCGGACAGCCGGCCAGCCCGGCCGCGACGCGCACGGCGCCGTCGCCGCGCCGCCATGCGGAGAGCCAGATGTCGTGCGGATGATCGAGCGCCGCGACGGCCTCGCCGCCGTCGAGCTGGATCGAGAATTTCGGTGACAGCTCACCGGCGCGGCTCGCGCGCGAGCATGCCGAAGATCGGCGCGGCGAGCGCCGCGCTGTCGATGAGCGCGGCGGGGTCGCGTCCCGCGAGCGGGCTCAGCATCAGATTGCGGACGTCGTCGCTGGCGGCCAGCGCGGCGCGGGCGTCGTCGGCGTCGCTTGCACCGGCCGCATCCGCGCCGCAGCACGCACCGGAGTACGCGGCCGAGTTGGGGCCGAGGCCCGCGTCGAGCAGGGCGCCGGCGAGCGGCGCGGCCGCGCCGTCGCGGATGCCGCGCAATTGCAGGTTCGCGCGATTGGTCGCTTCGATCACGCCCGAGCCGTGCGCGCGGGCGACGGCGGCGATCGCGCGCGCCTGCCGCGCGTCGAGGCGGCCGCCCGGCAGCTTGATCCGGCACAGGCCGCCGTCGGCGGCCGGGACGACGCGCACGAGCCCCGGGCAGGCCGATGGGCGCACGACGGGTGAAGCAGACGGAACGGGGACGGAATTCAACGGGGCACCGGCGCAGTGTCGCGCCGCGGCCAACGCATCGGTACACCCCGCCCGATGCCGGCTGGCACGCACGCACTTTCAAGCCGGCAGGTCTCCTGGCTGACAGGTCGACGCCCGCTCCAGGCCTTCCCGGACAAGCCAGTGGCGCGAGATGGAGGCGGGCTCGCTGCCTACAGTTGCGGGGGCAGCCACAGCGGCGCGGCACGCGCCCTGTGTTCCCTCTTCGGCCCCGAGGGGCGCCGGCGAACGAACGGGCGTAGGATACCCGATTTCACCGCCGCTTCGCGACCGCCGAACGGCGGTGTGAGCCGACGCGAAAACGCTGCGCGGCGCCGCGGCCGGCGGATGGAAACGCGCGGTGGAACACGCTACCATGCCGTCTTTCGCAATGCGGATCGCCGCACCGGCGCGCGCGTGTGCGCCGCGCGCGGCGACTCGATGGAACCGGACGATGGGGAAGGGTGCATGACGGCGTGGCTGACGGTGGTGGGCATCGGCGACGACGGTTACACGGGGCTCGGGCGCGCCGCGCGCCGCGCATTGCTCGACGCGACGCTCGTGGTCGGCGCGCCGCGGCACCTCGACATGCTGCCCGCGCGGCTCGCGGCCGCGCGCGAGGCATGGCCGTCGCCGTTCGATCTCGCGGGCGTGCTCGCGCGCCGCGGGTCGCCCGTCTGCGTGCTCGCGAGCGGCGATCCGATGCTGTTCGGCGTCGGCGCGACGCTCGCGCGCCAGCTTGCGCCCGGCGAATGGCGCGTGCTGCCCGCGCCGTCGTCGCTGTCGCTGGCCGCGGCCCGTCTCGGCTGGGCGTTGCAGGACGTCGGCGCGGTGTCGCTGGTCGGCCGGCCGCTCGCGGCGCTCGCCCGTCATCTGCTGCCGGGGCGGCGCCTGTTCGTGCTGAGCGCGGACGGCCGCACGCCCGCCGTCGTCGCGGCCGAGCTGACCGCACGCGGCTTCGGGCCGACCCGCATCAGCGTGTTCGAACATCTCGGCGGCCCGCTCGAGCGGCGCATCGATGCGCTCGCGCACGACTGGGCGGTCGACGAGACCGCGGCGCTGAATCTCGTCGCGCTCGACTGCCGCGCGGCGCCCGACGCACCGCGCCGCGCGCTGACGCCCGGCCTGCCGGACGACGCCTACTGCCACGACGGGCAGCTCACCAAGCGCGACATGCGCGCGCTGACGCTCGCGCGGCTCGCGCCCGCGCCGGACGAACTGCTGTGGGACGTCGGCGCAGGCTGCGGGTCGATCGGCATCGAATGGATGCGCGCGCACCCGTCGTGCCGGGCAATCGCGATCGAATCGCACGCGGAACGGCAGCGCTACATCGAACACAATCGCGACGCGCTCGGCGTGCCGGGCCTGCAGCTCGTCGCGGGGCGCGCGCCCGATGCGCTCGCGGGGCTCGCCGCGCCCGACGCGATCTTCATCGGCGGCGGCGCGACCGTGCCGGGCGTGCTCGACGCCTGCTGGTCGGCGCTGAAGCCGGGCGGCCGGCTCGTCGCGAACGCGGTGACGCTGCAGGGCGAGATCGCGCTGGCCGCGTGGCGCGACGCGCACGGCGGCACGCTCACGCGCGTGTCGCTCGCGCACGCGCAGCCGCTCGGCCGCTTCGACACCTGGCGGCAGCCGTTGCCCGTCACGCTGTACGACGTGTGCAAGCCGGCGCAGATGCCGCAGATGCACGCAACGGCGGCCGCGTGATGCGCGACGAAACCCCCGAACAGCCCGCGCCGCTGCGCTTCGGCTACACGACCGGCAGCTGCGCGACCGCGACGTCGCTGGCCGCCGCGCGGCTGCTGCTGACCGGCGAAGCGGGCGACGCGGTCGAGATCGTGCTGCCGAAGGGGCAGCGCGTCGTGATGCGCGTCGAATTCTGCAGGTTGATCGCCGATGGACCCGATGGAACCGGCGGCGCGGAGGCCGGCACGATCAAGGACGCCGGCGACGATCCGGACGTCACGCACGGCGCGCTCGTGTTCGCGCGCGTCGCGCTCGCGGCGGCGCCCGGCGTGCGTTTTCATGCAGGGCCGGGCGTCGGCACGGTCACGCGCGCGGGGCTCACGCTGCCGGTCGGCGAGCCGGCGATCAATCCCGTGCCGCGCCTGATGATGACGACGCACCTGAACGCGCTCGCCGCCGAACACGGCCATGCGGGCGGCTTCGACGTGACGATCGGCGTCGAGGGCGGCGAGGCGCTGGCGCTGAAGACGATGAACCCGCGCCTCGGCATCGTCGGCGGGCTGTCGATCCTCGGCACGACCGGGATCGTGCGGCCGTTCTCGTGCTCCGCGTACATCGCGTCGATCCATCAGGGCATCGACGTCGCGCGCGCGAACGGCGTCGCGCACATCGCCGCGTGCACCGGCAACGCCAGCGAGGACGCGATGCGCGCGCACTACCATCTGCCCGACATGGCGCTGATCGAGATGGGCGATTTCGCGGGCGCGGTGCTGAAGCATCTGCGGCGGGCGCCGGTCGCGCGGCTGTCGATGTGCGGCGGCTTCGGCAAGCTCAGCAAGCTGGCGGCCGGCCATCTCGACCTGCACAGCCGCCATTCGAGCATCGACCTGCCGCTGCTCGCGCAATGGGCCGCGCAAGCGGGCGCGAGCGACGCGCTGCAGGCCGCGATGCTGGCCGCGAACACGAGCCAGGAAGCGCTGAAGCTCGCGCAGGCGGACGGCGTGCCGCTCGGCGACATCGTCTGCGCGCACGCGCTCGCCGTCGCGCGCGACATCGTGCCCGCATCGGTCGCGGTCGAGATGTTCGCGATCGACCGGCAGGGCCGTTTCGTCGGGTGCGCGCGATGAGCCCGCGCATCCTGCTGCTCGGCGGCACCGGCGACGCGTTGAAGATCGCGCGCGCGCTCGGCCCGCGCCACGTATACAGTCTCGCGGGGCTCGGCAAGGTGCCCGGCGATCTCGCGTGCGAGGTGCGCGTCGGCGGTTTCGGCGGCGCGCAGGGGCTGGCCGCGTACCTGCGCGACGCCGGCATCGGCCTCGTGATCGACGCGACCCATCCCTATGCCGCGCGGATCAGCGCGAACGCGGCCGCCGCCGCGCGCGACGCGGGCGTGCCGGTCTGGGCGCTGCGCCGCGCACCGTGGCAGCCGCAGCCGGGCGACGACTGGCGGATGGTCGACGACTGGGCCGGCATCGAGGCCGCGCTGGCGCCGTTCCGCCGGCCGCTGTTCACGCTCGGCCGCGAGCCGCTCGCGCATCTCGACGCGATTCCGGTGCACCAGTTCTGGCTCGTGCGCTGCCTCGATCCGCATCCGGGCAACGCGCGCGCGCAGATCGTCGCCGCGCGCGGGCCGTTTACGCTCGACGGCGAGCGCGCGCTGTTCGCGCTCGCGGGCATCGACGTCGTCGTCAGCAAGAACAGCGGCGGCGCGGCGACCGAAGCGAAGCTCGACGTTGCGCGCGAACGCCGGCTGCCGGTCGTGATGCTGCGCCGGCCGCCGCTGCCCGACGCCGACCGCACCTTCGACTCGGCCGCTGCGCTGCTCGACGCGCTCGATCCGGCCGCGCGCGCGTGACGCCGGACGCGGACGGCGGGTCGTCCCCATGAACTGACGGAGTGTTATCGATGACGGTGTATTTCATCGGCGCGGGTCCCGGCGACCCGGAGCTGATCACGGTGAAGGGCCAGCGCCTCGTGCGCACGTGCCCGGTGATCCTGTATGCGGGGTCGCTCGTGCCCGCGGCGGTGCTCGACGGGCATCGCGCGGAGCAGGTCGTCAACACGGCGGAGCTCGACCTCGACGCGATCGTCGCGCTGCTCGCCGGCGCCCATGCGAAAGGGCAGGACGTCGCGCGCGTGCACTCGGGCGACCCGTCGCTGTACGGCGCGATCGGCGAGCAGATCCGCCGGCTGAAGGCGCTCGGGATTCCGTATGAAATCGTGCCGGGCGTGACGGCCGCCGCCGCGTGCGCGGCGGCCCTCGGCTGCGAGCTGACGCTGCCCGGCATCGCGCAGACGGTGATCCTCACGCGCTTCGCGGGCAAGACGACGATGCCCGAAGGCGAGTCGCTCGGCTCGCTGGCCGCGCACCGCGCGACGCTCGCGATCCACCTGGGCGTGCGGCATCTCGCTCGCATCGTCGACGAGGTGCTGCCGCACTACGGGCCGGATTGCCCGGTCGCGGTGATCTACCGCGCGAGCTGGCCGGACGAGGAACGCGTGACGGGCACGCTCGCGGATATCGTCGCGAAGGTGCAGGGCACGCGCATCGAACGCACCGCGCTGATCCTGATCGGCCGCGTGCTCGATGCGCAAGGGTTCGCCGATTCGACGCTCTATGCGAGCACGCGGTGAGCCGCCGCGCGGCAACGCGCGGGGCGGGCGTCGCGACCGGCCGGCCACGGGACAACCTGACATGAGCATCCGAATCCGGCCGCGCGTCGTACGTTTTGCGACCGAGCTTGCAGCCGCGCTCGTCACCGTAATCGCCGCCGCGCCCGTGCTTGCCGCTGCGCCGTCGGACGAAGCCCGTGCGGTGCCGTTCGTCGAAGTCGCGAAAACCGCGGCGCCCGATCGTGACTGGCAGCGCAACCTATGCGCGCTCGTTTCGGCGAAGTGCGATGCCGATGCCGATGCGAAGCCGTCGCTGTATCGCATCAAAGGCGACGGGCCGGCCGACTACTACGCGATCCTGCCGGGCCCGCAATTGCTGAAGCTCGGCTACGCGGCAGGCTGGAAGGTGCTGCAGCGCTGGGATTTCTCCGATTACGCGCCGGCCGAGCGCGAACTCGGCGACGGCACCGCGCCGCCGCTCGATATCTATCCGGCGCTGTATCCGCTCGGCGGCGATCGCGTCGCGGTCGCGGTGCTCGCCGGTTGGTCCGAGATGTATTCGGGCGGCGGCGGTAGCTGGCAAGACGCGGACTTCGTCGAGTTGCTGCCGAACGGCGCGCATGCGAGCCAGCCACGGATCGCGACGCTGCCGTTCAGCTGCAGTAAGACGATTCGTGCGTGTTTCTCGGAGCGCGAGTACAAGCATGCGCCGCATTGCAGCGAGGACTTCGACGGGACGCTGCGGCTGCGCTTCGTGCCCGGTGCGCGGCGCGGCGAGCTCGACTGGATCGCGACCTGGAAGGAGACGCATTGGCCAGGGCTCAAGCCGCGGAGTGCGACCGAGCGCACGTCGGTGTCGGTCACGTTGCCGGCCGGGCAGGACCCGGTGGTCGCCGGCCGCGAATTGCGCGATCGGGTGTCGTTTTGCGAACCGCTCAATTGAGCTTCGCACGCCGCGCTGCATCACAGTGGCGCCGCCGCGGTGCAGGAACGGCGCGGCAAGCGAGCGCCTGACGCGCATCACGCGCGCGCGACGCGCCGCGCAACGTGCGGCGCGAAGCCGGACGCCAGCGCGCACAGCACGACGCACAGGCACGCCATCGCGATCCAGGCCGGCGTCAGGTCCGCGAGATGCTGGCGCACGATGCCGGCCGCGAACGGGAACAGCCCCGCGATCAGGTAGCCGATGCCCTGCACGAAACCGGTCAGCGACGCGGCATCGGCCGGCGTTGCCGCATGGTCGACCGTGACGATCAGCGACAGCGGGAACAGCGCGCCGATGCCCGCGCCCATCAGCAGCGCGACGGGCAGCGCGAGCCCCTCCGGCGACGCGAGCATCAGCACGAGCCCGACGAACAGCGCCGCGATCGCCGCGAACAGCGCCGCTCGGCGATCGGGCATGCGGTCGATCGTGGCGGACACCGCCAGCCCGGCCACGACTTCCGCGAGCGTCACGCCGCCGAGCAGGCCGCCGGCCGCCGTGGGCGACCAGCCGAGCCGCATGTAGAACGGCGGCAGCCACGCGAGCACGAGCGTGTACGCGCCGGTCGCGATCCCGAAGAACAGCGCGAGCCGCCATGCGCGCGGCGAGCGCGACGGCTGCAACTGCGCGGCGTGCGGCAAACCCGTGGCGGCGCCGCGAACGTCGCCGCCACGGCTGGCGAGCGGCCAAACGAGCGCGGCAACCGCGGCCGGCAGCGCCCAGCCCGCGAGCGCCATCGGCCAATCCCAGCGCGCGGCGGCCAGCGGCGCCGCGACGCTCGCGAGCACCGCGCCGCCCATGATCGACGTCGAATAGACGCCCATCACGCCGCCGATGCGCGTCGCGAAGTTGGCCTTCACGAAACCGGGCAGCAGCGCCTGCACCATCGCAATGCCGATGCCCGCGCAGCACGCGCTCGCAAGCAGCAGCCACGCATGCTGCGCGCCGACGCGCGCCGCGCACGCGAGGCCGATCAGCACGATGCCGAGCCACACGCCGGCCGCGCAGCCCACGGCCCGCTGCAACGACCGCGCGCCGAGCGCGCCCGCGCCCATCAGCACGATCGGGATCGTCGTCAGCAGGCTGGCGGTGCTGTCGTCGATGCCGGTCGCGCGCTGGATCATGTCGAGCAGCGGGCCGACCGCGGCGAGCGCCGGACGCAGGTTCAGCCCGACGAGGACGATGGCGGCAAGCCGCCATCCGGGGGAAGTGAAGCGATTCATCGAACGGCCCTCGAGCGTGGTGCACTGCGCAGGCGTCGGCGCGCGGTGCGTTTTCAGGTAAATTATCTTGACGTCAAGATAAATGCTGATTTATCTCGACGTCAAGATAACTTGTTTGCCGAGGAGGGTTAATGGATCGAAGGGATCGAGCCGCGCACGCGGTCGCGCAATGGCGCGACGAACGCCCGGATCTCGACGCGTCGTCGATGCTCGTGATGGGAAGGCTGCAGGAAGCGGCGCTCGCGATCGGGCGCGACCGTCTCAATCCGCTGTTTGCGCGCTACGGGATGCAGCCCGGCGAATTCGACGTGCTGGCGACGCTGCGCCGCGGCGGCGCGCCGTTCGCGCTGACGCCGACGGCGCTGTACGACGCGCTGATGATGTCGTCGGGCGGGATGACCGCGCGCATCGACCGGCTGCAGAAGGCCGGCTGGGTCGAGCGCCGCCCGAATCCGGCCGACGGGCGCGGCACGCTCGTCGCGCTGACGGAGGCCGGCCGCGCGCTGATCGACGAGGCCGTCGTCGCGCACGTCGAGAACCAGCGCGCGATACTGGACGCGCTGTCGGCGTCGGAGCAGGCGCAGCTCGCGCGGCTGCTCGGCAAGCTGCTGGCGGGGTTGGGTGAGTCTGGCGGCGGGGGCGGTTAGTCTTGTCGCACGGCCGGGTGCCGATCGGCCGCATCGGCCCGCCGCGCGAGGCGGCGGGCGGTCAGGTTGCCGGCGCGGCGGATGCGCGGCCGGCCGTGAGGATCAGCCGCGCGCCGGGATGTTGAGCCCGCGCGCGACGGCCGGGCGGGCGACGAACGCGTCGAGCGCGCGCGCGACGTGGCGGAATTCGCTGAAGCCGACTAGGTCGCCTGCCTCATAGAAGCCGATCAGGTTGCGCACCCACGGGAAGATCGCGATGTCGGCGATCGTGTAGGTGTCGCCCATCACCCACTTGCGCTCGGCGAGGCGCGCGTCGAGCACGGCGAGCAGCCGCTTCGATTCGGCGACGTAGCGGTCGCGCGGACGCTTGTCCTCGTAGTCGCGGCCGGCGAACTTGTGGAAGAAGCCGACCTGGCCGAACATCGGGCCGATGCCGCCCATCTGGAACATCACCCACTGGATCGTCTCGTAGCGGCCCGCCAGATCCTTCGGGATCAGCTGGCCGGTCTTGTCGGCGAGATAGATCAGGATCGCGCCGGATTCGAACAGCGGCAGCGGCTTGCCGTCCGGGCCGTTCGGATCGATGATCGCCGGGATCTTGTTGTTCGGGTTCAGCGACAGGAACGCGGGCGAGAGCTGGTCGTCCGTGTCGAAGCGCACGAGATGCGGCTCGTACGGCAGGCCGGTTTCCTCGAGCATGATCGACACCTTGACGCCGTTCGGCGTCGGCAGCGAGTAGAGCTGGAGGCGGTCGGGATGCTGGGCCGGCCACTTTTGCGTGATCGGGAAGGCGGACAGATCGGGCATGGCGTTTCGCTCGTCAACGTTGAGAATCGCGCTCCGGCCGGCCGCCGCGCATCCTTGCCGCGGCGACATGGACGCGACGAACGCATCGAGAGGCGGGCGGGGCGCGCCGAAAGGAGGCCCACTGTAGCCGATCGCCGCGATCCGTGCAGACCGTGCCCGCGGCGCGCGCGTTCGTGCGCCCGGGCCCCGAGTCAGAAGTTGTGCCGCAGGCCGACCATCGCGGCCGTCGTGCCAACGCCGGGCGCGACCGCCGTTGTCGTCGACGCCAGTCGGCATCCCGACCGGCGCAATTGGTTACAAATCGACACCGTGCCCGATGCGCGGACGTTGCAGACTACGCGGCGTACCGGCTCGGCGATGCGCTCACGCGCGGCGCCGCATGCCCCCGACGGACCTCGACTCACGGACCCCGATGAAGTTTCCCACGCTCCTGATGCTCGGCTGCGGCGCCACGCTGCTGGCCGCCTGCCACCTGCTCCGCGATGGCCCGAGCGCCGCCGACGTCGACGCGGCCGTGCGGCGCTCGCTCGAAGCCGAAAACCACGGCGGCCTCAACGCGCTGCTCGGCCAGCCGCTGCCGGTGTCGGCCGACGTCGTGTCGGTCAAGCCCGACGGCGACTGCAAGAAGGCCAGCGAGCGCACCTACACGTGCAACGTCGTGTTCACGTGGCGCAACCCGGACAACGCGCCGACGCGCGCGGAGCTGACCTTCGTGCAGGGCGCCGACGGCGCGTGGCAGACGTCGAACGTCGACGCGGCGCTCGCGACCGGCGCGGCGAAATCGATGATCGACCGGATCGGCAAGGCGTGGCCGGGGAGTTCCGCGAGCGCGGCGACCGCGCAATGACGGGACGAAGGGCGCAACGGGCACGCGTCCCTTCGTCGCACCCATCATCCGTATTCGGGTCTGGATATAGGGAAAACCCTTAATTCGAGATATAATCGGCGGCCAGAAGAAAGGTCGAATCATGCCTGAACGTTTCCATTCCCTCGAAAAATTCGTGTTCTCGCTCGTCGTGCTGTCCGCAGTCGTCTGCTCGGCATTCCTCGCGTACGAGCGTCATCCTGAAATCAAGATCGCACTGCACGAAGGCGAAGCCCTGATGCGCGAAAGCGCGAAGTATTCGGTCGTCTGCTCGCCGTCGAAGTACGATCCTTGCGCCGAGATGTCGGCTTACTGATCGAAGTTATGGGGTAGATCGCGGAAAATCGAGCGGTCGCCCGCCATCGCGGCCCGGGCCGTCGCTCAGATTTCCCCCGGCGATTCGGCAGCACGCCGCCCGAACCACCGGGCGCGGCGACACCCTGAACAACGTGAACAACGGCCCCGCATCGAGCCATCGAGCGGGGCCGTCGTCATTGCGACGCGCACGAATCGTCGTCGACGGCCGCCGCCGATGCACCGGTGGCGGCTTCGGCCCGTGCCTGCCGCACCGTATCCGACGCCACTGCCTGCAGCCGTTGCGCGAGCTGCGGTGTAATGCCGAGCTGCGCAGCCGCTTGCTCGCGCGCGCCGAGCGTGCGCACATCGACGCCGGCGATCTGCTGGAACAGCACGAGCGCGCTCAGATAGGCGCCGGTCACGCCCGGATGCAGATAGTCGGGCCGCGAGATCGGCGGGTCGTTGTCCGCGCGGATTCCGTACCACAGCAGCGGCGCGCCGGAGCGCGCATACGGGTCAGGATCGGCGACGCCAGTGGCCCAGGCACGCAGCCATGCGCGTCCGACCGGCGCGACCGCGACGATTGCCGGGTCGCTCCGGCGCGCACGCGCGAATGCGTCGCGATATGCGGCGACGAGCTCGGTCAGCCGGGCGAGGTAGCGCCCATGAAAACCAGCGCTGCCCGGCTCGCCGGCTAGCGCTCGCGCGAGCTCGGCACGCGGCCAGGTTTCATATAGATAGACGCGCGCGTGCGGCGCGACCGCCCGGATGCCGCGCGCGAGCTGCGCGACGCTCGCGCAGAACCCGGCCGGATCGCTCGCGGCCGCGTGCGTGAGCGCAAACGGCAACGGCTTCGCGCTCAGCTCCTGCAGCACGACCGCGTCCCAGGTCGGGCGGTCGATCACGTCCGATGCGACACGGTCGTGCTTCGCGAGACTCGTCGCAGACATCGCCTCGAGGTGAACGTCGTAGTCGAGCCCGGCTTCGGCGGCAAAGCGCGCGAAGATGCCCGGAATGCCGCCCCACGGACCGCGCTCGCGTTCCGCTCGCGCGCCGGTCTGCCCGAAGTTCTCGTCGACGACGCGCGCGGTGCCGCCGACTTCCCGGCCGCCCGCGTCCATTGCACCGTACGAACGCACCGGTTCGTAGCGGCCGTGCGTGAGGCTGTCGCCGACGAACAGAATATGCAGCGGCGCTCGCTCGGGCGGCACGGCCGGCGTGCCGGGCGCGTCGCCGCCCGACGCAGCGGCGGCAGGACCGGCGATCAGCCACAGCGCGACGCACGTCAGCGCGCGATGCGCGACGCGGCGACAGGAGCACGGCATGGCGGATCGTTCGGTCATTGCGGCGTTCCGGAAAGACGCGTCGCCGCAGTATTTCACGAAGCGGCGCGACCGCACAGGCCGCGCCGCGCGTGCGGTAGACTGCCCGCTGGCTATCGCACGCACGGCGCCGCCCATCACGCATCCATCACCCACCGCCTCGGCCCACATGGACCGCATCGATGCGATGAAAGCGTTCGTCGTCACGCCGGCGCGGGCCGTCGCCTCCGACGTTCGCCGGCCGCGGATGCGGATAGCCGCGCGACCGTTTTTCGAGGCGCACACGAGCACCGCGCTGCCGCACCGGACCACGCGGACGATCCGGCCGAGCGCGACCCCGCCGCAGCACTCCGATCCAGGACATCGCAGGAGACAAGAACATGATTCGACCGACCGACAACCGGACGCTGTTGCGCACGCTCGGCGTGCGTATCCCGATCATCCAGGCGCCGATGGCCGGCGTCGGCACGCCGGCGCTGGCGGCCGCCGTGTCGAATGCGGGCGGGCTCGGCTCGCTCGGCGTCGGCGCGACGAACGCCGAAGGCGCGCGCAAGATGATCCGCGACACGCGCGCGCTCACCGAGCGGCCGTTCAACGTCAACCTGTTCTGCCACCAGCCGGCCCGCGCCGATGCCGCCGTCGAACGCGCGTGGCTCGACTGGCTCGCGCCGGCGTTCCGCGAGCAGCGCGCGTCGCCGCCCGCATCGCTCGCCGAAATCTACACGAGCTTCGTCGCCGACGATGCGATGCTCGAGATGCTGCTCGACGAAAAGCCGGCCGTCGTGAGCTTCCATTTCGGCCTGCCGTCCGATGAAGCCATCGCCGTGCTCAAGCGTGCGGGCATCACGCTGTTCGCCACCGCGACCCATCCCGCCGAAGCCGCGCAGATCGCCGCGGCCGGCATCGACGCGATCGTCGCGCAGGGCATCGAGGCCGGCGGGCACCGCGGCGTATTCGACTCGACCGGGCGCGACGACGGGCTCGGCACGTTCGCGCTCACGCGTCTGCTCGTGCGCGAATGCGCGGTGCCGGTGATCGCGGCGGGCGGCATCATGGACGGCGAAGGCATCGCCGCGGCGCTCGCGCTCGGCGCGCAGGCCGCCCAGCTCGGCACCGCGTTCGTCGCGTGTCCGGAGACGTCGATCGACGACGGCTATCGCCGCGCGATCGTCGGCGACGCGGCGCGCCGCACGACCTTCACGACGGCGATTTCGGGGCGCGTCGCGCGCGGCATCGCGAACCGGCTGACCGCCCTCGGCGACGATCCGCACGCACCGCCGACGCCTGCCTATCCGATCGCGTACGACGCGGGCAAGGCGCTGCATGCGGCCGCGAAGGCCAACGGCGAATTCGGCTACGGCGCGCAGTGGGCCGGGCAGGCCGCGCCGCTGATCCGGCCGTTGCCGGCGGCGGAACTCGTCTCGGTGCTCGAGCGCGAGACGCGTGACGCCGTCGCACGGTTGCAGCACGCGCTCGACTGATCACACCGGCCGCTTGCCGCGGCGCGTGCCATGGGGCACCCGGCGCCCGCCGCCGAATTGCAACGTCATGTATCCGCGCGCCGCGCGGATACAGTGAGATACAACGCATCGGCCGCCGCACGCTATAACGCACACGTGATCGAACGAGGAGTGCGACATGAGTGCCACGTGGTTCAACGGATCGTGCCATTGCGGCGCGGTGAAATTCGCGGTGCGGACCGCGCTCGAGCCGGCCGCTCGCTGCAACTGCAGCCTGTGCCGCCGCAAGGGCGCGCTGATGAGCCCGATGTTCGCCGCGGCCGACCTGAAGATCGTCGAAGGCGAGGGCGTGCTGACGCTCTACCGCTTCAACACCCACACGGCGCGCCATTATTTCTGCAGCCGTTGCGGCATCTATCCGTTCCATCAGACGCGCAAGGACCCTGCATGCTGGCGCGTCAACCTCGGCTGTCTCGACGGCGTCGATGCGTACGCGCTCGACGCCACCGTCTCCGACGGCGCCAGCCTGTCCGTGGTGGACGACGCATGAAGCGCTGGCTGACGATCCTCCTGTTCGCCGCGGGCGGATTCGCGACCGAAGTTGCGCATCCGGTGCAATGCTCGCTGCTGCCGGTCAGCCGGCAGCGTAGCGGCAATCGGCGCGTTCGCGGCGACGGCCGCAGCGTGTGAGCGTGTCGACCGGTTCCGCGCCGATGCCTTGCGATGCGCCGGTGACGACTTTGGAGTTGCTCACGATGTGCGTCGACAGGTAATGGGTTTTCGGCTTGAGCGCCGCCCGGATCGATGGATCCGATGAATCGATGGACGCCACTCTAGGCGCGTCGAGCCGGCGTTCGAACACCCACCGTGGACGAACAGTCTTGCGTCGAAGGGCGGAGAAGGGCGGCGGCGCGGTCATGGCAACACTTCGGCGCATGCACCGATTCCATCGACGAGCCGCGCAACGCCGCGAGCCGCATCGCGCCACCGCGCGAACCGACGCACGCGCGGCACACACCGCAGCGCCCGAACGAACCTCAACCGCGCTCGCCCGTGCGCTCGCGGTCGTAGAACGTCGCGAACAGCTCGGATTGCGATCCGACGCCGAGCTTCGCGTAGATATGCTTCTTGTGCGCCCGCACGGTCTCGAACGAAATCGACAGCTTCTCCGCGATTGCACGCGACGAAAATCCACTCAACGACAGCATCGCGACTTCGATCTCGCGCGTGGTCAGCGCGCCGCGCCCGTTTTTTCCGGTGAGCATCCCGAAACGCGCATGCGGATCGGGCGCCGCGTGCGGTGCCGCCCGAGGCGCGGCGGTCGCGACGAACGTTTCGAAGCGCACGCGCTGCTGCATCAGCGACAGCACCCATGGCGTGTACAGCGTCAGCAGCGCGGTCTCGCGCTCGTCGTACCTGCTCGTCTTGCCGAGCGAAAATCCCAGCGTGTGGTCGCGATCGATCACGACGTTGAAATGCACTTCGTCGCCCACGATGTTCTTCTTGAAGTAGCGCTGGTAGTACTCGGTCGTACGGAAGTTGTCAGGCGCGACGTCGGCGAGCGTGTAGAAGCCCGACGCGTGCGTTTCGAAGGCGGCCAGATAGAACGGATCGAGCTGATAGAGCGCGGCGAGATAGTCCTGGAACATCAGGTCGATCTTGCCGTCGGGCAGCGCCTGTTCGGCGAGCACCAGCGGCGCCGCATCGCGCGCGAACAGCAGCGCGACCCAGTTGTCGAAAGCGACGTGCCGCTCGAGGACACGCGTGAGGCGCGCCCAGAAATGCGGGCCATCGAGCGCCTCGATGGCCGAGCCGATCTCCCGATGAAAGGCGAGATCTCGCCATTCGAAGTCCATCGTGTGCTCCGGTGGGGGTAACCCTGGCGGGGAATTTGAGGTCAAAAATAATACCCCGATAATCGCTTCCGGTTCGTTGTGCCGCGGCGCATGCGGCCCGTGCGGCGCACCAGACGCGCCAACGAAAGCCAATTGGAAGGAGAAGGTTTGATGCAGGTAGAACTCGCGCAATTGACGCTCGTCGACGCCGACGTCGCGCACAACACGCGCAAGGTGCTCGACACGATCGAGCGCGCCGATACGGCGGCGGGCACCCGGCTGATCGTGTTCCCCGAAACGACGCTGTCGGGTTTTCCGACGCGCGAGAACGTCGCCGACGTCGCCCAGACGCTCGACGGCCCCGCGTTGTCGGCGGTGCGCGACGCGGCGCGGCGCAAGGGCGTTGCGGTCGCGGTCGGCCTTGCCGAGCGTGACGGCGAGCGCTTCTACAACACGACGGTGCTCGTCGACGAGCAGGGCGACATCGTGCTGCACTATCGCAAGACGCACCTGTGGGCGTCCGACGTCGGCGTGTTCACACCGGGCGAGCGCTTCGCGACCTGCGTGTGGAACGGGCTGACCGTGGGGCTGCTGATCTGCTACGACATCGAGTTTCCGGAAACGGCACGCGCGATCGGCACGCTCGACGCCGATCTGCTGATCGTGACGAACGGCAACATGGACCCGTTCGGCCCCGTGCATCGCCGGGCGATCGTCGCGCGCGCGATGGAGAACCAGATGTTCGCGCTGATGGTGAACCGCTGCGGCAGCGGCGACGACGACCTCACGTTCGCCGGCCTTTCCGCGCTCGTCGATCCGTTCGGCGACACCGTGCTGGAGCTCGGCCGCGACGAAGCGATCGTGCAGGCGCGCATCGATCCGACGCGCCTCGAAGCGAGCCGCGAGCACTACAACTATCTGCACGACGCGCGCGTGGCGCTCGGCCTGACACGCATCGAACAGGTCGACGGACAACGCACGCGCACCATCGAGCCGCCGCGCCGGCGCGGCGAGTAACCGAAAGCACCGCAAGCCGCAGTCCATTCATCGCATGGAGCAGGGCGCGACGCCCGGCCCGTGCGTGCTCGTTCCATTGCGTTGCCGGCCGGACGGCAGACAGATTCGTATTGGCCGCGAAGGCCCGGGAGATAACATGCAAGCCTCGTCAACCCATGAACCGCTGCAGCTGAAGCGCACGCTCGGCCTGCCGTCCGTGCTGCTGTTCGGGCTCGCCTATATGGCGCCGTTGATCGTGTACGGCACGTACGGCGTGCTGGCCAAGGCCAGCGGCGACACGGCCGCGCTCGCCTATCTGCTGGCGCTGGTCGCGATCGCGTTCACCGCGCTCAGCTACGGCAAGCTCGCGCGGCTCTATCCGACCGCCGGCTCGGCCTATACGTACACGCGCAAGACGTTCAATCCGCATCTCGGCTTCATGATCGGATGGGCGACGCTGCTCGATTACTTCTTCCTGCCGATGGTGATCTGGCTGATCGGCGCCGCGTATCTGAATGCGGCATTTCCGCACGTGCCGACCTGGATCTGGATCGTCGCGTTCATCGTGTTGACGAGCGGCCTGAACATCGTCGGCATCGAGCTGGCCGCGCGCTTCAACATCGTGCTGATGGTCGTGCAGCTCGCGATCGTCGCGATGTTCGTCGTGCTGTGCTGGCACTATGCATCGGCAGCGGCGGGCGCGGGCGGCATCGCGATGGCGGAGCCGTTCTTCAAGCCGCACGTACCGTTCGGCACAACGATGGCCGGCGCGGCGATCGCCGCGTATTCGTATCTCGGCTTCGATGCGGTGTCGACGCTCACCGAAGAGACGATCGATCCGAAACGCAACATGCCGCGCGCGATCCTGCTGATTGCGCTGATCGGCGGCGCAATTTTCGTGATCGCAGCATATGCGATGCAGCTCGCGCATCCGGGCGTGGAATTCAAGGACACGGATTCGGCGGCGTTCGAAGTGGCGAAGATGATCGGCGGCGATCTGTTCGTGACGGTGTTCCTCGCCGGGCTGATCCTCGCGCAGTTCGCGTCCGGCATCTCGGCGCAAGCGAGCGTCGGCCGGTTGCTGTATGCAATGGGCCGCGACGAGATCCTGCCGAAGCGCATCTTCGGGGTCATTCATCCGCGGTTCAAGACGCCGGCCGTGAATATCGCGCTGGCCGGCATCGTCGGGCTGATCGCGTTGAAGCTCGATGTCGCCACCTCGACGTCGTTCATCAACTTCGGCGCGTTCCTTGCATTCACGGCCGTCAATCTGTGCGTGATTCGCCTGTACCTGTCGGGCCGTCATGGCGAGCGCCGGATCGGCGTGTTCGGCGGGCTCGTGTTCCCGGCGATCGGCGCGGTGGCCGACCTCTGGCTGCTGGCGAGCCTCGAGAAAACCGCAATCATGCTGGGCCTCGTGTGGTTCGGGCTCGGGCTCGTGTATCTGTGCTGGATTACGCGGCTGTTTCGGCAGGCGCCGCCTGAAGTGGCGATTTGAGTTGGGTCGGCGACGCTTGCCGGCGTTGGGCGGCGTCGCGGATGTCAATCATCGCGCCGCCCTGTGGTCGGGCGGTGTCGTCAATGCGGGCGTCAGCGGTTGCGCCGGGCACCACGGCTCGAGTTTGCGATCGGTACGTCGTGGGCCGGGCTAACTGACGATGCTAGTGTCGAGCGCAGCCTTCCCGGCTGACGCGAAGATCGAAGCGCTCGACGTATCGAGTGGCGCACTGGCGGCAGTGCGCCGCTAACCTTTCGGTGGGCATCGTTCCGAGCCCGCCAAACCCACACTGCATTCGGTTCGGCGAAACGAGCAGTCGGCGCGTCGCGGTTCGAGTTGCGTGATGTTGCGGCTCGCCATCCACTGCGGCATATCGAGCGCCCCCGCGGCCATGCTGCTGACTACCCGCGACCAACACCCGCACGAACACGACCGAGCCCGCAGCGACGATCTAGCCGTCGCCAAGACGTGCGCGGTCCATCGCCGCGACGGCCTCTTTCAGCAGCGCGCGCAGCCACATGAGGCCCTGGTCCGACGTGCGATGCTTGTGCCATTGAACGGACTGCTCCATCGTGGGCACGGTGAGCGGCACGTCGCGCAACACGAGCGGCAGGTCGCGCGCAGCCGCTTCGGCGAGCCGCCGGTGCATCGTGGCAATCCGATTCGTGCCGACGAGCAGATGCGCGGGCGAGAGGAAACTGTACGTGCTCGCCTCCACGCGCCTCACGACGCCGAGCCGCTGCATGAACCAGGCTTCGAGCGCGGTCTGCCCTTCGCCGACCTGCACGACGATGTGCCCGGCGCCCATGTAGCGCTCTTTGGTCAGCTCGCCCTTTGCGAGCGGACTGTGCTCCCATAAAACGCAGCAGAACGTTTCCTCCAGCAGCACCTCGGCCGGATGCTCGGTCGAGCAATATTCCTTGGGGATGATGAGCAGGTCCGCTTCGCCGCGCTCCAGCACCCGGTGCGGATAGGCGACCTGCGGGCGCAGATCGAAACCGATGCCGGGCGCCTGCGCGTAGGCGAGCCTGAACAGGTGCGGAATCAGCGTCGTCATCGTGTAGTCGGACACGAACAGCCGGAACAGGCGACACGCCTGCGCGGGCACGAATTCGGGCTGGGCCGTCACCGTGGCATCCACACGGACGAGGATGTCTCGCACGGCGTCCTTTAGAGCCTCGGCACGCGGCGTGGGCTCCATCTTGCGACCAACCTGCACGAGCAGTTCGTCGTCGAAGTATTCGCGTAGCCGCGCAAGCGCGTTGCTCGTCGCTGACTGGCTCAGGTGGATTTTCTCGGCGGCGCGGCTGATGTTCTGTTCGCTCAAGAGCGCGTCGAGCGCGACGAGCAGATTGAGGTCGAGCTTGTTGAACCGCATGCGGGGTGTCTCCGTGCTTCTCATTCTTGTCGCGGTGTGAGCGCGGCATACAGGGTTACACCTGAGTGTATTCACACCATCGATAGCGCGTATGGATTGAATCCATTTCTGCAATACGTGGGCCTATCTTAACCTATGTCACATCCCGCTGCGATCACGCATGCATCGCGTCGGGAGGCCAGCGTCAGCGCACTTTCAGCGTGCACGTACGACTCGTGCGTGCGCCGTGCACGCCACGCTTTCCACTACTAAAGAGACGCCGCGCGGCACGAACGCCGTCCAGGTTGAGGAGACAGCATGTTGAAAAAATCGGCCGCAATGGCCATCGGCTGCGCAGTATCGGTAGCCGTTTCGATGAACCCGGCACAGGCATTCGAAGGCGGGGTTTCGCCGTATCCCGCCGGCGCGGTGGGCACGAATTTCGCCAATCTTCCGCCGATTCCGGGCCTGTTCGCGCTGCAGCAGTTCAACTACAGCTTTTCGAACGGCCTCTATGGCAACGACGGCAAGAAGCTGCCCATCCCGTTTCATTCGTCGGTGTTCTCCGAGACGACGCGTCTGCTGCTGGCCTATCCGTTTCATCTGCTGGGCGCGAACGTCTATACGCAGCTCGTCATTCCGGTGGTGTCGCTGCATACGAGCGTAGCGGGGCAGTCGGGCACGCAGAACGGCCTTGCCAACATCACGCTGACACCCGTGTTGCTGCAATGGCGCCTGTCGCAGAACCTTGCGATCGCGTCGGGCATCGACGTCGCGTTCGAGAACGGTTCCTACAGCCCCGTGAAGGCGAGCGTCGCGGTGGGCTACACGTCGGTGCAGCCGGTGTTCTCGATTCGCTACAACGCGCCCAACGGCCTCGACGTCGGCATCGCCAACCGCCTGCTGCTCAACGCGAAGAACGGCACGACGAACTATCGCTCGGGCAATGGCTATGTCGGCGAGTTCGAGGCCGGCTGGAACTTCGGCCCCTGGAAGCTCGGCGTGGTGGGCGAGTATCTGAACCAGTTCAGCGACGACAAGGCCAACGGCGCGAACGTGGGCAATCGCATGCGGACCTTCGGCATCGGCCCGTCGCTCGTCTACGACGCGAGAAGCTGGAACATCAACCTCAACTATCAGCAGGGCGTGTATGCCGCGAATACATCGAAGAGCAACAACGTGTGGCTGAACATCGCCATTCCGCTGTGGCCCGGCTTCGGGCGCAAGGGCTAGCGCTTACGCGCGCATCGCAAGCAATACGTCATTTCAACGAAGGCAATCAGTATGTTTCGCTACTTTCCTACCAACTACGTCTGGAACCTGTCCGTCGATCTCGCCATTGAAATGGGCGCGCGCATGGGCGAAATCGAGGACATGTGCGCGCCGCTAATGGAGGCGTCGCGCCAGCCCGACGCGGAAGGCACCCGCGCGTTTCGCGAAGCCTGGGTCAAGACGGCCGACCGCCTGTGCGACCTCGCAGGCGAAGATGAAGCGCAAGGACGGCTGCTCTCCGCGGGCGAGAAATACCGGCGTGCCGCCATGTATCTCATCACGGCCGAACGCATGCTTGCGCACGATGCGCCCGGGCGCATCGACCTGTACCGCCGTTCGCTCGATACGTTCGACCGGGCCATCGCGCTGACCGGCGAAAACTGCGAGCGCGTGGCCATTCCCTACGGCGATGGGCACTTGTCCGGCCTGCTCGTGAAGGCGCAGCAGACCGGCGGCGCGCGCAGCCCGCTGCTCGTGCAGGTGAACGGCCTCGATTCGACCAAGGAAATGAAGTACTTCGTCGGCTTGCCGGCATGGCTCGCACAGCGCGGCGTGTCGTCGCTGATCGTCGATCAGCCCGGCACCGGCGAAGCGCTGCGGCTGCATGGCATGCACGCGGTCTACAACACCGAGGTCTGGGCGAGCCGTATCGTGGACTGGCTCGAAACGCGCGACGACGTGGACGCAAAGCGGATCGGCATGGAGGGCGTCTCGCTCGGCGGCTACTACTGTCCGCGCGCGGTCGCCTTCGAGCCGCGTTTCGCGTGCGGCGTCGTATGGGGCGCGAATCACGACTGGCGCGACGTGCAGAAAAAGCGCCTGCAGCGCGAGGGCAACTTCCCGGTGCCGCATTACTGGAAGCACGTCTGCTGGGTCTGGGGCGCCAAAGACATCGACGACTTCATGCGCATCGCGGAAGACGTGCATCTCGACGGCGTGGTCGAACGCATCAAGGTGCCGTTCCTCGTCACGCACGGCTCGAAGGACTCGCAGATTCCCGTGGCCTGGGCGCATCGCACCTACGAGCAGCTCGTGAACAGCCCGAAGCGCGAACTGAAGATCTTCACCGAACGCGAAGGCGGCGTGCAGCACTCGAGCTTCGACAACTCCATCAACGCGGGGCACTTCATCGCCGACTGGGTCGCCGAAACCCTCGGCGGACGCACCGCACGCTGATCCACCTTTTCTTGGAACGCAATCTTATGAACATCATCGGACTCGATACGCTGGCCTTCGGCGTGGACGACGTCGCCGCGTGCGGCCAGTATCTGATCGACTATGGCCTGGTGCCGGTGCGCCGCGACGACACCGGCGGGCGCTTCGAAGCGCTCGACGGCACGGGCATCGAAATCGCGCATCGCGACGACGCGCGCCTCGCACCTTCACTCGGCACGGCGAGCATGCTGCGCAAGACCGTCTACGGCGTGGCCGACGCCGCGGCGCTCGATGCGATTGCCGGCGAGCTGCATCGCGACCGCGAAGTGCGCACGCTCGCCGACGGGTCGATCGAATCGGTGGACGACATGGGCTTTGCCATCGGCTTTCAGCTCACGAAGCGCCGGCCGCTTTCGCTGCCCGCCGAGCCGGTGAACGCGCCCGGCGCGCCGGCGCAACGCGCACCGAACGTGGTCGGCGCACGAGACGATGCCGCGCTCACGCCGCGCACGCTTTCGCACGTCGTCTACTTCGTGCCGGACGCCGCGCGCGCCGAGGCGTTCTACGTGGAGCGGCTCGGCTTTCGCTGCACGGACCGCTTCACGGGCGTCGGCCCGTTCCTGCAGCCGGCCGGCACGCTCGACCATCACACACTGTTCATGATCGAGACGCCACCGTTCATGAAGGGCTGCGAACACTTCACGTTCCATATGGGCGGTCCGAGCGAGGTGCTTCAGGCAGGCACGCGGTTCGTCGCGAAGGGCTACCAGTCGTTCTGGGGGCCGGGGCGTCACCGCTTCGGCTCCAACTGGTTCTGGTACTTCAACAGCCCGTTCGGCTGCCACGTGGAGTACGACGCCGACATGGACCTGCACGATACGGACTGGACCGCACGCGAGGCCGCGCTGGGCGCGGACACATCGCAGCTGTTCCTGTTCCAGCATCGCGAGAACTGGGCGCCGGGTGCGGCGCCGCCGGCCGGCGTCAAGGCGGACTGACCGCGCACGACCATGTCCGAGCCATTGCTTCGAGTACGCCTGGCAAGCGTCGCGGATCTGCCCGATCCCGGCGCGCGCGGCTTCGATCCCGACGGAGCGGGGCGCGACACGATCTTCGTCGTGCGGCGCGGCGAGCAGCTTCATGCCTGGCGCGACGCCTGCCCGCATTTCGGCGACACGCCGATGGCCTGGCGCAAGGACGCCTATCTGAACGGCGACGCCACGCGCATCGTCTGTCACGCGCACGGCGCGCAGTTCGACATGGCGAGCGGCGTGTGCCTGCTCGGACCGTGCCTCGGCCGGCGGCTGATCGCGGTTCCCATCGAAGTGACGGAAGACGGCTACGTCGTGCTGGTCCGGCACGACACACGATCGATCACATAAAGCACCAGGAGACACCCCTATGACATCCTCCCTTCAGCGCATCCTCGTCATCGGCGGAGGGTTCGCCGGCATGACGACCGCGATCCAGTGCGCGAAGCTCGGCCTGAGCGTCGATCTCGTGGAAATCGACACGGGCTGGCGTTCGTATGGCGCGGGCATCAGCATCGGCGGCCCGACGCTGCGCGCCCTGCGCACCGTGGGCGTGCTCGACGCCTTCTTCGAACACGGCCACGGCGGCGACGGCGTGAACCTCTTCACCGCCGCGGGCCATCCGATCGGCACGTTGCCGACGCCGCGCGTAGCGGGCGACGACGTGCCCGGCGGCGGAGCCATCATGCGCCCCGCGCTGGCCGGAATTCTGGCGGATGCGACGCGTGCGGCCGGCGTGCACGTGCGGCTCGGCTGCACGTTCTCGCAGATCGCGCAGCGCGACGACGGCGTGGACGTGACGTTCACGGACGGCACGCACGGCCGCTACGATCTCGTGGTGGGCGCCGACGGCCTGTACTCGAAAGTGCGCGATGCCGTGTTCCCGGATGCGCCCAAGCCGCGCTACACCGGTCAGGGCGTGTGGCGTGCGGTCGTGCCGCGGCCGGCGGAGATTGCCTGCGCCACGATGTGGTTGGGGCAGAAGGTGAAGGTCGGCGTCAATCCTGTTTCGCAGGAAGAAATGTACGTCTTCGTCACGGAAGACCGGCCGACGAACGAGCGCGTCGATCCCGCGCACTGGCCGCGCATGCTCGCGGATCTGCTGGCGCCGTTCGGCGCGCCGCTGGTGCAATCCATTCGCGCGCAGGTGGGACCGCAGTCGCACTGCATCTATCGTCCGCTGGAAAGCCTGCTGCTGCCGCAGCCCTGGTTCAGCGCGCGCGTGGTGCTGGTGGGCGACGCCGTGCACGCCACCACGCCGCATATGGCCGCGGGCGCGGGCATCGGCATAGAAGACGGCATCGTGCTGGCCGAGGAGCTGGGACGCGGCGCGACGGTGCAGGCGGCGTTGCAGGCTTTCCAGGCGCGGCGCTGGGAGCGCTGCCGCATGGTGGTGGAAAACTCCGGGCGCCTCGGCGAGATCGAGATCAGCGGCGGCGACAAGGCTGAACACACCCGCATCATGCACGAGACGCACCAGCGGCTCGCGCAGCAGATCTGACGACCGGAGCCACGATGGAAACGAACCTTTCTGCGGCACACGCGGCGCATGCCGCGCACGTCGACCTGCCGGGCGGCGCCGATGCGGACGCGGATGCGGGCACCCGCCTGCGCGCATCCGGCATCGCGGTCCTGATGGTCTCGCACTGTGCCGGCATGGTCGATCTGGTCGCCTTGCCGGTATGGGTGGGCACCCTGATCGGCGCATACCGGCTCGACCCACAGCAGGCCGGCCTGCTCGCCACGCTGTTTCTGGCGGGGGCCGTCGTCGGCAGCCTGTTCTTCTCGCCGCGCCTGAACCGTCTGCCGGCACGCGTCATGGCGACGCTCGGTTTCGGCACGGCGACGCTCGCGTTCGTCGGCATCGCGTCGATTGACGGCTATGCGGCGATGGCGGTGCTGCATGCGTTGGCCGGTATCGCCGTGGGCTGCGGGCTGAGCTTCGCACACGGCACGATCGGACGCAGCCGCCATCCGCATCGCCTGTTCGCCGGCGCGGGGCTCGCGCTCGGCATCTTCGCAATCGCGTTTCTGGGCGGCACGCCTGCGTTGATCGCGCAACACGGCGGCGCCATGCTGTTTCGCGTGTTCGCGGGGATCATGGCTACGGCGGCGATTGCCTGCGCCCTGGCATTCCCGTCGATTCGCGCGCAACGCAGCACGGCGTCGGTCGCCGAGCCGCGCTTCGCGCGCGCGGTCTGGTTCGGCATGGCAGGCGTGGGATGCATGGGGCTCACGCAGTCGATGCTCTTCAGCTTCGTGCAGCGCATCGGGCTCGACCACGGTTTCGGCTTCGGCGCCGTGACGGGCACGCTGATCGCGCTCGGCTTCGTCAACCTGTTTCCCGCACCGGTGGCGGGGCTGCTCGAACGGCGCATCGCGGGGCGCAGGGTGGTGCAGGGCGGTCCCATCTTACAGGCGGCGCTTGCGTTGATCATCACGCACAGCGCGACCGTCGGGCCGTATGCCGCGGCCACCGCCGTCTTTGCCGCCGTGATGATCTTCACCCATACCTTCGCGTTCGGCATGCTCGCCCGCATCGACCGTACCGGACGCGCCGTTGCCGCGACGCCCGCCATGCTGATGACGGGCGCCGCAATCGGGCCGCTCCTCGGCGGCACGCTCGTCAAGCATTCGGGCTACGGCAGCCTGGGCATTGCGGCGGCCATGATCGCGGTGGCGGCGGTGTTCTGCTTTTCGCGGCTCGAGGGCCGTCCTGATACGCAAGGAGTCAACGCATGAAGCCCGTTCGCCGGTTTGTCGATCTCTCCATTTATCTGGAGAACGACGTGCTGTCCGATCCGCCGCCGCTCGCGCCGAAGATCACCTACCAGAAGCACGCAGACACGTTGCCCGAATTCATGGCCATGCTGCCGGGCACGAAAGCCGACGATTATCCCGACGGCGAGGCTGCCGCCGCGGAATGGGTCACGCTCACGACGCACAGCGGCACGCATCTGGACGCGCCCTGGCATTTCCATTCGACCATGGACGCACGGCTCGGCGAGGCGCGGCCGTCCATCACGATCGACGAGGTGCCGCTGGAGTGGTGTTTCCAGCCCGGCGTGAAGCTCGATTTCCGCCATTTCCCCGATGGCTACGTCGCGAGCGCCGCCGATGTCGAGGCCGAACTGGCGCGTATCGGCCACGCGTTGCAGCCGCTCGACATCGTCGTCGTGAACACGCGGGCCGGCTCGCGCTATGGGCACGGCGATTACGTGAACGCGGGCTGCGGCATGGGCTACGAGGCCACCATGTATCTGCTGGAGCGCGGCGTGCGCCTGACGGGCACCGACGCCTGGAGTTGGGACGCGCCGTTCTCCTACACCGCGACGAAGATTGCGCAGACGGGCGATACGTCGCTGATCTGGGAAGGGCACAAGGCCGGCCGCGACATCGGCTACTGCCATCTGGAGAAACTGCACAACCTCGAAGCGTTGCCGCCCGCCGGCTTCACGATCAGTTGCTTCCCGCACAAGATCCGCGGCGCTTCCGCCGGCTGGACGCGCGCCGTCGCGATTCTCGAACAACCCGATGCGGAGCGCGCAGCATGAGCTTTTCCACCATTCGTCGCGTCGTGACCGGCCATGACGCCAACGGCCGGGCGATCGTCATGTCCGATGGTCCGTTGTCCACCGTCGCGGAAATTGCCGCGATTCCCGGCACGGTATTCCACGAAGTCTGGAGCACGTCGGAAAGCCCCGCGGTGGTGAACAACGGCTCCGATCCCACCATCGGCGAGCTCATGTTGCCGCCGCCGAGATACGGCACGCGCGTGCGCTTCATCGACATTCCGCCCGACACGCCGGAGTTTCTCGCGCACGGCGCCGCGGCCATGCATGCGGCGTTCAGCCAGATCGGCAACGCCGATGCATCGACCGTCCAGGCCGACTCGCCGCATCCGCTCATGCATCGCACGGAGTCGATCGACTATGGCGTCGTGATCGAAGGCGAGATGACGTTGATACTCGACGGCGCCGAGGTCGTGCTGAAGCAGGGCAACGTGGTGATTCAACGGGGGACCAACCATGCGTGGGCGAATCGCTCGGGACGCATGTGCCGGATGCTGTTCGTGTTGATCGACGGCGTCTACGACCCGGCGATTGCCGCCGCGCTCGCGAGCCGGACGGAGAGGGAGGCACGATGAAATTCAGTTCGTTGCCGGACGGCGCCGACGGCCGCCTGCTGCTCGTGTCGCGTGACCTTCGTCATGCCGTGGACGCCGCACCGATCGCGCCGACGTTGCTCGATGCGCTGCAACGTTGGGACGCAGTCGCGCCGCTACTCGCGGCACGTTACGACGCGCTGAATGCGGGCGCGTTGCCCGACGCACGCCCGTTCGATCCGCAGGCTTGCGCTGCGCCGTTGCCACGCAGTCCGCAGTGGTGCGACGGCTCGGCGTTCCTGAATCACGGTCGCCTCATGGAACAGGCGTTCAATACGCCGCCCATCCCCGAGTTCGACACGGTGCCTGTGATGTACCAGGGCGCAAGCGATGATTTTCTCGGGCCGCACCACGACGTGCCCTTGCCGGACGAACACGACGGCATCGACTTCGAAGGCGAGTTCGGCGTGGTGGTGGCAAACGTGCCGATGGGCGTGTCGCCCGACGATGCGGTTCGGCGCGTGCGCCTCATCGTGCAGCTCAACGACTGGAGCCTGCGCGCGTTCGGGCCGCGCGAGATGAAGACCGGCTTCGGGTTTCTGCAGGCCAAGCCCTCCACGAGCTTTGCGCCCGTCGCGGTCACGCCGGACGAACTGGGCGAGCATTGGCGCGACGGTCGCGTGCATCTGCGTTTGCACGTGGACTGGAATGAGCGCTGGTTCGGGCATCCGCACGGCGGGGAAATGAGCTTCGGGTTCGGCGAGCTCATCGCACATGCGGCGCGTACGCGCAGGCTGTCGGCGGGGACGATCGTCGGTTCCGGCACGGTGTCGAACGTGGACCGCGGCGCCGGGTCCGCGTGCATTGCCGAGCGGCGCGTGATCGAGATGATCGATGAAGGAAAGGCACACACACCGTTCATGCAGTTTGGCGACCGCGTTCGCATGACGGCTCGCGACGACGCGGGCGGCACGCCGTTCGGGTCGATCGACCAGCAGGTCGTGCGCGCGTCTCGCGACGCAGAGCAGGTCAGGGATGAGATCACAAGCGAGGTCACAAGCGAGGCGCTGCGATCATGAGAGTGCTCGTCACAGGAGCGGGAGGATTCGTTGGGAGGGCGCTTGTCGAGCGCTTGCTGCACGATGGCATCACGCAGTCCGGCGATGTGTCGGAACTCGTGCTGATCGATCGACGAGTGGAGCGCGCGCCAGGTGACACGCGCGTCACGGCGGTGGCCGGCGATTTCGGCCGCCCCGAGATTCTCGAGCCGCTACTCGCGAGACCAGTGGACGTCGTCTTTCATCTGGCAAGCATGCCCGGCGCGCAAGCGGAAGCCGAGCCGGCTGCCGGCGACAGCGTCAATCTGTGGGGCATGCTCACGCTGTTCGAACTTCTCGCGAAGCAGGCCGTGCTGCACGACGGGTACGCGGCACGCGTGGTCTACGCGAGCAGCGTTGCGGTGTTGGGCGAACCGTTGCCGAACTTTGTCGATGAGCACACGGCGCCGCACCCGGCCACGAGCTACGGTACGCACAAGCTGGTCGGCGAACTGATCCTTGCGAACTGGACGCGTCGCGGCGAGCTGGACGGCCGCGCGCTGCGGCTGCCCGGCATCGTGGCGCGGCCGGAGTTGTCGTCGGGACATGGGTCGGCGTTCATGAGCCAGATCTTTCGCATGGCACAGCGCGGCGAGGCTTATACGTGCCCCGTGTCGCCCGACGCTACCGCATGGTGGATGTCGCGAAGATGCTGCGTGGACAACCTGCTGCACGCCGCGCGCATGCCGGCGGCGTCGTTGCATACGGGCCGCGTGTGGACGCCGCCCGTCTTGCATCTTTCCGTGGGAGAGATCGTCGATGCGTTGCGCCGGCGCTTCGGCGCGTTCACGATCGACTACGCGCCCGTGGATCAGATCGAGCAACGTTTTGGACGGCAACCGCCGCTCGTGGATAGGCGAGCGCTCGAGGCCGGGTTTCGGCACGATGACACTATTGAAAGGCTGGTGGAGGCGGCGCTCGAGGGCGGCACGGACGCGTGACGTGAAACGCAGGTTGTCTCGATGCGGCAAGTGCGTGATGGCAATCTGCGCTTGAGACGTTTCCTTGCGTCAATCTGGTTCGTGGGATGTCAGGTGTCCGCAGCACGGACGCAAACATCGCAGAAGCAATCCGTGCTCGAGTCGGTCGTGGCCGAGCGGCGAATCTGCCGCGTCGTCAATTCCAGCCGGTTGGCCGTTTGAGCCGACACCCGGCTACAGCCTCGATTATTTAGCGGAAACGCGACATTACTACTTTGCTCTTACAATCGCTTGTCAAAGCCAGATTCAAATGTCCGGGTTCCGGCTAGATAGAAATGTCCGGTTTTGACGTCGTTTTTGCCTTGGTTCTATTTGTGTTTTGTTTGTGTTTTGGGGGTGGGGCGGCGCAGCCGCCCCCCCGTTCCCTCACTTCTTTTGCGCTGATATCGAGAACGGCCTGGTTCAGGTCGGCGACCTCGATGGCACGCTGCTTCTTCAGCCCGACGAGCGCCTTCTTCGCACGGACCGCTTCACCGATATGCGTGCGGGAAGGCGAGCCCGCCGCGCGCCGGTCATCACGTATCGCCTGAACCTGCCGCGCCACTTCCAGCGCGCTCGCGAGCCGCTTGTTGTCGATTTCCGCGCCCTGGTCGATCTTCGTGATGCGGTCATATTCGGTGTGCGGCAACACCGTGCGGTCGGCCTGCACCTCGATCACGCCATCGGGATACTCGACGACCTCCACGTACTCATGGATCAGGCGGCGATTGACCGCCGTGTCTTCCAGCAGGTACATCACACGGTCGTACTGCACCGTGAGTGAATTCGTCACCTTGCGCGGCACACGATAGGCCAGGATCTGCCGCAGGTCCTCGTCATCGCGCAGTGGCCGGTGCGCGTTGTAATCGCTCGCCGGCGGCTTCGCGAAACGCCGGTTGAAGTCCACGATGAAGGAGGGCGCGTACGCATTGGCGGCTTCCCGCGTGCTGATGCCGCGCAGCCGAAGCTCCTTCACGAGCCGGTCCTGCAGCGTACCGTTGGCGCGCTCGACGCGCCCCTTCGCCTGGCTCGAGTTCGCACAGAACGTGTCGATGTTCAGCTCGTACATCGCTCGCCCGAAGTGCGTGACGCCTTTGCCCGCGGTCTCCGAGCGCTTCTTCACGTAAAAAACGCTGGCCTTGTCGCTGTAGAACGCCACCGGCTTGCCGTGCGAATCCAGATACTTGGACAGCGCCTCAAAATAGCTGAAGGTCGATTCGGTCGCCGTGAAGTGCAGCGCCATCAGCCGGCTGGTCGCGTCGTCGACGAACACCAGTAGCGTGCACGCTGGCGCCCGCTTCTCGAACCAGTGATGGTCACTGCCATCGATCTGGATCAGCTCCCCGTAGCACGCGCGACGGTTGCGCGGCTGGTACACCTTCGGCGGACGCTGCGCGCGCGGCACCCAGAGCCCGGCATCGTACATCCATTGCCGCAACGTCTCCTTGGCCAGCAGGATGCCGTGACACTCGTGAAGCTTCTCGCGCGCCAGCGTCGGCCCGAAATCGGCATAGCGCTCGCGGATGATGGCGATCACGCGAGCCCGCACGTCCACTGGCAATTGTCTGTTGCTCGGCCTGCCACGTTTGGCCGAAACCAGACCCGCAGCCCCCAACGCCTCGAAGCGGCGTCTCAGGCGCGAAACCTGACGCTCGCCCAGTCCCAACTGATCGGCAGCACGCACGCCGCTGAGCCGTCCTTCGAGAACCGCCTCGATGATCTTGACACGCTGCAGTTCGTTCATGCTGATCGTCATCAGTCCGGGTTCGTTCATCACAGGCTCTGTCGTGTGCGCGCGCCACAGCATGCGCCTCGCGGAGTCCCAAACCGGACATTTCTAACTGGCTCAAACCGGACATTACTAAATGGCCGTTACATCGTTCCGACTGATAATAATGATTATGTCAAATCAAGGATTCCACCAACGACCAACAGACCCCGTCCCCGCAGTTCGCCCCGAACGGTAGCCGTCTATCGACCCCCAGTGGACCGCGTCCAAACTCGCGACCGCAGCCCGCACGGCGCCGTTCCCGATCTTCCCAGCGAGCCACGAACTGCGAATCGCAAGCACCACACACCCGTCAGGACACCCACATCCCGAGCATCTTGTGCGAGAAATGCGCGCGCTCGGCGGTTTCCATCAGCGACAGGAACTCGTCCTGCGTCATGTGGATCAGCGCTTCGTGGTCGCCGGCCTCGAAATAGACTTCCGGCTGCATCGCCAGGTGTTCCTCGAGGAACGTCTGCATGCCGTAGGCCATGCAGACCGGCGGCAGCGCGCCCGCATCGCAGTCCTTGAACAGCTCGCGCAGCTCGAGCTCCTTCGCGAGCACGAGATGCCGGCCGGTCTTGATCCACAGGTCGGAGAACCGGATCGCATGCGACGTCGGCAGCACCACGGCGACGTAGCCCTGATCGTCCTCGAGCAGAACTGTCTTGGCGAGCCGTTCGCCGGGGATATGCGCGGCGGCGGCGGTCTCCATGCTCGTATGGCTATAGGGGTGGTACACGACTTCGTACCGCGAGGACTTCTGCCGCAGGCAGTCCTGCAGGGTCGCAGACATGGACATGGCACACCTCGTCTGAACGAATCGGGCGAACGGCGTTCGCACCGGATTCGTTCAGCATAGGTCGCATTCCTGTCAATGAAAACGGCCTCGGATCGTCTCGAGACCAGCGGCGATCGTCGCTTTCGGCCCCCTTTCCCGATATGCCGTTCGACCATGTTGACGGCATGAAAAACGAATCTGGAATATGCGAAAAACGAGCGATGAACCACCGCGCTGAAGACGGTTTTGGAGAAGCACATTCAGGCGCAGCAACGCGCGTCAATAGGATGGAAGCCGGGAAAAAGACCGTTAGTTGCAAATAATGGGGAGACACAATGCCGCTCGATCATATCGTCCGCATCGGCCCGAATCGCCCACGCAGCCCGAGCCGCAAACCACCGCGCCGACCCGCGAACCGCACCCTATACTGAGCCAAGACAACCCGCCGACCGTGAGGCAACCGACTTCCCCGGAGCGACGCATGCATTACCAGCTGATCTACGAACTCGTCGACGACTACCTGTCGCGGCGCGAGCCCTTCCGTGCCGAGCATCTCGCGCTCGCGCACGCCGCCACCGAGCGCGGCGAACTGGTGCTCGCGGGCGCGTTCTCGGACCCGGCCGACCAGGCCGTGCTCGTCTTCGAGGGAGATTCGGCCGAAGTGGCCGAATCGTTCGCGCGCGCCGATCCTTACGTGCAGAACGGCCTCGTCAAGTCGTGGCGCGTGCGTCCGTGGCGCGTCGTGGTCGGCAAGCACGCGCCGCGCTAGCGCTGGCTACAGCCACCCTGCCCGCTTGAAGCGCCACCACAGCGCGAGATCGGCCACGACCATCACGCCGATGCAGCCGTAGAAGCCATAGGTCCAGTGCAGCTCGGGAATGTTGTTGAAGTTCATCCCGTAGATGCCGGCGATCATCGTCGGAATCGCGAACAGCGCGGCGAACGAGCCGAGCCGCTTGGTCACCTCGTTCTCCGCGAGCGAGATCATCCCGAGATTGACCTGGACCGCCGTCACGACCATCTCGCGCCGCCCCTCGATCGTCCTCACGATCCGCTGCAGGTGGTCGTACACGTCGCGGAAGTAGTGCTCCATCCCGCTGCAGACCTGCGGGATGCGCCCGCCCGTCAGCTTCGCGAGCGGCTCGAGCAGCGGCGCCGTGTGCTGATGCAGCATCACGAGCCGGCGCTTCAGCGAATACAGGTCCTCGATGATCGCGCGCGACGCCGCCGGCGTCGCTTTCGCGAAGATGCGGTCCTCGAGCTCCTCGAGCTCGTTGCCGAGCGTTTCGAGCACCGGGAAATAGCGGTCGACGACCTGGTCCATCAGCGCGTAGAACACGAACGCCGAGCCTTCCTGCAGCAGGTGCGGCTCGCGCTCGCAGCGCGTGCGCACCGCGCGGAAATCCCGCTCGGTGTGGTTGCGCACCGACAGCACGTAGTTCGGCCCGACGAACACGTTCAGCTCGCCGACGTTGAATTCGCCGTCGCCGTCGAACTCCACCGTGTGCAGCACTGCGAACAGCGAGTCGCCGTATTCCTCGATCTTCGGCCGCTGATGGCCCTTGCGGGCGTCCTCGAGCGCGAGCTCGTGCAGCCCGAACTCCTCGCCCATCAGCTCGAGCTCGGCGGGCGTCGGGTCCTTCAACGCGACCCACACGAAGCACTCGGGCTTCGACACGTAATCGCTGATGGCGTCGATGTCGATGTCGGCCAGCTTGCGGCCGTCCTGGTATGCAGCGCAGTTGATCAGCATGGTGTCCATCATGTTGCGGTTTCATTCGCCAGTTTACCGGTTTGCCGCAGGTCCGGTCCGGCTTCGGCGCGGCTTGCGCGGCGCGCCGTTATTGGTCATGATCGGGCTGCGTGCGCCGCAGCATGCGCGGGTACGCACCCACACGCCCGCCCGCGGCCCGCCTGCGCGGCTTCATTACTTCAGCGTCAAGGAGACGGACCCATGTGGTATTTCTCGTGGATACTCGGCATCGGCGTTGCGCTCGGCTTCGGCATCATCAACGCGATGTGGCTGGAAGCGGAAGTGTATCCGCGCGACCCGAAGCTCAACGGCGCCGACCGGCCCGGATCGGGGAGCACGCCCTCGTGACGCATCTGGTGTTCTTCTGCGGCCACGCCGGCACCGGCAAGACCACGCTCGCGAAACGGCTCATCGGGCCGCTGATGCGCGCAACCGGCGAGGCCTTCTGCCTGCTCGACAAGGATACGCTGTACGGCCGCTACAGCTCGGCGGCAATGGGCGCCCTCACCCACGACCCGAACGACCGCGACAGCCCGCTCTACCTGAAGCACCTGCGCGATCCCGAATACCAGGGCCTGCTCGACACCGCGCGCGAGAACCTCGCGCTCGGCATCGGCGCGCTCGTCGTCGGGCCGCTGTCGCGCGAGGTGCGCGACCGGCGCATCTTCGACCGCGCGTGGCTCGGCATCGGCCCCGAGGTCACGCTGACGGTCGTCTGGGTGCATGTGCCGGAAGACGTCGCGCACCAGCGGATCGTCGCGCGCGGCAACCCGAACGACGCGTACAAGCTCGCGCACTGGGACGAATACCGGCAGCGCCGCTTCGTGCCGACCGGCGCCGAATGCGAAGGGCTCGTGATGTTCGACAACACCGCGCCGACCGACGCGGACATCGACGCGCTGCTGCACCGCCTCGCGCAGCCGCACGAGCAACCGGCCGCCGGCGCGTCGCGGTCGGCCTGAACGCTCCCCTGCCCGCCTGACGCCGCGCGACGCGGCGCCTGCGTCGAAACGACAACGCCGGAAGCGCTGTTGCGCTCCCGGCGTCGCCTTTACCCTCGTACCAAAGACGCGTGCGTCACGCCAGCGCGTGCACGCGCTCCATCGTGCCGCCATCGTAAAGCTTGCCGAAGCGGTTCGCGAGGAACGCCTTCAGCGACACCTTCTCCTGCGGGATGAAGCCGTGCTGCGGCAGCTTCTTCTCGCGGAACAGGTCCAGCACCGCGCACATCGCGCCGGCCGTCGTGATCTGGATCGCGCTCATGTGCATCCCGCACACGTCCTTCGCGAAGATCTTGCGCGTGAACACGTCCTGCACCAGCTGGCCGTCCTTCACGCCCGTCACCGTGACGAACACGAGCACGACGTCCTGCTTGGTCGACGGCACCGCGCGGCGCATGATCGACTTCAGCGTGTCGCGGTCGGTCGACAGGCGCAGGTCCTCGAGCAGGAACTGCACGAGGTCGCGGTGGCCCGGGTAGCGCACCGACTTGTAGTCGAGCGTCTCGACCTTGCCCGACAGCGTCTCGCACAGCGTGCCGAGGCCGCCCGACGTGTTGAACGCTTCGTATTCGGTGCCGTCGAGCGAGAAGTGCTCGAGGCCTTCGAGCGGCTGCACCCACTGCTTGCGGCCGTCGCGGATCGCCTCGCACGGCTGGCAGTATTCGTTGATCAGGCCGTCGACGCTCCACGTCAGGTTGTACTTCAGCGCGTTGGTCGGGTACTCGGGCAACGCGCCGACGCGCATCTTCACGTCGCGCACCTCGCTGAAGCCGTTCACGAGCTCGTGTGCGGCGATGCCGATGAAGCCCGGCGCGAGGCCGCACTGCGGCATGAACGCGCGATCGGAACCGTCGGCCAGCTCGCGGATCGCGTGCGTCGCGCGCACGTCCTCGGTCAGGTCGAAGTAATGGACGCCCGCCGCCTTCGCGGCGGCCGCGACGTTGACCGCGAGGTAGTACGGCAGCGCGTTGACGAGCGCATCGAAGCCCTTGACCGCTTCGCGGATCGCATTCGCGTCGGCCGAATCGACACGCTGCGTCGCGATGCCTTCGCGCGACAGCTTCGCGAGCGCATCCGCGTCGCGATCGAACGCGACGACTTCGTAGTCGCCGGTTTCACGCAGCATGTGAGCAATGGTGTGGCCGATCAGACCTGCGCCGACGATGGCGATTTTCATGCGCTTATCTCCTGATGATGGGTTGTGTTGTGTACGGCGTTGAGCCATGCACACAGTCTAGGGATGCGCAAAATCAGTTCCAAGACGAAGAATGATGCGAAACGACCGATAAATTCGACTAATTGACGAATAGTTTCGTCGTTTCGACGATATCGTATAAAAATCGCAGGTATGTCGCTGGGCAAGCGGCTGGCGCGGGCGTATGAAGCGAATGGGGGCGTGCTGAAGCCGCAATGCGGGACAGAGGCGAGACATCATGACGCGCGCCGACACGCGTTCGCCGCACCGATGCATGCGCGAAGAGGCCTGACATGACGCGACGCAATGCGCTCGTTGCGCGGGCGTCACGGAGAGAAACCGAGGAATAGCCGACGCAGCTCGACGTAACGCGTCGGTCCTGGCGTCGGTAGAGAGAATGAAGAAACATCGGGCACGGCCCGACATCACCCGCCGCAGCCGGCGTCACCGGACCAAAGCGAAGAAACAGCCGGCACGAGCCGACGTAACACGCCGCAGCCGACGCCACCGGCGAGAAACGAAGAAACAGCGAGCGCGACCCGACGTTACGCGCCGCAGCCGACGCCATCCAACACAAGCGAAGAAACGGCCAACGCGCCCCGACCTCCCCCCGCCGCGGCCCGCGTCACCAGAGGGAAACGAAGAAACACCCGGCGCAACGACCCACATCGCGCCACGGCGTCACGCATGAAGCACGCATGCGCCTCATCATCCACCGATCGTGCCGCGGTCGATCTTGCGCGACAGGATGATCGACGTCGTCGTGCGCTCGACGCCTTCGAGCGCGCCGATCTGGTCGAGCAGGTCATTGAGCCGCTCCGGCGAATCGGCGCGCAGCCATGCGACGTAGTCGTATTCGCCGCTCACCGCGCACAGCAGCTGCACTTCGGGCATCCGGTCGAGCTTCTTCAGCACGTCCTTGCCGTACTTCGGCGCGAGAATGATGCCGACATACGCATAGATGCTCGCGTCGAGCACGTCCTGCCCGAGCCGCACGCTGTAGCCCGCGATCACGTTGGTCCGCTCGAGCCGCGCGATTCGTGCGACGACCGTCGTGCGCGCGACGTCGAGCTGGCGCGCGAGATCGGCGACGCTCGCGCGGGCATCGGCTTGCAGCAGCGCGACGAGCTGCCGGTCGAGGTCGTCGAGTTGGTCGAGGCGAGGTGGACGCATGAGGCTGGGCCGGCGTGCAGCGCGCCGGCGAAATGGAACGTGACGCGATGATAGCGCCGAACCCGCGACCCGCCCACACGGCATGGCGCGGGAGCGGCTTCCCGATGTCGCACGCCGGCATGACGCGGCCGGCCCATCGCAGGTGTCGCAGGCAGCGCGATATGGCACGACGCCCCAACCGAACGCCCCCGCCCCACCGTGCGCCCCACCAACATCGATTTCGACAAGTATCCGATGTAAGCAAGTGTCGCTTTCACTGCCGGGTTGCAGCCGACGTGCTACTAATATCGGGCGATGCGAGATGCGCGCCCGCGCCCGCTCGCACGACACTACCCGGAGAGCCACCATGAAGAATATTTCGCTCACCCTTGCGATGCTCGCCGCGGCCGCCGGCGCCTTCGCGCAAAGCCAGCCGCAACCGGCCTCGATGCCCGCCGCGTCGGCGCCCAGCGCCGAACAGCGCGCCGCGCGCCACGAAGCACGCGTCGAGCAACGCATCACGTACCTGCACAGCCAGTTGAAGATCACGCCGGCGCAGGAGCCGCAGTGGAAGACCTTCGCCGACGCGATGCGCGCAAACGGCGAAACGATGGGCCGCCTGTACCGTCAGCGGATGGAAAACCGCAACGCATCCGCGATCGACGACATGAAGCAGTACGCGGAGCTCGCGCAGGCCAATGCGGACGGCGCGAAAAAGCTGGCCGACGCGTTCGGGCCGCTCTACGCGAGCTTCCCGGCCGACCAGAAGGCGCTGGCCGACACGACGTTCCGCAACTGGCTGCACCACGGCGGCGAGCCGCGCGGCAAGGCCAAGGCGGCGCCCCGGGAAGGCAAGGCAGCCGCCGCGCCGGCCGCCAGCGCGCCCGCGCAGCCTTGACACCCATCGCCACCGCGCGGCTCGCGCACGGCTGAGCGGCCGAGCGCCTGCCGCTGCCGCCGGAACCGGCGCGTCACACGGCGCGCCGATTTCGGGATAAGCTCCACGCTTTTCCCGCACTCTTCGCCATGCTAGAACTCAAGCAACTCGATCTCGGCACCGATCCGCAGGCCCGGCGCGTCGTCAAGGACGAGACCGTCGCGGTCGCCTTCGCGGCCGGGGACGGCGAACTGATGAGCCTCGAAGGCCCGAACCGCTACGTGGCCGGCGACGCGCTGATCACCGGCTCGACCGGCGACCGCTGGGTCGTGTCGCGCGCGCGCTTCGACGCGAAATACCTGCCGGCCGATCCGGCGCTCGCGCACGGCGAGCCGGGCGCGTACCGGAACCGGCCGGCGGTGGTTCTCGCGAAGCGCATGGACGAGCCGTTCACGATCGCGCGCTCCGCGAACGGCGACACGCTGCGCGGCGTCGCGGGCGACTGGGTGATGCAGTACGCGCCCGGCGACTACGGCGTCGTGCAAGCGCAGCGCTTCGCGCAGGTCTACCGCGACGCGTAACGCGTAACGCCCGACGCCGCACACCGGCTCCGCGCCGGCACGCCCGCGGCGTCCACCTTCACGCAAAGTCCTCGTCGAGTTCGAGTTCCGCATTGCGCTCGATCGCCTCGCCCGCCGCATGGCGCTCTTCGAGCGAACCCAGCATCGCTTCCACGTACGCATGCAGCACCGCGTGGCTGCGCGCGCGCTGCATCGGCCGCATCGCCAGATAGCGGGCGAGCGCGGCCGGCGCGATGCGCACGTCGAGCGTCATCCGTTTCGGCGTCGCGCCGAAGCGCATCGCGAGCCAGTGCACCGACAGGAAGCGGCCGCGTTCGTCGCGGCTTTCGACGAAGCGGGTCTGCTCCGGGAACAGCTCGCAGATCACGCGCGCGAGCGCGGCAAATTCCGCGCTGTCGCATTCGATCAGATAGTCTTCCATCTCGCGCCTCCCGTCAGGCCGCCGCGCGCGCAGGCCGGCACGTCTTCACCAGTACGCCGATGAGCGCCGCGGCCAGCACGAAATACACGGCCTCGAGCCAGCCGGCCGGCAGCGCCCGCACCTGGTACAGCAGCGCCGGCGCGAGCGCCAGCGCGTGCAGCGCGATCGCGAGCGGCAGCACGCCGCGCGAGCCGGCGCGCATGCCCCGCCACATCAGCATCGACAGCGCGACCTGCAGCGCGAACGCCGCGACGCGCTCGAGCAGCAGCATCGCGATCGACGGCGCCGACAGCGTCGCGAGCATCACGTGCAGACGCAGCACGGCATCGCCCGGCAGCCCCGCGAGCTGCGCGTCGAGCTGGCCGTGATTCGCGAGCCATGCGAGATAGATCCACTGCCCCCAGACGAGCACGCCGACGAACCATGCTTCCGCGCCGCCGTGACCGAGCCCGTAGCCGACCGCGCGGCCGTCGCCGGCCGTCGCGCCGTAGCGGCGGCTCAGGTAGCGCATCCCGAGATAGCGACCGGCCTCCTCGAACACGCCGGCCGTGAGCGCGCCGTACGCGACGAACGCGAGCGGCTGCGTGAGCCAGCCGCCGGCGGACGCCTGGCTCAGCACGATCCCGTGAAACGCGCGCTCGACGACCATCGCGAACAGCGTGAACGCGGCGACGCCGACGATCGCGTCGCGCTTGTCGAGCGACAGCGGCTTGCGCAGGATGCGGTAAAGGACGAGCGGCAGCAGTGCGAGGATCAGCGTGGCGGCGATCAGCAGCGCCAGCGTGAAGGGGGAAACAGTCATGTAAATCCTTGTTCGGGGCAGCGCACCTGACGCGCTGCGTGCCCCCGAATGATACTCAGCTTGCGGTCGACGCGCGCGCGATCAGCTCGCCGGGCAGCAGCGCGACGCGCGCGTCGCCCGCCGCGCCGTCGATCCGCTCGTGGACGAATTCCACCGCCTTGTAGCCGATCTCGTAGGTCGGCTGACGAATCGCCGTGATGCCGATCAGCTCCGCCCACTCCGGATCGTCGATCGACACCAGCGCCGCCTGCGTCTGCCACGCGGAGCCGAAGCGGGCGCGCAGATGCCGCGCGATCGCGAGCGCGACCGGCGCGTTCGCCGCGAACAGCGCCGCGCGCGTGCCCCGCTGCGCGGCCGCGTCGATCCGCGCATCGACATCGGCGAGCGCGGCGGCCGCGGCCTCGGGTGCATTCAGGTCGAGCACGACGGTCCGGGGCACCGGCCGGCCGTGCGCGGCGAGCGTCGCGCGGAATGCCGCCTCGCGCAGGCGCCGCGAGCTGACCCGCTCGAACGGCTGCACGACGAAGTGGATGGCGTCGAAACCGCGCTCGATCAGGTGCCGCACGCCCATCTCGATCGCATCGCCGTTGTCGAGGCCGATCAGGTCGGCGTCGAAGCCCTCGACCGTCCGGTCGACCAGCACCGCCGGAATCCCGCCGCCGCGCAGCGGGCGCAGCACGTCCTCCTCGGCGCCGAGCGCGTTGACGATCAGCCCTTCGACGCGATACGTGGTGAGCAGCTGCAGGAAGCGGCGCTCCATCTCGACCTCGTTCGCCGCGTGGCAGATGAGCGGCATGTAGCCGAGCGCGTGGCACGCGGCCTCGACGCCCAGCAGCACCTCGACGGTATAGGGATTGGTCAGGTCGGCCGCGAGCATGCCGAGCAGCCGGTTGCGGCCGCGCTTGAGGCCGCGCGCCATCTGGTTCGGCCGGTAGTTCAGCCGCGCGATGGCCGCCTCGATCCGCTGGCGCAGGTCCGCGGACAGCACATGGGTCTCGCCGTTCAGATAGCGCGAGACGCTGGTCTTGCCGGTACCAGCCTCGCGGGCGACGTCGCTGATCGTCGCGGGACGCTGCGTGGAAGGTTGCGAATCGCTCAAGTCGTGCCTCGCGACGTACGATCCGCGCCGCTTCGTCTGCGGACGGACCTTTGTTGTTGGATACGAAAGCCGCCCGGCCCGCGTCGCCGCGATCGTGCTGCGCGCTCGCCCGCTGCGGCCACCTGAACCGGATGGCGCCGGCCGCACCGGACCCGGCACGGATGCCCGTCGCACCACGCCGCCGGCCGCGCGGCCGGTTCGTCGATGCGACGAGCGGGCGATCATAACGCAGCCTGCCCTCCCGCACCAAGACCGCCGCCTCTATCCGCCCCCGCCGCCCCCGCCGGTCACGCGCCGGCGCTCACGCATGCGCGAGCGCGTCCGGATTGACCAGATTGACGCGCAGCGTGCCCGCCAGCGCGCCGACCAGGTTTTCCGCCGCGCAGCGCGCCATCGCGTGCCGCGTTTCGTGGGTCGCCGAGCCGATGTGCGGCAGCGCGACGACGTTGTTCATCCGCAGCAGCGGCGAGTCGGCCGCGAGCGGCTCCCGCTCGAACACGTCGAGGCCCGCGCCGCGGATCGTGCCCGCGCGCAGCGCGTCGATCAGCGCCGCCTCGTCGACGACCGGCCCGCGCGACGCGTTGATCAGGATCGCGCCGCGCTTCATCTTCGCGAATTCGGCCGCGCCGATCAGGTGGCGCGTCTCGTCCGACAGCGGCACCTGCAGGCACACGAAATCGGACGCGGCGAGCAGTTCGTCGAGCGTCACGCGGCGCGCGCCGTACTGCGCCTCGGCGTCCGGCTGCGCGGAGCGGTTCGCGTACAGCACCCGCATCCGGAAGCCGAGCGCCGCGCGGCGCGCCACCGCCGCGCCGATCCGCCCGAGCCCGACGATGCCGATCGTCTTGCCCTGCACGTCGGTGCCGTACAGGTCCGGGCCGATGCTGTGGTGCCAGCGGCCGGCCTTCACCCACTCCGCCAGCTCGACGACGCGCCGGGCCGACGCGAGGATCAGCGAGAACACCGTGTCGGCGGTCGACTCGGTCAGCACGTCCGGCGTGTGCGCGAGCACGATGCCGCGCCGGGTCAGGTCCGCGACGTCGAAATTGTCGTAGCCGACCGAGATCGTCGACCACGCCTTCAGCCGCGGCGCGCGCTCGAGCATCGTCGGCGGGATCTTCAGGCTCGCGCCGATCGCGCCGTCGGCGTCGCCGAGCGCCGCGGCGAGCGCATCTGCGCCGTCGGCCTGCACGACTTCCGCATGCTCGCGCAGATATGCGAGGACGTCGTCGGGCAGCGGCTTGTAGGCGACGATACGAGGCTTCATTGAGGCATTTTTCCTTGCAGCGGCGCGCCGAGCGGCTGCGCATCGCGCGCCTGGGGTTTGACGGACAGCGTGAGGATCACCGCGGCGACCAGCGCGGCGCTCATGAACGCGTACGACGCGACGGGCGAGCCGGTCGCGCCGTTCAGGTAGCCGACGAAATAGGAGCCGACGAACGAACCGAGCGCGCCCATGCTGTTGATCAGCGCCATCGCGCCGCCCGCGACGTTCTTCGGCAGCAGTTCCGGCACGATCGCAAAGAACGGGCCGTACGGCGCGTACATCGCGGCGCCGGCGACGACGAGCAGCGCATACGAGATCCAGAAGTGCGTCGAGCCGAGCGCATACGACGCGGCGAACGCGGCCGCGCCGATCAGCAGGAACGGCCATACGAAGCCGCGGCGCGAGCCGAGCCTGTCGGACGCCCACGACGCCGCGAGCATCGCGATGGTCGCCGCCAGATACGGCAGCGCGGACAGCCAGCCGGTCGCGACCATCCCGAGCGCGGACCCGTTCTTGACGATCGACGGCAGCCACAGCACGAAGCCGTACACGCCGATGCTCCAGCAGAAGTACTGCGCGCACAGCTTGATCACGGCCGGCGAGCGGAACGCCTCGCCGTAGTTGCGCATCGGCTTGATCGCCGCCTGCTCGGCCGCGAGCGCGGCGTCGAGGTCGCGCTTTTCCTGCGCGGTGAGCCAGCTGGCCTGCGCGGGCTTGTCCTGCACGAGGAACCACCAGCACACGGCCCAGAGGATCGCCGGCACGCCTTCGGCAATGAACATGTGGCGCCAGCCGAATTCGTGCACGAGATAGCCCGACACCACCGACATCCACAGCACCGTGACCGGGTTGCCGAGGATCAGGAACGTGTTCGCGCGCGAGCGTTCGCGCTTCGTGAACCAGTTGCTGATGTAGATCAGCATCGCCGGCATCACGGCCGCCTCGACGACGCCGAGCGCGAAGCGAATCGCCATCAGCGACGGGATGTTGCTGACGACGCCCGTGAGCGCCGCGCATGCGCCCCACAGCACGAGGCTCCAGAACACCAGCGTCTTGACGCTGCGGCGTTCCGCGTAGATCGCGCCGGGGATCTGGAAGAAGAAGTAGCCGAGGAAGAACAGCGCGCCGATCAGCGACGACAGGCCCTTGCTGATGCCGAGATCCTGGTTGATGCCGGCCGCCGCCGCGAACCCGTAGTTCGCGCGGTCGAGATAGGCGAGGCTGTAGGTGATGAAGATGATCGGCATGATCATCCACCAGCGGCGAGCGGCGAGATTGGCAGTCATGGATGTGTCTCCTGAGTCGACCGGGGTGCTTAAGCACCGGCTACGGTCCCATGCAAAGCGATGAAATAGCCCGCGATTGTGCCGTGCACGGCATCTCATTGCGCGGCGAAGTTTTCCTCTAAGCGATCGGCCCGATTGCTGACGTTTTCGAGACAGTCGAGCTGCTCGCGGGTCGGCAGGCCTTCCGAGTCGCCGATCACCTGGATCGCCAGCGCGCCGATCCGGTTGCCGCGCGCGACCGCCTGCTCGACGCCGCGGCCTTCGAGCAGCGCGCTCACGACGCCGACCGCGAAGCCGTCGCCCGCGCCGACCGTGTCGACGACGTGCTCGACCCGCACGCCGTCGACCGTGCCTTCGCGGCCGTCGGCGCTCAGATAGTACGCGCCTTGCGCGCCCAGCTTGATCACGACGCCGCGCGCGCCCTGCGCGAGATAGAAGCGCGCGATGTCGGCCGGCGCGTCGTGCCCGGTCAACTGCCGCCCTTCCGCGAGGCCCGGCAGCACCCAGTCGGCGAGCGCCGCGAGCGCGTTCAGCGTGCTCGCCATCGCTTCGGCGGACGGCCACAGCGTCGGGCGCAGGTTCGGATCGAACGAGATCGTCTTGCCGGCCGCACGCATTTCGCGGGCCAGGTGGAACGCAAGCTCGCACGACGTCGCCGAAATCGCCGGCGCGACGCCCGTCAGGTGCAGGTGACGCGCGCCGAGCACGTAGTCGGCCACGTAGTCGTCGCACGACAGGTGGCTCGCCGCCGAGCCCTTGCGGAAATACTCGACGGTCGGATCGCTGCCGTCGTCGTTGCGCGACTTCAGCTGGAAGCCGGTCGGGTAGCGGTCGTCGACCGTCACGCACGACGCGTCGATGCGTTCGCGCGCGAGCGTGTCGAGCACGTAGCCGCCGAACGAGTCGCGGCCGACGCGGCTCACGTAGCCCACGCGGAAGCCGAGCCGGGACAGGCCGATCGCGACGTTCAGGTCGGCGCCCGCGATCCGCTTCGTGAATTGCGACGCGTGCGCAAGGTGGCCGGTCTCGGCGGCGACGAACATCGCCATCGCTTCGCCGTAGGTGACGACATCGAGTTGCTGGTGCATCAGTGAATTCCTCCGGGTCCTTCGCATTTTCCAGCGCGCTTCAAGCGGCTTCGAGCCACGCGACGCGATGGCGCGCGTCGCGCTCCAGGTCGGCGGCGTCGAGCGGAAACTCGATGCCGCGCGGCGCATGCCGCGGCAGCGCCGCCAGCACGGCGGCGACGAGCGGGTCGTGCGGCGCCGGTGCGACCGCGAAACGGCGCGCGCCCTCGCCAACGACCGCCTTGCAGTGAATGTATTCGACATGCGGCGCGAGCGCATCCGCGCAGGCGAGCGGCGCTTCGCCCGGCCATTGCCAGTTGCCGATGTCGAAGGTCATGCCGAGCGCGCGCGGCGCGCCGGCCGCGTCGAGCGCGGCGAACAGGCCGCGAAACTGCGCGAGCGAGCCGCCGACCGGCAACTGGCCGTTCTCGACGACGACCCGGGCGCGCGCACCTTGCGACAGCGCGACGATGTCGGCCGCCTGCGCGTTGCCGGCAAAGCCGCCGAGCTGGAATTTCACGAAGCACGCGCCGAGCGCGTCGGCTTCGGCGAGCGTGTCGCGCAGCGCGTCGGCGTCGAGCGCGCCCGCGTCGGTATACAGGTTGGCGGGCGTCGAGTAGACCGACCACAAGCCGTGCGCCGCGAGCTGCGCGCCGAGCGCGGCCAGCGCGTCATGCGCCGCGTCCGCGTCGGACGCGAACAGCTCGCGCCGCACCTCGAACCCGGCCGCGCCCGCCTGCGCGGCGGTCGCGACGAATGCCCGGTGGCCCTCCTGTCGCACCCGGTCCATGCCGAATGCGCTCGCCACGATCACGATGTCTGCCATGTTGTCCTTTATCACCGGAATGGAACCGGTTCCATTTGCGTGAGACGGATGGTGCGCTTCGCGCAGGAGGCACGCCATAGAGGAAATCCCTAGGAATCGCTCCGTGCGCGCATTACATGCCGTTTTGCGCAAGGCTCAACGCCAGGAACTGCGCCGCGACCCGCGACGGCGCGCCGCCGTGCGGCACGAGGATCGAGAAATGACGCGTGAGCGGCGCGGGCGCGAACGAGCGCATCACGAGCGCGGCATCGTCATGCCGCAGCGACATCGCGGACACGAAGCCGACGCCCATTCCCGCCCGCACCGCCTCCTTCACGGCCTCGACGCCGGCGATCTCGAGCGCGACGCGCAGCGGCGCGCCCGTGTGCGCGAACGCGCGCTCGACGAGCTGCCGCACGCCCGAGCCCGCCTCGCGCAGCACCAGCGGATGCGCGGCCAGCGCGTCGAGCGACACGCCGCCCGCGTGCGCGGGCCCCGCCAACGGATGCCCGGCGGGCACGATCGCGACGATCTCATCCTCGTGCCACGCATGCACGGCCGTGCCGGGCGGCAGCGCCTCGCCCGGCGGGCCTTCGATCAGCGCGATGTCCAGCGACGGCAGCGCGGCGACCACTTCGGACGTGTTGCCGCTCATCATCTGGATCGCGACGCGCGGCGCCGTCTGCTGGAATGCGGCCATCAGGTACGGCAGCAGGTAGCTCGCGGGCGTCGTGCTCGCGCCGATCCGCAGCGTGCCGGCGTCGAGCCCGCGCACCGCGTCGCGAAACGCGCGCGCCTGCGCGAACGTGTCGCGCAGCGCGTTCGCATACTGCGCGAGCTGCTCGCCGGCCGGCGTCAGCCGGATGCCGCGGCCGTCGCGCTGGTACAGCGGCTCGCCGAACTCGTCCTGCAGCAGGCGCAGCTGGCCGGACACCGCCGGCTGCGACAGATGCAGCGCCAGCGCGGCGCGGCTGATGTTCAGGTGCTCGGCGACGGCCGCGAACGTTATCAGTTGATCCGGGGTCATGGAGATGAATTATCGGCTTTCCGGATAGTTTACGTCACAAATCACAATTTTTCATATCGATATAACCAAACTAGGATTAGGGCATTGAAATGACGATCCGATCCGGGTTCCATCATGTCTACTGCTCCGACTCCCCCTCTCAGCCACGCCGCGCCGTCGATGCGCGGCCAATTGAACGGCATCCTGTTCGTCGCGCTGTTTGCCGCGGCCGTGACGAGCCTGTCCGAACTGCCCGCGATCGCCGGGCTCGGCCTCTCCCCGCTGATCGTCGGCATCGTCGCGGGCGCGTTGTACGGCAACGCGCTGCGCGACGGCATGCCGGCCAGCTGGGCGGCCGGCGTCAACTTCTCGGCGCGCAGGCTGCTGCGCATCGCGGTCGCGTTCTTCGGGCTGCGCGTGAGCCTGCAGGAAATCGCGCAGGTCGGCCTGCCGGGCCTGACCGTGTCGGTGCTGGTCGTCGTCAGCACGCTCGCGATCGGCACCTGGGCCGGCATGAAGCTGATGAAGCTCGACCGCGATTCCGCGCTGCTGACCGCCGCCGGCAGCGCGATCTGCGGCGCGGCCGCGGTGCTCGCGTTCGAATCCACGCTGCAGTCGAAGCCGCACCAGAGCGCGATGGCGGTCGGCAGCGTCGTGCTGTTCGGCACGCTGTCGATGTTCGTGTACCCGCTCGCGTATCACGCCGGGCTGCTGAACCTCGACGCGGCCGGCCTCGGCCTGTTCTTCGGCGGCACGATCCACGAGGTCGCGCAGGTGGTCGGCGCGGCGAGCGACGTCAGCCCGCAGGTCGCGCACATCGCGACGATCGTCAAGATGACCCGCGTGATGCTGCTCGTGCCGGTGCTGCTCGCGCTCGGCTGGTGGCTCGCCCGCTCGGCCCGCGCCTCGGCCGGCGGCGCGCACGGCAAGCGCAGGATCGCGGTGCCGTGGTTCGCGCTCGGCTTCCTCGGCTTCGTGATCGTCAATTCGCTGAACGTGCTGCCGGCCGACGTCACCCACACGCTCAACGTGCTCGACACGTTCGCGCTGACGATGGCGATGACCGCGCTCGGCATCGAGACCCGCGTGTCGCAGATCCGCGAAGCCGGCCCCCGCGCATTGACGACCGGCCTGATCCTGTACGTGTGGCTGATCGCCGGCGGCTACGGGATCACCTGGGCGGTCCAGCACTGGCTTGGCTGAGCCGCACGCACGCTCCGATTCGCGCGCCGCGCCCGCCGGGAAGGTCCCGCGGGCGCGGCGCAGTGCTATGCTTCGCGTCGTTTTCCACGGTCCTCGCTCAGTCGTGCTTTCCTTCCTGCTGAAGCTGCGCACCCGCGCCCAAACGCTGTTCCGCCTGTCGGACGCCCATACGATGCTGATCTGGTCGGTGATCGTCGGGATCGGCGGCGCGTTCGCGACGATCGCGTTCCGGGAAGGCATCGAGCTGGTGCAGCGCGTGGTCTCGGGCGGCAGCGGCAGCTTCGTCGAAATGGCGAAACGCCTGCCGTGGTACGTGCGCTTCTGGCTCCCCGCCGCGGGCGGCTTCCTCGCCGGCTGCGTGCTGCTGCTCGCGACCCGCGGCGACGCGAAAACGCGCAAGACCGACTACATGGAAGCGGTTGCGCTCGGCAGCGGCGTCGTGCCGGTGCGGCAGAGCCTGTGGCGCAGCGCGTCGTCGCTGCTGACGATCGGCACCGGCGGCTCGATCGGCCGCGAAGGCCCGATGGTGCAGCTCGCCGCGCTCGCCGCGTCGCTCGTCGGCCGCTTCGCGCACTTCGATCCGCCGCGGCTGCGCCTGCTCGTCGCGTGCGGCGCGGCGGCCGGCATCACGTCCGCGTACAACGCGCCGATCGCCGGCGCGTTCTTCGTGTCGGAGATCGTGCTCGGCGCGATCGCGATGGAAAGCTTCGGCCCGATGGTGGTCGCGTCGGTCGTCGCGAACATCGTGATGCGCGAATTCGCCGGCTACCGGCCGCCGTACGAGATGCCGGTGTTCCCGGCCGTCGCGGGCCCCGAGGTGCTGCCGTTCGTCGTGCTCGGCCTCTTGTGCGGGGTGCTCGCGCCGCAGTTCCTGCACCTGCTCGACGCGTCGAAGCACCAGTTCAAGCGGCTGCCCGTGCCGCTGCCGGTGCGGCTCGCGCTCGGCGGCCTGATCGTCGGCGTGATCTCGGTGTGGATTCCGGACGTCTGGGGCAACGGCTACAGCGTCGTGAACCAGATCCTGCATTCGCCGTGGACCTGGCAGGCGCTCGTCGCGGTGCTGGTGTTCAAGGTGCTCGCGACGGCGGCCACCGCCGGCTCCGGCGCGATCGGCGGGGTCTTCACGCCGACGCTGTTCGTCGGCGCGGTGCTCGGCTCGCTGTTCGGGCTCGGCATGCAGGCGCTGTGGCCGGGGCACACGTCCGCGTACTTCGCGTACGCGATGGTCGGGATGGGCGCGTTCCTGGCAGGCGCGACACAGGCGCCGCTGATGGCGATCCTGATGATCTTCGAGATGACGCTCAGCTACCAGGTCGTGCTGCCGCTGATGGTGTCGTGCGTCGTCGCGTATTTCGTCGCGCGCGCGACCGGCACGACGTCGATGTACGAGATCACGCTGCGCCACCACCAGGACGCGCAGGAGCGCCTGCGGATCCGGACCACGCAGATGCGCGAGCTGATCCAGCCCGCGCAGACGGTCGTGCCGCTGAGCGCAAGCGTCGCCGACATGACGCGCGTATTCCTCGAATACCCGGTGAAATACCTGTACGTGACCGACGACGCGGGGCGCTTTCGCGGCGCGGTCGCGCTGAAGGACATCACGTGCGACCTGCTCGACAAGCGCGACACCACCGACAAGACGGCCGCGCACTACGCGCACACGCCGTTTCCGCTCCTCACGCCCGACATGCCGCTCGGCACCGCGCTCGAGCTGTTCATGGGCTTCCAGGGCGAGCGGCTGCCGGTAATCGAGAGCGCGGCGGAGCCGACGCTCGCGGGCGTCGTCTACAAGACATCGCTGCTCGACGCATACCGGCGGATGACGGGCGAGCGCTGATTCAGTCCGGCGCGCGCCCCAGCACAGCCCACGAGAAGAACCCCGCGAGCACGGCCTCGGCCGCCTCGGCCGACACGTGCTGCGGGTCAGCCGTGTAGTACGACTGCACGCCGTCGCACAGGCTCATCAGCCCGAGCGCGAGCGTCTCGGCCGGCAGCCGCAGCGGCGTGCCCGAGTGCTCCGAGAACGCACGGATGATGTCGGCCATCCGCGTGCGCGATTCCTGCAGGAACTGGTTGAAGCGCACGCGGAACTTCGCGTCGCGCGCCGCCTGCAGCTTCGCCTCGACCCAGAGCAGGTGGCACCGGTCGTCGATATGCATCCGCCGGTAGTAGGCGAGCGCGGTCGCCTCCATCTGCTCGCGCGTGCCGCCGCCCTCGAAGATCTGCCGCAACTCGGCCTGCACCGACGCGTGATCCCGCTCGAGCAGCTCGAACAGCAGCTCCGCCTTGCTGCGGAAATTCGAGTAGAACGCGCCCCGCGTATAGCCGGCGGACGCGGCGATGTCCTCGACGCTCGCGGCGACGAAGCCTTTCTCCAGAAAAATCGACTGCGCAGCACTCAGCAGACGCTCGCGCGTCTGGTCCTTGCTCTGCTCCCGGGTCAAGCGCGTTGGTTGTTTCATGCCGCGAAGTCTAGCACCAACCTGGCGCCAGCTGGCTTTCAGATTCATCTTTGCATTCAGATACAGCACTGTATTAGAATCCGCAACAGTATCCGAAAGATCTTGTCCGCGCGCATCGTTGCGCGCCGCTCGGGGCAAGCGCCCGCCGCTTGCCGGTTTCGCTCCGTTCTTACCGCCTCTGGGGGTTTCGTGAATCGCTCCGGTTCCCGTGCTGCGCTGCTGGTCGGCGCCGCGCTCGTCGTCGCCGCCTGTCACCCGAAAGAATCCGCACCACCCGCACCCCGCCCCGTCGTTGCCCAGCCGGCCCGCGCCGACGGCGTCGCGGTGTCGCGCACGCTGCCCGGCGAAATCCAGCCGCGCTACGCGACGCCGCTGTCGTTCCGCATCGCCGGCAAGATCGTCGAGCGCAAGGTGCGGCTCGGCGACACCGTGAAGGCCGGCCAGGTCGTGGCGCTGCTCGATCCTTCGGACGTCGAGAAGAACGCCGCGAGCGCGCAGGCGCAGCTCGACGCCGCGTCGCACCGCCTCGCGTTCGCGAAGCAGCAGCTCGACCGCGACCGCGCGCAGGCCCGCGAGAACCTGATCGCGACCGCGCAGCTCGAGCAGACCGAGGACGCGTACACGTCGGCGCTCGCGCAGCGCGACCAGGCGCAGCAGCAGCTCGCGCTCGCGAGGAACCAGCTGCGCTACGCGACGCTCGTCGCCGACCACGCGGGCACCATCACCGCCGAACAGGCCGACACGGGCCAGAACGTGTCCGCCGGGCAGCCCGTCTACCAGCTCGCGTGGGCGGGCGACGTCGACGTCGTCAGCGACGTGCCGGAAGCGGCGCTCGCGTCGCTCGCGCCGGGCCACACGGCGAGCGTCACGCTGCCGTCGCTGCCGGGCCGGCAGTTCGCCGCGAAGGTGCGCGAGGTCGCGCCGGCCGCCGATCCGCAAAGCCGCACCTACCGCGTGAAGCTGTCGCTCGAACGGCCCGACGCGGTGATCCGCCTCGGCATGACGGCCGACGTCGCGTTCGACGGCCTGACGGCCGGCAGCGACGCCGCGACCATCACGCTGCCCGCGACCGCGCTGTTCCATGACGGCCAGCACCCGGCCGTGTGGGTCGTGCGCGCGCAAAGCGACACGCTGGAGCTGCGCCGCGTCGACGTCGCGCGCTTCAACGAGCGCACCGTGACCCTGTCGCACGGGCTGCAGCCGGGCGAGCGCGTCGTGCTGCAGGGCGTGCACACGGTCAGCGCGGGCGAGAAGGTGCGCGCGATCGCGCCGCTGCATCCGGAGGACTTCGCGTCATGAGTTCGTTTCGCGAAGAAGGCCGCTTCAACCTGTCCGCGTGGGCGCTGCGCCACCAGGCGCTGGTCGTCTACCTGATCGTGCTGGCGACGGTCGCGGGCATCCTCGCGTACACCCGCCTCGCCCAATCCGAAGACCCGCCGTTCACGTTCCGCGTGATGGTGATCCGCACGTTCTGGCCGGGCGCGACCGCGCGCCAGGTGCAGGAGCAGGTGACCGACCGGATCGGCCGCAAGCTGCAGGAAACCCCGGCGATCGACTTCCTGCGCAGCTATTCGCGCCCCGGCGAATCGCTGATCTTCTTCACGATGAAGGACTCGGCGCCCGTGAAGGACGTGCCGCAGACCTGGTACCAGATCCGCAAGAAGGTCGGCGACATCGGCTACACGCTGCCGCCCGGCGTGCAGGGCCCGTTCTTCAACGACGAGTTCGGCGACGTCTACACCAACATCTACACGCTCGAAGGCGACGGCTTCTCGCCCGCGCAGCTGCACGACTACGCGGACCAGCTGCGCACCGTGCTGCTGCGCGTGCCGGGCGTCGCCAAGGTCGACTACTTCGGCGACCCGGACCAGCGGATCTTCATCGAGGTCAACAACGCGCAGCTCACGCGCGTCGGCATTTCGCCGCAGCAGCTCGGCCAGGCGCTCAACGCGCAGAACAGCGTGGCGTCGGCCGGCGTGCTGACGACCGCCGACGACCGCGTGTTCATCCGGCCGAGCGGCCAGTACGACAACGTCGCCGCGCTCGCCGACACGCTCCTGCGCATCAACGGCCGCACGTTCCGCCTCGGCGACCTCGCGACGGTCACGCGCGGCTACGACGATCCGCCCGTCACGCAGATGCGCACGAACGGTCACGCGGTGCTCGGCATCGGCGTCACGATGCAGCCGGGCGGCGACGTGATCCGGCTCGGCAAGGCGCTCGACGCGACGTCGCAGGAGCTGCGCGCGCAATTGCCCGCCGGCCTGAAGCTGACCGAGGTGTCGAGCATGCCGCATGCGGTCTCGCACTCGGTCGACGACTTCCTCGAGGCGGTCGCCGAAGCCGTCGCGATCGTGCTGGTCGTGAGCCTCGTGTCGCTCGGGCTGCGCACCGGGATGGTCGTCGTGATCTCGATTCCGGTCGTGCTCGCGGTCACGGCCCTCTTCATGTACCTGTTCGACATCGGCCTGCACAAGGTGTCGCTCGGCACGCTGGTGCTCGCGCTCGGCCTGCTCGTCGACGACGCGATCATCGCGGTCGAGATGATGGCCGTGAAGCTCGAGCAGGGCTACAGCCGCGCGCGCGCCGCCGCGTTCGCATACACCAGCACCGCGTTCCCGATGCTGACGGGCACGCTCGTCACGGTGTCGGGCTTCCTGCCGATCGCGCTCGCGAAGTCGAGCACCGGCGAATACACGCGCTCGATCTTCGAGGTGTCGGCGATCGCGCTGATCGCGTCGTGGTTCGCGGCCGTCGTGCTGATCCCGCTGCTCGGCTTCCACATGCTGCCCGAGCGCAAGAAGCATGCGCACGAAGCGCACCTGCCCGACGATCACGAGCACGACATCTACGACACGCGCTTCTATACGCGGCTGCGCGGCTGGATCCACTGGTGCATCGAGCGGCGCTTCGTCGTGCTGGCGATCACGGGCGCCCTCTTCGTCGTGTCGCTGCTGGGCTTCTCGCTCGTGCCGCAGCAGTTCTTCCCGAGCTCCGACCGGCCCGAGCTGCTCGTCGACCTGCGCCTGCCCGAAGGCGCGTCGTTCGCGGCGACGCTGCGCGAAACCGAGCGCCTCGAGCAGGCGATCGCCGGGCGCCCCGAGATCGACCACGCGGTCAATTTCGTCGGCAGCGGCGCGCCGCGCTTCTACCTGCCGCTCGACCAGCAGCTGCAGCTGCCGAACTTCGCGCAGTTCGTGATCACCGCGAAATCGGTCGAGGATCGCGAAAAGCTCGCGCGCTGGCTCGAAACCACGCTGCGCGACCGGTTTCCGGCGGTGCGCTGGCGGCTGTCGCGGCTCGAGAACGGGCCGCCGGTCGGCTATCCGGTGCAGTTCCGCGTCAGCGGCGACACCATCGCGACCGTGCGCGGCATCGCCGAGCAGGTCGCGGCGACGATGCGCGGCGACGCGCGCACGGTGAACGTGCAGTTCGACTGGGACGAGCCGGCCGAGCGCTCGGTGCGCTTCGAGCTCGACCAGAACAAGGCGCGCGCGCTGAACGTCACGTCGCAGGACGTGTCGAGCTTCCTCGCGATGACGCTGTCGGGCACGACCGTCACGCAGTACCGCGAGCGCGACAAGCTGATCGCGGTCGACCTGCGCGCGCCGCAGGCCGACCGCGTCGATCCGGCGAAGCTCGCGGGCCTCGCGCTGCCGACGCCGAACGGCCCCGTGCCGCTCGGCTCGCTCGGCCGCTTCACGCCGTCGCTCGAATACGGCGTGATCTGGGAGCGCGACCGCCAGCCGACCATCACCGTGCAGTCGGACGTGCGCGCGGGCGCCCAGGGCATCGACGTCACGCATGCGATCGACGGCAAGCTGAATGCGCTGCGCGCGCAACTGCCGGTCGGCTACCGGATCGACATCGGCGGCTCGGTCGAGGAAAGCGCGAAAGCGCAGAAGTCGATCAACGCGCAGATGCCGCTGATGGCGATCGCCGTGTTCACGCTGCTGATGATCCAGCTGCAGAGCTTCTCGCGCGTGCTGATGGTCGTGCTGACCGCGCCGCTCGGGCTGATCGGCGTGGTGTCGACGCTGCTGATGTTCGGCCAGCCGTTCGGCTTCGTCGCGATGCTCGGCGTGATCGCGATGTTCGGGATCATCATGCGCAACTCGGTGATCCTCGTCGACCAGATCGAGCAGGACATCGCGGCCGGCCACGGGCGCTTCGACGCGATCATCGGCGCGACCGTGCGGCGCTTCCGGCCGATCACGCTGACGGCCGCCGCCGCGGTGCTCGCGCTGATCCCGCTGTTGCGCTCGAACTTCTTCGGGCCGATGGCGACCGCGCTGATGGGCGGCATCACGAGCGCGACCGTGCTGACGCTGTTCTACCTGCCGGCGCTGTACGCCGCGTGGTTCCGCGTGAGGAACGACGAGCGCGACCCGCAGGGCGGCCACGCTTCCGGCGACGCCGCGCCGTCGGGAGCCTGATCATGGAGCTGTCGATGAATCTGATGACGAACACCGCGCGCGCGCTCGCGGCCGCGGGCCTCGCCGGCGCGCTCGCGGGCTGCGCGTGGTTCGCGCCGAGCGGCGAGCCGCCGGCGATGCCGTCGCCCGCGCACTACGGCGCGACGCCGCAAGCCGAGCAGACGGTCGCGGCGCAAGGCGTCGCGCAGCATTTCGAAGTCGGCGCGCAGCCGGTGCCCGACTGGTGGACGCAGTACCGCTCCGACGCGCTGAACGCGCTCGTCGACGAAGGGCTGCGCAACAGCCCGACGCTCAGCGCCGCCGCGCACACGCTGAACGCCGCGCGCGAGCAGCTGCGCGCGCAGATCGGCAGCTCGATGCTGCCGTCGATCGACGCGGGCGGCCAGGCCGCGCGCCAGCGTGCGCTCGGCGTGCCGATTCCCGCGCTCGGCGCGCCGACGCTGCTGTACGACACGTTCGTCGGCCAGCTCCAGGCGCGCTACACGATCGACCTGTTCGGCGCGTCGCGCTTCGCGAACCGGGCGCTCGCCAAGCGCGTCGACGTCAGCGCGTTCCAGCTCGAATCCGCGCGCCGCGCGCTCGCCGCGAACATCGTCGTCGCGTCGGTCACGAGCTCGGTGCTCGGCGCGCAGATCGACACGACCGAACGGCTCGTCGCGCTCGCCGACGCGCAGGCGCGCGACGCGGAGCGCCGCTACGCGCTCGGCGCCGCGTCGCGCAGCGATGCGCTCAACGCGCGGCAGAGCGCGCAGACGCTCGCGGCCGGCCTGCCCGCGCTGCGCCAGCAGCGCGACTCGGCGCGCCATGCGCTCGCGGTGCTGGTCGGCCGCACGCCGGACCAGCCGCCCGCCGACCTCGCGCTCGCCGACCTGCATCTGCCCGCGCAGGTGCCGGTCGTGGTGCCGTCCGACCTGCTGAGGAGCCGGCCCGACGTCCGCGCGGCCGACGCGGCGCTGCAGGCCGCCGCGGCCGAGGTCGGCGTCGCGACAGCGCAGTTGTTCCCGCAGTTGTCGCTGTCGGCGTCGATGGGGCAAGGCGGCTTCAACTGGCCGGCGATGCTGTCCGGCGCGGGCGCGATCTGGAGCATCGGCGCGTCGCTCAGCCAGCCGATCTTCCACGGCGGCGCGCTGCTCGCGCAGCGCCGCGCGGCCAAGGAAAGCTACGCGGCCGCCGTCGACCAGTACAAGCAGACCGTGCTCACCGCATTCCAGGACGTCGCCGACTCGCTTGCGGCGCTCGAGCACGACGCGCAGGCGCTCGACGCGTCGGAGCGCGCCGCACTCGCCGCGCGCGGCGCGTATGACGATGCGGCCGCGCGCGTGCGGCTCGGCGCGCTGCCGCCGTCGGCGTCGCGCGCAAGCGAGCTGCAGTACCGCAACGCGCGGCTCGACGAGATTCGCGCGACGGGCGCGCGGCTCGCGGACACCGCGCGGCTGTACCAGGCGATGGGCACGCCGCCCGTCGGCACGGCAGCCGGCCGGCAAGCCCGCGCCGCGATCCCGCACGCTCCGAACGCTCCGGACGCCCCGCCCTCGCCGCAATGAGCTGGCCCGGGCGTCGGGCGCCGCGCCCGACGCCCACTCTTCCGCTTGACCCTCACGTAGCGTAACGTTCGAGACTCCAGGGTGCGCACCAAACGGAGGAACGAATGCGACTGAAAGTGGGAGAACTGGCGAAACGCAGCGGGCTGACCGTCCGCACGCTTCATCACTATCACGCGATCGGTCTGCTGACGCCTTCGGCGCGCGCCGACAACGGCTACCGGCTGTACGACCGCGACGACATCGCCCGGCTCCACCAGATCCAGGCCCTGCGTCGCTTCGGACTGTCGCTCGCCGAAATCGGCGACTACCTGAACCAGCCCGGCGCCCCGCTCGTCGACCTCGTCGCGAAGCAGATCACGCTGCTCGACCGTCAGATCGAACAGAGCGCGCAGTTGCGCGAGCGGCTCGTGCGCCTGCACGCGCAGCTCGCCGAAGGCACGGAGCCGGAACTGGCCGATTGGCTCACCACACTGGAGTTGATGACCGTGTACGACAAATATTTCTCCGAGGAAGAACTCGCGCGCATGCCGATGTACCGCAAGAGCCAGACCGGCGACGCGGAATGGATCGCGCTCGTCGCCGACGTGCGCGCGCTATACGACGCGGGCGTGCCGCCCGAGGACGAGCGCGTGCGCGCGCTCGCCGACCGCTGGATGACGCTGCTCGTGCGCGACACGAACAACGACCCGCGCCTGCTGGCGAAGCTGAACCTGATGCACGAACGCGAGCCGTCGCTGCAGGCGCAGATCGGCATTTCGACCGCGTTGCGCGACTACGTGCTGCGCGCGGTGGCCGAAACGAAGATGCGGATCTTCGAGAAGTACCTCGCGCCGGACGAGATCCGCTTCATGCGCGCGCATTACGGCGAGCGTGCGATGGAATGGCCGCAGCTGATGGCCGACGTGCGCGACGCGATCGACGCGGGCGCGCGGCCCGATTCGCCCGAGGCCCGCGCGCTCGCGCGGCGCTGGCTCGACCTGTTCCGCAGCTATGCGGGCGACGATCCGGCCACGCACGCGAAATTCCGCCACGCGATGATGAACGAGCCGGCGCTGACGAAGGACGCGTGGGCCGACGAGACGCTGCTCGGCTTCATGCGGCAGGCGATGGCGCAGTTGCAGACGGCCCGGCATTGAACGACGGCGGCGGCAGCGCGACGGCCGCGCGACGCGGCACCGTCAATCGTCGCCGCGCGCGCCGAGCCCCAGCGCCTTCAGCCGGCGGTACAGCGTGCGCTCGCTCAGCCCCGCGCGCTCGGCCAGCGCCTTGCGCGTCCCGACGAATCCGCTCGCGATCCGCAGCAGTTCCGCGTCGCTCGGCGGGCTGGCCGCACGCTGCGCGTCGTGCGGCAATGCCGACGCCGCGACGAGTTCGGCAGGCAGGTGCTCGACGCGGATCGTGCCGTCGTCCGCGAACAGGCATGCGCGTTCGAGCACGTTGCGCAATTCGCGGATGTTGCCGGGCCATGCATAGGCGTCGAGGCACGCGCGCGCGGCGTCGGTCAGCGTGTGCGGCGCGGCGAGCGCGTCGCCCGCGCCGGCGCGCGCGTTCGCGATCCGCCGCAGGATCGACGCGGCCAGCAGCGCGACGTCGCCGTGCCGCTCGCGCAACGCCGGCAGGTGGATCGGAAACGCGTTGATCCGGTAATAGAGATCCTGCCGGAACCGGCCGTCGTCGATCATCGCGCGCAGCGGCTTGTGGGTGGCGGCGACCAGCCGGAAATCCGCGCGCAGCGTCTCGACGCCGCCGACGCGCCGGAACGTGCCCGACTCGATCAGCCGCAGCAGCTTCACCTGCATCGGCAACGGCACGTCGCCGATCTCGTCGAGAAACAGCGTGCCGCCCTGCGCGGTTTCGACGAGGCCAGGCTTGCGCGCCGCCGCGCCCGTAAACGCACCCTTCTCGTAGCCGAACAGCTCGCTTTCGAACAGCGTCTCGGCGATCCCCGAGCAATCGACCACGACGAACGGCCCCATCGCCCGCGCGCTCGCCTCGTGCAGCGCCCGCGCGAACAGTTCCTTGCCGGTGCCCGACTCGCCGAGCAGCAGCACCGGCAGCAGCGACGGCGCGACGCGCTGCAGCGCGCCGAGCGCCGCGTTGAACGCGTCCGAGCCGCCGACGAGCCCTTGCGCGCTCGGCTGCGCGGACGCGCTCTTCAGCGTCGTCAGCCGCTCGACGTACGCGATCACGTCGCCCGCCGCATCGAAGATCGGGCGCAGCTCGACGTCGACGTGCTCGGGGCCGCGCGGCGTGTGATGGATATGCAGCACGCGGTCGGCGCCGCGCGACTCGAGCGCCTGCTTCATCGGGCAGTGCTCGCCCGCCTGGTCGCACGGCACGTCGTAGTGATGCGACACGCGGTAGCAATGCCGGCCCACGTGCTCGACGCCCGCGACGCCGAACTGCCGCCGGTACGCGCCGTTCGCCGCAAGGATCCGGTAGTCGGGGTCGACCACGATCATCGGCTGCGGATCGTGTTCCAGGTAGGAGACGAGCGCGCCCACGTCGGGCGCGGCGCCGCGCGGCTGGGCGGGAACGATCGGGATGACGTCGTGCTGGCTCATGGTCGGGTTCGGCGGGGTCTGTCATGCGGACTGCCAATTCTGCCACGACACTGCCGGAACTGGCAGCATGCGTGCGCCGGCCGGTTGCGCGCAGCGCCGCCCGCCGCGTGCCTGCCGGTAAAAACCCGAACCGAATCAAGCCCCTGGTGCGTTCCCGGGCGCGTCACGGTCGCCTGGCACGGTTTTTGTACTACCGAACGCCGATTGCAGAACCTGAATGAGGACGATCCCGTGAGCAACCTGCCCGTCATGTCGGTCGAAGGCTTCTTCGACCCGGCGACCAGCACCATCAGTTACCTGCTGCTCGATACGACGAGCCGCGAATGCGCGCTGATCGACAGCGTGCTCGACTACGACCCGAAGTCGGGGCGCACGCGCACCGCCAGCGCCGACCGGCTGCTTGCGCGCGTCGGCGAGCTCGGCGCGACGGTGCGCTGGCTGCTGGAGACGCACGTGCACGCCGACCACCTGTCGGCGGCGCCGTACCTGAAGGCGCGCGTCGGCGGCGCGATCGCAATCGGCGCGCAGGTGCGGCGCGTGCAGCATGTGTTCGGCCGGCTGTTCAATGCGGGCGCCGGCTTCGCGAGCGACGGCAGCCAGTTCGACCGGCTGCTCGACGACGGCGACGTGCTGCCGCTCGGCGCATTGTCGATCCGCGCGCTGCACACGCCCGGCCACACGCCCGCGTGCATGACCTACTGCGTCGACGACGGCGCGCAACGCGCCGCGTTCGTCGGCGACACGCTGTTCATGCCCGACTACGGCACCGCGCGCTGCGACTTCCCCGGCGGCGACGCGCGCACGCTGTACCGGTCGATCGCGCGCGTGCTCGGCCTGCCCGCCGACACGCGCCTCTACATGTGCCACGACTACCCGCCCGGCGGCCGCGACGTGCAGTACGTGAGCACCGTCGCCGAGCAGCGGCGCGCGAACGTGCACGTGCGCGACGGCGTGACCGAGGACGACTTCGCCGCGATGCGCACCGCGCGCGACGCGACGCTCGACATGCCGGTGCTGATGCTGCCGTCGGTGCAGGTCAACATGCGCGCGGGCCACCTGCCCGAACCCGAAGACAACGGCGTGCGCTACCTGAAGATCCCGCTCGACGCGATCTGACGCCCCGCCGCCGCCCCAACCGAAGGACCCACAACTGATGAACATCCGCAAGCTGACCGACACGCTGTCGGTCTCGCCCCAGATCACGGCGGCCGACCTGCCCGCGCTCTCCGCCGCGGGCTTCCGTGCGATCGTCTGCAACCGCCCGGACGGCGAAGGACCGGACCAGCCGACCGTCGCCGAGATTCGCGCGGCCGCCGCGCCGCTCGGCATCGCCGTGCACGACCTGCCGGTCGATTCCGGCAAGGTCACCGACGATCAGGCCGCGCGCTTCGGCGCGCTCATCGCGTCGCTGAATGAGTCACTGCATGCGCCGGTGCTCGCATACTGCCGCACCGGCACGCGCTCGGCGACGCTGTGGGCGCTGTCGCAGGCGGGCCTGCGGCCGCTGGACGACATCGTCGCGACGGCCGCCGCGGCCGGCTACGACCTGGCCGGCATCGCGCCGCGCGTCGCGGCGCGCGGCCAGCGCGCGGCGCAGGCCGTCGACGCCAGCCACGACATCGTGATCGTCGGCGCGGGCGCGGCCGGCCTCGCGGTCGCATCGAGCCTGCTCGCGCGCGACCGGTCGCTCGACATCGTCGTGATCGATCCGGCCGACGTTCATTACTACCAGCCCGGCTGGACGATGGTCGGCGCGGGCGTGTTCCGGCCGGAGACGACCGCGCGCCGGATGTCCGCCGTGCTGCCGCGCGGCGTGCGCTGGATCCAGGCGGCCGTGGCCGGCTTCGAGCCGGACGCGCATGCGGTCGTGCTCGACGGCTGCCGGCGGATCGGCTACCGGCAGCTCGTCGTCTGCCCCGGCCTCAAGCTCGACTGGCACGCGATCGACGGCCTCGCCGACACGCTCGGCCGCAACGGCGTCACGTCGAACTACCGCTACGATCTCGCGCCGTACACGTGGCAACTCGTCCGCGAATTCCAGGGCGGCCTCGCGCTGTTCACGCAGCCGCCGATGCCGATCAAGTGCGCGGGCGCGCCGCAGAAGGCGATGTATCTCGCGTGCGACCACTGGCTGCGCTCGGGCCGGCTCGGCGCGGCGAACGTCGAGTTCTGCAATGCGGGCGCCGCGCTGTTCGGCGTCGCCGACTACGTGCCCGCGCTGATGGAATACGTGAAGCGCTACGACATCGGGCTGTCGTTCGGCCACAACCTCGTCGCGATCGACGGGCCCGCGCGCCGCGCGACGTTCCGGCGCACGCTGCCCGACGGCGGCGCGGAAACCGTCGAGCGCGAGTTCGACATGATCCACGTCGTGCCGCCGCAGACCGCGCCCGATTTCGTGCGCGCGAGCCCGCTCGCCGACCCGGCCGGCTGGATCGACGTCGATCCGGCGACACTGCGACACAAGCGCTTTCCGGACGTGTTCGCGCTCGGCGACGCGACCAACACGACCAACGCGAAAACCGCCGCCGCCGCGCGCAAGCAGGCGCCCGTCGTCGCGCACAACGTGCTCGCGGCGCTCGGCAAGGAAGGCGCGGGGCGACGCGGCCTACGACGGCTATGGCTCGTGCCCGCTGACCGTCGAGCGCGGCCGGATCGTGCTCGCCGAATTCCTGTACGGCGGCAAGGTCGCGCCGACCTTCCCCGCGTGGCTGATCGACGGGCGGCGTCCGTCGCGGCTCGCGTGGCTGCTGAAGGAGCGGCTGCTGCCGCCGCTCTACTGGAAGGCGATGCTCAAGGGCCGCGAATGGCTCGCGAAGCCGACCATCGCCGACTGATCGCGCCCGACCGGATGACATCATGCTGATCTCTCTCGTGCTGGGCGGCATCGTCGGCGCCGTGCTCGGGCTCACGGGCGCGGGCGGCGGCATTCTCGCCGTGCCCGCGCTCGTCGTCGGGATGGGCTGGCCGATGCAGCAGGCGACCCCGGTCGCGCTCGTCGCGGTGGCCGGCAGCGCCGCGCTCGGCGCGCTCGAAGGCTTTCGCCACGGCCTCGTGCGCTATCGCGCGGCGTTCCTGATGGCCGCGGCCGGCGTGCCGCTCACGACACTCGGCGTGCGGCTCGCGCACGTGCTGCCGCAACGCGTGCTGCTCGCGCTGTTCGCGGCGACGATGCTGGTCGTCGCCGGCCGGCTGCTGCGGCAGGCGCTGCGCACGCCTGGCGGCGCCGTGCAGGCTTCGCCGCTGTGCGTCGGCCGCGTGAACCCCGACACCGGCCGGCTCGTCTGGTCGTGGCCGGCCGGTGTCGCGCTCGCGTCGACCGGCGCGGTGACCGGCCTCATGACGGGCCTGCTCGGCGTCGGCGGCGGCTTCGTGATCGTGCCGATGCTGCGCAAGTTCACCGACGTATCGATGCACGGGATCGTCGCGACATCGCTGATGGTGATCGCACTGGTCGGCACGGGCGGCGTGTTCGCGACGCTCGCCGCCGGCACGCACGCGCCGCTCGACGTGACGCTGTGGTTCACCGTCGCGACGGCGCTCGGCATGGTAGTCGGGCGCGCCGCCTCGCGGCACCTGTCCGCGCGCCACGTGCAGGCCGGCTTCGCGATCGTGCTCGTGTGCGTGGCGCTCGGCCTGCTCGCGAAGGCCGCGTTCAGCGCATAAGCCGCGCGCAGCCTGCGCTGGCGACAAAAACGCCCGGCCCGACTCGTCGTCGGTGCCGGGCGTTTTGTTGTTGCCGGTTGCGCGGCAACCGGCGCGTCAAGCGGCGCTCAGGCCGCGAAGCCCGCCATCCGCTTGCGTTGCTGGCGCAGCATCACGAAGTTCGCGATCACGACGCCGGCCGTCACCGCGAAGATGAGCAGCGTCGCGAGCGCATTCATCTCCGGATTCAGGCCGAGCCGCACGCGCGAGAACACGACGAGCGGCAGCGTCGTCGAGCCGGGGCCCGACAGGAACGCCGACAGCACGAGGTCGTCGATCGACAGCGTGAACGACAGCAGCCAGCCGGCGATCAGCGCCTGCGAGATCAGCGGCAGCGTGACCGCGAAGAACACCTTGAGCGGCGTCGCGCCGAGATCGAGCGCAGCCTCCTCGAGCGACGGGTCCAGCTCGCGCACGCGCGACTGCACGATGATCGCGACGTACGAGATGCACAGCATCACGTGGCCGAGCCAGATCGTGAAGATGCCGCGCTCGGCCGGCCAGCCGATCCACTTGCCGAGCTCGATGAACAGCAGCAGCAGCGAGATCCCCTGGATCACTTCCGGAATCACGAGCGGCGCATTGATCATTCCGCTGAACAGCGCGAAGCCGCGAAAGCGCCCCATCCGCGCGAGCACGAAACCGGCCCATGTGCCGATCACGACCGACGCGGTCGCGGTCATGAGGCCGATCTTCAGCGACAGCCACGCGGCGGTCAGCAGCTCGTCGTCGTCGACGAGCGCCGAGTACCAGCGGAACGAAAAGCCGGACCATACCGTGACGAGCTTCGACTCGTTGAACGAATAGACGATCAGGCTGACGATCGGGATGTACAGGAACGCAAAACCGGCAAGGAGCACCGCGAACTGCAGGATACGATTCGGCTTCATTGACGGCGGCCCTCCTGCTCTTTCGCCTGGAAACGCTGGAACATCGCCATCGGCACGAGCAGCAGCAGCACCATCGCGCAGGTGACCGCGGAAGCCATCGGCCAGTCGGCGTTGTTGAAGAACTCGTTCCACATCACGCGGCCGATCATCAGCGTATTCGCGCCGCCGAGCAATTCCGGAATCACGTATTCGCCGACCGCCGGGATGAACACCAGCAGGCAGCCCGCGATGATCCCGTTCTTCGACAGCGGCAGCGTGATCTGCACGAACGCCTTCCACGGCTTGGCGCCGAGGTCGTACGCGGCTTCGAGTAGGCGCAGGTCCATCTTCACGAGGTGCGCATAGAGCGGCATCACGAGGAACGGCAGGTACGAGTACACCATCCCGATGTAGACCGCGTAGTTCGTGCGGTACAGCTCGATCGGCGTATGGATCACGCCGATCGCCATCAGGAAGTTGTTCAGGAGGCCGTTGTTCTTCAGGATGCCGATCCACGCATACACGCGGATCAGGAACGACGTCCAGAACGGCAGCATCACGCCCATCATCAGGATGTTGCGAGTGGCCGGATTCGAGCGCGCGATGTAGTACGCCATCGGATAGCCGATCAGCAGGCACAGCAGCGTCGTGATCGCGGCCACCAGCACCGAGTTCACGTAGGTCGCGAAGTACAGGCTGTCGGTCAGCAGGAACGCGTAGTGCGACAAGTTCAGCGCGATGTGCACGACGCCGTCGGCGTACGTCGCGAGCTCCGAGTACGGCGGGATGCCGAGCTGCAGCTCCGCGAAGCTGATCTTGACGACCAGCACGAACGGCACGAGGAAGAACAGCACGAGCCACGTGAACGGGCCGGCGACGACCGCGGTGCGGCCGGTCAGGTTGAAGCGCCTCACCGGCCAGTTGAGCAGGGACTTGAACGCGGTCATGAGGTCAGCACCACGCCCGCCGATGCGCTCCAGCGCACGTAGATCTCGTCGCCGAGCGACGGCGTCTCGAGCTCCGAGATCGCGAGGCTCGACACGTTCGCGATCACGGTCTTGCCGCCGTCGAGCTTCACGTGATACAGCGAATACCCGCCCATGTACGCGACGTTCGAGATCCGGCCGTGCGCCCAGTTGAACGCGCCTTCGGGCGGCTTGCGCGTCAGCGCGATGCGCTCGGGGCGCACCGACACCGAGACCGGCATGCCGAGCGGGCCGGTGATGCCGTGGTTCACGTACAGCCGGCACGGCAGGCCCGGCGACTCGATGAACACGTGGTCGGGCTCGTCCTCGACGGTGACGCCGTCGAACAGGTTGGTCGAGCCGATGAACTCGGCCGAGAAACGCGTGTTCGGATACTCGTAGACTTCGTTCGGCGAGCCGATCTGGACGATCTGGCCTTCGCTCATCACCGCGAGCCGGTTCGCCATCGTCATCGCCTCTTCCTGGTCGTGCGTGACCATGATGCAGGTGACGCCGACCTTGTTGAGGATGTTGACGAGCTCGATCTGCGTGCGCTGGCGGATCTGCTTGTCGAGCGCCGACATCGGCTCGTCGAGCAGCAGCAGCTTCGGGCGCTTGACGAGCGAGCGCGCGAGCGCGACGCGCTGCTGCTGGCCGCCCGACAGCTGGTGCGGCTTGCGCTTCGCGAACTTGCCCATCTGCACGAGCTCGAGCGCCGCATGCACGCGCTCCTTCAGCTCGGCCTTCGGCACGCCTTCCTGCTTCAGGCCGAACGCGACGTTCGCCTCGACCGTCATGTGCGGGAACAGCGCATACGACTGGAACATCATGTTCACGGGCCGCTTGTACGGCGGCATCTGCGCGAGGTCCTCGCCGTCGATCAGGATCTTGCCCGACGTGACCGTCTCGAGGCCGGCGAGCATCCGCAACAGCGTCGACTTGCCGCAGCCCGAGCTGCCGAGCAGCGCGAACAGCTCGCCTTTGCGCACCGTCAGGTTGACGCTGCGCACCGCTTCGGTCTCGCCGAATTTCTTGACGACGTCGATGATCTGGACAAAGTTTTCGGCGCGCGAACCGGCGCCGGACGAGGAAACGAAGGACGGCGCGCTCGCAACCGGCGCACTCGACTGGCTATTCATGATGTGCTGCTTCTCTCCTGCGTTTGACGAACAAAGCCCCCGGGGGCACCAGGGGCTTCATGACTGCATGTGCGATGCGACTCCGGCTCGCTTTGCTTTGCGTCAGCGTCCCGATTTCAGCTCGGTCCACAGACGCGTCTGCAGACGCTGGATCTCCGGCGGCAGCGGCTTGAGCAGGAACAGCGTCTTCACGACGTCGGCCGGCGGGTAGACGGCCGGATCGTTCGCGACGTCAGGCCGCACGTACTTGCGCGCCTCGGCGTTCGCGCTCGGGTAGTACACCGCGTTCGTGATCGCCGCGTGAACCTTCGGGTCCTCGATGTAGTTGATCCACTGCAGCGCAGCTTCCTTGTTCTTCGCATCCTTCGGGATCGCCATCACGTCGAACCAGACCGGCGCGCCGCCCTTCGGGATGTAGTATTCGACCTTGTACGGCTTCTTCGCTTCCATCGCGCGATGCTTCGCGATCACGACGTCGCCCGACCAGCCGAACGCGAAGCACAGGTCGCCGCCGACCAGGTCGTTGATGTAGCCCGACGAGTTGAACTGCGTGATGTACGGGCGGATCTTCTTCAGCACCTGCATCGCGGCCTGGTAGTCGGCCGGGTTCGTGCTCATCGGATCCTTGCCGATGTAGTGCAGCGTCGCCGCGAACATCTGGTCGGGCGCGTCGAGCACCGACACGCCGCACGCCTTCAGCTTCGAGATGTTTTCCGGCTTGAACAGGATGTCCCAGTTGTCGAGCGGCACCTTGCCGAGGATCTGCTGGGCCTTGTTCACGTTGTACCCGAGGCCGGTCGTGCCGTATGCCCAGGGCACCGCGAACTTGTTGCCCGGGTCCGCGCCCGCGACGAGCGCCATCAGTTGCGGATCGAGATGCTTGAGGTTCGGCAGCTTCGACTTGTCGAGCGGCGTGAAGATGCCGGCCGCGATCTGCTTGCCCGCGTAGTTGCTGGTCGGCACGACGATGTCGTAGCCCGAGCTGCCGGTCAGCAGCTTCGCCTGCAGCGTGTCGTCGCTGTCGTAGTTGTCGTAGCGGACCTTGACGCCGGTCTGCTTCTCGAAGTTCGGGATCGTGTCCTTCGCAATGTAGTCCGACCAGTTGTAGACATTGAGCTGCGTATCCTTCGCCGCTGCCGCCGATGCGCCCACGCACAGCGCTAGCGCTGCGAACCGGCCCGCCACCTTTGCTTTCATCCCGTTCTCCCGTCCGTCCGGACGCGTGTCCGGCTGTCGTCTGCCTCGCCATGACGGCGCGTGAAAATCCGTGCCGTCCCTCGAAAACCCCGAAAGCTACCATTATTCGCCGCCCGTCACAAAAAAATCGTGCCGGTGTCGCGCAAACGGAACACATTGCCGCCGCCGGCCCGTCGGGCGGCGCGCGCAGCCACGCATTTCCGGGGGAATTCTATCGGGTAATCGGCGTCTGTCCATCGGGAAAACAAGGCGGCGGCGAATCGGGATGCGGGTCGTGTACGCGGCGCGCGCAGGGGCGCCAAGGTTGCGATCGGGTCGCGGGTGCGGAGATGCTCAGTGGGTCACGTCGTCGCATGGCGTAGCGTGCCGGACGGCCGGTGTGGATCGGCGCCCGGTCGGTCGGCCGCGCAGTCCGGCGATGCGCCGTGCGCCCGGATGGCGGCCCGCCCGGGTCGAGCCATGCCGATGCATTAAAATGACGCCCCGTCGACTCCACCGCGCGAACCCTTCCGATGGCCTCCAATCTTCACGACCTGCCCGACAGCCCCTGCATCGGCGTCTGCTCGACCCTCTTCGACGAAGTCTGCAAGGGCTGCGGCCGCACGGCCGCCGAGGTCTCGAACTGGGTGTTCCTGAGCGACGACGAAAAGCGCGCGGTGTGGGAGCGCATTTCGCGCGAGGGCACCGCGATGCGCTTCCAGTACGACAAGCTGTAAGACGACGCGCGTCGATACGTACCGCTCGCGCGGCCCGTGAACGGCAACGCCGATGCCGGTCCGTCGCGGTGCCAGCGTCTTTCGGCCGCGCGATGCACGCGTCCCGCTTGCCGCCGCGCGCTGCGTGCTCTGGCTCCACCCGCAACGGCGCTGCATAAAAAAAGAGCGGCATGCCGACTGCCATGCCGCCAACCCCAACTCAGTTTGTTGCTCTGCTCGCTTAGAACTTCATCCCGACGCCCACGCCGACGATCAGCGGATCGATGTGCAGCGTGCCGATCGGCTTGTCGCCGAGCGTCGCGTCGGTGCTCATCCAGATCTTCTTCACGTCGACGTTGACGAACACCTTCTTCGTCACCTGCACGTCGACGCCGAACTGCAGCGCCGGGCCGAAGCTGCTCTTTTCGATCGACACGCCCTGCCCGCCGACGTTGAGCCCGTTGTTGTAGAAGTACGTGTAGTTCAGGCCCGCGCCGACATACGGACGCACCTTGCCGGCATGGTTGAAGTGGTACTGCAGCAGCAGCGTCGGCGGCAGCACGTTCACGCCGCCGAGGTTGCCGAGGTTCGACGTCATCTGGTGCCGCGACGTGCCGAGAATCAGCTCGACGCCCAGGTAGTCGCGGATCATGTACGTGAAATCGAGCTCCGGCACGATCGCGTTCTTCACGCCGACGTTGATCGCGCCCAGCGTGTCGCTGCCGCGCTCGTTCGGCTGAATGCTGATCGCGCGCAGGCGGGCCAGAAAATCGCCCTGGTAAATGCCGTCGCCCTGCGATGCTGCGTGCGACACCGCCGGCATCGCTGCAAGACCCGCGGCGCATGCCGCGGCGATAACAAATTTTTGAATCGTTTTATGCATCTGTATGGACCCCCAAAGAACGGAATCCATTCTGCCGGCAGGGTCTTGGGTGTGTTTTGATGTTCGTCAAGCCAGCGTAAACGCTGGACGGTTTGTCGCAGGCTCGTCCGCGCTGCCCGTGAGCAGCAGGTCGAGCAGATCGCGCACGCTGCGGATCGCACGGCCGAACGGCAGCGCTTCGCGGCCGCGGAAGAACAGCCCGTTCGCGACGTCGCCGCGCAACGCGGCCGCGAGGCGCGTATCGATGCAGAAGTGCCCGAACTTCTCGATGCCGTCGCGCAGCCCGCACACGCTCAGGCATTCGAGCGCGGCCGGGCAGCGCAGCTTCAGCGCGCCGAGCTTCTCGCGTATGCGCGCCTCGTTGCGCAGGTAGCGCTCGAGCCACGGCGTCTTCACCGCGCGCGCCGGCAGGCCCGTCACGCTGACGAACTCGACGATGTCGTCGGGGCGCGCGTCGGCGAGCACGCGCTTGAAATTCGGATGGGCGTCGCCTTCCGCGGTGACTGCGAACGGCGTGCCGATCTGCACGCCGTTCGCGCCGGCGGCCAGCGCGTCGCGCACCGCGTCGTGGCTGTTGATCCCGCCGGCGACGATCAGCGGAATGCGCTCGCGCTCGAGGCCGAGCGACGCGATCACCTGCGTGGTCTCGTCGAGCACGCGCGCGAAATCGAAGCGCGCGTCGTGCATGTCGTCGAGCTGCGTGACGCCGAGATGGCCGCCCGCGTGCGCGGGATGCTCGATCACGATCGCATCCGGCAGCCGGCCCTTCTTCATCCACTTCTTCAGCACGAGCGCGATGCCGCGGCTGTCCGACAGGATCGGAACCAGCGCGATGTCGCGGCCGTGCGTCAGGTCCGGCAGGTCGAGCGGCAGGCCCGCGCCCATCACGATCGCGTCCGCGCCTTCGTCGCAAGCGACGCGCACGTAGTCCGCATGCGCGCGGACCGCCTTCATCACGTTGACGGCGATCATTCCGCGCCCTTCGCCATAGGTTTTCGCGAGCCGGATCTCGCGCGCGAGCGCCTCGAGATTCGCGGCCTCGAGCGTGGCGCGGTCCGGTTGCGCGCGGCAGCGCGCGAGCAGGTCCGCATGGTGATGCCGCAGGTCGATGCTCGCGATCGTGCCGAGCGCGCCTTCGCGCGCGACGCTGCCGGCGAGGCGATGCGCGGACACGCCGACGCCCATGCCGCCTTGCACGATCGGCAGCAGCGAACGGCCGCGAATCACGAGCGGCGGGAAGGAAGTGCGTGCGGACATCGGGTACCTCGTCGAACATCGGGAAATGCGATGATCGGCGCGTCCGCCGACGCGCACCTTGAGCCGCGTCAAGAAAAAACGGCACGCGCGGTGCGTGCCGTTTTCAGAAATCGCGCGTCGTGCCGTTCAGGCGGGCTTCGCCGGCTTCATCTGCATCGACTTGTATTCGAGGTATTCCTCGAGTCCGTAGACGCCGTTCTCGCGCCCGTGGCCCGACTGCTTGAAGCCGCCGAACGGCGCGGCCATGTTCCACGTGCCGCCGTTGATGTCGACCTGCCCGGTGCGCATGCGCCGCGCGACGCGCAGCGCGCGCTCGTCGCTGCCCGCCCACACCGCGCCGCCGAGGCCGTACGGCGAGTCGTTCGCGATGCGGACCGCTTCCTCCTCGTCGCGATACGTGATGATCGACAGCACGGGCCCGAAGATTTCCTCCTGCGCGATCGTCGATTTCGGATCGACGCGGCCGAACACGGTCGGCTTCACGAAGAAGCCCTTCTCGATGCCGTCCGGCAGGCCGACGCCGCCCGTCACGAGTTCGGCGCCTTCGTCGATGCCGCGCTGGATGTACGACTGCACGCGCTGCTGCTGCGCCGCCGACGCGAGCGCGCCGAGGCGCGTCGCCTCCTGCCGCGGGTCGCCGGCGACATACGCTTCGGCCGCGGTCTTCGCCAGCGCCCGCGCCTCGTCGTAACGCGCCTGCGGCACGAGCATCCGCGTGTGTGCCGAACAGGTCTGCCCGGCGTTCAGGTAGCACGCGTTGACCGTGCCCTTCACCGCCGCCGCGAAGTCGGCGTCGTCGAGGATCACCGACGCCGACTTGCCGCCCAGCTCGAGCGCGACGCGCTTGACGCTCGCGGCGGCCAGCTCGGCCACGCGCTTGCCCGCGCGCGTCGAGCCGGTGAACGACACCATGTCGACGTCGGGGTCGGTCGCGAGCACTTCGCCGACGACGGGCCCGTAGCCGCACACGAGGTTGAATACGCCGGCCGGCAGCCCCGCGGCGTCGATCGCCTCGGCGAGCATGAACGCATTGAGCGGCGCGACTTCGGACGGCTTGAGGACCACCGTGCAGCCGGCCGCGAGCGCCGGCGCGACCTTCAGCGTGATCTGGTTGAGCGGGTAGTTCCACGGCGTGATTGCCGCGACGACGCCGACCGGCTCGCGCACGACGAGCGAATTGCCCACTTGCGCGTCGAACTCGAACGACTCCGCGAGCTTCGCATACGCGTTCCAGTTGTAGATCGGCCCGCCGACCTGGATCGCGCGCGACAGCTTGATCGGCATCCCGACTTCGCCCGTGATCGACTGCGCCAGCTCCTCGCTGCGCGCCTGCAGATGCCCGGCGATCTTGCGCAGGTACGCGGCGCGGGTCGCGGGCGGGGTCGCGGCCCAGCCGTCGAATGCGGCGCGCGCGGCGCGGACCGCCTGCGCGTCGGCCGGCTGCCCTTCCGGAATCCGGCCGATCACGGCCTCGGTGCCCGAGTCGATCACGTCGATCGTGCCGGCGCCCGCCGGTTGGCGCCAGGCGCCGTCGATATAGAACTGGTCGTAGGTTTTCATCGCTTCCTGTCTCCCGGAAAACGGCCATTCTAACGACGGTGCGACGGGTGCGGCGACGCGTGGGGAGCCGACGCGGCCGACCCGCTGCGGGCGCGCGGTGGGGCTGCGGTGCGCGCGCCGCCGGCCCCGCGTTCGACCCTCTGAGCCGAGCCCGCGACGCCGGTGCGCCAGGTGGCGCGCATCGTGCTATGTTTTTAGTATGGGCGCCGGCCGCTGCACGCCGCGCCACCCGGAATCGACGCTTTTCGTGAGCGCTGCCATGACCGACGCCCGCCCCACCCTCGGCTCGCACGACCGCCTGGAGCTCCTCTGCTGGCTCACCTGCGGCAATCTCGGCGCGTACTACCTCAATGAGGCATGGCCGGATTCCGCGTTCCAGGTACAGGCCGCGCACCGCTGGCTCGACCGCCACCACCGCATGGCCGACTGGCTGGCGATCGCGAAGCTGTCCGCGCTCGCGCAGGACATCGCGAAACGCCATGCCGGCTTCGTCGACGCGGCCTGGGCGCGCGACGCGGTCGAGGAGATCGTCGACACCGATGATCTCGACTACCGCGCGAAACTCGTGCAGCGGGTGTACGACGACTGCTGCAAGGCGCTCGCCGACAAACGGCTCGCCGACTAAGCGTCGGCGCACGCACGCGCCGGCGTGCGCGTCACGCGATCGGCAGCCGCTGCGTCGATTTCAGCTGCCGCAGCGACAGGTTCGAGCGAATGCTCAGCACGCCCGGCAGCTTGCGCAACACCCTTTCGACGAAATGGCTGTAGTCGTCGAGATCGGCTGCCACGACCTGCAGCAGGAAATCCGCTTCGCCGGTCGTGTTGTCGCAGGCGAGCACGTTCGGGCTCGCCTGGATCAGGCGCTCGAACTCCGCGGTCACCGCCTCGCTGTGCTGCGTGCAGACGATCTGCACGAACGCCATCACGCCGAACCCCAGCTTTCTGCGATCGAGCCGCGCGTGATAGCCGGCGATCAGCCCCGCTTCCTCGAGCCGGCGCAGCCGGCGCCAGCACGACGTCTCGCTCAGCGAGAACGCTTCCGCCAGGCGCGCGTTCGACACGCGCCCGTCCTGCTGCAGCATGTCCAGCATGCCGCGATCGATCCTGTCCAGCTGCTCCATGAAAGCTCCTTGCGGCAATCGCACGATCGTCGCAAGGCTATCTCAGAATCGTGCGCTTCTCAATCGCAAGACGAAAGAACAATCCACCATTGCCGCGCTATATTGAAAGAGTCATTCGACCCAGGAGGAGATCGTGAAAGCAGTCGTTTATGAAGCGTTCGGCGCGGCGCCGCGGCTGATGGACGTGGACGATCCGAGGCCGGCACCCGACGGCGTCGTGATCGAGGTGAAGGCGACCGGCGTGTGCCGCAGCGACTGGCACGGCTGGATGGGACACGATCCGGACATCGTGCTGCCGCATGTGCCGGGCCACGAACTGGCGGGCGTGGTGGTCGCGACGGGCGCGGCGGTCACGCGCTGGAAGGCCGGCGACCGCGTGACGGTGCCGTTCGTCGGCGGCTGCGGCCATTGCCCGGAATGCCACTCTGGCAATCAGCAGGTCTGCGAGCGCCAGTTTCAGCCCGGCTTCACGCACTGGGGCTCGTTCGCGCAATACGTCGGCATCCACCACGCGGACCTGAACCTCGTGCGGCTGCCCGATGCGCTCGACTTCCCGACCGCGGCGAGCCTCGGCTGCCGGTTCGTGACGTCGTTTCGCGCGGTCGTCGACCAGGGGCGCACGTCGGCCGGCCAGTGGGTGGCCGTGCACGGCTGCGGCGGCGTCGGCCTGTCGGCGATCATGATCGCGAACGCGATCGGCGCGAACGTCGTCGCGATCGACATTTCCGAGCGTGCCCTAACGCTCGCGCGCGCGCTCGGCGCGGCGGCGACCGTCGATGCGTCGCAGGTGACGGACGTCGTCGACGCGGTGAAGGAGATCACGCGCGGCGGCGCACACGTCTCGCTCGATGCGCTCGGCCATCCGACCACCTGCTTCAACTCGATCAGCAACCTGCGCCGGCGCGGCAAGCACGTGCAGGTCGGGCTGATGCTCGGCGAACACGCGACGCCGGCCGTGCCGATGAGCAAGGTGATCGCGCACGAACTCGAGATTCTCGGCAGCCACGGGATGCAGGCGCATCGCTACGGCGCGATGCTCGACATGGTGCATGCCGGCAAGCTCGCGCCGGAGCGCCTGATCGGCAAGGAAATCAGTCTCGGCGAGTCGATCGACGCGCTGATGAACATGGATCGGTTCGAAGGCGCCGGAGTGACGGTGGTGACGGATTTTTCGGGCTGAGGGGGGCTAACGGTTAGCGGTTCACGATTCATGGCCGCCGTGCTCGCATATCTCAACGGGTGTACGCACCGCCCGCTTATTGCCGCACGCCCACAGACGCAAAAAAGCCCGCCAGGAATAAACCTGGCGGGCTTCACGCGAATCGGCGCGGGCATGGTCGCCCGTGCGATTACTCCTGCCCCTGGCTCGCGAGGAAGTCCTCGTAATTCCCGCCGAAGTCGGTCAGCGTGCCATGCGTGGTCACTTCGATGATCCGGTTCGCGAGGCCGCTGACGAACTCACGGTCGTGCGACACGAAGATCAGCGTGCCTTCGAACTTCTCGAGCGCGATCTGCAGCGACTCGATCGATTCCATGTCCATGTGGTTGGTCGGCTCGTCCATCAGCAGCACGTTGTGGCGGCCGAGCATCAGCTTGCCCCAGATCATGCGGCCCTTCTCGCCGCCCGACAGCACCTTCACCGACTTCTTGATGTCGTCCGCCGAGAACAGCAGGCGGCCGAGCGTGCCGCGCACCATCGTCTCGTCGTCGCCGTCCTTGCGGTACTGGTCGATCCAGTCCATCAGCGTGACGTCGTTCGGGAACTCTTCGTACGTGTCCTGCGGCATGTAGCCGACGTTCGCGTTCTCGGCCCACTTCACCGTGCCGTGATCGAGCGTCAGGTTGCCGAGCAGCGCACGCAGCAGCGTCGTCTTGCCCGCGCCGTTCTCGCCGATGATCGCGATCCGCTCGCCCGGCTGCACCGACAGGTTGAAGTTCTGGAAGATCGTGCGCTCGTACTTCTTCGTGATCTCTTCCGCGACGACCGCGACGTTGTGCAGCTTCTTCTCGTACTCGAAGCGGATGAACGGGTTCTGGCGCGACGACGGCTTGAATTCCTCGATCTTGATCTTGTCGATCTGCTTCGCGCGGCTCGTCGCCTGGCGGGCCTTCGACTTGTTCGCCGAGAAGCGGCGCACGAAGTCCTGCAGCTCGGCCACGCGCTCCTTCGCGCGCGCGTTCGCGGCAGCCTGGCGCTCGCGAGCCTGCGCGGACGCGAGCATGTAGTCGTCATAGTTGCCCGGCCAGACCTTCAGCGTGCCGTAGTCCATGTCGGCCATGTGCGTGCACACCGAGTTCAGGAAGTGACGATCGTGCGAGATGATGATCATCGTCGAGTTGTACTCGTTGAGCGTGTCTTCGAGCCAACGGATCGAGTTGATGTCGAGGTTGTTGGTCGGTTCGTCGAGCAGCAGCACGTCCGGCTTCGAGAACAGCGCCTGCGCGAGCAGCACGCGCAGCTTCCAGCCCGGCGCGACGTCGCTCATCGTGCCGTTGTGGAACTTCTCGTCGATGCCGATGCCGAGCAGCAGCGCGCCCGCGCGCGCCTCGGCGTCATAGCCGCCGTACTCGGCGAACTTGGCCTCGAGCTCGGCCGCATGCATGTAGTCGTCGTCGGTCGCGTCCGGGTTCGCGTAGATCGCGTCGCGCTCGGTCATCGCGGCCCACATCTCGGTGTGGCCCATCATCACGACGTCGAGCACGCGCACGTCCTCGTACGCGAACTGGTCCTGGCGCAGCTTGCCGAGGCGCACGTTCGGCTCGAGCGCGACGTTGCCGCCGCTCGGCTCGAGGTCGCCGCCGAGGATCTTCATGAACGTCGACTTGCCGCAGCCGTTCGCGCCGATCAGGCCATAGCGATTGCCCTCGCCGAACTTGACCGAGATGTTCTCGAACAGGGGCTTCGGCCCGAATTGCATCGTGATATTGGCAGTAGAAAGCACGGCAGATCCCGTTAGGAGGTAATCGACGGAAAACCGGGTATTTTAGCAGGAGTCGGTGAATCGCTGGGTCACACCGAATCCGGCTGCCGGATAAACAGGGGCGCATCACAATTTCCGCGGGGGGCGGCAACCGGCGCCGAAGGCGTCCCGGCCGCCGTGCGCGCCCGTCATTTGCCGGCCTTCGCCGACACCTTCGTCGGCGTCTTCAGCTGCGCGAACAGCTCGCTGCACGGCACGTCCTTGTTGTTGCTCGGCGCAATCAGCGGGATCAGCGCGGCCAGCGGGTTGATCAGCCCGAGGCCGACCATCGCGCCGGCGCGCAACGCGAGCGCGCCCGCATCGACGCCGACGTCCGGATTCTTGAACGTGCCCTTCACGTACAGCGGCGAGCGCAGCGAGAAAATTCGGAAGCCCTTCGTGTGCGGATGCACTTTCAGGTTCATCGATTCGTCGCGCAGGCTGATCGGGCCGTCGACGTTGATCAGCGCGTCGTCGGTGTCGAGCGCGAACACCTTCGTGTCGAGCACGCCGTTGGTCGCCTGGAAATCGACCGCCGCGCAGTTGATCTTCACGTCGCGGCCGCCGAACAGCTTCTCGTAGACGACGTTCGCGACGTTCAGGCCGGCCGCTTCCATCAGCAGCCGGCTGATCGCGCCGTTGGTCACGATCGCCTTCACTTCGCCGTTCGACGTCGCGGCGAGCGCGGCCGGCGAATTGCCGGTCGCGGACAACGACGCATCGCCGTTGATCTCGCCGAGCGCCGACTGCATCACCTTCTGGGTCGGGAACAGCTGCTTGAGCTTCAGGTGCCGCGCGGCGACCGTGAAGCGGCCCTTGAGCGGCGCGCCGCTGCCGTCGAGATGCGCGGTCGTCGCGAGCGAGCCGCCCGCGACACCGAACTTCAGCGGCTCGAACGACAGCACGCCGTCCTGCATCACGACGTGCGTGTACAGGTCGGTGATCGGCAGGTCGGCGCTCTTGATCAGCTTGCGGCCGGTGAACTTGACGTCCGCGTCGAGCGCGCGCCAGCGGTCGGTGCGGAACGCCTCGACCGGCAGCACGCGGCCCGCCGGCTGGCGCGTCGTGTCGCCGCGCTGCGCCTTGCTCGCGGCGGTGTCCGCGCCGATCACCGGCGCGAGGTCGGAGAAGCGCAGCAGGTTCGACACCAGCTCGCCCGACAGCTGCGGACGCGGCTCGCGCTGCGCATAGGCGAGCGTGCCGCCCAGGTCGCTGCCGCCGACCCGGCCGTTGAAGTTCTCGTAGCGGAACGTGCTCGCGTGCGGCTTGAAATTGCCGATCAGGCGCCCTTCGGTCGCATAGGGCGGCGTGTCCGGCAGCGTGATGCCGGTCAGCGCATACAGGTGCGACATCGTCGTGCCCTGCAGCCACAGACGCAGGTCGATCGCGGCCAGTTGGCGCGGATCGGTCAGCGTGCCGACGATCGCGAGGCGCGTGTCGCCCGCCTTCACGTCGGCCTGCAGCGGGAACGGCCGCGACGCGTCCTCGAGCGCGAGCACGCCGCCGAGCTTGCCGGTGCCGCTGATCGGCACGCCCTTGTAGCGGCCGTCGACCTTGAGCCCGAACGCATAGGTCGGACCGGACGACTGCGCGGACGCAGTGGCGCCCGAGGCAGCACGCGCACTAGACGCACTAGACGCAGCGGACGCCTGCACGACCGCTGACGCAGACGAAGCCGAAGCCCCCGAAGCAGCCGCCGCTCCGCTCGCCCCCGACGCTGCATCGGCATTGGCCTTCGCGCTCAACTGCGCGGCGCCATGCTTGCCGACGCGCTGCGCCGACGCCGCACGCGACGTTTCCTCCTGCTCCTTCATCACGTCGCCGAGCGGAATCGGCTGGCCGAGCGTGTCGATCGCGATCGTCAGGTCGGCTTTCGTGATCGCGTCGCGATACGTGACCATGCCCTTCGCGAAGCCGAAGCTGTCGAGCCGCACCTTCCACGGCGACGGCTGGCTCGACTGCTTGAACTGGAAGGTCCACGTGTTGCGGCCGTCGGCGAGCCGTTCGAGATCCACCGCGGGATTGACGACGTCGATCGACGGAATGACGATTTCATGCGCAAGCAGCGGCAGGATCGCGAGATCGAAGTGCGCGGCGTCGAGCGTGACGAACTTCGGCGCCTTCGCCCAGTCGGGGTTGCCGATTTCGATCCGTGTCGCGGAGAGGCTCGGCCACGGCACCCACGCGCGCCAGCCGGTTTCGCCGTCGGGGCGGCGCCAGTCGACCTTGAGATCGCCGTTGATCGCGAACGGGCGGCCGAGCGCCGCGCTCACCTGTTCGTTGACCCACGGTTTCACGTGGTTCCAGTCGAACGTGAAGACAAACACGCCGGCCACCGCGATCACGACCGCGACGATGCCGGCGATCCATGCAGCCGATTTGCCGATGGCTCGAGTAAGCGTCATGGCGGTTCCGTTGTTGTTCTGCAGAGTTGGCGCGCCATGTCGGGCCACTTGCGCGAGCGCACAGAGCACGACACCGGCGGCTTTTCAATCGGTATTATGACGCACGCCTTCGCGCCGCTTCGGCGCCGTTAACGCTTTTTTTCATTTTCGACATGACCGCCCCGACCGCTCTCATCGACGCGCAGCAGATCACGCGCCGCGACGCGAACAACGGCAAGACGCTGCTGGCGCCGACCGACCTCAGCGTCGCCGCAGGATCGCGAATTGCTATCACGGGGCCATCGGGCTCCGGCAAGAGCGTGCTGCTGCGCGCGCTCGCGCTGCTCGATCCGCTCGACGGCGGCCAGCTCCTCTGGCGCGGCGCGCGCATCAAGCGCGGCGCAATTCCGCGCTACCGGCGCAGCGTCGCTTATGTGCGTCAACGCGCGGCGCAGACGGACGGCACGGTCGAATCGCAATTGCGCTATCCGTATTCGCTCGCGGTCTATCGCGACCTGACGTTCGATCGCGCGCGTGCGGAACAGCTCGCCGCGCGCGCGGGCCGCGGCGCGGACTTCCTCGACAAGCGCGCGAGCGAGCTGTCGGGCGGCGAGGCGCAGATCGCGGCGCTGCTGCGCGTGCTGCAGCTCGATCCCGACGTGCTGCTGCTCGACGAGCCGACCGCCGCGCTCGACCCTGACTCGACGCGCGCGATCGAGGCGCTCGTCGGCGCGTGGTTCGATGCGGCGCCCGACGCGCGCGCCTACCTGTGGATCTCGCACGATCCCGCGCAGGCCGCGCGGATCGGCACGATCCAGCTCGTGATGCAGGCCGGCGTGCTGCACGCGGTCAACCCGACGGAGTGTGCGCAATGAGCCCGACGCTGCAGGATCTGAGCCTCGTCGACGTCGGCATCGCGGCGGCGCTCGTCGCGGTCAACGGCGCGATCTCGGCCGCGCTGTCGCTCGGGCTCGGCCGCAAGCTCGCGCTCGCCGCGGTGCGCACCGTCGTGCAGCTGCTCGCGATCGGCTACGTGCTCGGCTGGGTGTTCGGCCATGCGCGCTGGTACGTCGTGCTGCCGCTCACCGCGCTGATGACGCTGATCGCCGGCTTCGCGGGCGCCGGCCGCGGCAAGCGCACCTATCGCGGGCAGCGCGTCGACAGCATCCTGTCGATCTGGGCCAGCAGCTGGATCGTCGCGGCGATCGGGCTGTTCGTCGTGATCCGCATTCATCCGTGGTATGCGCCGCAGTATGCGATTCCGATCCTCGGGATGATCCTCGGCAATACGCTGACCGGCGTGTCGCTCGGCGTCGAGCGGATGACCGAGGAGCTCACCGCGCGCCGCGACCGCGTGGAAACGGCGCTCGCGCTAGGCGCGACGCGCTGGGAAGCCGCGCAGGACGCCGCGCGGCAGGCCGTGCGCGCCGGCATGCTGCCGACGCTCAACCAGATGGCCGTCGTCGGCGTCGTCAGCCTGCCGGGCATGATGACCGGCCAGGTGCTGGCCGGCCAGTCGCCGCTGCAGGCCGTGCGCTATCAGATCGTCATCATGTTCCTGATCGCCGCGGCGTCCGCGCTCGGCACGGTCGGCGCGGTGCTGCTGACCTATCGCCGGTTGTTCTCGCCCGACCATCGCTTCATTGCGTCGCGGCTGGAGGAACGCAAGTCGTGACGCGTGGCGCGGCAAGGCCGCCCCGCGCGTATGCATGACCGGGTTGGAATGACGTCTGGGAAGAAGAACCGCCGCGCCGCAGCTGCGTGACGGCCATATGACGTCATGCAGTGCGGCGGGCGAGCGGCCATCCGGCCGGCGCGCACCCGCGATGGTTGCGCACGCACCGGTCGGCGGCCGGCCTCAGTGCTTGATCGATACGGTGACCTTCGTGCCGTCGCTCATCGTGACGGTTTTCGATCCGCCGCTGGACGAGATCGTCAGCCACTTCACCTGGCTCACCGACACGACGTTCGGACACAGCAGCGACTTGCCGCCGGCCGTCACGCTGCGCGTGCCTTTCGGCGCGGCCGCCTGGAAGCTCATCTGCACGTTCGCCATCCCCTTCGCGTCGATCGACGGCGCGAGCCGGACCTGCGTCTGCCGGACCATCGCGCCGTTCGCGTCGCGCGGCAGGTTGGCGGAATTCGGGCACTCGTCCGGCATCGCGACCGCGCCATCGGGCGGAACCGATTTCCAGTTGAAGTCGTCCGTCTCGCCCGAGCGGATCTTGCGCGTCTCCTGCGTGTTGCCGAACGTCTTCGAATCGACCTTGACGGTGTACTCGAGCTGTCCGGTGCCGCCGCCCTTCAGGCTGCCCTTGACCGGCGGCGCCGCGAACACGCTGGCGCTGACGCACGCCGCCGCGATCGCGACCGACCACGATGCGGCGACCGACACACTGCGTTGGCTCATGCTGACCTCCTTGTTTTGCGGCGCTGCTGGCGCGCGCCGCGCGGTTTTCGATGCATGATGCGCTGCCAGTCTACCGCCAAGCGGCCCGTCATGCGCCCCGATCGCATCGGGTGTTACCCCGCTTGCGTTCGCCGCGCATGCCGTGCGTCCGATGCTGCGCTCAGAAGCCGCTCAGCACCAGCTTGCCGATCGCGCGCCCCGCTTCCAGCAGCCGATGCGCGCGCCGCACGTTGTCCGCGTTGATCGCACCGAGGTGCTCGCCCAGCGTCGTGCGCAGCACGCCGTCGTCGACGAGCCGCGCGACTTCGGTCAGCAGCTTGTGCTGCTCGATCATGTCCGGCGTCTCGAACATCGCGCGCGTGAACATGAATTCCCAGTGAAACGCGGCGCTCTTCGCCTTCAGCAGCTCGACCGGAATCGGCTTCGCGTTCTCGACGATCGTGCAGATGCCGCCCTGCGGCCGGATCACCTCAGCCGCCGCCGGGAAGTGCCGGTCGGTGTCGTTGAAGATCAGCACGTAGTCGACCTGCGGGTGGCCCGCGTCGCGCAGCTGCGCGGGCAGGTCGCCGAAGTGGTCGACGGCCTGGTCGGCGCCGAGCGCGCGCACCCACTGCACCGATTCGGGCCGTGACGCGGTCGCGATCACGTGCAGCTTGCCGAGCGTCTTCGCGAGCTGGATCGCGATCGAGCCGACCCCGCCCGCGCCGCCGATGATCAGCACCGACTTGCCCGCGTCCGCGCCCTGCGGCGACACGCGCAGGCGGTCGAACAGCGCTTCCCACGCGGTCAGCGCGGTGAGCGGCAGCGCGGCGGCGGCCGCGAAGTCGAGCGTGCTCGGCTTCAGCGCGGCGACGCGCTCGTCGACCGCGTGGTATTCGCTGTTCGCGCCCGGCCGCGTGATGCTGCCCGCGTAGAACACCTCGTCGCCCGGCCGGAACAGCGTCACGTCCGCACCCACCGCGACGACCGTGCCGGCGGCGTCCCAGCCAAGCACGCGCGGCGCGGCTTCGACCTGCGGCTTCGGCGCGCGCACCTTGGTGTCGACCGGATTCACGGAAATTGCCTCGACCTTCACGAGCAGGTCGCGCGGGCCCGGCACGGGCTGCGGCAGCTCGACGTCGAGCAACGCCTGCGGATCGTCGATCGGCAGGTAACGTGTCAATCCAACGGCTTTCATCATGCGGCTCCTTGCAGGGGGTCGATCGGGCCGCGACGGCGGCCCTGTGACACCGCATCGTAGGCCGCGCGATCATTCGCGAAAACCGCTATATTTCCTGAAACATTTTCTTGATTTTCCGAAGAATGACATCGGCCCCGACATCAGCCCCCATGCCCGCCCCCGACAAGCCGCTCGACCTGCTCGACGTCGGCCTGTTCGTGCGCGCGGCGCTGCTCGCGAACGTGACCGCCGCCGGCCGCGAATTCGGCGTGTCCGCCGCGGTCGCGAGCGCACGCATCGCGCAACTCGAACGCCAGCTCGGCGCCCGCCTGCTGCATCGCACCACGCGCCGCATCAGCGTCACGCAGGACGGCGAGGTGTTCATGGCGCGCGCCGAGGCGCTGCTCGCCGCCGCCGACGCCGCGCGCGCGTCGGTCGGCCACGGCCGCACCGATCCGTACGGGCGCCTGAAGGTGTCGATGTCGTCGTCGTTCGGCCGCCAGCACGTCGCGCCGGTGATCCCTGCCTTCCTGCGCCGCTACCCGTCGGTGTCGCTCGACCTGCGGCTGTCCGACGAGATCGTCGACCTGGTCGACGAAGGCATCGACGTCGCGATCCGGCTCGGCGCGCTGAAGGATTCGACGCTGGTCGCGCGCAAGCTCGCCGTGAACCGCCGCGTCGTGTGCTGCTCGCCCGCCTATCTCGCCGAGCACGGCGCGCCGCGCCACCCGGCCGATCTCGCGCAGCACGAATGCGTGATCCTCGGCGACCAGCGCGACTGGTCGTTCGTCACGCCGCAGGGGCCGCTCACGGTACGTGTCGGCGGCCGGCTCGTCGCGAGCAACGGCGAGGCGATCCGCGAAGCGCTCGTCAACGGCTTCGGGATCGCGATCAAGTCGACCTGGGACGTCGCGCCCCAATTGGCGCGCGGCGCGCTCGTCACCGTGCTCGACGACTATCCGCTCGCCGACGAAGTCGCGATCTGGGCCGTCTACCCGAGCCGCGCGCACGTGCCGCTGAAGACGCTCGCGTTCATTGCGTTTCTCGCCGGGCATTTCGGCGATCCGCCTTACTGGGATCGGACGGATGCACGATAGACGGCGCGCGTGACCGGTGCGGACCGGCTCCGGGCGGGCGCGTGAACACGCCCGGCTATCCGCTCGCGATCGCCGCGCGCCGCCGTCCGGCGCCCAAGCCGCACTGACCGGCTACAATGTTGCGTTTGCGGCGCAGCCGCCCGCCGCCCGCTTCGGGCGGCCCGGTTCGGCGTCCGCAGGCGGCCACGGCCGCCCACGCATTCCATTCGCATTCCAACCCATCCGTCATGATTCAGAATCTCGTCATCCAGAGCGTCGCGCCGTTGTCGGACGCGCATCACAAACCGTTGCTCGCGCTGGCGCGCGGCGCCCGCGCCGTGCAGGTCGACGAGCACGCGCTGCGCATCGAGGGTGCCGATCCGGCGCAGCGGCCCGACATCGACGTGTACTGCGGCACGCACGCGCTCGACTTCGCGTTCGTCGACGCCGGCCGCACGCTGCGCGACTTCGGGCTCGTCGTGATGGACATGGATTCGACGCTGATCACGATCGAGTGCATCGACGAGATCGCGGATTTCTGCGGCCTGAAGGCGGAGGTGGCGGCGATCACCGAGGCGTCGATGCGCGGCGAGATCCGCGATTTCGACGAAAGCCTGACGCGCCGCGTCGCGCTGCTCGCCGGCCTCGACGCGCAGGCGCTCGAGCGCGTGTACGACGAGCGGCTGCGGCTGTCGCCGGGCGCGGAAACGATGCTCGCCGGCGCGAAGGCCGCCGGCCTGAAGACGCTGCTCGTGTCGGGCGGCTTCACGTTCTTCACCGCACGCCTGAAGACGCGGCTCGGCCTCGACTTCGCGCACGCGAACACGCTCGAGATCGTCGACGGCAAGCTGACCGGGAAAGTGATCGGCGAGATCGTCAACGCCGACGTGAAGGCGCGCATGCTGCGCGACACGTGCGCGTCGCTCGGCATCGCGCCGAGCCGCGCGATCGCGATGGGCGACGGCTCGAACGACCTGAAGATGATGGCGGAAGCCGGCCTGTCGGTCGCCTTCCGCGCGAAGCCGATCGTGCGCAGCGCGGCGACGGTCGCGTTCGATCACGTCGGCCTCGACGGCCTGCTGCGCCTGTTCTGAAATCAAAACGCCGGCGCGACCGCAGGTCACGCCGGCATATGGCCTTGACCGGCCTGCCCGCCCTGTGCGAGCGCCGCTCAGCCGAGCGTCGCCTGCATCGCGCGCTCGATGTCCGCGCGCAGGTCGGCCTCGTCCTCGAGGCCGACGTAGAAGCGCACCAGCGTGCCGCGATGCGGCCACTCCGGCCGCATCGACGCGACGTCGTACGGCATCGCGAGGCTGCACGCGCCGCCCCAGCTCCAGCCGATTGCGAACAGCTCCAGCGCCTCGACGAAGCGGTCGACCTGCGCCGCGCTGTAGCGCGCGTCGAAGATCACCGAGAACAGGCCGCCTGCCGCCGGAGCGCCGCCCGCGGTGAAATCGCGAACGAACGACGCATGGCCCGGACAATCCGGCAGTTGCGGATGCAGCACGGTCGCGATTTCGGGCCGCGCCTTCAGCCAGTGCGCGAGCGCGAGCGCGCTCTTGCTGTGCGCGTCGAAGCGCGCGCGCATGCTCGGCAGGCTGCGCAGCACGAGCGAGCAGTCGTCGACCGACACGCCGATCCCGCAGCGCATCCGCGCGAGCTTCAGATGCGCGTGCAGCGCCGCGTCCGCGGTGATCGTCGCGCCCATCAGCAGGTCGCTGCCGCCCGACTGGTACTTGGTCAGCGCCTGCACCGAGATGTCGACGCCGTGCTCGAACGGCTTGAACGCGAGCCCCGCCGAATACGTGTTGTCGATCGCGGTGACGACGCCGTGCTGCTTCGCGACCGCCGTGATCGCCCGGACGTCCGGCACTTCCATCGTCACCGAGCCGGGCGCCTCGAGCCAGATCAGGCGCGTGTTCGGCCGGATCAGGTCCGCAATGCCGGCGCCGACGAGCGGATCGTAGAAACGCGCGGTGATGCCGAAATCCTTGGCGAGCCAGTTGCCGAAATCGGCGTTCGGGCCGTAGACGTTGTGCGGGATCAGCACGTCGTCGCCTGCCTTCACCAGGCCGAAGTAGACGTTCATGATCGACGCGAGACCCGACGGCTGCAGCAGCGCGTGCGTGCCGCCCTCGATCTCCGCAAGCCGCTGCGCGAGCGCGAGCGAGGTCGGCGTCGCGTGCAGGCCGTATCGCCACTGGCTGTCCTGGCGCCAGTCGAGGTTGCGCATCGTCGCGAGGTCGGGAAACACGACCGTCGACGCGCGCGCGACCGGCGCGACGAACGAACGGAAGCCTTCCGGAATCACGTCGTCGGGTTGAACGATGCGGGTTTGCAGCGCGCGCTTGGAAGTGGATGCAGTCATGTCGGCAGGCCGGTAGGAGGCTCGGTTGCGAAAGATGTCGCTAGGGTAGTCAAATTCGCCGCGTTTGGCCCGGTACAATGCGCGCCGCGCACACCGAGCCAGCGCGGGACTCAGTCGTCGGCGCGCAGGTCGACGACACCGCCGACCGTCTCGATCTCCTGCACGCGGCCATCGCGCACCTGCAGCGCCGCGCGCGACCCGCGCGCCGGCCGCAGCACGACCGGCTGCGGGTCCGATTCATCCGAGTTCATCCGGTCCGCCTTCAGGCCGCCCGACGCATCGAAGCGGCCGATCCACACGCCGGTGATGCTGGTGCCGTCGTTCGACTCCTCGATTTCGAGCGTATCGCCGTCGCGGTCGCCGGCCAGCAGGATCACTTCGCCCGTGTCGGCGAACTGGTACTCGCCGTGCACGCCCTCTTCGTTCTCCTTCGGACCGAGACGCACGACGATCGGCCGGCCGCCGAGCGTGCCTTCGTAGCGCGGCAGGCGGGCGAACTCGGGATTGGGCCGCAGCGGCCGCGCGGGCGCCCCTTCGTCCATCTGCATGCCGGGCGCGACCGCCTGCGCGACGACCGCGCGCGGCAGCGCGAGGCTCGCCGCAAGCACGCCGGCCAGCGCCAGCATCCGTTGCCACTGCTTGTATTGCCGCACGTTGTGTTGCTCCCTTCTTCAAATTCGCTCGAAAATCGCGGCCGTATCCCGGCCATCGACGTCAGCCCCGCAGCAAGCGTTCGACCGCGTCGCGATGCGGAATCGGCGCGACCGCGCCGTAGCCCGTCGTCGACAGCGCCGCCGCCGCGTTCGCGTAGCGCGCCGCCGTGAACGGATCGTCGCCCGCGACGATCCGCGCGACGAACGCGCCGCCGAAGCAGTCGCCCGCGCCCGTCGCGTCGATCGCCTCGACCGTGAAGCCCGGCACGACGCGCCGTTCGTGCGGCGTCGCGACATACGCGCCGTCCTTGCCGAGCTTCAGCGCGACGACCTGCGGCCCGAGCTCGAGCATCGCGTCGACGATCGCGTCGCGATCGTCCGCGCCCGTGATCGCCGTGACATCTTCCCAGCTCGGCAGGCAGATGTCCGTCTGGCGCAGCGCTTCGCGCATCACCGCGCGGGCGCGCGGCAGCGGCCACAGCTTCAGGCGCAGGTTCGTGTCGAAGCTGACCTTCGCGCCGTGCTCGCGCGCATGCCCGATCGCCGCGAACGCGGCGTCGCACGCGGCCGTGCCGATCGCGAGGCTGATGCCCGACAGGTGCACCGCCTTCGCGGCGGCAAGCGCGTCGAGCGGCAGGTCGCCGGTCGTGTAGCGGCTCGCGGCCGAGCCGGCGCGCAGGTAGTCGAACTGATGGCCGTTCGGGCCGTGCGTGACGAAGTACACGCCGGTCGGCGCCGCATGGTCGATGCGCACGTACGTCGTGTCGACGCCTTCGCTGCGCCACAGGTCGCTCAGCAGCCGGCCGAACGGGTCGTCGCCGACCGCCGACACGAAGCCCGCCGACGCGCCCTGGCGCGCGGCCGCGATGCAGAAGTTCGACGTGTCGCCGCCGAAGCCCTGCAGGAATTCGGGGCGGCCCGGCTGCGACTGGTTGAATTCGACCATCGCCTCGCCGAGCGCGAGGATCTCCGGAAACGGCGCCGCCATTGCTTACACCTCGCCCCACAGATCATGACCGTCGGCGCCCGTGATCTTCACGGACACGAAATCGCCGACCTTGTAGCGCTTCGACGCCTTCTGCGCCGGCTCAACATAGACGACGCCGTCGATTTCCGGCGCGTCCGCCGCCGTGCGGCCGATGCCGCCTTCGTCGCTCACTTCGTCGATCAGCACCTTCAGCGTCTTGCCGACCTTGCGCTCGATGCGCTTCGCCGACACTTCCTCGGCCACTTCCATGAAGCGCGCGCGGCGCGCCTCGCGCACGTCGTCGGGCAGCGCGCCGTCCAGTTCGTTCGCGGTCGCGCCTTCGACCGGGGAATATGCGAAGCAGCCGACGCGGTCGAGCTCCGCCTCGCGGATGAAGTCGAGCAGCGTCTCGAACTGCTCCTCGGTCTCGCCGGGGAAGCCCGCGATGAACGTGCTGCGGATCGTCAGGTCCGGGCAGATCTCGCGCCACTTCTGCACGCGCTCGAGCACCTTCTCCGCGTTCGCCGGGCGCTTCATGCGCTTGAGCACTTCCGGATGCGCGTGCTGGAACGGCACGTCGAGGTACGGCAGCACGTGGCCCTTGAACGGACCTTCGGCCATCAGCGGAATGACTTCATCGACGCTCGGATACGGATACACGTAGTGCAGGCGCACCCACGCGCCGTACTGCGCCGCGAGCTCGCCGAGCGCGGCCACCAGGTCGGTCATGCGCGTCTTGATCGGCTTGCCGTTCCAGAAGCCCGTGCGGTATTTGACGTCGACGCCGTAGGCGCTCGTGTCCTGCGAGATCACGAGCAGCTCCTTGACGCCGGACTTGAAAAGGTTCTCCGCTTCGAGCATCACTTCCGCGACCGGGCGCGACACGAGGTCGCCGCGCATCGACGGGATGATGCAGAACGTGCAGCGGTGGTTGCAGCCTTCGGAAATCTTCAGGTATGCGTAGTGGCGCGGCGTGAGCTTGATGCCGGCCGCGGGCACGAGGTCGACGAACGGATCGTGCGGCTTCGGCAGGTGCGAATGGACCGCCTGCATCACCTCGCCGACCGCGTGCGGGCCGGTGACCGCGAGCACCTTCGGATGCACTTCCTCGATCAGGCCCGAGCCGCTTGCGCTCTTTTTCGCGCCGAGGCAGCCGGTGACGATCACCTTGCCGTTTTCGGTCAGCGCCTCGCCGATCGCGTCGAGGCTCTCCTGCACGGCTTCGTCGATGAAGCCGCAGGTGTTGACGACGACGAGGTCGGCGCCGTCGTAGGTGCCGGAGATTTCATAGCCCTCGGCGCGCAGCTGGGTGATGATTTGTTCGGAGTCGACCAGCGCCTTCGGGCAGCCAAGCGAAACGAAGCCAACTTTCGGGGATTGGGACATCTTGAATATGGGGGCGTGGCGGCAAAAACGAGAGTTTACAGCCATTTAGAGGTGAGCGAGACAAAACCGGCGGCAGCGCACCGCCCGCAGTGGCCCCAAAATGCGTGCCCCGCAAATGCGACACGCCGCCGAGGCTCGCGTTCCCGCCCACACCGAAGCGCTCCGCCGCCCCGCCCTCATGCGAAAATCGCAGCGTCCGCTTTTTTACTTTCCCAACGGAATCCGCATGACCACGCATATCACGATCGAATTCACCGAGCACGCCGCCGAAACCATCGGTGAACAGACCAGCACGAGCTTTTCGTACGATCAGGGCGCACAGGTGCCGCAACCGGGCGACTTCGTCGAACTCGAGAATTTGCAACAGACGTTTCTCGTCATCGGCCGGGTGTTTTCGCTCAAGGCGAACTACAGCGCGGTGAAACTCGTGCTCGATCTGCCGCCGTCGGACGACGATCAGGACCTCGATATCGCCCTGTGAGCAAAACCGGCACGGCGTGCCGGCCTTGCGCCGACCCGCCGCTGCACGCTGAACGTTGCACGCCGCCGCGCAGGCGACGGCCTTACTTCTTTTCCGGCTCCGGCGCGCCCGGCTGCTTGAACGGGAACGAGCTGAACATCGACTTCGCCTGATTCTGCATTTGCTCCTGCATCTGGACGAACATGTTCTTCGATTGCTCGATGTAGCTCGTCATCATGCCCTGCATCATCGGCGCCTGCATGTTCATGAACTGCGACCAGATCTCCGGGTTCATCGCATTGTTCTCATACAGGTTCTTCGACTGGTCCGCGAGCTTGTTCTGGATGTCGATGAATGCCTGGATGTTCTTCTCCAGATAAGTGCCCATCATCCCCTGCATCGCATGCCCGTAGAAGCGGATGATCTGCGACAGCATCGACGACGAGAACATCGGCACGCCGCCGCTTTCCTCTTCGAGGATGATCTGCAGCAGGATGCTGCGGGTCAGGTCTTCGCTCGATTTCGCGTCGACGACCTTGAAATCCTCCTGGTCCAGCACGAGCTGTTTCACGTCGGTAAGCGTGATGTACGTGCTTGTCTCGGTATCGTAGAGCCGGCGGTTCGGATATTTCTTGATGAGCCGTTCAGCCGTTTTCTTTGTAGTAGTCATGTAACGCCTTTAAGTGCCCAGCGCAGCGCAGTGACGATCCCCCGCCGCCCGAAAGACGGGCGGCGGGGCCCCTTTGCAAACGCCGAGCCGCGCGGCCACCCGGCCCGCGCGGCTCGGGGGCTCAGCCCATGTGCAGGCCGCCGTTCAGCGAGAAGTCGGCGCCCGTCGCGAAGCCCGAATCGTTCGACGCGAGCCACGCGACGATCGAGCCGATCTCCTCGGGTGCGCCGAGACGACGCACCGGAATCGTCGCGACGATCTTCTCGAGCACGTCCGGACGGATCGCCTTGACCATGTCGGTGCCGATATAGCCCGGCGACACGGTGTTGACCGTCACGCCCTTCGTCGCGACTTCCTGCGCGAGCGCCATCGTGAAGCCGTGAATGCCGGCCTTCGCGGTCGAGTAGTTGGTCTGGCCGAACTGGCCCTTCTGGCCGTTCACCGACGAGATGTTGATGATCCGGCCCCAGCCGCGTTCGACCATGCCGTCGATCACCTGTTTCGTCACGTTGAACAGGCTCGTCAGGTTCGTGTCGATGACGGCGGTCCAGTCCTCGCGCGTCATCTTGCGGAACACGACGTCGCGCGTGATGCCCGCGTTGTTGACCAGCACGTCGATCTCGCCTACCTCGGCCTTGACCTTGTCGAACGCTTCCTTGGTCGAGTCCCAGTCGCCGACATTGCCTTCCGATGCGATGAAGTCGAACCCGAGCGCCTTCTGGTCTTCGAGCCACTTCACGCGACGCGGCGAGTTCGGGCCGCAGCCCGCGACCACCTTGAAGCCGTCCTTCAGCAGGCGCTGGCAGATGCTGGTGCCGATGCCGCCCATGCCGCCCGTTACGTAAGCAATTCGCTGAGACATGAATCTCACTCCATTTTTAGATTCGAGAGCTGCAGAAGGCCCCTCTGACTTTCACGTGACGCCGGCCGATTGCGGCTTCGGCCGGCGCCCGGATCGGTTCGGCCGATTACGGACGACCGCTTACGCGCGCTCGACCGCGAGCGCAACCCCCATCCCGCCGCCGATGCACAGCGACGCCAGCCCGCGCTTCGCGTCGCGCTTGACCATCTCGTGCAGCAGCGTCACCAGGATCCGGCAGCCCGACGCCCCGATCGGATGACCGATCGCGATCGCCCCGCCGTTCACGTTCACCTTCGACGTGTCCCAGCCCATCTGCTTGTGCACCGCCAGCGCCTGCGCCGCGAACGCCTCGTTGATCTCCATCAGGTCCAGATCGCCCGGCGTCCAGCCCGCACGCTCCAGGCAGCGCCGCGACGCCGGCACCGGCCCCATGCCCATCACGCTCGGATCCACGCCCGCGTTCGCGTACGCCTTGATGCGCGCCAGCGGCGTGAGCCCCAGCGACTGCGCCTTCTGCGCCGACATCACCAGCACCGCCGCCGCGCCGTCGTTCAGCCCCGACGCGTTCGCCGCCGTCACCGAGCCGTCCTTCGCGAACGCCGGCTTCAGCCCCGCCAACGATTCCGCCGTCACGCCGTGACGCACGAACTCGTCGGTCGCGAACTGCAGCGGCTCGCCCTTCTTCTGCGGGATCGCCACCGGCACGATCTCGGCATCGAAGCGTCCCGCCTTCTGCGCCGCTTCCGCCTTGTTCTGCGACAGCGCCGCGAATGCGTCCTGCTCCGCGCGCGTGATCCCGTATTCCTTCGCGACGTTCTCCGCCGTGATCCCCATGTGGTACTGGTTGTACACGTCCCACAGCCCGTCGACGATCATCGTGTCGACCAGCTTCGCGTCGCCCATCCGGAACCCGTCGCGCGAGCCCGGCAGCACGTGCGGCGCCGCGCTCATGTTCTCCTGCCCGCCCGCGACCACGATCTCCGCGTCGCCCGCCGCGATCGCGTTCGCCGCCAGCATCACCGCCTTCAGGCCCGACCCGCACACCTTGTTGATCGTCATCCCCGGCACCGCGCTCGGCAGCCCGGCCTTGATCAGCGACTGCCGCGCCGGGTTCTGCCCCGAGCCGGCCGCCAGCACCTGGCCCATGATCACTTCGCTCACCTGCTCCGGCTTCACGCCGGCGCGCTCCAGCACCGCGCGGATCACCGTCGCGCCCAGCTCCGGCGCCGCGATCTTCGCGAGCGTGCCGCCGAATTTGCCGACCGCGGTCCGCGCGGCCGATACGATCACTACGTCCGTCATTTCCATTTCCTCCGGGCCGGCGCGACACGGCGCATCGCTCCCCGCCCTGTTAAAAAAACTGCGGCGCTCTGAACAGCGTGCTCCGCTGTCCGGCTTTCGTCAATCGCGCTGCAACACGTAGCGGCCGGGGGCCGGCTCGATCACCGGGAACTGTGGCGAGCCGAGCTGCGCGCGCGGGGCCACCTTGCGGCCGCCGTACTGATCGAGCCATTCGATCCAGGCCGGCCACCAGCTGCCGGGCTGCTCGGTCGCACCGGCGAACCAGTCGTCGGCCGATTCGGGCAGGCTGTCGTCGTTGATCCAGTAACTGCGCTTCTTTTTCGCGGGCGGATTGACCACGCCTGCGATATGGCCCGACGCACCCAGCACGAACTTCAGCGGCCCCGTCAGGATCGACGTCGACGCGTAGGCCGTCTGCCACGGCACGATGTGATCCTCGCGCGAGCCGTAGATGAACGTCGGCACGTCGATGCGCGACAGGTCGACCGCTTCGCCGCACACGGTCAGCGCACCCGGCACGCGCAGCCGGTTCTCGAGATAGGTATTGCGCAGGTACCACGCGTACATCGGGCCGGGCAGGTTCGTCGAGTCGCTGTTCCAGTACAGCAGGTCGAACGGCGCCGGCGTGCGGCCCTTCAGGTAGTTGTCGACGACGTAGTTCCACACGAGATCGTTCGGGCGCAGGAACGAGAACGTGTTCGCGAACTCGACGCCGCGCATCAGCCCGGGCGGCGTGCCGTTCTTGCCGCCGATCGTCTGTTCGCGCATCTGCACGTGCGCCTCGTCGACGAACACGTCGACGACGCCCGTATCGGAGAAGTCGAGCATCGCCGTGAGCAGCGTCATCGACGCGGCCGGATGCTCGCCACGCGCCGCGAGCACCGCGAGCGCGGTCGCCAGCATCGTGCCGCCGACGCAGAAGCCGAGCGTGTTGATCTGCTCGCGGCCGCTGACCTGCTGCACCGCATCGATCGCGGCCAGCATGCCTTCGTTCATGTAGTCGTCCCAGGTCTTGTGGGCGACCGACGCGTCCGCATTGCGCCACGACACGAGGAACACCTGGTGGCCGCACGACAGCGTGTGCGCGACGAGCGAATTCTCGGGCTGCAGATCGAGGATGTAGAACTTGTTGATGCACGGCGGCACGATCAGGAGCGGCCTTTCGAACACCGTCTCCGTCGTCGGCTTGTACTGGATCAGCTGGATCAGGTCGTTCTCGTAGACGACCGCGCCCTCGGTGCAGCCGAGGTTCCTGCCGACCACGAACTGCGATTCGTCGGTCTGCGAGATCTTGCCGCGCTGCAGGTCGCCGAGCAGGTTCATCATCCCCTGGCGCAGGCTCTCGCCCTGGGTCTCGATGATCGACTTCTGCGCGTCCGGATTGAGCGCGAGGAAGTTGCTCGGCGCGGCGGCTGCCGTCCACTGCTGGACCGTGAAGCGAATCCGCTCGCGCGTCTTCGGATCGGTCTCGAGCGCGTCGGCAAGCTCCTGCAGGTAGCGCGCGTTGAGCAGGTACCACGCCGCGGCGAACGCATGCGCGGGCGACGCCTTCCATGCGTCGCCGCTGAAGCGGCGATCCTTCAGTTCGGGCGCCTCGAGCTTCGCGGCGCTCGCCTGCTGCATCAGCGTCACGCAGTCGCGCGCATAGTCGGCTTGCAGTTTCTGCAGGCGCTCCGGGGCTATCGCGGCGACCGGCAGCTTCAGGCCCGCGAACGGCGAAGCGAAATTGCCGAGGCCCGCGAGGTCGGGCATCGCCGGCATCTGGAACGGAAGCGCTGTCGGGAACTGGAATGCGGCGAACGGATTCGCCGCGCTCGCCGCGGTGGCCGCGCGCGCCGGATCGGCAAAACCGCGCCATGCGTTCAACCACGCCTCGAACATCTGCTGCATCGGCTGGGCTGCCTGATCGAATGCCTGGCGGCCCGTGGGAGTGTCCGCCTGTGCGGACGTCGACGAGTTTTTCGATGCTGTCATTACCTGCCTTACCGGTGATTCCTGAGCGTCAATCGTAGAAATCCTGCTCGCGGCGCGGCGTGCCGGCCGAACGAGCCGGGCCGTCATGCACTGGAGAGGCGCCTCCAGATTCTGCCGCAGTGCGGTATTTTTATCATTATCGTTTTCCCCATGTGAAGCGCCACATCAAAGGACCGAACATTTCTGCCCGGAGATAATCGTCGCGCGACAGGCAGGACAAGGCTTGCGCGGAAACATAAAACATTTTCGGTGACTCGCGTTTGCGATTATTCATTCCAGTGTGCATGCCGCGCCGCATTGCGTCGGTAATATCGAGACAAACCGATTTTGCGGCGCAACACGCGGCGCGCGCAAGTGCGCGACCCGGTGTCAGTCGGCCAGCCAGATCGCCGCGGCCATGCGGCCCGTCACGCGATCGCGCCGGTACGAATAGAAGCGCGAACGCTCGGCGACCGTGCACGCGCCGCCGCCGCTCACGCGCACGACGCCCGCCCGCGCCAGGCGCAAGCGCGCCAGCGCGTACAGATCGGCGAGAAACTTGCCGGGCGCGCCTTCGATCGCGACGAACGCTCGGCCGGTTTCATCATGCTCCGACTGCGGGGCCGTGTCGAGAAATGCGTCGCGCACGTCCGCGCCGACCTCGAACGCATCCGGGCCGATCGCCGGCCCGAGGAACGCGTGCAGGCCATCCGTCGCGCCGCCGGCAAGCGCTGCGACGCGCGCGGCGGTCTGCTCGACGATGCCGGCCGCGAGCCCGCGCCAGCCCGCGTGCGCCGCGCCGACCGCGCGCCCCTGCGCATCGCACAGCAGCACCGGCAGGCAATCGGCGACCATCACGACGCATACCGCATTCGCGCGATCGGTCACGCTCGCGTCGGCCTGCGCCGGTGCCGCGGATCCGGAATCGGCTGCGATCACCTCGTCGGCACGCACGATCCGCGCGCCGTGAACCTGATCGAGCCACGCTGCGCGCGGCTGGCCCGCGAGCGCGAGCAGCCGTGCGCGGTTCTCGGCGACATGGGCCGGGTCGTCGCCGGTATGCAGGCCGAGATTCATCCCGCCCGGCAGCGCGACGCCGTCCAGCCAGCGCCCGTAAGGGCCTTCGCTGACACCGCCGTTGCGCGTCGTGACCAGCGCACGCACGCGCGGCGACACCTGCCAGTCGGGCTGCACGCAGTCCTGCCACGTCAACGGCGCCAGGTTCGTCATCGCCACTCACTCCTCCTCGTCGTCCAGGTACGGCTCATCGTCGTGATAGCCGCCGCCGAAATCATCGTCGTAGACACCGTCGTCGTCGTCGTCGAATTCCCCATCTTCCTGCCCGAACCCGAGCGCCGCGACGAGCGCGGTCATGTCGTCCGGCAGCGGGCAGCGCCATTGCATCGTCTTGCCGCTCGCCGGATGCACGAGGCCAAGCCGCCACGCATGCAGCGCCTGCCGCGCGAAACCGTCCGGCAGCGGCGTCACCGAGCGCTTGCCGCGCGCGCGCCCGTACACGGGATCGCCGAGCAGCGGATGCCCGGCGTGTGCGCAATGCACGCGGATCTGGTGCGTGCGGCCCGTCTCCAGATCGCACTGGATCGCGGAAACCGGCTGACATTGCCACAGGCATGTGTCAACCGTGCGGAAATGCGTGCGCGCCGGCTTGCCGGACGCGCCGGTCACGACCGCCATCCGGGTGCGCTCGCGCGGATCGCGGCCGATCGGCGCGTCGATCGTGCCTTCGTCGGGCATCGTGCCCCAGACGAGCGCGAAATAGCGGCGCTTCACGGTGCGGGCCTGCAGCTGGCGGACCAGGTCGGTCTGCGCGGCAAGCGTGCGCGCGACGACCATCAGGCCCGAGGTTTCCTTGTCGAGGCGGTGGACGATCCCCGCGCGCGGCAGGCCGGCCGCCGCGTCGCCGTAGCGGTGCAGCAGGCCGTTGAGGATCGTGCCGCTCCAGTTGCCGGCGGCGGGATGGACGACGAGGCCGGCCGGCTTGTTGATCACGACGAGCGCGTCGTCCTCGTAGACGATGTCGAGCGGCACCGGCTCCGGCGTGAACGCGAGCTGCTCCGGCAGCAGGTCGGGCACGAGCTCGATCGTCGCGCCGAGCGGCACCGGCTGGCGGATCTTCGCGGGCGCGCCGTCGACGCGCACGCGCTGCGCGTCGATCCAGCTCTGCAGCCGGCTGCGCGAGAATTCGGGGAACAGTTGCGCGAGCGCCTTGTCGAGTCGTTCGCCGGCGAGCGACGGCGGGACTTCGACGACACGCGGCGCATCGTCGGCCGTGGCGGACGGTGCGACGGACGACGGCAGCGCGTCGCCGATGAGGTCGTCATCGAGCGAATCGCCGGGAGCGGCGTCGGCGGGCCGATCGCTTGGGCTATAATCTTCGCGATTTGACTTGCCCTTCCGGGCATTCAGCGAATTAGAACGGGTCATTTAGACTGGGTCACCGAGACTTGAAGCTAGGACATGCGAGCATGATGAATTCGACCAAACGCGCGGCAATAACCGTCGCCGCCCGGGCAACGGCGGTTGCGGCCGCAGCCCTCATCGCGGGTTGCCACGGCTTGCCGCAGAAGCAGGACGAGACCGCGACCTGGTCGAACAACAAATTATACTCAGAGGCTCAGGATGCCTTGACCGGCGGCGACTGGGGCAAGTGCGCGAAGTACTTCGAAGCGCTGCAGGGCCGCGACCCGTTCGGCCATTTCGCGCAGCAGGCGCAGATCAACGTCGCGTACTGCAACTGGAAGGACAACGAACCGGCTGCAGCCGACCAGGCCGTCGACCGCTTCATCCAGTTCCACCCGGATCATCCCGACATCCCGTACGCGTACTACCTGAAGGGCATGATCCACTTCAACGACGATCTCGGTCTGTTCGGCCGCTTCTCCGGCCAGGACATGAGCGAGCGCGACCCGCAGGCGCTGCGCGAATCGTATGACGCATTCAAGGTCGTCGTCGACCGCTATCCGAAGAGCAAGTACGCGCCCGACGCGGCAGCCCGGATGCGCTACATCGTCAACGCGCTCGCGTCGCACGAAGTGCACGCCGCCGACTACTACTACCGTCGCGGCGCCTATGTCGCGGCGATCAACCGCGCGCAGCTCGCGATCAAGGAATACAAGGGCGCGCCGGCGATCGAGGACGCGCTGCACATCATGATCCTGTCGTACGACAAGCTGCAGCAGCCGCAGCTCGCCGAGGACACGAAGCGCGTGCTCGCGGGCACGTTCCCGGACAGCCCGTACGTGACGGGCAAAGCCCGCCCCGGCGCGAAGAAGTCTTGGTGGCAGTTCTGAGCCTCCGCTGCGCATGAAGCGACAAAAAAACCCGGCCGATTGGCCGGGTTTTTCATTGGCGCCGCGCCGCTATGCCCGCTTCGCCGCGCGATGCTCGTCGAAGAACTCCTCGACGACTTCGATCTCGCGGGTCCGCTTGAACGGCGGCAGGCTCTGCCAGATCCGCCGCCCATAAGGCTTGTCGACGAGGCGCGTGTCGCAGATCATCAGCACGCCGCGATCGGTTTCCGCGCGAATCAGCCGGCCCGCGCCCTGCTTCAGCGTGATCACCGCCTGCGGCAGCTGGTGCGCGGCGAACGGACTCAAGCCCTTCTTCGCGAGCGCGTCGAGCCGCGCGGCCAGCACCGGATCGTCGGGCGGCGCGAACGGAAGCTTGTCGATCACGACGAGCGACAGCGCGTCGCCGCGCACGTCGACGCCTTCCCAGAAGCTCTGGCTGCCGACGAGGATCGCGTTGCCGTACGCGCGGAACCGGTCGAGCAGCTCGGTGCGGCTCGCATCGCCCTGCACGAGAAGCGGCGTGTTCCAACCGCGCGACTCGATCACGTCGCGCAGCTTCGCGGCGATCCGGTCGACCGCGCGCAGCGTCGTGCACAGCATGAACACGCCGCCGCCCGATGCCTCGATGGCCGGCAGCGCGGCGTCGAACACCGCATCCGTGAAGGCGGGCGACGACGGCTGCGGCAGATTGCGCGGCACGTACAGCAGCCCCTGCGCCTGGTAGTCGAACGGGCTCGCGAGCGTCATCGAGCGGCGCGAGCTGAGCCCCATCTGCGCTGCGTAGTGCGTGAAATCGCCGCGCACCGACAGCGTCGCCGACGTGAACACCCACGCGCGCGGCACGCCCGCGCGCTGCTTCGCGAAGATCGGCGCGACGGACAACGGCGTCTCGTGCAACTGGACCGTATGCGAGAACACCTCGACCCAGCGCACCTTCTCGCCGGCGTCGCCGCCCTCGCCGGCCTTCGATTCCGCCGCCTCCACGCCGGCAGCCGCCTGCGCGGCGCCGGGCGCGACCCAGCCGGCGAGCAGGTCCTGCAGCTCGCGCGCGCGCCGCAGGCATGCGCCGAGCGATTCCGCGCGTTCGGCCTGGCTCGCGAGCGCCGATGCAAGCGCATCGAGCGCCGCCTCCAGCTCGTCGAGCGCGCCGAACAGCGGATGATCGTCGCCGAGCTGCGCGAGCGACATGCGCACGATCGTGTCGTCCGCGAACGCAAGCCGCAGGTCCCGCGCCGCGCGCTCGAGTGCGCCGCCGAGCTTCACCCATTCGACCGCGTCGCGCGCATGGCTCAAGCCCTCCGCGACCGTATCGCGCGCAAGCTCGAGGATCTGCGTCGTCGACAGCGTTTCGCCGAAGAACAGCGTCGCCGTCTCCGGCAACTGGTGCGCTTCGTCGAAGATGATCGTGTTCGCGTTCGGCAGCAGCTCGGCCATCCCGGTGTCGCGCAGCATGATGTCAGCGAAGAACAGGTGATGGTTGACGACGACGATGTCGGCCTGCTGGGCCTCGCGCCGCGCCTGCATCACGAAGCAGTCCTTGTAGTGCGGGCACTCCTGGCCGAGGCAGTTGTCGCGCGTCGACGTGACCATCGACCATACGGGCGCGTTCTCCGGCACGCTCGCCAGCTCGGCCTTGTCGCCGCTTCTCGTGACTTTCGCGAAACGGACGATCTCCTGCAGGTACGCAGTGTCCTGCCGCGACGGCAGCCTGCCGTTGTCGGCGGTGCGCTGCAGGTAGTAGTGGCACAGATAGTTCGCGCGCCCCTTGAGCATCGCGACCGTGACCGGCACCGCGAGCGCGTCGCGCACGGTCGGGAGATCGCGCAGGAACAGCTGGTCCTGCAAGTGCTTGGTGCCGGTCGACACGATGACCTTGCCGCCCCACAGCATCGCCGGCACGAGATACGCGTAGGTCTTGCCGGTGCCCGTGCCCGCCTCGACGATCAGCGTATTGTCGCCCGCGTCGCCGTCGGCCTCGGCCGCGACGTCGTCCGCGCCGGCTTGCGCTGCCTTGTCGGCGGCGCCTTCGCCGAGGCGCCGCGCCGGGCGCTTGCGGGTCTCGAATATCTCGGGTTCGGGCATCCGGCGCGCGGACGCCTCCATCGCGGCCGCGACCGCACGCGCCATCTCGATCTGCGATGCATGCACGGGGTCGGTAGCCGTCGAGCGCTCGCGCGAACAGCCCGCCGTCGCCGAAGATCGCGTCGAGCTCGTCGACGCGCTTGCGGCTCAGCTCAAAGGTGGCTTCAGGCGCACGGGCGCGCCCGGCGGACGAGGAGTCTCGCCGGGCATCGGGGGTGGCTTCAAGCGGTGAATTCAAGGCAAGCGTTCCTGTGTCCAGCGCCCGGGCGGCGCCGGCGCTTGCCAGGCCGCGCTCAGGCGCGCTTATCCGGTTCCAGCTGCGATTGCAGCATGATGATTTTGTCTTTGGCCGCCAGCTTCTCTTTCTTCAGTCTGTGCAGCGTAATGTCGTCGATGTCGGACCGCCCTTCCTTCTGCTCGATCTCCCGAGCAAGCTGAGCGTGGAGCTCCTGCAATGAAGCCAACCGGTTGTGCAATTCCTGCTGCTGTTCCGCATGACGGCTTTGCATATGCGCCTCCTCATCGAAGCGGCGCGCCGGCCTGCGCGCCGGTGCGCTCGAGACTGCTTTCCGGATCAACCCAACACGTTACTGCCCCTGCATTTGCTGCTGTTGCTGCCTGGCCTTCTCGGCCGCTTCCTTCTGTCGCTGCTCCACGTCGGCCTTGTGCTGCGCGGCCTCCTTCTGCTTCTGCTCGTAGCGCGCGGCGTTTTCCGCCCGTTCCTGCGCCTTCTGGGCCGCCTGCTGGTGCGCTTCGTCGAGCTTGCGCTGGAAACCGGCCTGCTTCTGGTCGTAGGCCTGCTTGTTCGCCGCGCGCTGCGGGCCTTCCGCGCCGCGCTGCGCCTGCTTCAGCGCATTCTGTTCCTGCTTGTCGCGGAACGCAGCCGCGTTCGCCGCTTCGTTCGCCGCGCGCTGCGGCGCCTCCGCCGCATTCTGCGCCTGTTTCAGCGCGGCTTGCTGGTCACGCTGCTGCGCCCGCACCGCACGCTGCTCGTCGTCGAGCGCGAGCTGCTCCTGCCGGATGCTCGCGCGCTCCTCGCGCATCTGGTCGCGCGCCTTGCCGAGACAGTAGTTGACGAAGAACTTGCTGTAGCAGTCGTGTTCGGCCACCGCATAACGATAATCGTTTTTGGCCGTGCGTTGATCGAGCACTTTTTGACGTGCGTCGAAATCCTGTGTGGCGGAAGCGGCGACGGGCGCGGCGGCTGCGACATCCGGCGCGGCTGCGCCCGAGGCCTGCGCATACACGGCGGCAGGCCCGCCGGACAAAGCCGCGGCAAGCGCTGCGCCGAGCGCGACGAGAGGAAAGCGGGAGGTTGGCAACGTCGTAGGAAAGCTGCGGGACATGTGTCAAATTCTATCACCCCGCGGATGGACGCTCTGCCATTTATGGCAAAATGCCCCGCTTCATTCACCCGCGGCGTCGGTTCGGCGGGCTCGTGTTGCAGGCCGCGAGCACGGCCCGCCGGCCCGCGCCGCGATTTCAGCCAGGCAGAGATCATCCACGACATGACGGAAACCGTAGCACTCAAGATCGTACAGCGCATCGCCACCGAACTGACCGTCCAGCCGCGCCAGGTCGCGGCGGCAGTGCAACTCCTCGACGAAGGCGCCACCGTTCCGTTCATCGCCCGGTACCGCAAGGAAGTGACCGGCAACCTGGACGACACGCAGCTGCGCCAGCTCGAGGAGCGCCTGCTGTACCTGCGCGAGCTCGAGGAGCGCCGCGCGACGATCCTCGCGAGCATCGACGAGCAAGGCAAGCTGACCGACGAACTGCGCGCCGCGATCGACGCCGCCGACAGCAAGCAGGTGCTCGAAGACCTTTATCTGCCGTACAAGCCGAAGCGCCGCACGCGCGCGCAGATCGCCCGCGAAGCAGGCCTCGAGCCGCTCGCGCAGGCGCTGCTCGGCAACCCGCTGCTCGACCCGCAGACCGAAGCGGCCGCCTACGTCGACGCCGACAAGGGCGTCGCCGACGTGAAGGCCGCGCTCGACGGCGCCCGCGACATTCTGTCCGAGCAGTTCGGCGAGACGGCCGAGCTGCTCGGCAAGCTGCGCGACTACCTGCACAGCCAGGGCGTCGTGTCGTCGGCGGTCGTCGAAGGCAAGGAGAACGAAGAAGGCGAGAAATTCCGCGACTACTACGACTACGCGGAAACGATCAAGACCGTGCCGTCGCACCGCGCGCTCGCGCTGTTCCGCGGCCGCAACGCCGGTGTGCTGACGGTCAAGCTCGGCCTCGGCGAGGAACTCGACGCGCAGGTGCCGCATCCCGGCGAGGCGATGATCGCGCGCCATTTCGGCATCGCGAACCAGAACCGGCCGGCCGACAAGTGGCTGTCCGACGTCTGCCGCTGGTGCTGGCGCGTGAAGGTGCAGCCGCACATCGAGAACGAATTGCTGACCCAGTTGCGCGAGGACGCCGAGCACGAGGCGATCCGCGTGTTCGCGCGCAACCTGAAGGACCTGCTGCTCGCGGCGCCGGCCGGCCCGAAGGCCGTGATCGGCCTCGACCCCGGCCTGCGCACCGGCGTGAAGGTCGCGGTCGTCGACCGCACCGGCAAGCTGCTCGCGACCGACACGATCTACCCGCACGAGCCGCGCCGCGACTGGGACGGCTCGCTCGCAAAGCTCGCGCGCATTGCCGCGCAGACCCAGGCGGAGCTCGTCAGCATCGGCAACGGCACCGCGTCGCGTGAAACCGACAAGCTCGCGAGCGAGCTGATCGCGAAGCACCCCGAACTGCGCCTGCAGAAGATCGTCGTGTCGGAGGCCGGCGCGTCGGTGTACTCGGCGTCCGAACTCGCGGCGAAGGAATTCCCCGAGCTCGACGTATCGCTGCGCGGCGCCGTGTCGATCGCGCGCCGCCTGCAGGACCCGCTCGCCGAACTCGTCAAGATCGAGCCGAAGGCGATCGGCGTCGGCCAGTATCAGCACGACGTGAACCAGCGCGAACTCGCGCGTTCGCTCGACGCAGTCGTCGAGGACTGCGTGAACGCGGTCGGCGTCGACGCGAACACCGCATCGGCCGCACTGCTCGCGCGCGTGTCCGGCCTGAACGCGACGCTCGCACGCAACATCGTCGACTACCGCGACGCGAACGGTCCGTTCCCGTCCCGTGAGCACCTGCGCAAGGTGCCGCGCCTCGGCGACAAGACCTTCGAGCAGGCAGCCGGCTTCCTGCGCATCAACGGCGGCGAGAATCCGCTCGACCGCTCGTCGGTGCACCCGGAAGCGTATCCGGTCGTCGAACGGATCCTCGCGAAGATCAGCAAGCGCATCGACGACGTGCTCGGCAGCCGCGAAGCGCTCGCGGGCCTGTCGCCCGCCGAGTTCGTCGACGAGCGCTTCGGCCTGCCGACCGTACGCGACATCCTGTCGGAACTGGAAAAGCCGGGCCGCGACCCGCGTCCGGAATTCAAGACCGCGACGTTCCGCGAAGGCGTCGAGAAGGTGTCGGACCTGGTGCCGGGCATGATCCTCGAAGGCGTCGTGACGAACGTCGCCGCATTCGGCGCGTTCGTCGACGTCGGCGTGCACCAGGACGGCCTCGTCCACGTTTCCGCGCTGTCGACGAAGTTCATCAAGGAACCGCACGAAGTCGTGAAGGCCGGCCAGGTGGTCAAGGTCAAGGTGCTCGACGTCGACGTCAAGCGCCAGCGCATCTCGCTGACGATGCGCCTCGACGACGATGCGACCCCGGGCACGGCGGCGCGCGGCGGCCAGGATCGCGGCGGCGCAAGCCGGGGCGGCCAGGCGCGTCCGCCCCGTTCGCGCGAGCCGGAACCGTCCGGCGCGATGGCCGCAGCGTTCGCGAAGCTCAAGCAGCGCTGAGCGCGAGCGTTCCGGCAAAAGGAAAAGCCCCACCGAATAAGCGGGGCTTTTTTCGTTCCGGTGCGGCCATCGCGGGGCGTGCGCCCCGCAGCCGTCAGATCTCGATCTTCGTGCCGAGCTCGACCACGCGGTTCGCCGGAATCGCGAAGAAATCGGTCGGCTTCGCGGCGTTCTGGTGCATCCACGCGAACACGCGCTCGCGCCAGATCGACATGCCCGGCAGCTGCGTCGGCACGACCGTTTCGCGCGCGAGGAAGAACGACGTATCCATCAGCTCGAACGTCATGTCGTGGGTGCGGCCGAACTCTTCGAGCACCGCCTTCACGTCCGGCGTTTCGTTGAAGCCGTATTCCGCCGTCACCATGTACAGTCCGCCGCCCGCGTCGCGCGCGGCCAGCCGCTTGTCGTCGCGCACGTACGGGATATCGCGCGTGACGAACGTCAGGAAAATGGTCCGCTCGTGCAGCACCTTGTTGTGCTTCAGGTTGTGCAGCAGGCTGACGGGCACGAGCTTGTCGTTGCCGGTCAGGTAGATCGCCGTGCCCGACACGCGGTGCGGCGGATGCGCGAGCAGCCCCTGCAGGAACGGCTCGAGCGGGATGCCGTCGGCCGCCGTGCGCTCCTTCACGATGTGCCGCCCCTTGTACCAGGTCATCAGCAGGAAGAACAGCAGCGCGCCGATCCCGAGCGGCAGCCAGCCGCCCTGCGCGACCTTCAGCAGGTTCGCGCCGAAGAAGCCCAGGTCGACCGCGAGGAAGACCGCGATGATCGCGCCCACCAGCAGCCGGTTCCAGTTCCACACCTTCACCATCACGACCGCGGCGAGCACGGTCGTGATCACCATCGTCGCCGTCACCGCGATACCGTACGCGGCGGCGAGGTTGTCCGAGCTCTTGAAGCCGATCACGATGCAGAGGATCACGAACAGCAGCAGCCAGTTCACGACCGGCACGTAGATCTGGCCGATCGCCAGTTCGGACGTGTGCAGCACCTTCATGCGCGGCACGTAGCCGAGCTGGATCGCCTGCGAGGTCAGCGAATACGCACCCGAGATCACCGCCTGCGACGCGATCACGGTCGCGACCGTCGACAGCACGACGAGCGGCAGCAGCGCCCAGTCGGGCGCGAGCAGGAAGAACGGGTTCTCGATCGCCTTCGGGTTCTGGATCAGCAGCGCGCCCTGCCCGAAGTAGTTGAGCACGAGCGACGGCATCACGAGCCCGTACGCCGCGATCCGGATCGGCTTCGCGCCGAAATGGCCCATGTCCGCGTAGAGCGCTTCGGCGCCCGTCAGCACCAGCACGACCGAGCCGAGCACGACGTAGGCCTGCAGCAGGTGGTCCGACATGAACGACACCGCATAGTACGGGTTGATCGCCGCGACGATGCCCGGCACGCGCACGATGTGATACACGCCGAGCGCTGCGATCGCGACGAACCACAGCACCATGATCGGGCCGAACAGCTTGCCGACCGTCGCGGTGCCGTGGCGCTGGATCCAGAACAGCGCGATCAGGATCACGATCGTGATCGGCAGCACGAGATGCGAAAGATGCGGGGTCGCGATCTCGAGACCTTCGACCGCCGACATCACCGAGATCGCCGGCGTGATCACCGCGTCGCCGTAGAACATGCACGCGCCGAAGATCCCGAGCGCCATCAGCGCGCCGGTCACGCGGCTCTTCGAATTGAGCGGCCGCAGCGACAGCGCCATCAGCGCCAGCACGCCGCCCTCGCCGTTGTTGTCGGCGCGCATCACGAACAGCAGGTATTTGACGCCGACCACGAGAATGATCGCCCAGAACAGCAGCGAGATCACGCCGAGGATCGAGCCTTCCGTGAGCGGAATGCCGTGTGCGGGGCTGAACGCCTCCTTGAGCGAATACAGCGGACTCGTGCCGATGTCGCCGAACACCACGCCGATCGCGGCAATCGCGAGCGCCTGCAGCGAATGTCGTTGCGTCGACGAATGCGGCGCGTGAATCGCGTCGGTCGCGTGAGTCGTATCGTTCATATGCAGCGAAATAATCGGGTCCGGAGTCGAACAAAACGAGCGCTATTCTACTCGCGCGGGGGTCGAATGCCGTCCTGTCCTGTTGCCGCGAAGCCACGAGGCCCACTGCGCCGATGCAACGCGGCGCGAGCTGTGGCAGGGAGGCCATCATAGCCGTGACGCCGGCGGTTGCCTACCCGGGTCGCGACGCGACAATGAAAAGCGGCGCCGCAAGCGGCGCCGTCAGAGCGGTTTGGCGATCGGCCGGCAGGCGCTTACGCGCGTGCGGCGTCGCGCTGCGCGTCGCCGCGCTTGATCCAGGCCTCGAGATTGTGCGGACGAACCGTATCCCATTCCTCGAACGGCTGATGGATCCACGGATTCGTCGGCAGGAACTGCGTGTGGTAGTCGGGCTTCACCTTCGAGCAGCCCTTGTACCAGAGCACGGCCGAGCGCACCGCCGTGACGGCCGGATAGCGCTCCTTCAGGTGCTCCTGCACGCGCGCGAGCGTGACGCCGGAGTCGACGAGGTCGTCGACCAGCAGCACGTTGCCGGCAAGATTGCCGCGTGTCATCGTGATGTACTGCGCGATGTCGAGGTCGCCCTGCTCGCGGCCGGCCGCTTCGCGGTACGAACTGGTCGCGAGGATCGCGAGCGGCACGTCGTAGATGCGCGACAGCTGGTCGCCGACGCGCAGGCCGCCGCGCGCGAGGCACAGGATCTGGTCGAACTTCCAGCCGGACTCGTGCACCTGGAGCGCGAGCATCTCGATCAGGCGGTGATACTCGTCCCAGCCCACCCACAGGTTCTTGTCGTCGTTGCGCGGATCGGTCATCACACAAGCGTCATCGTGTTCTGCTGCGTCATCGTGCGTTACACCTTGAACGGATGACGGAGCAGGATCGTCTCGTCGCGGTCCGGGCCGGTCGACACCATGTCGATCGGCACGCCGGCCACTTCCTGGACGCGGGTCAGATATGCACGGGCGTTTTCCGGCAGCGCATCCCACGCGTTGATGCCGACGGTGCTTTCCTTCCAGCCGACGAACGTCTCGTACACGGGCTCGCAGCGCGCGACATCGGCCGCGCCGCGCGGCAGGATGTCCGCATCCTTGCCGTCGATCTTGTAGCCGACGCACAGCTTGACCTCGTCGAGGCCGTCGAGCACGTCGAGCTTCGTCATGCACAGGCCCGACACGCCGTTGATCTGGATCGAGCGGCGCAGCGCGGCCGCGTCGAGCCAACCGGTGCGGCGCGGGCGACCCGTGACCGAACCGAACTCCTTGCCGACGTTCGCGAGCGTGACGCCGACCTGATCCTGACGCTTCGGGTTGTCGGCGTCGTACAGCTCGCTCGGGAACGGGCCCGAGCCGACGCGCGTGCAATACGCCTTCGTGATGCCGAGGATGTAGTTGAGCTTCTGCGGACCGACGCCCGCGCCCGCCGCCGCCGCACCGGCAACGCAGTTGCTCGACGTGACGAACGGATAGGTGCCGTGGTCGATGTCGAGCAGCGTGCCTTGCGCGCCTTCGAACAGCAGGTTCTGGCCCACGTTGTTCGCGTCGTACAGGCGGCGCGACACGTCGGCCACCATCGGCTTCAGGCGGTCCGCATAGCCGAGCATCGTGTCGAGCGTGGCCTGGAAGTCGACTGCCGCGCCGCCCAGGTACTGGGTCAGCACGAAGTTGTGGAAGTCGAGGTTTTCGCGCAGGCGGTCGGCGAAGGTCTTCGCGTCGAACAGGTCCTGCACGCGCAGCGCGCGGCGGCCGACCTTGTCCTCGTACGCCGGGCCGATGCCGCGGCCGGTCGTGCCGATCTTGCCCGCGCCCTTGCGCGCTTCGCGCGCCTGGTCGATCGCGATGTGATACGGCAGGATCAGCGTGGTCGCTTCGGAAATGAACAGTCGGTCGCGGACATTCAGGCCGGCCTCTTCGAGCTCGCCGATTTCCTTGAACAGTGCCTCGGGGGACAGGACGACGCCGTTGCCGATGTAGCAGGCGACGCCTTCACGCATGATGCCCGACGGAATGAGGCGCAAGATGGTCTTCTTGCCGCCGATGATGAGGGTGTGGCCGGCGTTGTGGCCGCCCTGGAAACGCACGACGCCCTGAGCGTGGTCCGTCAGCCAGTCGACGATCTTGCCCTTGCCTTCATCACCCCATTGAGTCCCCACGACGACGACATTGCGCCCGGGAGTCACATTCACTGCGCTGGCAGACATGTTGATTCGTTAGCTGGTTAAAAACGTATTCTACCTAGGTTCGCGGGCGATTCCGAATTTTTCCGTTTCGCTTCAACGATGTGGGCACGCCAAAACGCGGCCCGCGAACGCCTTTTTAGCGGGGCTCGACCACCCACGCGCCGTTGCGCTCGACGAGCGAGCGGTCGCAGGCGAACTCGTCGAGCACATGATCGTGCCCCGGCAACGCCTGGATCACGACCTCGCCTGCATCGCGCAGCGCCGCAACGGCCGCGCGCAGCGCGTCGTCCTGCGCCCACGGCGCGAGGATCGCGGTGCCGCGCGCCTCGACCGGCGAAATTCGCGCGAGCTCGCGCAGGTCGAGCGAGAAGCCCGTCGCCGGGCGGGCGCGGCCGTATGCCTGGCCGACGTGATCGTAGCGGCCGCCGCGCGCGATCGCGTTCGGCACGCCATCGATGTAGGCCGTCAGCATCGCGCCGCTGTGGTACGCGTAGCCGCGCAGGTCGGCGAGATCGATCGCGACTTCGACGCCCTTCGCCTGCGCGGCGAGCTGCGCGAGATCGTCGAGCGCCCGCGTGATCTCCGGCAGCGCGGGCAGCCGCGCGCGGGCCTCGTCGAGCACGCTCGCATCGCCGTACAGATGCGGCAGCGCGCGCAGCGCGGCGCGCGTGTCGGCGCCGAGATCGTCGGTCAGTTCGTTCAGCAGCGGCACGTCCTTGCCCGACAGCGCGTCGTACAACGCCTCGCCGCGCTCGGCGGCCTGCGCGTCGCGCGCGAGCAGCGCCGCGAGCACGCCCGCGTGGCACAGATCGAGCCGGATGCGCGACAGGCCCGCGAGATGCAGCGCGTCGAGCATCAGCTGCTGGATTTCGAGATCGGCTTCCAGCCCGGCGTGACCGTAGATTTCGGCGCCGATCTGGATCTGCTCACGGGTGGCGTGCAGGCCGCGCGGGCGCGTGTGCATCACGTGGCCCGCATAGCAAAGGCGCGTCACGCCCTGGCGGTTCAGCAGGTGCGCGTCGATGCGCGCAACCTGCGGCGTGATGTCCGCGCGCAGGCCGAGCGTGCGCCCCGACAGCTGGTCGACCAGCTTGAAGGTGCGCAGGCGCAGATCGTTGCCGCCGCTCGTCAGCAGCGACTCGAGATATTCGAGCAACGGCGGCATCACCATTTCGTAGCCGTACGAACGGAAGCGGTCGAGCAGCCTGCGGCGCAGCTCCTCGATCTTGCGCGCTTCCGACGGCAGCACGTCGGCGATATTCTCGGGAAGTAACCAGGTCGACATCGGTACGGTCCTACGACGGGAAACACGGCGCGCGACACGCGCACCGCGGTGTGAATCGGAATCGGGTTCAGGCAGACGGCCGGTGCACCGTCCGGATCAGGTGGCGAGCAGCAGCAGTGCGAGCCCGAGCGCCATCACGATCAGCCCGCCGATCCGGATATGATGCGGCGGCCGCTCCGCTATTCTACGAAACGTGTCCCGCCATGCGGACGGAAACACGAAGGGGAATGCGCCCTCGATAATCAGCATCAACGCAACTGCGAGCAACAACGAGCCAGCCAGATCCATGCGAGCGACGGCGCCGCGTGACGCGGCGCCCCAAGGTCAGTGTTTGCGGGGTGCGGGCGCCGCCGGTGCGGCACCGCCTGTCGGGCTGCGCATGAAGCGGAAGAACTCGCTGTCGGGGTCGACGACGATGATGTCGTTGCGCTTGAACGTATTGCGATACGCCTGCAGGCTCGCATAGAACTGGTAGAACTGCGGATCGCGGCCGAACGCGTCGGCGGCGATCGTCGCGGCCTTCGCGTCGCCCTCGCCCTTGATCGTCTGCGCCGACTTGTATGCGTTCGCCAGCACCGCCTGCTGCTCGCGCTCGGCGTCGGCCTTGATCTGCTCGACGTCCGCCGCGCCTTCGGCGCGCACCTGCGCAGCCTGCCCGCGCAGCGCGGCAATCATCCGCTGGTACGCGGCGTCGGTCTGCGCGGCCGGCAGGTCGACACGGGTGAGCTGCACGTCGACCACGTCCACGCCGAAGCCCGCCGCCTTTGCCCGCACCGCGTCGCGCGCCGCGCTCGCGATGTCGCGCTGGCCGCCGAGCGCGTCGTCGAGCGCGCGCTTCGCGAAGGCGTCGGCGAGCGCGCCCTTCAGCGCATCGGCGAGGCGTTCGGTGGCGGCCGTCGGGTCGCCGCCGGTGGCCGTGAAATACTTCATCGGATCGGCAATCCGATACTTGAGCGCATACGCGACGAGCAGATCGTGCTTGTCTTCGGTGGCCAGTTGCAGCGGGTCCGTCGACTCGAGCGACTGCAGGCGGGTGTCGATCAGCGTCGCCGTCTGCAACGGCGGCGGCAGCTTGAAATGCACGCCGGGGCCGGCCAGCGTAGGGTCGGCGCCCGAACGGCCCGACAACACGGCCGCATGACGCGGGTCGACGGTGAGGACGGTCGACGACGCGGCGAAGGCAACGATCACGATTGCAACGACGAGCGCAATGATTCGATTCATGACACGCGCTCCCGTTACTTCAGATTGTCTTCGCGCGACCGGCTGCGAAAAGCTTCGCGCGATCGCAGCACGTCGCTGCCCGCGGCGGGCGCGGCAGCGGCCGAAGCGCCGCTCGCCGGTGCGCCCGACGCGACGGCGGCCGGAGCCGACGCCGTGTCCGGCGCGGCTGCGCCGGCTGCCGCGTTCGATGCACCTGCGGCGTTCGCGGCATTTTGCCGGCCCTGCTCGACCAGCTTGTCGAGCGGGAGATACAGCACGTTGTTGCCGCCCTTGCTGCCGACGAATATCTTCGTCGAGTTCGAATAGATTTCCTGCATGGTCTCCAGGTACATCCGTTCGCGGATCACGGCCGGCGCCTTCGAATACTGCGCGTAGACCTGCTTGAAGCGCTCCGCGTCGCCTTCGGCCTGCGTGACGACACGATCCGCATACGCCTTCGCCTCGTCGATCAGTTTCGCGGCGTCGCCCTGCGCCTTCGGCAGCAGGTCGCTCGCATAGGCCTGCGCGGCGCGCTTCGCGGCCTCGCGCTCGTCGCGCGCCTTCGCCACTTCGCCATAGGCAACCTGCGTCTGCTCGGGCGCCGCGACGCTTTGCATCGTCACGGACGTGACTTCGAGCCCCGTGTGATAGCGGTCGAGATCGCGCTGGATCGCTTCGCTCACCTCCTGCTGGCGCAACGCATCGCGATCCTGATTGAGGATGTCCGCCGCGCTGCGCGTGCCGACGATCGCGCGCACCGCGGCCTGTGCGGCCTGCGTGACGCTGCGTTCCGGATCGACGCTGCGGAACAGGTAATCTGTCGCTGAACGGACCCGGTACTGCACCGCGAAGCGCACGTCGACGATGTCGGCGTCGCGCGTCAGCATCGCGGATTCCTTCACGTTCGCGACACGCACGACGTTGTTGCGGCCGACCTCGACCGAGCGGCTCTGCGACGTGTCGACGATCTCGTGCGATGCGAACGGATACGGCGCGCGCCAGTGCACGCCCTGCTCGACGGTGCCGGTAAGCCGGCCCATCTGCAGCACGACGCCCGTCTGGCCTTCCGGCACGACGAACAGGCCGCTGCCGGCATAGACCGCGGCCAGCACGCCGATCACGATGCCGACGCCGACTCGCGCGGCCCGGCCGTTATCCGGACGGAACCCGTTGCCGCCCTTGCCGCCGAACAGGCCGGCCAGGCGCCGGTTGAAGTTGCGCCACATTTCGTCGAGATCGGGCGGGCCTTCACCGTCACCGCCTGGCGGGCGCTTCGATTCGTTCGCGCGGGGCTGCGTCCCGCCATTGCGTTCGCCACGTCCCCAGCGGGGATCGTTGATCGACAGCAAGGCGTGCTCGCGCCGCCCGTTACTCCGCTCGTTGTATTCGTTCACCAGAGTTTGTTCACCAGATTAGACGCCGGCAAACCGGCCGGGACCGGCTAGCGCCCGTGTTCGGAAAGCGTATGGTCTTCGTGTGATTCCGCGGGCGCGCCGTCGAGCGGGCCGTCGGCTGACATCGCGCCGTCAAGGTGTTCCGCAGAGGCGATTTCGGCGATGGCGGCGCGCAGCGCATCCAGCCCTTGACCGGTGCGCGCGCTCAAAAAGACGCGCGAAATATTACCATACTCGTCCCGCTCGACCGCGTCGCCGCGGGCCGCCAGCTCAGGCACGGCGTCGATCTTATTGAATACCAGGACCTGCCGGATCGTGTCCGCGCCGATCTCGTGCAGCACACCGTTGACCTGCTCGATCTGCTCGAGCCGCACCGCGCTCGACGCATCGACGACATGCAGCAGCAGATCCGCGTGGATCGTTTCCTCGAGCGTCGCGCGGAACGCCGCGACCAGCTGGTGCGGCAGTTCGCGAATGAACCCGACCGTGTCCGACACGACGATCTGGCCGATCTCGTCGCCGAGATACACGCGCCGCGACGTCGTGTCGAGCGTCGCGAACAGCTGGTCGGCCGCATACGCCTGCGCTTTCGTCAGCGCATTGAACAGCGTCGACTTGCCGGCGTTCGTGTAGCCGACGAGCGAGACCGACATCGTGCCGCTGCGCGCCCGCTGGCGACGCTGCGTGCTGTGCTGGCGGCGTAGCCGGTCGAGGCGCGACTTCAGCATCTTGATGCGATCGCCGATCAGCCGGCGGTCGGTTTCGAGCTGGGTTTCGCCGGGGCCGCGCAGGCCGATACCGCCCTTTTGCCGCTCGAGGTGGGTCCACGCGCGGATCAGCCGGGTCGACAGGTATTGCAGTTGAGCGAGCTCGACCTGCAGCTTGCCTTCGTGGCTGCGCGCGCGCTGCGCGAAGATGTCGAGGATGAGGCTCGTGCGGTCGACGACCCGCCTGTTAAGCGCACGCTCCAGATTGCGTTGCTGAGCCGGCGCCAACGCGTGATTGAAGATGACGATGTCGACGTCGTTGGCTTCGCAGGCGAGCCGCAATTCTTCGGCTTTGCCGCTGCCGACGAACATCGCGGCATCGGGGCTGGAGCGGCGGCCTGTCAGGGTGACGGCGGGATGCGCACCCGCGCTGGATGCGAGAAGACTGAGTTCTTCGAGACTGGCCTCGAAATCGGTCTTGCCGAAATCGATGCCGACGAGCGCTGCGTTGATCAAATTGTCAGGTGTCAAGATTTGGCGGCTGGCATCGGTCGCACGCGGCGACCGGATGCCGGCCGCTGCGATAGGTTAGGACGAGGCTTCCGCGTCCGGGTGGAAGTTCACCGGGCGCGCCGGGACGACCGTCGAGATGGCGTGCTTGTAGACCATCTGGGTCACCGTATTACGGAGCAACACGACGTACTGGTCGAACGATTCGATGTTCCCTTGGAGCTTGATGCCGTTGACGAGATAGATCGAAACGGGAACGTGCTCCTTGCGCAGTGCGTTCAAAAACGGGTCTTGTAACAATTGCCCTTTGTTGCTCATGGCGTACTCCATCTTGTTTTGCAGGTTGATCTGGATTGGCGACGAAGAAAAAGAGATCCGGCGCCAATCGCTACACTATAGCTGATTTTGCGTGCCCCGCCCGGGCGTCGGCCATGCGGCCTACCCTTGCGGGACGTGCGTTCAGCTCTTGTCCGCGTACGGGTTGTGCGACGAACGGAACTCTATGCGCAATGGAGTCCCGGTCAGGGAGAAAGTTTCGCGGAAGCGGTTCTCCAGGTAGCGCTTGTAGGTGTCGGTCACCGCATCGAGCGCATTGCCGTGGATCACGATGACCGGCGGATTCTGGCCGCCCTGGTGCGCATAGCGCAGCTTCGGGCGCACCGGGCCGCGACGGCGCGGCTGCTGGAACTCGACCGCCTCGATCAGCGCGCGCGTGAGCTTCGGCGTCGGCAGCTTCGCCATCGCCGCGCCGTACGCATCGTCGACCGAGCGCATCAGCGGACCGATGCCGGTCTTTTCCGCTGCGGAAATGAAGTGGAATTTCGCGAACTCGAGGAATTTCAGCTTGCGGGTCAAATCCGCTTTCGTGCGTTCGCGCACGTGCGGGTCGAGACCGTCCCACTTGTTCACCCCGACCACCAGCGCCCGCCCTTGCTCGACCACGAACCCGGCGATGTGCGCGTCCTGGTCTGAAATCTCCTGGCGCGCATCCAGCAGAAGAATGACGACATTCGCGTCGGCAATCGACTGCAGCGTTTTCACGACCGAAAATTTCTCGATTGCCTCGAACACCTTGCCGCGGCGGCGCAGGCCGGCCGTGTCGATCAGTGTATAAGGCTTGCCGTTGCGCTCGAAATCGACATAGATCGAATCGCGCGTCGTGCCGGGCATGTCGAACGCGATCACGCGATCCTCGCCGATCAGCGTGTTGACGAGGGTCGACTTGCCTACGTTCGGCCGGCCGACGATCGCGATCTTGGTCCCGCGCGACGCCTTGTCCTCGTCGCTCTCTTCCGGCTGGCCCGCGTAAGCGACTCCGAGCGCCTCGTTGATCATCTCGGTCACGCCGTCGCCGTGCGCGGCCGAAATCGCGCGCGGATCGCCAAGCCCGAGCTCGTAGAAGTCCGACGCGACGGCCGTGTACTTCATCCCCTCGGACTTGTTGACGACGAGGAAGATCGGCCGGCCGGTCTTGCGCAGGTAGTCGGCGATCGACTTGTCCTGCGGCGCGAGCCCGTTGCGGCCGTCGACGATGAACACGACGACGTCGGCCTCCTCGACCGCCTGCCGCGTCTGGCGCGCCATCTCGTGCAGGATGCCGTCCTTCGCGACCGGCTCGAAGCCGCCCGTGTCGACGACGAGGTACGGCCGCTCGCCGACCCGCCCTTCGCCATAATGGCGATCGCGCGTCAGGCCCGGCAAGTCGGCTACCAGCGCATCGCGCGAACGCGTGAGCCGGTTGAACAGCGTGGATTTCCCCACATTGGGGCGCCCAACAAGGGCAATGACCGGTTTCATCTGTGTAGTCTACGGTGAGGCGCAGCAGCGGGAGGCCCGCTGCTGCGGGCGGCTGCGCTGAATGAAAATATCACGAATTCGCGCCGCGCCGGATGCGCGCGCCCGGCGCGCGACGCGCGCCGTCCATCTTTCGTCTCGTACTGCCTTCCAAATACCGAACGGCCGGGAGCACCCGGCCGCCTTCAAGTGATGCGCGGCGCACCGTGCGGCGAACCGCCGCGCCAGGCGAGCGTGCCGTCGCGTCAGCGCGGACGAAAGCCGTACAGCCCGCCGTCGTTCGTCTGCACGACAAGCGTGTTGCCCGCGAGGACCGGCGCCGCCGTGATCGGGCTGCCGTCGGTCTTCATCCGTGCGATGAACGTGCCGTCTTCGCGCGACAGGAAGTGCACGTAACCCTTGTAGTCGCCCATCACGACCGCATGGCCGAGCAGGTACGGCACGCCGACGTCGCGGCTCTTCAGCTTGGTGTTGCGCCACAGCTCGTTGCCGCTCGCCGCGTCGTACGCGGTGACGACCGACCAGTCGTCGCCGCCCGCGACCACCGAGTCGTCCTGCGCGATGCCGCTGCGGCTCGAGAACGCCTTCTCCCACACCGGGCGGCCCGAGTTCGCATCGAAGCAGCCGAGCTGCCCCTGGAACGTCACCGCGCACGCTTGCGCGCCGACGAGCGTCGGCGGACCGCTGACGTCGTTGATCCGCTCGACTTCCGTCACACCTTTCGGAAACGACACCGGCGTCTGCCAGTACGGTTCGCCCGTCTGCAGGTTGATCGCGACGAGGCCGCCGCCCGGGAAGCCCGCGAGCACCGCGGCGTCGCCCGCGAACGTCATGCCCGCCGACACGCGCAGGTTCAGCGGCACCGCGCGGTTGCGGTAGTTCCACTTCTGTTCGCCGGTTTGCGCGGAGAACGCGATCACCTGGCCGTCGATCGTGCGGACGATCACGAGGCCGTTGCCCACGAGCGGCGGCGAGAAGATCTCGCCCTGCACGCTCGTCTTCCACAGCAGCTTGCCGTCCGGGCCGAGCACGAACACGCCGCCCTTCAGCGCACCGACCGCGGTCAGGTTGCCGTCGCTGCCGACGCCCGCCGACAGGTCCGAGTCGAGCTTGGTGCGCCAGATCCGCTGACCGGTCTTTGCATCGATCTTCTCGACCGAGCCGTTTTCGCCGGCCGCGAAGACCGCGTCGCCCACCGCCACCGGCGAGAACAGGTAGCGGCCGCCCTTGCCGACGCTCGACGACCAGACCTGCTGCACGTCGAGAGCGGGTTTGAACTCGGTCAGCGGCGTCGGCACGCGACGCGCGTCCTTCGTCGACGAGCAGGCCCCCAGTGCCAGGACGGCCGCCGCGCAGGCAACGGGCACAGCGTAACGTTTCAGCAAATTCATCGGTTAGCGAAGCAAAGTTAAGAGGTTGAGGAAGCCGAGGCTCAGCTGCCCAGCGCGTCCAGCTTGAACTGCACGAGCTGGCGCGCCGACATGTCTTCCTTCGGCAGGCTGTCGAGCGCGAGCTTGTATGCGGCGCGCGCATCGTCCGCCTTGCCTTGCGCGGCGAGCAGATCCCCGCGGCGATCGGCCACGAGGCCCTTGAATGCATCGATCGGCGTGCCGGACAGCAGCGCGAGCCCCGCGTCGTACGCCTTCTCGTCGAGCAGCAGCGACGCGAGGCGCAGCTTCGCGATCTGCTTGTATTCGTCGTCCTTCGCGTGATCGACCGCCCACTGCAGCTGCGCCTTCGCGCCCGCGGCGTCGCCCGCCGCGTACAGCACCTTCGCGGCCGCGAGCGCCGTCATCTGCGCATACGGGGTGCCGCTGTACTTGTCTTCCATGTCGGCGGCAGCGCGGGCCATCGTCGCCTTGTCGTTCGACGCGGCGGCTTTCTGCACCTGTTCGTACAGCCCCGATGCCTGCGCGGCCTGGCGACGCTGCCAGAAATTCCAGCCGTTGAAGCCGGCCGCGACAACGAGCGCCGCGAGGACGATCCACGTGGTGAGGTTGCCCCAGCGGGCCCACCACGCCTTGAGGCTTTCAATCGATTCTTGTTCGTCGTGGTAACTCATCGGCGAGCGATTCCTTCCTGTTCAGGCCTTTCTTGTCGAGCGAATGCCAGCGCGATCAGTCGTCGCCGTCTTCGGCGGATGCAACCATCGCATTGATTAGGAATTCGGTCAAGCTTTCGACCGGTACGGTCTGCTGAGCGTTCTTTTCCCCTTCCTCGCCCGTGCCGCGCAGCGCTTTCACGCCCACCGTGCCGTTCGCGATCTCCTCTTCGCCGAAGATCACCGCGAACGCGGCGCCGCTCGCATCGGCGCGCTTCATCTGCGACTTGAAGCTCGCCGGCGCGCCGTCGGCGCTGCAGTGGAAGATCACGTCGAGGCCCGTGTCGCGCAGACGCTCGGCGGCGATGAACGCCTGCTCGCGCGCCGCCTCGCCCTGGTGCACGACGTACACGTCGACACCGTCCTGCTCCGGCACGAGCTGCTCCTCCTTCAGCAGCTCGAGAATGCGCTCGACGCCCATTGCCCAGCCGCACGCGGCGGTCGGCTTGCCGCCGAGCTGCTCGATCAGCGGATCGTAGCGGCCGCCGGCGGCGACCGTGCCCTGCGCGCCGAGCTTGTCGGTGACCCACTCGAACACGGTCAGGTTGTAGTAGTCGAGGCCGCGCACGAGACGCGGGTTGATCGTGAACGGAATGTTGTTCGCCTTCAGCAGGCGCTGCAACCCGTCGAAGTGCGCGCGCGAGTGGTCGCCGAGGAAGTCGATCAGCTTCGGCGCATTCCGCACGATCTCCTGCAGCACCGGGTTCTTCGTGTCGAGCACGCGCAGCGGGTTCGTATACAGGCGGCGCTGCGCATCGGCGTCGAGCGCGTCGACGTGCTGCTCGAGATACTTGATCAGCTCGACGCGGTGCGCCGCGCGCTCTTCCGCGAGGCCCAGCGAGTTGATCTCGAGCTTGATGCCGGTCAGGCCGAGGTCGTCCCACAGGCGCTGGCACATCATGATGATTTCCGCGTCCGCGTCCGGGCCCGCGAAGCCGAGGGCCTCGACGCCGACCTGGTGGAACTGGCGATAGCGGCCGCGCTGCGGACGCTCGTGACGGAACATCGGGCCGATGTACCACAGGCGCTTCGGGCCGTCGTACAGCATGTTGTGCTCGATCGCCGCGCGCACGACGGCGGCGGTGTTCTCCGGACGCATCGTCAGGTGCTCGCCGTTCAGCGCGTCGGTGAAGCTGTACATCTCCTTCTCGACGATGTCCGTGACTTCGCCGATGCCGCGCGTGAAGAGCTGCGTGTGCTCGACGATCGGCGTGCGGATGTTCTGGTAGCCGTAAGCGCGCAGCAGCGACTTCACGGTGGCTTCGAAGAACTCCCAAAGGCCGGCATCCTGCGGGAGGATGTCGTTCATGCCCTTGACGCCCGCGAGTTTCTCGATCTTGCGTTTCTGTTCAGTCATCGTGTCTGTTACGAATTAGTTCTGGACGGCCGCACACGGCCGTAATTGCGTTCGACGTAGTCGCTGACGATCTGCTGGAATTCCTCGGCGATGCGCTCGCCACGCAGCGTCCTGACCTTCTCGCCGTCGATGAAGACAGGTGCGGCCGGATTCTCGCCCGAACCCGGCAGGCTGATGCCGATGTTCGCGTGCTTCGATTCGCCCGGGCCGTTGACGATGCAGCCCATCACCGCGACGTTCATCGTCTCGACGCCCGGATATTCCTTGCGCCAGACCGGCATCTGCTCGCGCAGGTAGGTCTGGATCTGCATCGCGAGCTCCTGGAACAGCGTGCTCGTCGTGCGGCCGCAGCCCGGGCATGCGATCACCATCGGCGCGAACGAGCGCAGGCCCATCGTCTGCAGGATCTCCTGGCCGACCACCACTTCGCCCGTGCGCGATGCGCCCGGCTCCGGCGTCAGCGAAATGCGGATCGTGTCGCCGATCCCTTCCTGCAGCAGCACGCCGAGCGCCGCCGTCGACGCGACGATGCCCTTCGAACCCATGCCCGCCTCGGTCAGCCCGAGGTGCAGCGCGAAGCCGCAGCGGCGCGCGAGCTCGCGGTAGACGGCGATCAGGTCCTGCACGCCGCTGACCTTGCACGACAGCACGATGCGGTCGCGGCCGAGGCCCAGTTCGACCGCGCGCTCCGCCGAGCCGATCGCGGACTGGATCAGCGCTTCGTACATCACGCTCTGCGCATCCCACGGCTGCGCGCGCGCGCCGTTCTCGTCCATCATGCGCGCGAGCAGGTCCTGGTCGAGGCTGCCCCAGTTCACGCCGATCCGTACCGGCTTGTCGTACTTGATCGCCGCCTCGATCATCTGCGCGAACTGCGTGTCGCGCTTCGCGCCCTGGCCGACGTTGCCGGGGTTGATCCGGTACTTCGACAGCGCCTCCGCGCAGCCCGGATGGTCGCGCAGCAGCAGGTGACCGTTGTAATGGAAGTCGCCGACGAGCGGCACCGTCACGCCCATCCGGTCGAGCTGCTCGCGGATCGCCGGCACGGCCGCCGCCGCCTCGGGCGTGTTGACCGTGATGCGCACGAGTTCGGAACCCGCGTTCGCGAGCTCCTTGATCTGGATGGCCGTGCCGATCGCGTCCGCGGTGTCGGTATTCGTCATCGACTGCACGCGCACCGGCGAATCACCGCCGATCGTCACCAGCGTTCCGCCCCAGCGGACATTCACCGCATGCGATACGCGGCGCGGCGCATGCCCGCCGAACACCGGCTCGGTTGAACAAATCTGGCTGCTGCGTGGGGATTGAGCTTCGGATTGCATCGATAGATCCATTTACGCCGAATGCGCCGCGTCGCGGCGCATGAATTGAAAAAGCGCCGTGCCTTCAGGGCCTGTCGTCACGCGTCACAGACCCACGCCACGGCGCTTGCCGTCAGGGCAACGTGAACCGCGCCACGTTACCCCGCGCTGCCGAATATTTTGCCGGATCGACCGGTTTGCCTTCGAACGTGATCGCGTCGAGGCCCGCCTTGTTGCCGATCGTGACCTTGAACGGGCCGTCACCCGCGACCTGCTTCGTCTCGCCGCCGCGCACCAGCCCCGAGAACAGCTCCTTGCCGCTCTTGTCCCGCACGCTGAACCAGCTGTCCTGCTTGACCTTCAGCTCGACCATCGACTGGCCGGCCGCGACCGCGACGCTCGCCGGCTGGGCCGCATTTGCCGTGCTTGCCGCGCTCGCGGCGGCCGGCTGCGATGCGGGCGATGCTGGGGCCGCAGCCGCCGGGGCAGCCACGGACGCCGCGACCGGCGCCGACGCCGACGCCTGCGCGACTACGGCCGAAGCAGCCACAACCTCGTTGCCTGCTGCCGTCGACGCACTGCCCGCCGCGGGCTCTTCCGCGGCCGATGCGGCCGATGCCGCCACTGCACTCGCCGCCGGCGCATGCTCGGCGGCGGCGCCCTTGAAGCGCGCGAGCCAGTTCGGCGAATCGCCGCCAGTGTGCCACATGAGCACGGCGATCACCGCCACGACGACGATCGCGGTGCCCCACAGCCACGGATGATGACCGGACGAGCCGCCGAGCGGAATCGACACGCGGCCGCGCGGCAGATCCGTCCCCGACGACGCGGGCATCGACAGATCCACCTCCGGCTCGCCGCGCTCGCGGCGCAGCGCCTGCGCAAACGGCTCCGGATCGACGCCGAGCATCTTCGCGTAGCTGCGCACAACCCCGATCGCGAACGTCACCCCGGGCAGATGGCTGATGTCGCCCGACTCGAGCGCCCGAAGCTTCTGCGGCGCGACCTTGAGTCGCGCCGACACGTCGTCGACCGTCCAGCCCTTCGCCTCCCGAAGCTGCGCCAGCCGTCCCCCGACGGCCGTCAGCGATTCCAGTCCAGCCGTTGCCGGCTTCGCGGCATTCGTCTCTGCGCCGTTTGACGGCTGCGGCTCACTCATCCTATTCCTCGCGTCGATTCTTCTTCACTGGCGGGCGCATCCGGCTCCTGCCGGCGCGGCGCCCGCGCGTCGTCCATACCATGCGCGGCGCACGAGGCGCCGCGTCCGATCGCTATTCGCGTGTTGTACCGCCAAATAGTCCGGGCATCCCGCCTAGGCGGCCCCGTCAAACCGCCCGGACCTCGATTACTTTTCCTGCTGCGCCCGTGCGCTCGGCAAGGCGCGTGCGATCCTTCACCGCACCGGCCAGCTGGCCGCACGCGGCGTCGATATCGTCGCCGCGCGTCTTGCGCACCGTCGTGACGACGCCCGCGTCGATGAGGATCTGTGCGAAGCGCTTGATCTGCTCCGGCTTCGAACGGATGAGCCCCGACTCCGGAAACGGATTAAACGGGATCAGGTTGAACTTGCACGGGACGTCGCGCGTCACCGCCAGCAGTTCGCGCGCATGCGCCTCGGTGTCGTTGACGCCGTCGAGCATGCAGTATTCGAACGTGATGAAGTCGCGCGGCGCCACCTTCAGGTAGCGCTGGCATGCGGCCATCAGTTCGCGAAGCGGGTGCTTCTTGTTGAGCGGCACGAGCATGTCGCGCAGCGCATCGTTCGGCGCGTGCAGCGACACGGCGAGCGCCACCGGCAGCTCGGCGCCGAGGCGGTCCATCATCGGCACCACGCCGGACGTCGACAGCGTGACGCGGCGGCGCGACAGCCCGTACGCGTTGTCGTCGAGCATCAGCCGCATCGCCGGCACGACCGCGCTGTAATTCAGCAGCGGCTCGCCCATGCCCATCATCACCACGTTGGTGACCACCCGTTCGGCCTTGCCATTCGGGCCCGGCGCGCGGCCGAGCGAAGCGCGCAGCGCGAATTCGGCCATGCGCAGCTGGCCGATGATTTCAGCCGTCGACAGGTTGCGGGAGAAACCCTGCTTGCCCGTCGAGCAGAAGCGGCAGTTCACCGCGCACCCAGCCTGCGACGACACGCACAGCGTGCCGCGCGTCTCTTCCGGGATGAACACGGTTTCGACCGCATTGCCGTTTCCGACGTCGATCAGCCACTTGCGCGTGCCGTCGGTGGAAACGTGGTCGCTGACGATATCCGGCATCACGATCGATGCGCGGCCCTTGAGCTTTTCCCTCAGGGACTTCGCGAGATCGGTCATGCCGTCGAAATCGCCGGCGTTGTATTGGTGGATCCAGCGCTGCAACTGCTTGGCGCGGAACGGCTTCTCGCCGAGGCCGCCGCAATACGCGACAAGACCCTCGGCGTCGAAGTCGAGAAGATTGACGGAAGTTTCGCTCGTCATGATGTGCTGCCTTGCCGCGTGCGCTGAATCCTGCCTGCCTGTATGCTCAGTCAGTGCTTAACGCGAGTAGACGTTCATTTCCGGGAAGAAGAACGCGATTTCGACGCTTGCCGTTTCCGGTGCGTCCGAGCCGTGCACCGCGTTCGCGTCGATGCTGTCGGCGAAGTCGGCGCGGATCGTGCCCTTTTCCGCCTTCTTCGGGTCCGTCGCGCCCATCAGGTCGCGGTTCTTCAGGATCGCGCCTTCACCTTCCAGAACCTGGATCATCACCGGGCCCGAGATCATGAAATCGACGAGGTCCTTGAAGAACGGACGCGCCGCGTGGACTGCGTAGAACTTCTCTGCATCAGCGCGCGACAGGTGTGCCATGCGCGCTGCGATGACCTTCAGGCCGGCGCCTTCGAAACGGCTGTAGATCTGGCCGATCACGTTCTTTGCCACCGCATCCGGCTTGATGATCGACAGGGTGCGCTCGATTGCCATAAAAACTCCAAGAAATTAAGAAGTTACACTTCCAAATGAATCGGCTATTGTAGCACGATCCCGTGTATCATTGCGATTGAACCCTTACACACGTGAAAGGTTCCAAATCCATATGTTTTGCGTCGCTCGGCCATTGAAACCTCCCGGCGCGGAACATATCTTAGCCATAGCTGCTCCGGTTTGCTGCGCCGCACACCGCGCGCGCCGAACCGGCCCCGGACGCCCACGCGTTCAATGTTAGGAGAAACCATGAACGACTATCCGTACAATTTCGGCCGCGGTGGCTCCGTCAGCACCGTCGAGGTTCGCAACCGCGTGCTGCGGAACACGTACTGGCTGCTCGCGCTGTCGATGGTGCCGACGGTGCTGGGGGCCTGGGTCGGCGTCGCGACCGGCTTCTCGCTGTTCGCGGCCACCAGCCCGATGATGAGCCTCCTCGCATTCTTCGCGATCGCGTTCGGCTTCATGTTCGCGATCGAACGCACGAAGAACAGCGCGGCCGGCGTGTTCGTGCTGCTCGGCTTCACGTTCTTCATGGGCCTGATGCTGTCGCGCCTGCTCAGCTTCATCCTCGGTTTCTCGAACGGCCCGTCGCTGATCATGCTGGCATTCGGCGGCACCGGCATCATCTTCGCGGCAATGGCGACGATCGCCACGGTCAGCAAGCGCGATTTCTCCGGTCTCGGCAAGTGGCTGTTCATGGGCGTCATCGTGATCCTGCTGGCGTCGGTCGCGAACATCTTCCTGCAACTGCCGGCGCTGATGCTGACCGTGTCGGTGCTCGCGATCGCGATCTTCTCCGCGTACATGCTGTTCGACGTCCAGCGCGTCGTGAACGGCGGCGAGACGAACTACATCAGCGCAACGCTCGCGATCTACCTCGACCTGTACAACGTGTTCACGAACCTGCTCGCGCTGCTCGGCATCTTTGGCGGCAACCGCAACTGACGTTCGCCGCACAACCAGCAAAAAACCGGCCCTCCGGCCGGTTTTTTTACGTCCACCGCCGGCGCGGCGCGCTCAGTCGCGCTCGAACAGCGCGATCGATTCGACGTGCGACGTATGCGGAAACATGTTGACGACGCCCGCGCCCTTCAGCCGGTAGCCGGCCTCGTGCACGAGCAGGCCCGCGTCTCGCGCGAGCGTCGACGGGTTGCACGACACGTAGACGATCCGGCGCGGCAGCGGACCTTCGCCGCTCTGCGCGATGTCCGCGAGCGCCTTCGACACCGCGAGCGCGCCTTCGCGCGGCGGATCGATCAGGAACTTGTCGAATGCGCCCAGCGCGCGGATATCGTCGGCGGTCACTTCGAACAGGTTCCGGCACGCGAACGTCGTATGGCCGTCGACGCCGTTCTCGCGCGCATTCGCGAGCGCGCGCGTCGTCAGCGTCTCGCTGCCCTCGATGCCCATCACCTCGCGCGCGAGGCGCGCGAGCGGCAGCGTGAAATTGCCGATCCCGCAGAACAGGTCGAGCACGCGATCGTCGCGCGACGGCGCGAGCAGGCGCAGCGCGCGGCCCACCAGCACGCGGTTGATCTGATGGTTGACCTGCGTGAAGTCGGTCGGCTTGAACGGCATGCGGATGCCGAACTCGGGCAGCGTATAGTCGAGCGGCACGTCGAGCGGATAGAACGGCGTCACCGTATCCGGGCCCTTCGGCTGCAGCCAGAACTGCACCTTGTGCTCGTCGGCGAACGCGCGCAGCAGCGCTTCGTCGGCCGCGTTGATCGGCTCCAGCACGCGCAGCACGAGCGCCGTGACCTGAGAGCCGACCGCGAGCTCGATCTGCGGCATGCGATCGCGGATCGATAGCCCCTCGACCAGCCGGCGCAGCGGCACGAGCATCGCCGACACGTGCGGCGGCAGCACCTCGCAGCTCGTCATGTCGGCCACATAGCTGCTCTTCTTTTCGTGGAAGCCGACCAGCACGCCGCCCTTCTTCACGACATTGCGCACGGTCAGGCGCGCGCGGTAGCGGTAGCCCCACGACGGACCATGGATCGGCGCGAACATCGTCTCCGCGCGCAGCTTCGCGAGATGCAACAGGTTGTCCTCGAGCACGCGCTGCTTGATCGCCACTTGCGCGCGCATGTCGAGATGCTGCATCGAGCAGCCGCCGCAGGTGCCGAAGAACTTGCATTTCGGCTCCGTGCGCATCACGCTCGGGCGCAGAATATCGACAACCAGCGCCTGCTCGTAGCTCGGCTTGCGGCGGTAGCTCGAATAGGTCACGCGCTCGCCGGGCAGCGCGCCCTCGACGAAGATGACCTTGCCGGGCTCGCCGTCCTCGGTCGTCATGCGGCCGACACCGCGCGCTTCCATGTCGAGCGATTCGATCTCGAGAACCGGGGCGCCATCGTGCGCGGCGGGCACGCTTTTCAATTTGCGCGCAGAAGTGGGGGCGGCTTCAGACACCAGCTTTTCCTGACAAACGTTGAAAGGCGAGATTGTAGACGAAGCACCGCCTCACCATGGAGATTCGACCATGCGACTGATCGACTGGAACATTCAATGGGGTCGGGACGCGGATGGCGTCGTCGACCTCCCCCGCACCATCGCCGCCGCCCGCGGGCTCGGCGATTTCGACGTGCTGTGCCTGCAGGAAGTCACGCGCGGGTTCGGCGCGCTGGCCGGCCATCCCGGGCCGGACCAGTTCGCGGAGCTCGCCGCGCTGCTGCCCGGCTTCACGGTCGTCGAGGCGATCGGCGCCGACCTGCCACCCACCGCGCCCGACGCACCGCGCCGCCAGTTCGGCAACGCGATCGCCAGCCGCCTGCCGGTCGGGCGCGTGATGCGCCGGCTGCTGCCGTGGCCGGCCGACGATGCCGCGCCGTCGATGCCGCGCGTTGCGCTCGAGGTCGAGCTCGCGACCGCGTCGGGCCCGCTGCGCGTGACCACCACTCATCTCGAATATTATTCCGCCCGGCAGCGGCTCGCGCAGGTCGATGCGCTGCACGACCGGCATCGGGAAGCGTGCGCACATGCGGACCGCCCCGCGCGCGCCGAGCATGCGGACAGCCCGTTCAGCGCGACCGCGCAGCCGCGCGACGCGATCGTCTGCGGCGACTTCAACAGCGCATACGACAGCGACGCGTATCGGCGCTTTCTCGAACCGGTCGAAGGCGCGCCGCGCTTCGTCGACGCATGGGCGGCATTGCACCCGGGCGTCGCACCACCGCCGACGGCCGGCATCTATGACACCGTGCAATGGTCGGAGGGGCCGCTTGCGTGCGACTTCGTGTTCGTCACCGACACGCTGCTGCCGCGCGTCGCGCGCTGCGAGATCGACGGCGACCTGCGCGCATCCGATCACCAGCCGATCGTGCTCGAGCTGAATTGACGGCGCGCGCTACGCGTCGAATGCGGCGAGGTACTCGGCCCAGTGCGGCGCAAGCTCCTGGGCGAGTGCGTTCTTGACGAGCAGGATCTCGTTCGCGTACTCGTCCGGCGTCAGCCCGCCACGCATCAGCTGGAACCGGCAGTAGAGCAGATAGGTATTGACGACGTCGGTTTCGCAGTAGTTGCGGATCTCCTCGATCCGCCCTTCCCGGAACGCGGTCCAGACCTGGCTGCCGTCCATCCCGAGCTTGCCCGGGAAGCCGCACAGCTTCGCGAGCGCGTCGAGCGGCGCGTTCGCGCGCGCCTGATACATCGCGAGCAGATCCATCAGGTCGGTATGCCGCGAGTGATAGCGCGAGATGTAGTTGTTCCACTTGAAATCGCGGTCGTCCTCGCCGAGATCCCAGTAGCGCGTCGCGGGAATGCCGTGCACGAGCGCGCGGTAATGGAGCACCGGCAGGTCGAAGCCGCCGCCGTTCCAAGACACGAGCTGCGGCGTGTATTTCTCGATCACGCGGTAGAACGACTGGATCAGCGTCGCTTCGCCGTCCTGCGGCGTGCCGAGCGAGCGCACGCGAAAGCCGTTGGCGTCGCGGAACACGCACGAGATCGCCGCGACGCGCTGCAGATGGTGCGGCAGGAAATCGCTGCCGGTCTTCTCGCGGCGGGCGGCAAACGCGTGTTCGGCCACCGCGGCATCGTCGAGCGTCGCGGGCAGATCGTCGAGACGGCGAATGCCGTCGACATCGGGAATCGTCTCGATGTCAAAAACCAGAATCGGAGTCATTTACAGAACGGCGTCCTTGCGAACGCCATTGGAGGCGAAGAACCGCTTGAGGCGCACCAGCGCTTCCTGCTGGATCTGCCGCACGCGCTCGCGCGTGAGCCCCATTTCGTCGGCGAGTTCCTCGAGCGTCGCCGGTTCGATGTGGTTCAGGCCGAAGCGGCGCTCGATCACGTGCCGGTGCTTGTCGGACAGCCGCGACAGCCACGCGCGCGTGAGCGTCTCGAGCTCGCGGTGCTGCACTTCGGCGTCCGGCGACTGGCTCTGGTCGTCCGGCAGCAGATCGAGCAGGCTGCTTGCCGGATCGAGATCGAGCGGCGCGTCGAGCGACGCGGTGTGCTCGTTCAGCGCAAGGATGTCGGTGACTTCCTCGGCGGTCTTGCCGGTCAGGTAGGCGATGTCGTCGATGCTGGCTTCGCGGCGCTCGGCCGCCTCGCCCGTCGACATCGAGTTCTTTTCGAGGTGGCGCTTCGCGCGCAGCACCTGGTTGAGTTCGCGGATCACGTGCACCGGCAGGCGCACGGTGCGGGCCTGATTCATGATCGCCCGCTCGATGCTCTGCCGGATCCACCACGTCGCATAGGTCGAGAAACGGAAGCCGCGCGTCGGGTCGAACTTCTCGATCGCGTGCATCAGGCCGAGATTGCCTTCCTCTATCAGGTCGAGCAGCGGCACGCCGCGATTCAGGTAACCCTTCGCGATGCTGACGACGAGCCGCAGATTGCGCTCGATCATCACCTGCCGCGCCTCGAATTCGCCGGCCTTCGCGAGGCGCGAATAGCGCTGCTCTTCCTCGACGGTCAACAGCGGCTTGACGCTGATGCGGTTCAGGTAATGCTGGATCGTGTCGGCGGTCAGCTCCGCCTGCAGCATCGCCCGGAAATCGTCCAGCTCGGGCGACGCTTCCGCGCTGCCTTCGCGCTCGTCGTCGCCGCCGTCGGCGTCGGCGTCGCGCGACTCGAACTCGCGCTCGTTGTCCGCGACGTCCTCTTCGTCGTCCGTCGAAGCGCCAGTGCGCCCCACCGATGCTTGCGTGGCGCGACTGAGGTTCTCAGACTCGGCTTGCGGCTCGTGGCGCTTCGATTTCGGCATGGTCGTCTCGGTTATTGAGGCGGCAAATACTTCAGCGGATCGACAGGTTTACCCTGACGGCGAACCTCGAAATGCAGCATCACGCGGTCGGCATCGCTATTACCCATCTCGGCGATCTTCTGCCCCTTCGTCACCGCGTCCCCCTCTTTTACCATCAAAGCGCGATTGTGTGCATATGCCGTGAGGTAAGTTGCGTCGTGCTTGATGATAATGAGGTTGCCGTAGCCACGCAGGCCGTTGCCCGCGTAGACGACGCGGCCGTCCGCCGCCGCCTTCACGATCTCGCCGGACGCGCCGCCGATGTTGACGCCCTTGTTCTTCGCGTCGTCGAAATTGTTCAGCACCGGGCCGCGCGCGGGCCATGCGAACGTGACGGGGCCGCTCGGCGCCGCCGACGTGTCGCTCGACGCCGCCGCGGCAGCGGGCGACGCGGCGGTGGCTGCCGACGCGCCGCGGGCAGGCGTGGCCGGGCCGCTGCTCAGCGGCGCGGTCGCGACGCCGCCGCCCGTGATGGGCGCGGCGCCCGGCGCAACGCCGGCGGCTGCCGCGCCGCCCGGCGGCGCGACGCGCAACAGCTGGTCGACTTCGATCTGATTCGGATTCGCCAGGTTGTTCCACGCGGCGATGTCGCGGTAGTTCTGTCCGTTCTCCAGTGCAATCCGGTACAGCGTATCGCCCGGCTTCACACGGTAGTAACCCGGAGGAGGCGGGCCGAGCGGAACCGCCGGCTGCACGGCGGGCGTCGTGCCGAGCGAGCCGGAGCGGTCGACGACGGGCGCGTTGTCGAGCCGCGTCGCACAGGCGGCCAGTAGCGTGGTGAACGCGGCCACACAGATCGCGCGCTGGGCGAGCGTGAGCGGTTCCTTGGAACGTTTGTTTTGCATCGCGCGCAACATACTCATCGGTTTCAAATTACTCCGGATTTTAAAGGGACAAAGAAAACGCGATCAAGCCGCGACTCCCGCCACTGTGCGGGCGCGACGCGCTCGACGAGCGTGAGCACCTGGGGCTGCCCGCTCTGCCCGCCGACCGGCGCGACGAGCCGCCCGCCGATCGCCAGCTGCTCGAGTAGCGCCTGCGGCACATCGAGCCCGGCCGCGGCGATCACGATCGCGTCGAACGGCCCCGCGGACGGCAGGCCCACGCGCCCGTCGCCGTAGTGGAGACGGATGTTCGGCACGCGCAGCGGCCGCAGGTTCAGCTTCGCGCGCTCGTAGAGCGGCTTGATGCGTTCAATCGAATACACGTCGCGCGCCACATGGCTCAGCACGGCGGCCTGGTAGCCGCAGCCGGTGCCGATTTCCAGCACGCGCTCGAGGGTGCGGCCGGCCATCGCGAGTTCAATCATCCGCGCGACGACCGACGGCTTCGAAATCGTCTGCTGGTGGCCGATCGGCAGCGCGGAATCCTCGTAGGCCTGCGTCGCGAGCCCGGGATCCACGAACAGGTGGCGCGGCACCGCGGCCATGGCCTCCAGCACGCGGGCGTCGGCGACGCCGTTCGCGCGTAGCCGTTCGACCATCCGTTCGCGCACGCGTTCAGACGTCAGCGCATGCGCGCCGGCCAGCGCGGCATTCTGCATTTGCATCGCGGGCTTGGAGACAGCTTTCGGCGCAGCTGGTGGCGCGGCAGGCTTGCCGGCCGCCAGCCCGGGCGCGGGCGGCTTCGGCGCCGCCGGTTTGCGCGTGGCCGCGACGGGCGTCACCAGCTTGGGTGCAATCGGTTTTGGCGCAGCAGCGGGCTTGGGCGCAGGCGCCGCGCCCGGCCTGGACGCGCCAGGCGGATCGGACGCCCGCGGCGTCGCCACCGCGCCGCCTCGCGCGGACGCGCCGGCCGACAACCGCTGGCGCGTGCCGTCGCCCGCAGCACGGCGCTCGTCCGCCCGGCCCTCGGCCTTGCGCGGCGCCCGCTTGAGGTCTTCGAGCGCAAGCGGGAACCGCTTCGCGCGCTCGCCGCTCATGAAGCGTGCCCCCCGGCGCGCACCCAGTCGTGCGTCGCGGGCAGCATGTGCGTATGCGTGAGATCGAGCTGCAGCGGCGTGATCGACACGAAACCGTTTGCGACCGCATGGAAATCGGTGCCTTCGCTCGCATCCAGCGCCGCCCCTGCCGGCCCGATCCAGTAGATCGGCTCGCCGCGCGGGTTGGTCTGGCGGATCACCGGCTGCGACGGATGACGCTTGCCGAGGCGCGTGACCTTCCAGCCTTTCAGCTCGTCGTAAGGCAGGTTCGGGATGTTGACGTTCAGCAACGGCTGGCCCGGCAGCGGATGCGCGAGATAGTGCTGCACGATCTCGGCGGCAACGCGCGCGGCGTCGGCAAGATGCGCCCAGTCCTTGTCGACCAGCGAGAACGCGATCGCGGGCACGCCGAACATGATGCCTTCGGTCGCCGCCGCAACTGTCCCCGAATAGAGCGTGTCCTCGCCCATGTTCTGGCCGTTGTTGATCCCCGACACGACGAGGTCCGGCTTCGTATCGAGCATGCCGGTCAGCGCGATGTGCACCGAATCGGTCGGCGTGCCGTTCACATAGAAGAAACCCGTACTCGCGGAGCGCTGGATCGACAGCGGTCGCGACAAGGTCAGGGAATTCGATGCGCCGCTGCAGTTCTGCTCAGGCGCCGTCACCGTGAGTTCGGCCAGCGGCTGCAGCGCGTCGTGAAGCGCCGCGAGACCGGGGGCGAGATAGCCGTCGTCGTTGCTGAGTAGGATTCGCATGCGGCGATTGTAACCGAGGAAAGATGGCGCGAGAGCGACAGTCCGGCCCGTGCAAACGCGCGCTCGCGCGGCATGCGCCGCCGCGTTGCGCGGCGGCCTTCCCGGTCAGATCGCGCCGGCTTCGCGCAGCGCCGCGATCGCCTGCGCGTCATAGCCGAGACCGCGCAGCACCTCGTCGGTATGCTCGCCGAGCTCGGGCCCGAGCCAGCGCGTTTCGCCCGGCGTGCCGGACAGTTTCGGCGTGACGTTCGGCAGCGGAATGTCGGTGCCGTCGGCGAGCTTGAAGCGCTGGATCATCTGCCGCGCAACGAACTGCGGGTCGGTGAACATGTCGGCGACGCTATAGATCCGCCCGGCCGGCACGTCCGCCGCGTTGAGCACCGTGAGCGCCTCGTCGATCGTGCGCGGCGCGAGCCACGCGGCGATCGCGTCGTCGATCTCCCGGGTGCGCGGCACGCGCCCGTCGTTGCGCGCGAGCGCCGGATCGTCGGCGAGGTCGTCGCGTTCGATCGCCTTCATCAGCCGCTTGAAGATCGGGTCGCTGTTGCCGCCGATCACGATGCTGCCGTCGCGGCACGCGTAGGTGTTCGACGGCACGATGCCCGGCAACGACGCGCCGGTGCGCTCGCGCACCATCCCGTACACGCCGTATTCCGGCACGACGCTTTCCATCATGTTGAACACCGCTTCGTACAGCGCGACGTCGACCACCTGCCCCGCGCCGCCGTTCATGTTGCGATGATGCAGCGCCATCATCGCGCCGATCACGCCATGCAGCGCGGCGATCGAATCGCCGATCGAGATGCCGATGCGCGGCGGCGGCAAGTCGGGATAGCCGGTGATGTGGCGCAGCCCGCCCATCGATTCGGCGATCGCGCCGAAGCCGGGCCGGTCGCGATACGGGCCGGTCTGCCCGTAGCCGGACAGGCGCACCATCACGAGGCCGGGGTTCTCGGCTGACAGCACGTCGTAGCCGAGCCCGAGCTTCTCGAGCAGGCCCGGGCGGAAATTCTCGATCACGATGTCCGCGTCGCGCGCGAGCTGACGCGCGATCGTCTTGCCGGCGTCCGATTTCAGATTGAGCGTGACCGATTTCTTGTTGCGCGCCTGGACCGACCACCACAGTGACGTGCCGCCCGTCTCCGGATGCAGCTTGCGCCACTTGCGCAGCGGATCGCCGCCGTTCGGATCCTCGATCTTGATGACTTCCGCGCCGAATTCGGCAAAGAGCCGCGACGCAAAGGGCCCGGCGATCAGCGTACCGAATTCGAGCACTTTGACGCCCGCGAGCGGGCCCTGGCTGGTGCTCATGTGCCTCCCTGGCATGAGGAACGGCGCCGCCAGATCAATCAGCGGCGGCCGTAGCGTTACATCGTGCGGCGGTCGAGCATCGCGCGCGCGATCGTGCCCGCGTCGACGTATTCCAGCTCCCCGCCGACCGGCACGCCGCGCGCGAGACGCGTCACCGCGAGCCCGCGCGCCTTCAGCGTCTGGCCGAGATAGTGGGCGGTGGCCTCGCCTTCGTTCGTGAAGTTGGTCGCGAGCACGACCTCCTTGACGATGCCGTCGGACGCGCGCCGCACCAGCCGGTCGAAATGGATTTCCTTCGGGCCGATGCCGTCGAGCGGGCTCAACCGCCCCATCAGCACGAAATACAGCCCGCGATAGGTCATCGTCTGTTCGAGCATGATCTGGTCGGCCGGCGTCTCGACGACGCACAGCAGCGTCGGATCACGCTCCGTATCGCTGCAGACCTCGCAGATCTGCGCCTCCGTGAACGTATTGCACTTCTCGCAGTGCTGCAGATGCTCGGTCGCGAACAGCAGCGAACGGCCAAGCCGCTCCGCCCCCTCCCGATCGTGCTGCATCAGGTGGTACGCCATGCGTTGCGCGGATTTCGGCCCGACGCCGGGCAGCACGCGCAGCGCTTCGACGAGGGCGGACAAGGCGGACGGCTGTTTCATACGTCGACGGATGCCTGGACGGACGCGCCGCTCAGAACGGCAGCTTGAAGCCCGGCGGCAGCGGCAGGCCGGCCGTCATGCCGCTCATCTTCTCCTGCGACGTCGCCTCGGCCTTGCGCACGGCATCGTTGAACGCGGCAGCCACGAGATCCTCGAGCATGTCCTTGTCGTCCGCGAGCAGGCTCGGGTCGATCGACACGCGGCGCACTTCGTTGCGGCAGGTCATCGTCACCTTGACGAGGCCCGCGCCCGACTGCCCTTCGACCTCGATCTGCGCAAGCTGCTCCTGCATCTTCTTCATGTTTTCCTGCATTTGCTGCGCTTGCTTCATCAGTCCGGCGATGTTGCCTTTCAACATGGGAATACTCCTTCTTGATCGTGTGAAAACCGGCACGCGGCGCGTGCCGGCAATGTGCATGGGCGTGACTTGTGCCTGTCGCGGTGCTTATCGTTCAATGCGGTTCGATGCAGTTCAATGCAACGTCGGCGACGCGCCATCCGCCGATGCGGCGGCATCCGCGAGCGGACGCACCGAGCCGTCGACGATGCGTGCGTCGAAGTCGCGCACGAGCTGCTGGACGAACGGATCCGCGTGAATCTCCTGCTCCGCTTCGCGCTGGCGCGCCGCGCGCGCGGCCGCGTCGAGCGCCGCCGCGGTGCGTCGCGCGGGCCCGACCTCGACGGCGACGTCGACCGGCTTGCCCAGCGCATCCGCGAGGGCGGCCTTCAGTTTCGCGACCTGCGCCGCATCCGCGTATTGCGGCACCGGCACGGACAGCTTGAGCGTCGTCGCGTCGACCGCCGTCAGCTCGCTGTTGAACGCGAGTTGGTACGCGACGCCCTTCAGCGGCAGCCGCGCGGCCAGCGCCGGCCACTCGCCGTCGAAACCGATCGGATCGAGCGCGATGGCGGGCGGCAGTGGGCGCGTGTCGACCGGCGCGGACGCGGCCGGCTTCGGCGCGACGCGCACGTCGTCCGGCCCGCTGTCGAACACCGGCACGAAGCCGTCGTCGGGCGGACCGCCGAACATCTCGTCCGCGCTGAGCGGCACGTACTCGTCCGGCGGAATGTCTTCCCAAGGCGGCGGCGCCTGACGCGTATCGGGCTGCGGCGCGCGGGCGGCGGCTCGCGGAGTGGGCACCACGACGGCCGGACGCGACGGCGCGGGCTTTTCGGCCGCCGGTTGTGCGGCGGCTGCCTTCGGCGCGGCGCCGGGCCGCGAGCGATCGGGCGACACGCGCATGCCGGCGTTGCGCAGCACATCGAGCGCCGCGGCGGCGCCGCCGCGGGCGGAGGCACGCGGCGCCGACTCGGCCGGCGCAGGCTCGGCCGGCGCGGTGCGCGGTGCCGGCTCGGCGGACGGTGCGGGGGCCGCGCTGCGCGGTGCGACAGCGGACGCGTCAGGATCTGACGGCGCCGACGGACGTGCATCGTTTGCCGGTGCGGCGCGCGCTGCCGACGGCGGTTGCGCGGAAGCAGCGACCGGTGCTTCGGGCGTCGCCACTACCGGTGCTTGCGCAGCAGCAGGGTTCGCGGCGGGTGTAGCGGCTGCGTCGGCGGATTGGGCCGGTGCCGGGGTTTCGGCCGGCGCCTGTGATTGGGTCGGCGCCGCCGATTGTGCCGGTGCCGTGGATTGGTCCGGTGTCACGGATTGGGCCGGTGCCGCGGATTGTGCCGATGCCGCGGATCGGTTCGATGCCGTGGATTGGTCCGATCCCGAAGATTGGCTCGGCGCCGAAGATTGATTCGGTGCCGAAGATTTGGCCGGCGCGGTGGATTGAGCCGACGCCGAACGCGCCGCAGGCACAACCGGCGCGGCGGCCTGCGGACGCGCCGCTTCGCCTGCCCCGCCCGATACCGCAGCACGCGGCGTCGCAGCGGCAGCAGCGGCAGCAGCAGCAGCCGCGCGCGGCGCAGCCGCCGGCACCCCACGCGGCACGGCGGGCTCACCACCGGGCGCGCTGCCCGAGCCGACAGCCGGCTCGAACGCGAGCATCCGCAACAGCGTCATCGTGAAGCCCGCGTACTCGTCGGGCGCGAGACCCAGTTCCGCACGCCCGACCGTCGCGATCTGGTAGAACAGCTGCACCTGCTCGGGGCTGAGCGTCTGCGCGAACCGACGCAGGTCGGCCGCTTCCGGCCATTCTTCGAGCACCGAGCCCGGCGCGAACTGCGCCCACGCGATCCGGTGCAACAGGCTGGCGAGATCCTGCAAGGCGGTCGAGAACGACAGGCTGCGCAGCGACATTTCGTCGGCGATCGCGAGAATCTCGGTGCCGTCGCCAGCCGCGAGCGCGTCGAGCAGGCGCACCATGTAGGTCTGGTCGAGCGCGCCGAGCATCCCCGACACGGCCGTTTCCGTCACTTCGTTCGCCGAATAGGCGATCGCCTGGTCGGTCAGCGACAGCGCATCGCGCATGCTGCCCTGCGCCGCGCGCGCGAGCAGGCGCAGCGCCTGCGGCTCGAACGTAATCTGCTCTTCGCCAAGGATGCGCTCGAGATGCGACACGATGTGTCCGGCCGGCATCTGCTTGAGGTTGAACTGCAGGCAGCGCGACAGCACCGTGACGGGAATCTTCTGCGGGTCGGTCGTCGCGAGGATGAACTTGACGTGCGGCGGCGGCTCCTCGAGCGTCTTCAGCATCGCGTTGAACGCGTGGTTCGTCAGCATGTGCACTTCGTCGATCATGTAGACCTTGAAGCGCGCATCGACGGGCGCGTACACCGCGCGTTCGAGCAGCGCGGCCATTTCGTCGACGCCGCGGTTGCTCGCGGCATCCATTTCGACGTAGTCGACGAAGCGGCCTTCGTCGATCTCGCGGCACGCACGGCACACGCCGCACGGCTGCGACGTCACGCCGGTTTCACAGTTGAGCGCCTTCGCGAAGATCCGCGACAGCGTCGTCTTGCCGACGCCGCGGGTGCCCGTGAACAGATAGGCGTGATGCAAACGCCCGCCGTCGAGCGCGTGCGTGAGCGCCCTGACGACGTGCTCCTGGCCGACGAGCGAAGCGAAATCCTTCGGACGCCACTTGCGTGCGAGAACTTGATAGGTCATCGGGAAATTGTATCAGCAACGCTGCGTCGCGCCGACACGCGAAACGGTACGGAACACGGATGCATGCGAAAACGTGAAAAGCGCGTGGAGAGCGGAAATAAAAAACGCCCTGCGAACGGGGCGAGAAGGAAGGTGACGAGCCCGACCCTCGGCACTGGCGGAAAACGGCTGTGGCTGCTTCGTTCCCGACCTGACCAGGTTCACCGGCCCACCATGCGAGGAGGCCCGTCACGGCGCATTCTATCACCGCTTCGCGCCGAATGCGATCGTTATTCGAACGAACATGCGAAAGCAGGCGCGTGCAACAGGCGCGACCGCCCTCTTGTATTTTGCGCGCCGGCCTCCACCTGCGTGACGCAACGGTCTTCGGCGTACGTGCCCCTACTCGCGAAGCGGCTACTATCGCCGTCAACAGCGGATAGCAATTTAGGCTAATATGACGCCCGAATGACCCGCGAGCCGCGGTACGCAGCGCTTACGCCCTTCTTTTCCGGAGTGCGGAGCTACCTGCCGCAGCGGCCTGCCGCCCGCCGGGCGGCAGGCGCGCCGAGAAGGCGCCATGCAGGCAGTCCCCGAACCGAAAGAGGTATTGACCAAATGAGCGAACAGATCAAACACATCAGCGACGCATCGTTCGAACAGGACGTCGTCAAATCCGACAAGCCGGTGCTCGTCGATTTCTGGGCCGAATGGTGCGGCCCGTGCAAGATGATTGCCCCGATCCTCGACGAAGTCGCGAAGGACTACGGCGACAAGCTGCAGATCGCGAAGATCAACGTCGACGACAACCAGGCGACACCGGCGAAGTTCGGCGTGCGCGGCATCCCGACGCTGATTCTCTTCAAGAACGGCGCGGCCGCCGCGCAAAAGGTCGGCGCACTGTCGAAGTCGCAGCTGACCGCGTTCCTGGACAGCCACCTGTAAAAAAAATACCGGCAGGTTCGCGGACGTGTTGTCAGCCGGCAACATGTCCGCCGCCAAGCCGCCGATCGGCCGCTCAAGCGCGAATCGGCCTATGCTAGAATTAAAAAACGTCTACAAGACGCATTTAAGTCTCTGAGCGATTCCGCTCGCCCTCCTCCCTTTTTTCTTTCGTCGCTTCTCTTCCCTGGCGGGATTCCCGTATGCATTTATCCGAGCTCAAGTCTCTGCACGTGTCCGAATTGATCGAGATGGCCAACGGCCTGGAGATCGAAAACGCGAACCGCCTGCGCAAGCAGGAGCTGATGTTCGCCATTCTCAAAAAGCGCGCCAAGACGGGAGAGACGATCTTCGGCGACGGCACGCTCGAAGTGCTGCCGGACGGCTTCGGCTTCCTGCGCTCGCCGGAAATGTCGTACCTCGCGAGCACCGACGACATCTACATCAGCCCGTCGCAGATCCGCCGCTTCAACCTGCACACCGGCGACACGATCGAAGGCGAAGTCCGCACGCCGAAGGACGGCGAGCGCTACTTCGCGCTCGTCAAGGTCGACAAAGTCAACGGGCAGCCGCCCGAGGCCTCGAAACACAAGATCATGTTCGAGAACCTCACGCCGCTGCACCCGAACAAGCCGCTGTCGCTCGAGCGCGAAATGCGCGGCGAAGAGAACGTCACGGGCCGCATCATCGACATGATCGCGCCGATCGGCAAGGGCCAGCGCGGCCTGCTCGTCGCGTCGCCGAAGTCGGGCAAGACCGTGATGCTCCAGCACATCGCGCACGCGATCAAGCAGAACCACCCGGACGTGGTCCTGTTCGTGCTGCTGATCGACGAGCGCCCTGAAGAAGTGACCGAAATGCAGCGCTCCGTCGCAGGCGAAGTGATCGCATCGACGTTCGACGAACCGGCCACGCGCCACGTTCAGGTCGCCGAAATGGTGATCGAGAAGGCCAAGCGCCTCGTCGAAATGAAGCACGACGTCGTGATCCTGCTCGACTCGATCACGCGTCTCGCACGCGCGTACAACACCGTGATCCCGGCGTCGGGCAAGGTGCTGACGGGCGGTGTCGACGCGAACGCGCTGCAGCGCCCGAAACGCTTCTTCGGCGCGGCGCGCAACATCGAGGAAGGCGGCTCGCTGACGATCATCGGCACCGCGCTGATCGAAACCGGCAGCCGCATGGACGACGTGATCTACGAAGAGTTCAAGGGCACCGGCAACATGGAAGTGCACCTCGAGCGCCGCCTCGCGGAAAAGCGCGTCTACCCGTCGATCAACCTGAACAAGTCGGGCACGCGCCGCGAGGAAATGCTGATCAAGCCCGAGATCCTGCAGAAGATCTGGGTGCTGCGCAAATTCATCCACGACATGGACGAAGTCGAGGCAATGGAATTCCTGCTCGACAAGATCCGCCAGACGAAGAGCAACTCCGAGTTCTTCGACCTGATGCGCCGCGGCGGCTGATCGCCCCGGCAGCGGATAGGACGGCCGCCCGCGCGTTGCGCCCGGCGGCCGTTTTTTCGCGCCAACATGTACGTGAACGTACACGTTGATCTATAATCCATCCCGTCGCCCCAACCCACCGCCACGATGACGACCGACACCCCCATCCTGCTGCTGACCGTGAGCGACGCCGCCGCGCGGCTCGGCGTCACGCCGCGCACGCTGAAGTACTACGAGGAGCGCGGGCTCGTCACGCCGTCGCGCAGCGAAGGCCGCTATCGTCTCTATGACGACGCCGACCTCGAGCGCTTCGCGCGAATCCTGCGCCTGCGCGCGCTCGGCTTCTCGCTGCAGGGCATCACCGAAATGCTCAAGCGTCCGCTGGAAGAGACGGACGACGGCCGGCGCCGCTACTCGGACGCGTCGCTGCGGGACATCCGCACCGGTCTCGCGGAACAGATCGGCACGCTCGACCGGCGCATCGCGGCGGTCCAGCGCGAGCTGAAGGAAGCGATGGCGCTGCGCAAGGAACTGCAGCGCGACATCGACTACGTCGAGCGGCGTCTCGCCGGCGAAAGCGCGGATGCGCTGATCGCGCAGCGGCGGGCCGAGGCGAGCGAGCGCCGGGCGCGCAAGAGCCGCGCATGAACGCGACGCCGGGCCGCCCGCCACTGTGGAGCCGCGCAAGCCTGCGCGCCGACCTGTTCCCGTGGGCGCTCGCGCTCGTCACCGGCATCGACTATTTCGACAACGCGACGTTCTCGTTCTTCGCCAGCTACATCGCGGGCGGCATCAACGCGTCGCCGGACGAGCTCGTGTGGTCGTCGAGCGCGTACGCGGTCGCGGCCGTGCTCGGCATCCTCCAGCAGCAATGGTGGATCGACCGCCTCGGGCATCGCCGCTACGTCGCCGGCTGCATGCTGATGTTCTCGCTCGGCGCGATCGCGTCCGCGCTCGCCGATACGTCGCTGGAGCTCGCGTTCGCGCGCGGCTTCCAGGGCTATTTCATCGGGCCGATGATGGGCGCGTGCCGGATCCTGATCCAGATCAGCTTCACGCCGCGGGAACGGCCACCCGCGACGCGCGCGTTCCTGATCATGATCCTGCTCGGCAGCGCGCTCGCGCCGATCGCCGGCGGCCTGCTCGTCGCGCATTCGACGTGGCGCGCGCTGTTCGCGTGCACCGCGCCCGCAGGCGTCGCGTTCGCGATCCTCGCACTGCTGACGCTGCCCGACACCGGCAACCTGCCCGACGACGAACGCGGTACCGGGCATTTCTGGCCGTACGTCGTGTTCGCGCTCGCGCAGGGCGCGCTGCAGGTCGTGATGCAGCAGGTGCGGTACCAGCTCTACAGCGGCTCGCCGATGCTGATCCTGCTGACGGTCGCGGGCCTCGGCGCGCTCGCGTGGTTCGCGCACCACCAGTGGCACCACCCGACGCCGCTCGTGCGCCTGCACGCATTCCGCCAGCGGACCTTCCAGGTCGGGCTCCTGCTCTACATGTTCTATTACTACGAGTCGACCGGCTTCAGCTACCTGACCTCCCGCCTTCTCGAATCGGGGCTCGGCTATCCGGTCGAGAACGCCGGGCGCCTCGTCGGCACGATGTCGCTGATCTCCGCGACCGCGCTGTTCGCGTACCTGCGCTACGCGAAGCTGATCACGCACAAGAAATGGATCATCGTGCCGGGCTTCGCAGTCGCCGCGTTCGCCGCGCTGTGGATGACCCGCATGACGCCGCAGGTCGGCGAAGCGGCGCTGATCGTGCCGCTGCTGCTGCGCGGCCTGCTGCTGCTGTTCATCGTGCTGCCGGTCGCGAACCTGACGTTCCGGATCTTTGCGATCGACGAATACACGCACGGCTACCGGCTCAAGAACATCGTCCGCCAGCTGACGATCTCGTTCGCAACGGCGTCGGTGATCATCGTCGAGCAGCATCGGCAGGCCGTGCACCAGACGCGGCTCGTCGAGCGCGCGAACGTGTTCGACCCGCTGTTCCAGCAGACGGTCGACGCGCTGGCCCGCAGCTACGCGGCCGCCGGCCATGCACCGGGCGACGCGCACGCGTTCGCGATCTCGTCGATCGCGCGGATGGTCGCGCAGCAGGCGTCGTTCCTGTCGTCGCTCGACGGGTTCTATTTCCTCGCCGGCGTCGCGATTTGCGGCGGGATCTTCGCCGCATGGCAAAAAGACATCGATTGAGTTAAAAGTCAGGCTTTGGGATTCACGTTGCCGTTTTCATGCTTTCGAAACTCACCCGCTGGCTCGACCATCGCCGCCGCAACCGCGCGCTGCGCAGCCACCCGATCCCCGACGCGCTGTGGCAGGACACCGTCGCGCGACTGCCGTTCCTCGACTACCTGCCGCCCGACGACCTCGGCCGGCTGCGCGAGCTGACGAGCCTGTTCATCGCGCACAAGTCGTTTTCGACCGCGCACGGCCTCGAGCTGACCGACGAGATGATCGTCGGCATCGCCGTGCAGGCCTGCGTGCCGGTGCTGAATCTCGATCTGTCGCTGTACGACGGCTGGGTCGGCGTCGTCGTGTATCCGGGCGAATTCGTGATCCGCAAGACCGTGCAGGACGAGGACGGCGTCGTCCACGAGGTCGAGCAGGACGCGAGCGGCGAAGCCTGGGAAGGCGGACCGGTGATCCTGTCGTGGGAAGACGCGCAGATGACCGACGGCCGCGACGCGTACAACGTCGTGATCCACGAGTTCGCGCACAAGATCGACATGATCAACGGCGCGGCCGACGGCTATCCGCCCCTCTTTCGCCGCTGGCATGCGCCGCATCTCGACGCGCAGGCGTGGGCCGACGTGTTCGAAAACGCGTACGACCAGTTCTGCGCACGCGTCGATGCGGTGCCGGATCGCGCGTGGGCGCGCTTCGAGCGGGAGTCGCTGATCGACCCCTATGCGGCCGACCACCCGTCGGAATTCTTTGCCGTATGCAGCGAGGCGCTGTTCGTGCGGCCGCGTGCGTTCGAGGCCGAGTTCCCCGAGCTCTACCGGCTGCTCGCCCGCTATTACCGGCAGGATCCGGCCCAAACCGGCGCGCTGGACGCGCGCTGAAAATTAATCGCCAACCGTCTGATTTTCTGGCATAATTGCCGTTTTTCGACCTTAGGCAAGTGGCTCGCGCCGGGCTTGACGCCAGCCGACACGCGCAATTCGCGCGGTTCGGAGCGGCAAGCGGCGGGTTGGCTACCGCTCTCACCAAGGAAAATCATGAAACCTGGCATTCACCCGGATTACCGCGAAGTCGTCTTCCAAGACATGTCGAACGGCTTCAAGTTCATCACGCGCTCGACGATCCAGACGCGTGAAACCATCGACTTCGAAGGCAAGACCTACCCGCTCGCCAAGATCGAAGTGTCGTCGGAGTCGCACTCGTTCTACACCGGCCAGCAGAAGATCATGGACACGGCCGGCCGCGTCGAGAAGTTCAAGAACAAGTTCGGTTCGCGCGCCAGCGGCAAGGTCGCGAAGTAAGCTTCGCGCCGCATCCGGTGACCGCATCGCACCGGTATCGCACCAAAGGGCAGCCCAGGCTGCCCTTTTTCGTCTCTGCTCGCCCGAGCGCCGTCGGCCGGCGCCCGGGCGCGACCGCTGACGCGCAACGGCCGGCGCGTCTACAATGCCGGATGCTCAAAACCGGCGCGCCGCGCGGCATCGCGCGAGCCGCGCCCAGAACGCCCATCTGCATGAAGCCTGTCGTTCGTCTCACCGCCTCCGCCACGCGCGCGCTGCCGCGCTGGCTGCTGCTCACGCTCTGCCTCGTCTATGCGGCGTTCGGCCTGTTCGGCCGCGACCCGTGGAAAAACGAGGACGCGGCGGGCTTCGGCGTCATGTGGACGATGGCCAAGGGCGGCTGGCACGACTGGCTGCTGCCGAATCTCGTCGGCAAGTTCATCACGACCGACGGACCGCTCGGCTACTGGCTCGGCGCGCTGTCGATCCGCGCGCTTGGGTCCTGGGTCGACGCAAGCAACGCGTCGCGGCTCGCCACCGGCATCCTGTTCTGCATCGCCTGCGCGTTCGTCTGGTACGCCGCGTATCTGCTCGGCCGGCGCGCCGAAGTCCAGCCGTTCAAGTACGCGTTCGGCGGCGAGCCCGAGCCGCGCGACTACGGCCGCACGCTCGCCGACGGCGCGCTGCTGATCCTGCTCGCCTGCTTCGGCCTCGCGGAGCGCGGACACGAAACGACGCCGCAGCTCGCGCAGTTCGCGTGGATCGCGATGCTCGTCTACGGGCTCGTGCGCGGCATCGACAAGCCGCTGCAGGGCGCGCTGTGGTGGAGCGCGGCGATCGGCCTCGTCTGCCTGTCCGGCAACCCGGTGCTCGTCGGCGCGCTCGTCGTCGGCACCGCCGTGCTGTGGCTCGTCACGCCCGAGATGCGCAACCTGCACCTGCCCGCGATCGGCGTGCCCGTCGCCGCCGCGATCATCGCGCTGTGGGTGTTCGCCGCGCTCGCCGCGGCGCCGGACGACGCCGCGTGGTTCTTCGACCAGTGGGTGCGCGGCAGCCTGATGCGCTTTTCCGGCCCGCCGACCGCCGTGCTGATGTACGCGGCGAAGAACCTGCCGATCTTCGCGTGGCCCGCGTGGCCGCTCGCGATCTGGGCGTGGTGGAGCTGGGCCGGCCTGCGCCGGCGCACGCACATCGCGATTCCGCTGTCGGTCGTCGTGCCGCTCGTTGCGCTCGTGATCCTGCAGAGTCAGCAGTCGAACCGCATGTACATGCTGCTGCTGCCGCCGCTCGCGGTGCTCGCGACGTTCGCGCTGCCGACGCTTAAGCGCGGCGCGATCAACGCGATCGACTGGTTCGCGGTGTTGAGCTTCACGATCCTCGGCAGCTTCGTGTGGCTCGTCTGGCTGGCGTCGATGACCGGCTTCCCGCACCCGCTCGCGCGCAACCTCGCGCGGCTCCTGCCCGGCTACGAGCCGCACTTCAAGGTGCTGTCGTTCGTCTGCGCGGTCGCGGTGACGGTCTGCTGGTTCCTGCTCGCGAGGTGGCGCGTGTCGCGTCAGCCGAAGGTGCTGTGGCGCAGCGTCGTGCTGTCAGGCGCCGGCACCACGCTGATGTGGGTGCTGCTGATGACGCTGTGGCTGCCGATCGTCAACTACGGCCGGACCTATCGCGACGTCGCGCAGCAGATCGCCGCGCACCTGCCGTCCGATTACGAATGCATTTCGCCGGTGCGGCTCGGCGACGCGCAGATCGCGACGTTCGCCTATTTCGGCAACATGCACTTCGATTACTCCGGCGACTGCGACGTGATCCTGCGCCAGGACCGCGCCGATTTCGGCGAACCGAGCTCGATGTCGCAGTACGTGTGGCGTCTCGTCTGGGAAGGCCGCCGCGTCGCCGACCGCGACGAGCGTTTCCGCCTGTACGAGCGCATCGAGCGGCCGAAGACGCCGGTCAAGCGCCGGCCGCCGCGCCGCAAGGCGGACGATTGACGATGCTGGCCGATATCCGTCGGATCATCGGCCTCGCGTGGCCGGTGCTCGTCGGCCAGCTCGCGATCATTGCGTTCGGCGTGACCGACACCGCGATGGTCGGCCGCTTCTCCGCCACCGATCTCGCCGCGCTCGGGCTCGGCGCGTCGATCTACCTGTCGGTCTTCATCGGCCTGACGGGCATCCTGTCCGCGCTGCAGCCGATCACCGGCCAACTGTACGGCGCGCGGCGCTACGCCGAGATCGGCGAGGAAGTCCGCCAGGCGCTGTGGCTCGCCGCGCTGCTCGCGGTGCCCGGCTTCCTGCTGCTGCATTTCCCCGAACCGCTGTTGCGTCTCGCGCATGCGCCCGCCGCGCTGCACGAGCGCACCGTCGCCTATCTGCGCCTCCTGTCGTTCGGGTTGCCGGCGAGCCTCGTGTTCCGGATCTACGGCGCGCTCACCAACGCGGCCGGCAAACCGCGCCTCGCGATGATCCTGCAGATCGGCGCGCTCGCGCTCAAGTTTCCGCTGAACATCTGGTTCATCTTCGGCGGGTTCGGCGTGCCGGCGCTCGGCGGCCCGGGGTGCGGGCTCGCGAGCACGGTGATCAACTGGGCGCTCGCGCTGGTCGGCTTCACGTTGCTCGCGAAGCTCGACGTGTTCGCGCCGCTCGCGATCTTCTCGCGCTTCTGCTGGCCGGTCTGGGCGCGCCAGAAGGCGATCCTGAAGCTCGGCGTGCCGATGGGCCTGTCGTACCTGATCGAGGTCACGTCGTTCACCTGCATGGCGCTCTTCATCGCGCAGTTCGGCACGACCACGCTCGCCGGGCACCAGATCGCCGCCAACATCAGCGGCGTGCTGTACATGACGCCGCTGTCGATCGGCGTCGCGACGTCGACGCTCGTCGCCCGCGCGCTCGGCGCCGGGCAGCCCGACGAAGCCCGGCTGCTCGGCCGGCACGGCGTGACGCTCGCGGGCGGGATCGCCGCGCTGTATGGCCTGCTGGTGTTCGCGCTGCGACCGCTGATCGTCGGCGGCTACACGCCGAACCCGACAGTCGCCGCAGCCGCGATGCCGCTCGTCGCGATCGTCACCTGCTATCACTTCTTCGACGCGCTGCAGGTCACGTCCGCGTTCGCGCTGCGCGCGTACAAGGTCGCGGCCGTGCCGACCGTCATCTACGCGGTCGCGCTGTGGGGCGTCGGGCTCGGCGGCGGCTACCTGCTCGGCTTCGACGTCGGCGGCCACTCGCCCGCGTGGCTGACCGGCGCGCGCGGCTTCTGGTTCGCGAACACGATGAGCCTGATGCTCGCGGGCGCCGGGCTCGCGGTCTATCTGCGCCGCGTGAGCCGCGCGCAGGCTGGCGCCTGACGCGCGGCGGGCGGCTCACGCGGGCTTCAGCACGTCGGCCGCGTGATACGACGAGCGCACGAGCGGGCCTGCGACGACTTCGCGAAACCCCAGCGCCAGCGCCTCGTCGCGCCACGCGTCGAACGCGTCGGGGCTCACGTAGCGCCGCACCGGCAGGTGATGCGCGGACGGCGCCAGATACTGGCCGAGCGTCAGCACGTCGACCTCGTGCGCGCGCAGGTCGTGCAGCGTGGCGCGCACCTCGTCGTCGCGCTCGCCGAGCCCGAGCATCAAGCCCGATTTCGTCACGAGCGCCGGCCGCGCGGCCTTCGCCTGCGCGAGCAGTTCGAGCGAGCCGCGATAATCGGCGCCGGGCCGCGCGGCCCGATACAGCGACGGCACCGTCTCGATGTTGTGATTGAACACGTCCGGCCATGCCGACGACAACGCGTCGAGCGCACGCGCGACGCGGCCGCGAAAATCGGGCGTCAGCACCTCGACGCCGATGCCCGGCACGCGCGCGCGCACCGCCGCGATGCAGGCGGCGAAATGCGCGGCGCCACCGTCGCGCAGGTCGTCCCGATCGACCGACGTGATCACGACGTAGCGCAGCCCGAGCGCGGCCGCCGCCGCGGCGAGCCGCGCGGGCTCGTCGGGATCGAGCGGCTCGGGACGGCCGTGCGCGACGTCGCAGAACGGGCAGCGCCGCGTGCACAGCCCGCCCATGATCATGAAGGTCGCGGTGCGCTGCGCGAAGCATTCGCCGATATTCGGACACATCGCCTCCTCGCAGACGGAATGCAGCCGATGATCGCGCAGCACGGCCGCCATGTCGGCGACCGCCCCGCTCGACATCGGCCGCGCCCGCAGCCACGACGGCTTCGGCAGCGCCGCGCCCGCCACGGGCTCGACGCGCACCGGAATGCGCGCGAGCTTGTCGCGGCTGCGCGCGCCCGGCTGGCCGAGCGCGGTGAGGCTGGGTCGTTCGAGCGCGGCGGCCATCGTCAGTCTCCGAGAAACGCGACGATCAGGCGGTTCACGTCGGCAGCCGCCTCCATCTGCACCATGTGGCCGCTGCCGGCGATCACCTCGGCGCGCACGCCGTCCGGCAAGCCCTGCGCGTGCTGCGCGGGAATCACCTGGTCGTGCTCGCCCCAAATCACCAGCGTGCGCGGCGCGAGCGACGCGACGCGATCGCGGAACACGCGCCGCTGGGCCGCGCCGTCGAACGCCGCGTTCGCGATCTTCTCGAGCGCCGCCTGCACGCCTTCGAGCCGCTTGTACTTGACGAGATCCTCGACCAGTTGCCGCGTCACCAGCGCGTGATCCGCGAACAGCGCGCCGAGATGCGGCTTCAGCGTGTTGCGGCTGTTGCCCGCGACGAAGCCGTCGATGTAATCGCGGTTGATGTCGGCGCCGAGCCCGGCGCTCGCGATCAGCGTCAGCGACGCCACGCGTTGCGGCGCGCGCTCGGCCGCCGCCATCGCCACCGCGCCGCCCATCGAATGGCCGATCAGGTGCGCGCGCTCGATCTGCTGCGCATCGAGCAGCGCGAGCACCGCGTCGGCCAGCTCGTCGAGGCTGCCGGTCTCGACCGCCTTGCCGGACTCGCCGTGCCCCGGCAGGTCGAGCGCCCACACCGGCCGATGCGCGGCGAGTTCCGCGTGATTGAACAGCCAGTTGTTCAGATCGCCGCCGAAGCCGTGAATCAGCACGGCCGGCGTGCCCGAGCCGTCACCGAGCTTCAGGAACCGCAGCGTGCGCCCGCCGATCTGCGCCTTCTCGGGCTGCGGGCCGGCCGCGTCGTCGGCGGCCGCGCTCGGCACGAAATCGCGCTGGAATTCGGCGATCGCCGCGTCGATGTCGGCGTCGCTCGCATCAGCTGCGGCGACCACGCCGAGCAGCGCGCCGACCGGCAGCGTCTCGCCTTCCTGCGCGACTTGCCGGCGCAGCGTGCCGTCGAACGCGCACTCGACGCCCGACGAAATCTTGTCGGTCTCCACGTCGAGCACTTCGTCGCCCTTCGTCACGCGCTCGCCGATCGACTTCAGCCAGCCATTGACCTGCCCCTGCTCCATCGACAGCCCCCACTTGGGCATCGTGATCATGTGAATCGACATCGTGTCAGCTCCTCGTCTTCAGTACCGCCTGCGCGATCGCATCGGCGGACGGGATGTACAAGTCTTCCAGCACGCCGGCGAACGGCGTGGGCGTGTGCGGCGCGGTCACCAGCTCGATCGGCGCCTGCAGCGAGCGGAACGCGCGCTGCGCGACGAGCGCCGCGATGTCGGTGGCGATCGAGCAGCGCGGGTTCGCCTCGTCGACGACCACCACGCGCCCGGTGCGCTCCGCGCTCTCGAGGATCGTTTCCTCGTCGAGCGGCGACGTCGTGCGCAGGTCGATCACGTCGACGTGAATGCCGTCCTTCGCGAGCTTCGCGGCCGCGTCGGTGGCGAGATGGACCATGCGGCCGTAGGTGACGATCGTCGCGTCGTCGCCTTCGCGCACGATGCTGGCCTCGCCGAACGGGATCGCATACGATTCCTCGGGCACCTCGCCTTCACGCGTGTAGAGCAGCTTGTGCTCGAGGAAGATCACCGGGTCGTTGTCGCGGATCGACTGGATCAGCAGGCCCTTCGCGTCGTACGGCGTCGACGGGCACACCACCTTCAGCCCCGGGATATGCGTGAACAGCGACGTGAGCATCTGCGAATGCTGCGCCGCCGCCCGCAGGCCGGCGCCGTACATCGCGCGGATCACCACCGGCGTGACGGCCTTGCCGCCGAACATGTAGCGGAATTTGGCGGCCTGATTGAAGATCTGGTCGAAGCACACGCCCATGAAGTCGATGAACATCAGCTCCGCGACGGGCCGCATCCCGCACGCGGCCGCGCCGACCGCCGCGCCGATGTAGCCGCCTTCCGACAGCGGCGTATCGAGCACGCGGCCCGGAAACTTGTGGAACAGCCCCTTCGTCACGCCGAGCACGCCGCCCCACGCGTCGTCCTCGCCGGGCGCGCCCGCGCCGCCTGCATTGTCCTCGCCCATCACGATCACGCTGTCGTCGCGCGCCATTTCCTGCGCGAGCGCCTCGTTGATCGCCTGCGAATAAGTGATCTTCCTTGCCATGTCTGTCTCCTGGAATATTCGGTTCGCCGTGTCGGCCGGCAGTTGCTCGGTCAGGCCGCGCTCACGGATACGACACGTACACGTCGGCGAGCAGGTCCGCCGCATCGGGCAGCGGCGCGGCCTTCGCCTGCGCGACCGCGTCGTCGATCAGCGCCTTCACCTGCGCATCGACCGCGCGCAGTTCGTCGGTGGTCAGCACTTCGGCGCGCACCACGCGCGTTTCGAAGTGCTTCAGGCAGTCCTTCTCGTCGCGCAGCTTCTGCACTTCTCCCGGCGCGCGGTAAGTCTGCGCGTCGCCCTCGAAGTGGCCGAAGTAGCGCGTGAACTTCACCTCGACGAGCGTCGGGCCGCCGCCGTTGCGCGCGCGTGCGACCGCTTCGCCGAGCGCCTCGTGCACCGCGAAGAAGTCGAAGCCGTCGACGATCACGCCCGGCATCCCGAAGCCGTTCGCGCGGTCGGCGATGTTGTCGGTCGCGACCGACCAGCTCGCCGACGTCGCTTCCGCATAGCCGTTGTTCTCGGCGACGAAGATCGCCGGCAGCCGCCACACCGACGCGAGGTTCATCGATTCGAAGATCACGCCCTGGTTCGATGCGCCGTCGCCGAAGAAGCACACGCCGACGCCGCCGGTCTTCTTGTGCTTCGCCGCGAGCGCCGCGCCGCAGACGAGCGGGCCGCCCGCGCCGACGATCCCGTTGGCGCCGAGCATCCCCATCGCGAGGTCGGCGATGTGCATCGAGCCGCCCTTGCCGTGACAGACGCCCGTCTTCTTGCCGTAGATCTCGGCCATCATCCCGTGCACGTCGACGCCTTTGGCGATGCAGTGGCCGTGGCCGCGGTGCGTGGTGGCGACGTAATCCTCGAGGCCGAGGTGCAGCATCGTGCCGACCGCGGACGCCTCCTCGCCCGCATACAGGTGAACGAAGCCGGGGATTTCGCCGGTCGCGAACTCGACGTGCAGGCGCTCCTCGAATTCGCGGATGGTGCGCATCAGCCGGTAGGCGTCCAGCAGCGTGTCCCTGCTGAGCTGGGTCGAAACGGTCATGTGTGTCTCCTGAGTAGGTCTGACTGCGAATGCCGCCGCGGCCGCGCCGCGGCGACGGATTGCTCGGCGTGCGTGGTCAATGGAACGTGAAGCCGCCGTCGACGTTCACGGCCTGGCCGGTCACGTTGTCCATCGTCGCGAAGAACAGCGCGAGGCGGCCCATGTCTTCGGGCGTCTGCGCGCGGCCCTGCGGGATCAGCGTGAGCTGATGCCGCTGCCACGATTGCTCGACCGATTCGCCATCGGTCTTCCATTCGTCGGACAGCCGGTCCCACATGTAGGTGCGCACGATGCCCGGACAGATCGCGTTGACGGTCACGCCGTCGCGCGCGAGTTCCTTCGCCAGTGCGTTGGTGAAACCGACCACCGCGAACTTCGATGCGCTGTAGTGGGCGAGATTCGGGAAGCCCTCCTTGCCGGCGATCGATGCGACGTTGATGATCCGCCCATGCCCCTGCGCCTTCAGATGCGCAAGCGCCGCGCGGCAGCCGAGGAACGTGCCCTTCGCGTTCACGTCCATCACGAAATCCCAGTCGCGCTCGCTCAGCGCCTCGACCGGATGAATGCTGATCACGCCCGCGCAATTCACCATGATGTCGAGCCCGCCCAGCTCGGCGAGCGCCTGCGCGACCATCGCGTCGACCTGCGCGGCCTGCGTGACGTCGACCTTCGCGAGCACCGCCCGGCGGCCGAGCGCGCGCACTTCGCGCGCGGTCGAGTCGAGCGCGCGCACTTCGCGCGCGGTCGAGTCGAGCGCGTCGTCGAGCAGATCGGCCAGCAGGATGTCGGCGCCCGCCGCCGCGAGCGTCAGCGCGATGCCGCGGCCGATGCCGCGCGCACCGCCGGTCACGATCGCGACCTGGCCTTCCAGAGGGGTTGTCATGGCGATGTCTCCGTGTTCGTCGTTATGGATATCGAAATGGCTTGCCGGTACACGCACCTTCAATCGCGCCACGCGCCGGCTTCGCGCAGCACCTGTCGTGACGACGCGTAGCGCAGCGTGCGGCCGACGTCGACGGTCAGCGGCCCGTGCCAGTCGAGCGCGATCTCGTAGCGCTCGCCGCGCGCGACCTCGATCTCGCGCTCGCCGTCGAATGCGAGCGTGCCGCGCTCGAACGGGATGGTCTGCCATGCACCGGGCTCCAGCCGCTCGCAGCTGCGCATCACGACGCGATCGACGCGCCCCGGTGCGATCGGCGCGACGAGCGGCGTGCCGTCCGTCCGCCCGTCTACGGCAAAGCGCATCGCGAGCCCGTGCGGCGCGCTGCGCTCGAGCGGCGCCCATGCGCCGCCGAGCGCGGACAGGCCGATGCCGTCCGGCTCCGCGAAGGTCAGGTAGAGCGTCTCGATGTCGGCCGGCCCGGTGACCGCACGCGCGCCGATGAAGCGCTGTCGCGCCGCGCACACGTCGACCAGCGCGATCTCCTCGCGCCCCGCGTTCGCCCCGGCGATGCAGCGCACGACGAGCCGCTTGTTGCGCACGAACGCGATCTCGGCCGGCACCGCGCCGGTCGCGGCGAGCCCGGCCGCGACGCCCGCGACGGTTGCCTCGCGATGTTCGGGAAAGGCGTTGTTGGTGCCGGTGGACAGCGCGACGAGCGGCGTCGCGCCGCAGTGCGCGGCAACCGCGCGATGCGTGCCGTCGCCGCCGAGCACGACGATCAGCGACACTTCCATCCGGTGCATGTAGGCGGCGCCCGCCTGCGTGTCGGCGACGCTGTCGGTGATCGGCAGATCGACGAATTCGACCTCGGGCCAGCGCTCGTGCGGCGCGACCGCGCGGTGCGTATCGAGCGCACGCATCAGCAGCGTCGCGATGCCCGTCTTGTCGCGCAAGGTCAGCACGCGCTCGACGCCCATCGCGCCGAGGCCGGCGAGCAGGCGCACGACCATGTTGGCCTTCTCCGCGGTCGGGAACACGGATGCATGCGTCGTCAGACGGCGAATGTCGCGCCCCGATGCGGGGTTCGCGATCACGCCGACGGTCACGGGCGTCGTCACGGGCTTGTCTCCATCCATTGGGCCGGCGCTCGCGCAGCGGCCCTGCATGTCTCGTCCGCCGTCATCGAGGGCAGCGGATCGTCGTCGCCGACGCCAACGCGCCGGGCTTGCCGATCACATCTGCAAGCGGCGTGCCATCGTGCGCACCACGACCGCGAAACCCGCGCGGATACAGGCTCGGCACCGCTGCCGGGCGGTGACGCAGGCCGGCGCGACGGCTCGCCGCCGCACGAAACGCCCCGTGCGTCTCACGCGGCCGAGTCGCACGGGTGGCTGCCGCGGCGACGTCGCCCATCGCGCGGTTCGGCCGCCGAGCCATGCGTGTCGCGGCACGGCGCGCGCCGGCCGAACGTCGCGGCCGGCCCGCCCGCGCGTCTCAACGGCGCGAGACGGCCGAGATCGCGCTGAGACGAACGTCTCACGCGTGCCGCGTGCTGCGATGCAATGTGATCCGCGCAAGCGGATGTGCTACAAGAAGGTCGAATTCCCCGCCGTATGGAACCGGAGCCGACCATGCCCTATGCCGTCCCCCAGGCCCAGCACGCCGATCGCGTCCTTGGCGCGCTTGCCGGACGCCTGCCCGCGCCGGCCGAATCCGCGCGTCTGGTGTCGTCGTGGCAGCGCTCGCTCGAGCGCTACGCGCTCGATCCCGCGTCGTCGATCGGCCCGCGCGTGCTCACCGCGGCCGAGCTGCGCGAGGTGCGCGACAAGGAAGAGGCGTTCCTGCGCGCGTCGGGCCAGTGCCTCACGCGCCTGCACGACATGATTCGCGTTGCAGACTATTGCGTGATGCTGACGGACGCGCACGGCGTGACGATCGACTACCGGATCGAGCGCGACCGCCGCAACGATTTTCGTCATGCGGGGCTGCACATCGGCACCTGCTGGTCGGAAAGCGAGGAAGGCACCTGCGGCGTCGCGAGCGTGCTGACCGATCTCGCGCCGATCACCGTGCACAAGACCGACCACTTCCGCGCCGCGTTCACCACGCTGACCTGCAGCGCCGCGCCGATCTTCTCGCCGGGCGGCGAGCTGATCGGCGTGCTCGACGCATCGGCCGTGCAGTCGCCGGACAGCCGCGACAGTCAGCGCCTCGTGTACCAGCTCGTGCGGCAGAGCGCGGCGCTGATCGAGGACGGCTACTTCGTGCACAGCACCGCGCAGCACTGGATTCTGTTCTGTCATCCGAACCGTCATTACGTCGAGGCGCAACCCGAATGGCTGATCGCGTTCGACGAATGCGGCAACATCATCGCCGCGAACCGGCACGCGCGCGACGCGCTGCCGGCGCTGAACGAGCCGCGCCATATCGACGAGATCTTCGATGCGACCGAGATGCCGCTGCGCGACGCCGCGCGCCTCGATGCGATCGTTGCGCTGCGGCTGCGCGCCACCGGCGCGCCGCTCTATGCACGGCTGCGGGCGCCGCTGCGGCGCGCGAACCGCGAGACCGACAAGACGGCGCGCCGCCCGGGCGCCGAGCAGCGTCACGTCGGCGCGCTCACGCCGTTCCTGAACAGCAGCGACGCGCGCGTCGCGCAGCAGGCCGAACTCGCGCTGCGCGTGGCGAGCAAGCGGCTGCCGATCCTCGTGCTCGGCGAGACGGGCGCGGGCAAGGAAGTGTTTGCGCGCGCAGTGCATGACGCCGGCGCGCGGCGCGCGCGGCCGTTCGTGGCGGTCAACTGCGGCGCGCTGCCGGAGGCGCTGATCGAGAGCGAACTGTTCGGCTATGCGGCCGGCGCGTTCACCGGCGCGCGCAAGCACGGCGCGCGCGGCAAGATCGCGCTCGCCGACGGCGGCACGCTGTTCCTCGACGAAATCGGCGACATGCCGCTCGCGTTGCAGACGCGCCTGCTGCGCGTGCTCGCGGACGGCGAGGTCGTGCCGCTCGGCAGCGACACGCCGGTGCGCGTCGATCTCGACGTGATCTGCGCGACGCACCGCGATCTCGCCCGCATGGTCGCCGACGGCACGTTCCGCGAGGATCTGTACTACCGGCTGAGCGGCGCGACGTTCGCGCTGCCGCCGCTGCGCGAGCGCGCGGACGTGCGCGACGTGATCGCCGCGGTGTTCGCCGAGGAGGCGCAGGCCACCGGCCACGTGCTGACGCTCGACGCGACGCTCGCCGAAGAGCTCGCCGCCTACCCGTGGCCCGGCAACGTGCGCCAGCTGCGCAACGTGCTGCGCTACGCGTGCGCGGTATGCGACGGCGCGCGCGTGACGCGGCGCGACTTGCCGGCCGACCTCGCCGCGCAGCTCGGTGCCCGGCTCGGCGCGCACGGCGCGGGCGTGCCGCCGGACGACGAGCGCGGCCGCATCGTCGCGGCGCTCACCGCCCATCGCTGGCGGCCCGACGCCGCCGCGCGCGCGCTCGGCATCTCGCGCGCGACGCTGTACCGGCGCATCGCCAAGCACCGGATCGTCGCGCCGCACCGGATCTGATCCGTCGGCGCGTCCGCCCGCCGACGCGCGCTTCGCTTCACCCGCAGTGCGCCACGGCCGCTTCCGTGCGGGCGTCGGCGCCGGCCGCGTCGACGCGCCGCGTGAACACCTCGTGCGCGGCGAACAGCGCATTCAGCGCGGCCGGAAACCCCGCGTAGACGGCCATCTGCATGAACACTTCGACGATCTCGTCGCGCGTGCAGCCGACGTTCAGCGCCGCCTCGATATGCACCTTGAGTTGCGGCTGCGCGTTGCCCAGCGCGGCGAGCGCGGCAATCGTCGCGATCTCGCGCGCCCTCAGGTCGAGCTGCGGCCGGCTGTAGATGTCGCCGAAGCCGAATTCGACCAGCAGCCGGCCGAAATCCGGCGCGATCGGCGCGAGCGCCGCGATCACGCGTTCGCCCACGTCGCCGTCGATTTCCTTCAGTTTGTTCCAGCCGCGCGTGTAGCGGTCGTCAGCGAGTCGTTCCATTGTGTGTGTCCTGTTCCGAGGGTAAGTGAGTAGGATTTGCCCGTCGTTCCGTCTCGCGCTCCTGCTGCTCGTAGTACGCGATCTTCTCGCCGATCACGTCGAGGCTCGCCTGCAGCTCCGCGATATGCGCGCGCACCGCATCGCGATGCGCACTGAGCAAGCGCCGCCGCGCGCCGAAGGTCGACTCGCCTTCGGCCCGCAGCGCCGCGAACCGCTGCATCTGAGCGATCGGCATGCCGGTCGCCTTCAGTCGCATCACGAAGCGCAGCCAGTCGAGGTCGGCCGGCGCGTACAGCCGGTGCCCGGCCGGCGTGCGCGCGATCGCGCGCAGCAGGCCCGCCTGCTCGTAGTAGCGCAGCGTGTGCGTCGATACGCCCATCAGTTCGGCAACCTGACCGATCGTCAGCGGGCCGGCGGCGGTGGATCTGGAAACGGTTTTCGACATGGCAGGAACAAGGTTAGGACTTAGAGTTCACTCTAAGTCAAGCACGATCGAACGGCCAGGCCCGATCGCCGTCACGCGCTGCGTCACACACCCGCCCGCACCCCCGCACACCGTCAAGAATGGTCAAAAGCACCGTGCCGCGCGGCTTTGCGTCTTTACACCGGCGCAAGCGTTCAGCAAGATTCCGGCAGCCTGTCTTAAAAAGGGCACGCACTTGTCCTATGCTTAACGGCGGCACGCGGCGGGTGTCGCGTCGCCGTCGATTGCTACCGCCATCCATCCGTCCGTTCGAACCAGGGAGCCTTTGCCATGCTGAAAAAGCTGCTGATGCTGTTCGTCGCGCTATCGCTGTCGCTGACCGCGGCCTTCGCCGCGGCGGTCGAAGTCAACACGGCCGACCAGGCCGCGCTCGAGTCCGTCAAGGGTCTCGGGCCCGTGAAGTCGAAGGCGATCATCGACGAACGCACCAAGAACGGCCCGTTCAAGGATGCTGACGACCTCGCGAACCGCGTGAAGGGACTCGGCACGAAGTCGGTCGCGCATCTCGAGGAAAACGGCCTGACGATCGGCGGCTCGGCGACGCCGCCGAAAGGCGTGAAGGCGTCGAAGCCGGCCGCGACGCCGTCGGCGGCTCCGGCTCCGGCCCCGTCGGCCACGACGTCGCCGAGCGCGACCACCGGCACGCCGGCGACCGCGCCCGCGCCGGCCGCAAGCGCGCCGGAAGCGGCGTCGAAGCCGGCCAAGACCAAGCGCGCGTCGAAGAAGGACAAGGCGGCAGCAGCAGCCGCGGCGTCGGCCGATGCAGGCGCGAGCGCCCCGGCCGCAGCGTCGTCCGCGAAGGCAACGAAGGGTTCGAAAAAGAAGGGCAAGAAAGACAAGGCTGCCTCCGCCGCCGCGGCGTCGGGCGCCTGATGCGCGCCGCGTGCGCAGCAATGCGCGCAGCAATGCGCGCGCGGCTTCGTTCCACGGGCGCCGCCGTCGCGGCGCCGTTTCATTGAAGGTGAAGAATCATGGGTCTACTCGACATCGTCGGCGGTCTGCTCGGCGGCCAGGCCGGCGGCAATTCGCAAAGCGCGCTGCTGTCGGCCGCGCTCGAATTCATCAACAACCAGCCGGGCGGCCTGAACGGCCTGATCGAGAAATTCAAGGCCGGCGGCGCCGGCGACATCATCGGCTCGTGGGTCGGCACCGGCGAGAATCAGCCGATCTCGGCCGACACGCTGCAGAACGTGCTCGGCTCCGACGCAGTCGGCGCGCTGGCGAGCAAGTTCGGCGTCGATCCGGCGCAGGCGTCGGGCATCCTCGCGCAGGTGCTGCCGCACGTCGTCAACCATGCGACGCCGAACGGCGAAGTGCCGGCCGACGGCCAGGTCGACACGTCGAACGTGCTCGGCACGCTGACGCAGCTCGCGGGCCTGTTCGGCGGCAACAAGCAGGCGTGAGCCACTGCCGGCAGTTGCACGCCGGATGAAGAAACACCCCGCCTCGCGGCGGGGTGTTTGCTTTTGGCGGCCCGGCATCGCACGCCGGGCCCGGCAGCAAGACGCGCGCTCAGTGAACGACGCGGTCGAACACGAACGTGCCGTCCCGGACGTCGACCGGAATCACGTCCTTCGGACCGAAGCGGCCCGCGAGGATCAGCTTCGCGACCGGGTTCTCGATCTCCTGCTGGATCGCGCGCTTGAGCGGCCGCGCGCCGAACAGCGGATCGTAGCCGACCTTGCCGATCTGCTCGAGCGCCGCTTCCGACACGTCGAGCGCCATGTCGAGCTTCGCGAGCCGATCGTGCAGGCGGGCGAGCTGGATCTTCGCGATCGACTGGATGTTGCCGCGGTCGAGCGCATGGAACACGACGACATCGTCGATCCGGTTCAGGAACTCGGGGCGGAAATGCTGCTTCACCTCGAGCCACACCGCGTCCTTGATCTCTTCCTGCGGCGAACCCGTCATCGCCTGGATCACCTGCGAGCCGAGGTTCGACGTCATCACGATCACCGTGTTCTTGAAGTCGACCGTGCGCCCCTGCCCGTCCGTCATCCGGCCGTCGTCGAGCACCTGCAGCAGCACGTTGAACACGTCCGGATGCGCCTTCTCGATCTCGTCGAGCAGGATCACGCTGTACGGCTTGCGGCGCACGGCTTCCGTCAGGTAGCCGCCTTCCTCGTAGCCGACATAGCCCGGCGGCGCGCCGATCAGCCGCGCGACGCTGTGCTTCTCCATGAACTCGCTCATGTCGATGCGGATCAGGTGCTCTTCCGAGTCGAACAGGAACGCCGCGAGCGCCTTGCACAGCTCGGTCTTGCCGACGCCGGTCGGGCCGAGGAACAGGAACGAGCCGTACGGACGGTTCGGATCGGCGAGACCCGCGCGCGAACGGCGGATCGCATCGGCGACCGCGTCGATCGCCTCGTTCTGGCCGACCACGCGCTCGTGCAGCTTCTCCTCGATGTGCAGCAGCTTCTCGCGCTCGCCCTGCATCATCCGCGACACCGGAATGCCGGTGGCGCGCGACACGACTTCCGCGATTTCCTCCGCGCCGACCTGCGTGCGGAGCAGCCGCGGACGCGTCGGGTTGTGCTGCTCCCGCTCTTCGGCCTGCGTGACCTGCTTCAACTGCGCATCGAGCTGCGGCAGCTTGCCGTACTGCAGCTCCGCGACCTGCTCGAGCTTGCCTTCGCGCTGCAGGCGCGCGATGTCGGCGCGCACCTTCTCGATCTCTTCCTTGAGCTGCGCGCTGCCCTGCACCGCGGCCTTCTCGGCAGTCCAGATCTCCTCGAGGTCCGAGTATTCTCGGCCGAGCCGTTCGATTTCCTCCTCGATCAGCTGCAGGCGCTTTTGCGACGCTTCGTCCTGCTCCTTCTTCACGGCCTCGCGCTCGATCTTCAGCTGGATCAGCCGGCGGTCGAGCTTGTCCATCTCTTCGGGCTTCGAATCGATTTCCATCTTGATCTTCGACGCGGCCTCGTCGATCAGGTCGATCGCCTTGTCCGGCAGGAAGCGGTCCGTGATGTAGCGATGCGACAGCTCGGCCGCGGCGACGATCGCCGGGTCGGTGATGTCGACGCCGTGGTGCAGCTCGTACTTCTCCTGCAGCCCGCGCAGGATCGCGATCGTCGCCTCGACGCTCGGCTCGTCGACGAGCACCTTCTGGAAGCGGCGCTCGAGCGCGGCGTCCTTCTCGATGTACTTGCGGTATTCGTCGAGCGTGGTCGCGCCGATGCAGTGCAGCTCGCCGCGCGACAGCGCCGGCTTCAGCATGTTGCCCGCGTCCATTGCGCCTTCGGCCTTGCCCGCGCCGACCATCGTATGGATTTCGTCGATGAAGACGATCGTCTGCCCTTCGTCCTTCGCGATGTCGTTGAGCACCGCCTTCAGGCGCTCCTCGAATTCGCCGCGATACTTCGCGCCGGCGAGCAGCGCCGCCATGTCGAGCGACAGCACGCGCTTGCCCTTCAGCGTCTCCGGCACCTCGCCGTTGACGATCCGCTGCGCGAGCCCTTCGACGATCGCGGTCTTGCCGACGCCCGGCTCGCCGATCAGCACGGGGTTGTTCTTGGTGCGGCGCTGCAGGATCTGGATCGAGCGGCGGATTTCGTCGTCGCGGCCGATCACCGGATCGAGCTTGCCCGCGCGGGCGCGCTCGGTCAGGTCGACCGTGTATTTCTTCAGCGCCTCGCGCTGGCTTTCCGCGTCCTGGCTGTGCACCTGCGAGCCGCCGCGCACCGCGGCGATCGCGGCTTCGAGCGCCTTGCGCGTCAGGCCGTGCTGGCGCGCGAGCCGGCCGACCTCGCCCTTGTCGTCGGCGGCCGCGAGCAGGAACATCTCGCTCGCGATGAACGTGTCGTTGAGCTTCTGTGCTTCCTTGTCCGCCTGGTTCAGCAGGCCGATCAGTTCGCGGCCGAGCTGGATGTCGCCGCCCGTGCCCGTCACTTGCGGCAGGCGCGAGATCGCCTCGTTCAGCGCGCCTTGCAGCGCCTGCACGTGAACGCCCGCGCGCGACATCAGCGAGCGCGCCGAGCCGTCCTGCTGCGCGATCAGCGCGGCCAGTACGTGAACCGGTTCGATGTATTGATTGTCGCGGCCTGCCGCGAGGCTTTGCGCATCCGCCAGCGCTTCCTGGAATTTGGTGGTGAGCTTGTCGATTCTCATTTGGTAGAGACCTCCAATTTTCGATTAACACCAAAATGAGGATGGTTATGCGGCTTTCAAGCGAAAATCCGGTTGATTCAACTCAACAGTTGCCGGGCGGCGGGAGGCGGCCCGCACGGGCGTCAGAGGCGCCCGGCGGCAGGCGCGGCAGACGTCAATCGGCCTTGGTCGGCAAGGCGGCGGCGGCCGGTGCGTCGTCCGGCGCTGCGTCGCCGCGCGCGGGCGCGGCCGGGCGAATCCCGAGCAGTGCGACGAGCGGCGACGCGGGCACGGACAGTTCGCCGATCGTATGGCGGTCGAGCTCCGCGAAGAACGCGTCGCGCGCCGCCGCCAGCACGCCCTTCAGGCGGCAGTGCGGCTCGATGACGCACGCGCGCTGCGACTCTCCGCCGGCAAAGCAGCCGACCAGCGCGAAATCGTTCTCGGTCTCGCGCACGACCTGCCCGACCGTCAGCCGCGTCGACTGCGGGAACAGCCGCAGCCCGCCGTTGCGGCCGCGGACGGTATCGACCCAGCCGAGTTCGCCGAGGCGCTGCACGACCTTCATCAGATGATTCTTCGAGATGCCGTAGGCGTCCGAAATCTCCTGGATCGTCGCGAGCCCGTCGCCGCGCACGGCAAGGTACAGCATGACTCTCAGCGAGTAGTCGGTGTAGTCGGTCAGTCTCATGAGCGGTACGCAAAAATGTCGATCGGGCCCGATTATGCACGCTGCATCAATCGGAACGCTCGCCGGGCGGCGGGCGCGATCGCGCGACGCGATACGGTTGCCGGAATGGCCGGCGCGCAATAAGATGCATTACATCCACGCATTTTTCCGACCTTGGTCGACGCTATTTTGCGTCAAAATCGTGCGCGCGTCCTGCGCCTGAAGCGCGCAGCCGCACCGCCAACGCCCCGACTTTCCCGGCCCTTTTTCGTCATGACCTCCCTGCCCGCCTCGTCCGATACCGCGCCGGCCCGCATCCGCGACGCGGAACCCACTGAAGACAACATCCGCGCGCTCGTCTACGCGTTCTACGACCGCGTGCGCGCCGATCCGCTGCTCGGGCCCGTGTTCGACGGCAAGCTGGCCGGCCGCTGGGACGCGCACCTGCCGAAGATGGTGACCTTCTGGTCGAGCCTCGTGCTCGGCACCAAGGGCTATCGAGGCAACGTGCAGCAGGCGCACCAGCCGCTCGACGGCCTCGAGCCCGTGCATTTCAGCCGCTGGCTGACGCTGTTCCTGAAGACGGTCGAAGCGCGCTACACGCCGCCCGCGGCGGTCCGCTTCATGGAGCCGGCGCTGCGGATCGCGCAAAGCCTGCAATTGAGCCGCTTCGGCTGGGATTACCGGATTCCGCCCGAACAGCAGGCGCTGCTCGATGCGGTCGCGCCGCGCCGCCGCGACGATCCGGATCACCTGCCGTCGCGCACGCGCGGCGAGCAGTTCCCGGCGAAGATCATCGGGCGCGGCGTCGAGCCCGAGGCCGGCCCCGACGCCTGATGCCCGCCATGCCGATGCGCGCGCCGCGCGCGCGGCTGCGGCGAATCGCCGCGGGGCTCGTACGCGCCGCTCAGCGCGGCCGGTTGCCCGATTCGACGCCCCAGCGCGCAAGCGCTGCGTCGTCGGTGCTGCGGGCATCCACCCAGCGCGCGCCGTCGGGCGTCGTTTCCTTCTTCCAGAACGGCGCCTGGGTCTTCAGGTAGTCCATCACGAACTCGCACGACGCGAACGCGTCGCCGCGGTGCGCGGCGACCGTCGCGACCAGCACGATCTGGTCGAGCGGGTAAAGCTTGCCGACCCGGTGCACGATCGCGACGTCGATGCCCGGCCAGCGGCGGCACGCATCGGCGGCGATCTGCTCGAGCGCCTTCTCGGTCATCCCCGGATAGTGCTCGAGCTCCATCGCGGCGACCGAATCGCCGTCGTTCAGGTCGCGCACCGTGCCGACGAAGCAGGCGATCGCACCGATCTTCGGATTGCGCGCGCGTAGCGCCGCCACCTCGGCATTCAGGTCGAAATCGTCGGCCTGGACTCGCACCGTTGCCATCGCGCCTCCTCAGCCGCCCGTCACCGGCGGAAAGAATGCGACCTCGCAGCCGTCGGTGATCCGCGTGCCGGCGTCGGTCATTTCGTGATTGCAGGCCATGCGCAGCGCGCGGCCTTCCGCGAGCGTGTCGGCCCACGCGCCGCCGCGCGTGCGCAGCCACGCGCGCACGTCGCCGACGGTCGTCACGCCGTCCGGCACGTCGGCCTGCTCGTCGGAAACGCCCAGCGCCTCACGGACGCTCGCAAAGAATTTCAGTTGAATCTTCATGTCGAAAGGCGCCGCCCCGTCAGGACAGCAGTTCGGAAAACGGCAGGAAGCGGACGGTCTCGCCCGCGCTGATCGCATGGTGCGGCGGATTGTCGATCAGGCCGTCGCCCCACACCGTCGACGTCAGCACCGCCGAGCTCTGGTTCGGGAACAGGTCGAGGCCGCCCGCCGAGTTGATGCGCGCGCGCAGGAACTCGTTGCGCCGGTCGGATTTGCCCTGCGTGAAGTCGGCGCGCAACGACAGCGCCCGCGGTGCGACGTCGCGCACGCCGGACAGGCGCAGCAGGAACGGCCGGACGAACAGCAGGAACGTGACGAAGCTCGACACCGGATTGCCGGGCAGCCCGATGAAATGCGCGTCGGGCCGGCCGTCGCCGCGCCGGATCGCGCCGAACGCGAGCGGCTTGCCGGGCTTCATCGCGATCTGCCACAGCGCGAGCCGTCCTTCGGCTTCGACCGCGGGCTTCACGTGGTCCTCGTCGCCCACCGACACGCCGCCGCTCGTGAGAATCACGTCGTGGTCGCGCGCGGCCTCGCGCAGCGTGTCGCGGGTCGCGGCGAGCGAATCGGGCACGATCCCGAAATCGGTCACGTGGCAGCCGAGCCGCTCCAGCAGCCCGCGCAGCGTGAAGCGGTTCGAGTTGTAGATCGCGCCCGGCTTGAGCGGCTCGCCGGGCATCGTCAGCTCGTCGCCGGTGAAGAACACCGCGACCTTGATCCGCCGCGCGACCGACAGCTGCGCGCAGCCGACCGACGCGGCGAGGCCCAGCGCCTGCGGCGTCAGCCGGGTGCCGGCAGGCAGGATCACCGCGCCGCGCCGGATGTCGGCGCCTTGCGCGGTGATCCATTCACCGGGCTTCGGCGTATGCAGGATCTCGACCGCGTCGCCGTCGGCTTCGGTCTGCTCCTGCATCACGACCGCGTCGGCGCCGGGCGGCACCGTCGCGCCGGTGAAGATGCGCGCCGCGGTGCCGGCCGCGAGGGGCGCTGCCGGATGGCCGGCGGGAATGCGCTGCGACACCGGCAGGCGCCGGTCGCCGTGCATCAGATCGGCAACGCGCACCGCATAGCCGTCCATCGCGCTGGTGTGCATCGGCGGCACGTCGAGCGTCGACTCGACGTCGGCGGCCAGCACGCGCCCGAGCGCATCGAGGGTGGCGACGGATTCGGCGCCTGCCAGCGGCGTCGCGGCGTCGAGCAGCGCGCCGAGCGCTTCGGCGGTCGACAGCATCGGCGCGCGCGGCGCCGCGGGATTCGGATTCGACATCGATTGAATCGGGGATCGTTGGGTGCAATACACCATTGTAGCGACGCTGCTGCAGCCGCGCGCGGTATGGCCGACATGCGCACACGGCGATTGCCGCGACCGGCAGGCGCGCGCACGCACGGCTTCGCGCCGGCTGACGACGGCAAACGGCAGCCGGCGCCCGCGCCCATCGCGCAAATGCCACAGCCAAGCAAAACGGCCGGAACCCCGATCCGTTCGACGAATCGGCGTTCCGGCCGTAGTGCGCCGCCGGCCGCCCCAGCGGGCGGCCCGGCGCCGCGTTACGCGCCCGTATGCGCGGCGATGAAATCCTTGACCTGCTGCGCGTCGGCCTTCACGACCTCGAAGCGCTGCGGCAGCGCCTCCAGCCCGTCGAACGCGGCCGGCCGCTCCGGCTCGCGATCGAGCGCTTCGCGGATCGTCTCGCCGAACTTGATCGGCTGCGCCGTCTCGAGCACCACCATCGGCACGCCCGCATCGAGATGCTCGCGTGCGACCTTCACGCCGTCGGCGGTATGCGTATCGATCGTCGTCGCATAGCGCGCGAACACGTCGCGGATCGTCGCGATCCGGTCCGCATGGCTGCTGCTGCCCGACACGAACCCGAATTCCGCGACGCGCGCGAAATCGCCGCTCGCCGTCAGGTCGAAGCCGCCCTTTTCCTCGACGTCGCGGAACAGCTGCATCACGCGCGCCGGATCGCGGCCGAGCAGGTCGAACACGAAGCGCTCGAAGTTCGACGCCTTCGAGATGTCCATGCTCGGGCTGCTCGTGTGATACGTCTGCTCGGCGCTGCGCACGCGGTATGCGCCGGTGCGGAAGAACTCGTCGAGCACATCGTTCTCGTTGGTCGCGACGACGAGCTTTGCGATCGGCAGGCCCATCATCCGCGCGATGTGGCCCGCGCACACGTTGCCGAAGTTGCCCGACGGCACCGTGAACGACACACGCTCGTCGTTGCTCGTCGTCGCGGCGAAGTAGCCCTTGAAGTAGTAGACGACCTGCGCGACGACGCGCGCCCAGTTGATCGAGTTGACCGTGCCGATCTTGTGCTGCGCCTTGTACGCGTGATCGTTGGACACGGCCTTCACGATGTCCTGGCAGTCATCGAACACGCCTTCGACCGCGAGGTTGAAGATGTTCGGATCCTGCAGGCTGAACATCTGGGCCGTCTGGAACGCGCTCATCTTCTTGTGCGGCGACAGCATGAACACGCGCACGCCGGCCTTGCCGCGCATCGCGTACTCGGCCGCGCTGCCGGTGTCGCCCGACGTCGCGCCGAGGATGTTCAGCGCTTTGCCGTGCTTCGCGAGCGTGTACTCGAACAGGTTGCCGAGCAACTGCATCGCCATGTCCTTGAACGCGAGCGTCGGGCCGTTCGACAGCTCGAGCAGCGAGATCGGCGCGCCGTTCTCGGTGCCGAGCGTCTTCAGCGGCGTGATGTCGGCCGCGTTCTCGCCGTGGCGCGTATTGCGATAGACATCGGCCGTGTAGGTGCGGCGCGTGATCGCGCGCAGGTCGTCGGCCGGTATGTCGTCGCTGAACTTCGACAGGATCTCGAACGCGAGATCCGCATACGGCAGCGTGCGCCAGCGCGCGAGCTCGTCGGCGGACACCTTCGGATACTCGGCCGGCAGGTAGAGCCCGCCGTCCTTTGCGAGGCCGCCGAGCAGGATGTCGGAGAACGTGTGGCGCTCGCCGATGCCGGCGCCGCGCGTGGAGATGTAGTTCATGTCGCCCTCGATCCTCAGTTCAGCGCTTCCATGCGCAGCTTCGTCACCTTCGACACGACCGTCGCGAGATCCTCGATCCGCGCGATCGCCGCGTTGACGTTCTTCTCGACCGTCACGTGCGTGATCAGGATGATGTCGGTCTCGCCGTTCGCGTCGTCGACCTGCTCGGACTCCTTCTGCAGCAGCGCGTCGATCGAGATGCCCGAATCGGCGAGGATGCGCGTGATGTCCGCGAGCACGCCGGTCTGGTCGGCGACGCGCAGGCGCAGGTAGTAGCCGCTCGTCACTTCGTCGATCGGCAGGATCGGCGTGTTCGACAGGCTGTCCGGCTGGAACGCGAGATGCGGCACGCGATGCTCGGGGTCGGCCGTGTGCAGGCGCGTGACGTCGACGAGATCCGCGACGACCGCCGACGCGGTCGGCTCCGCGCCCGCGCCCTTGCCGTAGTACAGCGTCGTGCCGACCGCGTCGCCGTGCACGACGACCGCGTTCATCGCGCCCTCGACGTTCGCGAGCAGGCGCTTCTCCGGGATCAGCGTCGGGTGCACGCGCAGCTCGATGCCGTTTTCGGCGCGGCGCGTGATGCCGAGCAGCTTGATCCGGTAGCCGAGCTCTTCCGCGTAGCGGATGTCGGTCGCGTCGAGCTTGCTGATGCCCTCGACGTACGCGCGGTCGAACTGCACCGGCACGCCGAACGCGATCGCGCTCATGATCGTCGCCTTGTGCGCGGCGTCGACGCCTTCGATGTCGAAGGTCGGGTCGGCTTCCGCGTAGCCGAGCTCCTGCGCGGCCTTCAGCGCGGTCGCGAAGTCGAGGCCGCGGTCGCGCATTTCCGACAGGATGTAGTTGGTCGTGCCGTTGATGATGCCGGCGATGTACTGGATGCGGTTCGCGGTCAGGCCTTCGCGCAGCGCCTTGATGATCGGGATGCCGCCGGCGACGGCCGCCTCGAACGCGACCATCACGCCCTTCTCGCGCGCCGCCTCGAAGATCTCGGTGCCGTGCACCGCGAGGAGCGCCTTGTTCGCGGTCACGACGTGCTTGCCGTTCGCGATCGCGCGCAGCACGAGCTCGCGCGCGACGCCGGTGCCGCCGATCATCTCGGCGACGATCGCGATCGACGGATCGTCGACGACCGCGTTGAAGTCATCGGTGATCTGCGCGCTGCCGGCGTCGCCGGCGAGCGCGGCCTGGGCCTTGGCCGGGTTGCGCACCGCGATGCGGATCACCTCGATGCCGCGCCCCGCGCGTCGCTTGATTTCTTCCTGATTGCGGCGCAGCACCTTGAAGGTGCCGCTGCCTACCGTGCCGAAGCCCAACAGGCCAACTTTGATCGGTTCCATGCTGCGTGTGATCGTGAGTAAAAGTTAAAAACGGATGGCTCGGTGTCGCCCGGCTCAGACCGAATGACGCTTGCGATAGCCGTCGAGGAAACGCGCGATCCGGTCGATCGAATCGGTCAGGTCGTCGAGATTCGGCAGGAACACGACGCGGAAGTGATCCGGCGTCGGCCAGTTGAAGCCGGTGCCCTGCACGAGCAGCACGCGCTCCTCGAGCAGCAGGTCGAGAATGAACTGCTGGTCGTTCTGGATCGGATAGAGCTTCGGGTCGAGCCGCGGGAACATGTAGAGCGCGGCCTGAGGCTTCACGCAGGTCACGCCCGGAATCGACGTGAGCATGTCGTACGCGAGCTCGCGCTGCTTGTAGAGACGCCCCGACGGCACGATCAGCTCGTTGATGCTCTGGTAGCCGCCGAGCGCCGTCTGGATCGCGAACTGCCCCGGCACGTTCGCGCACAGCCGCATCGACGACAGGATGCCGAGCCCCTCGAGATAGTCCTTCGCGCGCCGGCGGTTGTCCCCGCCCAGGCCCGACACGGCCATCCAGCCCGCGCGGTAGCCGCACGAGCGGTAGCTCTTCGACAGGCTGTTGAACGTGACGGTGATCACGTCCTCCGACAGCGCGCCCATCGCCGTGTGCTCGCGGCCGTCGTAGACGATCTTGTCGTAGACCTCGTCGGCGAACACGATCAGCCCGTGCCGGCGCGCGATCTCGAGCAGTTCGAGCAGCAATTCGTCCGAATAAAGCGCGCCCGTCGGGTTGTTCGGGTTGATCACGACGATCGCCTTCGTATTCGGCGTGATCTTGCGGCGGATGTCGTCGAGGTCGGGCATCCAGTCGTTCTGCTCGTCGCAGACGTAGTGGACCGGCGTGCCGCCCGACAGGCTGACCGCGGCCGTCCACAGCGGGTAGTCGGGCGCCGGCAGCAGCACCTCGTCGCCGTCGTTCAGCAGCGCCTGGGTCGCCATCACGATCAGCTCGGACGCGCCGTTGCCGATGTAGATGTCGTCGAGGCCGACCCCGACCACGCCCTTCTGCTGCGTGTAGTGCATCACCGCCTTGCGTGCCGAGAACACGCCCTTCGAGTCCGAATAGCCGGACGACGTCGGCAGGTTGCGGATCATGTCCTGGATGATCTCGTCCGGCGCGTCGAAGCCGAACGGCGCAAGGTTGCCGATGTTCAGCTTGATGATGCGATGGCCTTCTTCCTCGAGGCGCTTCGCGTGCTCGAGCACCGGGCCACGGATGTCGTAGCAGACGTTGAGCAGCTTGTTCGATTTCTGGATCGGTTTCACGACGACACGGTTCCTGGATAAAATGCCTGGCGGCCTGGGGACGGGAATCGAAACTGGAGAGCGGCCGGTTTGCGCGCGCTGTCTAGGCAGGACGATTTTGCGGCGGCCGGGCGCGGCTTGTGGCGACGCACGACGCGGATGCCGCCCGGGGGCGGCCAAAAAGTTATAATTTAGCGGATTTTGGCCGACTTTCGCAATGCACAAAGCCGCGCCGGGCCCGCGCCGTCGGGCGTCCCGCGCGCACCGCGCGCGAAATCGGCCGCCTGGGCCCGCGCGGCCCGTCCGGGAAGCCCCCCTTGACGGCCCCACTTGGGCGGCCCCTTCGAACACCTATCGGAACTGCGGACATACTGATTTGAAACTGCACCAGGACGCGAGCGGCGCGCTCAACACCGTTACCGGCTATGGCCCCGATTATGTCGACGTGAATCTCGAGCGTCACGAACAGAGCGTCATCGTGCTGCCCGGCGGGCCGGTGCTCGCGTGGCCGGTGTCGTCGTTCGACGCGCTCGCGCCCGAGCATTTCGCGATGCTGCTCGAACCGGCGCCCGAGGTCGTGATCTTCGGCAGCGGCGCCCGCCTGCGCTTCCCCCATCCGCGCCTCGTCGCGGCGCTCACCGCGCGGCGCATCGGCGTCGAGACGATGGACTTCCAGGCCGCCTGCCGCACCTACAACATCCTGATGGCCGAAGGCCGCAAAGTCGCCGCCGCGCTCTTAATTGAACGTTAATCCCCGATGCGGTAAAACTCTCGCCGGCATACCGGGCCGCGCCGGGCCGGGTCCGATCCCCGGTCCGGCGCATGCCCCGTCGCAAGCCGCCGGCGGCACATCACAACAACCAACAGGCTGAAACTTCCATGAACGATACGCCGTCGAGGCTACCGCTCAATCGCACCGCGCTCGCCCTCCTGATCCTCGCGCTCGCCGTCGTCTGGTTCGCGCCGCTCGGCTTGCGCCACCTGATTCCCAGCGACGAAGGCCGCTACGCCGAGATGGCGCGCGAGATGTTCGTCACCGGCGACTGGATCACGCCGCGCTACAACGGCTACAAGTACTTCGAGAAGCCGCCGCTGCAGACCTGGCTCAACGCGCTCACGTTCGCGTGGTTCGGCATCGGCGAGTGGCAGGCGCGCCTCTATACCGCGCTCGCGAGCTTCGCGGGCGTGCTGGTCGTCGGCTTCACGGGCGCGCGCCTGTTCAACCCGCTGTCCGGCTTCCTCGCGGCCGTCGTGCTCGCGAGCTCGCCGTACTGGAACCTGATGGGCCATTTCAACGCGCTCGACATGGGCCTGGCGCTCTGGATGACCATCACGCTCTGCGCGCTGCTGCTCGCGCAGCGACCTGGGCTGCGGCCCGCCGCCGCGCGCGGCTGGATGTGGGCGTGCTGGGCGTCGATGGCGCTCGCGGTGCTGTCCAAGGGCCTCGTCGGCCTGATCCTGCCCGGCGCCGTGCTGGTGCTCTATACGCTGATCGCGCGCGACTGGGCGCTGTGGAAGCGCCTGTACCTCGTCAGCGGGCTCGTGATCTTCTTCGCGATCGTCATGCCGTGGTTCGTGCTGGTCCAGCAGCGCAACCCGGAATTCTTCAATTTCTTCTTCATCGTCCAGCAGTTCCGCCGCTACCTGACCCCGGAACAGAATCGTCCCGGCCCCTTCTATTACTTCGTGCCGGTGCTGCTGGTCGGCTTCCTGCCGTGGCTGTCGGTAGCGTGGCAGAGCCTGCGCCATGCTCTGCGCATGCCGCGCCAGCCGAACGGCTTCGCGCCGATGCTCGTGCTGATGATCTGGAGCGCGTTCATTTTCCTGTTCTTCAGCGCGTCGCATTCGAAGCTGATCTCGTACGTGCTGCCGGTCGCGCCGGCGCTCGCGCTCATGATCGGCGCGTACCTGCCGCTCGTGCCGGCCGACCGCTTCCGCCGCCACCTGCTCGGCTACCTCGTGTTCCTGGTCGTCGCGGCGTTCGGCATCATCTTCCTCGCCTACCAGGGCGATGCGCGCACGCCGAACGCGCAGTACCGCGCATTCCAGCTGTGGCTGTACGCGGGCCTCGCGGTCGCGGCCGCGCTGACGCTCGCCGCCGCGTGGCTCAACCGCCATGCGCGCGCCGGCGTCGCCGCCGCGATCACCGCGTTCGGCGCCGCGTGGCTCGCGTTCGGCACGATCGGCGGCACCGGCCACGACGAGTTCGGCCGCTACAGCTCGGGCGCGCTGCTCGCGCCCGCGGTGCGCGCCGAACTGGCGAAGCTGCCGGCCGACACGCCGTTCTACTCGATCGAAATGCTCGACCACACGTTCCCGTTCTACGTCGGCCACACGACGATCATGGTCGCGCGCACGGACGAGCTCGCCTTCGGCATCTCGGTCGAGCCGGACAAGTGGATCCCGACCGTCGACGAGTGGATCGCCCGCTGGAACAAGGAGCGCTACGCGCTCGCGATCATGCCGGTGAACCGCTACGACGATCTCGCGAAGGCCGGCCTGCCGATGCGCGTGATCGCGCGCGACAACCGCCGCGTGATCGTCGAAAAGCCGCAATCGTAAGGACGCCGCCCCGTGAACCCGATCTCGCTCGTCTGCATCATCACCGGCGTCATGCTCAACGCCTGCGCGCAACTGCTGCTCAAGGCCGGCGTCAACGCCGTTGGACACTTCGAATTCACCCGTGCGAACATCGTGCCCGTCGGCCTGAAGATCGCGACCCAGCTGCCGATCATCGGCGGCCTCGGGTGCTACGTGCTCAGCGTCGTCGTCTGGATCGTCGGGCTGTCGCGGGTCGACGTGTCGATCGCGTACCCGATGCTGTCGCTCGGCTACGTCGTCAACGCGTTCGCCGCGTGGTACCTGTTCGGCGAAGTGCTGTCCGTCCAGCGGCTCGTCGGCATCGGCATCATCCTGGTCGGGGTGTTCGTGCTCGCGCGCAGCTGAGCCATCCGGCCGTTAAGCGCCTGCCTACAAAAAATCACGGTACGAATCCGTCAACCGGTGTTTAATGCCGGTTTCGGGCGAGCGCCCGACCCTTTTCACACGCCATTACGAGTCATGCGTTCATGAGCCAGACTACCGTTCCGTTCCTGCCGTTCACGCGCCCGGAAATCGACGAGGAAACCATCCAGGGCGTCGTCGAGGTGCTGCGCTCGGGCTGGATCACCACCGGCCCGCAGAACCAGCGCTTCGAGGCCGCGCTGTCCGAGTACTTCGGCGGCCGCCCGGTGCGCGCGTTCAATTCGGGCACCTGCACGCTCGAGATCGGCCTGCGCATCGCCGGCGTCGGCCCCGGCGACGAGGTGATCACGTCGCCCGCGTCCTGGGTGTCGACCAGCAACGTGATCCTCGAGACCGGCGCGACGCCGGTGTTCGCCGACATCGACCCGGTCACCCGCAACATCGACCTCGACCTGCTCGAAAAGGCGATCACGCCGCGCACGAAGGCGATCATCCCGGTCTACCTGGCCGGCCTGCCGGTCGACATGGACCGCCTGTACGCGATCGCGCGCGCACACAAGCTGCGCGTGATCGAGGACGCCGCGCAGGCGCTCGGCTCGACGTGGCGCGGCCAGCGCATCGGCGCGATCGGCGACATCGTGTCGTTCAGCTTCCACGCGAACAAGAACCTGACGACGATCGAAGGCGGCGCGCTCGTGCTCAACAACGAGGACGAGGCCGTCCTCGCGCAGAAGTACCGGCTGCAGGGCATCACGCGCACCGGCTTCGACGGGATGGACTGCGACGTGCTCGGCGGCAAGTACAACCTGACCGACGTCGCCGCACGCGTCGGCCTCGGCCAGCTGCCGCACCTCGAGCGCTTCACCGCGCAGCGCCATGCGCTCGCCCGCGCGTACTTCGCCGCCTTCGAAGGCGGCCCGGCCGCGAAGCTCGGCCTCGGCCTGCCGCTCGCCGAATTCGAGCACGGCAACTGGCACATGTTCCTCGTCACGCTGCCGCTCGAGCGGCTGACGATCACCCGCGCCGAGTTCATGGCGCAGATGAAGGAGCGCGGCATCGGCACCGGGATCCACTACCCGGCCATCCATCTTTTCTCGCTGTACCGCGCGCGCGGCTTCAAGGAGGGCATGTTCCCCCACGCCGAACGGTACGGCGCGTCGACCGTCACGCTGCCCCTCTTCACGCAGATGACGGAAGGCGACGTGCGTCGCGTCGTCGACGCCATCAACCAGATTTGCGAACAATACGGAAAGTAAGCCTACATGAGTCACCTTGAAGCACGCGCCGGGCATCCGGGCGCCGGACGTCCGGGCGCAGCCAATCCGGAAGTATCGGTCGTCATTCCCGTGTACAACGAGGAAGACGGCCTCGCCGCGCTCTTCGCGCGGCTGTATCCGGCGCTCGACGCGCTCGGCACGTCGTACGAAGTGATCCTGATCAACGACGGCAGCCGCGACCGCTCGGCCGCCATGCTCGCGGACCAGTTCCACGTGCGCCCCGACACGACGCGCGTCGTGCTGCTGAACGGCAACTACGGCCAGCACATGGCGATCCTCGCCGGCTTCGCGCAGTCGCGCGGCGAGATCGTCGTCACGCTCGACGCCGACTTGCAGAACCCGCCCGAGGAAATCGGCAAGCTGATCGCGAAGATGCACGAGGGCTACGACTACGTCGGCTCGATCCGCCAGCAGCGCCAGGACAGCCTGTGGCGACGCAAGGCGTCGGCGATGATGAACCGGCTGCGCGAGCGCATCACGCGCATCAAGATGACCGACCAGGGCTGCATGCTGCGCGCGTACAGCCGCCGCATCATCGATACGATCAACGTGTGCGGCGAGGTCAACACGTTCATTCCGGCGCTCGCCTACACGTTCGCGCAGAAGCCGACCGAAGTCGAGGTCGCACACGAGGAGCGCTTCGCGGGCGAATCGAAGTACTCGCTGTACAGCCTGATCCGCCTGAATTTCGACCTCGTGACCGGCTTCTCGGTCGTGCCGCTGCAATGGCTGTCGTTCATCGGCGTGATCCTGTCGCTCGGCTCCGCCGCGCTGTTCGTGCTGCTGCTCGTGCGGCGCTTCATCGTCGGCGCGGAAGTGCAAGGCGTGTTCACGCTGTTCGCGATCACGTTCTTCCTGCTCGGCGTGATCATCTTCGCGCTCGGCCTGCTCGGCGAGTACATCGGCCGCATCTACCAGCAGGTGCGCGCGCGGCCGCGCTACCTGATCCAGACCGTGCTCGAGCGGCACGGCAACGTGCAGGATGCGCCGGCCGGCGAAGGCCGCCAGGAGGTCGCGCGATGAAGCCGCGCGCCGTCGTCTTCGCCTATCACAACGTCGGCGTGCGCTGCCTGCAGGTGCTGCTCGCGCGCGGCGTCGACGTCGCGCTGGTCGTCACGCACGAGGACAACCCGAACGAGAACATCTGGTTCGGCAGCGTCGCGTCGGTCGCGGCCGCGCACGGCATCCCGGTCGTCACGCCGGCCGATCCGGCGGACCCCGCGTTGCGCCGCGCGCTCGCCGATGCGCGGCCGGACTTCATCTTCTCGTTCTATTACCGGCACATGCTGCCCGTCGACCTGCTCGCCGTCGCGCCGCGCGGCGCGTACAACATGCACGGGTCGCTGCTGCCGAAATACCGGGGTCGGGTGCCGACCAACTGGGCGGTGCTCAACGGCGAGACGGAAACCGGCGCGACGCTGCACGAAATGGCCGCGAAGCCCGACGCGGGCGCGATCATCGGCCAGACCGCGGTGCCGATCCTGCCGGACGACACGGCCGCGCAGGTGTTCGACAAGGTCACGGTGGCCGCCGAGCAGACGCTCTGGCGCGTGCTCCCCGCGCTGCTCGCGGGCGAGGCGCCGCACCTGCCGAACGATCTCGCGGCCGGCAGCTACTTCGGCGGGCGCAAGCCCGAGGACGGCCGGATCGACTGGTCGAAGCCCGCCGCGCAAGTCTATAACCTGATCCGCGCGGTCGCGCCCCCGTATCCGGGCGCGTTCACCGACCTGAACGGCGCGCGCTTCGTGGTCGCGCGCGCGCGCGTCGCGGCGCCCGGCAGCCCGGCCGCCGCGGCGGCGGCGGATTTGCCGCCCGGCCTGCACGTAAGCGATAATGTGCTATTCGGCGTCTGCGGCGACAGCCGCGCCATATCCATTCTCGAGCTGTGGCAACAGCGCGACGGCAGCGAAACCGTCGTGACGCCCGCGGAATTCGCGCAGTTCATTCATTCTTCCCGTCATTCATGAAAGCAAAAAAAGTCCTGATCCTGGGTGTGAACGGCTTCATCGGCCATCACCTGTCGAAACGCATTCTTGAAACCACCGATTGGGAAGTGTTCGGCATGGACATGCAGACCGATCGGCTCGGCGATCTCGTCAACCACGAGCGGATGCATTTCTTCGAGGGCGACATCACGATCAACAAGGAGTGGGTCGAGTATCACGTGAAGAAGTGCGACGTGATCCTGCCGCTCGTCGCGATCGCGACGCCGGCGACCTACGTGCAGCAGCCGCTGCGCGTGTTCGAGCTCGACTTCGAGGCGAACCTGCCGATCGTGCGCTCGGCCGTGAAGTACGGCAAGCACCTCGTGTTCCCGTCGACCTCCGAGGTCTACGGGATGTGCACGGACGAGCAGTTCGACCCGGACAACTCCGCCCTCACCTACGGCCCGATCAACAAGCCGCGCTGGATCTACGCGTGCTCGAAGCAGCTGATGGACCGCGTGATCTGGGGCTACGGGATGGAAGGCCTGAACTTCACGCTGTTCCGCCCGTTCAACTGGATCGGCCCGGGCCTCGACTCGATCTACACGCCGAAGGAAGGCAGCTCGCGCGTCGTCACGCAATTCCTCGGCCACATCGTGCGCGGCGAGAACATCAGCCTCGTCGACGGCGGCTCGCAGAAGCGCGCGTTCACCGACATCGACGACGGCATCAGCGCGCTGATGAAGATCATCGAGAACCCGAACGGCGTCGCGTCGGGCAAGATCTACAACATCGGGAATCCAAAGAATAACTTCTCGGTGCGCGAACTCGCGCACAAGATGCTCGAGCTCGCCGCCGAGTTCCCCGAATACGCCGATTCCGCGAAGAACGTGAATCTCGTCGAGACCACGTCGGGCGCGTACTACGGCAAGGGCTACCAGGACGTGCAGAACCGCGTGCCGAAGATCGACAACACGATGCAGGAGCTCGGCTGGGCGCCGCAATCGACGTTCGACGAAGCGCTGCGCAAGATCTTCGAGGCGTATCGCGGCCACGTCGCCGACGCACGCGCGCTCGTCGAGCAGCAAGGCTGAAGCGGGACGCACGCTTGGCTCGCATCGTCCTCAAGATCGACGTCGACACGCTGCGCGGCACGCGCGAAGGCGTGCCGAACCTCGCGCGCATTTTCGACCGCTTCAGCGCGCGCGCGACCTTCCTCTTCAGCCTCGGGCCCGACCATACCGGCTGGGCGCTGCGGCGCGTGTTCCGTCCGGGGTTCCTGAAGAAGGTGTCGCGCACGTCGGTGGTCGAGCATTACGGCGTGAAGCAGCTGATGTACGGCGTGCTGCTGCCGGGCCCCGACATCGGCCGCCGCGCGATCGCCGACATGCGCGCGATCCACGAGGCCGGCTTCGAATGCGGGATCCACACGTGGGATCACGTGTACTGGCAGGACAACGTGCGCGCGCGCGACCGCGACTGGACCGCGCGTGAGATGCAGAAAAGCCACGCGCGCTTCGTCGAGATCTTCGGCGCGCCGCCCGTCACGCACGGCGCGGCGGGCTGGCAGATGAACGACGCGGCATTCGAGCAGATCGACGCGTGGGGCATGCGCTATGCGTCCGACGGCCGCGGCCATTCGCCGTACCTGCCGGTCGTCGGCGGCAGGACGCTCGCGCACGTGCAGATGCCGACGACGCTGCCGACGCTCGACGAAGTGCTCGGCATCGACGGCGTCGATACGCACAACGTCGCCGCGCATATCCTCACGTTCACCGAAACCAATCCGCACGACCAGGTCTTCACGCTGCATGCGGAGCTGGAAGGCCAGAAGCTCGCGCCGGTGTTCGAGCAGCTGCTCGCCGGCTGGCGTGCGCAAGGCCATACGTTCGCGACGATGGGCGACTATCACGCGACGCTGGACCGCGACACGCTGCCATCGTACCCTGTCACGTGGGGCGAGATTCCGGGCCGGTCGGGCGAGCTGATCGTCCAGCCCGACTGATCCATGCGGGCAGGCGACGCCATGCGCCTGCCCGTCAACGCGGCCGCCACCGCGCCCTTCCCTGCGCGGCGACGCGATCGCGCCGTCACCCACGCGCGCCGTCGCCAAGGCGCCCTCCCATAACAACAGGAGAAACACGTGTCCGTCGAAGTTGACCGTCAAGTTCCCGATTTCACCGCACCGGCCACCGGCGGCGATCTTTCGCTGTCCGACCTGCGGGGCAAGAAGCTCGTGCTGTATTTCTATCCGAAGGACAACACGCCCGGCTGCACGACCGAGGGGCTGCAGTTCCGCGATCTCTATCCGAAGTTCAAGAAGGCCGGCGCGGAAATCGTCGGCGTGTCGCGCGACAGCCTGCGTTCGCATGACAATTTCAAGGCAAAGCTCGAGCTGCCGTTCGCATTGATTTCCGATGCCGACGAAGCGCTGTGCACGCTGTTCGATGTCATCAAGATGAAGAAAATGTATGGCAAGGAAGTGCGCGGCATCGAGCGCTCGACGTTCCTGATCGACGCCGACGGCGTGCTTCGCCAGGCATGGCGCGGCATCAAGGTGCCGGGTCACGTGGACGACGTGCTAGGTGCTGTACAAGCGCTTTGAGGCGCGCTATATTGGGCCGCAATGAATGCCAGTCCGCCCCATATTTCTCGTAGCTGCGCCGGTGCTCGTAGCGATGCTTTCCGGCACCTGACGCGCATCACGACGGTATCAGCCGAGCCGCATGTCCCGGTCGACGGGGCAGCGGCTTTTTTTATGGTCTGCGCGCCGGCACTCGGTCCGGCCCTTTCACCCCGTCAAGGAGTTGACCGACACTTAGGCGAACCGGCTAAACGAAATTCATGTGCGCCACCGCGCGCAAACCGCACGCGTGTTCGTCACGCAGCAGGATGCGATCAGCGGCGCACCCCAGCGACACGATTCCTCCCGAGGGACACCATGCCTTTGCCTACCCCCCCCAGCAAGCTCGGCAGCCTGCTGCCGCCCGACGAATACAAGGCGAAAGCGCGGCCGACCAAAGCCGCAAAGAAATCCGCCGACGGGGACGTTTCCACGGCCGCCGACTACGGCCCGGCTAGCGTGGCCCAACCGATGACGCAAGCCGCCAACACCGCCGCACAGCTGCGTGCGGTCGCGTCGGCGCCTGAAGCCGCGAGCGCGCCCGCGCGCAGCCGCAAGACCAAGCAGACGGCCGCGCTGCTGCAGCCCGTGCCGACGCCCGCGGAGCCCGCCGCGCCGCTCGCGCGCGCAGAGAAACCCGCCGCCACAAAACCGGTCGCGGCCGCCGCGAGCGAAGCCGGCGCGGCCGCCAGGTCGCGCGGCCGCAAGGCCGCCGAAGCCGAGATGCAGAAGCTGTTCGTGCTCGACACGAACGTGCTGATGCACGATCCGAGCAGCCTCTTCCGTTTCGAGGAACACGACGTCTATCTGCCGATGATGACGCTCGAGGAACTCGACAATCACAAGAAGGGGATGTCGGAAGTCGCGCGCAACGCGCGCCAGGTCAGCCGCACGCTCGATGCGCTCGTCGCCGACGCGGGCCCGATCACGAACGGCATTCCGCTGGCGCGCCTCGGCAGCCGCGAGGCGCTCGGCCGCCTGTACTTCCAGACGACGCTCACCAACATTCCGCCCGTCGAGGGCCTGCCGCAAGGCAAGGCCGACAACCAGATCCTCGGCGTCGTGCGCGCGCTGCAGCGCGACCGGCCGGACCGCCAGGTCGTGCTGGTGTCGAAAGACATCAACATGCGGATCAAGGCGCACGCGCTCGGCCTGCCCGCCGAAGACTACTTCAACGACCAGGTGCTCGAGGACAAGGATCTCCTCTACACCGGCGTGCGCGAGCTGCCGCAGGATTTCTGGACCCGCCACGCGAAGGGCATGGAAAGCTGGCAGGACACGAAGACGGGCACCACGTACTACCGCGTGACCGGCCCGCTCGTCACGTCGATGCTGGTCAACGAGTTCGTCTATCTCGAACCGCAGAACGGCGAGCCGACGTTCCATGCGCTCGTGCGCGAACTGAACGGCAAGACGGCGCTCCTGCAGACGCTGCGCGACTACAGCCACCACAAGAACAACGTGTGGGGGATCACCGCGCGCAACCGCGAGCAGAACTTCGCGCTGAACCTGCTGATGAATCCGGAGATCGACTTCGTCACGCTGCTCGGCCAGGCCGGCACCGGCAAGACGCTCGTCGCGCTCGCGGCGGGCCTCGCGCAGGTGCTCGACGACAAGCGCTACAACGAGATCATCGTGACGCGCGCGACCGTGCCGGTCGGCGAGGACATCGGCTTCCTGCCCGGCACCGAGGAAGAGAAGATGCAGCCGTGGATGGGCGCATTCGACGACAACCTCGAGGTGCTGCAGAAGACCGACGACGCAGCCGGCGAATGGGGCCGCGCGGCGACGCAGGAACTGATCCGCTCGCGCCTGAAGGTCAAGAGCATGAACTTCATGCGCGGCCGCACGTTCGTCGACAAGTACCTGATCATCGACGAGGCGCAGAACCTGACGCCGAAGCAGATGAAGACGCTCGTCACGCGCGCGGGCCCCGGCACGAAGATCGTCTGCCTCGGCAACATCGCGCAGATCGATACGCCGTACCTGACGGAAGGCAGCTCGGGCCTCACCTACGTCGTCGACCGCTTCAAGGGCTGGGGACACAGCGGCCACGTGACGCTCGCGCGCGGCGAACGCTCGCGGCTCGCCGACTACGCGTCCGACATCCTGTAACGCGGCCTGCCGGCCGATTCAGGCCGGTTCGCGAAAGCACACGGCGCTCCCGAAACGGAGCGCCGTTTTTGTTTTGGGGTCGAAATCAGTGCTTGACTGTGTCACGCAACCACGATGCATTACGCGCGAAACTTCAAGTAAATTCTCAAGAATTGTTGCCTAAGCCCCGTCGGAGCGACTACCATCGGGTCTGTCTGTTGTCATACGATTGTGTCGAGCGCGCCGCGCTCGCCCGCCTGTCATGCTTCGAATCTGGCTTCCCGTCGCCGTCGTCTCGCTGCTTGCGGCCTGTTCCAGCGTGCCGCCGCAGTCGGCTTCGCGCTCGCCGGGCATGAAGATCACGACGCCCCGCGCCTTCGCCCCGCCCGCCAATTTCCCGAAATTCGTCGACCACAGCGTCGGCCAGGAAGAAATCTCGATCCAGGCGATGAGCCTCGTCGGCGTCCCGTACCGCTGGGGCGGCAATACGCCGGACAGCGGCTTCGACTGCAGCGGGCTCGTGCGCTACGTGGTCGGTCGCGTAGCGGACGTGAACCTGCCGCGCACGACCGCCGACATGAGCGGCCGCGGCATGTCGATCGACCCCGAACAGGTCGCGCCGGGCGACCTGATCTTCTTCAACACGACCGGCCGGCCGCACTCGCACGTCGGCATCTATGTCGGCAAGCTGCGCTTCGTCAACGCGCCGTCGACCGGCGGCACCGTGCGGCTCGACTACCTGACGAACCCGTACTGGGCGAAGCGCTTCGACGGGATTCGCCGCGTCGCGCCGCCGCGCGGCACGCCGACGCCGTTCGATGCCCCGATCTACGATGCACGGCGCGATGCGCCGGCTGCGGCCACCGCGCCGGTCGTCGCGGCCGCGGCAGTACGGCGGCCTGCCTATGCTTCGTCGCCGGCCCGTGCGACGGCGCAGGCTGCTGTGCCGGCCGTATCGACGACGACGGCCGTGACGACGGCCGCCGCAGCCGCTGCGTCCCCCGCTCCGTACGAACCGGCGCCGCGCATGTCGGCGCCGGTCTCCTCCGCGGGCGGCGACACGATGGCCATGACGCCGGTTTTGCCGCCGGCCGGCCCATCCGAAGAAGTCGGCACGCAGATCCCGACGACGGCACTGACGGCCGCCGAGGCCGCCGCATTCGATGCGGAACCGCCGTCCGCGATGCCTGCCCCGAGCTCGCCGGGCAGCGCCGAGCCGGTGCAGGTGCTGCGCGCATCGACGCAATCGGCGCCGGTCAGCCCGCGCACCAGCACCGCCGACGATCCGATCGCCCGCTTCGCGAACGGCAGCTACTGAGTCATTGCGGCGCAGCGCCGCATTCCGTACACCGCAAAAGAAAATGCGCCGCAACCTTACGGTTAGCGGCGCATGGTTCTGATGCGACCCGGGCGGCGTCGCGATCAGAAGATCCGATGGCCGAGCCACCAGCCGCCCGCCGCGAACAGCGCGGACGCCGGCAGCGTCAGTACCCACGCCCACACGATGTTGCCGGCGACGCCCCAGCGCACGGCCGACAGCTTCTGCGTCGCGCCGACGCCGACGATCGCGCCGGTGATCGTATGGGTCGTCGACACCGGGATGCCGAGGAACGACGCGATGAACAGCGTCATTGCGCCGCCCGTCTCCGCGCAGAACCCGCCGACCGGCTTCAGCTTGGTGATCTTCTGGCCCATCGTGCGCACGATCCGCCAGCCGCCGAACAGCGTGCCGAGGCCCATCGACAGGTAGCACGCGCCGATCACCCATGCCGGGGGCGCGTCGGAGCCCGCCGACGCGTAGCCGGTCGCGATCAGCAGCATCCAGATGATGCCGATCGTCTTCTGCGCGTCGTTGCCGCCGTGGCCGAGGCTGTACAGCCCGGCCGACAGCAGTTGCAGGCGGCGGAACCGCCGGTCGACCTTGCTCGGCGCGGTGCGGAAGTACAGCCACGACACGCCGAGCATGAACAGCGAACCGAGGATGAAGCCGAGCAGCGGCGAGATGAAGATGAACGCGATCGTCTTCATCAGCCCGTCGATGTTCAGCGATCCCCAGCCCGACTTCGCGAGCGCCGAGCCGACGAGGCCGCCGATCAGCGCGTGCGACGAGCTCGACGGAATCCCGTAGTACCAGGTGATCACGTTCCAGGCGATCGCGCCGACGAGCGCGCCGAACACGACATAGTGGTCGACGATCCCGGGATCGATCGTGCCTTTGCCGACGGTCTGCGCGACCTTCAGGTGGAAGATGAAATACGCGATGACGTTGAACGCGGCGGCAAATGCCACCGCCTGCTGCGGCTTCAGCACCCCGGTGGACACGACGGTGGCGATCGAGTTCGCCGCGTCGTGGAAGCCGTTCATGAAGTCGAATACGAGCGCGACGAGCACCAGCGCCGCGACCATCCATAGGGCAAGTTGTATCGAATGCATCGTGTTCCGCTCAGGCGTTTTCCAGCACGATGCCTTCGATGATGTTCGCGACGTCCTCGCATTTGTCGGTGATCTCTTCGAGCAGCTCGTAGATCGCCTTCAGCTTGATGAGGTTCTTCACGTCGTTCTCTTCGCGGAACAGCTTCGACATCGCCGCGCGCAGCACGCGGTCCGCCTCCGATTCCCAGCGGTCGATCTCTTCGCACGCCTTGAGGATCTGCGCGGACTGCTTCATGTCCGACAGCAGCGCGACGGCCTGCTGCACGTGCTGCGCCGACTGCGTGACGATATGCGCGAGCTGGCTCGCCTCGGACGTCACCGCCTGCACGTCGTACAGCGACACGGCGGTCGCGACGTCCTCCATCAGGTCGAGGATGTCGTCCATCGTCGTGATCAGCTTGTGGATCTCGTCGCGGTCGAGCGGCGTGATGAACGTCTTGTGGAGCAGATCGATCGCTTCGTGCGTCAGCTTGTCAGCGGCCTTCTCGGCCAGCTGCACGTTCTGCTTGTGAATCTCGGCGTCGGCGAGATTGTCGATCAGCAGTTCGAGTTCGCGGCCACCGGAAACGATGTACTTCGCGTGCGCGTTGAAGATTTCGAAGAACTTGCCCTCGGTGGGCATGAATCGACCGAACATGGAATTCCTGAAAGATGGTCAAACGGCTGTCACAAAAATCGGCGACATTGTACCGTTTCCCGTCCGGCGCGCACATGAAGCGTGCGCGCGCACCGAGACGGGATACAACGTTTCGTGAAATAGGGGTTTACAACCGGCGTTACTCGCCGTAGAAGTTCTGTGCACCTGCAAAGTTGTCGAACTTCGTGTATTGCCCCAGGAACGTGAGTCGAACGGGCCCGATCGGGCCGTTACGCTGCTTGCCGATGATGATTTCGGCAGTGCCCTTGTCCGGGCTGTCCGGATTGTAGACTTCGTCCCGGTAGATGAACAGGATCACGTCCGCGTCCTGTTCGATTGCGCCCGATTCCCGCAGGTCCGACATCACCGGACGCTTGTTCGGACGCTGTTCGAGGCCGCGGTTGAGCTGCGACAGCGCGATCACCGGCACGTCCAGCTCCTTCGCGAGGCTCTTCAGCGAGCGGGAGATTTCCGAGATTTCGGTCGCGCGGTTCTCGCCCTGCGACGAGCCCGTCATCAGCTGCAGGTAGTCGACGATGATGAGGCCGAGCTTGCCGCACTGGCGCGCGAGCCGGCGCGCCCGCGAACGCAATTCCATCGGGTTCAGGCCGCCCGTCTCGTCGATGAAGAGCTGTGCCTCGCTCATCTTCTGCACCGCGTGGGTCAGCTTCGGCCAATCCTCGTCGGTCAGCCGCCCGGTCCGCATCCGGTGCTGGTCGAGCCGCCCGACCGAACCGAGCATACGCATCACGAGCTGCGTGCCCGGCATTTCCATCGAGAACACCGCGACCGGCAGCCCGTACTCGACCGCGACGTATTCGCCGATGTTCATCGAGAAGGCCGTTTTACCCATCGACGGGCGGCCGGCGACGATGATCAGCTCGCCGCCGTGCATCCCCGACGTCATCCGGTCGAGGTCGACGAAGCCCGTCGGCGTGCCGGTGACGTCGCTCGGATTCGCGGTGTGATACAGCGTGTCGATGCGCTCGACGACTTGCGTGAGCAGCGGCCCGATCTCGAGGAAGCCCTGGTTGCCGCGCGCGCCCTCTTCGGCGATCGAGAACACCTTCGCTTCCGCCGCGTCGAGCAGCTGGCGAACTTCCTTGCCCTGCGGATTGAATGCATCGGCGGAAATCTCGTCGGCCACCGACACGAGCCGGCGCAGCACCGCGCGGTCGCGCACGATTTCCGCATAGCGGCGGATGTTCGCGGCGCTCGGCGTATTCTGCGCAAGCGCGTTCAGGTACGCGAGCCCGCCGACGTCGTCCGCCTTGCCCGACGTGGTCAGCGCTTCGTACACGGTCACCACGTCGGCCGGACGCGTCGACGCAATCAGCCTGCCGATGTGCTCGAAGATGATCCGGTGGTCGTAGCGGTAGAAATCGCCCTGCGACAGATAGTCGGCGATCCGGTCCCACGCCGCATTGTCGAGCAACAGGCCGCCCAGCACCGACTGCTCGGCTTCGACCGAGTGCGGCGGGACTTTCAGCGATTCGATTTGAGGATCTTGCGGCGCGTTCATGGGTTGGGATTATCGCGAATTGGGCGCGGAGATGCCAGCGCGGCCGCCGGCTGCCGGACAACAAAAAAGGCAGGCCCCGGTTGCCCGGGCGCCTGCCCTTCATCCGGGCGGCGGGAGCCGCCCGGCGAGACTGCCTGTCGCTTACGCGTGGTCGCCGATCACGTTGATCGTGACGTCGACGACGACGTCCGTGTGCAGCGCGACCTGAACGCCGTGCTCGCCGATCATCTTCAGCGGGCCTTCCGGCATGCGAACCTGCGCCTTCTCGACGTCGTAGCCTGCCTTCTTCAGCAGTTCGGCAACGTCGCCGTTCGTGACCGAGCCGAACAGACGGCCGTCGACGCCCGACTTCTGCGTGATTTCGAACGACTGGCCTGCCAGCTTCTCGCCGACTGCCTGCGAAGCTGCCAGCTTTTCAGCGGCGACCTTCTCGAGCTCTGCGCGACGCACTTCGAATTCAGCGATCGCTTCCTTCGTTGCACGGCGAGCCTTGCGGTTCGGGATCAGGAAGTTGCGAGCGTAACCGTCCTTGACCTTGACGATATCGCCGAGGTTGCCCAGATTGGCGACTTTTTCCAACAGAATGATTTGCATTCGAATTCTCCTTATTGCGTCGCCTGATTACGCCTTGTGCTGATCGGTGTACGGCAGCAGCGCGAGGAAACGCGCGCGCTTGATTGCCGTGTCCAGCTGACGCTGATAGTGCGCCTTCGTGCCCGTCAGGCGAGCCGGCGTGATCTTGCCGTTTTCGCCGATGAAGTCCTTCAGCGTTTCCGTGTCCTTGTAGTCGATCTGCTCGACGCCGGCCGCGGTGAAGCGGCAGAACTTCTTGCGCTTGAAGAGCGGGTTTTGTTGCTGACGACGCTTGTCGAATTTCTTACCAGTGGGGCGGGCCATGTTCAGTCCTTTCCAAGGTCCTGCAATGCTGTGATGTGAAACACCAAGGTGCGCGCGTTGCGGCTCTTCTTCGCCAGGAAACCTGTGAACAGCGTCTCGACGCCCATTTCACAGCCTTCCAGCCTGCCGCTCGCCTCGCCGGCCGCCACCGCCTCGATCGTCATCTCGACCTGACGGCGAATGCCTGCCTCGACGACTTCCGTGCGGTGCTGCAACGTCGCGCTTGCGATCGGAACGCCGGCGGGCGTGTACCGCACCGCTGCGCGCTCGACGACGCTCGCCGTCAATTGCAACCTGTTCACGTGAGTCGCGTGCTCCTTGATGGCTTAAAGGTTACGAGCTTAAGCCTGCGCTTCGGTCGGCTGAGCTGCAGCCGCCTTCTTGGCTTCTTCGCGCTGAACTTCCTTCATCATCGGCGACGGGCCGGTCTCGGCCTTCTTCATCTTGACGATGAGGTGACGCAGCACGGCGTCGTTGAACTTGAACGCGTGTTCGAGTTCGTCGAGCGTCGTCTGGTCGCACTCGATGTTCATGCAGACGTAGTGAGCCTTCGCGAGTTTCTCGATCATGTAGGCCAGCTGGCGACGGCCCCAGTCTTCGACACGGTGGATCTGGCCGCCGTGCGACGTGATCGTGGTCTTGTAACGCTCGATCATCGCGGGCACTTGCTCGCTCTGATCGGGGTGCACGATGAAGACGATTTCGTAATGACGCATTACACACTCCTTGTGGATTGAAGCCACCCGGGCGTCTGAACCGGTGTGGCAAGTGAGAAGCTGAAGATTTTAACCCGGATACGGGCCGCATGCAACACCGACCCAGCTTTTCCCGGCAGATTCGGCCGTGTTTTCAACGACTTGAATCGCCCGAACCGTCGGCGCGGGCCTTCGCGCACTCCCGAGACGACGGCGCGGCGGCGCTCACGGCGGGCTGCTCCAGTAGCCGGCGCGCGCGTACGCGTCGCGCAGGTAGTCGATGAAATAGCGCACGCGCGCCGGCACGTAGCGCTGCTGCGGATAGACGGCGAGGATGTCATAGTCGGGCAGTGCATAGTCGTCGAGGACGGTCTCGAGCTCGCCCGTCTCGAGCTGCGCGGCGATCTCCCAGGTCGAGCGCCAGCCGAGCCCGAGCCCTTCCGACGCCCAGCGGTGCAGCAGTTCGCCGTCGTTGCAGTCGAGGTTGCCCGTCACGCGCATCGTGACGATCTTGCCGTTACGCTGAAAATACCAGCCGCGGTTCTGGCCGCCTTGCAGGTTGAACGCGAGGCAGTTGTGCTTCAGCAGGTCGTCGAGCGTCTTCGGGCGGCCGTGCCGGCGGAAATAATCCGGCGTGCCGCAGACGACGCGCCGGTTCGACGCGAGCTTCACCGCGACGAAGTTCGGATCGACCGCGCCGCCGATCCGGATCGACAGGTCGTAGCCTTCGCGCACGAGGTCGACGACCCGGTCGGTCAGGTTGAACGACAACTGCATGTCCGGCTTGTCGGCGAGAAAGCCCGGCGCGTGCGGCGCGACGTGCTTGCGGCCGAATGCGGCCGGCGCGGACACGATCAGGTGGCCGCTCACCGCGCGCCGCCCGGCGGCCAGCTCGTTCTCGGCCTGGTCCCATTCCGCGAGCAGGCCGCGGCAGCGCTCGAGGAATGCCGCGCCTTCCTCGCTGACGACGAGCCGCCGCGTCGAGCGGTACATCAGCTTCACGCCGAGACGCTTCTCCAGCGCGTCGATGCGCCGTCCGAGCACGACCGGCGACACGCCCTCCTCGAGCGCCGCGGCCGCGAGGCTGCCCGCGTCCGCGACCCGCACGAACGTCTCGATCTGCTTGAAGCGGTCCATCCCGTGTCTCCTGCATGACGGTGACGGCCGGCCAACGCCCGACCTGCCGTCATTCGATACTTTTAGTTTCGAAAAAAGCGACTCCGGCTGATCTTATCAAACCTTTGATGCATCCCTAAAGTGTCTCCAACAGACCGATTCGCAAGATCCGCAAAAACATTCAAGGAGACATTCATGGCCAAGATGAGAGCCGTCGACGCCGCCGTGCTCGTGCTCGAGAAGGAAGGCATCCAGACCGCGTTCGGCGTGCCGGGCGCCGCGATCAACCCGTTCTATTCCGCGATGCGCAAATCGGGCGGCATCAGCCACGTGCTGGCCCGCCACGTCGAGGGCGCGTCGCACATGGCCGAAGGCTATACGCGCGCCGCTCCAGGCAACATCGGCGTGTGCATCGGCACGTCGGGCCCCGCCGGCACCGACATGATCACGGGCCTCTACTCGGCGTCGGCCGACTCGATTCCGATCCTCGCGATCACCGGCCAGGCGCCGCGCGCGCGCCTCTACAAGGAAGACTTCCAGGCGGTCGACATCGAGTCGATCGCGAAGCCGGTCACCAAGTGGGCCGTCACCGTGCGCGAGCCGGCGCTCGTGCCGCGCGTGTTCCAGCAGGCGTTCCACCTGATGCGCTCGGGCCGCCCGGGCCCGGTGCTGGTCGACCTGCCGATCGACGTGCAGCTCGCCGAGATCGAATTCGACATCGACACCTACGAGCCGCTGCCCGTCTACAAGCCCGCGGCGACCCGCGCGCAGGTCGAGAAGGCGCTCGCGATGCTCAACGACGCGGACAAGCCGCTGATCGTGTCGGGCGGCGGCGTGCTCAACGCGGCGGCCGAGGACCTGCTCGTCGCGTTCGCGGAAACCGTCGGCGTGCCGGTGATCCCGACGCTGATGTCGTGGGGCGCGATACCCGACGACCATCCGCTGATGGCCGGCATGGTCGGCCTGCAGACGTCGCACCGCTACGGCAACGCGACGCTGCTCGCGTCCGACTTCGTGCTCGGCATCGGCAACCGCTGGGCGAACCGCCACACGGGCAGCATCGACGTCTACACGAAGGGCCGCACGTTCGTCCACGTCGACATCGAGCCGACCCAGATCGGCCGCGTGTTCGGCCCGGATCTGGGGATCGTGTCCGACGCGAAGGCCGCGCTCGAGCTGTTCGTTGCCGTCGCGCAGGAATGGAAGGCCGCCGGCAAGCTGAAGGACCGCGGCGCGTGGGTGGCCGAATGCCAGCAGCGCAAGCGCACGCTGCAGCGCAAGACGCACTTCGACGACGTGCCTGTCAAGCCGCAGCGCGTGTACGAGGAGATGAACAAGGTGTTCGGCCGCGACACGTGCTACGTGAGCACGATCGGCCTGTCGCAGATCGCCGCCGCGCAGTTCCTGCACGTGTTCAAGGCGCGCAACTGGATCAACTGCGGCCAGGCCGGCCCGCTCGGCTGGACGATCCCCGCCGCGCTCGGCGTGCGCGCGGCCGATCCGCAACGGCCGATCGTCGCGCTGTCGGGCGACTACGACTTCCAGTTCATGATCGAGGAGCTCGCCGCCGGCGCGCAGTTCAAGCTGCCGTACGTGCACGTCGTCGTGAACAACTCGTACCTCGGGCTGATCCGCCAGGCGCAGCGCGCGTTCGACATGGACTACTGCGTGCAGCTCGCGTTCGACAACGTCAACGCGCCGGAGTTGAACGGCTACGGCGTCGATCACGTCGCGGTGGCCGAAGGCCTCGGCTGCAAGGCGCTGCGCGTGTCCAGGCCGGAAGAGATCGAGCCGGCGCTGAAGCAGGCGCAGGCGCTCGCGGAAGAGTTCAGCGTGCCGGTGATCGTCGAAGTGATCCTCGAGCGCGTGACCAACATCTCGATGGGCGCCGAGATCGACGCGATCAACGAGTTCGAGGATCTCGCCGACAAAGCCGAACACGCGCCGACCGCGATCTCGCTGCTCGACTGACCCGCCCCATTCCTACTGACCGACCGAAGAGGCTTAGCTCATGCCGAAGTTTGCAGCCAACCTGACCATGCTGTTCAACGAAGTGCCGTTCCTCGACCGCTTCAAGGCGGCCGCCGACGCGGGCTTCGACGCCGTCGAGTTCCTGTTCCCGTATCCGTACGCGAAAGAGGAACTCGCCGAGCGGCTCGAGACGCACCGCCTGCGCCTCGTGCTGCACAACCTGCCCGCCGGCAACTGGGACCAGGGCGAGCGCGGCATCGCGTGCCTGCCCGATCGTGTCGGCGAGTTCCAGGAAGGCGTCGGCCGCGCGATCGAGTATGCGAAGGCGCTGAAGGTGCCGCAGCTGAACTGCCTGGTCGGGATTCCGTCGGCGAGCACGGCGCGCGACACGACCTTCGTCACGATCGTCGACAACCTGCGCTTCGCGGCCGATGCGCTGAAGCGCGAAGGCATCCGCCTGCTCGTCGAGCCGTGCAATTCGTTCGACATCCCGGGCTTCGCGCTGAACCGCTCGGCCGAAGGGCTCGACGTGATCCGCGCGGTCGGCTCGGACAACCTGTTCCTGCAGTACGACATCTATCACATGCAGCGCATGGAAGGCGAACTGGCCGCGACGATCGAACGCAACCTCGCGTCGATCGGCCACGTGCAGCTCGCGGACAACCCGGGCCGCAACGAGCCGGGCACGGGCGAGATCAACTACGCGTTCCTGTTCGCGCTGCTCGACCGGCTCGGCTATGCCGGCTACGTCGGCTGCGAATACAAGCCGCGCACCACCACGACCGAAGGGCTCGGCTGGCTGCAACGCGTCGCCGGCTGCGCACCGGGGTCGGCGCGCCGCGCCGCCTGAGCCTCGCCCTTTCCGTCATCGCCCCTACAAGGAGACACTCATATGGCAACCATCGGTTTCATCGGCCTCGGCATCATGGGCGCGCACATGGCGCGCAACCTGCTCAAGGGCGATCATCAGCTCGTCGTGAACGGCGCGTTTCCGGTGCCGGACGACCTGCGGGCGAGCGCGAAGGTCGTCGCGAACTCGACCGAAGTCGCGAAGCACGCGGACATCATCATCTCGATGGTTCCGGACACGCCCGACGTGCGCAACGTGCTGTTCGCCGACGACGGCGTCGCGAAGGGCCTCACCGCCGGCAAGCTCGTGATCGACATGAGCTCGATCTCGCCGCTCGACACGCAGGCATTCGCGAAGGACATCAACGCGCTCGGCTGCGACTACCTCGACGCGCCGGTGTCCGGCGGCGAAGTCGGCGCGCGCGAGGCGACGCTGACGATCATGGTCGGCGGCCCGGAGCAGGCCTTCGAACGCGCGAAGCCGCTGTTCGAGCGGATGGGCAGGAACATCACGCTCGTCGGCGACAACGGCGCGGGCCAGACCTGCAAGGTCGCGAACCAGATCATCGTCGCGCTGAACATCGAGGCCGTCGGCGAAGCGCTGCTGTTCGCCGCACGCTCGGGCGCCGATCCGGAGCGCGTGCGCCAGGCGCTGATGGGCGGCTTCGCCGCGTCGCGGATCCTCGAAGTGCACGGCGCGCGGATGACGAAGCGCACGTTCGATCCGGGCTTCCGCATCGAGCTGCACCAGAAGGACCTGAACCTCGCGCTCGACGGCGCGCGCAAGCTCGGCCTCGCGCTGCCGCATACCGCGAGCGCGCAGCAATTGTTCAGCGTCTGCGCATCGCACGGCGGCAAGGCCTGGGATCACTCGGCGCTCGTGCGCGCGCTCGAGATCATGTCGAACTTCGAGATCGCGCAGCCGCACGCGCAAGCCAAGGTCGCCTGACGCAATCGCGCCCATCCGCGGTCATCGCGGACACGCGCACACGCCACACTTGCGGTTCCGCGTGCCGGACCGCATCGATGCGCGCATCATCGCGCATCTCCGTGGGGCGCCCCGCCACGCATCGCAGCTCGCGTGCGACGGGGCGAAAAACGCCGCTCTGGGCTGAGAGCGGCGAGGTGGGGTCCGCAGCGGCACCCGGCGACGCCGGGGAAGCCTTGGTCGGTCAGACGTCGTCGTCGGGTGTCCGTCTGTCGGATTTCACGTCTTACACTTCTTTACGTTCACGCGTGCAATAAGTCATGCAATCGTCGCCGTGAACGCCTACACTTTCGCCACGCCTTTCGAGAAAACCGCCGCGCGCGCATTCGTGCCAGCGCGGTGTTTTTTTCGCCACTTCACGGCGCGTTTTCTTTTCAACCCACCTAGGGAGTGCAGCGATGGGTCTTCTTTCGTTTATCAAAGAGGCGGGTGAAAAACTGCTGGGTCACGCCGACGCGCAAGCGGCGGAAGATCCGAATGCGGCAAACCAGACCGCGGCCGATGCGATCAAGCACTACATCGACACGCAGGGCCTCGACACGTCGAACCTGAGCGTCGCGTTCGACGGCGCGTCGCGCACCGTGACGCTGTCGGGCAGCGTCGCCGATCTCGACACGAAGGCCAAGGTCAAGGTCGCGGCCGGCAACGTGCAGGGCGTCGCGGGCGTCAACGACGACGACCTCCAGCCGGACGATCCGGAAGTCCAGTACCACGACGTGAAGCCGGGCGATACGCTGTCCGCGATCGCGAAGGAAGTGTACGGCGACGCGAACAAGTACCCGGTGATCTTCGAAGCGAACAAGCCGATGCTGTCGAGCCCCGACCGCATCTATCCGGGCCAGAAGCTCGTGATCCCGCCGCAGTCCTGAGCGTCCGGCGCGACACCGACATAAAAAACGCAGGCCGTCGGCCTGCGTTTTTCATTGCACGCGACACGCGCCGCCCTATCAGCGGCCGGCCGTCACAGCGTATCGAACACGCGCTGCAATGCGTCGCGCGCGCCGATCCCGTTCGCGAGCGCGAGCATCAGCAGCACGCGCGCCTTGAACGGGTTCAGCGAGCCCGCGCTCACGAAGCCGAGCGCGTCGTCGCAGGCCGCGCCGTTCTTCATCACGTGCCCCGAGCCGGCCCGCGACGCGCGGACCACGACGACGCCCTGCTTCACCGCATCGGCGAGCGCCGCCTGCAGCGTCGCATGGATCGAGCCGTTGCCGGTGCCCGCGACGACGAGCCCGCGCACGCCGGCCGCGACGAGCGCATCGACGGCGGTGCGCGTGACCCCTGAATAGCTGGCGACAACCTCGACCGCCGGCCATGCATTACGCATCACCAGTTGCGAATCGTGCGGACGCGTCACGCGCCGCGCGAATTCGACGCGGCCGTCCTGCACCCAGCCGAGCGCGCCGAGTTCCGGCGACTGGAACGCATCGACCGCATACGTGCTCGACTTCACGACGTCGCGCGCGCCATGGATCCGGTTGTTGAATGCGACCAGCACGCCCTGCCCGCGCGCGGCCGGGTGAGCCGCGACCGTCACCGCGTTGAGCAGGTTGAGCGGGCCGTCGGACGACAGCGCGGTCGCCGGGCGCATCGCCGCGGTCAGCACGACCGGCTTGTCGCCCCGCACGGTCAGGTGCAGCGCGTAGGCGGTTTCCTCGAGCGTATCGGTGCCATGCGTGATCACGATGCCGTCGACGGCGTCGTCGGCCATCAGCGCATCGATGCGCGCGGCCAGCGTGTTCCACAGCGGCAGCGCGAGATCCTTGCTGTCGATGCTGGCGACCTGTTCGGCGTCGATGCGCGCGACAGACGCGAGCGCCGGCACTGCGTCGAGCAGGAAGTTGACGCCGAGCGCGCCGGCCTGGTAGCCGGCTGTGCTGGCGGCGTCGGGCGCGGCCCCGGCGATGGTGCCGCCGGTGGCGAGGACGGCGATGCGCGGCAACGCCGGCGCGGACGAAGGAGATGCAATGTTCGAAGTGTTCATGGCCGCGATTGTAATGGCTTGCGGCCGGCCCGCCGCCAAGTTCGGCGCGCGCACCCTCGACGCGGCCGCCGCGCGTCATGGTTTGTCCCGATGATCGGCGCACGCGTGCCGTCAACGATCGAGTCGGCCGCCGCGTTATAGGAAAGCCGTTTTGGTGTTTTCACATTGATTCGCCATAATCGGAGCGCGCGGCGCGATGCGTCCCCGCTATGTGTCCCGCTTCGCGATGGCGTCAATAAAACGCAGTTCACCCCATGGGAGTGTCAAATGAAAATCCAATCGCTCGCAGCCGCACTGCTCGTCGGCGGCATGCTCGCTTCCCCCGCATTCGCGGCGAACAGCCAGCAGGACAAGATGAAGGCCTGTAACACCCAGGCAGCCGGCAAGACGGGCGACGAACGCAAGGCATTCATGAAGGACTGCCTGTCGGCGAAGCCGGCGAAGGCGATGTCGCAGCAGGACAAGATGAAGGCCTGCAACAAGGACGCCGCCGGCAAGAAGGGCGACGAGCGCAAGGCGTTCATGAAGAGCTGCCTGAGCAATCAGCCGGCCAACTGAGTCCCGGCGCTCCCGCGCGAATGCCGCGCACCGCTTCGGCGGGCGCGGCATTTTTCATTTTCGGTGCGTTTCGTTGCGCGTGCATCGACCGGCGCGATCGCGCAGCCTGCCTCGACGCGCCGGCCCGCACACCGGCCCCGTTGTGTCCGGTGCGCCTCCCTGCGCTGCCGCGTCGCCTGGGCCGCATCGCGCCGTTCGAACGCCGCCACATGGTGCGGCAATTCGCCGCGTTTTCTTCTATGATGGCTGCAATGCGGCCCATCCAAGCATAAGAAGCGCCATCGGGCCGCCCTCGACACGGACGCGTACGCCGCGTCAAACGGAGGCTTGGATGGCATGGAGACAACATCGCTGGTTCCGCCGCTGGGTGATCGTGATCGTGTTCTGGGCCGTCCCCGTCGCGATCGTCGCCGTGCGCGAGATCCGCGAGGAAATGGCCTACAACAAGGCGGACCTGCAGCTCGCGCTGACCACCTGGCAGCTCACCGATGCGCAGCGCGCCGCCGGCGCCGCCGCGCGCTGTCACGGCGACCCTGACGAAGCGCGTGCGGCCGGCTGCCCCGCCGACGTGCTCGCCGCCAATGCCCCCCGCCAGCAGGCCGCGCGCGACGAGTACGTGGTGCGCCGCAACACGCTCGCGAGCTATCTGTGGCATGCGTTCGTCGGCTACTGGGTCGTGCCGGCCGCGTTCCTGTTCGCATGCGGCGTCGTCATCGCGCTGATCCGTCGCGCGCTGCGACGGCCGCCGATCAAGCCGCCGGTGCCGCACTGACGCGCATCGCCGCACCGCGCCCGCCCTCCCCTTGGCCTGCAAGCCGCCGGCGCATGCGCCGCGCCGCCGCGCGCGTGCGCGCAGTTCGTCGGCGGATAGCGACACAACTTGACGATTTGACGCTTTTTCACTTCCCAATGAAAAGCCTCCCGTAATCCGCTGTGATATAACTGCCGACGTGATCCGCCCCTTGAACGGCGCGACTCACCCTGTACATCACCCGATGGAGAAGAACGATGCAAAAACGGAATCTCGCACTGAAAGCCGCCGCCGCGCTCATCGTCGGCAGCCTCGCGCTCGCCGGTTGCACCACGACCCCCGACAAGCCCGACACCGCCGCGACCAATGCGTCGAAGCGCCAGGCGATCGATTCGAGCGTCGACGCGACGCTGTCGCGCCTGTATTCCACGGTCAAGGGCTCGCGTGAGCTCGTCGCGAAATCGCGCGGCGTGCTGGTGTTCCCCGAAGTGCTCCAGGCCGGCTTCATCGTCGGCGGCCAGACCGGCAACGGCGCGCTGCGCGTCGGCGGCAGCACGGTCGGCTACTACAACACGTCGTCGCTGTCGGTCGGCCTGCAGGCGGGCGCGCAATCGAAGGCGATCGTGTTCCTGTTCATGACGCAGGAATCGCTCAACGAATTCCGCGGCTCGGACGGCTGGGCCGCCGGCGCGGGCGCGTCGGTCGCGCTGGTGAAGGTGGGCGCGAACGGCGCGGTCGACACCAATACGGCCACCGCGCCGGTGCAGGTGTTCGTGCTGACGAACGCCGGCCTGATGGGCGACGTGTCGATCAACGGCACGAAGGTCACCAAGCTGAAGATCTGACGCACGCTGCCCGCGCCCCGCGCGGGCAGTCCATATGCAAACGGCGATGCCCTCACGGGCATCGCCGTTTTTTTTTCGCCTGCGCGCCACGCGTCAGGTCGTCGAATCGATCACCTTGAAACGCGCGCGCTTCTGCGCGCGGATCAGCGACTGATAGACGTCGACGTACTGCTGCGCCATCCGGCGCGACGTGAAGCGCTCCTCGAAGCGCTGCCGCACGCGTGCGCGCGGCAGCAGGTGCAGCCGGTTGACGGCCGCGACCGCGCTGATCTCGTCCTCGACGATGAAGCCCGACACGCCCTCGTCCAGCACCTCCGGCACCGAGCCGCGATTGAACGCGATCACCGGCGTGCCGCACGCCATCGCCTCGACCATCACGAGGCCGAACGGCTCCGGCCAGTCGATCGGGAACAGCAGCGCATGCGCGCCCGACAGGAATTCCGCTTTCTGGTGATCGGCGATCTCGCCGATGTATTCGACGTGCGGCAGCGCGAACAGCGGCTTGATCTCGCGTTCGAAATACTCCTGGTCGGCCGCGTCGATCTTCGCGGCGACCTTGATCGGCAGCCCGCACTGCTGCGCGATGCGGATCGCCGTGTCGACGCGCTTTTCCGGCGAGATGCGGCCGAGGAACGCGAGATAGCGCGGCTCGACCGGCTGCGGCGTGTAGAGCGTCTCCGGCAGCCCGTGATAGACCGTCGTCAGCCATTTCGCCTGCGGCAGCGGCTGGCGCTGCGCGTTCGAGATCGAGATCACCGGCGCCGTGTTGAACGTGTCGAACACCGGCTGCTGCTCGGGCAGGTCGAGCCGGCCGTGCAGCGTCGTCACGTACGGCACTTCCTGGCGGTTGAAGACCGAGAACGAGTAATAGTCCATGTGGAAATGCAGGACGTCGAAGTCCTTCGCGCGGCGCGCGACCGTTTCCATCAGCAGCATGTGCGGCGCGATCCGGTCGCGGATCGACGAGTCGAGCCGCAGCGCGCGCGGCCACACCGGCTCGAGCTTCGCGCGCGTCGTCGAATCGCCGCTCGCGAACAGCGTCACGTCGTGACCGAGGTCGACGAGCGCCTCGGTGATGTACGACACGACGCGCTCCGTGCCGCCGTACAGCTTCGGCGGCACCGACTCGGTCAGCGGGGCGATCTGGGCAATTCTCATGATCCACGTCTCCAAAGGGTCGGCGCAGCACCGCCCGAATATCTCATTATTGGCGATCCGGCCGGGACGCACCGGGGGTCTTGCATTTTATGGGTGTTGTTACAGACCGGATACACTCGCCCCCCCTGCCGATACAGGGGTCGGAGCCCCGGCGGACGACGCGCCGCGCGTCAGCGCGACGGCCATTTCCACGGCGGCAAATCCCGCGTGTCGGCATCGACGAGCGCGGTCGCGCCGAGCCGCTTGTCGAGCACGAGCGACTCGCAGCCGGCCTCGCGCTCGAGCGTCGCGATCAGCCGCGCCGCATGCGACACGACGATCACCTGCGAATGCCGCGCCGCCTGCGCGATCAGGCGGCCGAGCGCCGGCAGCAGGTCCGGATGCAGGCTCGTCTCCGGTTCGTTCAGCACCATCAGCGCGGGCGGCCGCGGCGTCAGGAGCGCCGCCGCGAGCAGCAGGTAGCGCAGCGTGCCGTCCGACAGCTCGGCGGCCGCCAGCGGACGCAGCAGCCCCGGCTGGCGCATCAGCACCTCGAAGCGGCCGCGGGCGCCCGGATTGTCGATCTCGACCGACGCGCCCGGAAACGCGTCGTCGATCGCCGCGTCGAGCGCCGCGCCGTCGCCGATCTCGCGAATCGTCCGCAGCGCGGCGGCAAGGTCGGCGCCGTCGTCCGCGAGCACGGGGGTGTGGGTGCCGACGTGCGACTGCCGCGCAGGCGCCTGCGCGTCGGTGCGGAAATGATCGTAGAAGCGCCACGAGCGGATCCGCTCGCGCACCGCGATCATCTCCGGCGCGCCGCGCGGGTCGGCGAACTCCGTCATCATGCTGTCGAAGCTCGCGACCGGCTGCGGGACGGTCGACCAGTCGCCCGATGCGTCGCGCGCGCGAATCTGCGCGCCCTGCCGGTCGACCAGCAGCGTCGACGGCCGCAACGTCGGCCCGCTCCAGATGCATTCGCGCTTGACGACCGGATCGAGCCCGAACATCGAGTCGTCGTTCTTCACCGGCAGGCCGAGGTCGATCGCATAGCCGAAATCGTCGCTCGCGAAGCCGAGCTTCAGGCTCACCGGCCCCGAGCGCACCGTGCCCGTCACGGGCGCATCGCCCGCCAGCATCGACCGCGAGAACCGCTCGGGGCCGGCCCACAGCGTCGACGGCAGCCCGCCTTCGCGGGCCAGCGACGGGATCACGCGGCCCTGCGCGGTGTCGGCGAGCAGCCGCAGCGCGCGGTACACGCTCGACTTGCCGCTGCCATTCGGCCCCGTCACGACGTTCAGCGCCGCGAGCGGCACGATCAGTTCGCGCAGCGAGCGGTAGTTGGCAATGGCGAGCGTATGGAGTGCCGTCATGATCGGGGGCGGGTCAGCGTCCGTCGACGGCCTGCGGATCGGCCGCGGTATTCGCCGCCGTGCTGGCGGCAGGCGCGCGTTCGCGCGGGCGTGCGGGATTCGGCGCGTCCGGCGCCGAGGCGTGCGGAAACAGTTCGGTGCGGCTGCGCGGCAGGCACTGCGGGTAATGCGACTGGATGTACGCGATCAGCCCCTCGCGCACGCGGCAGCGCAGGTCGAAGCACAGCGACGAATCCGCCGCGCTGACGAGCGCGCGCAACTGCATCGTGCGCTCGGTCGCGTCGGTCACCTGCAGCACCTGCACGCGGCCGTCCCATTCGGGCGCGCCCTGGACGAGCCGCGCGAGCTCCTCGCGCAGCGGCGCGAGCGGCGTCCGGTAGTCGACGGACAGGAACACCGTGCCGATGATTTCGGCACTGTTGCGCGTCCAGTTCGCGAACGGATTCTCGATGAACCATTGCAGCGGCACGACGAGCCGCCGCTGGTCCCACAGTCGCACCGACACGTAGGTGCCGGTGATTTCCTCGATGCGCCCCCACTCGCCCTGGATCACGACGACGTCGTCGAGCCGGATCGGCTGCGTCAGCGCGATCTGCAGGCCTGCGATCAGGTTGCCGAGCACCGGGCGCGCGGCGATGCCGGCGACGAGGCCCGCGACCCCGGCCGACGCGAGCAGGCTCGCGCCGACCTGGCGCACGTTCGGGAACGTCATCAGCGCGGCGCCGGTGCCGACGATCACGATCAGCACCATCACGGTCCGCGACAGCACGCGCGCCTGCGTATGGATGCGACGCGCCTGCAGGTTGTCCGCCGTGTCCAGCGGATGGGCCTGGATGATCGCCTCGCAGACCGCGGCCGCGAGCCGCACGAGCAGCCAGGTCAGCGCCACGATCGTGCCGACGGCCGCCGCGGCGCGCATGCCGCGCACGAACGGCACGCCGTCGTCGGCCTGCAGCCATACGAATTCGAGCGCGAGCAGCGCGAGCGTGACGAGCGACGGCTTGTCGATGTAGCGCAGTTCCACGCTCAGCATCGGATAGGGGCTCGCGATGCGCTTGACGATGCGCGCGCCGATCCGGTGCGCGGCCGCGCCGACCAGCAGGATGACGGCCGACACGATCAGCGTGCCGAGCCACGAATGCAATGGCGCATCGGCGATGCGCCGCAGTTCCTCGAGTGAAATCATCGACGCCTGAGCCTCTTCGGTTCAGGAGGCGCATCATGCGCCTCGTCCTGGATGCATCGGCGACGCCCGGGCGCAGCCCGCGCCCGGACACGGCTTCAGTTCAGTTGCCGCCCCTGCAGGGAAACGCCTTGCCGAGACCGAGCGACACCGCGGTGCTCGCGTTGTAGTCGGCCAGCTTCGGATTCTCCGCGATGTACTTGCGCACCGCGTCGGTCATCTGCTGCGCCTTGATGTCGGGCGGCAGGCAGAAATACTGGCCGACCCGCGGCCCGGTGGTGCCGCCGATCGCATCGATCGTGTTGTAGACGCCGTCGGCGGCGCCTTCGATGTAGGCCGCGCACGACGCCCGCGACTTCACGTCCGTCTTCGCGCACAGCCGATCGAGATCCGCGCCCGTGAAAGCCGCCGCCGACAACGGCACGGCGAACGCCGCGGCACAAAACATAGCCCGCAACATGGTGTTCCTTATGTCAAAGCGATCCGAGGCGCCGCCGGCCGCACCTAGCTGCCGCGCCCAAAACCGCTATTTTGCACTCTTTTGGGCATTGCCCGGCGTCGCCGCCCCGATGCGCTCGGTGCGCTTGCTCAGGATGTCGATCGCATCCGGCGCCTTGTAATGCTTCGCGAACTCCAGCGCGGTGATGCCGAGCTGGTTCTTCACCTGCGGATCGGCGCCCTGGTCGAGCAGCAGATTCACCGTCGACGCATGGTTGCCGCGCGCCGCCATCATCAGCGGCGTCGTGCCGTTCGGCGATGCCGTGTCGATGTACGCGTCATGGTCGAGCAGCACCTTGACGACCGCATCCTGGCCGTTGGTGGCCGCGTAGTGCAGCGGCGCCCAGCCCTTCTTGCTGACCTCCGCGCCCTTGTCGATCAGGAGCTTCACGAGACCGACGTCGCCGTTCAGCGACGCGAGCATCAGCGCGTTCTCGCCCGCCTTGTCTTCCTTCTCGAGGTCGACGTTCGGCGCCGCGGCGAGCGCCGCCGCCACCTTGTCGGACTTCTCGCGCGCGGCGATCACGATGAGCGGATCGCCGTTCGGCGCGAGCGTGTTCGGATCAAGGCCGTTCTTCAACTGCTTGCCGATGTCGGCAATGTCGTCGAACTTGACCGCCTTGACGATCGCTTCGAGCGACTCCGCGTGCGCGCCGGCGGCCGCGAACAGCCCGCCCGCGACCAGCGCGGCGGCGAGCGCACGTTTCGGCAGATGTTTGATCGGCTTGGTCATTGTTGTGGGCTCCTTCCCCTGGGTTGTCGGCTGCGTCGCACCGCCGTCAGCGGGCGATCTTGAACAGCCGGAAAAAGTTCTGCGTCGTCGCATCGGCCAGCGCCTCGACGGCGATGCCGCGCTCGGATGCGATAAAGCGTCCGACATGGCTGACGTACGCAGGTTCATTCGGCTTGCCGCGATACGGCACCGGCGCGAGATACGGCGAATCGGTCTCGATCAGCAGCCGGTCGAGCGGCACGCGGCGCGCGACGTCCTGCACGTCGGTCGCGTTCTTGAACGTGACGATCCCCGACAGCGAGATGTGGAAGTTCTGCGCGAGCGCCTGCTCGGCGACCGGCCACGGCTCGGTGAAGCAGTGCATCACGCCGCCCGGCACCTCCGCGCGCTCCTCGGCCATGATCCGCAGCGTGTCCTCCGACGACGACCGCGTGTGGATGATCAACGGCTTCAGCGTCGCGTGCGCGGCGCGAATGTGCGTGCGGAAGCGCTCGCGCTGCCATTCCATGTCGGCGATCGAGCGGCCTTCGAGGCGGTAGTAGTCGAGGCCCGTCTCGCCGATCGCGACGACCTTCGGGTGCGCGGCCAGCTCGATCAGCTCGGCGAGCGTCGGCTCCTGTGCGTCCTCGTGGTCGGGGTGCACGCCGACCGACGCATAGACGTTGTCGTGCGCCTGCGCGATCGCGAGCACCTCGGGCAAGGTCTCGAAATCGACGGACACGCACAGCGCGTGCGTGACGTCGTGCTCGCGCATGTTCTCGAGCACCGCCGGCAGGCGGTCCGCGAGACCCTTGAAATTGATGTGGCAGTGAGAATCGACGAACATCGTGTTTCCTGAATGCGGGTGACGGGCGGCCGCTCGGGCCCGCGCCGCCGGTTATGCGCCCTGTGCGCGGTCGAGCCGCTTGCCGGCGCTCACTCGAACATTTCACGATATCCGAGAAACAGTTCCTCGAATACCAGCCGCGCATTGAGCGGATGGTTCTCGACCATCCGCTGGCGCGTCACGGTCTTCATGAAGCGCGCGAACGCATTCGCGTCGAGCGCGTCCGCGCAGCGCGCGAGCGCGGCGGCATGGACCGGGAAATAGCGCGGCGCGCCCGCCATCCGCTGCGCGAGCAGGTCGTACAGCCAGCGCTGCAGCCAGCCGAGCACGAGCGGCACCGGCAGCTTCTGCAGCGCCTCGCCGCACGCGAACGGGTCGCACCCCGCGCCGGCCGCGAGCTGGCCGAGCGTGAAGTCGCGCAGCGGCCGGTTCTCGTCGCTCGCCAGCGCCAGCGCCGCGAGCGGCGCGCCGCCCGCCTCGGCCAGCAGCGCCGGCGCGTCCGCGACGCCCTGCGCGGCCAGCCACGCGGCGGCCTCGTCCGGCGCCGGCACCGTCATCGGCCATTGCCGGCAGCGGCTGATGATGGTCGGCAGCAGGCGGTCGATGCGCGCCGACACGAGCAGGAACACGACGCCCGCCGGCGGCTCCTCCAGCGTCTTCAGCAGCGCGTTCGACGCGGCGACGTTCAGCGCCTCGGCCGGATACAGCACGACGACGCGCGCCCCGCCGCGGTGCGAGCCGACGCCGCAGAAATCCAGCAGCGCGCGCACCTGCTCGATCTTGATTTCCTTGCTCGGCGCGCGGGTCTTCTTGCCGCCGTCGTCGGCGTCCGCCGGCTTGGCGTCATCCGCCGCGCCCGGCGCTTCGCCGGCGAGCGCTTCCGGCAGCACGATCCGGTAGTCGGGATGGTTGCCCTGCACGAACCACGTGCAGGCCGCGCACGCGCCGCACGGCTCGCCGTTCGTTTGCGGGGTTTCGCACAGGAAGCCCTGCGCGAGATGCTGCGCGAACTGCAGCTTGCCGATCCCGGCCTGGCCGTGCAGCAGCAGCGCATGCGGCCATTGCGCGCGCAGTTGCTGCAGGCGGTTCCAGTCGTCGGTCTGCCACGGATAGATCATGTGTGTTCCAAAGGTAAGCGAAGCGGCCGTCCGGAGTTACAGCGCGGCGAGCACGCCTTCGAGCTGCCTGCGGATCTCGGGGATCGACTGCGTCGCATCGACGATCGCGAAGCGCTGCGGCGCCTCGGCCGCGCGCCGCAGGTATTCGCCGCGCGTGCGCGCGAAAAACGCGTCGGATTCGCTCTCGAACTTGTCGGGCATCCGCGCCGCGCCGCGCCGCTCGCTCGCGACCTGCGGCGCGACGTCGAACAGCACGGTCAGGTCCGGCTGGAAGCCGCCCTGCACCCAGCGCTCGAGCGCCTCGAGCTTGTCGCGCGGCAGCCCGCGGCCGCCGCCCTGGTACGCGAACGTCGCGTCGGTGAAGCGGTCGGACACGACCCAGTCGCCGCGCGCGAGCGCGGGCTCGATCACGAGCGCGAGGTGCTCGCGCCGTGCGGCGAACATCAGCAGCGCCTCGGTCTCGAGGTCCATCGGCTGGTTCAGCAGGATCTCGCGCAGCTTCTCGCCGAGCTGCGTGCCGCCCGGCTCGCGCGTGACGACGACCTGCCGGCCGGCGCCGGCCAGCTTGTCCTGGAGCCGTTCGCAAAACCATTCGAGGTGGGTGGTCTTCCCCGCCCCGTCGATGCCTTCGAACGTGATGAATCTACCGCGCGCCATTATTGACCTCGTATGTATTTGTCCACGGCCTTGTTGTGGTCGTTGAGCGAGTCGGAAAACACGCTCGTGCCGTCGCCCTTCGCGACGAAGTAGAGCGCGCTCGTCGCCGCCGGATTGATCGCCGCCTGCAGTGCCGCGACGCCGGGCAGTGCGATCGGCGTCGGCGGCAGCCCGCGCCGGGTGTACGTATTGTAGGGAGTGTCGGCCTGCAGGTCGCGCTTGCGCAGGCGGCCGTCGTACGCGTCGCCGAGCCCGTAGATCACCGACGGATCGGTCTGCAGCGGCATGCCGATGCGCAGCCGGTTCGCGAACACCGCCGCGACGAACGCGCGGTCCGCCGCATGCCCGGTTTCCTTCTCGACGATCGACGCGACTGTCAGCGCTTCGTAAGGCGTCTTGTACGGCAGGCCCGGCGCGCGCGCCGCCCATGCCTCGTCGAGACGCGTCTGCATCAGGCGGTACGCGCGCCGGTAGATGTTCAGGTCGACCGTGCCCTTGTCGAACAGGTAGGTATCGGGAAAGAACAGCCCTTCGCCGCTGCCCCGCCTGACCGCGCTGTCCGGCGCGCCGATCGCGCGCAGCAGGTCGGCGTCGCTCATGCCGGCGGTCGTGTGCACGAGATCCGGATTCCCGTCGAGTTCCGCGCGCATCCGCTTGAAGGTCCAGCCTTCGATCACGGTCGCGACGTGTTCGTTGACGTCGCCGCGCGCGATCTTCTGCAGCACGTCGTAAGGCGTGATGCCGCTCTTGAATTCGTAGTTGCCGGATTTGAGCTGGCTGGACAGGCCGAGCACGCGCGTCATCGCGACGAACGCGAACGGCTCGACGGGCACGCCGCCGCGCTTGAGCTGCTGCGCGACGCTCTTCACGCTGCTGCGCGGCTTGATCGTGACGTCGAGCGGCGCGGCGCCGAGCAGCAGCGGGCGGGTTGCCCAGTAATACGCGCCGCCCGCGCCGGCGGCGACCACAACGACGGCCAGCGCCGCGACCGTTGCGGCGCATTTCTTCAGTAGGGACATGGAAACGTGACTCAGGTAAGACCCATATAATACTTGCTCGCCTCCGTCAAAGTCAGGGTTGACTGTTCCCTCATTCCATGAGCACACCGTTCGCTTCACCGGCTGCCCAGGCCGCACCCGCCCCGCTTCCCGTGTTCCCCCGTCCGCCGGCCGCCGATTTCGACGCGGCGGGCGCATACATGCCGCTGCCGCAGTTCGGCGTGATCGACGTCGCCGGCGACGATGCCGCGACGTTCCTGCACACCCAGCTGACCAACGACATCGAACACCTCGACGCCGCGAGCGCGCGGCTCGCCGGCTACTGCTCGCCGAAGGGGCGCCTGCTCGCATCGTTCGTCGCCTGGCGGTCCGGCCATGACGTGCGCCTGCTGGTCTCGAAGGACGTGCAGGCCGCGGTGCAGAAGCGGCTGTCGATGTTCGTGCTGCGCGCGAAGGCGAAGCTCGCGGACGCCAGCGACGCGCTTGCCGTGGTCGGCTTCGCCGGCGACGTGCGCGCCGCGCTGTCGGGCATCTTCGACGCGCTGCCGGACGGCGTGCACGTGAAGGTCGACGGCCCCGCCGGCGCGCTGATCCGCATGCCGGACGCCGCCGGCAAGCGGCGCTACCTGTGGATCGGGCCGCGCGCGGAAGTCGACGCGCGGCTCGCCGCGCTCGACGGCAAGCTGCCCGCCGTGTCGCCGGCCGTGTGGGACTGGCTCGACATCCGCGCGGGCGAGCCGCGCGTCACGCAGCCGGCCGTCGAGCAGTTCGTGCCGCAGATGATCAATTTCGACGTGATCGGCGCGGTGAATTTCCGCAAGGGCTGCTATCCGGGCCAGGAAATCGTCGCCCGCAGCCAGTATCGCGGCACGATCAAGCGCCGCACCGCGCTCGCGCACGCCGCGGGCGACACCGATGCGGTGCGCGCCGGCATCGAGCTGTTCCACAGCGACGACCCCAGCCAGCCGTGCGGGATGGTCGTGAACGCGGCGGCCGCACCGGCCGGCGGCGTCGACGCACTCGTCGAGATCAAGCTCGCTGCGCTGGAAAGCGGCAGCGTGCATCTCGGCGCGGCTGACGGCCCGGCGCTCGCGTTCGAGCCGCTGCCCTACGCATGGCCGACGGAGGCTTGACCGGCCATCCCAATGTTCAGGCGCCGGCCCGCGCGGTGCGGCCGGCGGCCGAGGTTCGAAGCGAGAGATTTGCCCGATGTGTCTGATTGCCTTCGACTGGCAGCCCGATGCCGCCGCCGGTCCCGTGTTCACCCTGGTCGCCAACCGCGACGAGTTCTTCCGTCGCACCAGTGCGCCGCTGTCATGGTGGGAGGATGTGCCCGGCCTGCTGGCCGGCCGCGATCTCGAAGCCGGCGGCACGTGGCTCGGCGTGTCGCGCGACGGCCGCTTCGCGGCGCTCACGAACTATCGCGCGCCGTTCGACATCCGCGCGGGCGCGCCGACCCGCGGCAAGCTCGTGTCCGATTACCTCGGCGGGCAAGCGGTCGCGCCGCTCGACTACCTCGCACGGCTCGCCGAGCATGCCGCGGTGTACAACGGCTTCAACCTGCTGGTCGGCGACTGGAAGCGGCGTGAGCTCGCGTGGTTCTGCAACCGCGCGGCGGAGGACGCGGCCGGCGTCGACGCGCCCGTGCTCGTGCCGGCCGGCGTGCATGCGCTGTCGAATGGGCGGCTCGACACGCCCTGGCCGAAAGTGGTGCGCAAGCGCGCCGAACTCGGCACGCTGCTGACCGACGACCCGACACCCCCGCTCGACGACCTGATCGCGCTGATGCGCGACCCGCACATCGCCGCGGACGACGCGCTGCCGCACACGGGCATCCCGCTCGAGCGCGAGCGCGCGCTGTCCGCCGCGTTCATCGAGACGCCCGAATACGGCACGCGCGGCACCACCGCGCTGCGGGTCACGATGAAGGAAGGCGTGCGGCTGACGGTGGAAATCAAGGAACGCTGCGACGACGACGGCTCGCACCGCATCGTCCGTCCCGGCGCATTCGAGCGCGCGTTCACGTTCGACATCGACGCGACGCAGGCGCGTTGACGCGCGCGACGGTCGTCGCATCGGCTGACGCCGCCGCGACGCTCACGGCGCGCGCGTCATCTCGACGTGCCGCACGCCGGCCTCGACGAACCATTCGCCGATCGTCGAGAAGCCATGCCGCACATAGAACGGCACGGCCGTCTCTCCTGCGCATAGAGCCGCACGGCAGGCTCGCCGCGGCGTCGCGCCTCGTCCAGCAGCGCCTGCAGCACCGCCGAGCCGGCGCCCTGCCCGCGCGCGTCGGCCAGCACCGAGACCCGCCCGATCGTGCCCGACGGCAGCAGCCGCCCGGTCGCGATCGCGCGGCGCGCGCCCGTCGCCGCGTCGATCCGGTACGCGACGGCATGGCGCGACAGCGGATCGTCGTCGTCGAGCTCCCACTCCGGGGGAATGCGCTGCTCGCGCACGAACACCGCGTCGCGAATGCGCGCGGCATCCGCGCCGAGCACCGCCCAGTCGCCCGTCTGCGTTTCCGTTTCGACCCAGCCGTCCGTCATCGCTTCCTCCGCGCGACGCCGGGCGCCGCCGCCGTCAAACGCCGTCGAACCTTCGTCAAACGCCGTCGAAGGCGGCCCGCAGCGCCGCCGTCGCGTCGGCATGCGCGACGCGCACCTCGGGTATGTAGCCGCCCATCTTGAAGAATTCGTGAATCATCCCCGCGTAGCAGGTCAGCGTGACCGCATTGCCGGCCGCACGCAGCTTGTCCGCATACGCGACGCCCTCGTCGCTCAACGGATCGTATTCGGCGGTCGCGATCCACGCCGGCGCGACGCCCGCGAACGACGGCGCGCCGCGCGTGCCGTCGAGCGGCGCGAAACGCCAGTCGTCGCGATCGGACGAATCGCGGACATATTGCGAGAAGAACCACTGGATCGTGTCCTGCGACAGCAGATAGCCGTTCGCGAGCCGCGCATGCGAATCGGTCTGCTGGTGGCCGGTCACGCCGGGATAGATCAGCAGCTGCAGCGCGAGCCGGATGCCCGCGTCGCGCGCGAGCACCGCACAGACGGTCGCGAGCGTGCCGCCCGCGCTGTCGCCGCCGACCGCGAGCCGCGCCGCGTCGATGCCGAACGCGCCCGCCTCGCGATGCAGCCAGCGCAGCGCGTCGTCCGCGTCGTTCGCCGCGGTCGGAAACTTGTGCTCCGGCGCGAGCCGGTAGCCGACCGACAGCACCGCGCATTGCGCGTCGCGCGCGAACATCCGGCACAGCGCGTCATGCGTGTCGATGCTGCCGACCGTGAAGCCGCCGCCGTGGTAGTACACGAGCGCCGGCAGCGGCTCCGCGAGGCTCGGCGCGACCGGCAGGTACAGGCGCGCGCCGATCGAACGGCCGTCGCGCGTCGGCACGACGCAGTCCTCGACCGAGTGCATCGGCGCCGGTGCGACGTCGAGGATCGGCGCGCTCTTCTCGTACGCCGCGCGCGCCTGCTGCGGCGTCTGATGATGATAGGACGGACGTCTGGCCCGCTCGACCATGTCGAGTATCTGGGCGATCTTCGGATTCAGCGGCATCGGTGAGGACGGCGCGCGCGGCGCCGTGAACGGACAAGCGTCACATGATGCCATGCGCCGAGCCGTTGGGCGGCGGCGGCACTGCGGAGGGTGTGGCGAAGGCTGCGGCCGAGGTGTGCGTGAGGCAACGATGGCTTCGTTTGCCGCGCACTGCCGAGCCGGCGGCGCGCCGGACGCGCCGCGCAAAATGAAACGGCCCTGCCGTGATCGGCAGGGCCGTGCGTGCGGACGCTTACGCGTCGCTCGGGCCGGGATGCGCGTCCGGCGCGGTGCGGTTGCGTTGCCGGCGGATGTCGCGGCCTACCGCGAGCCGCTTCATGTACTTGAACGTGCCGAGCGCCTTCGCGACGAAGTGCCCTTCGCTGTCGCGCACCTCGCCTTCGCAGTACGCCATCGTCGTCGAGCGGTGCATCACGCGCCCGTATGCGCGCAACTCGCCGCGCCCCGGCTGCATGAAGTTCACCTTCATCTCGACCGTGACGACGCCGACGCCGTCGTCGGTCAGGCTGCGCGCGGCCATCGCGAGCGCGACGTCCGCGAGCGTCATCGTCACGCCGCCGTGCGCGATGCTCCACGTGTTCATGTGCCGTTCGTCGAGCGGCAGCAGGATCTCGCTGTTGCCGTCCTTCGCGGACACGAGCTGCACGCCGAGCATGTCGACGAACGGGCTCTCGATCTACGGGCCGTCCGTCGGAGATGCCGCGTCGCTCATCGTGCTGCGTTGTCGCACAGATAGTCGATGCACTGGCGCGCTTCGCGCACCGCGCCGACGAATTTCTTCACTTCCTCGTGCACCGGATGCACCTGGTACGCATCGAGCGCCGCCTGGTCGACGAAGTCGGACACCAGCACGACGTCGTAGGTCGCTTCGAGGCCCGGCGTCGCGAGACCGACTTCGAGATGAAGGACGCCCGGCACGATGTCGCGGCACGCTTCGAGCTTCTCCTTCAGCCTGAGCGCGTTCTGCGCGCGCGTCGCGCCTTCCGCGGTTTCCTTCAGTTTCCACATGACGATATGTCGGATCACTTCGGTTGCTCCTGTTCGTGTTGGTTCGGGAATTTGCCGCAAACCCTTGTCAGTCGGTCGCTTTGCGCCCTTCCACTGTTCGCTTACGTTCGTCGGAAATCGTGTCCATCCGAGAAAAAAGGGGGTATAAAAGGGGGTATCATTTCGATAATCCAGAGTCGATACCCCCTTTTTCACTATGCCACTTACCGACGTCAAAATCCGACAAGCGAAAGCAGACAACAAGCCTACCAAACTTACCGACGGCAATGGACTGTATCTGTTGGTGAAGCCGTCCGGCTCCAAGCTCTGGCGATATAAGTACCGAATTGGCGGGAAGGAGAATCTCTTCGCGATCGGTGAATACCCAACGGTCAGCCTCCAGGCCGCTCGCGCAGCGCGTGACGATGCCCGCCAACTCGTAAAGAAGGGACTGCATCCGTCGCACGCGCGACAGGAAGTGCTGTCGGCGCGTATCAACGAAGGCAAAACAACATTTCGAGCCGTCAGCGACGAGTGGCTGGAGAAGAAGCGGAAGACATGGACCGAACGACATTTTGGCGAGATTCTGCGCATGCTAGAAACCGATGCGTACCCGTTCATCGGAAACCGCCCCATGCGCTCCATTACCGCCCACGATGTCCTTGCTTTGATGCGCCGAGTCGAAGAGCGGGGCTCGCCTTCCGTAGCAATTAAGCTCCGTCAGTACGTATCGAACGTGTTCCAATACGCGGTGATCACACTTCGGGCAGATACGGACCCCGCATCAGTGCTGCGTGGCTCGGTCCTGAAGCCACCGACTGAGAATGCCCGGCCGTTGAGCCGCGAAGAACTAAAGCGGCTCTTCCGACAGCTTCCGGCCTACAAGAGCAGACGAACCGCGATTGCGATTCGATTGCTGATGATGCTGTTTCCGCGAACAATCGAACTTTGCCGGGCTCGATGGGACGAAATCGACCTGGGAACCGCTGAATGGAAAGTACCCCCGGAAAAAATAAAATCACGGCGCCTCCACATCGTTCCCCTTCCCCAGCAAGCGCTTGGACTTCTGCGCGAGCTGCAGGAGATGTATGGAAATCGCGGGTATATCCTGCCTATTCTGCATAGCAATCGAGAACGTCCGCACATGAGTCGCGCAACGATCAATCGGGCTATCAACTACATGGTTCCGGATAATCCGGAACCGATAACGGGTCATGACTTTCGAGCAACTGCGTCGACCAACCTCCATGAAATGGGGTGGAAGGACGAAGTGGTCGAAATGCAGTTGTCGCACAAAGATAAGGACAGGACTCGCTCGACATACAACCATGCCAAGTATTTGCCGGAGCGCCGGGAGATGATGCAAGCATGGGCTAACTGGCTGGACGACGTCGAGGAAGAGGCATGCCAAGATCGGGGCACCGCAAGCGCCCCCATCAGTAACCGATGATGCAGCAGCACCTGCATCTTTCCTGACGGGGCGTCCTGTGCAAACCTACGCCAAGACCTACGCTTGTGCATCTGAGGACAGGCCGCTATCGATCCGTTTGGGACACCCGCATAAGGTCGCTGACTGCCTCCTTCCCCGCCGATATGAGGCCAAGATAATTGAGGCGTCCGTCAATTGCGCCCCCAGTTCGAGCGGTTTCTGTCTGGCCGATTTGGCTGACAACCCTGGGTATCGAAGGTGCCGATTTAAGATCGGGGCTGCGCTTGCCGATATTGCAGAGATCACGCCGTCACCAGTGAAAAAACTATGACCGATACATACATTGCGAGATTGCGTGCCGCGTATGACTTCACCGAAGGTCTCGGCGCTTCATTCACGCGGCTTCCTGTAACTAAAACCGAGTTATTCACAGCTAAGCTAGGCGAGCGCTTGCATGCGAGAATCTCAAATTTGGGCATTGATTCATTCGTCGGCGCTGTCGGGCAATGCGTGAAGTGGAGTCATGCCCTCCGACCTCACGCGGAGGAAGTATTTGGCGAGCCAATCCTGCTTACCTTTGGACAAGTCTTGAGCTCAAGCAGACCCTTTTTCGATCCGAGTTGGGCCGATCTTCGGACTTGGTATCGGCAAGGGTTGCGGGCATCGGACTTCGTAGGACGGTCCGGCATCAACTTGCACGCGTGGTGGACGTTACCATCCGGCGAGGTGATCGACGTTACCCTATGGTCCACGTTGTCAGCCGTATGGAATCGGCCAGACCTCCTCGGGGCCGTAACTGGCGGCTGGCCTGACGAAATTGCGCCCAATCCTACGTATATTCCTATGGCCGTCGGCGACGACTATATCCAGACAGTAGAGAGGCAGACGTTATCTGGCCGCTTCTTGGCGAGCGAATGCACATTCGCGGAACTGAACGCGCGCCCAGTAATGGCAGTTAGAACATAAGGGCATTGGGTTAGGTGATGGCGTTCGCGTCAGCGGCGCGGGTCCGGCCCTCCGCGGCGAGCGGATAAGCAGCCGTTGTGACGCAGAACGCGGCCATTCGCATGGTCACCGAAAAGTTCTGCTTTTGGCCGCTAGCTGCCTCTCGCCATCGCCGCCGATGACTGGCCGATGGCGCGCTTCGACCGACCCCGTGCGGGCCGCTGGTAAACCCGGGCAGCAGAGGCAACTTTTCCCGCTCACATGAGCACGCACCCCACCGCAGCACCTGCAACCGTCACACCAAGGATGCAGCAGTAACCAAGCGCCGAATGCTCTGCCACCGCCGCACGGTGCACGGTGCACGGTGCACGGTGCACGGTCAGCTTGCCAGCCTTGACCGTCGCAGTCGCACCGTACTGCCGAAAAGTGCCGAAGGCAGCGAAGCTGCAACACAGCTTCGCTGCCTTCGGCACGTGTGAGTCTCCAGTAGACTCGTCCGCCTGGGTCAGCTGATCCAGCTAGCCATAATGCTGGTGCCAGTGACCGCCCCCAAGAACAGTCCGACGCATTGCGGACCGATCGCCCAGCACATCCTCGTCCAGATCGCATCGGAGATTCCGCCGCTCGTCACGATGATGTCCGGTCGGAAAATTCTCCGCACGCCGTCACCCAGCCTCACACCGATGTAGCCAAGCCACGCACCACCGAACCAGAGAAAGAGAAATTTGAGAGCCGCGTGGCTTGGATGTTGAGGCATGTACACACCCGTCGCCAAGAGGGCGACAAATAGCGCGACGATAATCCAAGCCGCTGTTCCCAACGCGCTTCTTCGAATCGGGGAGGCGGTTTTGGCTTGAGTCGTCGTGGCGCTGCCCGTCTGGTCTCCAGAAGTATTCATTGAAAGCCCCTTTGCAGTTTTGGATTGGTGCCTGCTGTCAACGCGACGCAGGGCGACTGTTTCGTGAAGTTCCGCTTCGTCCATGCCGGTCTACCGCCGTCCAGCGGCCCGAAGTGTATCGTAAACATGTTGCTTATAAGATTCTTTTAATAGAGGTTTGTAAGACGTGGTTCTAAAGGCGTCAGAAAAGCATGCTGTACGCCATGAGTACCAAACCGAGAACCCGTGATCGGCGCAACGCCGTGGCAACCGCTATCGGCAAGCGAGTGAAGGCGTGCCGGATCGAGGCCGAGAAGTCTCAAGAAGAGTTGGCCTACGAAGCTCGTCTAGACCGAACCCGCGTCAGCGCGATCGAACGGGGCATCGGTAATCCCACGGTGGAGACGTTGGCGACTATCTGCTACGTGCTTGGGATCACGCTCGCGGACCTATTCGAGCCGCTGAAAATGGCACTCAAGCCAACAGGTGAACACCGAGGCGAAGCACCGCAGCCGAGACGCCGTCCTCTGCGGTAGCTGCATCCCTGTGCAAACACCGTCATTGCATGCAGTCGGAGTCGTCACGTTCGGCTGCGATTACGGTAATGCGAACCGTCTCGCCGAGCCGATCGTCGTAGTGCGCAGCGAGCACGGAACCTGCGTCACCCGTGGTCGCTTCGCAAATGGCGTAGACCGCCGCCGCAACCTCCCGGAGCCTGAGGGTTTCCGCACCCGAAACCATCACGAGTAAGCCGCCAGCCGCCGTGAGCCGAGCGGAACCCACATCGAGAATCGCCTGTCGGGCTGCTTCCTTGATACGCTCAGGGCCGCGTCCTTCGCCGACACCAATCACCGCTCCAGTCGTCCCGGTGAACGCCTCTCGCACATCAAGGAAATCACTTCCGGTCGGCATCTTCCATTCCGACAAATCCGGCTGCGTCCCCCGCATTGCCGTCACGTAGACGCCGACCAGGCAGTGCAGCACGGAAGGGTGGGGATATTCGGGAGCGAACACGACCGCGTCAGCGTTGCGTGATAGGTCGATCGCGACTGTCCGAACCAGCGGCCCCGGTGGAAGCGGCGCTTGAGCCAACAATGCAACAACTCGCGCGCCGGTACTCCGTGCTACAGCGCTGACGATCGCCGAAACCCGCAGCGCATCCGGCTCGCCGGCGGCCGCAATCACGATCACTGCTTTCGCCCCTGCGAACGGCACGTGATCCTCGATTAGCGATGCGTCGCCCGACAATGCAGCGTCCGTTGCCGAGGCATGCTGGAACGCGATGCCGTCATCGACGCCGAGTCGGTAGTACAGGCCGGCAGCCAGTCCACCGCCCGTTTCTCCTACCCCGACGATCTGGACAGCCGGATGATCATGCCCGTGACCAATCGAACGCCGCACGGGCCATCTCTCGAGTTGAATCCCGTCTGCTGTAGTGGTCTTCTGGATAGTAGGTGTCGACATTTTTCTGAATCCCCGGATGGTTGTGGGTGTTTGCCCTTGATGATGTTGTACGGTTAACATAACAAAATATGTACGGTTTGTGCGATGGCAATTGTTGCGTTGAGGCGGCATTCTCTCGGACATGAAAACACCCGTCCCGCCCACCGAACAACGCAACCCCATTACCGTCGCCGTTGGAAAACGGCTCAAGGAAGTCCGTCGCAAAGCCGGCAAGAGTCAGGAAGACCTTGCTCATGAGGCGTCGGTCGGTCGAGCCGCGATCAGTTCGATCGAGTCGGGAGTGACAAACCCGACGGTGCTGACGCTGGCGGCGTTGTGCGGGCCGCTCGGCATTTCGCTCGCGGAGCTTTTCGCGCCGCTGACGATGACGGTGAACGACAAGGACGCACGTCGAGTCAATGCCGCCAAGCCGCCCAAGATCGAACGCTCACGGTTGCGCTGATGCACTACGGCGGCCGCGCTTTCCGGTCTGCTGGCGTTGCAGATAACCGGATTGACATTGCGCCGGTTAGCACGACTTTTCGCTGATCGAGCCCGGTGACGTACTGGGCGTGTCCGCCCAACTTGCCGCGGTCGGCTGCTGTCCGTGTCAACCGCGCGTTGTAGGCCGCGAGCACCGGTTCCGCTTCGGCAGAGTCGACTACCAGCAACGTGTGTCCGTCGAAGGTCCGGCCGATCCGTCTTCCTTCGATGCCGACGGCCAACACGGCATGCAGGGTCGCGCGGCGTGACTGTCGAAATGTCAGGATCACCGGCCGACCGCGCATCACTTCTCGTTTGCTGAACCGGAAAACATCTGTGTGCGTTCCCTCGAAGCAGGCTGGGCGTAATCCCCAGTCGAGTTCCCGAATCAGCGCTTGCAGTTCTTCGAGCGACACGCCCGAGAGATAAAACGGCTGCGCGCGACGCCAGAATTCCGCTTCCGGGGAGCTACGACGCGACGACACATGCAAGGGATCGGACAAGAACCCAAGCATGGCAAGCGCCATTGCTGTCGCATGCCACGCGCAGCCGCCGTCCCAGCAACCCTGAAACGAAAATGCTGGAGCATTCGAATTCGCGAGGGTGAGGCGTCGGCCGGACTGAAGAGTCGGATGAAGTTGCTGCACGGTGGCCTCCATCGGATCAGTATTCGAACGGCAACAAGAGGGTTGTCGCCAAGCGATCGGCTTCCGTGATGACCCACAGCCGTTCGCGACGATCGCCCAGCTCGTACGCAGACAGCAGACGCGTTCCATGCGTCACCGCGAGATCGTTCGAGCGAGCATCGGCCGCGCAGACGACACCCCAATCACCTCTGCCGTGCCGCCGAAGCAGGCCATTGGCGTTGGTGCCGGTTCGGTCGAGAAGATCGAGCGCGCCCGGTGTGGCAACAATCAAGCCAAGAGGGAACAAAAGCTCACGACGATGCGCATCCATAGATAGGTGTCCAGAATAATTAAGGCGAGTGAAGGCGCCGAACTGAGGTTCGGAAACAATCTCAAGGATGGAAAAGACTGAAACGCGAGGCGATACAGGGGCGTTTCAGGAAGGCGAGGTGCGATAAGCGGATCGCGGGGGCCGTTGAAGGCGCGATGCCCAGGCCGAGCCGGAAAACGTGCAGGCAACCGCGAGGCAAAGAGGCAAAACTAGGGATTTTTGCTAAAAATCGACCGAAAACACGCTAGAGCGACTCTTCGGCAGGGGAAATGTAGCACAACCCGACCAAAATCGATAAAGGGGACCGATCAAACGCCCTCGAATCGGCAATTTTTACTTTTCGGTGTCGTCCGGCCGGGTCTCGAATGCTTAGCTGATGCCAGAAATGGCCCTCAAACCCATTTTCCGCCCCGTCAGGGGCCCCGATTCACCCCGAATAGGGGTTGTGGCATGGGGCAACCATGCAGCGGGGCTATGGGCCGAATTTTTGCATCGAAAGTATTTTGTAATGTTTGCGTGATGCGGCACGCGCTGGATGGGACCGTTGCGGGGGTGAAAAATGGGCGCCGGCGCTCATTTTTTGAGCAAAACAGGCTGCCTTGGATACTTGGCAGCCCGAAATATAGGCTGACGCCTTTATTACCTACTCAAATCAGGCGCTGGAATGCCAAAACGAGGCTCGACATCGCTTTCCAGTCCCATCAGATTCATTCATGCGACGCCGAATCAAGGTTCCGACGACTTAACTGCCTCATAACGACGCTTTCGCCTCGTTTTTTCCAGGGTGATCTGCGACAGGTACTGACATTGAGCGCACCAGTTGCCCGCTGACGAAACCTGCCGGGGTCTCGCCCACCATCGATGACCGCGCGCGCACTCCCATTCGAGCTTCGTGTTGTTGTCGACATAGTGCTCCGATACGCAGATGCCGCCCCGGTCCGCAGCAATCAATCGCATCAATTCGATACCCTGCCGCTGCCTGTCTTCGGTACGACATGTCGGACACCAGTGCCCCTTCAAGATTTCCGTACCCCACGCCATCCACTCGTGTCCCCGCTCACACTGAAATGGGTAACGAGCTTGGATACGTTGATACCGGGATGCGAGACATCTGCCGCCGTGCTCGGCCGCCTTCTCTTGTAGCTTCGCAAGTCCGTCCGGCATTCGCTTACGGTCGGAAGAGCATTCTTGGCACCACGCCTTGCGCAAGACGTCGTAGCCCGCGGCCTCCCATTCGTGTCCCGAACAGCATCTGAATCTATATTTCGCCATTCGGCCATCGTAGACGGTCGACAAGCACTCGCCACCACGCTCTTGCGCACGATCCTGTATCGGTTTCAGCCCGCCTTGATATCGACGACGCTCAGCCCGCCGTTCGGTTGAGCACTTTGCACACCAATGGTCGGCCAAGACTGAAGCGGCAGTGGCTTCAAACTTATGGCCGGCAGCACAGACGAAGCGGTAGCGCGCGCTTTTTCCACGATATCGCTTACTCAGGCATTGGCCTCCAGCCGAGCCAGCAGTCTCATGGATTCGAGTCATCGTCTGCTCAACCCAACATTGACGACACCGTAGCGGCCCGCGCGTCCCAGAGATGAGACGCCAAAGACTTGCTCCTGACTGAGAGGAGACGTGATTGTTCTTACAGCGGAACCGGTACCGATTAAGCGCACCCTGCCACGCACGAGTCGACAGCGTGAATCCTGCAGCTGCAAGGTACTCGCGAATATTTAAGATACGATCGTTTCCGGCTTCCATTCATCGATCATGAAGCATTGCATGCACCAGGATGATCTACTACGGGATCAACGTGAAGCACTTAACGGTAATCAAAAATACGGTAGCATGCCTCGCGCCATGTCATTCAAGGCTTGAAATTAAACGACAACCACATGTGCCAAGATGGCCTTGCCGTGCAATCGGAACACCGTGATCCTTGATATTCGGATCACCCTCTTCGATCACATTCGGGTTAACATCTGGGTGAATTGGACACTTTATTTTATCCCCTTTTCTCGCAACCCCTCGCCCATTTATCCTCATAATCGGTGACGCCTCAACAACCTCACCACCGTGATCAGTCGAATCGCCCATTCGAATAGCGTTCAGCATACCATCACACCTCGACCAAAAAACATCACAATTGAGGCAATCAAAAAATATCCATAACACAGCCTTATCTCAATGAAATTATCCAGAACGGCCAGTCAATCCCGAACAATTCTTGGTCGGCGAAATTTTCCCAACGTGCCCTTCATATACTATACACAGTGGCTTCTTTGCACTGGCCTTTAATCTCCTGCCGCCACACGCAGAATCTGCACCTACGATCCCGCCCCTATCAACACACACGCTCCCAGATTGCATAAGCTGAATTTCTCTATACAAAATTATTTTCCCATCAACCACCTCATAAACCCTTCTCCACGATCCGTCGACCTGATCGAAATCATAGAAGTACTCTGCCTTCCCAACATAATCTGCTCCGACGGGCAAATATCCCGCAAATGTCGCCTTACCGCCCTGCAGCGCGTATACATTCATCTGCACATTGGTTCCCGACCTTCCAGGATTTATCATAACCAGCGTGACATCAGATTCAGCCAGTTGATTTACGACCCATTCCGCCCCAACACAATTGTCCGAGTCGTCCAACTTCTGATCAATCAATACACTTGCCTCCCCGCCGATCTTATCACCTGCAAACACCTTAATTTCAGGCTGACCGACTTCGCAAACAAATGTGAAAGACTCACTACCCGACTTAGCCAAAATAGTAACATCAGATGGACTTGCAGCCCAAACCCCGCGCAATCCCGCAAAAAAAAGAATAGCGAAAATCCAAAATTTCGATCTCAAGATAAAATCCCCTTAATTCTTCCCGCCTCCGACAATCGCTGAGGGAAATGAGCATCGGCGGGAAAATCCGCCGCCGAAGAAGCATGATCCCCTCTGATCTTATTTGTCAAATTTATTGCATCATCTCTATCAGCAATACCAAGCAGCAAATTCTTCGCCCAGAAAAAACCCGCCGTATCAATAGACACATAGGCATCATCTGACACAATATCAGGATTCGAAATAACTGGCGGCCTCAAGGTCGAAATGAGCTGAGCAACAGTTGTTGAATTTTGAATCGGCGTCAAATCCTTATGCTGGGCCGAATGATAGGGAGGAGTAAAACCCCACCAGCGCGCATCGTTCCACCATACCTCTGCGAAGGAAGATTTTTGCAACCAACCTCGATAGACAAAATATTTAGAATAATTTGCTCTTCCAGTTAGCTGCTTGAAACCTCTACCTCGGAATTTGCCGCCGTCATTCCACTCTACGTTCCCAAGCCATCCTGCATAGTTCTTAGCTTTCTCATACTTTCTAAAATATTCGTATGGATCACCATTGTAAAGCTCGGCCATCCAGCGAAGTTGACCCGACTCGACGGAGGCTTGACCAAAAAAGTGCGACAGCCTGAGGGTTGTGGTCAAGCAATATTTATTCACAGTCTTGTTGATGCTTGTTCGATATTTCTGGACCGAACTCGCAGAAGCAGATGGATAAATTTGCTTAAACTCATCCTCACTAAACCACTTACACTTCATAAAGTGTCGAATAAATGCTGTAGGCGGCCAATGCCAGCAATCATCAGCCGCTGGCTTCTCGCCTTGAATTTTTTCCCAAAATGCCAAAGCCTGCACATGCCCTTCAAACAACTTGAAATCATCATCAGAGAGCGGAGCGCTTAACGCCTCATGTTCAGTCTTTAACCAACCATAGAGCTCATCCAAATTGCTAGCAGACCATTCTGTAGAAAATCGGCACGCCACCTGTCCAAGACGTTTTCTGAGAGCTGCGTTCTGCAGTGCGCCTACCATTCCAGCATGATCAATTTGCGTCTCACCAGAAGCATCCAGTAGCCATTTCTTTAATGTTGGCGAGTCACAGAGATTAGTTTTCGTCGAATCGTCTTGAATAAAATTCCATCCCGCCCATTCTGGAAAATCAGCGTCACTATATGCCTGAACGCCCTGACCAGATAGGTTGATCCATCCCTGACCGGCAGGAGTATTCACCTTTCGCCAATGGTTAAAATTCTCGCTAGCTTGTTCATTGATACATCGCCCGAAACGTAAAACCTCGAAGATCACGCTGGTTGACGGAGGTGTTCCTTGAGAGTATTTTCCATTCAACTGCAGCGCTCGATTATAAAGATCATATTCGGCATCCTGTTCTGGCGGCATATCAGCGCAAACTTCCCAACTGCCATCGGCGGTGCATTGATATGTCGTCAGGGTACATCCCCTGTCATAATGCATCCGTACGGCAAGCGGACTTGCCGTCTGCGAAATTGCGGCCTGGGGTGGTGCTCCGTCTACTGAAACGCTACCATCGCTCTTAGCAGGATGTGGCTCGTTCGAATATAAATTCGCTCCGACTGGAACAAAAAACCAAATATCTCCATAGATCGCGTCGGTACGGCCTGCACTCCCCATTGGCCCCGGGGCACGTCCGAGTAACTTCGTCATGTTTTGACTGTCGCAAACAATTTCGAAGTGGATACGCCCCGGCCGACCATATACAATCCCCGGCAAGCCTAGCTTGTCCTTGCGGTGTACTTTTTTTCCTGCCGTCAGTGGTTCCACACTTTGCAGATGCATATACACGGAAAAGAAGGTAACCTTTGATTGCTCACCATCCCCGATCTCCGTGTCATGCCGAATGACTACACAGCCGTCGTCAGTTCGTACGCCGGCATAGTTCAATTCAGGTTTGTTCTTCGTATCCGTGGCACGAACGAAAACAATCGTCCCGTCTGCAATCGCTCTAACCGGAAGTAGGTGCCCCTGACTGTCGACCGGAGCTTCCAAATGCGCTCCACCGTGCCATCCGAGATTAAAACTGATGGGAAATGCCCCGTTTCCAGGACCACACTCCAGCATAGGGAACGAATCCCGCGCAGGATCGACGTTCGGATCGCTATCAGGCTGAGCTGAATTCACAAAAGGCGGACTAATAATCATGGCGACTCTGTCAGATAAAATTACAGGGAATGGAGATATGTGTTTGCAACTTCGCCCGAAGAAAACGACGGCATAGGTACCTGTTTTGAATCAGCGGCTTCAACGTCCCAGGATGAGCAACGCTCCCTGATCTGCCCTACCGTACCGTTCTCGATACCCGACGAAGTGATGCGAATATACGAGCCACCCACATAGAGTCCAATTTCCTGTGCCGCCGCAATTACAACCTTACCTCCCACACTCTTGATTGAGAGGTCCTTCTGCGACGCCATGTCCAACTCGGCCCCCTGTGCCTGAATTTCCACCCTCCCTTTGGCTGCAAACAGTTTCATCCCAGCGTTCTGCACAAACAGACTTATCTTCTCCGCAACGCTAGCCACCAGCGACTTTCGACTGGCGATAAATGTACTCTGCCCGCTGACGATATTGGTTTGCTGATCGCTCGCGATATGCACCGATTGCGGCGTCGATAACGCAATTCCCGATGGGCTTGCGAGTAACATGACGGGGGCCTTGAACGCGTTCGCGCTGCCCTTGCCACCGTCTCCGGTCCTGCCACCTGATTGCGAGCCCTGTACAGTGCCCTGAGTCGCGTTGGTAAATGTCTTCAACGCCTCGCGGCCAGCACCGAGACTTTCCGCTTGGTGTTGCTGGCTTACCTGCGACATAGCCTCAATGGCGCTCTCAGCCCCAGTGAGTTGTTGCTGCGCCTCACTCACATCGAGCTGCTGGCTATTTGCCTGTTTCTGATACGTAGTGACGTACAGCCCCTGCGCGGCACGTACGGCACCAGACAAGTCCGTCTTCAAGTCAAAGCCTGAACCAAGAATTGCACCGCGTGTGTTGCCGTTTTGCTCGATCAGATATCCGAGGTGAAGCAAGCTGTTCCCTGTGCTGCTAAACAGTCTGGCTCGATTCTGTCCTGTCGCATCGTCGAGGACCATTTCGTTATAGCCGTCTCCCGAATACTCCTTCGACCGGAAGCCCGAGAAGATGCCGTTGGTATGCCACTGCGGCTGAACGCTCCCGTTATAGACCCGATGCAGGACTATAGGCCTATCGCAATCTCCGCCTATGTAGCCCACTAGGACTTCCTCACCGACTCTTGGAATGTGCACGCTTCCGTAGCCGCCGCCCGTGTCTGACTGCGCGACTCTCACCCAGCACGAAGCATTTGCGTTACCTGAGTTCTGCCGGTCCCAGACGAACATGACCTTCACCCGGTTCAGTGCGTCCGTGTACACCTCCTCGCCCTGCGGCCCGACTACGATCGCCGTCTCCAGATGCATCTCCGGTCTCTTGTGCTCGAACGGGCTACGGTACGGGACGGTCACGCGCTGCGCCTCGACCTCGACCAGATAGAAACCCGCCGAACCGTCTTCGTGAGTGACGACCTCTCCCGTTTGTTCGAACTTCGCCTGTGCTAGTTCGCTCTGCAAGCTATACGGAAAGTTCGCTTCGTGATTCGATAACGGCAGGTTGTTCTCAATGTACCGACGCACTTTGATCGCAGCGAATTCTCGCTGCCCGGCTTGATCATGATCGTGCTCAGGATGGCCCGTCAGTATGAATCGACGGCCGGCATCGATAGTCCGAACACCTCCGATACCAAGGAATCGCTTCGCTCTCGACTCCCATTCCTCCAGGTGAATCTTCGAGAGATGCTCACCGCGATTCCGGTCCAAATACGTATAGGCGCCGGTGTACTCGTAGACTTCTGCCTGCTCCGGCAAATTTCCTTGACCGGACATCGTCGGTAACCTGGTGCCCTTGGGATTGACGGGGGACGATGGTGCCTTGTAGTCGAACGTGCGCGTCGTATGCACTGTGCTCTGCAATGTCCGCGAACCCGCCCACTGCGTAAAAGCGTCCGTTTCGTTACTTGTGCCCGACCTCGAGAATCCGACCTGTTTGGGCGAGACCTCATCAAGCGAGTAAATGTCGTCGGTCACGACAAACCTATGCGACGTCCCGTCCTTGTCCTGTCGCCAGAAACCGAACAAGCCTTCTTCTTCCATCAATCGATGGACAAAATTCCAGTCCGTCTCACTCTGACGGCAGTACGAGCGCAGAGGCAGCGGCTTCAGCAAGGCGAACTCAAACTGGCCCCAGGCCTGCGGATGCGCATTTAAGACGTCCGCAATGATGGCGTCGACACTCTTGTCCTGCCAATACCGCATATCACTTCGGAATTTCAGGAAATGCATCCATGAGGCAAACACTAATTGATAGCTTGAAAGGCTACCGTCAGCACCCAGTCTGCGAGCTGTGTGGATGTACCCGTTGATCGGCAGATACGATTTGTTCGCCTGCTGAATCCAAAGCGTTATCGGTTGGGCGATCAGCGTTTTGAGTTCAATGTCGCCTGCCGTGGATACCATGTCGAGCGTGACACTGAAGTCACGACCGATTTCGGAATAGGTTACGGCCCGTCGTGGCACGAGCGCGTTCTCTGGCAACGACGGGATACTTGTCTTGAGCAGTCGGTCTTGCTGGATCAGACCACCCCGGATCGCCTGAGCCACTTCGGTCATGTTCATTCGTTGTCCACTTCTTGTTTTTTGCAAGCCCGCAGCGGCCCACGCTCTCTTGGGAACGGCTCCCCGTTATGTCTTCGCAATTCTAGCGGCATCGCCAAGTCATGAGAATGTACTTTGGTCGTGAAAACAACAATATGGTCTGACAAAAATTCATACCCCCATCTCTCAGGCGGGCGGGTTTGACGCGGCCAGGACCATCGGGAATTTTGCTTCCCAACAAAGTCCTTTCAGTTTTACCGGGCGACTGGAAGCACAGTCAGCAAATGTTTCTTCTCATCCCTACGCCGCCGTGCGCTTGTCAAACTCTCCGATCCAATCGATCATAAGCTTGAGATCGTCACCCAGTTCGTCGACTCCGGGAAGGTTGGCGTCTAACGCCCTCTCACTAGCCCGAGACGAAGGCAGGCGGCTCAGCGGCGCGCGGATGGCGGGTGTCGACCTCGTGCTACATAAATGGCCGCACCGAATGTGCCTCGGCAATTCGGCGAGCCCCATTGCGCGATTGGCGACCGCGTGACTCGACCGTAGATTCTGCATGCAGAATATCAGCGCGACGGGACGAAAATTGGTAGCTGTGGTCGACGACATGCTACTCAAAACGTCCACTAAGCGCCCGACCTTCTTCGGTCTCTCGCTGGCGCTCCATTTGGATTCTTTTCTCCAATTCCCCCTTCGCCTTGCTAAGCGGAGCAGCCAGCGCAGGAACCGCACTGGAATCAAGCCGATTGAGGAGCGTAAGGCGGGACTCCAGTTTAGTTGCGAGTGATCCGCTATAGCTCGAGGAATGTAGGCGACTAACAATTTCGTTGAGTACCGCCTCTGGATCGGGAGCCCTAAGGAGAAGCTGGCGGGTCAAATTTGTCCATTCATGCGGCTCCTTCTCATTTGGCCGCTTGAACAAGAGCGCGACAGCCGCCACCAATGGGTAGCGGGCTTCTGGGTCCATATCGCACCATCCGAGCACGACGTCGTCCGGCACTACATTCATCGGGTTCTTATGAAAACGCGGAAGGTCACGCAACAGTCGGATGCTGCTGGTTTTCGACTTATCATCGCCTGAGAAAAACTCGTCAAGCACGTCTACTGGGCGTACCTGAAAGAGAGCACTCACCAATTCGCTATGCTCGTGGATATCTGTTTCATAGCTCGCGATTGCAGCCAATAAATCGCGGCACAATTTCCGCGCAATCGACTTTCCTTTGTCGTCGATAAGTGCCTCCCGCACAACGACGGCCAGTTCGTGATCCTCCATTGTTGCACGGCCGTTCCCACGATGAAACCGGTAGGCTGCCAACAGCTCCCTGCCTGCTTCAGCAACTTCCGGCACAGACGTTTTCCTTTCGCTATGGTCGGAATGCAGACGCATGGATAGAATTTCTACGGCAACAGCGGTGCCACCCGGCCTCTCTCCGATTGCAAGCACAAGGTGTTTCAATGCCGGCCCCGGGATTACATCGCAAGTGCGTCCGTACGCTAGGCTAAAAAACCGTTCGATCGGTGCCTTACCATATTGGAGCGCGCGGTGCAGTCGTCCCAGCGCTTTATCGTCGATAATGGCACTGGCTTGAACAACAGGGAACCACTCAGCGAGCCGCGGATCATCCAGTGCCTCGTCAAGAATGGCGTCCGCCTCCGCACGATCACGGCGCTGAACAGCGTCAAGAAAGCCGGACAGGAGACCTACGCTGGGTTTCTCCGTAATTGCCACTTGGTCGGCCATGGCGCTCCATACCTCGCTCGGCTTGTCCGCAGCAAGCGCTAGGCCGCGACCGAAACCAGCGACGTTGTGACTATTCTTCCCAATCAAGTCAGGCAGGAGTGTCCGGAACGCTTCCACATCCGCAGCAACATCCCGTCCAAGATGTTCGACCGCGGCTGCTGCGCGTGCCGCCGCCTCCGCATACCGGTCACTCTCAAAATCGTTTGGATCGTCAAGATCGACGCTGTCGCCGTTAGAGCCCAATACGACGCCACGAACCTTATCGATCAAATCCTTCGGCCGGAGGAACTCCTCCAATGCGGTCAGCCGCGTGCGTATCTCCGCTGGCAGCCCAGCACCGTCGTAGATGCGCGTACGGCGCACAGCGATCCAGCCTTCGCGCCAAAACCGATGTGCGGCAATTGCGCGGGAGAGCCTATCGAGCTCATCCACCACTGTCGCCTCGGCCCACAATCCACGAAATTCCGCCGCGATGGCTTCGCGCACCCGTTCGCCAAGACTGGTCTCCAACAGCGCAAACGGCTCGGCTAAACTCAATGCTGCCGAAAACCAGTCGTGCACGTCCTGGCCTGTTCTCGGATGATATCCATAGTCGCGCGAGCGTGCGCCAAATTCAAAGCCGTACGTAGACGAAAAATGCCCCGTCTTAAGCATCGCTCGCAGCGCGTTAACGCCGATGTCCTGTTCGGCGGCATCGATTGACCGCAGAAGCCCATCGACGACTTTCAGGCGCAATTCAAGCGGCGCGTGAGTGCCGGACAAGACTATATGAAAGAGTGATTCAACAACATTCGCCGCATCTCCGTCCGACTGCTTCTTGCCTGGAAGGCGAGCAAACTTCACGAGAAGCGAAACGGCTCGCTCAAAGTACGCCTCATCGTAGGCAAGCGAACGCAGCAGACGAATGAAATGATTGCACTTCGCGAGTACATCCTCGCTCCCCGCAGTGAGAGCATTCTCCAGCGCAAAGAGCACCCCTTCTGGCATGACAGGCGCTATGTTGTCCAGCATTGCTCGGCCGAGCGCGTTGAGGTTAGGGATATCGGCCAGCAACCCATCGGAGGCAAGCCAGCTCTGAACGATGGCCCGCGCCTCCTTGCTACCATCGAGATAGCCGAGCCGCCGCGAGAATGACCGGAGGACTCGCGGCGATGCATTTTCAACAAGTCTCGACAACAACTTCGAGCGGGGAATATTTTGAAGCGCCGTGACAGCTAGTCGGTTCGCAATAGCATGCGGAAGAACCGCTCGCCATGGGCCGCGCTCCTGTAGCAGATCGCGCCGCTTCAATTCCGCAACGCCTCCGAACACTTCTTCACCCGACTTCCCAATAAGGTCTCCGAGTATTGATAACTCGGCACCTTCCCCGGAGAGCTTTTCACCCTCGAACGAGTACAAGAGCGAGCATGCTTGCGCAATCGACAGTAGCGAGGCATCGTGATCGTGGCGCTGATGAAAGAGTCGCTGAAATAGCTCCGCATCGCTTAGGCCTGCGACTGCATCGTTCTTCTGGACGGTGCCAGCGAGCGCCAAGGCAATGCGCGCATTACCGCCCGAAAACTCAGCAATCGTTCGTGCATCAATCTGCGAAAGGTTGCTAAATCGATTCGAAACGAGCTTTTCAATCAGTGTCAGCGATGACGTATCCAACACGAACACGTCCGTGCCTTCCGGCTGGTCTTCCCGAATGTCGTATTCGATCGTGACGACACTTACAGTTGAATCAGCCGAGCGGGCAATGTCCGACAACTGCCGATGCACGTCCGGCGCACAATTGTCGATGACTAAGATCGCGCGTGCTCGCGCCGCAATCAAATCAGAAGCTAGGCCAGCAGGTTGCGGATCAGGTCCTGCAGCGACATTGGTGTAGATTGCGAGTGCCGGATCGAGACTGTTCACGCCGACCTCCGGATCAAAGAGCGCCTCGACAAGCCGCGTCTTGCCGACGCCCGATAGTCCGACAAGGCGTACCACATGGCCCGGCGTCCGAAGCACATCTCGAATCCTGTTAATTCCGTCCGTTACCGAAAGTCCGTCTTCTTCATTCTTGGCGCCTGTTTTGATGCGTGCTGCATCATCGACAAGATAGGCTCGATCCGCGTCTTCGGGTGGATGGGACCAAGCGCCATAGGAGAACCAGCCCGGAATCGACCTACCGATCCTTGAGCGGACCCACGGGATTAAGGCTGTGTGATCGCGCACCCACGTTGCAACGCGATTGCGGTCGTAGAAATCCAAGGTAATATTCGCAGCGTCGGAAATATCCCGCACCGCTTCTGCCATCCCCTTTTTCCTGCTCGTGAGCGCAGAGTCCGACGTCGAGCCGGTCGCACTTACGATAATGTAGGCGCCCGATGCCTTAGCCAATTCTATGATTACAGGGCGCAGTACACCGCTTGGCTTCGGCCTCATCTCATCGATGATCGCTGCGCGCGGCATATCAGGTTTCTTGACCTGAAAACCCGTGGCTGTCTTGGGAATGAAGCCGTCGATTGCCGTTCCAAGTGGAAGCGCCACCCGAACGTCAAGACCACCATCCTTCGCGGTTTGATTGCCACCCCATGTCACCGCCGACGGAGACAAGTTCCGTCGGCGCAGTTCCGCTTCACAAAGACGGCCCACCAGCGTGCGCAAGTCTTCGTCGTTCAGCGCAGCAATGTCGTCACCCGTGATCTCAAACATGGTCGATTAGGCAAGCTTCGTATCATTGAATAGCCACGCAATCTACACCAGGCTTCATCGAAGGTCTATGTCGAAGCAACCGTGTTCTGGACTCGCCGCTGTTCGCGCAGAAGTCCTGTGTGATGCCAACACTTTGATTGACATGTCCACTCCGGTTGAGGGCGATATCAAATGGGGCGGCACGAAATTCCACGATGGCCGACGACTTGCTCGGCCGAGTATGTACATGAACGCCCGATGTTCGGTTGTGGCCTACCCTCAAAGGCTCGCGCAAAAATCGTGGACCAACGTCGGTAGTTGCGAATTCGGCCCGCCAATTTATGTCACACGTCCCAAGCGATTGCTTGGTACTCGGACGGTGAACGCTGACCCATGCGGCGACCGCCATTGCGACTATGCATTGGATCACACGGGTACACCGTATTGAGCCAGCGACTCGGGGGCGGACGCTTGGATCAACAGGATCAACCGCCAAATTGAGCCATGTTATAATTGATCTATATACTCTAATGATCCACACAGATTATGCGCAAGCTCTACTACGGCCGGATTTCGACCACCGACGGCCAGTCCTCAGCAAGCCAGTACGAGGACGCCACGTCGCACGGCGTGCAGGACAAAGATGTTTTCATTGACGAGGGCGTGAGCGGGTATCACGTCGCCCCGGACGAGCGGGAGCAGTGGCGCAAAGCAGAGCACGATCTGCGCCATGGTGGCGTTCTCATCGTGCGCTGGCTAGACCGGATCAGCCGCCGCTATGACGAGCTGCACAGGACGATGCGTCGCTTAATGGAGCTCGGCGTTCGCGTCGAATGTACGCTCAACGGGATGGTCTTCGATGGGAAAGCCCAGGACCCTATCGAGAAAGCGACACGAGATGCCGTGTTGGCATTCATGGCTGCGCAGGGCGAGGCAGACTATCGCAACCGGACAGAGATGCAGCGTCGTGGCGTCGCGATCGCGAAGGCGGAAGGGAAATATAAGGGGCGCGCTCGATCCCACGACTACGCGGCCATCAAGGCATGGCGTGCCGAACGGGGCGCAAGCATTCGGGAAACCGCCGAACATTTCTGCGTCGGAACAGCGACCGTAAAGCGAGCATGCGCGGAGCGCATACCATCCTGACAGATCGCTAATCGTGAAAATCAATATGACGGCGCTCGTCTTGGTTGATAGCTCTGCTGACCCGCTGGAGATATCCGCTCTGTATCTTTGGCCGATGTGACGCTACTATCGTGACAATTCCTCTCCTCGGATATACCTATGGATTGGCTCACATTCATAGCTTCACTGTTCAAAAGCATCGCCGAACTAGCCGCCGCTTGGTCTTGGCCTTTGGCTGTTGGATTCTGCGCTTACATATTCAAGGCAGAGATTCGCGCAAAACTAAAGGACATTCGCTCCTTTAAGGCCCCCGGTGGATTCGAAGCAAGCTTCACCGAAGAACTTGCGGAAGTTGAAGCGTCATTTGATTCTGACGTTCAAATCCAGCTTGAAGGCGTAGCTGCTCAAGGCCGCGCCGGCAATCTAGGGCTCGTGCTTGATAGCGACGCAGCCCACGCGAACCCCGCTGGAGTAATCATGGTGGCGTGGCGTGATATCGAACTGGAACTTCGACGTCTAGTTTATGAGTCAGCAACGTCCGGCCCGTCCGGTGCAAAGAGTTGGCGCGCTATCAGCGCCATTTTGAACGAATTGCGTCAAAATCGCGTGCTAGATGAGAACCAAGTCGAAATCCTAAAACATCTACAGCGCCTTAGGAACAAGGCGGCACACGAACCGGACGCTGCCTTGTCGAAGGAAGCGGTCGACAGATATACTGTACTCGCTCGACGAATGCTTTTCGAGTTGGAAAATAAGACACCGCCGCCCGTGGGACATTAGCCTTCGTCGATGTATTGACGAGTAGCTCGAACGATGAACCGCTCACACCAATATCTCGGCATCCTACTACCGACGTGTGAAGCATCTTCCAACGACCAACACGAAGGCCAATGTGAACTCAAACAACAGAATTAAGCACGCCTTATACGATCCAAATTGGATCTACGACGGAGCGAATCGAGTACGACCTAAAGAAGCTGAGACGGTCCTTCCAGGGGAATACACGAACGACATGGCTGAGAGCCTCTATTGTCCAGAATGTTTCACACCTATATCTCGGTCACCCAAAGACAAAGACCGATTTTCGAACGGTCGCGCGTGCTGTTTCATGCACCGCCAAGCTTACCGCAAAATACCCTGCTCACTTCGCACACCACTTGCGGACGGCATGAGATATTTGACGGAAGAGGACGCTAAGCAAGCCATCGCGAGTGATCAGCTTGCAATTATAGATTCCTTTATGCATGACCGACCAAGCAAGCCTGATGGGGATGCTGAGCCATACGGACAAAGTGCCGTCGAGGATGAAGATGGCCCGATCGCAGCAATTCCCATCGGAAGACATCGCGGCGAAAAATTTGCTCTCCCGAGTAAGATAACCACAGTCTGGGGCTTGTGCCGACGATTCGATGTCAATCTTTACAAATACTTCGTGCTTCCCAATGCCGATGTTGCACGAAAACTAACCGACATCCTTATCGACGTTGCCACTGTTACGGACGAGTGTGAGGTGCCGCGCCTATATTACGGAACCATCCTTCGTTCGTGGAATGCCGGTCAGCATCCGAAGCCCACCAACATCCGAATGACCAGACTGCAGCCACATCCGGACGTCGCGGACTTCACAATCAAAGTGCAAGCATGGAAACAGGAAGAAAAAGGTATCACAGACGAATCAACAGGCCGCGTCGTGCTCTTTTGGGGGAAAATCACGGCCAACGGAATCGGATTAGCAACCTCCGGTTTGCAATGGGGCGAATTCGCTTTACTCCCGGAGAAACATCAAAAGCTGCTAATCGATGACTGAACGCCGCATGAATCGATTGACGATGCATTCGAACGAGCACGCATCAAGCATGAAAGCAATTCGTGCCACCGTTTCAACACGGTGGCACATCGCATAACCCTATCACTTTGCTATACAACGCTTAGTTTCGCTTTGCTCTTACCGCGAGTAGCCCCGCCGCCCTCGATACTATGGTAGTTGGTGAGACGAAACACCAAGTTATCGACTTCCATCACCGGCAGCGCAAGCGCACTTGCGATCGAATGCTTTGTCATGCCGTCGGTACGCAACATCTGCAGTACCTTGTCCCACACCACCGACGTTTCACGCTCAACCGAAAGTGGCTCGGATTGCCGATAAAGTTGCGATATCTGGATCGAAAAATTTCGATACTGCCAGTCGGTGGTAATCCTTAAGCGATGCAAGCGGTAGTTCAACGCAGCAACCGACACCCGCCACCTCTTCTTGGCTTCCACAATCTGATTTACCGCATTGACCCGAGGAAGTCGCGCCTTCACATCTCCTTCCGGCATCAGAAACGCTGAGGCAAACTGGTTCGCCTCGTCTTCGACAATCCTACCGCCTTGCGGACCACCATGCTTGTGCAGGACAAGGTGCCCAAGCTCGTGCGCTGCATCGAATCTGCTACGTTCTGGTGTCTTAAACGTATTCAGAAAAACATAAGGAGTTTCCCGTCTCCACATCGAAAACGCGTCGACCGTCTTCGTGTTTTCCGCTAGCGAAAAAACCCGCACGCCCTTGGCCTCGAGTAAATGCACCATGTTCGTTATAGGGCGGTCACCAAGCCCCCATTTCTCGCGTAAAACTCGTGCCGCAGCCTCGGGATCGGGGCTATCCTTACAGTCGACAAGATCATGCGAAGGCAAATGAAACCGCGCATCCACCCAATCGCTGAGGATGAACGAAAAAGCGCCAGCAGCGAGAGCCGCATCTCGCTCGCGAGCAGACATTGTGCTCATTGACCGAAAGCTCGCCGCTTCCGGTTGTGGCTCATCGATGTCGTTGCCCAAGAAGAAAGCGACCGGAAAATTTAATGCTTTCGAGAGAGCATTCAAACTATCTTCGGGCGGCTCTGCTTCGCCGCTTTCGTACCGAATGATTGTCTTCTGATCGCAACCTAGTGTCTCTGCAAGAGCCTTTTTCGTGAACTTGCGTCGACGCCTAGCGAGACTTAGTCGGCTTGGATTAAACATGCTTACTTACGGGTCACTTCGATAGGGAATGCGTCGAGATCGTCATCATCGTCGCTGCTATTCTGATCACGGATCGGCGTGTTCCACTCGCCGGGGGCCACGAGGATGATCTTCTCAAGACACTCGGAGGCGTAGCCGCCGTCGAAATCTCCGAGCAACGACAACTCAGCTTGAACGTTGTCGCCCTTGATGAAGACACAGACGTGCCACGTCGCGTACTCGCTGAGGTTGGCGACCAACACCTCATCTTCAGGCACCGGCCATTCTTCCGCGTTCAACAGCGGAAGTTGGTGAACCTGTTTGTTGTTGAACGCGGCCCGCTCGGAGTTCGGGCCTTTCTTCGATCGATTCTGCGGAACGCGATCGGGAATTCCCGCCCCATCGTCGGCATTCATGATGGCCAGGCGGACCTTCTTCTCGCGGTTGAGGCAGGTCGCATAGCCGCCGGTATTGTCTTTGAGCCAGCCGAGAGGCCGCAGCAGTTCGCGGCTTCGACGGACGCCGTACCGCCACGAAGAATAGCCCGGCGCACCCGGCGGATCGTTGTCGGTACAGCCAGCGTATCCCGCCACACACGCCTGCACGATCTCAATCATGATGTCGCGGGTAAGACCGAGCTGCGAGAGCCGCGATTCGACTTCTTCGAGCTTCTGATGCACGACTGCCGACATACGAGGACTCCATGTCCGTTTTTGGAGCCTCAATTGTAGTGGAGAAAATGGACATTGTGTAGGTCTCGACGGCGATATCCGAACACTTAGCTAGTCACCCATCTCGCCCGCGCACGGTCACCACTCATCCTGACTGTTCATCATTGGCAACGGCATCTCCGCGTGCCCTAACTCTCACGTCGGCCCCGCCGTTTGTTACCAATCCAGCCACCTGCAACATCGCTGTAGCGGCCGTTTCCATCGAGTTCCGAACTGGCTCAAGCCAGATACGCGCGTAGATCGCTGTCGTCTGCGTCGACTTATGATTCAACGACCGACCGGTAACCGACAGATTCGCACCGGTTCCGGCCTGCCACGACCCCATCGGGCGACGCAGGTCATGCAACCGAAGATCGGCGATGCCAGCCTTATCGAGGATGATCCTCCATGCCTTCTTTGGCGGAACGAGATGGCCCGCCTCACCAGAACCCGGAATCACTAAGGGAGAACAACGCGCTCCCTTATCCTACGTTTGAAGGATCGTCATCGTTCGTCTAGTTGCTATGCCTGTTACAGCGGTGACTCAGCATGACCCATAGCTTCGTCGAATTACCGCCCCGCTTGAACGAGCCATAGGAGATGAGCCACTCTTTCACGTACGGGCTACAGGCATGTGCACGTGGGGCGATAATCACTACTTCTCTCAACCTTGCCTGCAGATAGCCATGCCTCGACAAAAGAACGATTCGCTTCCACCACCTCCACTCGATCTGAACCGCCCCGAGTTTTGTGGAGGCTCCAACTCTTGAGAGAATGGAGCCATGAACAAGAAGCCAAGCAAGTTTTCCCCGGAAGTCCGAGAGCGCGCAGTGCGCCTCGTACGCGAGCAGCGTAGCGAGCACCCGTCGATGTGGGCGGCAGTCGAATCGATTGCGCCGATGATCGGCTGCACGCCGCAGACGTTGTTGGATTGGGTTAAGCGCGACGAGGTCGACCGTGGAGAGCGCGATGGCGTGAGTACGGCCGAGCGTGAACGCATCAAGGCCTTGGAGCGCGAGGTCAAGGAACTGCGCCGGACCAATGAGATTCTCAAACTGGCGAGCGCGTTTTTCGCCCAGGCGGAGCTCGACCGCCGTTTCAAGTCCTGAAGGCCTTCATTGATCAGCATCGCGACACCTTCGGGGTCGAGCCGATCTGCAAGGTCTTGCGGATTGCCCCGTCGGGCTACCGACGCCATGCAGCACAACTTCGCGATCCGTCGAAGCGCTGCGCCCGCGCGAAACGCGATGAGCTTTTGCAACCGGAGATCAAGCGTGTCTGGCAGGCCAACATGCAGGTCTACGGCGTGCCGAAGGTCTGGAAGCAGATGAACCGGGAAGGCATTGCAGTGGCACGCTGCACGGTCGGACGGTTGATGAAACTGCAGGGCTTGCGTGGCGCAGTTCGCGGTAAGCGTGTTCGCACGACGATTCCCGAGGTGACCGCGCCGCGCCCGCTGGACCGAGTCAACCGGCAGTTCAAGGCTGACCGACCGAATCAGCTCTGGGTGTCGGATTTTACGTATGTCTCGACATGGCAAGGCTGGCTGTACGTGGCATTCGTGATCGACGTGTTTGCCCGCCGTATTGTTGGCTGGCGCGTCAGCTCGTCGATGACCACGGACTTCGTTCTGGATGCACTTGAACAAGCGCTGTACGCCCGCCAACCGGGTGAGGACGGGACTTTGATTCATCATTCCGACAGAGGGTCTCAATACGTCAGCATTCGCTACAGCGAACGGCTGGCCGAAGCAGGCATCGAACCGTCTGTCGGCAGCCGAGGCGACAGCTACGACAACGCACTGGCTGAAACGATCAACGGCTTGTACAAGACGGAGCTGATTCATCGCCGCACCTGGAAAACTCGGGAGTCCGTCGAGTTGGCTACTCTGGAATGGGTGGCTTGGTTCAATCATCACCGACTGATGGACCGCTCGGCTATATCCCGCCCGCCGAAGCTGAGGCAAACTACTATCGGCAACTGAAAACTGCTGCCGCTGAAACCGCATTAACTTAAACCAACCAGCCTCCACGATTCCCGGGGCGGTTCAATCCAGCCAGATATGAAGGTCACGAGACATGGACCAACAAACGGTGGGCTTGGGAATTTTTGCAACGCAATGATGACTTCCGAGCAGCGTGTGATGCACTTGACGAAGAGACGACGCCGCAGAAGAAAAAAGCCATCGCCAGAAAATTCGGGTTAGCTGCATTCAAGCGTTATGACGAGCCGTTCGCGTCCAGCAATGGTAAATCTATTGAGCCGATGTTCATCTCAAAGGCGGTGTTGCCAATCCGACCTCAACGCCAACGCAACGGTCGCTGGACTCGCCCGGTAGCAATCCGACCCGATCAGTTCGCCGTTCGTTTCGATCTCCGTCTTGCTCTCGAAGACGATAGGATTCTCGATGCACAAGTCGAGACCGCGAGAAAAATCCTCGAGCAGCAGCTTGATCGCTGGCGTAGAGCCGAGAACATAACAGCAAAAAAAGGACGAAAACGGCCCATGCCTCGACTGCTCCAACAGCTAAAAATCCTCGACGCACGAGCTTGCGCAACCACCGTCGCCGAGCGAGCTGCACTCGTATGGGGACCTGAGACGCCACCGAAAACATTTACGGATGCCTTGGATGACGCAATGAATGTTGCCACAAACGATTACCTGCTTCTTGCTGCAATGGGAGACGATATCCCGCCTCGCAAGTAGAAGACCGCCCCGGGAACGGCCGCATCGCCGGTGCTAACTATTCGAGTTAGCACCGACCGACACTAACTCCGCCAACTAAGCACTGTCGACAAAGCCAAACCTGCCTTGAATAATCCTCAGCAATCCGCCATCGGGGCGGATCGTTCACAAGGAGAAATTCATGGCTTCCCCGCTCGTACAACCCCTCACTGCAGTAGCGGCAGAATTCCCGCCCGGCAACCGTGCCTACCGTCGCCTGCTGAAGCGCAAGCAGGTACTGGAACGCACCGGCCTCTCCAATACGGTCATGTACGAACTAATCGCACAGGACCGCTTCCCGAAACCCGTGAAGCCTACTGGTGGCCGCGCTTCCGCATGGGTCGAAGACGAAGTGGACGCGTTCATCACGTCGTGCATCTCTGCCCGTGACTCGAAGCAGGCCACCGCCTGAGCGACCTACCCTTCCCGTCGAAACTGTAAAAAGAGCTATCCCTCCGGTTGGAGTGGAAGGAGTGGAAGTGTTTTTCAATTTCCGATCTTAGAAAAAGCTACGCTTTCCTTCCGATCAATTCTGAAAAACCCTCCACCTCCTCCACCTTCCTAGTCGTTCTGTTTTTTTGTCGAAGAGGGAACGGAAAACTACATTTATGAAGGATACCTACATATGTCTGTAGACAAAGAAAATCTGAAGCGTCACAAACAGTTGCTGCACGGCTCCCGCTCGACCAGCTTTCAGGTCTATCCCGAGAAAGGGAATGCGGGGAGCGCTCGGTCTTTTTCGGGAACATTGAAAGAATGCGGCCCGAGGATTGAAGCAGCGGTGCGCCAAGGCTTGGCGGTAGGCATCGCCCTGAACGAGTTTCGCGGCGGTATCCGCCGGGCGGATCGCGTCACGCGCATCAATGCGTTCTTCGTCGATCTCGACGGCAGAACGTCACTCGATACCATCAACCAGTTTCCGATCAAACCGCATCTCGTGACCGAAACGTCGCCCGACCATTTTCATGTGGTCTGGCTCGTCGCCGGTTGCCTGATCGAAGCGTATCGTCACGTGCAGGCGTTCCTCGCCAAAAAACTAGGCGGCGATCCGAACGTGACCGACGTAACGCGCTGCATGCGTCTCGTGGGCACGATCAACCGGAAAAACGGGCAGAACCATCTTGTCAAGATCGTTTCGGCCGCTAAGGGCGAAGCGCTGAAGCCGATCGCGTTTAGCGAGTTCAAGCGCGCATTCGGGATGAAACCGAAACGCAAGCCTGCTCCGCAGAAGCAGACGCATATTGTCGAAACGCATGATCTTGACGAGGTGCGCGGGGCTTTGGAGAAGATTCCCGCCGAGGATCGTCCTATCTGGCTCGCTGTCGGGATGGCGCTGCACTCGCTCATGCCGAACGATCAGGGGAAGGTGTTGTGGGACGACTGGTCAAAGAAGGCTACAGGTAAATTCGACCAAACCGAACAGGATCGGGCATGGCGCAATTTCAAGGCGCGAGGCGGCGTTACCAAGGGAACGTTGTTCTATTACGCGAAACGGTTCTCGCCTGGCATCACGCACGTTGATGTTCCGACCACCGAGGTCGAGTTCGCGAACCTGTTCGTTGCGACCTACAAGGGCCAAGTCGCATTCGACCACAGCACTTCTGCCTGGTGGGTGTTCGATGACATCTGGAAGAAGGCGCAGCATCTGGCGCTGCGCCATTGCAAAGCGATGGTCGAAGCTCAGATCGAAATGCTGCGAGGCGTTCGATCCGAAAAGCAAGGCAGCCTCCTGTCGGCCCTCCAACGGCAAGCGACCGCGTCTTCGCTTGCCGCGATCTTGCGCCACGCCGCTCTCGACGCCGACATGGAGACGTCCAGTTCGCGTTTCGATACCAACCCGGACCTGCTGGGCGTAGAGAACGGCGTGATCGAACTTGTCACCGGACAGCATCGCCATGCTCGTCCCGACGATTTCATCACGCAACGCTGCGGTGCTGCCTATGACGCCGAAGCCGAGTGCCCCGAGTTCGTACGGTTCATCGACAGCATTACCGAAGGTGACAAGGAATTCGCACGATACATCCAGCGCGCGTTCGGCTATAGCGCGTTCGGGCACACTCGCGAGCAAGTATTCTTCCTGATTATCGGTCCGGGCGGCAACGGCAAGGGAGTACTGCTGCGCTCAATTACGAAGGCTCTCGGCAACTACGGGAAGACGGTCGCTCCGAATCTGCTGCAACGCGCGTATGCCAGCAATCCGAACTCGCCGAGCCCGGCGGTCATGGCGTTGAAGGGTGCGCGCCTGTACGCTTGTACCGAGTTCGACGGGCAGAAGCGTTTTGACGAGGCGTTCGTCAAGCAACTTAGTGGCAGCGACGTGCTAACCGGCCGCAGCAATTTCGGGGAGCAGGAAACGTTCACGCCGGTCGGCAAGCTCTGGCTGTCTCTGAACGCTGATCCCGAGATCGCTTACGACAACACCGCCATGTGGCGTCGAATTCGCGTGATTCCATTAATGCGCCACTTCAACGGCGAGGACTGCGATCCCGACCTCGACGCGAAACTCGCCAATGAACTGCCGGGTATCCTTAACTGGCTCATCGAAGGAGCACGACAGTATCACACACACAAACTTGGTATGTGCAGCAAGGTGAAGCGTGCGACCGAGCAGCTGCGGACGCGTTCGGATACGGTCCGTTCTTGGCTCATCTCCTGCTGCACAGTCAGTGGCGATGCACCAATTCAAGGGGCTAATGAGGTGTACCGCAGTTACGTAGCGCACACTCGCAACAATGGACGCGCGGCCCTTCCGATCGCCAAATTTAACGCCAAGCTTGAGCAGCGCGGAATGCGCCATGTTCGTCGCGCCGCGTTCAATGGCTGGGAAGGGTTCACCCTGAAGCGCGACTGAAAGAGCCGGGGCGACCGTCTGTCGCCCCGGCCTCTCCTGTAACCTCGTACCGTATCAACGGAAAACATCTCCGTAGCTTTACGCGGCTCCCGTCATCGGCGTCGCCCGCAAGCGTCCAAATTCGGCTGGCGCAACGAACTCGTCAAATCGGGCACTATCAAGGTAGTCTGCCCATGTCGGCATTATGTCCCGGCGCTCTACGAGAACTGAGCCCATGCTCACGCAGATCGACGACCTGCGCGTCAAGATTCGCTCGCTGATCGCTGACATCTCGCACGCGGCCGACATCGAGCTGCTGGACCGGATGCCCGACGAGATCGGATCATTCGCGCGCCACAGAGGTCAGCGAGTAGATCGAGAATATCTCTGATGCCAACTTTACGCGAATGCCGTAGCATCATGAGGGCCATGATGCGTATAACGAGACCACCCGACGTTGACGCGAACACACGTGGTATTTGAACTACGAGGAAACCATGCCCGACTATCGCCTGCAAGAGGCAGAAGATCAGCACCAAGAATCGGTGCAAAACAGGAAGCTGTGGGAAACGGCAATCGAAACGGTTCGCGATCGCAACGGCGCTCGTATTGGTTCGCGCGCCCAGTTCTACGCGCAAGCCGAAGAACGTGAGGCGCTCCGTGCCGGTTACGCTGGTGATACCGGTGTTGAAGTCATGGACGACGACGGTAATGTCGTCGGCTACACGATCGAAGCCCTAAACGGGCCTTCAGAGCCGACCCCGAACGAGCTGTCGCAAGTGAAAGCGGTCTATCGTGAGCTGCAGCAGACGATCGGATCGTAGGCAAAATCGCAGGAACGTCACGCGCCCCAAAGAAAAACGGCCCGCTGAATGCGGGCCGTTTTGCATAGAGGAGCGCAGGTTGCGCCAAGTGCGATCTGATGGACAACCTCGTGCACGGTGATGTCGAACCCTACGACTGAAAGATGTTCAACCAAAATACCGACCACTTGTCCTGTGAGCTTAGAAATGTCCATACCGTTCCCCATACTGAATGCGTTAAAAATCGTGTGAATAATTGCGAATTCATGCGAACTACAGATGAATACCAACGCCAGCAAAAGCTGGCACATCACACGCGCACCGAGGGAAGCCCACCGACCGCCCCGGGAGTCGAACCCGAGACCACGCGCCCAAAAATCTTATGGACAGACCCTATTATGACGGGGATTGCTGCCCTTGTCAATAATTTTCTGGAAGTGTCAAGCTTTTTGAGAAACAAGCCGCCTTTCAAGGTTTCCCCGAATCGTTTACCGATGTCACGGCATCATGACCCATCGAGCAAAAAAGGGGGTATCCACGGGGGTATCAATCTAGAACGAATCACTAAATATCGTTACATATCAAATAGATATCTGCATATATCTCAATGCAGCTTCCACATGACGATATGTCTGATCACTTCGTTCGCTCCAGTTCGTGTTGGTTCGGCGATTTGCCTGGAACCCTTGCCAGTCGGGCGTTGGACGCCCTTTCATCGTTCGCTTTCGTTCGTCGGAAGTCGCGTCCATCCGAGAAAAAAGGCGTATCACTTCGACCATCCAGAGACGATACGCCTTTTTCATCTGGCCACTTATCGATATCAGGATCCGACGAGCGAAGGCAGACAACAAGCCTACCAAACTTACCGGCGGCAATGGACTGTATCTGTTGGTGAAGCCGTCCGGCTCCACCACGACGCGGAGTAGCCATCGGACGCCGCAACTCTCCGTGCGATGGAGCCGATCTGGTCATTCATCGCGCGAGCGTACTAGTCCAAGACAAGAGCAACGAATCCGCTCGACTGCGCTATCTTCGAGTCCTCGGATTCTCCTCCTCGTCAATCGCCCGATGAAACCCGCTCTAAGCGAACCGTCCGACATTCTGATCACTGAGCGTCTGTCGCTACGGCTAGCGAGCCGCCGACATGCGTCCGCTTTGCTGGGATATTGCATTGCCAATCGCGCACATTTGTCGCCATGGGAACCGTCCCGGTCCGAATCGTTCTACACGTTGCCGTCGATTGAGGCACGGCTCGAATCCATGGAAAGGGAGATCGCGGCTGGGCTCGCCATACATCTGTTGTTGTTCGACAAAGAGGAAGACCGGCTGATCGGCGACTGCAATTTTACGAACATCGTACGAGGGCCGTTCCAGGCATGTCACCTTGGCTTCTCGATTGCGCATGATCATGAGGGACGCGGGTTGATGCGCGAATGTCTCTCTACCGCTATCCAATATGTGTTCGCCGAACTCGGGTTACACCGTGTCATGGCGAACTACCGACCCGAGAACAAGCGAAGCGCGCAGTTGCTCAATAAGCTGGGCTTCGAGCAGGAAGGCATCGCGCGCGCCTACTTAAAAATAAATGGCGTTTCGGAGGATCATCTCCTGACGTCACTGATCAATCCAGCGGACGTCTGATCTCTCGTCAAGACGACCGCCTTGCCACGCTCACGTCTGACGGCTCGATCACGTATCGGGCTGGAATCAAGCAGCGGCCACCTGATCGCCACATCGGCCCATCGAGCGGCGACGTCCACAGGTTGTAATCCGTGCGGCGCATGACGGGCGGCTTGCGCCCCTGCTCCTTCGCCCTGTCGATGCGCCGTGCGTCCGTCATACCCTCGCCCGGCTCACACGCCTAACCGCCACCACCCTCTTTCACCCCCTTCCCCGAAACCGGCCGAAGCATCGCCCGCATCGCGCGACTCGTCAGCAACTTCTCGTATGCCGCCGAAGGCATCGCATCGATCATCAGGCGGCCGCTGACGTCGGCCTTGATGTACTCGACGGCCAGCAGCGCAATGACCGGGTTGGTTGTCACCGTGGCCTGATCGGGCGTGTGGTCGCCGAACTCGGCCACCACCGCATCGTCTTCATCTGCGACCACCACCGCAAGGCGACGGCCGGACAGGCGCAGTCTCGCGCTGGCCCCACATTCGGCCATGTCGTACGTGTGCGGCCCTTTCAACGTCCGCTTGCCATAGATGGCGACATGGGTGTCGATCCCCCGCCCGCTGGCCGCTTCGAGCAGCGGGCCCAGTTCGTCGAGCTCCTCGTCCCAGATACCGGCGAACAGGCTGGTCTGCGCATTCGAGATCACCCGCGCAAAGGCCTGCACGATCGACTCCGCGCCACTGAGCGACCAGACCAGCCCCGGTTCCTGTTGAACCGGCAGCCGATCCAGCGCGGACGCTGCCGACTCGAGGTCGGCGTTGAAGCGCGAGCGCAGCTCGGCCAACAGTGACGTGTGCGGCACGGCCGCGTACCGCACCGGCTCCGAGCGGTTGACGAGCACGGCTCCCCGCGTTTCCAAACGAGCCAGCGTCTCATACACCTTCGAGGCCGGCATCGATGCCCTGCGCCCGACTTCCGCTCCCGTCAGCGCGGCCTGACCAACCAGGGCCGCGTATGCCTGCGCTTCGTACTGGGTGAATCCCAGTCGCGTCATGGAAGCGATCAATTCTGCGTCTGCCGTCATTCAGGACTCTTTTCTGTGGAAAGGGAGTTGACTAACTACCGCAGTAGTATACGATCGCATTCAACTACTACCCAAGTAGTTATTCCAGAACCCTCCTCTCATCGAAGGACGATCCATATGCGTCAACTCATCAGCACCGGCTCCCCGTGGGAACCGAAGGTCGGTTACTCGCGGGCCGTGATCGTGAACGACACGATCTACATTTCAGGGACGGCCGGCAAAGGCCCGGACGTCTACACGCAAACGCGGGATGCCCTCGCCACTGTCGAGAAGGTGCTGCTCGACAACGGATTCCGGTTGGATGACGTGGTGCAAAGCCGGCTGGTCGTCGCGGACTTCGAACACTGGGAAGACGCTGCGCGCGCGCACGGCGAGGTCTATGGCGAGATTCGACCGGCGTTCTCGCTCGTGCATGCGCTGCCGTTCGTCGACGACGCGATCCTCGCCGAAGTCGAGGCCATTGCCGTCAGGGCCGGCAAATGACGGGCCGGGCCGAGCAGAACGCGCGGCTGTCGGGCCGCGCGGTAGCGGTGCTTTCGATCGCCGCGGGCGGCGCCATCGCGAACGACTACGCGATGCAACCGGCGCTTTCCTTCATCGCCGCCGATTTCGGGGTGCCGGTCGCACCGATTACCGCCGTCGCGTCCGGCGCGATGATCGGCTATCTGCTCGGCCTGGTGCTGCTCGTGCCGCTGGTCGACAAACTCAGTCCGCGCACGTTGATTCCGGGGCAGCTTGCGGCGCTCGCGTGCGCGCTGGTGCTTGCCGCGTACGCGCCAGGGCCGGACGCGCTGATTGCCTGCTTCGTGGTCATCGGCGCGACGACGACGGTTGCGGCGCAAAGCACCGCCGTCGTCGGCAAGTGCGCCGACCCGCATAGCCGCGCCCGGCTCATGGGGACGATCTCGGCCGGCATATCGGCGGGGATCTTGCTGAGCCGATTCGTGGGCGGCGTTCTCGCGCAGTGGTATGGATGGCGAGGCGCGCTGTTGACGTTCGCGGCCTTCGCGGTCGTTTCAGCCCTTTGCGTCATGCCATTACTACCCGCGCAACGGCCGCCCGGGCATACGGGCTACTTCTCGACGTTGCGTTCGATGCCGTCGTTGTTGCGGGCCTCCCGGCAGCTGCGGTTGCGCATCTATGCCGGGATGCTGTGGTTCCTTGCTTTCAACCTGATCTGGGTCGGGCTTGCGGTGCGGCTCGCCGCGCCGCCGTACAACCTGGATGCGGCGGCCATCGGACTGTACAGCCTGGCCGGACTCCTCGGCCTCGTCGTCACGCGTGTCGCGGGCCGCCTGGCGGACCGGTTCGGCAGCCGCGCCGTGATCGTCTGCGGCCTGGCGGTTGCGGCGGCGTCCGCATGTGCGCTGACCGTCTCGCTCGGCCACCCAGCCGCGACGGCGGCCGCGCTGGCCGTATTCGATGCCGGTTGTTTCGCCGCCCAGGTCGCCAATCAGGCCAGCGTCGTTGCGATCGAGCCGGCGCGCGCCGGCGCACTGAACTCGGCGTACCTGACCTTCTACTACGTCGCGGGCGCGATCGGTACGGCCATCGCAGGTCTCGTCGTCACCAGCGCGGGTTGGGAACCGCTCGTCTTGTTGGCGGCGATTTCAACGGCCGCGGCGGCCATGATCGGCGCGCTCGTCGTTCCCCGTGCCGGCTCGGAATCGCGCCGACCTTCAACCTCACAATGGAGGCACCGGGCAGATTCGATGATCACGCATCGAATGGCGGAATTTTCGCGGACCGCTAGAGCGTGCTCAACGAAAGCGCGGAAGTCTTGCCGAAGCGACCTGAACCAGGCAAGAATCCGGTGACCGGTCGGCGGACCATGACCCGTGCGCGCCACCATTGAGCAACGCATCGCCCCGCTGTCGGCAGCGATGGATTCACACCACGTGGAACACCTCATGAACCACCGTTCAGCAGCAGTCGTCGCGGCGTCGATGTCCATCGTGTTCGGCATGGTCGTCGCCTCGCCGCCCGCCTTTGCCGAAGTCACGCCACGCCAGCAGGACGTCGCCCGACACGGCGCGCAGGTGATGCCGTTCTCGCTCGCGGCCACGACCCATATCTTCACGAAGACCGCCGACGGCGGCATCCAGCGGGTCGTCACCAAGCGTCGCGACGCAAAGCAGACCGCGCTGATCCGCGAGCATCTGGCCACGATCGCGCGTCGTTTCTCGTCAGGCGATTTCGGCGCGCCGGAGCAGATCCACGGCGCCGACATGCCGGGGCTCGCCGCATTGCGTACGGCACAGCCGGGCGAGCTCGAGATCGACTATCGGGACGTGCGCGACGGCGGCGAGATCGTCTACCGCAGCGAGCAGCCGCGTCTGATCGCGGCGCTTCACGACTGGTTCGACGCGCAGTTGTCCGATCATGGGCACGATGCGAAGGCCGGGCACGATCACGACGCGATGCATCACCACCCTGCCGACGAATCGACGCCGTAAAGATCGCCGCCACGAAGCGCGCATGTGAGTTCCCGAAACGCAGGCGCGACATCCGTTCTTCACTGCCATCCCGACTGAAGGCCATCAGCCCGTCGCGCTCGCCGCCCTTTCCACCGTGGCCCGTTCTATTGAACCGGCACGTTGCCGAGATGGAACCCGGCGAACACGCAGCCTCGGGCCGCTGGCCCAAACGCGCTCATCGCAGCCCGTCGAACCACGCGAGAATGTTCTCGGCTCCGCCGAGCGTCGACGCATCGCCGTACAGCCCGGCGAGAAACGTCCCGCGATGGCTCGCCGCCGGGACGGCCACCCCGCTCACGTAGGAACCGCCCGCCGCGAGTACCGGATACACCATCGCCGGATGAATCGCTTCATCGGCAAGCCCGTAATCGAAGCGGATCGGACTGTCGTAATTCCAGTAAGTCGCGCGATTGGCCGCGAGCTGCCGAAGAAACGCGCTGTTTTGCGTCGCCGTGTAGTGCTCGAAGAAGCCGGGATTCAACAATCCGGCGCCGGTCGGCAGCGACTTCGCCCGCTCGGCGTCGAGCGTGTAATCCGACCAGTACTGCGCCGCGAGGTGCTGAAACTCCGGCCGGATCGCGCTTTTCATCAAGCCTTTCAGCCCGTACTGCAACTCGTAGCTGCCGAGCGTGACGATCATGCAGAGCGAGATCCAGTCCGGAAGCGCCGGATAGGCCTGTACGCCGCGCGGAAGCGCAAACGTCTGCGCGCCGGCCCAGAACCGCCATGCCTCGCTGAGGTCGTTGAACGGGCTGGCGACGGCCGTTGCGGCGATCGGCCGCGACTGCTTGCGCAACGCCTGATGCAGCCATTGCGTGTTGAGCGCGCCTTGCGACCAGCCGTGCAGGAACAGTTTCGACGGCGCGACGCCCAGCGCGCGCATCGCCGCCTCGCCTGCCGTCAACACGTCGACGCAGGTGCGCACCGTCACGTCCTTGACCGCATACGCTTCGCCCCGGCCATCGCGGAACGGCCCCTTGCCGACGTAATCGGCGGCGATCACGGCATAGCCCTGCGCCGCGAACCGATGCACGTTGAAGAGCGTTTCGAGCGAGTCGGCGGCGTCCGTCAGTTGACGGTCGGGGTCGGCGAGCAGAACGAGATTGGACGGCACCTGATCGAACGACAGGATCGTGCCGTGCTGCCACGACACGAGCGGCAGCTTGCCGCTTGCGCCGACCGGCAATGCCAGCAGCCCGCTGACCTTGATCTTCTCGCCGCTTTGCGGGTTGACGGTGTACGTGACGAGACGATGCAGGTCGACGTCGAAACGCGCGCCGTGGGTTTTCGGGTCGAACGCAGGGAGTATCGCCGGCTTGTTGAACAGCGGATACGCGTCCGCGACCAGCTTGTCGAGCCGTGCGGCACTGACCCGGCATGAACGGTCGATCCCGGCGTGGCCCGCCTCGTTGCCCGCCGCATCGGCCGCCCGCGCATTCGCCAATCCGATCGCGACCGCGCCGGCGCCCAACATCAAATTGCGCCGCGGACGATTGACCGCGCCATTCGATGCAGCGTGTTCCTGTTCGGGCGAAAGCGCCGTCAGGACCTTTTCAAACAACGACATGGGGAAACTCCCTGATACCTCGAAGAAGCCGCGGGTTCGGCCCGCGGCGACGTGCGCCGTCTCGATGGCGATGGTCGATCTTGATCTCTGTTGGTTGCATCGCCATTGATCTGAGTTAAAGCAAAACCGCTTTCCCGCTTCCAGACTTGCGACATTTGCCGGTAGCCGTGCTGCGCAGGCGCAGCGCCGGACGACATGACGTGACGAGGAGATCTGAAGTGGACATGCATCGCCGACAAGCAATCCGGGCCATCTCGGCCGCGTGTGCCGGTATCGTCGCGCACAGCTGGGGCGCGCACGCTGCGTCCTTGCCGGGCAAGCTCTGGTACGTGGACCAGCGCGCCGCACCCGGCGGAGACGGCAAGACCTGGCGCACCGCATTCCAGTCGCCGCGCGACGCGCTCGCGGCCGCGTCGGCCGGCGACGAAATCTGGGTCGCGCACGGCACCTACCATCCGCATCCGGACGACGCCACGCAATCGTTCACGCTCAAGGCCGACGTCGCGCTGTACGGCGGCTTCGCCGGCGGCGAAACCGCACGCGACCAGCGCGATTACGCGCAGCACGTCACGACGCTCAGCGGCGACATCGGCAACGGCGATCGCACCCGCAACACGCACACCATCGTGATGGGCGCGGATCGGGCCGTGCTCGACGGCTTCACGATCGCGCACGCGTACGGCGCCGACAAGCCGCGCCTGCATCTGACGCCGGACGACATCCTGAAGGGCGACATGGTGGTCGGCGGCGGCATGCGCAACTTCATGACGAGTCCGGTCGTGCGCAACTGCATCTTCCGGAACAACTTCTCGCCGAAAGGCGGCGCCGTCTACAACGTCCACAAGCCCGGCGCCGAGCAGGCGACGTTCACGAACGTCGAGTTCGTCGACAACGAGGCCAGTCAGCGCGGCGGCGCGGTCAGCAACGACCTCGGCGCGATGCCGGTGTTCATCGACTGTCGTTTCGTCGGCAACCGCAGCCAGGACAAGGGCGGCGCGATCTACAACGATTTCGCGTCGACGCCGCTGCTGTTCAACGTGCTGGTGACCGGCAACGAAGCGACGACGGCCGGCGGCATCGGCAACGACGGCGGCTCGTCGCCGCTGCTCGCGAACGTGACGATCGTCGGCAACAAGGCGACCAGCGGGCTCGGCGCCGGCCTCTATCAGGGCACCGGCGCGAACAACAATCCGATCATCGTGAATTGCAGCATCGACGACGTCTACAACTGGCACGAGGACATCGTGGCCGCGCTCGGCTCGCACGTGCCCGCCGGGCAGACGCTGCCGCTCGCCGACTTTCTGCCGATCAGCAATCTCGACGGCCAGGTCCGCGCGGCCGATCTCGCGCCGCTGCCGACCGGCGTCGGTTATCAGCCGCGTCCGTACGGTGCGCAACTGCTGAAGGCGCCCGTGGTCGCGACGCTCGTACAGTTCTATTCGCGCAACGAGGGCGTGGTCGAATACCGCGGCGAGTACACGCGGCCCGTCGTGACGCGTGACGCGGTCGCGGCCAAGGTGATCCACGTCGTGCCGGCATCGGCGTCGGCGACGCAGGACGGCCTGTCGTGGGCGACGGCGCTGACCGACCTGCAGGCCGCCATCGATCTGGCGTCGGTTTCGAAGGCCGCCGTCTGGGTGAAGGCCGGGCGCTATCATCCGGCGCGGCGCGACGCGGACCGGATTGCCGCGTTCACGCTGTATGACGGCGTCGAGGTGTATGGCGGCTTCGCGGGCACCGAAACCGACGTCGCACAGCGCCGCCGCGACGCGGCGCCGACGGTGCTCAGCGCGAAACTTGCCGCGGGCGACGATCGCTATCCGCACGTCGTCTACGGCGCGAATCAGGCCGTGCTCGACGGGCTGACGATCCGCGACGGCAACGCGGTGGGCTTCACCTACAACGGCAAGGGCGGCGGACTGCTGGCTTATCACGCAGGCAAGACGTATCTGCCCAACGGACTCAAGGCATACCGGGCCGGACGCGCGCTCGAGTCGTACAGCGATCCGGTCGGCTTCACGATGACCGTGCGCAACTGCCGGTTCGAACGCAACGAGGCGCTCGAAGGCGGCGCGATCTATGCGTTCGGCAAGGCCGTGCTGACGATCGTCGACACCACGTTCGACGGCAACCGCGCGATCTACGGCGGTGCGGTGCTCGACCGCGAGGGCGTGACGGCGACGCATCGGCGCTCCGCGTTTCTGCGCAACGCGGCCACGCACGACGGCGGCGGCGCGTACGCGGACTACGGCTCGCTCGTCACGTTTCGCGACACGCGGTTTCAAGCGAACGCCGCACGCCGCAACGGCGGCGCGATTTACATGATCAGCCGTGCGTCGCAGGTCGGCGCGACCAACGTCACCGTCACGAACAGCGAGTTGCGCGGCAACACCGCAGCGGCCGGCGCGAGCATCTACGACCTCGATGGCGGAACGCTGTCGGTCGTGGACACGCACTACCCGTCCGGCTCGATCCACCAGCCCAAAAGCTGACATCCGCATCGGGGCTTCCGGTCAGGCTGCGCCGCTGCTGCCCGCTGGAGCCGGGCGGCGCGGCGGGACAGGGCTTTGGGGCGGCGATTGCCGCAGGTGTCGCCGTCTCGCGCTCGTAGCCGTGAACGGCGTACCACGACCGCAACGGCGCGAAGGCTCGGCGACTCCGGCAGCCCGCACGTGCTGGCGAAAGCGACGTCCCGATGGAATGCGGGCAATCGCATGCAATGGCCGCAATCGCAAAGTCGTTGTGCATTGCAGCCCGAAATGAGCCGCTCCGGTTCGGTATCGATTACGGGGTGCCGTCGATATTTACCCGCCACATTCGCTATTTATCAGCATTCCATTATCAAGCGAGCCACATTTACATATTTAGTCGATTCGCCGAGTAACAATTACAATTTTCGATAAATAAGTGCACTCGAATCCCCACAAAACGATATTGACTCCGACTTCCGCCGATATCTAGAATCGCCTACACCATCTTTCGACCGAGTTTGCGTTTGCACGTATACCTCACCGTTCACTCAGGCCGCTCGCCGCATCCGACAGCGTTTCGCCGGTGCTTCACGCACATCGCGACGAGCAGGCCGTCTTTTTGCTTCCGCTTCGAAATTTATCGCGCGTCCGACTAATTCCCAATCAATTCGCGCCGCGTATCACACGACGATTAAAACGGGCATTTGAAGAATGCCCGCAATGCCACGCACAACGGCCGGAGCATTCCGCCGATTCGAGCATGCCGATAACAATCGCAGTCGTCAGGAGGGTCGTCATGAAGATTCATCGCTTCGCGAAATCGCTGTGTCTCGGCTTCGTCTGCGCCGCCCTGCTCGCCGCGTGCAACGACGACGACGTCCAGTCGAGCGGCCCGCCGCCGTCGTCCAGCGCCGCGCTGTCGTTCCGGATGGATGCGGGCGGCCAGATCAACGCGTTCTACCGGCAGGACAAGATCGCCGCGCATCTGCTGATGCGCGCATCGACGAAGCCGCGCCTGCTCGTCGTGTTTCCGGCCGGCAACAGCGGCACGGGCCTCTGGTTCGACGACACGGCGCAGCCCGTCAACTGGAGCCAGGACACGCCGCCGTCGGCGCTGTCCGCGCCCGACGCGCACGGCCGTCCGCTGTACGGCATCAGCGCGGACGTGTCGGTCGACACCGACACGCTGACGATCCACCAGGGGCTGCTCAGCTCCGTGCGCTTCCTGCGCGACTACAACGGCGGCGCGACGATCCCGGCGGAGATCGTCACCGCGCCCGCCGTCCAGGGCAGCGCCGCGCAATGGCAGCGCGACCGGATCGACGGCGCGCCGGGCTACGCGCTGCGCGTCACGCTGCGCGACGGCGGCAGCATCGCGACGGCCGCCGGCGGCAAGCTGGTGCTGCGCGCGGCAGCCGGCTCGCATACGCTGAAACTGCACGTCGACGCGTTGTCGGGCGAGTCGCCGCTGTCGCCGATCGCACGCGCCGAGCTGTTCGCGCCGTCCGTGAACCCCGATCCGCTGAGCCAGAACGTATTCGAATTCCTGAGCTTCAGCGACAAGCTGCTCGCGGGATCGTGGCAGTACGACACCTACTTCGGCCGCGACACGCTGATCTCGGTGCGCATGCTGATGCCGGTGCTGCAGCCCGACGTGATCGAGGCCGGGCTCGGCTCGGTGCTGAGCCGCCTGTCGCCTGACGGCAAGGTTGCGCACGAGGAAGGCATCGGCGAATTCGCGCTGATCGACAACCGGAAGCACGACCGCCCGAACGATCCGACGCCGACCTACGACTACAAGATGATCGACGGCGACTACATGCTCGCGCCGATCGCCGCGGCGTGGCTGGTCGACGACGCGCGCGGCCAGGCGCGCGCAGCGGCCTACCTCGCGCAACGCGGCAGCGACGGCCGCACCAACGGCAGCCGCCTCGTCGTGAACCTGCTGCACGTCGCGGCCACTGCGCAGCCGTTCGCGCAGCAGCCGTCGGTCGCCAACCTGATCCATCTGCGTCCCGGCGAGATCGTCGGCAACTGGCGCGACAGCACCGACGGCATCGGCGGCGGAGTCTACCCGTACGACGTGAACGTCGCGCTCGTGCCGGCCGCGCTGCGCGCGACGAGCAACTTCCTCGCACGCGGGCTGCTCGACCCGTACCTGAACGCCGACCAGCGCGCCGTGCTCGCGAACACCGCGGCGGAGGCGGCCGTCTGGGAGCAGCAGGCGCCGCCGCTGTTCCAGGTCAGCGTGCCGGCCGCGCAGGCGGCGGCCGACGTGTCCGCCTATGCGCCGAGCGCCGGCGTGCCGGCCGGCGCCGCGCCCGGCGCGCCGCTGACCTTCTACGCGCTGTCGCTCGATCAGCAAGGCACGCCGATCCCGGTGATGAATTCCGACGGCGGCTTCGCGCTGCTGTTCGGCACGCCGCCCGACGCCGAGCTGCAGCGCATCGTCACCGACGTGATGCAGCCGTTCCCGGTCGGTCTCGTGACCGACGTCGGCATGCTGATCGCGAATCCGGCGTACGCGGACCGGACGCTGTGGCCGCGCTTTACGAGTTCCGCGTATCACGGCACGGTGATCTGGTCGTGGCAGCAGGCGATGTGGGTCGCGGGCCTCGACCGTCAGCTCGCACGCCAGGATCTGTCGGCCGCGACGCGCACGCTGCTCACGCAGGCGCGCCAGCAGATCTGGCAGGTGATCGCGAACGGACGCGACATGCGCACGTCGGAAATGTGGACGTGGTCCTATGCCAACGGCCAATACCACGCCGATGCGTTCGGCACGCGCAGCGCCGACGCGACCGAGGCGAACGCGGCGCAACTGTGGAGCACGACATATCTGGCGATCCAGGATCCGCAACTGCGCGCGGGCAAGTACTGGTGGCAGGCGTCGCAGCAGATGGAAACCACGGCGGCGGTCGCGGCGCGCTGATGCGCCAAGGACGCGCGACCGGCACGAGCCGCACGGCGCGCGCGGCCACCTCCGGGGCCTGTTCAGCGCGCGGCGCGCGACGATCAGTGCGCGACGACGCGATTGCGCCCTTCGCGCTTCGCCTGATACAGCCGCTCGTCCACCGCGCGCAGCAGCGCGTCCACCGTGCTGCCGTCGATCCCGTACTGCGCGACGCCGACGCTGACCGTCACCTGCACCCGCTTGAAATCGAGCCCGAACGGCGCGCTCGCGATCGACGAGCGCAGGCGTTCGGCCGTCATCCGCGCGCCCTCGAGCGGCATCTCCGGCAGCAGCGCCATGAATTCCTCGCCGCCGACCCGCGCAATCCCGCCCGCCGGCCGGACCACGAACTCGTCGCCACCGCCCCGCGCGGTCCCGCTCCCCGGCCGGATCGCCTCGATGCATTGCCGCACGACGCCGCGCAGCACCTCGTCGCCGATCTGGTGCCCGTACGCGTCGTTGATGTTCTTGAAGTTGTCGAGATCGAACGCGAGCAGCGAGAACGGCGTGCCGTCGCGTTCCGCGCGCTGGATCTCGCGTTCGACGAGGCCGATGAACTGGCGGCGGTTCGACGCGCCCGTCAGCGGGTCGGTCGCGGCCAGGTATTCGAGTTTCTGGTTGGTGCGCCGCAGTTCCTGCAACGCGCTCTCGGTGCGCGACATCGATTCCGACAGCCGGCTCATCAGGTCTTCCTGGCTGTAGATCGCCGAAAACGAACGCGTGGTCTGCAGCGCCTGCACGACGCCGTAGCTCAGCAGGAAGAACCCGCCCGCGAAGATCGCATGCGCGAGCCACCACATGTGGTTCCACGGCTTGCCGAGAATGAACGCGAGCGACGACAGCGCGAACGCCGTGATCGACATCCCGTAGATCGCCATCAGCGGCGAGCGGATGCGCCGCGCGAGCAGCACGCCGACGTTGAGCATCGAGAACACCATCGCGCCGCCCTCCATCGACAGGCGGGTGCCGAGCGCGCCGGCGACGGGCGAATACGCGATATATGCAACCGCGGCATCGACGACCAGGAAGAACACGATCCACGGCAGCCAGGTGCGCGGGCTCGTGCGCCGGTCGGCGCGATCGGACGGCCGCGAATACGACATCAGGCCGGTCAGCAGCAGGATCGCCATCACGAGCCGCGATGCCGGGCCGTACAGCAGGAACAGCCAGATGTTGTGATGCGCCATCCCGGTGAAGAGGCCGTGCAGCGCATAGATCATCGCGAAGCCGAGAAAGCCGAGCGTCAGCCAGCGCAGCAGCGGTTCGCCGGACGAGCGGTAGCACACCCACGTCACGTACGTGACGAAGGCGCCCTCGAGCGTCGCCGCGGCGATCGCGAATTCATGGAACGCGTGGCTCTCGAACGTCAGGTGCGGATCGCCGAAGATCCACAGGTATGCGATGAGATAGGCCGGCAGCAACGCGAATCCGATCAGCAGGCACTTCGCGTAGATCTTCGCGACGGCGCTGACGGCGCGCGGCGGCTCGCTTGCAGTGTAGGTCGTGCTCAATTCGGCCCCCGATCGATCCGCTGCGTTGTTCGAATACGAAAGACGCCGGACCACGACACACCGCCCGCCCCAGCTTACGGGGCATGCGCGGCGACCGTCTGCGCGACGCGCTATCCGGCCCCTAATACCGAAAGGCAAATGTCAGAGGCTAGTATAGGTGGGGCGATTCGTTTGACAAGTAAGGGGAAACGGCATCGGTGCAGCCACGCGGATTGATTCGCGTCCGTATCGGATCGCGCGGATCGGACCCATCGCCGTATGCGGGTAGAGCCCCCGGACGGTTGCGCAGCCCGCGGGCGAACAACACACGCCGGCTGCGCCAAGGTCAGACGATTTCGAACAGGCCGGCCGCGCCCTGTCCGCCGCCGATGCACATCGTCACGACCGCGTATTTCACGCCACGCCGCTTGCCTTCGATCAGCGCGTGGCCGGTCAGGCGCGCGCCCGACACGCCGTACGGATGCCCGACCGCGATCGCGCCGCCGTTCACGTTGAGCCGGTCCTCGGGAATGCCGAGCGTGTCGCGGCAATACAGCACCTGCACCGCGAACGCCTCGTTGAGCTCCCACAGGCCGATGTCCTCGACCTTCAGCCCGGCCTGCTTCAGCAGCTTCGGCACCGCGAACACCGGGCCGATGCCCATCTCGTCCGGCTCGCAGCCGGCGACCGCGAAGCCGCGGAACACGCCGAGCGGCTGCAGGCCTTCCTTCTGCGCGGCATCGGCGCTCATCACCACGCACGCGGACGCGCCGTCGGAGAACTGGCTCGCGTTGCCGGCGGTGATCACGCCGCCCGGCACGGCCGAGCGGATCTTCGACACGCCGTCGAGCGTCGTGTCCGGCCGGATGCCTTCGTCGGCCGACACTGTCACTTCCTTCGTGAAGAGCCGTCCGGTCGCCTTGTCGGCAATGCCGGCGCGCACGGTGATCGGCACGATCTCGGCGTCGAAGCGCCCGGCCGCCTGCGCGGCCGCCGCCTTCAGCTGCGACTGCACGCCGTATTCGTCCTGCCGCTCCTTCGAGATCCCGTAGCGCTTCGCGACGTTCTCGGCGGTCTGCAGCATGTTCCAGTAGATCTCCGGCTTGTGTTCGAGCAGCCAGCCCTCGTGCACCATGTGCCGGTTCATTTCGTTCTGCACGCACGAGATCGACTCGACGCCGCCCGCCACGTATACGTCGCCTTCGCCCGCGATGATCCGCTGCGCGGCGAGCGCGATCGTCTGCAGACCGGACGAGCAGAAGCGGTTCACCGTCATGCCCGGCACGCTCACCGGCAGCCCCGCGCGCAGCGCGATCTGGCGCGCGATATTGACGCCCGTCGCGCCTTCCGGGTTCGCACAGCCCATGATCACGTCCTCGACGCGCGCGGGGTCGAGCCCGGTGCGTTCGAGCGCAGCGGAAACCACGTGGCCGCCGAGCGTCGCGCCGTGCGTCATGTTGAAGGCCCCACGCCACGATTTCGCCAGCGGCGTGCGCGCAGTCGATACGATTACGGCTTCGGTCATGCGAGTCTCCTTCCTGTTCCTGCTTCCTGGATGAATGAGTGAATGCGCTACGCCGCCGGGTGCGCGCCGGCCGACGCGACCCGCGTCACGCCCGCCGCCTGCAGCTGTTGCCATGCGTTCGCGAGCGACCCGTTCAGGTCGATCGCGCGGCATGCGTCGTCGATCACCGCGGCGTCGAAGCCGGCCGCCCGCGCGTCGAGCGCCGACCACGCAACGCAAAAGTCGGTCGCGAGCCCGCAGCACCACACGCGCTTCGCGCCGAGTTCGCGCAGGTAGCCGGCAAGGCCCGTGCGCGTCGTGCGATCGGCTTCGACGAAGGCCGAATAGCTGTCGACCTGCGCGTCGCTGCCCTTGCGGATCACGAGGCGCGCGTGCGGAATGTCGAGGTCGCGATGCAGCGCCGCGCCGTCGGTGCCCTGCACGCAGTGCACGGGCCACAGCACCTGCTCGCCGTACGGCAGCGCGAGCGTCGAGAACGGCTCGCGCCCCGGATGGTTCGCCGCGAACGACACGTGGTCGCGCGGATGCCAGTCCTGCGTCAGCACCACCTGGTCGAAACGCGCGGCGAGCGCATTGATGACCGGCACGACCGCGTCGCCGTCCGGCACCGCGAGCGCGCCGCCGGGCATGAAGTCGTATTGCACGTCGATCACGAGCAGAACGTCGTCGGTGTGTTTCATCGCGTTTCTCCCAAAGGCGCCGCGCGGCAGCACGGCAGCGCCGTCAGCCGTTGAAGCCGCGTCCGGCCTGCGCGAGCTCGGCGATCGACGGCGCGAGCTGCCACGCGTCGCCGTTCGCGGCGGCCGCATAGCGGCGGATCGCCCGCTCGACGTTGTAGAGGCCGACCGTGTCCGCGTACAGCATCGGGCCGCCGCGCCACAGCGGGAAGCCGTAGCCGGTCAGGTACACCATGTCGATGTCGGACGCCTTCGACGCGATCTTCTCCTCGAGAATCTTCGCGCCTTCGTTGACGAGCGCGAACACGAGCCGCTCGACGATCTCGTCGTCGCCGATCTTGCGCCGCTCGACGCCGCGCTCCTGCGAATACGCGACGATCATCTCGTCGACGAGGGCCGACGGCTTCGCCTTGCGCTCGCCCGGCGCGTAGTCGTACCAGCCCGCGCCGGTCTTCTGTCCGAAGCGGCCCTGCTCGCACAGGCGATCGGCGATCTTCGGGTAATGGAGGTCCGGCTTCTCGACATAGCGCCGCTTGCGGATCGCCCAGCCGATGTCGTTGCCGGCGAGGTCGCTCATCCGGAACGGGCCCATCGCGAAGCCGAACTTCTCGATCGCGCGATCGACCTGCGCGGGCAGCGCGCCTTCCTCGAGCATGAACAGCGCCTGGCGGATGTACTGCTCGATCATCCGGTTGCCGATGAAGCCGTCGCACACGCCCGACACCACCGCGGTCTTGCGGATCTTCTTCGCGATCGCCATCACGGTCGCGAGCACGTCTTTCGCGGTGGCTTCGCCGCGCACGACCTCGAGCAGCTTCATCACGTTCGCCGGGCTGAAGAAATGCATGCCGACGACGTCCTGCGGCCGCTTCGTGAACGCGGCGATCCGGTTCACGTCGAGCGTCGACGTGTTCGACGCGAGGATCGCGCCCGGCTTCGCGGCTTCGTCGAGCTGGCGGAATACCTGCTCCTTCACGCCGAGCTCCTCGAACACGGCCTCGATGATCAGGTCGGCGTCCTTCAGGTCGGCGTAGGACAGCGTCGGCGTGATCAGCGCCATGCGCGCGTCGAGCTTCTCCTGCGTGAGCTTGCCCTTCTTCACCTGCGCGTCGTAGTTCTTGCGGATCGTCGCGAGCCCGCGCTCGAGCGCGTCCTGCTTCGTTTCGAGCAGCGTGACGGGCAGGCCCGCGTTCACGAAGTTCATCGCGATGCCGCCGCCCATCGTGCCCGCGCCGATCACCGCGACCCGGCGGACCTCGCGCACCGGCGTGTCGGCCGGCACGTCGGGAATCTTGCTCGCCGCGCGCTCACCGAAGAACGCATGCCGCAGCGCGCGGCTTTCCGGCGTCATCATCAGCGCGACGAAGCCGTCGCGCTCCGCGATGACACCGTGGTCGAAGCCGTGCAGCACGCCCGCTTCGATCGCGTCGATGCACTTGTGCGGCGCGGGGAAGTTCGGCGCGGCGGCCTTCGCCGAGTTGCGCGCGAACTGGATGAAGCCCGCGGCGTTCTCGTGGACGATCTTGCGGTCGCGCACGCGCGGATGCGACCCCGCCTGCGCACCGACCTTGCGGGCGAACGCGACGGCCGCGTCGAGCAGGTCGCCCTCGGCCATCGCGTCGAACAGCCCGCTCTTCGCGAGCTGCTCGGACGGCACCGGCGCGCCCGACACGATCATGTTCAGCGCGGTCTCGAGCCCGACCGCGCGCGGCAGGCGCTGCGTGCCGCCCGCGCCCGGCAGCAGGCCGAGCTTCACCTCCGGCAGCGCGATCTGCGCGCCGGGCGCCGCGATCCGGTAATGCGCGCCGAGCGCGAGCTCGAGGCCGCCGCCCATCGCGACGCTGTGGATCGCGACCACGACCGGCTTCGCGCTCGCTTCCACCGTGCGGATCACGGTGTGCAGCGTCGGCTCCTGCAGCGCCTTCGGGGTATTGAATTCGGTGATGTCGGCGCCGCCCGAGAAGGCGCGGCCCGCGCCCGTCAGCACGATCGCGGCGACGGCCGGGTCCTGCGCGGCGCGATCGAGCCCTTCCATGATGCCGAGCCGGGTCGACAGACCGAGCCCGTTGACGGGCGGATTGTTGAGCGTGATGACGGCGACGCCGTCGCGAATCGAGTAATCCACTGCCATCTGTCTGCCTCCATGCATCGCGCGCCGGGGTGGCTGCGCTTCATTGTGCGCGGGTGAACAGCCGCTTGTCCAAGACGAACGGAGGCAGCATACAACGAAAAAGCACGGTCGTTCAATTTGAATTTGAACGCGATTCGGGGGCGGAACAACTGCTAGCAGACCGCCGTCGGCAGCGTGTAATCCCGGAACATCTCGCGCAGCTTCAGCTTCTGCAGCTTGCCCGTAGCGGTATGCGGCAGCGCGTCGACGAACACGACGTCGTCGGGAATCCACCATTTCGCGACCTTGCCGTCATAGAACGCGAGCAGCTCCTCGCGGCTCACGTCGGCGCCGTCCCGCAGGACGACGACCAGCAGCGGCCGCTCGGTCCACTTCGGATGCGCGCAGGCGATGCACGCGGCCTCGGCGACCGCCGGATGCGCGACCGCGACGTTCTCGATGTCGATCGAGCTGATCCACTCGCCGCCCGACTTGATCACGTCCTTGCTGCGGTCGGTGATCTGCAGGAAGCCGTCCGGATCGATCGTCGCGACGTCGCCGGTCGGGAACCAGCCGTCCGCGAGCGGCGACGCGTCGCTGCGGAAGTAGTGGTCGACCACCCACGGCCCGCGCACCTGCAGCTCGCCGAACGCGACGCCGTCCCACGGCAACTCGCGGCCGTCGTCGCCGACGATCCGCATGTCGACGCCGCAGATCACGCGCCCCTGCTTCTCGAGCACCTTGCGCTGCGCGTCGAGCGGACGCTGCGACTGCGCCCAGGTCAGCTTCGCGAGCGTGCCGAGCGGCGACATCTCGGTCATGCCCCACGCGTGGATCACCCGCACGCCGTACTCGTCCTCGAACGTGCGCAGCATCGCCGGCGGGCACGCGGAGCCGCCGATCACGGTGCGCTCGAGCGTCGAGAAGCGCACGCCCGCTTCGCGCATGTAGTCGAGCAGCCCGAGCCACACGGTCGGCACGCCCGCCGAGAAGGTCACGCGCTCGGCCTCCATCAGCGCGTACAGCGACTTGCCGTCGAGGTCCTTGCCGGGCAGCACGAGCTTGCCGCCCGTGAGCGGCACCGAGTAAGGCAGCCCCCATGCGTTGACATGGAACATCGGCACGACGGGCAGCACCGCGTCCATCGCGGACAGGTTCATCGCGTCGGGCAGCGCCGCGCCGTACGCGTGCAGCACGGTCGAGCGATGCGAATACAGCACGCCCTTCGGGTTGCCGGTCGTGCCCGACGTGTAGCAGAGCCCCGACGCCTGCTGCTCGTCGAGGCGCGGCCAGTCGTAGCGGCCGTCCTCCGCGTCGACGAGCGTCTCGTAGCACAGGAACGGCGTCGCGCCGGCGGGCAGGTGCGCGGCGTCGGTCATCGCGATCCAGCCCCGCACGTGCGGGCATTGCGGCGCGAGCGCGTCGACGAGCGGCGCGAAATTGATGTCGAAGAAGACGTAGCGGTCTTCCGCATGGTTGACGATATAGGCGATCTGCTCGGGAAACAGGCGCGGGTTGATCGTGTGGCAGACGGCGCCCATGCCGCTGATCCCGTAGTACGCCTCCAGATGCCGGTAGCCGTTCCATGCGAGCGTGCCGACGCGCTCGCCCGCCGCGACGCCGAGCCGCGCGAGCGCCTGCGCGAGCTGCTTCGCGCGCCGTTCGCAGTCGCGATACGTGTAGCGATGCAGGTCGCCCTCGATCCGCTTCGACACGATCTCGACCGCGCCCGCGTGACGCGCGGCATGCGTGATCAACGAGGACACCAGGAGCGGCATGTCCATCATCTGGCCCAGCAACGGCTTGCCCATCGTCTTGTTCTCCCCGGAAGGACGCGAATCGGTGTACGGCCTCGGGCCGGCGCGAGCCCGTCAACGGCGCGGGCCGGTGCCGCGGCCCGGCGCGCCGCCATGCGGGCGGCGCGGCGCCGCCTTACAATATCGGCTAAACCAGAGGCGCTCAACATGTCGTTTTCCCGAAGCGCAGCCGATCCGGCTGACACCCTGCCCGACCTCCCCGATCTTGCCGCCACGCTCGGCGCGCCCGCCGACGGCGCATTCGTGCGGCTCGGCGCGGCATTTCATACGCGCCTGCCGGCCGCGCCGCTGCCCGCCCCCTACGTGGTCGGCTTCTCCGACGAAGTCGCGCGGCTGCTCGGGCTGCCGGCGGCGCTCGCCGGCCATCCGCAGTTCGCCGAGCTGTTCGCCGGCAATCCGACCCGAGACTGGCCCGCGGAGGCAATGTCGTACGCGTCGGTCTATTCGGGCCACCAGTTCGGCGTATGGGCCGGCCAGCTCGGCGACGGCCGCGCGCTGACCATCGGCGAGCTCGACGGCACGGACGGCCGCCGCTACGAGCTGCAGCTGAAGGGCAGCGGCCGCACGCCGTACTCGCGAATGGGCGACGGACGCGCGGTGCTGCGCTCGTCGATCCGCGAGTTCCTGTGCTCCGAGGCGATGCATCACCTCGGCATTCCGACCACGCGCGCACTGACCGTGATCGGCTCCGACGCGCCGGTGGTCCGCGAGGAAATCGAAACGTCGGCCGTCGTCACGCGCGTGTCCGAAAGCTTCGTGCGTTTCGGCCACTTCGAGCACTTTTTCTCGAACGACCGCCCCGACCTGCTGCGCGCGCTCGCCGATCACGTGATCGAGCGCTTCTACCCGGCCTGCCGCGACGCGGACGATCCGTACCTCGCGCTGCTCGAAGCGGCGACGCTGCGCACCGCCGACCTCGTCGCGCAATGGCAGGCGGTCGGCTTCTGCCACGGCGTGATGAACACCGACAACATGTCGATCCTCGGCGTGACGATCGACTACGGCCCGTTCGGCTTCGTCGACGCGTTCGACGCGAACCACATCTGCAACCACTCCGACACGCACGGCCGCTACGCGTACCGGATGCAGCCGCGCATCGCGCACTGGAACTGCTACTGCCTCGCGCAGGCGCTGCTGCCGCTGATCGGGCTGCAGCACGACATCGCCGCCGACGACGCGCGCGCCGAACGCGCGGTCGAGGACGCGCAGGCCGTGCTCGCGAAGTTTCCGGAACGCTTCGGCCCCGCGCTCGAACGCCTGATGCGCGCGAAGCTCGGCCTCGAGGCCGAACGCGACGGCGACGCCGCGCTTGCGAACCGGCTGCTCGAGGTCATGCACGCGAGCCATGCGGACTTCACGCTGACGTTCCGCCATCTGTCGCAATTGTCGAAGCACGACGCGAGCCGCGATGCGCCGGTGCGCGACCTGTTCATCGACCGCGACGCGTTCGACGCATGGGCGAACCTCTACCGCGCACGCCTGTCCGAGGAAGCACGCGACGATGCGGCGCGCGCCGCCGCGATGAACCGCGTGAATCCGAAGTACGTGCTGCGCAACCATCTGGCCGAGATCGCGATCCGGCACGCGAAGGAGAAGGATTTTTCCGAAGTCGAACGGCTCGCGCAGGTGCTGCGCCGGCCGTTCGACGAACAGCCAGAATACGCGTCGTACGCGGCGCTTCCGCCCGACTGGGCCGGCTCGCTCGAAGTGAGCTGCTCGTCGTGACGCCCGCGTCCCGACCGTTCCATCAGGAGAAACGACCCATGTCCCACGATTCAGACGACAAGTCCTATCCGTACCAGAAAGACGACGCGGAACTGCGCCGCCGGCTCACGCCGATGCAGTACGAGGTCACGCAGCACGCGGCGACCGAGCGCGCATTCACCGGCGAATACACCGATACGGAAGACGCCGGCATCTACAAGTGCGTCGTATGCAGCACGCCGCTGTTCGAATCCGGCGCGAAATTCCATTCCGGCTGCGGCTGGCCCAGCTACTTCAAGCCGCTCAACAGCGAAGTGATCGAGGAAGTGATGGACTACACGCACGGGATGGTGCGCGTCGAGGTCCGCTGCAACCACTGCGGCGCGCATCTCGGCCACGTGTTCGAGGACGGCCCGCGCGACCAGACCGGCTTGCGGTACTGCATCAATTCGGCTGCGTTAAACTTCGACTCCCGACCCGAAAACGAATGAGCGTCACCGCGCGGATCGATCGGCACAGCGTCGCCCGCTGCGCCGCTCCCGGCGGTAGCGCCCCGCGGGTCCCCACCACGGTGAAAGGCCGCGCAAGCGGCCTTTCACGCAGCTGCGATCATCATGAAATTTTTGTTCGATCTGTTTCCGATCATCCTGTTTTTCGCCGCCTTCAAGGTGTGGGATATCTTCACCGCGACCGCCGTCGCGATCGTCGCGACGCTCGTTCAAGTCGCGTGGGTGGCGTTCCGGCACCGGAAGGTCGACACGCTGCAGTGGGTCAGCCTCGGACTGATCGTCGTGTTCGGCGGCGCGACGCTCGTGCTGCACAACCAGAAATTCATTCAGTGGAAATTGACGGTGCTTTACTGGCTATTTGCAATCGGCCTGCTCGCCGCGCGCTATGCGTTCGGCAACAACCTGATCGAGAAAATGATGGGCAAGCAGCTCACGCTGCCGCACCCCGTCTGGGACAGGCTCAACGTCGCATGGTCGCTGTTCTTCGCGGCGCTCGGCGCGGTCAACCTGTACGTGATGCGCAACTTCACCGAGTCGCAGTGGGTAAACTTCAAGCTGTTCGGCACGACGGGCGCGATGGTCGTGTTCATCATCCTGCAGAGCCTCTGGCTCGCAAAATACCTGAAGGACGAGTGACATGAGCGATGCCTTCCTGAACGCATCGCCCGACGCGCGCATCGCGCTGATCGAGGCGCGCCTCACCGCCGCGCTCGCGCCCGTGTCGCTCGCGGTGCGCGACGACAGCGCGCAGCACGCGGGCCACGCGGGCGCGGCCGCCGGCGGCCACTACACGGTCACGATCGTGTCCGCCGCATTCGCCGGCAAGGCGCGCGTCGCCCGGCACCGGCTGGTGTATGATGCGCTCGCTGATGCGATGCAGCGCGGCATTCACGCGCTCGCGATCGTCGCGTACACGCCCGAAGAATTCAACGAATCTTCAATCTAGTCGTCTCATTAGGAATTCCCGATGATCCTGAAATCCCCCCGCCTGTGGGCCGCAGCGGCCGCTCTCGCAGCAGCGCCGGCCTTCGCCCAGAACATCGCCGTCGTCAACGGCACGCCGATTCCGAAGTCGCGCGCCGACGCGATGGTCGCGCAGCTGGTCCAGCAAGGCCAGCCCGACAGCCCGCAGATGCAGCAGGCCGTGCGCCAGGAACTCGTGAACCGCGAAATCCTGATGCAGGAAGCCATTCGCCGCGGCATCCCGAACCGTCCGGACGTGAAGGCGCAAGTCGCCGTCGCGCAGCAGACCGTCGTGCTGCGCGCGTTGATCGAAGACTTCCTGAAGAAAAACCAGCCGACCGACGCCGAAGTGAAGGCGCGCTACGACGAACTGGTGAAGGGTGCCGCGAACCGCGAACTCCACCTGCACCACATCCTCGTCGACAACGAGCAGCAGGCGAAGGACCTGATCGCGAAGATCAAGGCCGGCGCGAAGTTCGAGGATCTCGCGAAGCAATACTCGAAGGACCCAGGTTCGGGCAAGAACGGCGGCGATCTCGACTGGGCCGATCCGAAGGCGTACGTGCCGGAATTCGCGGCGGCCGCGACGAAGTTGCAGAAAGGCCAGATGACCGACGAACCGGTGAAGACCCAGTTCGGCTGGCACATCATCCGCGTCGACGACGTCCGCAGCGTCGCGCCGCCCCCGTTCGACCAGGTCAAGCCGCAGATCGCGCAACAGATGGTCCAGCAGAAGCTGCAGGCGTTCGAGGAAAGCCTGCGGCAGCAGGCCAAGGTGCAGTAACGCCACGCTGCGCCGCATACGAAAAAGCCGCTCCACGGAGCGGCTTTTTCGTTTGGCCAGCGGCGATGCGCAGTGCCGCTACGCGTGGAAAGACGCGTGATACCGCACTTCACCCGCCGGACGTGGCGCGGCGGCATCGAACGGCAGCACCATCAGGTATTCCGGCGGCGCCTGCGGAAACACGATGTCGCCCGCGGGCCCGAAGCCGAAGCGCGCGTAATAGGCGGGCTCGCCGAGCACGACGCAGCCGCGCACGCCGAGCCGCCGCAGCGCATCGAGACCGGTGCGCACGAGCCCCGCGCCGACGCTTTGCCGCTGGCAGTCGGGCAGCACCGCGAGCGGCGCGAGCGCGTACCAGCCCGATTCACCGCCGTCGCCGACTGTCCCGATCGTCACCGGGGAAAACGCGACGTGCCCGATGATGCGCTCGTCGCGCTCCGCGACGAGCGACACGCTGAGGCAGCCGTCCGCACGCAGCGCGTCGACGATCCGCTGCTCGAACTGCCCGTGCTGCGGCGCAGCCGCGAACGCCGCGGCGATCACGCGGGCAATCGCCGCGACGTCGCTCGCGCGCTCGTCGCGCAGCGTGACGACGTCGACCGGCGCATGCGGATCGAACATCGCGTCGCGTCAGCCGATCCAGCGGCGCGCGTTGCGGAACACGCGCAGCCACGGGCTCGCCTCGCCCCAGCCTTCCGGGTGCCAGCTCATCGTGACCGTACGGTGCACGCGCTCCATGTGCGGCATCAGCACCGTGAAGCGGCCGTCGGCGGTCGTCACCGACGTGATGCCGGCGGGCGACCCGTTCGGGTTGAACGGATAGCTCTCGGTCGCGTTGCCGCGATGGTCGACGTAGCGCATCGCGACCGCGACGCGATCGATGTCGCCCTGCTGCGAGAAGTCCGCATAGCCTTCGCCGTGCGCGACTGCGACCGGAATCCGCGAGCCTTCCATCCCCGCGAAGAAGATCGACGGCGACGACTGGACCTCGACGAACGAGAAGCGCGCCTCGAACTGCTCGGACTTGTTGCGCGTGAACTTCGGCCATGCGTCCGCACCCGGGATCATCGACGCGAGGCTCGACAGCATCTGGCAGCCGTTGCAGATGCCGAGCGCGAACGTGTCCTGCCGCGCGAAGAACGCCGAGAACATGTCGGCGAGGTTCGCGTTGAAGCGGATCGTCTTCGCCCAGCCCTCGCCCGCGCCCAGCACGTCGCCGTACGAGAAGCCGCCGCACGCGACCGCGCCCGTGAAGTCGGCGAGCGTCGCGCGGCCCGCGAGCAGGTCGCTCATGTGCACGTCGTGCGCGTCGAAGCCCGCGCGGTCGAACGCATACGCGGTTTCGAGGTGCGAGTTCACGCCCTGCTCGCGCAGGATCGCGACACGCGGACGCGCGCCCGTCGCGATGTACGGCGCGGCGATGTCGTCGGCCGGCTCGAACGTCAGCACCGGCGAAATGCCCGGGTCGGCCGCGTCGAGCAGCGCGTCGTATTCGGCGTCCGCGCAGGCCGGGTTGTCGCGCAGGCGCGCGATGCGCCAGCTCACCTCGCCCCACGCGCGATGCAGCTCGGCGCGCGGCGCGTCGTAGATCTTCTTCGCGTCGCGGTACACCTCGATCACGTCGCGCTCGTTGACCGAGCCGATCACGTGCGAGCACGTCGACAGCCCGAACTCGCGCAGCGCGCCGAGCACCGCGTCGCGGTCCGCCGCGCGCACCTGCACGACGGCGCCGAGCTCTTCCGAGAACAGCGCGCGCAGCGTGCGGTCCTCGCGGCGGCCGCTCGTCTGCTTCGCCCAGTCCTTCGCGTCGCCGTAGTCGGATTCATGATTGGCGTCGAGCGTCAGCATGTCGACGTTCAGCGACACGCCCGCGTGGCCCGCGAACGCCATTTCGCAGACCGTCGCCCACAGGCCGCCGTCCGAGCGGTCGTGGTACGCAAGCAGCAAGCCTCGCGCATTCAGCGACTGGATCGCGTTGAAGAAGCGCTTCAGGTCTTCCGGATCGTCGACGTCCGGCGTCGCGTCGCCGACCTGCTGCGTGACCTGCGCGAAGATGCTGCCGGCCATCCGGTTCTTGCCGCGGCCGAGGTCGATCGCGATCAGCACGCTGTCGCCGGCGTCGGCGACGCGCTGCAGCTGCGGCGTCAGGTGGCGGCGCACGTCTTCGACCGGCGCGAACGCGGAGATGATCAGCGAGACCGGCGCGACCACTTCCTTCGCGACGCCCTGCTCGTCCCACTTCGTCTTCATCGACAGCGAGTCCTTGCCGACCGGGATGCCGATGCCGAGCGCCGGGCACAGCTCCATGCCGATCGCCTTCACCGTGTCGAACAGCGCGGCGTCTTCGCCGGCGGTGCCGCACGCGGCCATCCAGTTCGCGGACAGCTTCAGCTTGTCGAGCGACGCGATCGGCGCGCTCGCGATGTTGGTGATCGCCTCGCCGACCGCCATGCGGCCCGACGCCGGCGCGTCGATCACGGCGAGCGGCGTGCGCTCGGCCATCGTCATCGCCTCGCCCCTGAAGCCCGCGTAGTCGAGCGCCGTCACCGCGCAGTCGGCCACCGGCACCTGCCACGGGCCGACCATCTGGTCGCGCACGGACGTGCCGCCGACCGAGCGGTCGCCGATCGTGATCAGGAACGACTTGCTCGCGACCGTCGGGTGCTTCAGCACGTCGACGGCGACCTGTGCGAGCGCGACGCCCGTCACGTCGACCGGCGCGCGCTCGGTGCTCACGCGCGTGACGTCGCGGTGCATGCGCGGCGGCTTGCCGAGCAGCACTTCCATCGGCATGTCGACCGGGTATTCGTCAGCGCCCGTCGCCTGGTCGTCGACGAGCCGCAGCTGGCGCTCGTCCGTCGCGACGCCGACCACCGAGAACGGGCAGCGCTCGCGCGCGCAGATCGCCTCGAAGCGCGGCAGGTCGGCCGGCGCGATCGCCAGCACGTAGCGCTCCTGCGCCTCGTTCGACCAGATCTCGCGCGGCGACAGGCCCGACTCCTCGAGCGCGACCTTGCGCAGCTCGAAGCGCGCGCCCTTGCCCGCGCCGTCGACGATCTCGGGGAACGCGTTCGACAGGCCGCCCGCGCCGACGTCGTGAATGCTCAGGATCGGGTTCTCGTCGCCGAGCTGCCAGCAGCCGTTGATCACTTCCTGCGCGCGCCGCTCGATTTCCGGATTGCCGCGCTGCACCGAGTCGAAGTCGAGCTCGGCCGTGTTCGCGCCGGTCGCCATCGAGCTCGCCGCGCCGCCGCCCATGCCGATCCGCATGCCCGGGCCGCCGATCTGGATCAGCAGGGAGCCGGCCGGCACATCGTGCTTGTGCGTGTGCGCGTCGGAGATGTTGCCGAGGCCGCCCGCGATCATGATCGGCTTGTGATAGCCGCGCACCTGGCCGCCGACGTTCTGCTCGTACACGCGGAAGTAGCCGCCGAGGTTCGGGCGGCCGAATTCGTTGTTGAACGCGGCGCCGCCGAGCGGGCCGTCGATCATGATCTGCAGCGGCGACGCGATGCGGTCCGGGCGGCCGTACGGGCCGTGCTGCTCGTTCGGGTTGCGCTCGGCCACCGGCTGCGCGGCGTCGCGTGCGTTTTCCCACGGCTGGCGCGCGTCGGGCAGGTCGAGGTTCGACACCGTGAAGCCCGTCAGGCCCGCCTTCGGACGCGCGCCGCGGCCCGTCGCGCCTTCGTCGCGGATTTCGCCGCCCGCGCCGGTCGCCGCGCCCGGGAACGGCGAGATCGCCGTCGGGTGGTTGTGCGTCTCGACCTTCATCAGCGTGTGCGTGAGCTCGGTGTGGCGGCCGTAGCGCTCGCCGGGCTCGCCGGCCGCGCCCGCGCCGCGCGGGAACCAGCGCTCCGCTTCGGCACCCATCATGATCGACGAGTTGTCCGAATACGCGACGATCGTGCCTTGCGGGCTCAGCTTTTCGGTGTTGCGGATCATCGCGAACAGCGACATGTCCTGCGCTTCGCCGTCGATCGTCCACTGCGCGTTGAAGATCTTGTGGCGGCAGTGCTCGCTGTTCGCCTGCGCGAACATCATCAGCTCGACGTCGGTCGGGTTGCGCTCGAGCTTGCGGAACGCGTCGACCAGGTAGTCGATCTCGTCGTCGGCGAGCGCGAGGCCCAGCTCGACGTTCGCGCGCTCGAGCGCGCCGCGGCCGTGCGCGAGCACGTCGACCGTCGCGAGCGGCTTGGCCGGCAGCTCGTCGAACAGGTGCTTCGCGTCGTCGCGCGACGTGACCGCGCTTTCGGTCATCCGGTCGTGCAGCGCAGCCGCGACCGCGGCGCGCGCGTCGTCGGACAGCGCCTTCTTGCCGCCGAGCAGGCCCGACTTCAGCGTGACCGTGTACTCGACGCCGCGCTCGATGCGGCGCACGTGCGTGAGGCCGCAGTGCTGCGCGATGTCGGTCGCCTTGCTCGCCCACGGCGAGACCGTGCCGAAGCGCGGCAGCACGACGAAAGTCTCGGCCGCGCCCTTCTCGGCCGCCGGCTCGAACGGCGCGCCGTAGTGCATCAGCGCGTCGATGCGTGCGCTGTCATCGGCCGACAGCGGCTCGGCGGCATTGACGAAGTGCAGGTACTGGCCGCGCACCGCGACGATGTTGGCGTCGATTTGCCTGAGCGTATCGAGCAGACGGGTTTGACGGAAATCGGAGAGGGCCGAAGCGCCGGGAAAACACGAGAAGTGAGCCATGGGCTGGACTGACGTCGATGAGTCGCGCACGGTGGCGACGTGGGGCAAAAGGAAGGCCGTAATTATACCCGGAAGTCGGGCGCCCAAACCCGTCCGCGGCGCGCGCCGGGCGTGCCCGAACCGGTCGCGGGCCGCGCGCCGCCGGTTTGGCGCTATCATTGCCGGTTCACCGGGCCCCGCGGCCCGTCACGCGAATCACCCACCGGGCGGCCGGACGGCCGCCCGTCATCGAAGCAATCCATGGATGTCATCGTCATCGGCGGCGGAATCAGCGGCGTCGCCACCGCCTACCAGCTGCGCGCGGCCGGCCATCGCGTGTGCGTGGTCGAACGCCACGCGACCGTCGCGCAAGGCGCGACCTACGGCGATGGCGGCACGCTGCTGCCGAGCCCGCTCGACGTGTGGTTCGGGCCGACCTTCATGCGCCAGCGCCAGCCGCGCGACAGCGGCATCGTCTATAAGCCCGGGCTGAACGGCGGCGTGCGCCGCTTCGTGAAGCGGCTCGGCGAGCTGCGCGAGCCCGACGCGTTCGCCACCCAGTACGCACGGCTGCGCCCGCTGGTCGACGCGTCGCGCGACGCGCTCGCCGACATCGAAGCCCGCTTCGATCTCGACTTCGAGCAGAAGACCGGCGTGCTGCACGTCGTGCGCGACGCCGGCGACTGGGAGGCCGCGCAGCCCGCGCTCGAGCTGCTGCGCACGCTCGACCTGCCGCACCGCGTGCTGACGGCCGCCGAATGCGCGGCGCTCGAGCCGTCGGTGCCCGCCGAGCCCGGCTTCGCCGGCGGCGTGCTGCTCGAGAGCGAGCGCACCGCGAACTGCCCGCTGTTCACGAAGCTGGTCAAGCAGGTGCTCGACGAGCACGGCGTGCAGTTCCGCTTCGGCGCCGAAGTCGCCGCGATCCGCGCGGACGCCGGCCGCGCCGCGGTCGAGCTCGCGCCGCCGGGCGGCGACCGGCGCGCGTCGAAGGCGCGCGAGGTCGACGTGATTTCCGCCGACGCGATCGTGGTCGCCGCCGGCGCGAGCAGCCTCGCGCTGCTCGAGCGGCTCGGCATGCGCGTGCCGCTGCATCCGGTGCGCGTCCACACGCTGACCGCGCCGGTCGCCTACGTCGAACACGCGCCGCACCTGGCCGTCGTCGATTCGATCAAGCGCATCGCGATGACCCGCACCCACCAGCGGCTGCGCGTCGGCGGCGGCGCGGTGCTGCAGAGCCTGCCGGACACCGCGCGGCCGCTCGCCGAACCGTTGTCGGAGGCCGCGCTCGCGCTGCTCGGCCAGGCCGTCCACGACTGGGTGCCCGGCGCCGCGAAGATCTCCGCGGCGCTGTCGTGGCAGGGCACGCAGCTGCTGTCGCCGGACGGCCTGCCGGTCGTCGGCCCGACCTCGCATCCGCGCGTGTTCGCCAATTTCGGGCACGGCCCGGCCGGTTGGGGCCTCGCATGCGGGTCTGCTAAAGTGGTGGCGGATTACATCGGCGGCGCCACGCAGCACTGGCCCGCCGACACGCTCGCCGCGCTCGGCGCCGCACGCTTCACGACCTGACCGCCGCGGGCCGACGTCCGGGGCGGCTCCTTGCTCCGCACCACGACCCCGCGATGACCACCACTGCCCACCCGCCCCTCGCCGCCGCTCCGATCGCCCTGCTGCGCGTCGCCGACCTGCGCGCCGCGGAAACCGCCGCGGCCGCGGCGCTGCCGCCGCACACGCTGATGGCGCGCGCCGGCGCCGCCGCCGCGCGCTGGCTGTCCGAACGCGTGGGCGGCGACGACCGCCCCGTCTGGTTCGCGGTCGGCCCCGGCAACAACGGCGGCGACGCGCTCGTCGCGGCGGCGGAACTGCAGCGGCTCGGCGTCGCGACGCACGTGTGGATGCCCGTCGCGGTGAAGCCCGACGACGCGCAATGGGCGCTCGGCGTCGCCCGCGCCGCCGGCGTGCCGGTCTCGGCGGAGCCGCCCGCCTCGCTCGACGGCTACGCATGGGTCGTCGACGGCCTGTTCGGCATCGGTCTCGGCCGCGCGCTCGACGGCGCGTTCGCGGACCTCGCCGGACGCATCGCCACGCGCGCGCGCACCGTCGGCCGCGTGCTCGCGCTCGACGTGCCGAGCGGGCTCGACAGCGACACCGGCAGGATCGTCGGCGCGGGCGCCGCGGTCGCCGCGACGCATACGCTGACCTTGATCGGCGCGAAGCCGGGCCTCTACATGGGCGACGGCCGCGATCTCGCCGGCGAGATCGCCGTCGCGTCGCTCGACGTCCCGTCGCCGGCCGCGCCCGCGGTGACGCTGAACGCCCCGGCACGATTCGCCGCCGCGCTGCCCGCGCGCGCGTTCGCGTCGCACAAGGGCACGTTCGGCAGCCTGGCCGTGATCGGCGGCGACACCGGCATGTGCGGCGCGCCGATCCTCGCCGCGCGCGCCGCGCTGTTCGCCGGCGCGGGCAAGGTGCACGTCGGCTTCCTGGGCGCCGACGCGCCGCCTTACGACCCGCCGTTTCCCGAACTGATGCTGCATCCGGCCGACGCGCTGGATCTCGATGCGATGACCGCGGTCGCGGCCGGCTGCGGCCTCGGCACGCGCGAAGCCGCGGCGACGCTCGTGCGCGACCTGCTCGCGCACGACGTGCCCACGCTGCTCGACGCCGATGCGCTGAACCTGGTCGCCGCGCACGCCGATCTCGCGGCAGCGGTCGCGGCGCGCGGCGCGCACGGCCGCGCGTGCGTCCTGACCCCGCATCCGCTCGAGGCGGCCCGGCTGCTCAGCTGCGACACCGCGGCCGTGCAGCGCGACCGCCTCGACGCCGCGCACGCGCTCGCCGCGCGCTTCGCGAGCGTCGTCGTGCTGAAGGGCGCCGGCACCGTGATCGCCGCGCCCGACGGCCGCCTGACGGTCAATCCGACCGGCAACGCGGCGCTCGCGTCGGGCGGCACCGGCGACGTGCTCGGCGGCCTGATCGGCGCGCTGCTCGCGCAGCGCGCCGACCCGTACGCCGCCGCGCTCGCGGGCGTCTACCTGCACGGCCTCGCGGCCGACACGCTGGTCGCGAACGGCACGGGCCCGGCCGGCCTGACGGCGGGCGAGCTCGCGCCGACGGTGCGCACGCTGATCAATCGCCTTTTTTACCCGTCGACGCGCGCGGACACATAACGCCGCTATACTGAGTCCCCCGCCGCACGGCGGGCCCTTCGTCCGCCGGCGGTCCGCTTCCGACGCGCCGGCGCGGCATTCCTCGATTCACGCTTCACACGAACCGCCATGACGCTGAAATCGTTCCCCGCCTGGACTGCCCTGCAAAACCACTTCGAACAGATCCGCAACGCCCGGTTGCGCGACTGGTTTGCCCCGGAAAACGATCCCGCGCCCACCCGCGCCGAGCGCTTCACGCTCTCGGGCGGCGGCCTCGCCGCCGACTTCTCGAAGAACCGCATCACCGACGAGACCGTGCGCCTGCTCGCGCAGCTCGCGCGCGACGCCGGCGTCGAGGCGCGCCGCGACGCGATGTTCGCGGGCGACGTCGTCAACCCGACCGAAGGCCGCGCGGCGCTGCACACCGCGCTGCGCGCGACCGATCCGCTTGCGCCGTTCCATGCGCAGGTCAGCGCCGAGCGCGCAAAGATGGCGACGTTTGCGCGCGCCGTGCGCAGCGGCGCGTGGACCGGCTACACCGGCAAGCGCATCCGCCACGTGATCAACATCGGCATCGGCGGCTCGGACCTCGGCCCGAAGATGGTCGTGCACGCGCTGCACCACGTCGCGACGCCCGAGATCTCGACCCACTTCGTGTCGAACGTCGACGGCGCCGATCTCGCGCGCGTGCTCGAGCAGGTCGATCCGGAAGAGACGCTCGCGATCATCGTGTCGAAGACCTTCACGACGCTCGAGACGATGACGAACGCGCGCTCGCTGCGCGACTGGTTCGTCGCGAAGGGCTGCCCGGGGGACGCGCTGTCGAAGCACTTCGTCGGCGTGTCGGCGAACCCCGCCGAGGTCGTCCGGTTCGGCATCGACGAGAACAACGTGTTCGAGATGTGGGACTGGGTCGGCGGCCGCTACTCGCTGTGGTCGGCAGTCGGCCTATCGATCATGATCGCGATCGGCCCGGAACAGTTCGACGAGCTGCTCGCCGGCGCGAACGACATGGACCGCCATTTCCGCGAAGCGCCGCTCGAGCGCAACCTGCCGGTGCTGCTCGGGATGATCGGCATCTGGTATCGCAACTTCTTCGGCTCGCAAAGCTACCTCGTCGCGCCGTATTCGGAAGCGCTGCATTACCTGCCGTCGTACCTGCAGCAGCTCGAGATGGAGAGCAACGGCAAGTCCGCGCGCCTCGACGGCACGTTCGTCGACTACCCGACGTCCGCCGTGACCTGGGGCGAGCCGGGCACCAACGGCCAGCATGCATTCTTCCAGATGCTGCACCAGGGGCCGACGATCGTGCCGATCGACTTCGTCGCGGTGCTGACGCCCGAGCATCCGCTCGCGAGCCATCATCCGAAGCTGCTCGCGAACTGCTTCGCGCAGAGCGAGGCATTGATGCTCGGCCGCACGCTCGACGAAGCGCGCAAGGTCGCCGGGCCCGGCAACGAGGCGCTCGCGCCGCACCTGACGTTCCCCGGCAACCGCCCGACGACGACGCTGCTCGTCGACGCGCTGACGCCCCGCTCGCTCGGCGCGCTGATCGCGCTCTACGAGCACAAGGTGCTGGTGCAGGCGTCGGTGTGGCAGATCAATCCGTTCGACCAGTGGGGCGTCGAGCTCGGCAAGATCCTCGGCAAGGTGGTCGAGGCCGACCTGGCCGCCGAGGCGGTCGATCCGGCAAAGCACGATTCATCGACCACCGCGCTGATCGCCCGCGCGCGCGCCGCGCTCAAGCGCTGACGCGCACCGGCCGCGCATGCACGCGCGGCCGGGCCGTCGACGATCCGTCAGGCGCCGTGCTGTGCCGCGCGCGGCGCCGCGATCCGCCCCGCGTCGAGCGTCACCGTCGTCGCGCAGCGGCGCGCGAGCTCCGGATCGTGCGTGACGAGCACGAGCGTCGAGCCGTGCGTGCGATTGAGTTCGAACATCAGGTCGATGACCGCATGACCGGTCGCCGCATCGAGGCTGCCGGTCGGCTCGTCGGCGAACAGGATCGACGGGCGGGTGACGAACGCGCGCGCGAGCGCGACGCGCTGCTGCTCGCCGCCGGACAGCAGCTTCGGATAGTGGGTGGTGCGTTCGCCGAGCCCGACCTGCACGAGCAGCGCCCGCGCGCGGTCGGCCGCGTCACGCGCGCTGACGCCGCCTTGCAGCTCGAGCGGCAGCATCACGTTTTCGAGCGCGGTCAGATGCGGCATCAGCTGGAACGACTGGAACACGAACCCGACCGCGCCGTTGCGCAGTGCCGCGCGCCCGTCCTCGTCGAGCTGGTCGAGCGGCTGGCCGAGCAGCCGAACCGTGCCGCTCGTCGCGCTGTCCAACCCCGCAAGCAGGCCGAGCAGCGTCGATTTGCCGGACCCCGACGCGCCGACGATCGCGAGGCTGCTGCCGGAGCGCACCGTCAGGTCGATGCCGTCGAGGATCGTCAGCTCGCCCGTCGCATCGGCGACACGCTTGCATACGTGATGGACTTCGATGATCGGATCGCTAATCTTGAGCATGGATACGACATTCCGCTGGAAAAGGCGCACGGCGCTCGCCGCGCTGCTGGCTACATTGTGCGCAGCGACCGTGCCCGCGCGCGCGGCGAGCGCCGCGCCGGCCGCACCTGAGGGCCGGCCCACGCTCGTCGTGCTGGGCGACAGCCTGTCGGCCGAATACGGGCTGCCGCGCGATACCGGATGGGTCGCGCTGCTGCGGCAACGGCTCGCCACCGAGCGGATCGATTATAGCGTCGCCAACGCGAGCGTCAGCGGCGACACCACGAGCGGCGGGCGCGCCCGCCTGCCCGCCGTCCTCGCGCGGCTCAAGCCCGCGATCGTCGTCGTCGAGCTCGGCGCGAACGACGCACTGCGCGGCGTGCCGCTCGCGACGACCGAACGCAACCTGCGCGAGATCGTCGCCGACGCGCAGCGCGCGCGCGCGAAGGTCGTGCTGGTCGGCATGTTCGTGCCACCCAATTACGGCCCCGACTACACGCAGAAGTTCCACGGCATCTATACGCGGCTGTCGAAGGATCTCGGCGTCCCGCTCGTGCCGTTCCTGCTGGCCGGCATCGAGAACCGGCCCGACATGTTCCAGGCCGACCAGATCCATCCGACCCGGCAGGCGCAGGGCGTGCTGCTCGACAACGTGTGGCCGTCGCTGAAGCCGCTGCTCGGCACGCCGCGCGGTTGAGCGGCGCGGTCGCTGGCGCGGTCGCGACCACGATCGCCCAAATGCAAGAAGCCCCGCGGATGCGGGGCTTCTTGTCATTGTGAGCCTGACCGGCGAGCGAGGCGTTTCGCTTGCCGGCGGCCGAGCGGCGCTTCAACGCGCCGCCGCCGTCGGCTCAGTTAGTTGCCGCTGTCCTGCGACGGGCTCTGCGTGGTGCCGTACAGCTTCACCTTCGAACGGTCGCGCAGCGCGGCCAGATAGGCTTCGCCTTCGCTCTGCGCGTCGACCTGCGCCATCTGTTGCTGCGCGGCCGCGAGCTGCTGCGGATCGACCGCGGAACCCGGGATCACCGCATTCACGCGGTAGATCGCATAGCCGTCCGCACCGAGATCGACGCCGACGTAGGCCGGCAGCGCCTTCGCATCGACCTTGTAGATCGCGCTCAGCGCCGCGGGCGTCAGCCCCTGCGATTGCGTGCGCGACACCTTCTGCGCGGGCGTGAAGCCGTCAGTGGACTTCGACTTCTGCAGCTCGGCGAGCTTTGCCGCGCCGTCCTTCTTCGCGAGTTCCGCCGCCTGCTCGGCGATCACCTTCTGGCGCACCGCATCCTTGATCGCGTCGAGCGCGGGCACGGCGGCCGGCTTGTAGTCGGTCACGCGCGCCGAGATCAGCGTGTTGTTGCCGATGTCGATCGCCTGCGTGTTGTTCCGGCTCTTCACCGAGTCAGTCGCGAACACCGCAGCCAGGAACTTCGCGTTGTTCAGCGGGCTCGTGGGCGGCAGTGCGGGGTTCGGCGTCGGCGTGACGGTGGCCGTCTGGATCGTCAGCTTGTACTTGTCCGCGGCCGGCTGCAGGCTCTTCGCCTTCTCGTAGACGGTCGACGTGAAGCCTTCCGCGTTGTCCGAGAACGCCTTCGACGCATACTGCTGCTTCAGCTCGACAGCGATCGCATCCTTCACTTCCGCGAACGGCTTCACGGCCGCCGGCTTCACTTCGGTCGCCTTCAGGATGTGGAAGCCCAGATCCGATTGCACGACGCCGCTCACGTCGCCCTGCTTCAGCGCGAACGCGGCATCGTCGAACGCCTTGCCGCCCGCGGTCGAGCCGCGCGTGATGAAGCCGAGGTCGCCGCCCTTCGCCGCCGACGGCGCGTCCTGCGAGCTCTTCTGTGCGATCTGCGCGAACTGGTCCGGATGCGCCTTCACGTCGGCGAGCAGTTGCTCGGCCTTCGCCTTCGCAGCCGCCTTGTCCGCGGCGCTTGCGTCGCCGGCCGCCGCGATGAAGATGTGGCTCACGCGCACCTGCGCTTCGGTGCGGAAGTGCGTCGGGTTGTCGTCGTAGAACTTCTTGATGTCCGCGTCGGTCGGCTGCGCGTTCGCCGCGGCCGCCGCCGGCGAATAGACGAGATACTGGATCGTCGCGGTCTCGGGTGTCGCGAAGCTCTGCTTGTGTGCGTCGTAGTAGGCCGCGAGCTGCGCGTCGGTCGGCTGCACCTTCGACGCGTAGTCGCTCGTCTTCAGCACGAGCGACTGCACTTCACGCTGCTGCGCGGCGAGTTCGGACAGCCGTTGCGCGAGGCTCTTCGGCGTGAACGCGCTCGACACGATGCTGGCCGGGATCTGCTGCAGCGCCAGGCTGTAGCGCACGCGCTCCTGGTACTGCTCGGGCGTCATGCCCTGGAACGACAGCAGTTGCGCATAGCGCTCGACGTCGATCGAGCCGTCCGGCTTCTTCAGCGACGCGATCATCGGGTCGCCCAGCAGCGCCTCGCGCACCGCGTTGTCGGACGCGGTCAGGTGCAGGCGCTGCGTCTCGTCGGCCAGCACGCGTTGCTGAATCAGGCCGTCGAGCACTTCCTTGCGGTGCTCGGGCGTGTCGAACGACTTCAGGTCGAACTGCGCGCCGAGCGCCTGACGCGCGCGATCGATCTGCTGACGGTATGTTCCGTCGAATTCGACTCGCGTGATCTTGTGCCCGTTGACCGCCGCGACGTTCGCGCTTTCATCGAAGAAGCCGCGGAAGCCTTGGATCCCGACGAAACCCAGCCCCGGCAACACGATCAGGAGCAGGAGCGCCATCATCAGGCGCTGGTGATTACGGAAGAAATCGAGCATGCGTGACGGGGTGTGTATTGGACAAAACGCCCGATATTACAACAGCGGGCGGGAAAAAAGCGAAACGGGAGGCGTCGACCTGGCGGCGCCGGCGTTGCTGCAGCGCAAACAAAAATGCCCGCACGAGGCGGGCACTTATTGTCTTGGCGGAGCGGACGGGACTCGAACCCGCGACCCCCGGCGTGACAGGCCGGTATTCTAACCGACTGAACTACCGCTCCTTGGTCTGGCTGAATCGCGAAACTGGTGGGTGCTGAGAGGCTCGAACTCCCGACCTACGCCTTGTAAGGGCGCCGCTCTACCAACTGAGCTAAGCACCCGTTCCGGATTCAATCTGGCTGCGATCTGCATTTCGGCATCAACAACCAGCGAGCCTGCTAGTTTAATTCATCCTTCAGAACTTTACCAGCCCTGAGTCGCGAAATTTTTGCAGCGCCGATTTCGATCGGCGCGCCGCTCATAAAAAACCCGCGGACACGCCGCGGGTTTCGTGAACAACCGTCACATCAAGCTCAGTGCTTGACGACTTCCGTCGAGCCGGCATCCTTCGCCGTTTCCGCGACGGGCGCCGCAGCCTTCGCCTCTTCTTCCGGCGGCAGCGGCGTCGGCGTCCGCTCGAGCGCGAGTTCAAGCACCTTGTCGATCCAGCGGACCGGCACGATTTCGATCGCGTTCTTCACGTTGTCCGGAATCTCCGCGAGATCCTTCACGTTCTCTTCCGGAATCAGCACGAGCTTGATGCCGCCGCGATGCGCGGCCAGCAGCTTCTCCTTCAGGCCGCCGATCGGCAAAACTTCGCCTCGCAACGTGATCTCGCCCGTCATCGCGACGTCGGCGCGCACCGGAATGCCCGTCAGCACCGACACCAGCGCGGTCGTCATCGCACCGCCGGCGGACGGACCGTCCTTCGGCGTCGCGCCTTCCGGCACGTGGATGTGGATGTCCTGCTTCTCGAACGCTTCGTCCTCGATGCCCAGACGCCGCGAACGCGAACGCACGACCGAACGCGCGGCCTCGACCGACTCCTTCATCACGTCGCCGAGCGAACCGGTGCGGATCACGTTGCCCTTGCCCGGCATCACCGCGGCTTCGATCGTCAGCAGGTCGCCGCCGACTTCCGTCCACGCGAGGCCCGTCACCTGACCGACCTGGTTTTCCTTCGCCGCGAGGCCGAAGTCGTACTTGCGCACGCCGAGGAACGTGTCGAGGTTCTCGCCGTCGACCTTGATCGCGCCCGTTGCCTTCTTCAGCAGCAGCATCTTCACGACCTTGCGGCAGATCTTCGACACTTCCCGCTCGAGCGAACGCACACCGGCTTCGCGCGTGTAGTAGCGGATGATGTCGCGGATCGCCTGCTCGGTGACCTCGATCTCGCCTTCCTTCAGGCCATTGTTCTTCTTCTGCTTCGGCAGCAGGTAACGCTGCGCGATGCTGACCTTCTCGTCTTCCGTATAGCCCGACAGACGGATCACTTCCATCCGGTCGAGCAGCGGCGGCGGGATGTTCAGCGAGTTCGACGTCGCGACGAACATCACGTCCGACAGGTCGAAGTCGACCTCGATGTAGTGATCGGCGAACGTGTGGTTCTGTTCCGGATCGAGCACTTCGAGCAGCGCCGACGACGGATCGCCGCGGAAATCCATGCCCATCTTGTCGACTTCGTCGAGCAGGAAGAGCGGATTGCGCACGCCGACCTTCGTGAGGCTCTGCAGGATCTTGCCCGGCATCGAACCGATGTACGTGCGACGGTGGCCGCGGATCTCGGCCTCGTCACGCACGCCGCCCAGCGCCATGCGGACGAACTTGCGGTTCGTCGCGCGCGCGATCGACTGGCCGAGCGAGGTCTTGCCGACGCCCGGGGGCCCGACGAGGCACAGGATCGGCGCCTTGACCTTGTCGACGCGCTGTTGCACCGCGAGATACTCGAGGATGCGTTCCTTGACCTTCTCGAGGCCGAAGTGATCCTCGTCGAGCACCTGCTCGGCGTTCGACAGGTCGTTGTTGACCTTGCTCTTCTTGCGCCACGGCAGGCCGATCAGCGTGTCGATGTAGTTGCGCACGACCGTCGCTTCGGCCGACATCGGCGACATCAGCTTCAGCTTCTTCAGCTCGGCGTCGGCCTTCTTCTTCGCTTCCTTCGGCATGCGCGCGGCGTTGATGCGCTTCTCGAGCTCCTCGAGGTCCGCACCCTCTTCGCCTTCGCCCAGCTCCTTCTGGATCGCCTTGACCTGTTCGTTTAGGTAGTACTCGCGCTGGCTCTTCTCCATCTGGCGCTTCACGCGCCCGCGGATGCGCTTTTCGACCTGCAGGATGTCGATCTCGGCTTCGAGCTGCGCGAGCAGGTGCTCGAGGCGCTCGACGACCGGGAACATCTCGAGGATGTGCTGCTTCTGGTCGAGCTTGAGCGGCAGGTGCGCGGCGATCGTATCCGCGAGCCGGCCCGCTTCGTCGATGCCCGACAGCGACGTGAGGATCTCCGGCGGGATCTTCTTGTTCAGCTTCACGTACTGGTCGAACTGCGACACGATCGCGCGGCGCAGCGCTTCCGTTTCCGCGCTGTCCGCGTGGTCCGGCTCGAGCGGCATCACCTCGCAGGAGAACTGCGTCTCCTGCTCCTCGATCGACAACGCCTTCGCGCGCTGCAGGCCTTCGACCAGCACCTTCACGGTGCCGTCCGGCAGCTTCAGCATCTGCAGGATGTTGGCGACGCAACCGACCTCGTACATGTCCTTTTCGGTCGGCTCGTCCTTGGCCGCGGTCTTCTGGGCGACCAGCATGATGTGCTTGCCGCCTTCCATCGCTGCTTCGAGGGCCTTGATCGATTTCGGCCGGCCCACGAAGAGCGGAATCACCATGTGCGGGAAAACGACGACATCCCGCAGCGGCAGCAGCGGGAGCGTGATGCGTTCCGGCGGGAGAAGTTGGGTGCCTGACATTTCATTTCCCCATGAGTGGAATCAATTGTTCGATAATTGAGGCCGGCGCATCCGATTGCAAGGGCCTCCCAGCGTGGGAAATATTCGGTAAGAAAGTAACCGCCGCGTGTTGAGTCAGATTACCCACAAGATAAACGAAAAAAAGCCGTTCACGCTTCGATGAACGGCCTTTTTTGTCTGAACATCGCCGTCAAGCCGGTCAATTCGAACCCGCCACCTTCGGCGTGTCCTCGTAGATCAACAGCGGCTTGCCGTCCCCATCGATGACGTTCTCGTCGATGATGACCTTGCTGACCCCTTTCATCGTCGGCAATTCGTACATCACGTCGAGCAGCGCCTGTTCGATGATCGAACGCAGACCGCGCGCGCCCGTCTTGCGACGGATCGCCTTGCGGGCCACCGCCTGCAGCGCAGCCGGGCGAATTTCCAGCTCGACGCGCTCCATCGCGAACAGCTTGTGATACTGCTTGACGAGCGCGTTCTTCGGCTCGACCAGGATCTTCATCAGCGCGGCCTCGTCCAGCTTGCCGAGCGTCGCGACGACCGGCAGACGGCCGATCAATTCGGGGATCAAACCGAATTTGATCAGGTCCTCCGGCTCGACCTCGCGCAGCACCTCGCCGGCATCGCGCTCCTGCTTGCTCTTGACCGTCGCGCCGAAGCCGATGCCCGTCTTCTCGGTGCGGTCGGTGATCACCTTCTCCAGGCCGTCGAACGCGCCGCCGCAGATGAACAGGATGTTGGTCGTGTCGACCTGGATGAAATCCTGGTTCGGATGCTTGCGGCCGCCCTGCGGCGGCACCGACGCCATCGTGCCCTCGACGAGCTTCAGCAGCGCCTGCTGGACGCCCTCGCCCGACACGTCGCGGGTGATCGACGGGTTGTCCGACTTGCGGCTGATCTTGTCGATTTCGTCGATGTAGACGATCCCGCGCTGGGCCTTCTCGACCTCGTAGTTGCAGTTCTGCAACAGCTTCTGGATGATGTTCTCGACGTCCTCGCCGACGTAGCCTGCTTCGGTCAGCGTCGTCGCATCCGCGATCACGAACGGCACGTTCAACAGGCGCGCCAGCGTCTGCGCGAGCAGCGTCTTGCCGGAGCCCGTCGGGCCGATCAGCAGGATGTTGCTCTTCGACAGCTCGACGTCGTCCTTCTTGTCGAGATGCTTGAGACGCTTGTAGTGGTTGTAGACGGCCACCGCGAGGATTTTCTTCGCGCGCTCCTGCCCGATCACGTACTGATCGAGGATGTCGCGAATTTCCTGCGGGCTCGGCAGATCCGACCGGGACAGGCTGGCCTCGACGCCCGCGGCTGCCGCCTCGTCGCGAATGATCTCGTTGCACAGGTCGATGCATTCATCGCAGATGAAGACCGACGGGCCGGCAATGAGCTTTTTCACCTCATGCTGACTCTTGCCGCAAAACGAGCAATACAACAGCTTCTCGCTGTTCGAACCTTTTTTGTCCGCCATGAATGTATTGAGCCTCCGGACAGGTAAATGACATGATACGCCGAATGCTCCGCGCGCCACGACCTAGGGCGCGACCTGAGCCGGCCGGATGCGCTTGCCGAAGTTGCTCGGGGCGTATCGGGCGTGCCGCCGCTAATGGGGCGGCACCCCACTAAGTTCACGGACGCTTCAGCAGCACCTGATCGATCAGCCCGTACGCCTTCGCGTCCTCGCTCGACATGAAGTTGTCGCGGTCGGTGTCGCGCGCGATGCGCTCGACGTCCTGGCCCGTGTGCTGCGCCAGCAGCTGGTTGAGCCGCTCCTTCAGGTAGAGGATCTCGCGCGCCTGGATCTCGATGTCCGACGCCTGACCACGCGCGCCGCCGAGCGGCTGGTGGATCATCACGCGCGAGTTCGGCAGCGCGAAACGCTTGCCCTTCGCGCCCGATGCGAGCAGGAACGCGCCCATGCTCGCGGCGAGGCCCATGCACAGCGTCGACACGTCCGGCTTGATGAACTGCATCGTGTCGTAGATCGCCATGCCGGCCGATACCGAGCCGCCCGGGCTGTTGATGTACAGGCTGATGTCCTTGTCCGGGTTCTCGCTCTCGAGGAACAGCAGCTGCGCGACCACGAGGTTGGCGGTCTGGTCGTTCACTTCGCCGACCATGAACACCAAGCGCTCCTTCAGGAGACGCGAATAGATGTCGTACGAACGCTCGCCGCGGCCGCTCGTTTCGACGACGATCGGAACCAGCCCCAGCGCCTGGGCCTCGAAACCCTGCGGCGCGTTCGAAGCAAGCATGTCCAGCAATTCAGCGCGAGTGATCATTCAATGAACCTTGTTCGAATGGGAAATTGAACGGAAGGAAGCCGCCCGCTCAATCGCCATATTAATGGCAACCGTGCGCCTGACGTAAAAACGGCGTGCGGGCCGTCGCTCCGACAGCCGGCACGCCGCTAGAGCGACACTTACGCTTGCGCCGATGCGCTCGCGAGTGCCTCGAAGCTCACTTCCTTGTCCGTCACCTTCGCCTTGCCCAGCACGAAATCGACGACGTTGCTTTCAACGACGAACGCTTCCATCTCGGCGAGGCGCTGCTGGTTCGAATAATACCAGCGGACCACTTCCTTCGGGTCTTCGTAGCTCTTCGCGAACTCGTCGACTTCCGCGCGGATCTGCTCCGGCTTCGCTTCCAGGCCGTTCGCCTTCACCAGCTCGGCGAGCACGAGGCCCAGCTTCACGCGGCGCTCGGCCTGCTCGGCGAACATCTCGGCCGGGATCGGCGCGTCCTTCGCGTTCGGCACGCCGCGCTGCGCGAGGTCCTGGCGCGCCATTTCGACGAGGCGCTGCTGGTCCTGCTCGATCAGCGCCTTCGGCACGTCCAGCTCGGAAATCTTCAGCAGCGCGTCCATCACCTGGTTCTTGACGATCGCCTGCGTGCGGCGCTTTGCCTCACGCTCGAGATTTTCCTTGATCTCGCCGCGCATCTTGGCCAGATCGCCGTCTTCGATGCCGAGCGACTTCGCGAAATCGGCGTCGATCTCCGGCAGGTGCGGCCATTCGATCTTCTTCATCGTGACCGTGAACTGGGCCGTCTTGCCGGCCACGTCCTTGCCGTGATAGTCGTCCGGGAACTTCAGGTCGAATTCGCGCGTTTCGCCGGCCTTCAGGCCCAGCGCGGCCGTTTCGAATTCCGGCAGCATGCGGCCTTCGCCGAGCACGAACGGGAAGTCTTCCGCGGTGCCGCCCTGGAACGCGACGCCGTCGATCTTGCCGACGAAGTCGACCGTCACGCGGTCGCCGTTCTTGGCTGCCGTGTCCGCGCCGCCGTCGCCGTGCTCGCCGGCTTCGCCGCGTGCGTGGAAGTGCACGCGCTGCTTGCGCAGGATGTCGAGCGTGCGGTCGATTTCCGCGTCGCCGATCGACGTCGTCGAGCGCTCGACTTCAGCCGTCGCCAAGTCGCCGATCTTCACTTCCGGATAGACCTCGAACGTCGCGTCGAACGCATAGGCGTCTTCCGCCTGCTCCTGCTTCGGCGCGAAGCTCGGCTGGCCCGCGACGCGCAGGTTCTCGGCACGGCTGATCGTGAAGAACTCCTGGCCGATCTTGTCGCTCAGGACTTCCGCCTCGACCTGACCCGCGTATTGCTGCGCGACCATCTTCAGCGGCACCTTGCCCGGGCGGAAACCCGGCATGCGCACGTTCTTCGCGAGTTTCTGGATACGGGCGTCGATTTCCTTCCGCACCGTGTCTTTCGGCAGGGAAATCGTCACGCGGCGTTCAAGCTTGCCGAGGTTTTCAACAACGTTAGCCATGGCTTCAATCGTCCTAAAATTATTCGAGCGAATCGGGTTTTCCTTGCCGTGCCTGCCTGGCGGCGTCTACGCCGCGCCGGGACGCCACGCCATCCTTGCATGCGCCGGGAGGGCTGGCGCAAGCGGCTCGGAGCACGGCTTTGGCCGGAAGAATCGACTATTCTAGCAAACAATTTTCCCTGCACCGCCAGAACCGGCCGCGCGCGTGCGCGGCCGTTGCGCGGCGGCCGCCGATGCGCATGGATCGCCGATATGCCGCCGCGCATATCCACGCCCGCCCCCGCATCCTGTAAGCTGCTTCGAAAGCGCATGCGCCGCCGCACGGCGGCCAATCGTCCGACCAATCACGCCAACCGGAGACACCATGCCGCATCACCCGTCCGCGCCCGTCGTCGCGCCCGTCGTGGTCATCGCGCCCGATTCGTTCAAAGGCTCGCTTTCCGCCGCGCAGGTCGCGGACGCAATCGCCGCCGGCATCCGCCGCGCGCGGCCCGACGCGATCGTGCGCTGCTGCCCGATGGCCGACGGCGGTGAAGGCACGCTCGACGCGATGCTCTCCGGCGGCGGCGCGCGGCGCAGCGTGACGGTGGCCGGCGCGTCGCTCGCGGCGCGCGACGCCGCCGTCGGCGTCATCGATGCGCGCACCGCGATCGTCGAGACGGCCGAGATCGTCGGCATCACCGATCCGGCCGGGATGAGCGTCCCGGTCGACGCGCGCAGCACGCGCGGGATGGGCGAAGCGATCCGCCGGCTGCTCGACGAAGGCGTGCGCCGCTTCTTCGTCGCGCTCGGCGGCAGCAGCACCAACGATGCCGGCGCGGGGCTCCTCGCCGGGCTCGGGCTGCGCTGCCTCGACGCCGCCGGCCAGCCGGTCGAGCCGGTGCCGGCGCGGCTCGCCGAGATCGCGCGGATCGACGCGTCGGGGCTCGACCCGCGCATCGCGGACGCCGAGTTCATCGGCATGTCGGACGTCGACAACCCGCTGACGGGCACGCATGGCGCGACCGCGGTGTTCGGCCCGCAAAAGGGCGTGACGCCCGAGCAAGTTGCGACCCTCGACGCGGCCCTCGGCCATTTCGCCGACCTGCTCGAAGCGGCGCTCGACCGGCGCGCCCGCGACCTGCCGGGCGCCGGCGCGGCGGGCGGCCTCGGCTTCGCGCTGCACATGCTCGGCGCGCGCTTCGAGGCGGGCGCGGAAGTCGTTGCGCGGCAGGTCGGCCTCGACGCGGCGCTCGCGGGCGCGGACTGGCTGATCACCGGCGAAGGCCGCTCGGACGTGCAGACGCTGCACGGCAAGGCGCCGTTCATCGCGTGCCGCCACGCGCAGGCGGCGGGCGTGCCGGCGTCGCTGCTGTCGGGCGCCGTCGATCCGGCCGCGCTGCCGCGCCTTGCCGAGCATTTTTCCGGGTGCTTCTCGCCCGCGCCGGGCCCGATCACGCTCGACGTCGCGATCCGCGACGCCGCCAGCCTGCTCGCGAACGAGGCGGAGCAGTTGACGCGCCTGAAATACGGCACGCGCTGACCGTTGACCCGAGCGCGCGATACGGGAACAATCGGGCCCGCCCTTTATCATCAGGATTCGACATGAAAGGCCGTTCCAGCCGGGCTCGATCAGTTTCTGACCTACCGCCTCCACGTGCTCACGAAGCGCTCCGACCGCGGCATCGGCGAGGTTTACCGCGACAAGCTCGGCATCTCGCTGCCCGAGGCGCGCGTGATCGCGGCCGTCGGCGCATTCGGCCCGTTCTCGATCATGGATCTCGCGCGCCACACGAACCTCGACAAGAGCCAGGCGAGCCGCGCGGCCGAGGCGCTGCTGCAGCAGGGCCTGCTCGAACGCAGCGCCAGCGAGGCGGACGGCCGGATCGTGCTGATCGCGCTGACGCCGGACGGCCGCGCGCTGCATCGCAAGATCATGCCGATCGTGCGCAAGTGGAACGACGGGCTGCTCGGCTGCCTGTCCGACAGCGAGCGCAACACGTTCGAACGGCTGCTCGAGAAAGTGCTCAGCCACGCGCTCGAGCGCGACGACTGAGCCGCGGGGCGGCCGCCCCGCTCACCCCGCCTGCAGCCCGCTGTTCGCGGCGCGCTGGCGCAACAGGCCGAGCACCGCGTCGCAAAACGGCGTCGGCACGTCCAGCTTGCGCCCCAGCTCCGGAAACACGCCGAGGATCGGCCCGATCTCGAGCGAGCGCCCCGCTTCGAAATCCTGCAGCATCGACGTCCTGAACGCGCCGAGCCTGCGGGTCACCGCCATGCGCTCCGGCGCGCTCACGCCGGTATCCAGGCCGAGCTTCGCGCCGATCGCGGCCGCCTCCTCCATCATCCGCAGCGCGAGCGCATGCGTGCAAGGATCGTCGAGCAGGCGGTCGGCCGTCGAGCCCGTCAGCGCGCTCAGCGGATTCATGTTCATGTTGCCCCACAGCTTCGCCCAGATCTCGGTGCGGATCTGCGGCGTCGTCTCGACGTCGAAGCCGCCCTCGGCCAGCGCCGCCGCGAAGCGCGACGCAGCCGCATCGCGCGCCGGATCGGGCGCGCCGACGATCAGGCGATTGCCGCGCCCGCGCCGCACGACGCCCGGCGCGTCGGTGCTCGACGACAGGTGCACGACGCAGCCGATCGCCTGCGCCGGCGGCAGCGCCGCGGACACCACGCCGCCCGGATCGACCGCCTCGAGCGGCACGCCGTCGAGCGGCCCGGCCAGCCCGTGCGTGAACCACCACGGCAGGCCGTTCATCGCCGCGACGATCACCGTGCGCGGCCCGACGAGCGGCGCGAGGCGCGCGGCCAGATCCGGCAGCGCCTGCGCCTTCAGCGCGATCACCACGTAGTCCTGCACGCCGAGCGCGGCCGCGTCGTCGCTGGCGTCGATCGGGACCGACGACATCGCGCCCGTTTCGTCGAGCACGCGCACGCCGTGCGCCTTCAGCGCGTCGAGCGTCGCGCCGCGCGCGTAGGCGCTCACGCGCATGCCGGCTTTCGACAACGCCATCGCGAGCAAGCCGCCGATCGCGCCGACGCCGACGACCGCCGCGCGCACCGGCCCTGAATTCGTGTCGTTCATGAGGGGAATCCGTCTGCTGGAAGAAGACGAGCATAACGCTCGGTGGTTGTGGGTACAACGATTTGTCGAAGCGCGGTTGCGGCGAAATGGCGGGAACGGTTCGACGCGGCGTGCTGCCGGAAGCTGCTTCGTCTCCCGTCGGGGCGTGGTGGCATGCGGGCGCTTCGACGTCGCAGACGCGGCGCCCTGCCCTGTGATCGTGCAGCGGCGCTGCCGGACGGGCGGGCCGCGTCTTTCGGTTCGTCACGCGCTTACCAACGATACGCCGCCGCGATGCCTCGGCCCTTGCGCGATCCGTGCGGATGCGGTTTCCTGTGCGTTTAACCCTGCCTGGCTCAGCCGCTCCTCAGATGAACTCGTCCCCGCGCGACCCCGACAGCAACGACAAAGCGCGCCGCCAGCCGTCGAAGCTGGTTTTGAATATCGCCGCCATCCTGGTCGGCCTCGTGACGTTCGCGATCGGCGCGAGCTGGCTGATCTACAGCTGGATCGTCGACCGTGAAGCGCAATATTTCGCCATTCCGCTGGTGTTCTCGGTGCCGGTGATCGTCGCGGTCGCGGTGCGCAGCTTCTGGGATTAGGCGGGCGCGGGGCGGGGATGCGGCGTGGGAATGAAAAAAGCGCTGCGATCGGAAGACCGGCAGCGCTTTTTTGCGGCGCACCCCAAGAGGAGGCCGGAACCGCATTCGGTTCACCTTTCCTTTACGCTATTGGGATTCAGCGAGTTCGTATTTTCTGCATGCCCCCACATATGCCCCCGGACACTTTGACTGCAATTGGGGACAGTGATCCGGCACAACCGGCGGGGACAGCATATGAAGAACATGAAACAATGTGGCCGCGAACCAACATGTAGCGTCGAGCCGATTCGAAATGACGTCTCGGCCGTCATTCTCCTCGGGAAGTTCGTGCGAGATGTGGTCGCAAATCCGCGAATCCCGATCGAGGTCTGCCGTGATGCCGCCATGCTTGTCCGCAGCCTGCAGCGCGAGCCGATTTAAGGATCGCCCGTGCGCTATTTCACGACCACCGACGTCGGCCAATCGATCCGAAAAGCGTTTGGCGGCTACACCCATATCCTCGTGAATCGAGGATACACGACGATCAAGCCCGTGTTCTTCAGGAGCGCGTCGATCGCCGATCTGCCCGTCTACGTGTGGGCATGGTGGGATCGAGCAAGCGATGGGCAGTTGGCGAGGTGGCGAGACCACGGTGGCGTGCTGCTGGATCGCTACACGTATTCCGACCGGGCCGGCCCGGCGGACGTACTCGTATTCGTGGAATGCCCGATGACGATGGACCGGCTGACCTGCTCGCACGCCAATACTGCCGAGTACACCGTGATCCCGGTCCCGCACACCTGGCGCGTACACGAGGAATGCATCGACCTGCGCACGCCGCGCGTCGAAGATCTGCGCACGATCCGGAGCGCATGCCGCGGACGACGATTGACGGACGAGCAACTTGAGTCCGAGACCGGCATTCCTCGCCAGCGCGTGACATACATGCGCAAGAGTCTGAAGCCAGTCGAAGAATGGGAGCTGCGCCCGCGGTTGGCACCTGGCGCGCCCGGATTGGTACCCGCTTGGGATTGGATCGGGTCCGGGCGCACGGAGCAGAAGAAGGAAGCACGCGAAGAAGGTCACAAGCAATGGCACGGCCGAATCGTTCGTGAAGACCATGAAGCACAATTACGTCGCCTATATGGACAAGTCTGACGCACCAACAGCGCTCTCGCGTCTGGCTATCGCGTTGAACACTACAATGAGCGCCACCCGCACAGAGCCCTGAAATACCGCTCGCCTCGCGAGTTCAGGTGTAATGCGGTGTCATCAACCTAACGGTGTCCGCGTGTCCTGAGTTACAGGGGCAACTCCAGGGATCGTCTACGTCATTTACGGCGACGCACGCGGCAACATCGAATTTGAAGCGCTTGCCGCTATGCCCTTCCTCATCTTTAGCGTGTCGCAGTCTGGAAGCGTGGTTGCTCGCATCCTCTCATGCCGCCCCATGAAATAGCTGGGCGAGATCAGTTACTCGGTCTACCTCGTTCATTTTCCGATGATCACGCTGGGCGTCTACCTCGGGATGATGAAGATCGCCAATCCGTACATCCGCTTTGCAGCCTTTGCTGCGGTCGTGTTGACCTTGTAGACGCTTGTATATCGCTACTTTGAACGCCCGATCTACAGACGCTATCGCGACTTGTTTGTGCCTGTAGGTTATCAGGAGGAGGTCTCTGAGCGCGTCAAAGTCTAGCGCTCGCGGACTGCATGTGAGCGGCGCGGCGCCTCGACGTTCGACACTGTCAGTCTCCCGGTCATCCGGCCGCAGGATCACGACGGGCCGCCTCTCATCGCCGAGAAATAAAGCAGCTGCCTGACGAGCGATGCGCGTATGATGAGTTAAACCGAGCACCCAATTGTAGATTGACCGCTCGCCCCTCCCCAAATCTGCGTCGCGCGCTGCTTGCGCGCCACGTTTGCCCCTCACCTCGCATCGCGCTGTGCAACGACAGCACAGTTCGAGATCGGCTCGCGCGTTGTCTTTGAGTAGCCCAAGGCTCTCGCGGTACAGCAAGTCACGACAAAAATCATCAGAAGGCGGCAAATATGAGCTGGTACTGCGAAGCAGAACGCGAATTGGTACATATAAGGCGAGCGATCGGACTACTTGAGCAAGCGCACCATGCCTTCGTCAACAAGTCGTCGGTGAACGACCCGGCGTACTGGAGAGACAAGCTCACCAAGCTCCGCACGCAGCCCGTGCGAAACAGGGTCTTCGAAATCCAAGTGGACGAGCTTTTAGGCCGCCTCGCACTGATCCAGGATCCGCATTGCCGCAAGTAGGGCGCGCTCCTTCACCTTTTCCGAGCGTACGGCCATCGAACACCTACGCTTTGATTATCACCGGGAGGAAGCCATGACCCCACACGACGTCATCACGATCTTCGAGCGGTTGAATGCCGAAGGACGGGCAGCGGTCGATCTGGACCACGCTTGTGCCGGTTTCGCTGGTTGGCTGGCGACCACCTGGGATACATTGGGGGAAGAAGACATTGCGTTGCTGACATCGATCGGCGCAACGCTGTATCGCGAGGGCTACGGGCGGCGATACTAGGGAGCTATAGCGGCGGCGGTCAATGCTCCACGAATTGGCGCCACCGCGGATACTGCTCGAAGAATCGTTCGTCAACGACCGCCAGATACAGCGTCGGCGACTCGCGATTTGTCGTCTCCATCTGGGGAGGCCTCATCAAACGACGATCGACACTGCTGGCGACCGACCAGGCAGTGAGATCGTCGTTGAACTGGAAGACGTCTTTCGTCGGGATGTGCAGTTTGATGGCAGGCATGGCACGCTCCGGATCGCGCAACGACGCCATCATCGCGCAGCCCGCCGGATGTGAAAAGCCCCGCTCGGCACTGGCTCACGCAGGGGCGGTGGCAAGATCAGATCTCGGCAAAATATTGGTCGATCAACATCTGCCGCCCCCGGCCGAGCAACCAATCGATACCCACGCTAGCCGCAGCATTCAGCGCCGTCTGCTCCCTCGAAAATTCAGGACCTACACCGGCGCCGATTATGCTGCCACCATGGGACGGATCAGCGTCGTAAATTTCCCAGTGGCCTACCCACGACGCCATGCTCTCGCTAGGTACTGTGACTGTCTTCATCCATTCCTCGCGGAGTGGGAACTGCTTGAGAACGAGCATCGTCGAACCTCGGCAAGGAGGGACGAACCGGTTATTTGGGGACGGCGTTCCACAAGTAATTGCTCCACCACTGCATCATCTTGCGGCGCTCGGGCAGGTACTCAGCGTGGTTGTACGCCGCCCGGACGCCGTCGCGCTCGCTGTGTGCCAGCTGCCGCTCGATCCAGTCGCGGTTGAAGCTGTGTTCGTTCAGGATCGTCGACGCAAGGCCGCGGAAGCCGTGCCCCGTCATCCGTGAGTGGTAGCCCATCCGGTACAAGGCGTACAGGATCGTGTTCTCGCTCATCGGCTTCTTGGAGCTCGACCGACTCGGGAACAGGAACTGGCTGTGGCCGTTCAGTTCGGGGAGCTTCGCGATCACCTCGAGGGCCTGCGTCGACAGCGGCACGATGTGCGGCGTGCGCATCTTCATCTTCTCGGGTGGGATGCGCCATTCCTTCTTCTCGTCGATTTCTGTCCACTCGGCAAAACGCAGCTCGCTCGTACGAACAAATGTCAGCGCCATGAACTGCAGCGCCAGGCGTGTCTGAAAGTCGCCGTCGTACGCGCTGATCTGCCGCATGAGCTCCGGCAACTCTGCCTCGCTGACACGCCGCATGTGCACGACGAAACGGGGCTTCAGCGCGCCGCGGAGATCGGGAGCGGAGTCGCGCTCTGCCCGGCCGGTGGCAATGGCGTATCGGAAGATCTGGCTCGTTGCCTGAATAGGCTTGTGTGCGAGCTCGATCGCGTCGCGCGCCTCGATCTTCCGTATCACCGCCAACAGCTCGGGCGCCATAATCTCGGCGATCGGCCGCGCTCCGATCGCGGGAAACAGTTCGCGCTCGAGCAGCTTCATGATCCTGTCCGCGTGTCGCTCGCTCCATGCACCCTTCTTCTGCTGATGCCACTCCCGCGCGATCGGCTCGAATGAGTTCTCACGGTCCAGGCTGCGCTGAGCCTTCACGCGCTTCTTTTCGTGCGATGGATCGAGGCCGGCGCGCAATTGGTCCTTGATCTCATCACGAGCCTTCCGAGCAGCCAGCAAGCTGACCGCCGGATAGACCCCGAGGGCCATCCGTTTCTCCTTGCCGTCGATGCGATACTTCAACCGCCAGTACTTGGAGCCGTTGGGCATGATCTCGAGGTACATGCCCTGACCGTCGGCCAGCTTGTAGGACTTTTCGCGGGGCTTGGCCGCACGAACGGCGACATCGGTAAGGGGCATTTGAGCGCGGGGGCATTTCGATGCCCCTGATCAGAGAAAACTGCCCCCCTAAGATGCCCCTGTTTCGTGGGTGTCAACGAGAAACGCTGGGCGGCGCTGGCAACAAAAAGCCCCGCAAGTACTCGACTGGTGAACTGCACCCCAAAAGTCGGACACCGATCCAACCTTTGGGGTGTTTTCCATGGCGAAGTATGACGAGCGGTTTCGACTGCAGGTAGTTCGGGAGTATCTGGAAGGAGAGGCGAGCACCCGCACGCTCGCAGCCCGTTACGGGGTTGGGCGTACGGTCATCCGGCGCTGGGTGGCGAGCTACCGGGAGCACGGCGTAGCTGGACTGAGAAGGAAAGTCGGTCAGTACGACGCCCGGTTCAAGTTATCGGTGCTACAGCGCATGCAGCGTGATGGGCTGTCGTATGGCCAAACGGCAGCGGTGTTTGACATTCGAAGCGTCGGGCACGTGTCAACCTGGGAGCGCCTGTATCATGAAGGCGGTTTCGATGCACTGTCCCCTCGCCGACGAGGGCGCCCCCGAAAGATGGCCACTTCACTTCCGCCCAAACCCACTGAAGCCGGTTCGCCGGACGAACGCTCGCGCGAGGAATTGCTCAAGGAAAACGAGTATCTGCGCGCGGAGGTGGCGTACCTAAAAAAGCTCGATGCGCTGCTGCAAGCGAAGAAGCAGGCAGCGCAAAAGAAAAAACGCAAATAGTGCGTGAGCTCAGGCAGCACCATCCGGTGGCAGCACTTCTGAAGGCGGCCGGCTTGGCACGCAGTACGTTCTATTACCAACTCAGGACGCTGGATGCCGACGATCGTCACGCCGATCTGAAAGCGCAGATCCGAACGGTGTTTGAACGCCACAAGGGCCGCTATGGTTATCGACGCGTCACGGCTGCGATTCGGCAGGCTGGCCATCTCGTCAACCATAAGACGGTGCAACGGCTCATGCAGCAACTGCAACTGAAGTCCTGGGTGCGTCCGAAGAAATACCGAGCGTGGCAAGGCGAGATCGGCAAGGCCGCACCGAACCTGCTGCAACGCCAGTTCGAGGCCACTGGCGCCAATCAGAAGTGGGTAACGGATGTGACCGAGTTCAAGGTCAACGGCCAGAAGCTGTATCTGTCGCCGGTGATGGACCTGTACAACGGCGAGATCGTTGCTTACCAGATGGACAGACGGCCGAGCTTCGAGTTGGTCAACAGCATGCTGAAGAAGGCGCTGGCTAAACTCCCGCGCAAGGACAAGCCGTTGCTGCATTCGGATCAAGGCTGGCACTACCGGATGCCGGAGTTCCGCCGGAAGCTCGCGCAGCGCGAGTTGACGCAGAGCATGTCCCGCAAGGGCAATTGCCTGGACAACGCCGCGATGGAAAGCTTCTTCGGCACGCTCAAGTCCGAGTGCTTCAAGAAGCAGCGCTTCACTTGCGTGGAGCAACTACGCCAGACGCTGGAGTGCTACATCCATTACTACAACCACGAACGCATCATGAACCGCACCGGGAATCGTGGAGGCTGGTTGGTTTAAGTTAATGCGGACACGTCAGCGGCATTTCTGAGTTGCCTGTAGTAGTTTGCCTCAGCTTCAGCAGGCGGGATATAGCCGAGCGGTTCCATCAGCCGATGACGGTTGTACCAGGCGACCCATTCCAGCGTTGCCAGTTCGACGGATTCCCTCGTTTTCCAAGGGGCGCGCCGATGAATCAGTTCCGTCTTGTACAGGCCGTTGATCGTCTCGGCCAGCGCATTGTCGTAGCTGTCGCCCCGGCTGCCGACCGACGGCTCGATGCCGGCCTCAGCCAGCCGTTCGCTGTAGCGGATGCTGACGTATTGAGACCCTCTGTCGGAATGATGAATCAAAGTCCCGTCCTCACCCGGTTGGCGGGCGTACAGCGCTTGTTCAAGTGCATCCAGAACGAAGTCCGTGGTCATCGACGAGCTGACGCGCCAGCCAACAATACGGCGGGCAAACACGTCGATCACGAATGCCACGTACAGCCAGCCTTGCCATGTCGAGACATACGTAAAATCCGACACCCAGAGCTGATTCGGTCGGTCAGCCTTGAACTGCCGGTTGACTCGGTCCAGCGGGCGCGGCGCGGTCACCTCGGGAATCGTCGTGCGAACACGCTTACCGCGAACTGCGCCACGCAAGCCCTGCAGTTTCATCAACCGTCCGACCGTGCAGCGTGCCACTGCAATGCCTTCCCGGTTCATCTGCTTCCAGACCTTCGGCACGCCGTAGACCTGCATGTTGGCCTGCCAGACACGCTTGATCTCCGGTTGCAAAAGCTCATCGCGTTTCGCGCGGGCGCAGCGCTTCGACGGATCGCGAAGTTGTGCTGCATGGCGTCGGTAGCCCGACGGGGCAATCCGCAAGACCCTGCAGATCGGCTCGACCCCGAAGGTGTCGCGATGCAGATCGATAAAGGCCTTCAGGACTTCAAACGGCGGTCGAGCTCCGCCTGGGCGAAAAACGCACTGGCCAGCTTCAGGATCTCGTTGGCCCGGCGCAGTTCCTTGACCTCGCGCTCCAAGGCCTTGATGCGTTCACGCTCGGCCGTACTCACGCCATCGCGCTCTCCACGGTCGACCTCGTCGCGCTTAACCCAATCCAACAACGTCTGCGGCGTGCAGCCGATCATCGGTGCAATCGATTCGATCGCCGCCCACAGCGACGGATGTTCACTACGCTGCTCTCGTACCAGACGGACTGCGCGTTCCCGGACTTCCGGCGAAAACTTGTTCGACTTCTTGCTCATGGGCTCCATTCTCTCAAGAGTTGGAGCCTCCACCAAATCCGGGGCGGTTCATCAAGCTCAAACTGAAAGGACTGAGTCCCGTGCAATACAGAACTCAGTCCTCGGGCGCCTAGCCTTCAACTGTCCAACTTCGTGGGGTCAGTTCACTGGCGGGGCCTTTTAGCCAAACATGGGATTGCTTGGGAGTATATGTGGTGCGTGAGGCCGGACTCGAACCGGCACACCCTTGCGGGCGTCAGGACCTAAACCTGGTGCGTCTACCAATTTCGCCACTCACGCGCATTTCTGTCGCCCTGACCGCGCGGCACGCAAACATGCGTCGCACGCAGCCACGGATCCCGCGCCGGCTCGGAAACCGGCGCGCCCGATCAGGCGAGCGCGAGATTCTACCCGATCTCCGCCGCGTTGTGTTGCCCGGCCGGCGCCTGCCGGACAGCGGTGCTAGAATGCCGCGCTCGACGTGTCGTCCAAGCGCCGCCGCGCGCATCCCCGAACCTGCCTCCGCCACGATCCCACCCGTGAATTTCGACGACTACTGTCAGCAGAAAGCCGCGCCCGCCGGCTCCAGTGTCTACTACGCGTTGCGGCAGGCGCCGTTCGCCGTCCAGCCGCGCCTCACGGCCCTCTTCGCGCTGCGCCGCGAACTCGAGGAGACCGTCAAGGAAACCAGCGACCCGACCGTCGGCCACACCAAGCTCGCATGGTGGCACAAGGAACTCGCGGCGCTGGCCGCCGGGGAGCCGTCGCATCCGGTGACGAAGGCGCTCGCGCAGCACCATCCGTCGATCGCGGCCGAAACCGACGCGCTGCGCGCACTGGTCAGCGGCTACGGAATGGATCTCGAACAGGCGCGCTACCTCGATTTCGCGAACCTGCGGCGCTACATCGCACAGGTGGGCGGCGGCTTCGCGTCGCTCGTCGCGCGGGCGAGCGCCGCGCGTCCGGCCGAGCCGCAGCCGTGGGCCGATGAAGTCGGCCACGCGCTGATGCTCGCGCAATTCGTGCAGGAGCTCGGCAACGACGCGCGGCACGGCCGCATCTACCTGCCGATCGACGAGCTGCAACGCTACAACGTGACGGCCGCGGACCTGCTGAACCGGCGCTACAGCCCCGCGTTCACCGAACTGCTGACGTTCCAGACCGCTCGGGCGCGCGACGCGCTCGCGGCCGCCGACGCGGCGATTCCCGCCGCCGAGCGCCGCGCGCAGCGCACGCTGCGCGCGCAACTCGCGCTTGCCCACGCGCTGCTCGTCGAGATCGAGCGCGACGGCTACCAGGTCCTGCACCAGCGCATCGCGCTGACGCCGATCCGCAAGCTGTGGATCGCGTGGCGCGCCGCGCGCCGCCGTTGAGGTTCCGCTACGCCCTCAACAGCGGCAGCGGCTCGAATCGCTGCTGCAGCACGCGCGTCGCATCAAGCCCCCACCACGGCCCGAGCACCGTCGCATAGAGCTGGCGGAAGTCGACCTCGACCGGCAGGTTGCCGTTGCCGTCGAGCCGCCCGAGCGCGGGCGGCGCACCGTACAGCCCGCCGGCCACGCGCCCGCCCATCACGAAATGCGGCGCAGCCGTGCCGTGGTCGGTGCCGTTGCTCTGGTTCTCGCGCACGCGCCGCCCGAACTCCGCATACGTCATCACGAGCGTCTCGTTCCAGCGCCCGAGCTCGACCAGCGCGCCGCGCATCGCACTCATTCCTTCGGCGAACTGCTTGAGCAGCGCCGCCTGCTGGCCCGGCTGGTTCTGGTGCGTGTCGAAGCCGTTGAGCGTGAGCCGCAGCACCGCGACCCCGTCCTGCGCGGCCGGCCCCGACGCGTCGCACGCGGCGAGCACCTGCATCGCGGTCTTCACCGCGGTACCGAACGCGCCGCCCGGAAACGCCGTCCTGAATTCGCGCATCCCGCCGCGCGGACGCAGCCGGTCCGCGGCCTTCACGATGTCGTTCTCGACGTCGATGATGTGCGCGAGCGCCGGGTTCTGCTCGCGCAGCGACACGGGCTCGGCGAGCCGCGCGGCGCGAATGAACTGCGCCGGATTGACGAGCGCGATCGCGCGCGCGCCGTTCGCGAGCGGCCCCATCTCGGCGCTGCCGAGCACCACGCCGTCCGCCGCGAAGCCGGGCGGCACCGGCGCCTGCGCAAACGTGCGCGTGAGCCAGCCTTCGCGCAGATACTGGTCGGAACGCGACGCGGTATCCCAGATCTCGATCGAGCGGAAATGCGACAGGTTCGGCTGCGGATAGCCGACGCCCTGCACGATCGCGACCTGCCGGTCGCGCCACAGCGGCATCAGCGCCGCAAGCGACGGATGCAGCCCGGTACGTTCGTCGAGTTGGAGCACCTGCTCGCGCTTGATGCCGATGCTGCGGCGGAACGCGTAGTACAGCGGGTCCGCATAGGGCACGACGGTATTGAGGCCATCGTTGCCGCCCTTCAGCTCGACGAGGATCAGCACGTTCGCATAGCCCGCGCGCGCGTTCGTCGCGGCAAGCGGAGCCGCCAGCGCGCCGGGCTGCCAGAGCGACACGCCCGCCGTCGCGGCAGCGCCGGTGAGCGCGAGGAAATCGCGTCGGTTCATCGTGAATCCTTTGCCGGGCGCAGCGCATGCGTGCCGCGCCGGCGACTCGTCGTCATTTCAATTGATAGGCCGGGTCCATCAGCAGCGCCTCGAGATACGCGCTGCCGGTCGATCCGGTGTCGATCGCCGCGACGGGCGGCACCGGCAGCACCGCATGCTGCAGTTGAAGCTCGGTCGACAGCCCGGCAGGCGCCTGCGGCCGCGCGCGGTATTGCGCGAGCCAGCGTTCGAGATCGAAACGCAGGCCGCCGCGCGCGGGCATCGCACGCGGGTTGCCGCCGGCCATCGCGGCCATCCCGCCGGGACTTGCCCCGGCCTTCGCCGCCATCGCGCCGGCGCTTCCACCGAGCGTCGCGGGACGCATGCCGGCGGTCTCGGTCGCGCGGAACAGCTGCTCGACGAACTGCTTGCGCGCGAGCAGCGTCGAGCTGTTGATCCAGATCGCGCCGCCCGGCCAGCCCTTGACGTTCGGCGGATAGAACAGGTTCTGCCCGAGCGTGCGCACGGTGTTCGCGAGCATCTGCGGATCGCCGTAGCCGACGTCGAACAGCCGCACCGAGCCGACGACGAATTCCGCCGGCGACTTGACCAGCACGCCGCGATTGCGCGGATCCCAGAACGCGTCGGTCGACCACAGTGCGGCGAGCGCCGCGCGGATTTCGTAGCCGCTCGCGCGAAAGCGCTCGGCGACCGTCTCCAGTTCGCCTGCGTCCGGCGTATCGGACACGAACTCGCGCCACAGCTTGCCCGCGACGAAACGCGCGGTCTCCGGACGCTTCAGCAGGATGTCGAGGAAGCCGTCGCCGTCGAACGGCCCCGTCTCGCCGAGGATAGTCTTGTCCCCGGCGTCGTGCCACTCGGTCCGCACGGCAAAGCGCAGCGTGTCGGGATCGATCGTCCAGCCGGTCATCGCGCGCGCGGCTTCGGTCACGTCGCGCTGCGTGTAATGCCCTTCGCCGAGCGTGAACAGCTCCATCACCTCGCGCGCGAAATTCTCGTTCGGGCGCCCGTTGCGGTTGCTCGCGCCGTCGAGATACTGCAGCATCGCCGGGTCCTTCGCGATCGCATGCAGCAGCGTGCCGAAATTGCCGAGCGCCTCGCGGCGCAGCAGCGCGTTCTGCGCGGCCATCGTTTGCGGAAACGGCACCTTGTCCTGGCCCGACGTGAAATGGCCGTGCCAAAACAGCGTCATGCGCTCCGTCAGCGGCGACGGCGTCGCGATCATCTCGTTGACCCAGGCCGCGCGCAATGCGTCGTAGCGCCGGTTGCGCGTGCGCTGCTCGTCGCGCCGCTGGTCCGGCGTCTGCGCCTGCCGCTCGGCGCGCGTCGGCGGCAGTTCGGCGAGCCAGTCGGGCCACGTCGCGGCCGGCTCGCGCCGGACGTTGCCGAGCGCGTCGGCCACCGCCTGCGCACGCGTCTGGCCGACGAGGCGCGCCACGTCGGCGGGCGCCGGCGTAAAGCCGGTGCGGCTCAGGAAGAACAGCGCATCGTCCGCCTCGAGGGGCGTTTGCATCGCAGGCGGCAGCGCCTGCGCAGCGGCGTTCGCTCGACTCATCGTGAAGGACTCCCGAAGCGCGCGATGCGCGCATGTGCCGGTTAAACGGCATCCGGTGAGCGAAAGTTGACTGCAAAATTGCTACGGAATTTTTCCGGCGGCGGGCGGAAACAGCGCGAATCAGCGCTTGTACAGTTCGCGGACGGCGTCCTCGATGTGCTGGCGCAGCAAGTGGCGCTCCTCGGGCGTCATGTGCCCGTCGCGGCGGCGCTGTTCGAGATCGGGAGGCACGGCGGAGCGGGCAACGGCATCGGCGCGGTCGGCCTGCTGCGCCGCCTTGCCGCGGGGCAGCTTGCGCGACGAAGCGCCCGGCTCGGGGCGTTGCGCATATGCGAAGTTCGACGCACACGGACCGGCGAGCGCGATCGTCAGCATCAGTGCAATCCGGGCAGATCGCATGACCGTCCTCGCTTCTTTGGTCGATTTGTTCCCTACGTCACGCGGCAACCGGCTACCTCTGGTACTTGAAAAACCCTGCGGAAATCGGGCGTGCAAACCATGAAAGATTAAGTGCAGCAGTATCCACCGAATTTCGTCTTCGAGTAAAGGAATCTCTATAGCCTGCCTTTACTCCGCGCCACACCACGGGTAAATTTTGTAACTGACTGTAACGTGCCAAAATCCCCGGCCGCGCGCCATTTCCCATTCGCGATAAGATGCCGTTCATGGAAACGAAAAACCCCTCCAAGATTCTCGTCGTCGACGACGACCCGCGCCTGCGCGATCTGCTGCGCCGCTATCTGGGCGAGCAGGGCTTCAATGTGTACGTCGCGGAAAACGCGACCGCGATGAACAAGCTGTGGGTCCGCGAGCGTTTCGACCTGCTCGTGCTCGACCTGATGCTGCCCGGCGAGGACGGCCTGTCGATCTGCCGCCGCCTGCGCGGCAGCAACGACCGCACGCCGATCATCATGCTGACCGCCAAGGGCGAGGACGTCGACCGCATCGTCGGCCTCGAGATGGGCGCCGACGACTACCTGCCGAAGCCGTTCAACCCGCGCGAGCTCGTCGCGCGCATCCACGCGGTGCTGCGCCGCCAGGCGCCGGCCGAGCTGCCGGGCGCGCCGTCGGAAACGACCGAGGTGTTCGAGTTCGGCGAGTTCTCGCTGAATCTCGCGACTCGCACGCTGACGAAGTCCGGCCAGGAAATTCCGCTGACGACCGGCGAATTCTCGGTGCTGAAGGTGTTCGCGCGCCATCCGCGCCAGCCGCTGTCGCGCGAGAAGCTGATGGAGCTCGCGCGCGGCCGCGAATACGAAGTGTTCGATCGCAGCCTCGACGTGCAGATCTCGCGCCTGCGCAAGCTGATCGAACCGGACCCGGGCAGCCCGCGCTTCATCCAGACCGTCTGGGGCCTCGGCTACGTGTTCATCCCGGACGGCGCGGCCTGACCTTCCCTTCTTCCGGCATCGCCTGTCCACGGCCCGTCCCATGCGTATCGACCGGCGCCTTGTGCAGCTCGCCTTCGGCGGGCTGTTCTGGCGCACCTTCCTGCTGATCGCGCTGCTGATCTCGGTCAGTCTCGCGGCGTGGTTCCAGAGCTTTCGCGTGATCGAGCGCGAGCCGCGCGCGCAGCGCGTCGCGCTCCAGCTCGTCGCGATCGTCAAGCTCACGCGCACCGCGCTGCTCTATTCCGATCCCGACCTGCGCCGCGCGCTGCTGCAGGATCTCGAGAGCAACGAAGGCGTGCGCGTGTATCCGCGCGAGAAGACCGACAAGTTCAGGCTGCAGCCCGACGAGTCGCTGAACCGCCTGATCGAGCACGACATCCGCAGCCGGCTCGGCGACGATACCGTGATCGCGCAGACGGTCAACGACATCCCCGGCGTGTGGATCAGCTTCAAGATCGACGACGACGACTACTGGGTCGCACTCGACCGCGAGCAGCTCGACACCGTCACGGGGCTGCAGTGGGCCGGCTGGGGGCTGTTCGCGCTCGCGCTGTCGCTGTTCGGCTCCGCGTTCATCACGAGCCTCGTGAACCGGCCGTTCTCGCGCCTCGCGCTCGCCGCGCGCCAGGTCGGCTCCGGCCAGGCGCCCGAGCGGCTGCCGGAGCGCGGCATGGGCGTCGCCGCCGACACCAACCGCAGCTTCAACCAGATGGTGCGCGACCTCGAACAGCTCGAGGCCGACCGCGCGCTGATGCTCGCGGGCATCTCGCACGACCTGCGCACGCCGCTCGCGCGGCTGCGCCTCGAAACCGAGATGAGCCCGTCCGACCAGGCGACCAAGGACGCGATGGTCGACGACATCGAACAGATGGACCGCATCATCGCCGCGTTCATCGACTACGCGCGCCCGACGCAGCGCCGGCCCGAGCCCGTCGACCTGTCGACGATCGTGCAGGAAGTCGCCGCGCGCATCTCGGGCGAGGACGGCGTGCAGATCCAGACGCGGCTCGCGCCCACCGCCGTCATCGAGGCCGACGAGACCGACATGCGGCGCGTGATCGGCAACCTCGTCGAGAACGCGCGCAAGTACGGCCAGAGCCGGCAGGACGGCGTCGCGCGCATCACGCTCGAGACGCGCGTGTCGCACGCGCGGGTCGAGCTGTCGGTCAGCGACGAAGGCCCCGGCATCCCGGAGGACCAGCTGCCGCTCGTGATGCGGCCGTTCTACCGCGTCGATACCGCCCGCACCAAGGCGGACGGCACGGGCCTCGGAATGGCCATCGTGCAACGCCTCGTCGGCCGCTACCGCGGCGCATTGCGCCTGCGCAACCGCAGTCCGGAACCCGGGCTCGAAGTCACGCTCGAATTCCCCGGCGGCAAGGCGCGTGCGACTGCGTGACGCGCACAGGCACGCGTATTGCGCCGCACACTATCGACCCGGTTGACAAAATCTATGAGGGTCGTTAGTCAAAATCTATTGAGGCGTTCAGTCAATAGTGTTATAGTCTTCCCCATGCTGTCACATCACCGTTGCAGCACCGAGGTAGCTTGACTCAAGTCTTCTTCCCAACTCATTCATTCATACAGGAGTAGCCGCATGAAAACCGTGGGCGATAAACTCGAAGCTTTCACCGTCGTAGCCGCGAAGCCGGGCTTCAACCACCACGAGGAAAACGGCCAGTCGGCGTTCGAGACCATCACCGAAGCGTCGTTCCCGGGCAAGTGGAAGATCATCTACTTCTATCCGAAGGATTTCACGTTCGTGTGCCCGACGGAAATCGTCGAGTTCGCGAAGCTGACGAAGCAGTTCGAAGAGCGCGACGCCGTCCTGCTCGGCGGCAGCTCGGACAACGAGTTCGTCAAGCTCGCATGGCGCCGTGAGCACAAGGACCTGAACAAGCTGAACCACTACTCGTTCGGCGACGTCAAGGGCGAGCTGATCGACCAGCTCGGCGTGCGCGACAAGGAAGCCGGCGTGGCGCTGCGCGCGACGTTCATCGTCGATCCGGACAACACGATCCAGCACGTTTCGATCAACAACCTGAACGTCGGCCGTAACACGGACGAAATCCTGCGCATTCTGGACGGCCTGCAAACGGACGAACTGTGCCCGTGCAACCGCTCTGTCGGTGGCGCAACGCTGTAAGCGCATCGATGCACGAAGCCCGTGGCGCACTTGCTGCCTGCGGGCTTTTTTAACGGCCAACCCATAGGAGATATCAATGGAATTCATCGACTCGATTAAGGCACGTATCCCCGACTACGCGAAGGACATTCGCCTGAACCTCGACGGCACGATCTCGCGCTCATCGCTCGAAGGCAACGACGCGGTCGGCGTCGCGCTGGCGGCGGCGTTCGCGGCCAAGAGCACGGCGATCGTGAAGACGATCCGCGAAGCCGGCGTGCTGTCGCCCGAGGAAACCAACGCGGCGCTGACCGCGGCCGCGCTGATGGGGATGAACAACGCCTGGTATCCGTATGTCGAGATGGCCGACGACGCCGACCTGAAGACCCAGCGCGCCGAGCTGCGGATGGGCGCGTATGCGTCGCACGGCGGCGTCGACAAGCGCAAGTTCGAGATGTATGCGCTCGCCGCGTCGATCGTCGGCAAGTGCCACTTCTGCGTGAAGTCGCACTATGCGCTGCTGAAGAACGAACAAGGCATGACCGTCACGCAGCTGCGCGACGTCGGCCGCATCGCGTCGGTGATCAACGCCGCCGCGCAGGTGATCGCCGCCGAAGGCGAATAAGGCGCGCCGCGCGAGCCGCACGGCGCGCGCAACCAGCAAAAACGCCACGCGGGCCTGCCCCGCGTGGCGTTTTTCATTTCCGCAAGCGTTTGCAGCGCGGGCTGCGTCGCCGCGCTGTCGCGCGAGCCAGCCCCGCCGCGGCCCGTCAGCCGCCCTGCTTCACCAGCAGCGCGGCGGCCTGCGCCTCGATGCCCTCGCCGCGGCCGAGATAGCCGAGCTTCTCGTTGGTCTTCGCCTTCACGTTCACGCGCTCGAGCGGCAGGCCGAGATCCTCGGCGATGTTCGCGCGCATCCCGTCGATATGCGGCGCGAGCTTCGGCGCCTGCGCGATCACGGTGCTGTCGACGTTCCGGATCGTGAAGCCCGCTGCCTTCACGCGCGCCGCGCATTCGCGCAGCAGCACGCGGCTGTCCGCGCCCTTGAAGGCCGCGTCGGTGTCGGAGAAGTGGCGGCCGATGTCGCCGAGCGCCGCCGCGCCGAACAGCGCGTCGGTGAGCGCGTGCAGCAGCACGTCCGCGTCCGAGTGGCCGAGCAGGCCGCGCTCGTACGGAATCGTCACGCCGCCGATGATGAGGGGGCGCCCCGGGACGAGCTGGTGCACGTCGTAGCCTTGTCCGATTCTGAAATCCATGCGTGTTCCGATTGAGATTGAGTGGGGGTCAGGTGGATTGCGGGGCGCGCGCGAGGATCGCTTCCGCCAGCGCGAAGTCTTCCGGATACGTGACCTTGAAGTTGCGCAGGCTGCCCTGCACGACGCGCGGCGTATGGCCGGCCCATTCGATCGCGCTCGCCTCGTCGGTCAGGTCGTGCCCTTCCCGCTGCGCCTGCAGGATCGCTTCGCGCAGCATGCCGATGCGGAACATCTGCGGGGTCTGCGCCTGCCACAGCGCGTCGCGCGACTCGGTGCGCGCGATCGCGTCGCCGCCGGCCGGCACGCGCTTCAACGTATCCGCGACCGGCAGCGCGACGATCCCGCCGACCGGGTCGTCCTTCAGCGTCACAACCAACGTGCGGATCAGCTGCGGCGTGATGCCGGGGCGCGCGGCGTCGTGCACGAGCACCCAGTCGTGGTCGGTCGCGCCGAATTCGGTCAGCTCCAGGAGGCCGTTCAGCACCGACGCCTGCCGGGACGCGCCGCCGCAGCGGCGCACCGCGAAGCGCAGGCCGGCAAAGCGGCGCGCGTCGAAATGCGTGTCGTCGGGCGCGAGGACGACGAGCGTCTGCGCGAACTCGCTGCACCCGTCGAACGCGGCGAGCGTGTAATGCAGGAGCGCGCGCCCGGCGAGCGTGCGGTATTGCTTCGGCACGGCCGAGCCGGAACGGCTGCCCGTGCCGGCGCAGGGAATCAGGGCAAAGAGTCGGGGAGTCACGAAATGAAACGCCGGAAAGGTGAAATCGAGAAGCGGATTTTATAATAGGTCTTTCGTCTCGACCGGCGCACCGCGATGCGCCTCGCGCCCGCTACCCTGCCGTCCCTATGCCAGACAACGCTTCCAACCCGTTCGCGTCGCCCGTCGCACGCGTCAAGCCCGGCCAGCGCTTCGCCTTCGACGGCGCCCACGGCTCCGCCGATGCGCTCGCCATCGCCCGCTATCTTGCCGACAATCGCCACGACCTGCCGCTGCTCGCGGTGATCTGCGCGAACGCGGTCGACGCGCAGCGCCTCGCGCAGGAGATCGGCTACTTCTCCCCCGACGCGCGCGTGCGCCTGCTGCCGGACTGGGAAACGCTGCCGTACGACACGTTCTCGCCGCACCAGGACCTCGTGTCCGAGCGGCTCGCCACGCTGCACGACCTCGGCGAAGGACGCTGCGACGTGCTGCTCGTGCCGGCGACGACCGCGCTGTACCGGATGCCGCCCGCGTCGTTCATGGCGGCCTACACGTTCGCGTTCGCGCAGGGCGAGCGGCTCGACGAGGCGAAGCTGAAGGCGCAGCTCACGCTCGCCGGCTACGAGCACGTGAGCCAGGTCGTGCGGCCCGGCGAATACTGCGTGCGCGGCTCGCTGATCGACCTGTTCCCGATGGGCTCGCCGCTGCCGTACCGGATCGACCTGTTCGACGACCAGGTCGACTCGATCCGCGCGTTCGATCCGGACACGCAGCGCAGCCTCTACCCGGTGCGCGACGTGCGTCTGCTGCCGGGCCGCGAATTCCCGTTCGACGAGGCCGCGCGCACCGCGTTCCGCAGCCGCTGGCGCGAGACCTTCGAAGGCGACCCGAGCCGCGCGCCGATCTACAAGGACATCGGCAACGGCGTGCCGTCGGCCGGCATCGAGTATTACCTGCCGCTGTTCTTCGACGAAACGGCGACGCTGTTCCACTACCTGCCGCAGGGCGCGCACCTCGTGTTCACGGGCGACCTCGACGCGGCGATCCGCCGCTTCACCGCCGACACGAAGCAGCGCCACGCGTTCCTGTCGCACGACCGCGAGCGGCCGATCCTCGAGCCGCAGCGCCTGTTCCTGTCGGACGAGGATTTCTTCGCGTTCGCGAAGCCGTTCGCGCGCGTCGTGCTGCCCGCGCAGCCGGCGGGCGGCTGGGCGACCGGCCTGCCCGAGCTCACGGTCGACCGCCATGCCGACGATCCGCTCGTCGCGCTGCGCACGTTCATCGACACGTCGGGCAAGCGCGTGCTGCTGACCGTCGAATCGGCCGGCCGCCGCGAAACGATCCTGCAGCTGCTCGCCGAGCACCATCTGCGGCCGGCGTCGAACGACCACTTCGCCGGCTGGCTCGCGAGCGACGACCGCTTCGCGCTCGGCGTCGCGCCGCTGTCCAGCGGCTTCGCGGTGCCGGGCGAAGGCTATGCGATCGTCACCGAGACCGAGCTGTACGGCGCGCTCGGCCGCCGCGCGGGGCGCCGCCGCCAGGAGCAGGCGAGCAACGTCGACGCGATGGTGCGCGACCTGTCCGAGCTGAAGGTCGGCGACCCGGTCGTGCACGCGCAGCACGGCATCGGCCGCTACATGGGCCTCGTGTCGATGGATCTCGGCGAAGGCGAGACGGAATTCCTGCATCTCGAATACGCGGGCGACAGCAAGCTCTACGTGCCGGTCGCGCAATTGCACGTGATCTCGCGCTACAGCGGCGCCGATCCGGACAGCGCGCCGCTGCACGCGCTCGGCTCGGGCCAGTGGGAGCGCGCGAAGCGCAAGGCCGCGCAGCAGATCCGCGACACCGCGGCCGAACTGCTGAACCTGTACGCGCGCCGCGCGGCCCGCGAGGGCCACGCGTTCGCGCTCGACCCGCGCGACTACGTGAAGTTCGCGGAGAGCTTCGGCTTCGAGGAGACGCCGGACCAGGCCGCGGCGATCGCGGCCGTGATCGGCGACATGACGAGCGGCAAGCCGATGGACCGCCTCGTGTGCGGCGACGTCGGCTTCGGCAAGACGGAAGTCGCGCTGCGCGCCGCGTTCATCGCGGTGCTGGGCGGCAAGCAGGTCGCGCTGCTGTCGCCGACCACGCTGCTCGCCGAGCAGCACACGCAGACCTTCGCGGACCGCTTCGCCGACTGGCCGGTGCGGATCGTCGAGCTGTCGCGCTTCAAGACCGCGAAGGAAGTCAACGCGGCGATCGCGCAGATCAACGAAGGCAGCGTCGACATCGTGATCGGCATGCACAAGCTGCTGTCGTCGGACGTGCAGTTCAAGCGCCTCGGCCTCGTGATCATCGACGAGGAGCACCGCTTCGGCGTGCGCCAGAAGGAAGCGCTGAAGGCGCTGCGCGCGGAGGTCGACGTGCTGACGCTGACCGCGACGCCGATTCCCCGCACGCTCGGGATGGCGCTCGAGGGCCTGCGCGACTTCTCGGTGATCGCCACCGCGCCGCAGAAGCGGCTCGCGATCAAGACCTTCGTGCGCCGCGAGGAGGAAAGCGTGATCCGCGAGGCGATGCTGCGCGAGCTGAAGCGCGGCGGCCAGGTGTACTTCCTGCACAACGAGGTCGAGACGATCGAGAACCGCAAGGCGATGCTGGAGGAGCTGGTGCCCGAGGCGCGCATCGCGATCGCGCACGGCCAGATGCACGAGCGCGAGCTCGAGCGCGTGATGCGCGATTTCGTCGCGCAGCGCGCGAACGTGCTGCTGTGCACGACGATCATCGAGACCGGCATCGACGTGCCGAGCGCGAACACGATCATCATGCACCGCTCGGACAAGTTCGGCCTCGCGCAGCTGCACCAGCTGCGCGGCCGCGTCGGCCGCTCGCACCACCAGGCGTATGCGTACCTGCTCGTCCACGATCCGCAGGCGCTGACCAAGCAGGCGCAGCGCCGGCTGGAAGCGATCCAGCAGATGGAGGAGCTCGGCTCGGGCTTCTACCTCGCGATGCACGACCTCGAGATCCGCGGCACCGGCGAGGTGCTCGGCGACAAGCAGTCGGGCGAGATCCACGAGATCGGCTTCCAGCTGTACACGGAGATGCTGAACGACGCGGTGAAGGCGCTGAAGAACGGCAAGGAGCCCGACCTCACCGCCCCGCTCGCCGCGACGACCGAGATCAACCTGCACGCGCCCGCGATCCTGCCGGCCGACTACTGCGCGGACGTGCAGGAGCGGCTGTCGCTGTACAAGCGCCTCGCGAACTGCGAGCACGGCGACGCGATCGACGGCATCCAGGAAGAGCTGATCGACCGCTTCGGCAAGATGCCGCCGCAGGCGCACGCGCTCGTCGAGACGCACCGGCTGCGGCTCGCCGCGAAGCCGCTCGGGATCACGAAGATCGATGCGAGCGAGGTCGCGATCGGGCTGCAGTTCGTGCCGAATCCGCCGATCGATCCGATGCGGATCATCGAGATGGTGCAGAAGCATCGCCACATCAAGCTCGCGGGACAGGACAAGCTGCGGATCGAGACGCGCTCGCCGGATCTCGCGGTCCGCGTGTCGACGATCAAGGAGACGCTGCGCGCGCTCGGTCATTCGAACCGGCAGGACGCGGCCGCCGCATCGCGCTGAGCGGCCGCTTCGGCGGCCCGCCGACCCGAAAAGCGCCGCGTTGCTGCAGCGCATCGCGGCCCGCGAGAGCGGGCCGCAGCGTTTTTGAGTATGATTTTCGCATTCATCCGACGGAGTTGAGCCATGCCCACCCTCGACGCGACGGCGCCGGCCGCTGCCGACCATGTCGACCACGACGACGCATCGCTCGTCAGCCTGCCGTGGATCACGCAGCTCGTTTCGATGGACACGACGAGCCGCGTGCCGAACCTCGGCCTGATCGAAACGGTGCGCGACGCGCTCGCCGCGCGGGGCATCGCGTCCGTGATCACGCACGATCCGCGCAAAGGCTGGGCCAACCTGTTCGCGACCGTCCCCGCGCATGACGGCGCGACCGACGGCGGCATCGTGCTGTCCGGGCATACCGACGTCGTGCCCGTCGACGGCCAGCAGTGGGACAGCGACCCGTTCCGGCCGGAACTCCGCGACGGCCGCCTGTACGGCCGCGGCACCTGCGACATGAAGGGCTTCATCGGCGCGGCGCTCGCGCTGCTGCCCGAGATGCAGGCGGCGAAGCTCGCGAAGCCGATCCATTTCGCGCTGTCCTACGACGAGGAAATCGGCTGCGCGGGCGCGCCGCTGATGATCGCGGATCTGGTCAGGCGCGGCGTGAAGCCGTCCGGCTGCATCGTCGGCGAGCCGACCGGGATGCGCCCGATCATCGCGCACAAGGGCATCAACGCGTACCGCTGCTGCGTGCGCGGCCACGCGGCGCACTCGTCGCTGACGCCGAAGGGGCTGAACGCGATCGAATACGCGGCGCGCCTCATCTGCCACATCCGCGACATCGCCGACCGATTCCGCGCCGAAGGCCCGTTCGACGCGCTCTACGACGTGCCGTTCTCGACCGCGCAGACGAGCACGATCCAGGGCGGCAACGCGATCAACACGGTGCCGGCCGAATGCCGTTTCGATTTCGAATTCCGCAACCTGCCGACGCTCGATCCGGAGCCGATCTTCGCGCGCATCGAAGCCTATGCGCAGGAAACGCTGCTGCCGCAGATGCGGCGCGAGCATCCGAACGCGGCGATCGAATTCTCGAAGATCGCCGCGGCGCCCGGTCTCGACGCGACCGAGCAGGCGGCGATCACGCAGCTCGTGCGCGCGCTGACCGCCGACCAGGACAAGCGCAAGGTCGCGTACGGCACCGAGGCCGGCCTGTTCGAACGCGCGGGCATCCCGAGCGTCGTGTGCGGGCCCGGCTACATCGAGCAGGCGCACAAGCCGAACGAGTACGTGGAGCTCGCGCAACTGGCCGAATGCGAGCAGTTCCTGCGCAAGTTCATCCGCAGCATGTCGGTCGACGCGCACTGACCGTTTCCCGCCACGCCGGCTCGCGTGGGCGGGCCGGTTCACTCCCCCCACACGCCAGGCCATGTCGACACCACAACAGGGCACCGCCCACACGATCGACGGCGAGCCGATCCCGACGCTCGACGAAATCGCCGCGCAGCACTTCGCGCTGTCGCCATGGGTCTCGCGCACACCGGTGTTCGAGCGCGCCGACCTGCCTTCGCTCGAAGGCACGCACGTCAACTTCAAGTTCGAACTGCTGCAGGCCAGCGGCAGCTTCAAGGCGCGCGGCGCGTTCACGCACCTGCTCGCGCTCGACGAGGCGCGCCGCAATGCCGGGGTCACCTGCGTGTCGGCCGGCAACCATGCGGCGGCGGTCGCGTATGCGGCGATGCGGCTCGGCAGCAGCGCAAAGGTCGTGATGTTCCATACCGCGAGCCCGACGCGCATCGCGCAATGCAAGCAGTACCGCGCGGAGGTCGTGCTGGCGGCGAGCGCGTCGCAGGCGTTCGATCTGGTGCGCCGGATCGAGGCCGAGGAAGGCCGCTTCTTCATCCATCCGTTCAACGGCTATCACACCATCCTCGGCACCGCGACGCTCGGCTACGAATGGGCGACGCAGACACCCGACCTCGACGCGGTGATCGTGCCGATCGGCGGCGGCGGGCTCGCGGCCGGCGTGTCGACCGCGCTGCGGCTCGCGAATCCGCGCGTGCACGTGTATGGCGTCGAGCCTGACGGCGCCGACGCAATGAGCCGCAGCTTCGCGGCCAACCACACGGTCAAGATGGCCGCGATGCACACGATCGCCGATTCGCTGATGGCGCCGCACACCGAGGAATACAGCTACCAGCTGTGCCGCCGCCACATCGACAGCATCGTCACCGTCTCGGACGACGCGCTGCGCACGGCGATGCTGTACCTGTTCTCGCACCTGAAGGTCGCCATCGAGCCGGCCTGCGCGGCGGCGATGGCCGCCCTGCTCGGCCCGCTGCGCGAGACGCTGCAGGGCAAGCGGGTCGGCGTGCTGCTGTCGGGCACCAACACCGATCCGGTCACGCTCGGCATGCACCTCGCGCACGCGCAGTTGCAGCGCTGAACGCGCTCGCGACGCTCAGGGTTATCCCCAGTTTTTGTTGACAGCCCTGTTGATAACCCGCCGCACCTCTCCGCAAGTGGTTGAGCGCGCAGCGTTTTACGTGCGCGCACGGGGCCGGACGCAAAATAGGCAGATGCGGCCGGCGAACGCGATCCCTCGGCGCTTTGCGCGGCGCACCCGACCCTTCGTGATCCCGATCATCGCCGTCCGTTGCATCGCGGCGATCCGCCACGCGTAGCGCGGGCGATTCCTCACACGAACCATCGAACCATCGGCGTGCGCGTCGCGCCGGCACCCGACCGCCGGTCTGCTCGGGTTCGCGATCGACGTCGACGCGCGGCCGCACGCAAACGAAACGGGCGCCCGAAGGCGCCCGTTGCAGTCGACACGTCAGTGTTCCGCTTACTTGCTCTCGAACATGTCCATGATCTGCTGCTTCTCCTGCGCGGTCACGGGCGGCGGCGCCAGGCCCGCCACGCCGGCCGAGCCGAGCGCGTCGTTCGCGCTCATCGCATTGGCCGCCGGGTTGATGTCGACGCTCGCGACGAAGCCGGCGCCCGGCGTGCGATCCGCGTAGTACAGCTCGCCGTCGATCGTCGTCAGTCCGTCAGGCATCGGCATCGGCTGCTCCGGTACGCCCTGCAGCGCGGTGCGCATGTAGCCCACCCAGATCGGCAGCGCGAGCTGCGCGCCGAATTCGCGGCTGCCGAGGCTCTTCGGCTGGTCGAAGCCCATCCACGCGACCGCGACGAGCGACTGCTGATAGCCGGCGAACCAGCCGTCCTTCGCGTCGTTGGTCGTACCCGTCTTGCCCTGCAGGTCGCCGCGCCCCAGCACGTTGGAGCCGGCGCCCGTGCCGGCCGTCGCGACCGTGTGCAGCAGGCTGTTCATCACGTACGCGTTGCGGCCTTCGATCGTGCGCGGCGCGGTGCCGCCGGCGATCACCGGCTGCGCCTTCTGCAGCGGCTGGCCGCGCGCGTCGTCGACTTCGGCGATCAGGTACGGATCGACCTTGTAGCCGCCGTTCGCGAACACCGCGTAGCCGGTCGCGAGCTGCAGCGGCGTGACGAGCCCCGCGCCGAGCGCCATCGGCAGGTACGGCGGCGTCTTCGCCGGATCGAAGCCGAAGCGCTGCGTCACGTACTCCTGTGCGTACTGCGTGCCGATCGACGCGAGAATGCGGATCGACACGAGGTTCTTCGAACGCTGCAGGCCGGTGCGCATCGACATCGGGCCGTCCGGCTGGTCGTCGTCCTTCGGCTCCCACGCGGTGCCGCCCGGCACGCTCGGCGGGAAATACAGCGGCGCGTCGTTGATGATCGTCGCCGGCCCGAGCCCCTTGTCGAGCGACGCCGAGTAGACGAACGGCTTGAACGACGAGCCCGGCTGCCGCCATGCCTGCGTCACGTGGTTGAACTTGCTCTTGTTGTAGTCGAAGCCGCCGACGAGCGAGCGGATCGCGCCGTCCTGCGGCGCGATCGCGACGAGCGCGCCCTCGACCTGCGGCAGCTGCACGACCTGCCAGCCCGTCTTCGCGTCCTTCAGCACACGCACGATCGAGCCGGGCTTGATCTTCAGCGTGGCGTTCGCGCGCGGCCCGAGCGCCGCTGCGACGAAGCGCAGCCCGCCCGCGCCGATCGTGGCCGTCGCGCCGCCGACGAACTGCACCTCGACCGCGTTCGGCGCGGCGGCCAGCACCACCGCCGACTGCAGGTCGCCGTTGTCCGGGTGATCGGCGAGCGCGTCGTCGATCGCCTCGTCGCGGTCGTCGCCGGCCGCCGGCAGCGTGATGAAGCCTTCCGGCCCGCGGTAGCCGTGGCGGCGCTCGTAATCGAGAATGCCGCGCCGCACGGCCTGGTACGCCGCTTCCTGGTCCGCCGCATTGATCGTCGTCGTGACCGTCAGGCCGCGCGTATACGTCTCGTCCTTGTACTGCGCGTACATCATCTGCCGCACCATCTCGGCGACGTACTCGGCATGCACCGCGTACTGGTTGCCCGGGGTGCGCACGTGGATCTCTTCCTTGATCGCCTGGTCGTACTGCGGCTGCGTGATGTAGCCGACCTCGCGCATCCGCTTCAGGATGTATTCCTGACGCACCTTCGCGCGCTTCGGATTGACGACCGGGTTGTACGCGGACGGCGCCTTCGGCAGGCCCGCCAGCATCGCGGCTTCCGCCAGCGTGATGTCCTTCAGGTCCTTGCCGAAGTAAACCCGCGCAGCCGCGGCGAAACCGTACGCGCGCTGGCCGAGGTAGATCTGGTTCATGTACAGCTCGAGGATCTGGTCCTTCGTCAGGGCCTTCTCGATCTTGTACGCGAGCAGCATTTCGTAGATCTTGCGCGTGTAGGTCTTCTCGCTCGACAGGAAGAAGTTGCGCGCGACCTGCATCGTGATCGTGCTCGCGCCCTGGCGCGCGCCGCCGTGCATCAGGTCGGCGACGCCGGCACGCAGGATGCCGAGGAAGTCGACGCCGCCGTGTTCGTAGAAGCGGTAGTCCTCGATCGCGAGCACCGCCTTCTTCATCACGTCGGGAATCTCCTGGAAGCGCACGAGGCTGCGGCGCTCCTCGCCGAATTCGCCGATCAGCACGTGATCGGCGGAGTAGACGCGCAACGGCACCTTCGGCTGGTAGTTCGTCAGCGCATCGAGCGACGGCAGCTGCGGCGCCATCACGACGAGCGCATAGCCGACGATCAGCGCGCCGACGACGGCCAGCGTGGCGAACAGGCCGACGAACCACAGCGCGACGCGCGAGCGGAACGAGCGGCGGCCCCCGCCGCCGCCGTCATGCGACCCGCCGCGGTGCGCATCGCGGTCGTCGTCATCGGTGTAATAGGCTCCCGCGGGCGAACGGCGCAGCGTGTAGTGAGGTTCGTTCCTGGCGGGAGAAGAAGGCGGTCGTTTGATAATTGGCATGTCGGAATGGCGGGCGCGCATTGCGCCCTCGGACGCATGCGGAATGCAAGCGGATGAATCGAGAGAGAGTGCATCGTGACACATTCGTCACGTCGACAGACCGCGTCGCGCGGCGATCCGTTCCCGCGACGTGACAGCGCATTTTAATGAAATCAATCGATTGGCTTCGCGATTTTTTGTAAAAATTCCCGCGCCGCGGCGCTGCGCGCGCCATTTTGCCCGCCTGCCCGGCCTATCATGAACACGAAACCCGCGCGCCCGGGCTTTCAATCATGAAAGACTCGGCGCGCGGTTTTCCGGCCCGGAATTCGCATCGCTTGAACTTGCACGTTTAAGCCGTATTTAAGTGATCCGGTGGTGTAATATCCGCCGGCAATCGCGGGCCGGAACCGGCACCGCCGAGGGCCACGCCGCTACGATGCGGCGCCTTTCACACACGGAGGATTTCATGTCGCTTTTCGACTCTATTTCGCGCACGCTCAAGGGCTTGCTGAACGACGCGGCCGACTCGGTGCAGGACCCGTCGCGCGACGCACGGCAGATCGTGCGAGAGCTCGACGACAGCATCGGCCGCGCCGAGAACTCGCTGATCGAGATCGAGGCGCAGGTCGCGACCCAGCGCAGCAAGCGCGATGCGGCCGACGACAAGGTGAAGAAGTACGAGGACGGCGCCAGGCGCGCGCTGCAGTCGGGCGACGAGTCGCTCGCGCGCGAAGCGCTCGGCGCGCAGGCGAACGCCGAGGCGGAGCGCGATGCGCTCGCCGCCGAACTCGCGACGCTCGAGCCGTCGGTCGACAGGCTGAAGGGGCAGATCGCCGAGATGCGCCAGCGCCGCAACGACCTGAACGCCCGCTCGAACATCCTGCAGGCGAAGCAGGAAATCGCGCAGGCGAAGGACGTCGCGGCCACCGCGCTCGGCGGGATCGGCGGCAAGAACCTGTCGGAAGATTTCCAGAAGCTCGAGGACAAGGTCGCGCTGCAGAACGCGCGTTCGGACGCCCGCCTCAATTCGGCCGACACGTCGAGCGGCAAGGCGCTCGACGACAAGCTCGCCGCGCTGAACAAGGGCCCGTCGGTCGAGGATCGACTCGCTGCGCTGAAGAAGCAGCTCGATACGCCCGCGCAGTAACGGCGCGCGCCGCCCGGGGTGCCGGCGCGGCGCGCATCGATCCCAAGGAGACGGGCGCGCGCGCCCGGTTCGATCATGAAGAAATCCCTCGCCGCTCTCGGCTTCGCGCTGCTGACGTTGTCGTCCGCCGCGTTCGCGGTACCGTCGCTGCAGCAGGTCGAACAGTCGATCGCGCAGCGCGACTGGCAGCGCGCCGACACGCAGCTGTCGCAAGTCATCGACGCGCATCCGAACAACGCGCACGCGCACTACCTGTATGCACAGGTGCTCGATCGCGAAGGCCGTGCGTCCGACGCGCTCGCGCAGCTGCAACGTGCGAAGACGCTCGATCCGCAGTTGCGGTTCACCGATCCGTCGCGCTTCGCGCAGACGGAAGCGCGCATCCGCGCGGACGCCGGCCGCGTGAGCAACGCGCCGTCCATGAGCAACGCGCCGTCGGCAAGCGCCCGGAGCGGTACGCTTCAGTCGTCGCTCGCGCCCGCGGAAAAGCACGGGCCGTCGGCCGGCATGTGGATCGGCCTTGGCCTGATCGTCGCGGTGATCGCGCTGGTGCTGCGCTGGACGCTGCGGCGCGCGCGCTCGGCCGGCGACACGCGCGCCGACGACGAACGCCGCGCGCAATTGAAGCGCGCAACCGACGTGCTCAACGGCATCCGCCCGCTCAAGCTCGACGCGCGCCTGTCGACGGCGCCCGGCGCCGCCGCGCTGACGAGCGAGCTCGAGGGGATCGAGACCGACGCGCGCGAACTCGTCGAGGCGCTGTCGAACGGCAAGAACCCGGTGCCGTCGTACCGCGTCGACGAGCTCGAGAAACGCCACGCGAGCGTGAAGGCGCGCGTCGAAGGCCGGCCCGATCCGGCCGCGCCGGCGAGCGCGCCGGCCGGCGGCAGCGGCTCGGTGTTCGCGCAGGAAGCGGACCGCCTGAGCGGCGCGCAGGGCCAGCCGTACCCGCCGCAGCAGGTTCCGCCCCCTTACCCACCGCAATATCCGCCGCAGTATCCACCGCAGCAGCAACCGCCCGTCGTGATCCAGCAAGGTGGCGGCGGCTTCGGCGGCGGCATGGGCGGACTCCTGACCGGCGTGCTGCTCGGCCAGGCGATGTCCGGCGGCCGCGACCGCGTAATCGAACGCGAGGTGATCGTCGACGACGAGCACCGCCGGCGCGAAGCCGATCCGGGCTTCGACCTCGGCCGCGGCGACGATACGAACTGGGACGACGGCAGCAGCGGCAACAGCAGCAACGTCGATCTCGGCAGCAACGACGACGGCTGGACGGACACCTGATCGTCACGACCCGGGGCGCTGCCGCATCGCGCGCCGGCGTCCCGCGCGAGCGGGCTCCGCAACGCCGGAACCCGCTCGCGGCACCGATTTGTCAATCATTTCAAGATGGGCTATCGGCAATGGGGCACGTTCGCTATCATGCGGCCATCGGCGTGCCACCGACCCTGAATTCGACGCAACGCGTCACGGCACGCCTTCCCTTGCCCCAACCAGGAGAAAGCCGCTCATGAGCATCATCAAGGAATTCAAGGAGTTCGCCGTCAAGGGCAACGTGATGGATCTCGCCGTCGGCGTGATCATCGGCGGCGCGTTCTCGAAGATCGTCGACTCGATCGTGAAGGACCTGATCATGCCGGTCATCGGCGTCCTGACGGGCGGCCTGGATTTCTCGAACAAATTCGTACTGCTCGGCACGATCCCGCCGTCGTTCAAGGGTAATCCCGATTCGTTCAAGGACCTGCAGGCCGCGGGCGTCGCGGCGTTCGGCTACGGTTCGTTCATCACCGTGCTGATCAACTTCATCATCCTCGCGTTCATCATTTTCCTGATGGTGAAATTCATCAACAAGCTGCGCAAGCCCGCGGAAGCCGCGCCGGCCGCGACGCCGGAAGACATCGTGCTGCTGCGCGAGATCCGCGATTCGCTCAAGCAGCGCTGAGCAACTGGCCGCCGTCGTCAGCCAGGCCCGCCGTGTGCGGGCCTTTTTGTTGCCGCGCGCCATGCGGGACGCCACGCCGGCGCCTCGCATTTTTTTGTGACGAGCGGATGCACGCGCCGGGAAACCGGGTCTATGATGGAGACTAAACGACAGTACAGGCGCCAAGCGCTGACTGTGTCGGTGGCGAGCAGGTCGACGGGAGACATCGATCGTCGCACTGCACGAGCGCAGCATTTTCGTGTGCTATAAAGGATCGACATGCGGCGTACATAGCCGGGAGTGGGTCGCATGAAAATGCCGCATTTCTTGCAATTGTTTTTGAGGCGAGTGTTTATGTCCTTCCCGAAGAAACGTCGACGCGCGCAGCAGGATGGCCAGGAATCGTTCCTCGCGGTATTGCGCCACTCGAAACCGTTCGCCCAGCTCGACACCAAGATCGCGCGCGCCCGCGCGCAGGACGAACCGGTGCTGTACGCGCATGTGCTTCCCGGCCTGGACGTGCTCCTGTGCAGCGTGCGCGGCGCGCAGCCGCCATACCCGGCGATCGCCGAACTGCGCAAGCGCTGCATCGAATCGATCGCCAACGCGCTCGAACAGCCGCTCGACGGCCTCGAAAACGGCGGCTACTGGTACGAGTCCAACGGCTTCGGCTTCCTCGTGTTCGCGAGCCGCGCCCGTGCGCGCATCCTGCCCGAATTTGGTGCAGGCGCGAAAGCGAGCCTGCGCAGCGGACTCGGTCGACAGAACGCCGGGGACACGACGCCCCGCTCGCTCGGCTGATTCAACGCCGGTTTTCGATGGGCCGCCTCCGGGCGGCCCATCCGCCATTCATGCGTTGCCGTCACGCCTGCCGGCGCCGGTTCCCCGGCCTGACGATATCGATGAACGCGGCGAAGTCCGCATCGGCGAGCCCCATCGCCGCGCCGAGCCTCAGCACCTGCTGGACGGTGGCCGACACCGGCATCACCGCGCCCGTGTCGCGCGCCGCATCGGCAATCGTGTCGACGTCCTTCTGAAACGTGCCGAGCGCGCCGATCGGAGTGTGTCCGCCCGAGGTCATGCGCGGCACGAACGTCTGCAGCAGCACCGAATCCGCCCAGCCGCCGGCAAGCGCTTGCGCGAGGCGCGCGGCGTCGATGCCGCTCGCCTGCGCGAGACCCACCGCCTCTGCGATCGCGGTGACGGTCGCGGTGACGATCGCCTGGTTGCACAGCTTCGCGGTCTGGCCCGCGCCCGCGTCGCCCATGTGCGTGATGCGCGCGGCGTACGCATCGATCAGCGGCCGCACCGCATCGAGATCCTCCGCGCGGCCGCCCGCCATCACTGCGAGCGTGCCGGCCTGCGCGCCGGGCACGCCGCCCGACACCGGCGCGTCGACCCAGCCGACGCCGAGGTCCGCCGCGCGCTTCGCATAATCGCGCGTCACGCCGGGCGGAATGCTCGAGTGGTCGACGATGCGCCGCACGCGGCGCGCCGCCGAGTCGCCGGACAGCAGGCCGTCCGGGCCGAACACGACGTCGCCGACCGCGCGCGCGTCCAGCACGCACAGCAGCACCGTTTCGACCTGCTCCGCCAGCGCGCGCGGCGTGTCGACGACCTGCGCGCCGTCGGCCGCGAGCGCCTCCGATTTCGCGCGCGTGCGATTCCACACGCCGACGCGGTGACCCGCCGCCAGCAGATGCCGAATCATCGGCGCGCCCATCAATCCCGGTCCGCAAAATCCGACTTCCACGATGCCTCGTCTCCGATATGGGTTGAACTTGCCGCCCATCATACCTATCACTCAAGAAGCCGGACGCATTCCGCACGTGGCTGCGCTTGTGCGCTGCGCCCGCGGCGGAACCCGACACGACAGGGAGCGCATCATGAGCGACCACATTTATAAGCTGATCGAACTGACCGGCTCGTCGCGGGAGTCGAGCGACGATGCGATCCGCAACGCCATCGCGAAAGCCGCGTCGACGCTGCATAACCTGCACTGGTTCCAGGTGACCGAGACGCGCGGCCACATCGAAGGCAACCAGGTGATTCACTGGCAGGTGACGCTGAAAGTCGGCCTGCGCATCGACGACTGACGCGCGAGCGCCGCGTCACGCCTCATGCCCCCCGGATGCGCGCCCCGCGCATCCGCGCACCCTTCATGCGCCCCGCGCCCGCCGCGGTCGCTGCCGTGCCGGCGGCCCCGTGCGGGTATCCATCGCTTGACGCTCTTTTTCGTTCATATTAAAAACCATATACCCCATCCACCTCTCGATCAGCCCGGGCATATAAACGGAGAAATCATGAGTCAGCAACGCGAGGCGATCGACACGTACCTCTTGCGCGTCTTGCACACCCTGTTGATGGAGCGCAGCGTCACGCGCGCGGCCGTCAAACTGAACCAGTCGCAACCGGCGATCAGCGCGGCGCTGCGGCGCCTGCGCGACATCACCGGCGACCCGCTGCTCGTGCGCGGCAAGTCCGGCATGGTGCCGACCGAATACGGGCTGCGCCTGCTGGAGCCCGTGCAGAACGCGCTGCGCGAGATCGAGCGGATCAAGTTCCAGCAGCACAGCTTCGATCCGGCGACGTCGATCCGCTGCTACCGGATCGGCTGCCCCGACTACCTGAACGTGCTGTTCGTGCCGACCGTCGTCGAGCGCTTCCGCCAGGCCGCGCCGAACGCGACGCTCGAGTTCCACTCGCTCGGCCCCGCGTTCGACTACGAGCTCGCGCTCGAGGACGGCAAGCTCGACATCGTGGTCGGCAACTGGCCGGAGCCGCCGGAGCAGCTGCACCTGTCGAACCTGTTCGTCGACGAGATCGTCTGCCTGATGAGCAACACGCATCCGTTCGCGAAGCGCGGCGGCCTCACGCTCGACCAGTACCTGAACGCGCCGCACCTCGCGCCGACGCCCTACTCGGTCGGCCAGCGCGGCGCGATCGACGTGCACCTCGCGCGCGAGCGGCTGAAGCGCCACGTGGTCGTCACGCTGCCTTACTTCAACCTCGCGCCGTACGTGCTCGTGAAGTCCGACCTGATCTTCACGACGACGCGGCTGTTCGCCGATCACTACGCGAAGTTCCTGCCGCTGTCGGTCGTGCCGGCGCCGCTCGACTTCCCGCCGATGCAGTATTACCAGCTCTGGCACGAACGCTGCCATTACTCCGACGAAGTGCGCTGGCTGCGCGGCCTCGTCGCCGAGGCCACCCGCACGCTGATCGAGGCATAACGGCACGCGCGTGCTGCCGCCGGCCACCGCCGCGCACCATGACGGCGCGTGGCGGCGGCTAGCCGCGGCGTCAGCGCGACGCGTCGACGAGCGCCTGCGCGAGCGCGTTGTGGCGCGCGATGACGGGCGGCAGGTCGAGCGTCGCAAGGCGTCCTTCGCGCACGACGACCTTGCCGTTCACGACCGTATACGCCGCCTGCGACGGCGCGCAGAACACCAGCGCCGCGACCGGATCGTGCAGCGCGCCCGCGAACAGCGGCTGGCGCAGGTCGAACGCGGCGAAGTCGGCCGCCATGCCGGGCTTCAATGCGCCGATGTCGTCGCGGTTCAGCACCTTCGCGCCGCCCAGCGTCGCGATTTCGAGCGCCTCGCGCGCGGTCATCGCATCCGGCCCGAAGCCGACGCGCTGCAGCAGCAGCGCCTGGCGCACTTCCGCGACCATCTGCGCGCCGTCGTTGGACGCCGAGCCGTCGACCCCGAGCCCGACCGGCACGCCCGCAAGCCGCATCTTCTTCACCGGCGCGATGCCCGACGCGAGCCGCATGTTCGAGCAAGGACAGTGCGCGACGCCCGTGCCCGTGCGTGCGAACAGGCCGATGCCGGCATCGTCGAGCTGCACGCAGTGCGCATGCCACACGTCGTGCCCGACCCAGCCGAGATCCTCCGCGTATTCGGCCGGCGTCATCCCGAACTTCTCGCGGCTGTACGCGATGTCGTTGACGTTTTCCGCAAGGTGCGTGTGCAGCGACACCCCATGCTCGCGCGCGAGCACGGCGGCGTCGCGCATCAGCTCGCGGCTCACCGAGAACGGCGAGCACGGCGCGACGACCACGCGCAGCATCGCGTAGCGCCCTGCGTCGTGGTAGGTCTCGATCAGCCGTTGCGCGTCGCGCAGGATGTCCGGCTCGCGCTCGACGACCGAATCGGGCGGCAGGCCGCCGTCGCGCTGGCCGACGCTCATCGCGCCGCGGCTTGCGTGAAAGCGCATGCCGATCCGCTGCGCGGCCGCGATGCTGTCGTCGAGCCGGCTGCCGTTCGGATAGATGTACAGATGATCGCTCGACGTCGTGCAGCCGGACTGCAGCAGCTCGGCCATCGCGGTCAGCGTCGACACTTCGATCATCTCAGGCGTCAGGTGCGCCCAGATCCGGTACAGGTTCGTGAGCCAGCCGAACAGCTCGGCGTTCTGCGCGGCCGGAATCGCGCGCGTCAGGCTCTGGTACATGTGGTGGTGCGTGTTCACGAGCCCCGGGATCACGACGTGCCCGCGCAGGTCGAGCACCTCGTCGGCCGTGTCGGGCAGTTCGGCGCTCGGGCCAACCGCGACGATCCGGTTGCCTGCGATGTAGAGCCCCGCGTCGCGCAGCTCACGGCGCGCGTCGTCCATGGTCACCAGCACGTCGGCGTGCTTGACCAGCAGGGTCTTCGGGCGGAATGGGGAATCGTGCGGCGCGCGGGCGGGCGCGGGCGCGCCGGAGTGCTGCTCGAGGTTCATGCGTTCTCCGCGTCGGTCTGCCCCAGGGCGGTTCCTGTGGGCGGTCACAAAGCCGTTCGAACGCTGATTCGCGGCACGCCCGGTGCCTGCGTCCGTTCGAACGCCATGGCCCGGTTACCCGGCGTGCTCGCCGTCTTCGGGGTGCGCGCCGGCCGGAGCCGACGCGCACGGCGGGAGGATCGCGCATGCGCGTGCGGCACACAATGCGCGATCCCGAATACCCGAGTTCACAGTTCCGATATGGTACGCGCGCAGCCGGTGCGCGGAGGCGTCCGGCCACGGGCGGGAACGGCGTCGGGACGGCGTTGGTCGAGTGGATTTCGCGCCGTCGACAGCCGTTCATGCGCGGCGCATTATCTTTGATATCGCGCCCGTATTTGCATGGGGAACGTTCTTACAATGCCTGCACGGCGCTCGCTTCAATCTCGTCGACGGGTATGTAGCCACGTGACGTGGAGCCTCGATCCGCCGCACGGTCAATGGATCGGGTCGCCGCCGAACCACGCATTCACACAAGGACACAACGAATGGGAAAGCTCACTACCCACGTACTCGATACGGCGCACGGTCGTCCCGGCGCCGCGCTCAAGGTGGACCTCTACGCGCTGGACGGCGAATCGCGCCGCGCGATCAAGACCGTGCTGACCAATAGCGACGGCCGCTGTGACGCGCCGCTGCTCGAAGGCGCCGCGCTCGCCGCCGGCGAATACGAGCTGGTGTTCCATGCCGGCGACTACTTCGCGTCGCTCGGCGTGAAGGTGCCCGAACCCCGTTTCGTCGATCGCGTCGTGCTGCGTTTCGGCATCGCCGACCCGGGCGCGCACTACCACGTGCCGCTGCTCGTGTCGCCGTGGTCGTACAGCACCTATCGCGGCAGCTGACACCGTATCGGCCGCCCGCAACAAGACAACGATCCGAGTCTGGAGGAGTTTCATGGAAGGCTTCATCACCGACTGGCTGAACCTCGCGCTGCGATGGCTGCACGTCATCGTCGCCATTGCGTGGATCGGCGAGTCGTTCTATTTCGTCGCGCTCGACAACAGCCTGAAGCCGCCGACCGACCCGAACCAGCGCAAGCGCGGTGTGTTCGGCGAGCTGTGGCACGTCCACGGCGGCGGTTTCTACAACATGCAGAAATACACGGTCGCCCCGCCGGAAATGCCGGATGACCTGCACTGGTCGAAGTGGCCGTCGTACACGACCTGGCTGTCGGGCTTCTCGCTGTTCTTCGTGCTGTACCTGCTCGCGCCGAACACGTACCTGATCGACAAGAGCGTGCTCGACATGGGCCCGGTGGTCGCCGTCGCGTCCGCGCTCGGCTTCCTCGCGGCCGGCTGGATCGTCTACGACTCGCTGTGCCGCATCCTCGGCACCAACGACCGCGTGCTCGGCATCTGCGTCGGCATCTACGTCGTCGCCGCCGCGTACCTCGCGTGCCACATCTTCGCGGGCCGTGCCGCGTACCTGATCGTCGGCGCGATGCTCGCGACGATCATGTCGGCGAACGTGTTCTTCGTGATCATCCCCGGCCAGCGCAAGATGGTCGACAAGATGCTCAAGGGCGAGGAGCCGAACCCGATCTACGGCAAGCGCGGCAAGCAGCGCTCGGTGCACAACACGTACTTCACGCTGCCCGTCGTGTTCGCGATGCTGTCGAACCACTATGCGATGACGTATACGAACAAGTTCAACTGGGTCGTGCTCGTGCTGATCATGCTGGCCGGCGCGCTGATCCGCCAGTTCTTCGTGATGCGTCACCGCGGCAAGCAGCTGTGGTACTTGCCGATCGGCGGCGTCGCACTGCTGTCGGGCGCGCTGGTGTGGACGATGCCGAAGCCCGTCGCGCCGGAAGCCCAGGCCGCGAACGCACCGAAGGTCGTGATCAACGACATCATGCCGATCCTGCAGCAGCGCTGCGTCGAGTGCCACTCGTCGAAGCCGACGCTGATGGGCAGCGCGCCCGCCGGCGTGATGTTCGACACGCCGGACGAAGTGTCGAAGAACGCGCAGCGCATCTACGAACAGGCCGTGCGCCTGAAGGCGATGCCGATCGGCAACGTCACGCACATGACCGACGACGAGCGCACGAAGCTCGCCGCGTGGTTCGAGGGTGGCGCGGTGAAGTGAGGCGCTGTGAGCCGGCGTGTGATCGCCGGTGCGATACGTTGGTGGATGCGGGCCCGGAAACGGGCCCGCTTTTTTTGGCACGTGCGAAGGCGCGAAGGTACGGCCGTCGCGCCAGCCGCGCATCGCTTCACGCTGCAGCACGAGCAGTAGATTCATGGGAGGTCGTCGAACGGCAGGAAGATGTGATCGTGATGCGTGACCGTCGTCACGGTACAGCTGCGCCCTGCTGTGAACGATGCGTAGAGAATGCGACGCGGCGCGATCGGAATGCGCGCTCAGCGCGATTCATGCGGCGCGGAAAAACACGGGCCGGTTGCGTCGCACGGCCGCCGTCTCGCGGCGGGCTTCCTGGTCGGCATCATGAATGGACCCGGAACGCTCGTTCCAGCTGCACGCCCATCACGATTGCAGCCCGAAGATTTGCGACGGGACGGCGAAACGGCGCTGTGCGAATCGCCGGACGGCGACACGAACACCAGCCAGCCGCGACGGTCATCGCGTCGGCTTCGACGAAACGCGACGATCGCTTCGAACGACGACGCCCCGTCCACTTCATGCTCAGCAAGGCTGCACGTTCGCTTTCAGATCGACGCACCGGCACCGGGCCGGCAACCGTACTTCACGCGCCAACGCGTCGCGACGATCGCATGCGCATCGGCGCGATCGAGCCACACGTACTGCCCTGCGTGTCGGTTCGTGGCCGTGCGCCGCACTGCCTCGCAGTGTTGCGCACGAATGCCGACCACCACCCACACCGCGATCCCCAAGCGCACCGACATAAAAAAACCCGCGCGTGTCGCGCGGGCTGGTTCGACGATCGCTGCTACGGCAACGGCGCTCAGACCATCACCGCCTCGAGCGCATCTTCGGTCAGCCACAGCGATTCCTGGAGGTCCTGCTCGTTGAGGTTCAGCCCATCCCCGCCGCGATCGACGACGATGAAATCGCTGACGTCGCCGAGCGCGATCAGCGGATGATGCCACACGCCCTTCGCATAGTTGACGCCCTGCCAGCCGCTCGTCACGAACGCGCGGATCCGCGCCGGGTCGAGCTCGCCCGCGGGCGCGACGACGACGAGATACGGCTTGTCGTTCAGCGGCACGAACGCCTGGCTGCCGAGCGGGTGCCGCTCGAGCATCTTCACCTCGAACGGCAGCGTGCGCGGCTGGCCGCGAAACAGGTTGACGAGCGTGCGGCCGCCTTCGTCGTCGACATCGACCTTCGCAAGATCGTGAAAGCGGATCGTCGTGCCGAGGTTGATCGGAATCTGCTTCGCGCCCTCCGTCTCGATCACGTCGCCGAACGGCGCGAACGCTTCCCGGGTCAGCGGTTCGATGATGAGCGTCTTCATTTGTCGAGCGTCCCGAAGAGGCGCAGGCGCGACACGCCGCCGTCCGGAATGATGTTCAGGCGCACGTGCGTGACGGGCCCAAGCGACGCGATCTCATGCTCGAAAGAGTGCTGCTTGTCCATCTGCAGCTTCTGCTCGCCGAGCAGCACCGGCCAGAACATCGACTGCGTGACCAGCGAGCTGTCGGTGCCGCCCGTTACGTACGCGGCCTGGATCGAGCAGCGGTCCGGATAGTTGCCCTTGAAGAACGCGGTGTCGACTTCGATCTTGCGGATCACGCCCGGCTGCGCGAGCGCGATGATCGCCCAGTCGTTGCCCGGCTCGCGGCGGCGGCGGGTTTCCCAGCCGTCGCCCATGTTCACGCCGCGGCCCGGCAGCAGCAGGTTCGACGCGAGGCCGAAGTGCTGGTTGTTCGCGGCGACCACGTAGCCGCCGTTTTCCGTCGCGGCGAGATCGAACAGCTCGGTCGCGCTCGCGCCGGCCCAGTCGAGCTGCGGCTGGCCGTACACGCGCAGGCGCGCGATGCCGCCGTCCGGGTAGATGTTCACGCGCAGGTGCGTGAACGCGCGCGCATCGCTCGCCTCGACGTAGTGGTGGCTGTTGCCCTGCAGCGTCGTCGCGGGCACGACCTCGACCCACTCGGTCGCCTGCGTCGGCGCGCCGTCGGCCACGTGCGCGGCCTCGATCGACGCGGCCGGCGGGAAGTTGCCGGTGAAGTGGCTCGTGTCGATGTCGAAGCCCTTGATCACGCCCGGGCGCGCGAGCTTGACGATGCACCAGTCGTAGCCGGTGGTGCGCTTGCGGCGCGTTTCCCAGCCGTCCATCCACTTGCCGTGGTCGTCGTACTTGCCGGGGATGAACACCGCCGGCTCGGGGTTCAGCATGCGCTCCTTCGGCGCGAAGAAATCGTCGCTGGCCTCGAGCGCCTGCGCACCGAGACGCGGGTCGGCGAGGTTCACGTAGCGCCGCATGAAATCAGGTGCGTCGGGATCGAGAAGCGGGATTGCCATGGTGTGTCCTTGTCAGTATTGCGAAGCGGCCGCTGCGGCGCAGCAGGCCGTATTGAGGTGTCACGCGCCGATCAGGTCGTCGAGCCGGAAGCGCGCGATCCGGTAGATCTGGTCGAGGCTCGCGCGCAGCTCTTCGGTGCGCGAATGATTCACGCGCGACTCGAAGTTCGCGATGATCCCGTGCCGATCGTAGCCGCGCACCGCGAGGATGAACGGGAAGCCGAACTTCTCGCGATAGGTGCGGTTCAGCGTCTGCAGCGTGTCGAATTCTTCCTGCGTGCACTGGTCGAGACCCGCGCCGCTCTGCTCGCGCGTCGATTCGGCGGTCAGCTCGCCGCGCACCGCGGCCTTGCCCGCGAGTTCCGGGTGCGCGTTGATCAGCGCGAGCTGGCGCACTTCGCCCGCCGCCTCCACCGCGCCCGACATCGTCTCGTGCAGCGCGTCGATGCTCGCATACGGCCGCGTGCCCACGGCCGCCTCGGCGACCCACGGCGAATGCTCGAAGATCCCGGACAGCGCCGCGACGAATGCGCCCGGCGCCATCGTGTTCAGTTGCTCCAACGTGTATCGCATCGCCTTCATGCCTTTCCTTCGTTCCGTTGATTGGGCTGATACGGATGATGTTCACGCCAGTGCCGCGCGATGTCGACACGCCGCGTCACCCATACGCGATCGTGCTGCTCGATGTGGTCGAGGAACCGCTGCAGCGCGCGGAACCGGCCCGGGCGGCCGAGCAGCCGGCAATGCATGCCGATCGACAGCATCTTCGGCGCTTCGTCGCCCTCCTCGTACAGCACGTCGAACGCGTCGCGCAGGTAGTGGAAGAAGTGATCCGCGGTGTTGAAGCCCTGCGGCGTCGCAAAGCGCATGTCGTTGGTGTCGAGCGTGTACGGGACGATCAGCTGCGGCGTCGTGCCGCCGCCCGACACGCCGACGTCCATCCAGAACGGCAGGTCGTCGCCGTAGTAGTCCGAGTCGTACAGGAAGCCGCCGTATTCGGCGACGAGCCGGTGCGTGTTCGGGCTGTCGCGGCCGGTGTACCAGCCGAGCGGCCGCTCGCCGGTCACGCGCTCGATCGCTTCCATGCCGAGCCGCATGTGCTCGGCCTCGAGCTCGGGCGTCATGCTCTGGTAGTGAATCCAGCGCCAGCCGTGGCACGCGATTTCATGGCCGAGCTCGACGAACGCGCGCGCGAGCTCCGGATGCCGCTCGATCGCCATGCCGACGCCGAACACGGTCAGCGGCAGCCCGCGCTTCTCGAACTCGCGCAGGATGCGCCACACGCCGGCCCGCGACCCGTATTCGTAGATCGACTCCATGCTCATGTGGCGGTCCGGATACGCGGCCGCGCCGACGATTTCCGACAGGAACTGCTCGGAGCCGGGGTCGCCGTGCAGCACGCAGTTCTCGCCGCCCTCTTCGTAGTTCAGCACGAACTGCACCGCGATGCGCGCCCGCCCGGGCCAGTTCGCCTGCACCGGATGGCGGCCGTAGCCGATCAGATCGCGTGGATAGTTGGGATCGAGTGACATGGTTCGATGTGCGACGAAAGCTTGCTGAATGATGGGTATCGATCGGCCCGGCCGGCGGGCCGCCGCGCTCGCACCGGCTGCGCGGCGCCCCCGCGAGCCGATGCGAACGATGGCCCAGTGTAGCGAAAACGCCCATATGCGCCCATACGGCGGCGCAGATAGTGCGTGTCAGACGGTGTGTATGTGCGGGTGCGGAAAAGCGGCGGCGTCCGGCCGGCCCGGCGCCGGGTCCGCCGCGTCCCCGGACGGGCTGAAGCGCGCGAATTCGCCGTCATAGCGCTTCGGCAGCGGGCGGGCGTAGTCGCCGCGCTTCGCGGTCGCGAGCCGCAGCGCGACGAGCGCCTCGGCCCACTTCACCGCCGCCGTGACGCCTTCGACCACTGGCGCGCCGATCTGCTGCTCGATCTCGTGCGCGAATTCGGCCATCCCCGCGCAGCCGAGCACGATCGCGTCGGCGCCATCCTCGTCGAGCGCGCGCCGGCATTCGTCGACGATGATCCGGCGCGCGGCCGAGCCGGGGCGGTCGAGTTCGAGCACCGCGACGTCGGTCGCGCGCACGTTGCGGCAGAACCGCTTCATCCCGTAGCGCTCGGCGAGATGCCACGCCATCCCGCAGGTGCGCGCGAGCGTCGTGACGACCGAGAAGCCGGGCGCGAGCACGCTCGCCGCGTGCATCGCCGCCTCGGCGATGCCGATCACGGGCCCGCGCGCGAGCTCGCGCGCCGCGTACAGCCCCGGATCGCCGAAGCACGCGATCACGTACGCATCGAAGCCGTCGCGCTCGCCCTGCGCGATCTCGGCCAGCAGCCCGGGGGTCGCGAGCGCCTCGTCGTAATAGCCTTCGATCGACGGCGGGCCCAGCGGCGGGCTGACCGCCACCACCGCGGTGCCGGCGCCCGCGACCTCGCGCGCGCAGCGGCCCATCGCGTCGGTCATCCGCCGCGTCGTGTTCGGATTGATCAGCTTGATCTTCATCGCGCGCTCCTCAGGCCTTGCCGTTCGCCAGCAGTCGGTAGAACGCGAACCCGAGCGCCGCGCCGATGAACCACGAGAAGTTCGCGACGCCCTGCCAGCCCGGCATCATCACGCAGGCGATCGCGATCAGCGCGGCCGGCAGCAGCGCGGCGAGCGCGCGGCGGTTGACGCCGCCCGTGTACCAGTACGCGCCGCGCTCGGACATCGTGTACAGGTCGTCGCGCACGAGCCGGCCGCGCTTGACGAGGTAGAAGTCGGCGATCAGCACGCCGTACAGCGGGCCGATGAACGCGCCGAGCACGTCGAGCGTGTAATGGATCACGGCCGGGTTGTTGAACAGGTTCCACGGCGTGATGAAGATCGACGCGACCGCCGCGAGCATCCCGCCCGCGCGCCAGCTGATGAGCCGCGGCGCGACGTTCGAGAAGTCGAACGCGGGCGACACGAAGTTCGCGACGATGTTGATGCCGATCGTCGCGATCGTGAACGTCAGCGCGCCGAGGATCACCGCGGTCGGATGATCGATGCGCCCGACCGTCTCGACCGGATCGGTGATCAGCTCGCCGAACACCGGCAGCGTCGCGGCGGTCGTGATCACCGTGACGAGCGAGAACGCGAGGAAGTTGACTGGCAGCCCCCAGAAATTGCCGCGCTTCACGTCGCCGAAGCTGCGGCAATAGCGCGAGAAGTCGCCGAAATTCAGCATCGGCCCGGAGAAGTACGACACGACGAGCGAGATCGCGGTGATCATCACCGGAATCACGTCGGCGCCGTGATACCTGACGCCGCCGAGATTGATGCCGATGTTGCGCCAGCCCGCGCGCCACACCATGTAGCCGGCGAGGACGAACATCACGACGTAGACGGCCGGGCCCGCGAAGTCGATGAACTTCTTGATCGTCTCCATGCCGTTCCAGAACACGAATGCCTGCAGCACCCACAGCAGCATGAAGCCCGCCCAGCCGAGCGCCGACAGCCCGAGAAAGCCGTAGCGGTGCACGTCCGCATACGGCAGCCACTGCGGGAAGAACTTCAGCACGACGATCACGAGCGCGCTCGACGCGAGATAGGTCTGGATCCCGTACCACGCGATCGCGATCAGCCCGCGGATCACGGCCGGCACGTTCGCGCCGAGCACGCCGAAGGTCGCGCGGCACGCGACCGGATACGGCACGCCGATCTGCTGGCTCGGCCGCGCGATCAGGTTGCACAGCACGTTGACGAGGCCGATGCCGACGATCAGCGCGATCAGCACCTGCCAGCTCGTCAGCCCGAGCGCGAACAGGCTGCCCGCGAACACGTAGCCGCCGACGCTGTGCACGTCCGACATCCAGAACGCGAAGATGTTGTACGAGCCCCACGTCTGATTCTTAAGGGGTGCCAAATCTTCGTTATACAGACGTTCACTGAAACCGCCCGGCAATGGCGGACCGCTCTCCTCGCCGCCGCCCTCCGCCGGATATGCGCTGTCGTGCGCCACACTGAACTGAGCCATGACCTCTCCTTGACCGCGGCCGCACGGCCGCTTCATCGTCGTCGAAATCGCCCCGGGCCGTCGTCCCGGGGTCGGACTGGCGGCCGGCGGCGCTGACCGCCGGCCTGCATTGCTCTCGTCGTGTGGCGCGCGGGCCGGTTCGCGTCGCCGCTCAGGCGCCGCCGAACACTTCGCGCAAATCGACCGCCCCGGTTGCGGGCCGGTCCAGCATTCTCAACTCGACGTGCTGCAGGTGGTGCGCCATCAGCTCCGCCGCGCGCTTCGCGTCCCCTGCCTCCAGCGCGACCAGAATCTCGCCGTGGTCGTCAAACGAACACGGGCTGCGCCCGTGCGATTCGTACAGCGCCGACATCAGCGTCGAGCGCGCGACGAGGCCGTCGAGGCACGCGCTGAGCGTCGCATTGCCCATCAGCGCGGCGAGCGCCGTATGGAACTCCCCCGACAGGCGGATCCACGCCGGGAAGTCGCGCCGCTCGAACGCCTTGCGCTCCTTGTCGATCAGCGCCGCGACGCCCTTCAGGCGTTTCGCGCCCGGCCCGTTCGCGAGCCGTTCGACCACCGCCAGCTCGATGATCCGGCGCATCTCGAACACCTCGTGCACGTCCTGCAGCGTCGGGCTCGCAACGAACGCGCCGCGATTCGGCTCCAGGTCGACCAGCCGGTCGGTCGCGAGCAGCGCGAGCGCCTGGCGGATCGTCCCGCGCTTGACGCCGAACACGTCGCACAGCTGCGCCTCGGTCAGCTTCGCGCCGGGCGCGAGCCGATGCTCGAGGATCGCCGTCCGGATACGCTCGGCGATCGCTTCGGGCCCGGGCGCGCCGGACGGGACGGATTCGGGCTCGTTCATGATCTGCATCGTCTGATGGTCCTCATCGTAGAACGGACATAAAGATTGTCAACAATTCTTTTCATCGATTTTGCACAATCGGTGCGCATCGCGGCGAACCGGCATGGTGCAACACGCATCAAATCCATGCAGGATAAGCCTGAATCGCCCACCGGCAGCGATCCTTGCCCGTATTGGCGCCAGATTTTTTGTTGACAAAAGTGGTGCACGACAGAAGCGGCACCATGTTGCGCGAGGCTCGAATACTTGACCGTTAGTTGCGCGACGACATAAAGAAAAAGGCGGAAGACCCGCCCTTTCGATCGTGCGTCCCGGCATCAGCCGAGATGCGGATAGTCCGACAGCGTGAGCCGGAAGCCGTGCGCGTTCGCGACGAGCTGCGCGTGTGCGCCGAACGGCAGCGTCACCAGGTCCGGCACATGACCGAACTGCAGCCCCGTGATGACCGGAATGCCGATCACCGCGCGCACCTGCTCGATCATCGCCTGCATGTCATAGCCGTTGTCGTATTCGAACGGCCGCGCGCCGGTGAACTGGCCGAGCACGAGCGCCTGCTGGCGCGCGAGCAGCCCCGACAGGTGCAGCTGGTAGATCATCCGCTCGATGCGGAACGGCTGCTCGTTGACGTCCTCGATGAACAGAATGCCGCCCTCGATGTCGGGCATGTACGGCGTGCCGACGAGCGACGTGAGGATCGCGAGGTTGCCGCCCCACAGCGTGCCGGACACGTTGACGCTCTGCGCCTGCGGCGCATCGGCCACGATCGTCGCGGACGGCTGCGTGATCGTCCGCCAGAAATGGCCCATCGTGAAGTCACTGGACGTCTGCGCGCCGAAGTCGGCCGACAGCATCGGGCCGCCGAACGTCTTGATCCGTGCCTTTGCGTACAGCGCGAGCTGGATCGCGGTGAAGTCGCTGTGGCCGACCAGCGCGATCGGCTGGTCGTGCAGCCGGCGTTCGAGCCCGCGATAGTCGAGCCCGTGCAGGATCCGCGCGGCGCCGTAGCCACCGCGCACCGCGAGCCCGATGTCGGGCAGCGGCCGCGCGGGATCGGCGAGCCGGTTCAGGTCCCCCGCCCGTTCGCCGTCGGTGCCGCCGAAACGCTGGTAGCGCCGCTGCGTCGCCTCGATGTTCTCGATGCGGTGCTTCGCATTACTCAGGCGCTCCAGCGCGCGATTGATCGCGTCGGGATCGTGCGGATAGCCGGACGGCGCCAGCAGGCGAATCGAATAGGATGCAGTGGACGAAGCGGACATGGGCAGGACGTGTCGGTGATCAAACCAGCTTAGAGGGCCCGAACCGCGCCGGGTTCACGACGTGCCGGACGCCTGGTCGCGGGCGACACGCGCCTCGCGCAGCGCACGCCGGCGCTCGGCGAAGAACGACTTCAGCGCCGCGCCGCATTCGTCGGCCAGCACGCCGCCGACGACTTCGGTGTGATGATTGAGCTGCGGATTCGCGAACGCGTCGATCACGCTGCCGCATGCGCCCGTCTTCGGATCCGCCGCTCCGTACACGACGCGCGCGATCCGCGCGTGCATGATCGCGCCCGCGCACATCAGGCACGGCTCGAGCGTCACGTACAGTTCGCAGCCGGGCATCCGGTAGTTCTGCAGATGCCGGGCCGCCATCCGCAGCGCGGCCATTTCGGCATGGGCCGACGGGTCATGCCCGCCGATCGGGTGATTGAAGCCGCGCGCGATCACTTCGTCGCCGCGCACCAGCACCGCGCCCACCGGCACTTCGCCGGCCGCGCGCGCCTCTTCGGCGGCGGCCTGCGCGAGCCGCATGAAATGCGTGTCGCGCGCAGACGCGGGCGCGGGCTCGATCGTGGGCTCGGATACGGGGGAATCGGCAGCGCCGACGGATTCGGGGGCCGCGTCGTGCAGCGCGTCTGCGCTCACATCGGCCCCGCTTCGGCGGGCGCTTCGTCGAGCCCGCGCTCGCACAGGCGTTCGGCGATGCGGCGGCAGTATTCGCGGGGCACCGTCATCGGGCCGCCGCGCAGCGATTCGAGCGCCATGTCGAGCGCCAGCATCTTCGCCTGCAGTTGGCAACGCGCCGCGCGGTCGCTGACCGCGCGCAGTTCGTCCTGCAGGTTGCGCAGCGCGCGCAGTTGCTCGACGGCTGGCGGCACGAAGCCCGCATTCTTCAGGATACGGTTGGCCACCCGCACCTCCTCGGGTACGAGCAGGTCGTCGTCCAGCGCCTGTGGCGCGCCGGTACCCGGCAAATCGTCGAACGCGCCCCGCGCGGCGGCGGCGGCAATACGCTGTTCGACCAGGGCGTCAAGCAATCTCATTGGTCAATCGAAACAATGCGGCAGCCGAATTCTAGCAGGGTGACGCGCGTATGACAGGCCCTTCGAAGACCTGCTCGATATTGTCTTTTTAGGGGCCGAATCGGCGCGCATGTGTGAAGATCGGGGCGACTTGGGGCTGTGCTGCGCCGCGGCGGGCTGGGCGGGGGTTTGGCTGGTTCGGAGTGGGTATGTCGTGGTACGCGGCGCCCGGCACGAAAAAAAGCCCGGCAGGCTTCCCTGCCGGGCGCTCGCATCCTCCGATGCCGCGATCCGCTACCGGGGCGCACCCCGGCGCCGCATCACTCCCACTCGATCGTCGCCGGCGGCTTCCCCGAGATGTCATACACGACCCGGTTGATCCCGCGCACCTCGTTGATGATCCGGTTCGACGCGCGGCCGAGCAGCGCGTACGGCAGGTGCGCCCAGTGCGCGGTCATGAAGTCCGTCGTCTGCACCGCGCGCAGCGACGTCACGTAGTCGTACGTGCGGCCGTCGCCCATCACGCCGACCGACTTCACCGGCAGGAACACCGCGAACGCCTGGCTCGTGAGGTCGTACCAGCTCTTGCCGACGTCGGCTTCGCCGCACAGGCCCGCCGCCGCATCCTGCGCGGTCGCGGCCGTGTTGCGCAGCTCCTCGATGAAGATCGCGTCCGCGCGGCGCAGCAGGTCCGCGTACTCGCGCTTCACCTCGCCGAGAATCCGCACGCCGAGGCCCGGGCCCGGGAACGGATGGCGATACACCATTTCCGGCGGCAGGCCGAGCGCGACGCCCAGCTCGCGCACCTCGTCCTTGAACAGGTCGCGCAGCGGCTCGAGCAGCTTCAGGCCGAGCGTCTCCGGCAGGCCGCCGACGTTGTGGTGACTCTTGATCGTCGTCGCCTTCTTCGTCTTCGTGCCGCCCGATTCGACCACGTCCGGATAGATCGTGCCCTGCGCGAGCCACTTCGCCTTCGACAGCTTCTTCGCCTCGGCCTGGAACACCTCGACGAACTCGCGGCCGATGATCTTGCGCTTGGCTTCCGGATCGGTCACGCCGGCCAGATGGCCGAGGAACTGCTCCGATGCGTCGACGTGCACGACCTTCGCATGCAGGCGGCCCTCGAACATGTCGAGCACCATCCGGCCTTCGTTCAGGCGCAGCAGGCCGTGGTCGACGAACACGCAGGTGAGCTGGTCGCCGATCGCGCGATGGATCAGCGCGGCCGCGACACTCGAATCGACGCCGCCCGACAGGCCGAGGATCACTTCCTCGTCGCCGACCTGCTCACGGATGCGCGCCACGGCTTCCTCGATGTGATCGCGCATGATCCAGTCCGGCTTCGCGCCGGCGATGTCGAGCACGAAGCGCTCGAGCATCTGGCGGCCCTTCACGGTGTGCGTGACTTCCGGGTGGAACTGCACCGCGTAGTAGCCGCGCGCCTCGTCGGCCATGCCGGCGATCGGGCAGCTCGGCGTCGACGCCATCAGCTTGAAGCCCGGCGGCAGCTCGGTAACCTTGTCGCCGTGGCTCATCCAGACCTTCAGCATGCCGTGGCCTTCGGCCGTCGTGAAATCCTCGATGCCGTCGAGCAGGCGCGTATGGCCGTGCGCGCGCATTTCCGCATAGCCGAATTCGCGTTGGTCGCTCCACTCGACCTTGCCGCCGAGCTGCACGGCCATCGTCTGCATGCCGTAGCAGATGCCGAGCACCGGCACGCCGAGATCCCACACGGCCTGCGGCGCGCGCAGCTGATGGTCTTCGTACGTGCTCGCATGGCTGCCCGACAGGATCACGGCCTTCGGCGCGAACTCGCGGACGAAGTCGTCGGACACGTCGTTCGGGTGAATCTCGCAATAGACGTGCGATTCGCGCACGCGCCGCGCGATCAGTTGGGTGACTTGCGAACCGAAGTCGAGAATCAGGATTTTGTCGTGCATGGCTGCGGACGGGATGAAGAACAAACGGATAAGAAAAGCAGCGCATCGCGCGCTGCGTCAAAAGCATGGGCGGCGGCGTCGGGCGAAACGGGCGCGCGACGCACGGCCGGTCATTCCTGCATCGGCGGGCGCTCGTCCAGCGCGACGTCGCTTGACGCCTTGCCGGACGCGGCAGGCGCACCGGACGGCGCTGCGGTGGACGAAGCTGCGGCGGACGTGGCCGCCGGACGGGCGACGACCGGCTCGGCCCGCTGCGGCGACACCGCCGCCGGCTCGGCCGGCCGCTGCGCGGCACGGCCTTCGAGCGCCTGCGCCCGCTCGCGCCGCCGCACCGCCGAAGCCAGCCGCACGCCGCCGAGGCCGAGCACGAACAGCACGACGCCGGCCGCCGCGGACAGCAGCTGGCCGGCCGCCGCCAGCGCCGGACCGTGCGAGCCGATCGCCCACACGATCGTCAGCATGCCGGTCAGCCAGTTCACGTGGCCGACCGCGCGCGCGACCGGCGCCGTCAGGTCGCCGTTGACCGCCGCGTGCGCCGCGAGCCACGCGAGGCCGAGCAGCGCGATGCCGAACGCCTGGCCAAGCATCGCCGGCTCGACGTTCGCAAGCTGCAGCGCGTTGAACAGCGCATGCCAGGGCGTCAGCACGAACAGCAGGCCGAACGCCGCCAGCAGCACGGCATCGACGACCAGCACGGCTCGCAGCAACGGTTTCATCGGCGCTTAGTCCACGTGGTAGTTCGGCGCTTCCTTCGTGATCTGCACGTCGTGCACGTGCGACTCGCGCATGCCCGCCGCGGTGATCTGGACGAATTCGGCCTTCTCGTGCAGCTCGGCGATCGTCTTGCAGCCGCAGTAGCCCATGCTCGCGCGCACGCCGCCGATCAGCTGGAAGATGATGGCGTTGACCGAACCCTTGTACGCGACGCGGCCTTCGATGCCTTCCGGCACGAGCTTGTCGATGTTCGCGGAGTTGTCCTGGAAGTAGCGGTCCGCCGCGCCGTCCTTCATCGCGCCGACGGAGCCCATGCCGCGGTACGACTTGTACTGGCGGCCCTGGTACAGGAACACGTCGCCCGGCGCTTCCTCGGTGCCGGCGAACATGCTGCCCATCATCACCGCGTTCGCGCCGGCGGCAAGCGCCTTCGACACGTCGCCCGAGAAGCGGATGCCGCCGTCGGCGATGCACGGCACGCCGGTGCCGCGCAGCGCTTCCGACACGTTCGCGATCGCGCTGATCTGCGGCACGCCGACGCCCGCGACGATCCGCGTCGTGCAGATCGAGCCGGGGCCGATGCCGACCTTCACCGCGTCCGCGCCGTACTCGACCAGCGCCTTCGCGGCCGCGGCCGTCGCGATGTTGCCGCCGATCACCTCGACGTGCGGGAAGTTCTGCTTGACCCAGCGCACGCGCTCAAGCACGCCCTTGCTGTGACCGTGCGCGGTATCGACGACGATCACGTCGACGCCCGCCTGCACCAGCAGCTCGACGCGCTCTTCGTTGTCCGGACCGACGCCGACCGCCGCGCCTGCGCGCAGCTTGCCGTGCTCGTCCTTGCACGCGTCCGGGTGCTCGGTCTGCTTGGTGATGTCCTTGACGGTCATCAGGCCGCGCAGCTCGAACGCATCGTTGACGACCAGCACGCGCTCGAGGCGGTGGCTGTGCATCAGCGCCTTCGCTTCGGCGAGCGGCGTGCCTTCCTTGACCGTCACGAGGCGTTCGCGCGGCGTCATGATCGACTTGACCGGCTCGTCGAGGCGGGTTTCGAAGCGCAGGTCGCGGTTCGTGACGATGCCGACGAGTTGCGGGCCCTCGACGACCGGGAAGCCCGAAATGCCATGCTGGCGCGACAGCGCGATCACGTCGCGCACCTTCATCTGCGGCGGCACCGTGATCGGATCGCGGACGACGCCGGACTCGAAGCGCTTGACCTTCGCGACTTCGCGGGCCTGCTCGGCGGGCGTGAGGTTCTTGTGGATGATGCCGACGCCGCCTTGCTGCGCCATCGCGATCGCGAGGCGACCTTCGGTGACCGTGTCCATCGCGGCGGACACGAGCGGCATGTTCAGGGAGATGTTCCGGGTCAGCTGGGTTTTGAGGCTGGTGTCGCGCGGCAGAACGTCGGAGAAGGCCGGGACGAGGAGCACGTCATCGAAAGTGAGTGCTTTTTGGATCAGACGCATGGCAAATCCTATGGGCGCAAAAGCGAATTATACGCGATGTGCGGCTGAATTTCACAACACGAACAAAGGCTTAGCCGTTTTCCGGCGGTTGGGGCCCCGAATCGTTCGCATCCCCGTTCGAGTCGTTTTCGATCCGGTTTCGTTTTGGGCGCCGGCGTGTCCGTTCGCGCGCCCTCACGCCAGCCCGGCCGCGCGTGCGATCCCCGACGCGCCGGCCCGACGACCGCACCCCGACGACCCGCGCCGCGCGCGGGGGTGTGGTGCTAGATTAGTGCCGGGCCACGAACGGCGGGAGTGACAAGTGTGTCGGGATTCGGATGGATTCGCTGATTACGGCTGCAGCCCGCGCGCTCGCCGCGGGTGACCCGCTCGGCGCGCTGAACCGGGTCGCGCTGCGCGACGACGCGCCCGCGCTCGCGCTGCGCGGCATCGCGATGGCGCAACTCGGCGACTTCGAGCGCGCGAAGGCGCTCGTGCGCAGCGCGGCGCGCGCGTTCGGCCCGAAGGAGACCGTGGCCCGCGCGCGCTGCGTCGTCGCGCAAGCCGAGATCGCGCTCGCGTCGCGCGACCTCGGCTGGCCGGCCCGTGCGCTCGACGCCGCGCGCACCACGCTCGAAGCGCACGGCGATCACGTCAATGCGGCCCACGCACGCCACCTCGAAGTGCGCCGGCTGCTGCTGATCGGGCGCCTCGACGACGCCGAGCGCACGCTTGCCGGCCTCGATCCGGCGCCGCTGCCGGCGGCGTCGCGCGCCGTGCACGAGCTCGTCGCCGCGGGCATCGCGATGCGGCGCGTGCGGCCCGGCGCCGCGCGCGCGGCCCTCGCCCGCGCACGCCAGGCCGCGCAAGACGCCGGGATTGCCGCGCTGACGGCCGAGATCGACTGCGCGCGCGGCATCCTCGACGCGCCGGCCGCCCGCCGGATCGCGCCCGGCGGTGCGCGGCTCCTGCTGCTCGACGATGTAGAAGCGCTGCTGGCGTCGGACGCCGTCGTCGTGGATGCGTGCCGCCATGTCGTGCGCGCCGCGCGCACGACGATCCCGCTCGCGCGGCGGCCGGTGCTGTTCGCGCTGGCGCGTGCGCTCGGCGAGGCGTGGCCGGCGGACGTGCCGAGGGACGCGCTCATCGCCCACGCGTTTCGCGCACGGCACGCGGACGAATCGCATCGCGCGCGCCTGCGCGTCGAGATCGGCCGGCTGCGCGCGATGCTCCAGCCGCTCGCGGACGTGACCGCGACCGCGCGCGGCTTCGCGCTCGAGCCGCACGGCGCGCGCGAGGTCGTCGTGCTCGCGCGCCCGGTCGACGAGAAGCATGCGGCAGTGCTCGCCCTCCTCGCCGACGGCGAAGCGTGGTCGAGCTCCGCGCTGGCCCTCGCGCTCGGCGCGAGCCAGCGCACCGTGCAGCGCGCGCTCGACGCGCTCGCGCAGGCAGGCAAGGTGCAGACGTTCGGCCGCGGGCGGGCGCGTCGCTGGACGACGCCGCCCATGCCGGGATTCGCGACGACCTTGTTACTCCCCGCGCCGCTGCCGGGCGACTAGGATGGCGTTACCGAACGCACTGAACGACGAGGACGGCGAAATGAAACGATCCGCAGCAGACATCATCCGGGAATACGGCCCCTTTCCAGGCGTCGACGGCGTGCACGGCGTCACGTTCGACGGCCGGCAGGTCTGGTTCGCGTCCGGCGACCGGCTGAACGCGCTCGATCCGGACAGCGGCGAGACGCTGCGCGCGCTCGACGTCGCCGCGCATGCGGGCACGGCGTTCGACGGCCGGCACCTGTTCCAGATCGTCGAGGACCGCATCGAGAAAATCGATCCGCAGACCGGCCGCGTGCTCGCGACGATCCCCGCGCCCGGCGGCGGCGGCGATTCGGGGCTCGCGTGGGCCGAAGGGACGTTGTGGGTCGGCCAGTATCGCGAGCGGAAGATTCATCAGATCGATCCGCAGACCGGCGCGGTGCTGCGCACGATCGAGTCGAACCGCTTCGTCACCGGCGTGACCTGGGTCGACGGCGAGCTGTGGCACGGCACCTGGGAAGGCGACGCAAGCGAGCTGCGGCGGGTCGATCCGCAATCGGGGCAAGTGCTCGAACGGCTCGACATGCCGCCGGGCGCCGGCGTGTCGGGGCTCGAATCCGACGGCGGCGACCGCTTCTTCTGCGGCGGCGGCAGCAGCGGCACGCTGCGCGCGGTGCGCCGCCCCGCGTCGGGGAACGCCGTGCACGACAGCGACGCCGACGCCGACGCAGCAGCCGAACGCTGATACGCCTGCGATCGCACCGCGGCCGCACGCGCACCACGTCCACCCCCCTGTGCAGGAATGAACAAGACGCCTTTGCGCCGACACCGCTAAGATGCGCGCTCGTCAGTGATTCAGCCGGAGAAGTCGATGCAGCGCGGTGTGGTGTACGGAGTGTTGGCGGGCGCCCTGTGGGGCATGGTGTTCATGGTTCCGCGGCTGTTGACCGACTTCTCGCCGCTGCTGCTGAGCGCCGGCCGCTACGCGATGTACGGCCTCGTATCGCTCGCGGCCGCGCTGCCGGTCGCGCGCTCGCTGCTCGCGCGCCTGACCCGCGAGGATTTCATCGCGCTCGCGAAGCTCGCGCTCGTCGGCAACGTCGCCTACTACATGCTGCTGTCCGGCGCGGTGCACCTGATCGGCATCGCGCCCAGCTCGCTGATCGTCGGCGTGCTGCCCGTGACCGTCACGCTCGCCGGCCTCGGCGATCACGGCGCGGCGCCGCTCAGGCGGCTGGCCGGCCCGCTCGCGCTCGTCGTCGCCGGCATCGCGTGCATCAACGTCGACCTGTTCACGTCCGAAGCCGCGCACGCGACGACGCTCGCGCAGAAACTCGCCGGCATCGCGTGCGCGGCGGGCGCGCTCGCGAGCTGGACCTGGTATGCGGTCGCGAATGCCCGCTACCTGCAGCGGCATCATCATTTCAGCGGCAACGAGTGGTCGGTGCTGTGGGGCGTCGTAACGGGCCTGATCGGCGCCGTGTGCTGGCTCGGCGTCCTCGCGGCGCCCGCCGGCACGCTGCAGGCGGCGCTGCCCGCGTCGCGCTGGCAGTTGTTCTGGCTGCTGAACCTCGGTCTCGCGATCGGCGCGTCGTGGCTCGGCAACGGGCTGTGGAACGCCGCGTCGAAGCGCCTGCCGCTGACGCTGTCGGGCCAGCTGATCGTGTTCGAGACCGTGTTCGCGCTGCTGTACGCGTTCGTCTACGATCACCGGCTGCCGCGCGTGCTCGAAATCGCGGCGCTCGTACTGCTGCTCGCGGGCGTCTACGGCTCGGTGCGCCGGCACGGCGACACGCACACGAAGCACGATCCGATGAATGCGAACCTCACCGCGCACTGAGCGCGACGGGGCTTGATCGGACGAATCGGATAAATCAGCGTCGGATCGCGCGAGTCAGCGCGAATCCTTGTGCTGCCACTTGCGGCCCTCGATGGAGCCTTCGCGACGCGATTTCTCGACGCGGCGCTGGCGCGCGACCTTCGGATCGACGATCAGCGGCCGGTAGATCTCGACGCGGTCGTGGTCGGCGAGCGGCGCGTCGAGCGGCGCGAGCTTGCCGAACACGCCGGTTTTCGCGTGTTCGAGATCGATCTCCGGATGCAGCGCGAGCACGCCGCTCGCGTCGATCGCCGCGCGCATGGTCGCGCCGTCCGGCACCGTGACCTGAATCAGCGTCTGGCGCTCCGGCAGCGCGTAGCAGACTTCGATCGACAGCATCGCGTCACCCCTTCCCGTAGCGCTGGTCGGCGCGCTTGACGAACGAATCGACGAACGTGTTCGCGATATGGCTGAACACCGGCCCGATGATCTTCTCGAGCAGGATGTTGGAGAACTCGTAATGCAGCGAGAATTCGATCTTGCACGCATCGGCGCGCAGCGCCGTGAAGCGCCACGAGCCGGTGAATTTCTTGAACGGGCCGTCCGCGAACTCCATGTCGATGCGCGTCGGGCGCTGCTGCGTGTTGCGGGTCGCGAAATGCTGCTTGATGCCCTTGAAGTTGATGTCGATGCGCGCCTCCATCCCGTTCTCGTCCTGGCGGCGGATCTCGATGCCGCCGCACCAGGGCAGGAAATTGGGGTAATCGGCAACGTCGGTGACGAGGTCGAACATCTGTTCCGCCGAATGACGGATCAATACGGTTTTCTGGACATCTGCCATAAATCGCGCGGCATCGCAAAGGTGGGAACGCAAGCCGGGCGATTCTCGCCCCGCTTTGCTAAAATCGTGATTTTAAACGAGTTGGCCCGATCCTTTCATGAGCATCATCGACAACAGGAAAGCGCACTTCGATTACCACATCGAGGAACGCTACGAGGCGGGGCTCGTGCTCGAGGGCTGGGAAGTCAAGGCGCTGCGCGCCGGGCGCGGCCAGATCAAGGAAGGCTACGTGATCGTGAAGAACGCCGAGATCTTCCTGATCGGCACGCACATCAGCCCGCTGCCCGAGGCCTCGACGCACATCAAGCCCGATCCGCTGCGCACCCGCAAGCTGCTGCTGCATGCCGAGGAAATCAAGAAACTGATCGGCAAGGTCGAGCAGCGCGGCTACACGCTCGTGCCGCTGAACTTCCACTACAAGGGCGGCCGCGTGAAGTGCGACATCGGCCTCGCGAAAGGCAAGAAGCTGCACGACAAGCGCGAAACCGAGAAGAAGCGCGACTGGGAGCGCGAGAAGGCACGCATCATGCGCGCCGGCACCTGACGCGCCGCTACTTCGCATGAAAAGGCCCGCTCGAAGCGGGCCTTTGTCCTGTGGGGAAGCGTGACGAGCCGGCGGGCGGCCGGACGCGCACTTCATCGCACTTCGTCGCGGCAATCCGCCGCATGCCCGGCACACGACGCAGCCGCGGCAAGACTGCCGCGGCGACACCGCTCAGACCTTGCCGGCCGGCGTGCCGGCTCCCGCCGGCCCCGCATGCCTGACGATCGACAGCGCCGACGCGATCGCGGTGCCGAGATCCGACAGGTTCGACGGCACGATCAGCGTATTGCCCTGCTTCGCGAGATTCGAGAACGCACCGACGTACTGCTCGGCAACCTTCAGGTTCACCGCATCCATCCCGCCCTGCGACTGGATCGCGTTCGCGATCTTCTGGATCGCCTGCGCGTTCGCCTCGGCGACCGCGAGAATCGCCGCCGCCTCGCCCTGCGCCTGGTTGATCGCCGCCTGCCGCTCGCCCTCGGACTTCTGGATCGCGGCTTCGCGCGCGCCCGACGCGAGGTTGATCTGCTCCTGCTTGCGGCCTTCCGACGCGGCGATCAGCGCGCGCTTCTCGCGCTCCGCGGTGATCTGCGCCTGCATCGCGTGCAGGATCTCCTTCGGCGGCGTGAGGTCCTTGATCTCGTAGCGCAGCACCTTCACGCCCCAGTTCGCCGCAGCCTGGTCGAGCGCCGAAACGATGTTGTGGTTGATGAAGTCGCGCTCCTCGAAGGTCTTGTCGAGCTCAAGCTTGCCGACCACCGAACGCAGCGTCGTCTGCGCGAGCTGCGTGATCGCGAGCACGAAGTTGCTCGACCCGTACGACGCCTTCATCGGATCGGTCACCTGGAAGTACAGCACGCCGTCGACCTGCAGCTGCGTGTTGTCGCGCGTGATGCAGACCTGGCTCGGCACGTCGAGCGGAATTTCCTTCAGCACGTGCCGGTACGCGATGCGGTCGACGAACGGCAGCACGATGTTCAGGCCCGGCGACAGCGTCGCGTGATAGCGCCCGAAGCGTTCGAGCACCCACGCGTGCTGCTGCGGCACGATCTTCACCGTCTTCGACACGATCACGACGGCAATGACGAGCAGGACGACCCAGATGATCAGCGAGTCCATGAAGCGTTCCCTCCTTGTTGTCAGCGGACGATCAGCCCGCGGGTTTCGCTACGACCACGAGACAGTTGCCGCGCACGGCGTGCACCTGATAAAGGCGCGCGTCGTCGCGCTCGCCTTCGGCCAGCTCGACGTCCCATTCGGCGCCCCGGTACAGGACGCGCGCGCGGCGGTCGCGCCACGCGTCGACCGTGAGGGTCGCGCCGATGTCGAGATTGATGTCCGGATTGGCCGACGCGTCGCGCTTCTGCCTGCGCCCGACCCCCGAACGGCGCAGCGCGATCATCGCGCCGATCGCGACCAGCGCAGCCGCCCCGAACTGCACGTGTGGCGCGAAGCCGGCCAGCTGCAGCAGGCCGCCCACGAGAAACCCGAGCGCGATCATCAACAGATTGAACGTGCCCGTCAGCAGTTCGCCGACGACCAGCACGCCCACCCCGATCCACCAGAACAAGTGCCCCGACATCATGTGGTCTCCAGAAAAACGCTTGCGCCCCACTACGCACTATATTCGCTGTCGGACCGCGCGTGGCGGTCGGCACCGTCGAGCGATCCGGCGGGCGCAGATAAAAAAACACCCCGGTAGATACCGGGGTGTTTATAGCACGAAGCTTGCATTTTGCCTTCATCAAAAGAGCGGCGGACCGCCCTTTCGATGCAGCGGCGGGCTGCCGTTACTTCCGCTTGGCGAGCGCCTGCCACGTATCGATGATCGTGTCCGGGTTCAGCGAGATCGACACGATGCCTTCATCGGTCAGCCATTGCGCGAAGTCCGGGTGATCGGACGGGCCCTGGCCGCAGATGCCGACGTACTTGCCCATCTTGCGGCAGGTGTCGATCGCGCGCTTCAGCAGGAACTTGACCGCCGGGTCGCGCTCGTCGAAATCGACTGCGAGCAGTTCCATGCCCGAGTCGCGATCGAGGCCGAGCGTGAGCTGCGTGAGGTCGTTCGAGCCGATCGAGAAGCCGTCGAAGTGCTGCAGGAACTCTTCGGCGAGGATCGCGTTGGTCGGCACTTCGCACATCATGATCAGGCGCAGGTCGTTCTCGCCGCGCTTCAGGCCGAACTTCGCGAGCAGGTTCACGACGCGCTCCGCCTGCTTCACGGTCCGCACGAACGGCACCATGATCTCGACGTTGGACAGGCCCATCTCGTCACGCACGCGCTTGAGCGCGAGGCACTCCATCTCGAACGCCTGCGCGAAATCGTCGGCGATGTAGCGCGACGCGCCGCGGAAGCCCAGCATCGGGTTTTCCTCGTCCGGCTCGTAGCGCGAACCGCCGATCAGCTTCTTGTACTCGTTCGACTTGAAGTCGGACATCCGCACGATCACGGGCTTCGGGTAGAACGCCGCGGCGATCGTCGCGATGCCTTCCGTCAGCTTGTCGACGTAGAACGCACGCGGCGACGCATGGCCGCGCGCAACGCTCTCGACCGCCTTCTTCAGATCCTGGTCGATGTTCGGGTACTCGAGGATCGCCTTCGGGTGCACGCCGATGTTGTTGTTGATGATGAACTCGAGACGCGCGAGGCCGACGCCGGCGTTCGGCAGCTGCGAGAAGTCGAACGCGAGCTGCGGGTTGCCGACGTTCATCATGATCTTCACCGGGATTTCCGGCAGTTCGCCGCGCTGCACTTCGGTGACTTCCGTCTCGAGCAGCCCGTCGTAGATCTTACCTTCGTCGCCTTCCGCGCACGACACCGTGACGAGCGCGCCGTCCTTCAGCACGTCGGTCGCGTCGCCGCAGCCGACGACCGCCGGCACGCCGAGCTCACGCGCGATGATCGCCGCGTGGCAGGTACGGCCGCCGCGGTTCGTGACGATCGCGGCCGCGCGCTTCATCACCGGCTCCCAGTTCGGGTCGGTCATGTCCGCGACCAGCACGTCGCCCGGCTGCACGCGCTCCATTTCCGACGGGTCCTGGATCACGCGCACGGGGCCCGCGCCGATCTTCTGGCCGATCGCGCGGCCCGTCGCCAGCACCTGCGACTGGCCCTTCAGCTTGAAGCGCTGCTCGGCCTTGCCGCTCGCCTGGCTCTTCACCGTTTCAGGGCGCGCCTGCAGGATGAAGATCTTGCCGTCGCGGCCGTCCTTGCCCCACTCGATGTCCATCGGACGCTGGTAGTGCTTCTCGATGATCACCGCGTACTTCGCCAGCTCGATCACGTCGTCGTCGGTGATCGAGTAGCGGTTGCGCTGCTCGTGCGGCACGTCGACCGTCTTCACGCGGCCCGGCTCGCCCGGCTGCGTGAACTCCATCTTGATCAGCTTCGAGCCGATCGAGCGGCGGATGATCGGGTACTTGTCCTGCGCGAGCGTGGTCTTGAACACGTAGAACTCGTCCGGGTTCACCGCGCCCTGCACGACGGTTTCGCCCAGGCCGTAGCTCGACGTGATGAACACGGCGTCCTTGAAGCCCGACTCGGTGTCGATCGTGAACATCACGCCGGCCGCGCCGACGTCCGAGCGGACCATGCGCTGCACGCCGGCCGACAGCGCCACTTCGGCGTGCGTGAAGCCCTTGTGCACGCGGTACGAGATCGCGCGGTCGTTATACAGCGACGCGAACACGTGCTTCATGCGATCGAGCACGTCGTCGATGCCGACGACGTTCAGGTACGACTCCTGCTGGCCCGCGAACGATGCGTCGGGCAGGTCTTCCGCGGTCGCGGACGAGCGCACGGCGAACGACAGCTCGCCCGGCGAGCCGTTCTGCAGGACTTCGAACTGCGCGCGGATGTCCTGCTCGAGGCGCGGCTGCAGCGGCGCGTCGACGATCCACTTGCGGATCTCCGCACCGGCTTCGGCGAGCGCCTTCACGTCGTCGATGTCGAGCGACTCGAGACGTTTCGCGATGCGGTCGGTGAGGTCGTTGTGCTTGAGGAAATCGCGGAATGCGAGCGCGGTCGTGGCAAAACCGGTGGGTACGCGCACGCCTGCCGACGCAAGCTGGCTGATCATCTCGCCGAGCGACGCATTCTTGCCGCCGACGATCTCCACATCGGTCATCCGCAACTGCTCGAACGGAATTACATACGCCTGGTCCTTTGCGACGTTTGCTGCGTTAGTCATACAAGCCCCTAAGTGTGAAAAAAATGCTCGATCGCGCAAGTGGGCTTGAACGCGGGCGCTTGCAAAAAGGCGCGGCGCGTCTTGTGCAACCTGTTAGATAAACAATCGCGAGGCCCGAAAACCCTCCGACCCGATTTACAAAAATCCCGGCAGAAGGGCGACATTTGCAGCCATATCGCCGAACTTGCCGGGATTTTTCAATCGTTTGCGGCAAGCGCGCTGCGCGCGTCGCGCGCGGCCCCCCGCAATTGCTTATCCAACAGGTTGCCGCTATTCTACCGTGCCGGCTGCCGGATGTGGCGCGACCTTGTCACTGCGCCTGGAGAGCGACCTCCAGCCGCCTGCGCCGCCCCGCCCTTCACGTTCGACTTCCAGATTCATGCTGCCTACCGTTTTCATCGTCTCCGACGGCACCGGGATCACTGCCGAGACCTTCGCGCATTCGATCCTCTCCCAGTTCGACCAGAAATTCCGCCTCGTGCGCGTGCCGTTCGTCGATTCGCTCGACAAGGCGTACGCAACCGTCGAGAAGATCAACGAAGCCGCCGTGCATGACGGCCGCCGCTCGATCGTGTTCACGACGCTCGTCGACAGCGAGTCGAACGAGATCGTCAAGCGCTCGAACGCGCTCGTGCTCGACATGTTCCAGCGCTTCGTCGAGCCGCTCGAGCAGGAGTTGCAGCTCAAGTCGAGCCACGCGATGGGCCGCGGGCACCAGAACGCGGACACCGAGGAATACAAGACGCGGATCGAGGCGATCAACTTCTCGCTCGCGCACGACGACGGCCAGTCGAACCGCAACCTGTCGGAGGCCGACGTGATCCTCGTCGGCGTGTCGCGCAGCGGCAAGACGCCGACGAGCCTGTACCTCGCGATGCAGTACGGCGTGAAGGCCGCGAACTATCCGCTGATTCCGGAAGACTTCGAGCGCGGCAAGCTGCCGTCCGCGCTCAGGCGCGCACCGCGACAAGCTGTTCGGGCTGTCGATCGATCCGCAGCGCCTGTCCGAGATCCGCAACGAGCGCCGGCCGGGCAGCAAGTACGCGGCGCCCGAGAATTGCCGCTACGAGATCAACGAAGCCGAGGCGATGATGCGCCGCGAAGGCATCAAGTGGCTGTCGTCGACGCACAAGTCGATCGAGGAAATCGCGACGACGATCCTGCAGGAAGTCCGCCTCGACCGGCAATCGTACTGACGCGGCGCGGGCGCGCCGCCCTTCCCGCCCCGCAAGGACAAAAGGCCGCGTGCGACACGCGGCCTTTTTCGTTTCGCGGCGCGGGGGCGTGACCGCCCTGCCGCCCCGCACCGTCACGCGCGGCGCTGCTGCCGCACTTGCTCGAACAGGCAGACCGCGGCTGCGGCCGCGACGTTCAGCGACTCCATCCCGCCCGGCTGCGGAATCGTCACGCGATGCGTCGCCGCGTCGCGCCAGAACGCCGACACGCCGGCGCCCTCGTTGCCGAACACCCAGACGACCGGTCCGGCCAGATCGCAATCGTAGATCGCCTGCGCGCCGTGCGAATCCGTCAGCGCGACCGGCACGCCGATCCGCTCGGCGAGCGCGCCCGCCTCGATGTCCTCGTGGATCGACAGCAGGAAATGCGCGCCCATGCCCGAGCGCAGCACCTTCGACGACCACGCGTACGCGGTGCCCGGCGCGCAGAACACGTGCTTCACGCCCGCCGCTGCCGCGCTGCGCAGGATCGAGCCGACGTTGCCGGCGTCCTGCACGCCGTCGAGCACGACCGACGTGCCGGTCACGCGCGCGGGCAGCGGATGGGACGGCCGGTCGACGAGCAGCAGGAAGCCGACGCCGTTGACGACGTTCGACAACTGGCCGAACAGCGCGTCGGGCAGCGTGACGAGCCGGTGCGCGTCGATGCGCGCGACGATCGCCTGCGCCTCGTCGTGGCGCAGCGCGCCTTCGGTCGCGACGCACAGTTCGGGAATCGCGCCGGTGTCGAGATACGCGCTCGCGAGATGGAATCCTTCGAGCAGCGCCTGGCCGCTGCGGCGCTGATGCGACGTCGAACCCGCGAGCGCCTTCAGGCGCTTGTACAGCGGGTTGTCGCGGGAAGTAATGACTTTCATCGAATCAGATCGAGCGCCGCGCGCACCGGCGCGAACGAGCGGCGATGCGCTTCGCACGGCCCGTGCTCGCGCAGCGCGGCAAGGTGTTTCGCGGTGCCGTAGCCTGCATGCACGTTGAATCCGTAGACCGGGAAGCGTTCGTGCAGGTCGACCAGCATGCGGTCGCGCGTGACCTTCGCGAGGATCGACGCCGCCGAGATGCTCGGCACCAGCGCATCGCCGCTGACGATCGCCTCGGCGCGCACCGACAGCGTCGGGCAGCGGTTGCCGTCGATCTGCGCGAGCGTCGGCACGACCGCGAGCCCTTCGACGGCTCGCTTCATCGCGAGCATCGTCGCGTGCAGGATGTTCAGCGTGTCGATTTCGTCGACGCTCGCCGACGCGACGCAGTACGCGCGCGAACGCGCGACGATCAGCTCGTACAGCGCGTCGCGCTTCTTCGCGGACAGCGCCTTCGAATCGTCGAGCCCGTCGATCGGCTGCGCAGGATCGAGAATCACCGCGGCGGCCACGACCGGGCCCGCCAGCGGGCCGCGCCCGGCTTCGTCGACGCCGCAGACGATCTCGTCGGGGCGGCTGAAGTCGAAGCCGCCCTGCGCCGCGTCGGCCGGCGCGCGGCGACGCGATGTGCGTGCTGCCGTCATGCGCGCCGTCGTCCCTTGCGCTGCTCGATCACGCGCACGACCGCCTCGGCGGCCTTCGCGGCCGTGTTCTGCCGCAGGGAAAGATGCATTTCGGTAAAGATTTCGGTGAGCGTGCGGCGGTTCGCGTCGTCGCGCAACTGCGTCAGCGTGGCGTCGGCCAGCGCCTCCGGCGTCGCAAAATGCTGCAGCAGTTCCGGCACGACGAAGCGCCCGGCGAGAATGTTCGGCAGGCCGACGTACGGCAGGTAGCCCTGCCGGCGCATGATCTGCCCGGTCAGCCAGGGCACCTTGTACGAGATCACCATCGGCTTCTTCAGCAGCGCGGCTTCCAGCGTCACGGTGCCGCTCTTGACGAGGATCGCGTCCGCCGCCGTCATCGCGACCTGCGAACGGCCTTCGGTGATCGTCAGCGCGAGTTGCGGATGCGCGTCGACGAGCGGCTGCAGCAGTTCGCGCAGTGCCGGCGTCGCCGCCGGCATCATGAAGCGCACGCCCGGCTCGCGCTGCTGCATCAGCGCCATCGCCGCGAAGAACGTCGGGCCGATCAGCGCGATTTCCGAGCGCCGGCTGCCGGGCAGCACGGCGATCACCGGGCCGTCGGCCGGCAGGCCCAGCGCGATCCGCGCGCCGTGCGTGTCGGGCTCGAGCGGGATCTCGTCGGCGAGCGGATGGCCCACGTAGGTCGACGCGACACCCGCCTTGTCGAGCAGCGCCGGCTCGAACGGAAACAGGCACAGCATGTGATCGACCGACTTGACGATCTTCTTGATCCGGCCGCCGCGCCACGCCCAGATCGACGGGCACACGAAGTGGATCGACGCAATGCCCGCGTCGCGAACGGCCTGCTCGACGTTGAAGTTGAAGTCCGGCGCGTCGACGCCGATGAACGCGTCCGGCCGGTCGGCGAGCAGCTGGCGCTTCAGTTCGCCGCGGATCCGCAGAATCTCCGGAATCTGGCCGAGCGCCTCGACGTAGCCGCGCACCGTCAGCTTGTCCATCTGCCAGTGCGAGTCGAAGCCGTGCGCGATCATCCGCTGGCCGCCGATCCCGTAATAGCGGGCCGACGCCGGCAGCCGCTCGTGCAGCCCGCCGAGCAGCGATGCCGCGAGCAGGTCGCCCGACGGCTCGCCCGCCGCCATTGCAAGCCGGAGCTGGTTGGTCGGGAGCGGCATCGCTTAGCGGATGATGCCGCGCTGGGACGCGTCGATGAACGCGACGAGCGCCTTGACCGGCGCGTCGCCGTCGCCGCCGGCTTCCGCCAGCTCGCGCAGCTGCACCTTCGCCTCCTCGAGCGACAGGCCGTTCTTGTACAGCAGCCGGTATGCGCTGCGCAGCGCCGAGATCGCATCGGGCGAGAAGCCGCGGCGGCGCAAGCCTTCGACATTGATCCCGTGCGGCTCGGCCTTGTTGCCGGCCGCGATCACGAACGGCGGCACGTCCTGCACGAGCGCCGACGCGCCGCCGAGCATCGCATGCGCGCCGATGCGCACGAACTGGTGCACGCCGGACATGCCGCCGACGATCGCCCAGTCGCCGATCTCGACGTGGCCCGCCATCTGCGCGTTGCTCGACAGGATCACGTGGCTGCCGACGCGGCAGTCGTGGCCGATGTGCACATAGGCCATGATCCAGTTGTCGTCGCCGAGCGTCGTGACGCCGGCGTCCTGCACGGTGCCGGTGTGGATCGTCGTGAATTCGCGGATCGTGTTGCGATTGCCGATCACGAGCCGGGTCGGCTCGTCCTTGTACTTCATGTCCTGCGGCCGGCCGCCGACCGACGCGTAATGGCCGATGCGGTTGTCCTCGCCGATCGTCGTGTGACCTTCGATCACGCTGTGCGAACCGATCGTGGTGCGCGCGCCGATCGTGACGTGCGGGCCGACGATCGCGTACGGGCCGATCTCGACCGATTCGTCGATCTGCGCGCCCGGCTCGACGATCGCCGTGGGATGAATCCTGGTCATGCGCCGTTGCCTCTCAATATGATGTGTCGCGTTGCGTTGCCATGCGTGCCGCGTCGCTCAGGGCGCCGCGTCGGCCGTCTTGACCGTGCACATCAGCTCGGCTTCCGCCGCGACCTTGCCGTCCACTTCCGCCACCGCCTTGAACTTCCAGATGCCGCGGATATAGCGTTCGAACGTCACGTTCAGGATCAGCTGGTCGCCCGGCTCGACCACGCGCTTGAAGCGCGCGCCATCGATGCCGACGAAGTAGTACAGCGTGTTTTCCGGGTCCTTCGGCTGCTCTTCCGCGAACGTCAGCAGCGCGGCTGCCTGCGCGAGCGCCTCGAGAATCAGCACGCCCGGCATCACCGGCCGCTTCGGGAAATGCCCCTGGAAGAACGGCTCGTTGATCGACACGTTCTTCAGCGCCTTGATGCCCTTGTGCGGCTCGAGCTCGAGCACGCGGTCGACGAGCAGAATCGGGTAGCGATGCGGCAGCAGCGTGAGGATCTTGTGGATGTCGAGATTGATTTTTTCAGTGCTCATGATGGTTCGTCTCACGCAGAGGCTGCGCGGTGGTGAAGCAAGTGCTGATGCGGGCCGGTGCCCGGCCCTGTCGGTCGAACCGGGCGGCACGTGCAGTCCCTGCCCGGTTCATGATGTCGCATGGTATGGGTTACGCGTCCGCGCCGCCGCCCTGGGCGGCCAGTGCGGTCTCGAGCGCCTTGATGCGGTCGCGCAGCTTGTCGAGATTGCGCACGAGCGCTGCGCTCTTGTTCCAGTCGCCGTGGTCGACGGCCGGGAATGCGCTCGTGTAGATGCCGGCCTTCGGCAGCGACTTCGATACGCCCGACTTCGCGGTGATGATCACGTAATCGCCGAGCGTCACGTGGCCCGCGATGCCGGCCGCGCCGCCGATCATGCAGTGGCGGCCGATCGTGGTGCTGCCCGCGATCCCCGCGCTCCCGGCGATCACCGTGTAGGCGCCGATCCGGCAGTTGTGGCCGATCTGGACCAGGTTGTCGATCTTCACGCATTCCTCGATGACGGTGTCCGCCATCGCGCCGCGGTCGATCGTCGTGTTCGCGCCGATTTCGACGTCCGGGCCGATCGCGACGCCGCCGACCTGCGGGATCTTGACCCAGCTGCCGGTGCGCGCGTCGCCGTCGCCGACGAAGTCCGGCGCGAAGCCGAAGCCGTCCGAGCCGATCACCGCGCCCGAATGCACGATCGCGCGCGGGCCGATCCGGCAGCCGTGGTAGACCGACACGTTCGGATACAGGTGGGAACCGGCGCCGATCTTCGTGCCGCGGCCGACGAACACGTTAGCGTCGAGCTGCACGCCGTCCTCGATCACCGCGCCCGCGTCGATCGTCACGTGCGGGCCGATCACCGCGGTCGCGGCGACCTGCGCGGCCGGATCGATCGTCGCGCTCGGATGCACGCCCGCGGCGCGCGGCGGCGCGGCGAGGTCGATGAACATCTGCGCGACGCGCGCGAAGTACGCGTACGGATTCGGCGTCACGATGAAATTGCGACCGCCAGCGGCCGCGCCCAGCTTCTCCAGATCCTTCGGCGCGATCAGCACCGCGCCCGCCCGGGTCGTCTCGACCTGCGACAGGTATTTCGGGTTCGCGAGAAACGCGAGCTGCTGGGGGCCGGCCTGGTCGAGCGGCGCGAGGCCGCCGACCTGGCACTGGTGGTCACCGACGATCTCGCCGCCGAACCGCTTTACGAGTGCCTCAAGCGTCAATGCCATTCGTCGTCCGCTCCGTTCAGTTTACCGAGCCGGACGCGAGCGCCTTGAGCACCTTGTCGGTGATGTCGATGCGCGGGCTGACGTACACGGCTTCCTGCACGATCAGGTCGTAGTTCTGCTGCTCGGCGATCTGCTTGATGACCTTGTTCGCGCGCTCGAGCACCGCCGCCAGCTCTTCATTGCGGCGCTGGTTGAGATCCTCGCGGAATTCGCGCTGCTTGCGCTGGAAGTCGGTATCGAGCTGCGCAAGGTCGCGCTGCTTCTGCGCGCGATCACCCGGCGACAGCGACGCGCCGTTCTTGTCCAGCGAGTCCGACATCGACTTCAGGCGCTGCGCCATGTCCTGCAGGTCCTTGTCGCGCTTCGCGAACTCGGCTTCGAGCTTCGTCTGCGCCGCCTTCGCGGGCACGGACTCGCGCAGGATCCGATCCGAATTGACCGCCGCGATGCGGGCGACGTCCTGTGCATGCACCGTCGCGGCGCCCAGGGCCAGCGCAACGGTCAGCGCGCACATCACTCGTTTCGAAAACTTACCGGTTAGCAAAATTACCCTCTCGTTGCTGTTGTCATGAGCGTTCGATCAAAACGCCGTCCCGATCTGGAACTGGAATTTCTGGTACTTGTCGCCTTCGTGCTTCTGAATCGGGAAGCCGAGGCTCAGCTTGAGCGGCCCGATCGGCGAGATCCACGCGAGGCCGACGCCGTAGCCGTAACGCAGGCCGTTCGCGCCCGTGCTGTTGCCGCCCGGCGCGTTGCCCCACACGTTGCCGCCGTCGACGAACGTGAACACGCGCAGCGTGCGGTCGTAGCCGGTGCCCGGCAGCGGGAACGTCAGCTCGATGTTGCCGACGACCATCTTCGAGCCGCCGATCGGATCGTTCGTCTTCGAGTCGCGCGGGCCCAGCGAGCTCGGCTCGTAGCCGCGCACGGAGCCGATACCGCCCGCGTAGTAGTTCTTGAAGATCGGGTACGGGTTGCCGATGCCGTTGCCGTAGCCGCCCTGCAGGTTCAGGCCCAGGATGAAGCCGCGCGAGAACGAATAGTAGTACTGCGCCTGCAGGTCCGCCTTGTAGTACTGGATCTTGCCGACCGGCACGCCGTATTCGAGGTTCGCCTGCGTGAAGTAGCCGCGGCTCGGGATCAGCGCGCTGTCGCGCGCGTCGCGCGACCACGCGACCGTCAGCGGCACCGTGTTCGACACGCGGCCGAACTCCTTCACGTAGTCCTGGTAGCTCTGCGGCGTGTTCGAATCGACGTCGAGGCGGTTCTGCTCGAAGCCCGCGCCAAAGTAAACGGTATCGACTTCCGAGAACGGGATGCCGAACTTCAGGTTGCCGCCCGCGCTGACGATCTTGAAGCTCGAGTTCGTCGAATAGTAGAGCGGCTGGTACGTGCGGTAGTAGACGTCGGTGATCCGCTTGATGCCGTCGACCGTGAAGTACGGGTCGACCTGCGTGACGGTCAGCGTCCGGTAGCTCTTCGCGGTGTTGACGTTCACCGCGAGGCTCGTGCCCGAGCCGAACACGTTGTCCTGCGACACGCCCGCCGACAGCACGACCTTGTCCGTCGACGAGAAGCCCGCGCCCAGCGTGATCGCGCCGGTCGGCTTCTCGGCAACCTTCACGTTCACGTCGACCTGGTCGTTCGTGCCTTCGACCGGCACCGTCGCCACGTCGACGTCGGTGAAGTAGCCGAGACGGTTCACGCGGTCCTTCGACAGCGCGAGGCGGCTCGAGTCGAACCACGAGCTTTCGAGCTGGCGCATTTCGCGGCGCACGACCTCGTCGCGGGTGCGCGTGTTGCCGACGATGTTGATGCGGCGCACGTACACGCGGCGGCTCGGATCGACGACGAGCGTCAGGTTCACCTTGTGGTTCGCCTGGTCGATGTCCGGCTGTGCGTTGACGGCCGCGAACGCGTAGCCGTATTCGCCGAGCTTGTCGACGATCGCCTTCGTCGTCTGCTGCAGCTTCTCGGCCGAGAAGCGGTCGCCCGGCTTGATCTTGATCAGCTTGTTCAGCTCGGCCTCGCGGTCGAGCAGGTTGCCCGCGAGCTTGATGCCGGACACCGTATACGGCTCGCCTTCGTGCAGCGTGACCGTCAGGTACATGTCCTTCTTGTCCGGCGAGATCGACACCTGGGTCGACTCGATGTTGAACTCGAGGTAGCCGCGGTTCAGGTAGTACGAGCGCACCGCCTCGAGGTCGCCCGTCAGCTTCTCCTTCGAGTACAGGTCGTTCTTCGTGTACCAGGAGAACCAGTTCGGCGTCGACAGCTGCATCTCGTCGCGCAGCGTGCTCGTCTTGAACGCCTTGTTGCCGATGAAGTTGATCTGGCGGATCTTCGCGCTCGGACCTTCGGCAACCGCGAACAGGATCGACACGCGGTTCGCGTCGACCGGCGTGACCGTGGTCTTGACCTCGGCCGCGTAGAAGCCGCGCGTCAGGTACTGGCGCTTGAGCTCCTGCTCCGCCTTGTCGACGAGCGCCTTGTCGTAGTAGCGGCCGTCCGCGAGACCGACGGCGCGCAGCGCCTTCGACAGGTTGTCCTTGTCGAATTCCTTCGTGCCGGTGAAGTCGATCGACGCAATCGCCGGACGCTCCTGAACCTGCACGATCACGACGTTGCCCTGGGTGGCGATGCGCACGTCGTTGAAAAAGCCCGTCGCGTACAGCGCGCGAATTGCTTCGGATGCCTTGTCGTCCGTGAAGGTATCGCCTTGCTTGATCGGCAGGTACGCGAACACGGAACCCGGTTCGACGCGCTGCAAGCCCTCGATCTTGATGTCTTGCACCACGAACGGTGCGGCTGCATGCGCCGCGAGTCCGTGCGCGGCGAGCGCCGCCGCTGCCATTGTCTTAGGTACAAAGCGATGAGGTTTGAACAACATGCATCCCCAATATTTAGCTGCATCAAATCAGGCGGCTGCCCACGGCCGCCGCCTGACGCTTCAGAAATGGATTAGCCGAGCCAGATCGTTGAACAGCGCGATCGCCGACAATGCGACGATGCAGATCAACCCGGCTCTTTGCAGAATCAGTTGCCAGCGCTCCGAAACGGCTTTCCCGGTCGCGGCTTCAACCAGATAATATAACAGATGCCCCCCGTCCAAAACGGGAATCGGCAACAAGTTCAGTACGCCAAGGCTAATGCTGACAAGGGCGAGGAACGACAGGAACGCCGACGGACCCAGCCGCGCGCTCTTGCCCGCGTAGTCGGCGATCGTCACCGGGCCCGACAGGTTTTTCAGCGAAGCGTCCCCGGTAATCATCCGCCCGAACATCCGCAGCGAGTACACCGCGATGTCCCACGTGCGGCGCGCGCCCAGCTTCAGGCTGTCGATCGGACCGTAGCGCACGTCGACGCCCGGCGTCTGCATCGACAGCGCCGCGCCGATGCGGCCGACCTGGCGCCCGGTTTCGTCGTCCGGCTGCGCCTGCGGCACGATCGTGACCGTCTGTGCGACGCCGCCGCGCTCGATCTTCATCGCCAGCGTCTTGCCCGCATGATGCTTGATTGCGTCGATGAAGCGCGACGCGCCGCCGATCCGCTCGCCGTCGAGCGCAAGCAGCTTGTCGCCGCTCTTCAGTCCCGCCTGCTGCGCCGCACTGCCCGGCTGCACCGACGCGACCGACAGCGTGCCGCCGCCCGGCTCGAAGCCCAGCCGCGCCATGAAATCGTCGTCGATGTCGCCTTCCGCGATATTGCGCAAATCGACGCGGAAATCGAACGTCGACGCACCGCCGTCGCGCGCGCCGAGCACGACCTCACGATGATCGAACGCCGCCCCGAGGAGCTTCCAGCGCAAGTCCGGCCACGAGCGCACCGGCTGCGCGTCGCCTGCGGGCACATCACGGATCGACACGATCGTCTCGTTGCCGTCGAAGCCCGCACGGGCCGCCACCGTGCCGGCCGCCGGCGGCGCGATGATCGCCGCGGGCTCGGTCACGCCGGACGCGAAAACGACCGAGAACAGCAGGATTGCCAACAGGAAGTTGGCAATCGGCCCCGCCGCGACGATCGCGATGCGCTTGCCGACCGACTGGCGGTTGAACGCCTGGCCGAGTTCCTCCGGCTTCACGCCGGGGCCCGGTTCGCGTTCGTCGAGCATCTTCACGTAGCCGCCGAGCGGCAGCGCGGACAGCGTCCACTCGGTGCCGGTCTTCTTGCTGACCCAGCGCGCAACCGGCTGGCCGAAGCCGATCGAGAAGCGGAGCACCTTCACGCCGCACCAGCGCGCGACGCGATAATGACCGTACTCATGCACGACGACCAGCACCCCGATCGCCACCGCAAACGCGACCAGTTCGACCAGCACGTTCATGAGCACCTCATTCAGGCAGTGCGCTCCACGCGTGGCGCAGGCGCTTTCGCAATGATCTCGGCGGCGAGGCGGCGTGCCTCGGCATCCGCCGCCAGGACGTCGTCGAGCCCGTTCGGCACGCGGTTCGGCAGCGCATTGAGCACCGCGTCGACCGTCGCCGCGATCGCCATGAAACCGATCCGGCGCTCGAGAAACGCTTCGACCGCGATTTCGTTCGCCGCGTTCAACGCGGCGCTCGCGATGCCGCCTTCAGCCAGCGCCTTCAGCGCGAGCGCGAGGCACGGGAAGCGCGCGTAGTCGGGCTTCTCGAACGACAGCTGCGCGATCTGCGCGAGGTCGAGCTGCTCGACGCCCGCGTCGACGCGGTCCGGATAGGCGAGCGCATGCGCGATCGGCGTGCGCATGTCGGGGTTGCCGAGCTGCGCGAGCACCGAGCCGTCGCGGTACGACACGAGCGAATGGATCACGCTCTGCGGATGGATCAGCACGTCGATCCGGTCGCCCGGCAGCCCGAAGATCCAGTGCGCCTCGATCACTTCGAGGCCCTTGTTCATCATCGTCGCGGAATCGACCGAGATCTTCCGGCCCATCACCCAGTTCGGGTGCTTGCACGCCTCGTCGGGCGTCACGTCGGCGAGCGTTGCCGGTTCGCGCGTGCGGAACGGGCCGCCCGATGCGGTCAGGATGATCTTCGCGATCCCGCCGTGCTCGGCCGCGTCGCGCGGCATGCACTGGAAGATCGCGTTGTGCTCGCTGTCGACCGGCAGCAGGATCGCGCCATGGTCGCGCACCGCGTCCATGAAGATCGCGCCCGACATCACGAGCGATTCCTTGTTCGCGAGCAGGATGCGCTTGCCGGCACGCGCGGCCGCGAGGCTCGGCGCGAGGCCCGCCGCGCCGACGATCGCCGCGACGACCGTGTCGCACTGGCCGCTCTTCGACACGTCGACGAGCGCCTGCGGCCCGTAGGCGACCTGCGTCTTGCTGCCGGCCGCGCGCAACTGCGCTTCGACGTGCGCGGCCGTCTGCGCGTCGCCGACCACCGCGACCTCGGGCGCAAAGCGCAGGCACTGGGCGACCAGCTTGTCGCCGTTGCGATGCGCGGTCAGCGCATAAACCGAGAAGCGCTCCGGATGGCGCGCGACCACGTCGAGCGTACTGTCTCCGATCGAGCCCGTCGAACCGAGCAATGTCAGGCGTTTTTGCATAACTGAAGTGTAGGGGTTAACCGTGAAACAGCAGCATCGCGAGCGGCAGCACGGGCAGCAGTGCGTCGACCCGGTCGAGCACGCCGCCGTGCCCCGGCAGCAGACCGCTCGAATCCTTCACGCCGGCCTGGCGCTTCAGCAGCGACTCGAACAGGTCGCCGATCACGCTGTACGCGACGAGCAGCGTCAGCGCCGCCCAGGCGCCCGGCCCGCCGAACTGCGCGGCAAAGGCAGAAAAAAGGGTCGGCTCGAACAGGTGCGCGGCCATCGCGACGCTCGCGACGACCATCACGGCGAGCCAGCCGCCCACCGCCCCTTCCCAGCTCTTCCCGGGGCTGATCGTGACCGCCAGTTTACGCTTCCCGAAGGCCTTGCCCGCGAAATATGCGCCGATATCGGCCAGCCAGACGACCAGCAGCAGCGACAGCACGAACGGCACGCCCTGCGCGCGCGCCGCGACGAGCGCGTGCCAGCAGGCGGCGAAGATCACGAGGCCGGCCGCGAGCAGGAACGGCCGCCACACGCCCTCGGCAAGCACGGGCTTGCGCCGCAGCGCGAACGGGCCGACCAGCAGCCAGAACACGCCGGCCGCCGCAAAAAGGGGGCGGGATGAAGAGGTGCCGATGCCGACGCGCGTGGTCGCCAGCAGCGCCAGCGCCGCGACGATCGCGTAGACGACCGGGCCGGCGCCGCCGAGCTTCAGCAGGCGCGCCCATTCCCAGGCGGCGAACACGAGCACGACGCCGATCAGCGCGCCGAACGCGCTCAACGGCGCGAACAAGGTCACCGGCAGCAGCACCGCCAGCAGCACGATCGCCGTGATCACACGGGTTTTCAGCATGAAAGGGAATCGGCGTTCTGGGATTGCGGCTCGAGCTGGGCGCTCGTGCGGCCGAAGCGGCGTTCGCGATCGGTGTACGACGCCAGCGCATCGGTCAGCGCCGCGCCGTCGAAGTCCGGCCAGAATTTGTCGGTGAAATAGAATTCGGTGTACGCGAGCTGCCACAGCAGGAAGTTGCTGATGCGCTGTTCGCCGCCGGTGCGGATGAACAGGTCGGGCTCCGGCGCATAGGCCATCGCCAGGTGGGGCGCGAAGCTGTCTTCGCTGACTTCCACCTCGCGGCCCTCGCGCGCGGCCTGCTCGACGAGCTTGCGGGTCGCTTGCAGGATGTCCCACCGGCCGCCGTAGTTCGCGGCGATGGTGAGCGTGAGGCGCGTGTTGCGCGCCGTCTTGGTTTCGGCGCGGCGGATCAGCGCCTGGATCCGCGGCTCGAAGCGGTCGAGATCGCCGACGACGCGCAGGCGGATCCCGTTCGCATGCAGCTTGCCGACCTCGCGCTCCAGCGCGGTGATGAACAGCCGCATCAGGAACGACACTTCGTCGGTCGGCCGCCGCCAGTTCTCCGAGCTGAACGCGAACAGCGTCAGGTATTCGACGCCGACGCGCGCGCAGCCCTCGACCACCGCCCGCACGGCGTCGACGCCGCGCGTATGCCCCGCGACGCGAGGCAGGCGGCGTTCGGTCGCCCAACGGCCATTGCCGTCCATGATGATCGCGATGTGACGCGGCACGGCGCCGACGTCAGGCACGCGAACGGTAGAGCTGGTATAAGTCATGGCCGTTGAGACAGTAATGCGGGAAGAAGGCGGTACGCGAGAACGACGGTCAGACCGTCATGATCTCCGCTTCCTTGCTCTGCACGAGCTTGTCGATTTCGGTCACGTGCTTGTCGGTCAGCTTCTGCACGTCGTCGCCCGCGCGGCGCTCGTCGTCTTCCGAGATTTCCTTGTCCTTGACCAGCTTCTTCAGCTGCTCGTTCGCGTCGCGGCGCAGGTTGCGGATCGCCACCTTCGCGGTCTCGCCTTCGCTCTTGACGACCTTCGTCAGCTCGCGGCGGCGCTCTTCCGTCAGCGGCGGCATCGGCACGCGGATCAGGTCGCCCGACGTCGCCGGGTTCAGGCCCAGGTCGGCTTCGCGGATCGCCTTCTCGACCTTCGCGACCATGTTCTTTTCCCACGGCTGCACGCCGATCGTGCGCGCGTCGACGAGCGTCAGGTTGGCCACCTGCGAGATCGGCACCATCGAGCCGTAGTAGTCGACCTGCACGTGATCAAGCAGGCCCGTGTGCGCACGGCCCGTGCGGATCTTCGCCAGATCGTTCTTGAACGCTTCGATCGAGCGCTGCATCTTCTGCTCTACGCCCTTCTTGACATCAGCGACACTCATTTCAACCTCCGAACCTTCAAATCTTCAATGAACGCGGACTCGTCGCGTGCGCAACTCGTCGCGTGCGCAGCGGCGCCGCGCGGGCGTCCCAACCGGTCGCCCGCATCCGCGGGAGTTTACACGTGGACGAGCGTACCCTCGTCCTCGCCCAGCACGATGCGCTTGAGCGCACCCGGCTTGTTGATCGAAAACACGCGAATCGGCAGCTTCTGGTCGCGGCACAGCGCGAACGCGGTCGCGTCCATCACCTGCAGGTTGCGGCTGATCGCCTCGTCGAAGCTGATCGTCGTGTAGCGCGTGGCCGACGGATCCTTCTTCGGATCGGCGGAATACACGCCGTCGACCTTGGTCGCCTTCAGCACCACCTCGGCGCCCACTTCCGAGCCGCGCAGCGCGGCGGCCGTGTCGGTCGTGAAGAACGGGTTGCCGGTGCCGGCGGCAAAGATCACGACGCGGCCCTCCTCGAGCTGGCGGATCGCACGCGGGCGGATGTACGGCTCGACGACCTGATCCATCCGCAGCGCGGACTGCACGCGCGCCTCGATGCCGGCGTGGCGCATCGCGTCCTGCAGCGCCAGCGCGTTCATCATCGTCGCCAGCATCCCCATGTAGTCCGCCGTCGCACGGTCCATGCCGGCCGCGCCGCCCGCGACGCCGCGGAAAATATTACCGCCGCCGATCACCACCGCGAGCTGCGTGCCGAGACGCACGACTTCGGCGATATCGGCCACCATCCGTTCAATCGTAGCGCGATTGATGCCGAAGGCATCGTCGCCCATCAGCGCTTCGCCGGAAAGTTTGAGGAGGACGCGTTTATAGGCATTGGACATAGGGGCTTCCGAGCGACGAGAGGATGACAACCACGAACTGTAGGGGCGAAATACTGATTCGGGCAAGCGCCGCCGGCCAGACCGGACCTTCCGGCCGGCCCGGCGACGCCGCCGGCCGCGGCGGAGCGGACGCCCGCCGCGGGTGCTGCCGGACCGCTTACTGCTGCTTTGCTGCTGCGACTTGGGCGGCCACTTCGGCCGCGAAGTCGTCCTGACGCTTCTCGATGCCTTCGCCGACGACGAACAGCGCGAACTTCTGCACTGCGGCATTCGCTGCCTTCAGCATCTGCTCGATCGTCTGCTTGTCGTTCTTCACGAACGACTGGTTCAGCAGCGACACTTCCTTCAGGTACTTCTGGACGCTGCCGTCGACCATCTTCGCGACGATCTCGGCCGGCTTGCCCGATTCCGCAGCCTTCTGCTCGGCCACGCGGCGCTCCGTCTCGATCAGCTCGGCCGGGACGTCATCCGACGACAGCGCGACCGGCTTCATCGCCGCGATGTGCATCGCGACGTCCTTGCCGACCTGCTCGTCCGCGCCCGTGTACTCGACGATCACGCCGATGCGCGCGCCGTGCAGGTAGGTCGCGATCTTGTTCGCGGTTTCGAAACGGACGAAACGGCGGATCGACACGTTCTCGCCGATCTTGCCGATCAGCGCCAGGCGCACTGCGTCGACCGTCGAGCCGTCGAGCGGCAGCGCCGACAGCGCAGCCACGTCAGCCGGGTTCTGCGTCGCGACGAGTTCCGCGACGGTCTTCGAGAACGCGAGGAAGTCGTCGTTCTTCGCGACGAAGTCGGTTTCGCAGTTCAGCTCGACGAGCGCGCCCGCATTGCCGCCGACGAACGATGCGACGACGCCTTCGGCCGTCACGCGCGATGCCGCCTTGCTCGCCTTGTTGCCGAGCTTGACGCGCAGCAGCTCTTCAGCCTTGGCCAGGTCGCCGTCGGCTTCCGTCAGCGCCTTCTTGCACTCCATCATCGGTGCGTCGGTCTTTGCGCGCAGTTCTGCCACCATGCTTGCGGTAATTGCCGCCATCATTCGCTCCTTGAGTCTGTATTCACAACGCCGCCCGCTTGGACGCGAACGGCCGAGATTCGTTTCCGGACCCGCGCCGATTCGGCGCGTTCAGGTCCGGCGCACAAGCTTAAAAAAAGGGGGCCTGTTGAGAGCCCCCTTTTTGCGCCGGCTCGGGGCCAGTTACGCGTTTTCCTCGACGTACTCGTCGTCGCCGCCGCGCACTGCCTGGACCACTTCGTTGACCGCGTTCGCACGGCCTTCGAGGATCGCGTCGGCCACGCCTTCCGCGTACAGCGCGACTGCCTTGCTCGAGTCGTCGTTACCCGGGATCACGTAGTCCACGCCTTCCGGCGAGTGGTTCGTATCGACCACGGCGATGACCGGCACGCCCAGCTTGTTCGCTTCGGTGACGGCAATCTTGTGGTAGCCGACGTCGACGACGAAGATCGCGTCCGGAATGCCGCCCATGTCCTTCACGCCGCCGATCGACTTCTGCAGCTTGGCGATTTCACGCTCGAACAGCAGCGCTTCCTTCTTGCTCATCTTCTCGAGCTCGCCTGCCTCGACCGCCGCTTCCATGTCCTTCAGGCGCTTGATCGAAACCTTCAGCGTCTTGAAGTTGGTCATCATGCCGCCGAGCCAGCGTGCGTTGACGTACGGCATGCCTGCGCGCTGCGCTTCCTGCGCGATCGTGTCGCGCGACTGGCGCTTCGTGCCGACGAACAGGATCGTGCCGCGGTTCGCCGCCAGCTGACGCACGTACTTCTGTGCGTCGTTGAACATCGGCAGCGTCTTTTCGAGGTTGATGATGTGAATCTTGTTGCGGTGACCGAAAATGAACGGTGCCATCTTCGGGTTCCAGAAACGGGTCTGGTGACCGAAGTGGACACCCGCTTCCAGCATTTGGCGCATCGTAACTGCCATGTAAATTCTCCACGAGGGTTGGGTCTTAAGCCGGCTGCCGTACCGCCGCACGAACGGGCCCGCAGGCTTTCCGTTTCGCGCGGCCGGCACCCTGGTTGCGCCGGCTTGCGATTCGGCACGCGCGAAACGAAGATGCGCGTGCCGCAAGCCTTTCACTGCAAAACGCCGCCCAGCTTGGGACATGCGACGCATTTGAGTGTCGACTTAGCCAAAGAGTATAGCATGCCGAGTGGTACGCTCTCAAGTCGCCCGACACTTTGCCGGGCCGGCGGCGGTGCCCGCGACAATCCGCAAAAACCCGCATCCGCGCGGCCGCCGGGGCTGCGACGCCCGGCATAAGGTGCGATAATCCGTCAATTCACCGCTTTCCAGGCACACCCCGATGGCTATTACGCTCAAAAACGAACACGATATCGCGCAGATGCGCGTCGCCTGCCGTCTGGCGAGCGAAGTGCTCGACTACCTCACCCCGCACGTCGTCGCGGGCATCACGACCGCCGAACTCGACCGCCTCTGCCACAACTACATGGTCGACGTGCAGGGCACGGTTCCCGCGACGCTGAACTACCAGCCGCCCGGCTACCCGCCCTACCCGGCGTCGTGCTGCATTTCCGTCAACGACGTGATCTGCCACGGCATCCCGGGCGACAAGGTGCTCAAGAACGGCGACGCGCTGAACATCGACGTCACCGTGATCAAGGATGGCTACTTCGGCGACACGAGCCGGATGTTCATCGTCGGCGAGGGCTCGATCCTCGCGAAGCGCCTCGTGCAGACCACCTACGAGTGCATGTGGCTCGGCATCGACCAGGTCAAGCCGGGCGCGCACCTCGGCGACATCGGCCACGCGATCCAGAAGCACGCGGAAGCGCAGGGCTACAGCGTCGTGCGCGAGTACTGCGGCCACGGCATCGGCACGGTGTTTCACGAGGATCCGCAGGTCGTCCACTACGGCCGTCCGGGCACCGGCGTCGAACTGAAGCCGGGCATGATCTTCACGATCGAGCCGATGATCAACGCCGGCAAGCGCGACATCCGCACGATGCCCGACCAGTGGACGGTCAAGACGCGCGACCGCAGCCTGTCCGCGCAGTGGGAGCACACCGTGCTCGTCACCGACACCGGCTACGACGTGCTGACCGTGTCCGCCGGCTCGCCCGAGCGCCCCGTCTTCGCCCATTCGACCCCGGCGGCGTGAGCGCGTCCGCGCCCGCCCGCTTCTGATCCGCCGCCCATGAGCGCTCACGCCGCCCCCTCGACCGAAGCGCTCTCGCGGCGCGCCGAATTCAAGGCCGCAAAGGCCGACCTGCTCGCGCGCTTTCGCAGCGCGACCAACGTCGCGTCGCTGATGCACGCGCTGTCGAAGGCCACCGACGATGCGCTCAAGCGTGTCTGGGACGACTGCGGGCTGCCCGCGACGCTCGCGCTCGTCGCGGTCGGCGGCTACGGGCGCGGCGAGCTGGCCCCCTATTCCGACGTCGACATCCTCGTGCTGCTGCCCGACGGGCATGCCGCCGAACTCGACGCCCGGATCGAGCGCTTCATCGGCATGGCCTGGGATCTCGGCCTCGAGATCGGCAGCAGCGTGCGCACGGTCGCGCAATGCATCGAGGAGGCGTCGCAGGACGTCACGGTGCAGACCTCGCTGCTGGAAGCGCGCCGCATCGTCGGCAGCACCGCGCTGTTCGAGCGCTTCACGGTGCGCTACCACGAGGCGCTCGACGCGCGCGCGTTCTTCACCGCGAAGGTGCTCGAGATGCGCCAGCGCCACGCGAAGAGCCAGGACACGCCGTACAGCCTCGAGCCGAACGTGAAGGAAAGCCCGGGCGGGCTGCGCGACCTGCAGACGATCCTGTGGATCGCGCGCGCGGCCGGCTTCGGCAGCAGCTGGCGCGAGCTCGACACGCGCGGCCTCATCACCGAGCGCGAAGCGCGCGAGCTGCGCCGCAACGAAGGCTTCCTGAAGACGCTGCGCGCGCGGCTGCACGTGATCGCCGGGCGCCGCCAGGACATGCTCGTGTTCGACCTGCAGACCCAGGCGGCCGAAAGCTTCGGCTACCGGCCGACGCCCGCGAAGCGCGCGAGCGAGCAGCTGATGCGCCGCTACTACTGGGCCGCGAAGGCCGTCACGCAGCTCGCGACGATCCTGATCCAGAACATCGAGGCCCAGCTGTTCCCGGCCACGAGCGGCATCACGCGCGTGCTGTCGCCCGAGCGCTTCGTCGAGAAGCAGGGGATGCTCGAGATCGTCGACGACGACGTGTTCGAGCGCCATCCGGACGCGATCCTCGAGGCATTCCTGCTCTACGAGACGACGCGCGGCGTGAAGGGCCTGTCCGCGCGCACGCTGCGGGCGCTGTACAACTCGCGCGAGATCATGAACAACGCGTGGCGGCGCGATCCGCAGAACCGCCGCACGTTCATGCAGATCCTGCAGCAGCCCGAAGGCATCACGCATGCGTTCCGGCTGATGAACCAGACGAGCGTGCTCGGCCGCTATCTGCTGAATTTCCGCCGCATCGTCGGCCAGATGCAGCACGACCTGTATCACGTGTACACGGTCGACCAGCACATCCTGATGGTGCTGCGCAACATCCGCCGCTTCGCGGTCGCCGAGCATGCGCACGAATATCCGTTCTGCAGCCAGCTGATCGGCAACTTCGAGCGGCCGTGGGTGTTGTACATCGCGGCGCTGTTCCACGACATCGCGAAGGGCCGCGGCGGCGATCACTCGACGCTCGGGATGGCCGACGCGCGGCGCTTCTGCCGCGAGCACGGCGTCGCCGGCGACGATGCCGCGCTGATCGTCTGGTTGGTCCAGCATCACCTGACGATGAGCCAGGTCGCGCAGAAGCAGGACACGAGCGACCCGGAAGTCGTCAAGCGCTTCGCCGATCTCGTCGGCAGCGAGCGCCGGCTGACGGCGCTCTACCTGCTGACCGTCGCGGACATCCGCGGCACCAGCCCGAAGGTCTGGAACACGTGGAAGGGCAAGCTGCTCGAAGACCTGTACCGCGCGACGCTCGCGGTGCTCGGCGGCGCGCAACCCGACACGCATTCCGAACTGAAGTCGCGCCAGGAAGAGGCGCTCGCGCTGCTGCGCCTCGAGACCGTGCCCACCGATGCGCACCGCGCGCTGTGGGACCAGCTCGACGTCGGCTTCTTCCTGCGCCACGACGCCGCCGACATCGCGTGGCAGACCCGCGTGCTGTATCGGCACGTGAACGCCGAGACCGCGATCGTGCGCGCGCGGCCGTCGCCCGTCGGCGACGCGCTGCAGGTGCTCGTCTACGTGAAGGACCGCGCGGACCTGTTCGCGGGCATCTGCGCGTACTTCGACCGCAACGGGCTGTCGGTGCTCGACGCGCGCGTCAGCACGACGCGGCACGGCTATGCGCTCGACAACTTCATCGTCACGCAAACCGAGCACGACGTGCAGTACCGCGACATCGCGAACCTCGTCGAGCAGCAGCTGGCGACGCGCCTCGCCGAGGCCGCGCCGCTGCCGGAACCGTCCAAGGGCCGGCTGTCGCGACTGTCGCGGACGTTTCCGATCACGCCGCGCGTCGACCTGCGGGCCGACGAGCGCGGCCAGTACTACATCCTGTCCGTGTCCGCCAACGACCGGCCGGGCCTTCTCTATTCGATCGCGCGCGTGCTGGCCGAGCACCGGGTCGGCGTCCACGCGGCGCGGATCAATACGCTCGGCGAACGCGTCGAGGACATCTTCCTGCTCGACGGCGCCGGCCTCTCCGGCAACCGTCTGCAGATTCAGGTGGAAACCGAGCTGCTGCGCGCGATCGCAGTCTGAAACAGTCTGAAAGTATCCCAGCGTTTATGCGCACCAAATTGACCGTCAAGAATCCGCGGCCGGCGTCACCGACCCGCGCCCCCGTCCGTTCCGGCAGCCTCGTCGCCCGCAAGGCCGTGCGCCCCGCCGCGCCGGCCCCCGGCGACAAGCCGCCGCGTGCGCAGAAGCCCGCCGCGGCCGGCGCCGGCAAGCGTGCCGCCGAGTCGCGCGACGCGCAACGGCCGGGCGCGGATCGCGCGCCGCGTGACGCCGGCGCAGCGCGCGGCGACGCGCGGCCGCGCCGTGCAGGCGCCGAAGGCGGTGCGCGTGCGCCGTATCGCGACAAGGATGCCGGCGAAGGCGCGAAGCGCAGCTTCGGCGACCGTCGTGCGACCGGCGACCGTCCGGCGCGTCCCGCACGCGATGACGATCGCCCGCGCCGCGCAGGTGGCGAAGGCGGCGCACGCGCGCCGTATCGCGACACGACAGGCGGCGAAGGCGCCAAGCGCAGCTTCGGTGACCGCCCCGCACGTCCCGCACGCGATGACGATCGCCCGCGGCGCACAGGTGGCGAAGGCGGCGCACGCGCGCCGTATCGCGACAAGGCAGCCGGTGAAGATGCGAAGCGCAGCTTCGGCGACCGTCCGGCGCGTCCCGCACGCGATGACGATCGCCCGCGCCGCGCAGGTAGCGAAGGCGGCGCACGCGCGCCATATCGCGACAAGGCGGCCGGTGAAGGCGCGAAGCGCAGCTTCGGCGACCGCCCGGCACGTCCCGCACGCGATGACGATCGCCCGCGCCGCGCAGGTGGCGAAGGCGGCGCACGCGCGCCGTATCGCGACAAGGCGGCCGGTGAAGGCGCGAAGCGCAGCTTCGGCGACCGCCCCGCACGTCCCGCACGCGATGACGATGCACGCCCGCGCCGCGCAGGCGCCGAAGGCGGCGCACGCGCGCCTTACCGCGACAAGGATGCCGGCGCAGGCGCAAAGCGCAGTTTCGGCGACCGCCCCGCGCGCCCGGCACGCCCCACCGAGCGCAGCAGCACCGAGCGCCGCACGAGCAGCCCCGCACTGAAAACCACCCAGCCGGTCAAGCACCGCGCCGCCGACATCGATCACGGTGACGAAACGGGCCTGATGCGCCTGTCGAAGCGGATGTCCGAACTGGGCCTGTGCTCGCGCCGCGAAGCCGACGAATGGATCGAGAAAGGCTGGGTGCTGGTCGACGGCGAACGCATCGACACGCTCGGCACCAAGGTGCGCGCCGACCAGCGCATCGAGATCGACGAACGCGCCAGCGCGGCACAAGCGGCGCAGGTGACGATCCTGCTGCACAAGCCGGTCGGCTACGTGTCGGGCCAGGCGGAAGACGGCTACGAGCCCGCGACCGTGCTGATCACGCGCGAGAACCACTGGAGCGGCGACCGCTCGGCGCTGCGCTTCTCGCCGCAGCATCTGCACTCGCTCGCGCCGGCCGGCCGGCTCGACATCGATTCGACCGGCCTGCTCGTGCTGACGCAGAACGGCCGGATCGCGAAGCAGCTGATCGGCGAGCAGTCGGACATCGACAAGGAATACCTGGTGCGCGTGCGCTTCGGCGAGCGCCTGATCGACATCGACCAGCACTTCCCGGCGGAATCGCTCGCGAAGCTGCGCCACGGCCTCGAGCTCGACGGCGTCGCGCTGAAGCCCGCGATGGTGAGCTGGCAGAACGGCGAGCAGCTGCGCTTCGTGCTGCGCGAAGGCAAGAAGCGCCAGATCCGCCGCATGTGCGAGCTGGTCGGCCTCGAGGTGATCGGCCTCAAGCGCGTGCGCATGGGCCGCGTGATGCTCGGCGCGCTGCCGCAGGGGCAATGGCGCTACCTGTCGGCCGACGAGACGTTCTGACGGCGGTTCCGACGACCCTGCGCGGCGCATCTGCGCACGTTACGAAAAAGCCCGCCGATGTTCTTCCGGCGGGCTTTTCTCATTCCGGCGGGCAATGCGAACGATCGCGCCCGTCCCCCATCAGTCGTCCGTCGCGTCGAGCCCCGGAAACAGCACGTCGGTAAACCCGAAGCGCGTGAAGTCGGTGATCCGCATCGGGTACAGCTTGCCGATCAGGTGATCGTATTCGTGCTGGACGACCCGCGCGTGAAACCCTTCGGCGACCCGGTCGATCTTCGCGCCGAACTGGTCGAAGCCGCTGTAGCGGATCTTCGCGTAGCGGCTGACGACGCCGCGCATGCCCGGCACCGACAGGCAGCCTTCCCAGCCCTCCTCCATGTCCGGCGGCATGTACTCGACCTTCGGGTTGATCAGCACCGTCTCGGGCACGGGCGGCGCTTCCGGGTAGCGGTTGTTGTTGCCGAAGCCGAAGATGATGACCTGCAGGCCGACGCCGATCTGCGGCGCGGCCAATCCCGCGCCGTTCGCGTGATGCATCGTCTCGAACATGTCGGCGACCAGTTCGTGCAGCGCCGGCGTGTCGAAGCGCTCGACCGGCTGGGCGATCTCGAGCAGACGGGGATCGCCCATCTTCAGAATCTCGCGAATCATGGCGCATGGCCCTCCAGAAGTTGGTGCAATCCGTCTTCGTCCAGCACCGGGATGCCGAGTTCCTCGGCCTTCGCGAGCTTGCTGCCCGCCTCCGCGCCCGCGACGACATAATCCGTCTTCTTCGACACCGAGCCGGCGACCTTCGCGCCGGCCGCCTCGAGCATCTCCTTCGCCGCATCGCGCGTGAGGTTCGGCAGCGTGCCCGTCAGCACGACGGTCTTGCCGGCCAGCACGCCCTGCGGCGCCTTCGGCGCGGGCGGCCCTTCGGGCCACGTGACTTTGCCCGGCGCGCGCAGCTGCTCGATCACCGTGCGGTTGTGCTCCTCCGCGAAGAACTGGTGGATCGACTCGGCGACGATCGGCCCGACGTCGTTGACTTCGAGCAATTCCTCGACCGTCGCATCCATGATCGGGTTCAGCGAGCCGAAATGCTTCGCGAGGTCCTTCGCGGTCGATTCGCCGACGTGGCGGATGCCGAGCCCGTAGATGAAGCGTGCCAGCGTCGTGTGCTTGGCCTTCTCGAGCGAATCGAGCAGGTTCTGCGCGGACTTCTCCGCGAACCGGTCGAGTTCCGCGAGCGTCGCGAAGCCGAGGTTGAACAGGTCTGCCGGCGTGCGCACGATGTTCTGCTCGACCAGCTGGTCGATGATCTTCTCGCCGAGCCCGTCGATGTCGAGCGCGCGCCGCTGCGCGAAGTGCCACAGCGCCTGCTTGCGCTGCGCCGGGCAGAACAGGCCGCCCGTGCAGCGGGCGATCGCCTCGTCCGGCAACCGCTCGATGCGCGAGCCGCACACCGGGCACTCGGTCGGCATCACGAACTCCGGCGCAGGGTCCGGCCGCCGGTCGAGCACCGCGCCGACCACTTCCGGAATCACGTCGCCCGCACGCCTCACGATCACCGTGTCGCCGATGCGGATGTCCTTGCGGCGCACCTCGTCCTCGTTGTGCAGCGTTGCGTTGGTCACGGTCGCGCCGCCGACGAACACCGGCTCGAGCCGCGCGACCGGCGTGATCGCACCGGTACGCCCGACCTGCACATCGATCGCGACGAGCGTCGTCAGCGCTTCCTGCGCGGGGAACTTGTGCGCGAGCGCGAAGCGCGGCGCGCGCGACACGAAGCCGAGCCGCTCCTGTTCGTCGCGGCGGTTCACCTTGTAGACGACGCCGTCGATGTCGTACGGCAGCGACTCGCGCTGCTCGCCGATCTTGCGGAAGAACCCGAGCAGCCCGTTAGCGCCGCGCACGACCGCGCGCTCGCGGTTCACCGGCAGGCCGAGCGCCTCGTACCAGTCGAGCAGCGCGCTGTGCGTGTCGGGCATCGGCGCGCCGTCGAGCACGCCGATCCCGTACGCGAAGAACGACAGCGGGCGCTGCGCGGTGATCTTCGGATCGAGCTGGCGCAGGCTGCCGGCCGCCGCGTTGCGCGGGTTCGCGAATTCGCGCTGCCCGGCCGCGCGCTGGCGTTCGTTCAGGCGCGCGAAATCGCGCTTGAACATCAGCACCTCGCCGCGCACGTCGAGCACGGCCGGCAGGTTCTTGCCCTTCAGCTTCAGCGGCAGCGAGCGGATCGTGCGGACGTTCTGCGTCACGTCCTCGCCGGTCGTGCCGTCGCCGCGCGTCGACGCCTGCACGAACACGCCGTTTTCGTAGCGCAGCGAGATGGCGAGGCCGTCGAATTTCAGCTCGCACGCGTATTCGACAGGGTCGGTCACCGACCCGGCGAGATCGACGGCCTTGTCGAGCGCGTCGGCGATGCGCTTGTCGAACGCGACGATGTCCTCGTCCTCGAAGCCGTTGTTCAGCGACAGCATCGGCGCGTCGTGGACGACCGGCGTGAAGCCGCCCGCGACCGCGCCGCCGACGCGCTGCGTCGGCGAGTCGGGCGTCACGAGTTCGGGGTGGTCCGCCTCGATCTGTTGCAGTTCGAGAAACAGTCGGTCGTATTCGGCGTCCGGCAGGTCCGGCTGGTCGAGCACGTAATAGGCGTGGTTCGCCCGCTCGAGTTGGTCGCGCAGCCACGCGGCGCGCGCGTCGGGCTGGCTGGCTGGCGGTTCGGCTTGGGTTCGGGCCATGCTGGCGGCAGATTCTTTCTGAGACAATCGAATGCCAGATTATCTCAGTTTGGCGCCGCGCCGGGGGCCGGAAACGGCGTGGCGCGCGATGCTGCCGACAGCCGCCGGCAGCGGGTCGCGGCGGCGGATCGCGCGCCGCGACCAGTGGTTCGCGTTACTGGCTGAACAGCCGCCGCGTGACCGGCGAGCCGGCCGGGATGCCGGCCTCCTCGAGCTTCGCGTACAGCTTCATCAGTTGCTGCTCGATCGCGAGCAGCGTCGATTCCGGCAGCGGCCGGCGCTGGTCGTCGACCACCCGCGCGCCGATCCGCTCGGACAGCGACTTCGCGTAGTCGCACATCAGCCGGAACGGCAGGATGTCCTCTTCCGCGACCGGCACGTCGAGCACCAGCGTGATCATGTTGCCGCCCTTGTAGGTCAGATCGTCGCGCAGGAAGTTGGTGTCGCCGAACTGCAGCATGAACACCGGATTCTGCTTCGCGTCGAGCTTGACGAAGCGCGTGCCGTCGCGCGACAGCAGCAGCCCGTCCTGCGACGCCACCGCCTGCACGTAGTTGGCCGACCACGGCGCGCCGTCCGACATCACGTTGATCAACAGCTGCGCGTCGCATTGCGCGGCGAAGCCGTCGAGCTCGCGCGCCATCGACACCGTCTCCATCATGTCCGGGAATTCGGGCGCGCCGTCGATCGCGTCGGCGAACTGCTGGACGCCCGTCACGAATTCCGAGAACTCCAGCTCGTTCAGCGGGCCGCCGCGGTTCGCGAGCTGCGCGGCCGCGCGCAGCTCGTCGTAGCGCACGCCGTTCTGCAGCAGCTCCCAGTTGCCGCCTTCCGGCTTGCCTTCGATGTGCACCGGCTTGCTCCCCGCGCGGCGCAGGCGCTGCGCGACCGGCAGGATCTTGTCGCCCGGCAGCGGCGACGCGAGGCGGATCGGCACGATGCAATCGATCCGGCGGTCGACGACCGCGGGCGGCGCCGCGGAGATCGTCGTCGCGGCCGGCAGCACCGGCTCGGCAGGCTTGACCGGCTCGACCGGCTCGCTCGCGCCGCTATCGTCGGCCGTCTCGGCGACCGGCAGGTCGGCCGACGTCGCCTCGGCCTGCAGGTCCGCCGGCATGTCGGCAGGCGCCGCGCCGCCCAAGGCGGCCCCGCCTAAGGTGGCCCCACCGAACGTCGGCTCGACGCGCGCCGCCTCGGCCGACGCGCCGGCTGCGCCCGCTGCAGCCTCGGCGTCCGGCGCCGCCGATTCGCGGCGCGCCGGCTGGCGCACGGGCTCGATGAACGGCAGCTCGTCGTCGCGTTCCGGGCGGTGCATCGCGTCCGCCGTCTCCTGAGGCATCGGACGCGGCATCCTGCGCCGCACCTTCGCGCCCTGCCACGCGTTGTAGACCACGACGCCGCCCACCACGACCGCGCCTGCGCCGATCAAACCGAGTGTCAACTCGTCCATGCACGCTCCATCACGATTCTTTTTCGTTGGGCTCGCAAGCGGGGCGCCATTGCGCCGGGCGGCTCCGTGCCGCACGCCCGCGAACCCGGTTCGTAAACGTCAATTCTGGGCAAAACCCGCGGCGGTTTCCATGTCCACCGCGACGATCCGCGACACGCCCTGCTCCTGCATCGTCACGCCGATCAGCTGCTGCGCCATCTCCATCGCGATCTTGTTGTGCGAGATGAAGAGGAACTGCGTCTTGTCCGACATCGCGCGCACGAGATTCGCGAAACGCTCGGTGTTCGCGTCGTCGAGCGGTGCGTCGACCTCGTCCAGCAGACAGAACGGGGCCGGATTCAGCTGGAACATCGCGAACACCAGCGCGGTCGCGGTCAGCGCCTTCTCGCCGCCGGACAGCAGGTGAATCGTCGCGTTCTTCTTGCCGGGCGGCTGCGCCATCACCTGCACGCCGGCGTCGAGGATCTCGTCGCCCGTCATGATCAGCTTCGCCTGGCCGCCGCCGAACAGGCGCGGGAACAGGTCGCTGAAGTGACGATTGACTTCGTCGAAGGTTCCCTGCAGCAGCGTGCGGGTTTCCTGGTCGATCTTGTGGATCGCGTCCTCGAGGGTCGTGATCGCGTCGTTCAGGTCGGCCGACTGCGCGTCGAGGAACACCTTGCGCTCGTTCGCGGCCTTCAGTTCGTCGAGCGCCGCCATGTTCACGGGGCCGAGCGCGTTGATCGCATTGTTGATCCGCGTGACCTCGCCCTGCAGGTACGACGGCTTCAGGTCCGGCGTCAGCTTCTCGCGCAGCGCGGCCTCGTCGACCTCGGCCGTCGCGAGCTGCTCGGCGAACTGCTCGACCGCCAGGCGCGCCGCCTGCTCCTTCAGCTGCAGCTCGGTGATGCGGTCGCGCAGCGGCTGCAGCGAACGCTCGGCGACGAGACGCTGCTCGTCCGACGCGCGCAGCTTCGCGGTCAGGTCGTCGAGCTCGATGCGCGCGGCCTGCAGCGCCTCTTCCTTCACCGCGCGGATTTCGAGCGCGTCCTGCAGGCCCGTATGCGCGGTCTGCTCGTTGATCGTCTCGAGCTCGGCGCGCGCGTCTTCCAGCGACGCGGCGACGCGCTCGCTCTGCTCGTGCGCGACCTGGATGCTGCGCTTGAGCTCGTCGATCCGGGTCGCCGCGTTGCGCGCGGCGAAGCGCGCGTCGTTCGCGCCGCGCTCCAGATCGCGCGCCGCCTGGCGCGCCTGCGACAGCGATTCGTCGAGCGACTCGAACGCGAGCTGGTTGTCCTCGAAGCGCGCCTGCAGTTCCGCGAGCTCGCCGTCGAAGCGCTCGAAATTCGCCTCCGACTCCGCGCGCAGCGCACGCTGCTCCTCGACCTGCGCGCCGATTTCCTCGAGCTCCTCGCGGATCTGCGTGCTGCGCTGCGTGTAGCGCTCGTGCGCCTGCGCGAGCTTCAGCACGTCCATCTGCAGCGCGTGCACCCGCTGCGTCGCGCGCTCGGCCTGCGCGCGCACGTCGGTGAGCGCCTGCGTCGCCTGCGTGTGCGCGGCTTCCGCGCGCACCACGGCCGACTTCGCCTCGTCCGCGAGCAGCGCCTGCGCGCGCACCTGGCGCGTCAGGTTCTCGATTTCCTGCTGGCGGGCGAGCATCCCCGCCTGTTCCGAATCGGCCGCGTACAGCTGCACGCCGACGCGCGTGACGAGATGGCCCGCCTTGACGACGAACGAGCCGCCGGCCGGCAGCTGCGTGCGCGTCGCGAGCGCCTGCGCGACGTCGTCGGCGACGTACACGTTGCCGAGCCAGTCGTTCAGCACCGCGCGGATGCCCGCGTCGTCGATGCGCACGAGCGACAGCACCGGGCGCAGCCCGGCCGCCGCCACGGGCGGCTCGCCGGCCGGCGGCGGCGCGTAGAACGCGAGCTTCGCGGGCGGCGCGTCGGTCGCGAACGCCTTCACCCAGTCGAGATTCGACACTTCGAGCGCGGCGAGCCGCTCGCGCAGCACGGCCTCGAGCGCCGTTTCCCAGCCCGGCTCGACATGCAGCTTCTTCCACAGCCGCGGCAGCGTGCCGAGCTCGTGCTTGTCGAGCCACGGCTGCACCTTGCCTTCGGTCTGCACGTTCTCCTGCAGCTGCTTGAGCGCGGCGAGGCGCGCCTCGAGCTGATGGATCTGCGCGCTTTCGGCCTGCACGCGCTCGTGCGCGGCGCGGCGCTCGGCGTCGAGGCGCGGCACGGTTTCCTGCGCGTCGGCAAGCCGCGCCTGCGCGTCGGAGAGGATTTCTTCCTGTTCGGCCAGCTGCATGCGCAGCTCCTCGAGCTGCGCCTCGTCCGGCGCGTCGAGGCCGCCCGCTTCCGCCTTCAGGCGTTCCTGCCGCTGCTGCAGCTGCTGCAGCTGCTGGTCGGCGTTGCGCTGGTGCGCGGCCTCGAGCTTCAGCGACTGCTCGGTCTGCGCGATCCGCGCGCGCTCGTCGTTGAGCTGCGCCTGCGCATCACGCCAGGTCGCCTCGAGCGCCGGCAGCGCGTCATGCTTCGCCGCGGCGTCATCCTCGGCGAGCGCGGCCTTCTCGTCGGCGATCGCGCGCGCTTCCTCGGCGTCCGCGAGCTCGTCCTGCGCCTTCTCGGCCTGCGCGCGCCACTGCTCGCGCTGCGCGTCGAGCGCGGCGATCTGCGCCTGCACGCGGTTGCGCGATTCGACGATGAACTTGATCTCGGCTTCCAGCCGGCTGACCTCGGCGTTCGCCTCGTAGAGCGAGCCCTGCGCGCCCTGCATCGCGTCGCTCGCCGCGTAGTGCGCAACGCGCAGCGTCTCGAGCTGCGACTCGACCTCGCGCAGCTTCGCGGTCTGCGCCTCCAGGTCGATCTGCGCCTGTTCGATCGCGCGCTGCTGCTTCTGCTGCTCGCCGCCGGCCTCGTTCTTGCGCAGCAGCCACAGCAGGCGCTGCTTTTCCTCGCCGTCGGCGACGAGCTCCTTGTACTTGGTCGCGACGACCGCCTGCGCCTCGAGCTTCTCGAGGTTCGCGGTGAGCTCGCGGACGATGTCCTCGACGCGGGTCAGGTTCTCGCGCGTGTCGTGCAGGCGGTTCTCGGTCTCGCGGCGGCGTTCCTTGTACTTCGACACGCCCGCGGCTTCCTCGAGGAACACGCGCAGCTCTTCGGGCTTCGCCTCGATGATCCGCGCGATCATGCCCTGCCCGATGATCGCGTACGCGCGCGGGCCGAGGCCGGTGCCGAGGAAGATGTCCTGGATGTCGCGGCGGCGCGCCGGCAGGTTGTTGATGTAGTAGCTCGACGTGCCGTCGCGCGTCAGCACGCGCTTCACGGCGATCTCGCCGTACTGGCCCCACTGCCCGGCCGCGCGGCCGTCGGAGTTGTCGAAGATCAGCTCGACGCTCGCCCGGCTGCCGGGCTTGCGGGCGGTCGAGCCGTTGAAGATCACGTCCTGCATCGACTCGCCGCGCAGCTCGGACGCGCGCGACTCGCCGAGCACCCAGCGCACGGCGTCGATGATGTTGGACTTGCCGCACCCGTTCGGGCCTACCACGCCGACAAGCTGGCCCGGAACCTGGAAATGCGTGGGATCGACGAAGGATTTGAAGCCAGCGAGTTTGATCGAGCTCAGACGCACGGCGGTATCGGATGTGAAGAAGGTGTGAAACGGACGACGACACGCCGCGCCGGACCAGCCGGCCCTTGCGCGCGGCGCGCCTCGGAATTCAAAAACGGGGCCGCGCTCTCGAGCGTCGGGCCCCGCAAACGGCACCCATCATACCATCGCGCGTGCGCCGTCCCGCCCGTTCCCGGGTTTGTCCTGCGCGGCGCGCGGCCGGTGGACCCGGCTCGACAGCAGCGTCGCGAGCACGATGCAGGCGCCACCTGCCCACTCCCGCGCGCCCGGCAGCTCGCTCGCAAACACCCACGCCGACAGCGCGGTGATGACGATCTCGAACAGCATGATGATCGACGCCCGGTTCGCCGGCACGCGCGCGAGCCCAAACTGCACCAGCAGGTTGTTGGACGCCATCGTCACGCCGATGCCCGCGACCAGCAGCGCCGCGACGCCCAGATTCCCGCCCGCCGGCACGGCCGGCAGCCCCTCGAACAGGGACGCGATCGCGCCGAACACCGCCGCGCCGCCGAACAGCGTCGCGGTGCGCATCTCGGCCCGCATCTGCGGCAGCTCGCGGCTCGCCTTGACGACCAGCACGTTGCTCATCGCGAAGCTCAGCCCGGCCGCGAGCCCCGCCCATTCGGCCGGGTTGGCCGGCAGCGGCACGCCGAGCCGCGGCGACCACAGCATCAGCATCGCGCCGCCGATCGACAGCGCGGCGAGCCCCGCGCCCGCCCAGGTGAGCCGCTCGCGCAGCAGGAAGTGCGCGTAGATCGCGGTCCATGCGGGGGTCAGATAGAACAGCAGCATCACGCGCAGCACCTCGCCGTGGATCGTGCCCCACACGAAGCCGAGGTTGGTGATCCCGGCCGTCACTGCGATGCCCGGCAGCACCCAGTGCCAGCGCAGCGTCGCGATCGCGCGGCGCCGCGCGACGATCACGAACAGGAACGCGACGACGCTCGTCAGCGCGCTCGCCGCGGTGCCCGTCAGGCCCAGCGACGCCAGGATCCGCAACGGATACCAGATCAGGCCCCACACCGACGCGCCGATCAGGATCGCCAGCGTCGGCAGGCTGCCGCGTACCGCATTGTTCATGTGCTTCGATACCCTTGGTTCGCCCGCCCCGGCCGCCGTCGCGGCGGGCCGTGAGCGCATGGCGTCACGTTATAATCGTCGGTCGCGAGCCGCGCGCCTTCCGCGCCCGTTCGCAGCCGCGCGGCGCGAGCGCCGCCCCTTTCGCTCCAACCGGCCGCGATGGCCGCTTCGCCCGTGAACCCTCGACTCGACTCGCTCCAGCCCTATCCATTCGAAAAGCTGCGCGCCCTGTTCAAGGACGTGACGCCCGGTGCCGGTACGCCCGCCGCCGGCCTGAAACCGATCAGCTTCGGCATCGGCGAGCCCAAGCACCCGACCCCGGCGCTGATCCGCGACGCCGCGGTGGTCGCGCTCGACGGCCTCGCCGCGTATCCGCCCACGGCCGGCTCGGATGCGCTGCGCACGTCGATCGCGCGCTGGCTCGAGCGCCGCTACGGACTGCCGGCGATCGATCCGGCGACGCAGGTGCTGCCCGCGTCAGGCTCGCGCGAAGCGCTGTTCTCGCTCGCGCAGACGGTGATCGACGCGAGCCGCTCCGCCGGCGGCGAGAAGGCGATCGTACTCTGTCCGAATCCGTTCTATCAAATTTACGAAGGCGCGGCGCTGCTGGCCGGCGCCGAGCCGTATTTCGCGAACAGCGACCCGGCCCGCAACTACGCGTGCGACTACGCGGCCGTGCCGGACGAAGTCTGGGCGCGCACCCAGCTGCTGTACGTGTGCTCGCCGGGCAACCCGACCGGCGCGGTGCTCACGCTCGACGACTGGCGCGAGCTGTTCGCGCTGTCCGACCGCCACGGCTTCGTGATCGCGTCCGACGAATGCTATTCGGAGATCTACTTCGACGAGTCGAAGCCGCCGCTCGGCGGGCTCGAGGCCGCGCACCGCCTCGGCCGCGGCTTCGAGCGGCTCGTGATGCTGTCGAGCCTGTCGAAGCGCTCGAACGTGCCGGGCATGCGCTCGGGCTTCGTTGCCGGCGACGCCGCGCTGCTGAAGAAATTCCTGCTGTACCGCACGTACCACGGCTCGGCGCTGTCGCCGGTCTGGCAGCAGGCGAGCATCGCCGCATGGAACGACGAGGCGCACGTGCGCGAGAACCGCGCGCTGTACGTGCAGAAGTTCGACGCGGTGACGCCGATGCTCGCCGACGTGATCGACGTGAAGCTGCCCGACGCCGCGTTCTACCTGTGGGCCAACGTCGCGCGCACCGGCCTGTCGGACACCGAGTTCGCCCGGCGCCTGTACGCCGACTATAATGTGACGGTTCTGCCCGGCTCGTATCTCGCGCGCGACGCGCACGGCACGAATCCGGGCCGCGATTTCATCCGGATCGCGCTCGTCGCGGGCACCCCCGAATGCGTCGAGGGCGCGCAACGCATCGTCGACTTCTGCCGCGGCCTCGCCCGGTAATCGACCCTCCCGATCAATTCCTTCATCTCCTGCGAAAACGAACATGTCGCAACAACTTCAGCAAATCATCGATACCGCCTGGGACAACCGCGCCGAGCTGTCGCCGAAGGCCGCGCCCGCCGAAGTCCGTGACGCCGTCGCGCACGCGATCGAGCAGCTCGACAAAGGCGCGCTGCGCGTCGCCGAGAAGATCGACGGCAGCTGGACCGTGCATCAGTGGCTGAAGAAGGCCGTGCTGCTGTCGTTCCGCCTGGAGGACAACGCGCCGATGCCGGCCGGCGGCTACTCGCAGTTCTACGACAAGGTGCCGTCGAAGTTCGCGAACTACACCGCCGAAGACTTCGCCGCGGGCGGCTTCCGCGTCGTGCCGCCGGCGATCGCGCGCCGCGGCTCGTTCATCGCGAAGAACGTCGTGCTGATGCCGTCGTACACGAACATCGGCGCGTACGTCGACGAAGGCACGATGGTCGACACGTGGGCGACCGTCGGCTCGTGCGCGCAGATCGGCAAGAACGTGCACCTGTCGGGCGGCGTCGGCATCGGCGGCGTGCTCGAGCCGCTGCAGGCGAACCCGGTCATCATCGAGGACAACTGCTTCATCGGCGCGCGCTCGGAAGTCGTCGAAGGCGTGATCGTCGAGGAAAACTCGGTGATCTCGATGGGCGTGTACCTCGGCCAGAGCACCAAGATCTACGACCGCGAAACCGGCGAAGTCAGCTACGGCCGCATCCCGGCCGGCTCGGTCGTCGTCGCGGGCAACCTGCCGTCGAAGGACGGCTCGCACAGCCTGTACTGCGCGGTGATCGTGAAGAAGGTCGACGCGAAGACCCGCGCGAAGGTCGGCCTGAACGAACTGCTGCGAGGCGACTGATGGCGAAGCCGCGCACCGTGGTCGTCTACGGCATTCCGAACTGCGACACCGTGAAGAAAGCCCGCGTGTGGCTCGACGACCACGGCGTCGAATTCGAGTTTCACGATTTCAAGAAGGCCGGCGTCAGCGTGCCTCTGGTCGAAGACTGGCTGAAGGACGTGCCGCTCGACGCGCTCGTGAACAAGCGCGGCACCACGTGGCGCGGCCTCGACGACGCCATGAAGGCGGCCGCGGAAACGCAGGCCGGCGCGGTCGCGCTGATGATCCACAAGCCGTCGGTCATCAAGCGCCCCGTGCTCGTCGTCAACGGCCGCGTGAAATCGCTCGGCTTCGCGGCCGACCAGTACGCGGCACTGTTCGCCGCCTAGGGCCTCGCTGGCCTGCTGCCGCCGCACGGCGCCCGAACACCTCGCTGCCGGCCACCGCGCCGGCATTTTTTATCGAAAGTGGTCCGAACCATGTCCGCCACCCTAGCCCTTACCGAACAGCTGATCGCGCGCGCGTCCGTCACGCCCGACGACCAACACTGCCAGCAGATCATGACCGAGCGCCTCGCCGCGCTCGGCTTCGACATCGAGACCATCGCGTCGCACGGCGTGACCAACCTGTGGGCCGTCAAGCGCGGCGCCGCCGGCCGCGACGGCAAGCTGCTCGCGTTCGCGGGCCACACCGACGTCGTGCCGACCGGCCCGCTCGAGCAATGGACGTCGCCGCCGTTCATTCCCGCGCATCGCGACGGCAAGCTGTACGGCCGCGGCGCGGCCGACATGAAGACCTCGCTCGCGGGCTTCGTCGTCGCGACCGAGGAATTCGTCGCGGCGCACCCGAACCACCGCGGCTCGATCGCATTCCTGATCACGAGTGACGAGGAAGGCCCGGCGACCGACGGCACCGTGAAGGTCGTCGAACTGCTCGAAACGCGCGGCGAGCGCGTCGACTACTGCATCGTCGGCGAGCCGACGTCGACCGCCGAACTCGGCGACGTCGTGAAGAACGGCCGCCGCGGCTCGATGTCCGGCGAGCTGATCGTCAAGGGCGTGCAGGGCCACATCGCATACCCGCACCTCGCAAAGAACCCGATCCACCTGCTCGCGCCGGCGCTCGCCGAGCTCGCCGCCGAACAGTGGGACGAAGGCAACGAGTACTTCCCGCCGACCACCTGGCAGGTATCGAACCTGCATGCGGGCACCGGCGCGACCAACGTGATTCCGGGCCATGCCGACCTGCTGTTCAACTTCCGCTTCTCGACGGCGAGCACCGTCGAAGGCCTGCAGGCGCGCGTGCACGCGATCCTCGACAAGCACGGGCTCGACTACGAACTCAACTGGTCGATCAGCGGCCTGCCGTTCCTGACGCCGCGCGGCGAGCTGTCGAATGCGCTCGAGACGGCGATCCGCGCCGAAACCGGCATCACGACCGAGCTGTCGACGACGGGCGGCACGTCGGACGGCCGCTTCATCGCGCGCATCTGCCCGCAGGTGATCGAGTTCGGCCCGCCGAACGGCAGCATCCACAAGATCGACGAGCACATCGAGGTGCGCTTCATCGATCCGCTGAAGAACGTGTACCGCCGCGTGCTCGAACAACTGATCGCCTGATGGAGTCCCGAATGACGACGACACCTTTTGCAACAGTTCGCGACCTGCTGCGCTACGCGGTCACGCGCTTCTCGAAGGCGAAGCTCGCGTTCGGCCACGGCTCGGACAACGCTTACGACGAAGCGGCCTATCTGGTGCTGCGCACGCTCGACCTGCCGCTCGACACGCTCGAGCCGTTCCTCGACGCGCGCCTGCTGCCCGACGAGATCGACGCCGTGCTGACCGTGATCGAGCGGCGCGCGACCGAGCGCGTGCCGGCCGCCTATCTGACGCACGAGGCGTGGATGCACGGCCACCGCTTCTACGTCGACGAGCGCGTGATCGTGCCGCGCTCGTTCATCGGCGAGCTGCTCGACGACGGCCTGCAGCCGTACGTCGCCGATCCCGAGCAGGTCGGCGCGGTGCTCGAGCTGTGCACCGGTTCCGGCTGCCTCGCGATCCTCGCGGCGAGCGCGTTCCCGAACGCCGAGATCGACGCGGTCGACCTGTCCGACAAGGCGCTCGAGGTCGCGGAGATCAACGTGCGCGACTACGGGCTCGAGGACCGCATCTCGCTGCACCGCGGCGACCTCTACGCGCCGCTGCCGCTGTTCCGCTCGTCGTCCGAGCCGGGCGCGCGCTACGACGTGATCCTGACGAACCCGCCGTACGTCAACGCGGCGTCGATGGCCGCGCTGCCGCCCGAATACCGGCACGAGCCCGAGATGGCGCTCGCCGGCGGCGAAGACGGGATGGACGTCGTGCGCCGCATCATCGGCGAGGCGCGCAACTGGCTGCACGACGACGGCATGCTCGTCGTCGAGATCGGCAACGAGCGCGAGCACGTCGAAGCGGCATTCGGCGGCCTCGAGCTGACGTGGCTGTCGACGAGCGCCGGCGAAGACAGCGTGTTCCTGATCCAGGCGTCGGATCTCCCGCGGAAGCCCTGACGCCCCGCCAGCCCGAACCGCGCGGCGCCCGCTGCGCCGCGCGGTTCGGTAAGATGCGCGTAAGCGGCCGCGATGCCGCGCTTCAGGAGTCCGCCACGCGCTTATGACACTCGACTGGCTACACCTCGGCACGCTCATCCTGGCCATCCATGTGCTCGGAATCGTCGCGGCCTGCCACGCCATCCTGAACACACGCACGTCGCAAGGCGCGATCGCGTGGGCCGTGTCGCTCGCGGCGATGCCCTACCTGACGCTGATCCCGTATCTGTTCCTCGGCCGCAGCAAGTTTTCCGGCTACGTCGACGCGCGCCGCCACGAGACCGAAGCGCTGCGCACGCATACGCATCCCGTCCCGTGGACCGTCGCCGATTCGACCGACGGCGCGGCCGCGAGCGCGCTCGGCCAGCCCGCGGTGCACGCGCTCACGCGGCTCGGCGCAATGCCGTTTCTCGCCGGCAATGCGGTGCGCACGCTCGTCAACGGCGAGGCGACGTTCGCGGCGATCCTGTCGGCGATCGACGACGCGCGCGATTACGTGATCGTCCAGTTCTTCATCGTTCGCGACGACGCGCTCGGCCAGATGCTGCGCGACGCGCTGCTCGCGCGCGCGGCCGCGGGCGTGCGCTGCTACCTGCTGTACGACAGCATCGGCAGCTTCGACCTGCCGCACGGCTACGTCGACGCGCTGCGCGCGGGCGGCGTCGAAGTCCATCCGTTCGCGACCAAGCGCCAGTTCGTCAATCGTTTCCAGCTCAACTTCCGCAATCACCGCAAGATCGTCGTCGTCGACGGCAATCGCGCGTTCGTCGGCGGACACAACGTCGGCGTCGAGTATCTCGGCGCGAAACCCCGGCTGTCGCCGTGGCGCGACACGCACATCGAGCTGCGCGGCCCCGTCGTCGCGAGCATCCAGTACGTGTTCGCGGAAGACTGGCACTGGGCGACGCAGAAGCTGCCGCCGCTCGCGCCGCCGCCCGCCGCGCTGCCGGAGGACGCCGACATGCACTGCCTCGCGGTGCCGATGGGGCCGGCCGACAAGCAGGAAACCGGCTCGCTGTTCTTCGTCGAGACGATCAACGCGGCGCGCGAGCGGATCTGGATCACGACGCCGTATCTCGTCCCCGACGAAGCGGTGATCGCCGCGCTCAAGCTCGCGGTGATGCGCGGGGTCGACGTGCGCATCCTGATCCCGAGCCGGCGCGACCATGTCGTCGTGTTCGAGGCGTCGAAGCTGTACGCGCGCGACCTCGCCGACGCGGGCGTCAAGGTGTTCCGCTACCGGCCGGGCTTCCTGCACCAGAAGGTGGTGCTGATCGACCGCAGCGCGGCCGCGATCGGCAGCGCGAACCTCGACAACCGCTCGTTCCGCCTGAACTTCGAGATCATGGTGCTGACCGTCGATCGCGCATTCGCCGACGAGGTCGAGGCGATGCTCACGGCCGACTTCGCGCTGGCCTATGAAGTCGACGCGAGCGAATACCGCCACTCGCCCGCGTGGCGGCGGGTCGCGATGCACATCGCGCGGCTGTTCGCGCCGATTCTGTGAGCGGCCTCCCGAAGCCCCGGCGACCCGCACCGGCCGCGTCGGGCGTCACAGCAGCTTTTCGACGTCGGCGGCGATTTCGTCGGGCTTGGTCGACGGCGCGTAGCGCTTGACGATCCGGCCGTCGCGGTCGACCAGGAACTTCGTGAAGTTCCACTTGATCGCCTTGAGCCCGAGGATGCCGGGCGCTTCGTCGGTCAGGTAGCGGTACAGCGGATGCGCATTGTCGCCCTTCACGTCGATCTTCGCGAACATCGGGAACGTCACCCCGTAGTTGCGCTCGCAGAATGCGCCGATCTGCGCGGCGTCGCCCGGCTCCTGCTTGCCGAACTGGTTGCACGGGAAGCCGAGCACGAAGAAGCCGCGCGCCGCGTACTGGTCGTAGAGCTTCTGCAGGCCGGCATACTGCGGCGTGAATCCGCACTCGCTCGCCGTGTTGACGATCAGCAGCACCTTGCCGCGATACGCATCGAGCGACGCCGGCGCACCGGCGAGCGTCTCCGCGCTGAAGGAATACAGTGTGGACATCGTGCCCCCTTTCGAATTCGAACCGACGTGAAGTCTAGGCGAAAAACGCGCGGAAACGGCATCTCCCGAACGGCCAATGCCCGGTGCGCGGCCCGCAGTCTAGAATAGCGGTTTTGCCCAGTCATTTCCGTCGTGATCCGTTTCAATCAGTTCAGCCTTGCGCGCGGCACCAAGCCGCTGTTCGACGCGGCGTCGTTCGTGCTCAATCCCGGCGAGAAGGCCGGCCTGATCGGCGCGAACGGCGCCGGCAAGTCGACGCTGTTCGCGGTCCTGCGCGGCGAGCTGCACGCCGACGCGGGCGATTTCTCGATGCCGCCGTCGTGGCGGATCGCCCACGTGTCGCAGGAAACGCCGGCCGTCGAGCGCTCGGCGCTCGACTACACGCTCGACGGCGACGCCGCGCTGCGCGAGATCGAGGCGCGCATCGCCGCTGCTTCGGCCGCGCATGACGGCTCGGCCGAAGCGGAAGCCCATGCGGCGTTCGCCGACGCCGACGGCTACACCGCGCCGGCGCGCGCGGAAGCGCTGCTGCTCGGCCTCGGCTTCACGCTCGCGCAGACGCGCGAGCCGGTCTCGAGCTTCTCCGGCGGCTGGCGCATGCGCCTGAACCTCGCGCAGGCGCTGATGTGCCGCTCCGACCTGCTGCTGCTCGACGAACCGACCAACCACCTCGACCTCGACGCGATCGTCTGGCTCGAAGACTGGCTGCACCGCTACCCCGGCACGCTCGTCGTGATCTCGCACGACCGCGAATTTCTCGACTCCATCTGCAACGTCACGCTGCACCTCGAGAACCGGCAGGTGAAGCGCTACGGCGGCAACTACTCGCAATTCGAAGTGCTGCGCGCGCAGCAGCTCGCGCTGCAGCAAAGCGCGTACGAAAAGCAGCAGAAGACGGTCGCGCACCTGCAGAGCTTCATCGACCGCTTCAAGGCCAAGGCCACCAAGGCCCGCCAGGCGCAGAGCCGGATGAAGGCGCTCGAGAAGATGGAGCTGATCGCGCCGGCGCACGTCGCGTCGCCGTTCACGTTCGAATTCCGCACGCCCGACGCCGCGCCGAACCCGATGATGGTGATGGAAGACGTCCGCTGCGGCTACCACGGCGACGACGGCGCCGAAATCCCGATCGTCGAGCGCGTGTCGCTGTCGATCCAGAACGGCCAGCGCATCGGCCTGCTCGGCGCGAACGGCCAGGGCAAGTCGACGCTGATCAAGACCCTCGCGGCGACGCTCGAGCCGCTGTCCGGCCATGTGCGCGAAGGCAAGGGGCTGACGATCGGCTATTTCGCGCAGCATCAGCTCGAAACGCTGCGCGAGGACGATTCGCCGCTCGCGCACCTCGCGCGGCTCGCGCCCGACACGCGCGAACAGGAGCTGCGCGACTTCCTCGGCGGCTTCAATTTCTCGGGCGACATGGCGACGAGCCCGGTCGCTCCGTTCTCGGGCGGCGAGAAAGCGCGCCTCGCGCTCGCGCTGATCATCTGGCAAAAGCCGAACCTGTTGCTGCTCGACGAGCCGACCAACCACCTCGACCTCGAGACGCGCCACGCGCTGACGATGGCGCTCGCGCAATTCGAAGGCACGCTGATCCTGGTCTCGCACGACCGGCACCTGCTGCGCGCGACGACCGACCAGTTCATGCTCGTCGCGAAGCACCGGCTGCAGCCGTTCGACGGCGACCTCGACGACTACCGCGACTGGCTGCTGCAGCACGCGGCCGAGCAGCGCGCGGCCGCGAAGGCCGACAGCGCAGCCGCGGCGGGCGCGGAGCCGGCCGTCAACCGCAAGGACCAGAAGCGTCAGGAAGCCGAGGCACGGCAGCGGCTGTCGCACCTGAGAAAGCCGCTGCAGACGCGCATCACGAAGCTGGAAAAGGAAATGGAGGCGCTGCACGCGGAGAAGGCCCGCCTCGACGCATTCGTCGCCGATCCGGCGAGCTACGAAGCGGAGCGCAAGACCGAGCTGACCGACGCGATCCGCAGGCTGGGCGACGTCAACGCGCGGCTCGAATCCGTCGAGGGCGACTGGCTCGCCGCGCAGGAAGAGCTCGAGCAGATCGGCTGACCGCCGCGCGGCGCGGCGGGCCACCCGCTCAGCGCCGCGGCAGCGTATCCCGCGGCATCTGCTCGTCGTCGCGCATCAGATGGCGGCGCCCTTCGGTCGGCCGCCGGATCACCTCGACGACTTCCGCTTCCGTCACGTCCTCCGCCACGACCCGTCGCGCGAGACGCCCGTCCGCGTCGATCCATTCGACGATCCGGCACCCGCCGCCCCACGGCTGGCGGATCGGCTCCGACACGCGGCAACCGCGCAGGTTGTAGAGGTGTCGGTCCGGCGCATGCCCGTACTGTTTCAACATAGGTCCCTTTCGCTTTGCACGGTTCGGCTGTCCGCAAAAGGATAGGGAAAAGCAATGTCCGCCGGGTTACACAACCCTACAAAACATTTACAGCGAATTACGCGACAGATCTCCGGGGAGTCGCCCCCGGCGCGCGGCGGCGCTCATTCGAGCCCGCGCACCCGGTCGATCGCCTGTTCGATCCGCTCGACCGCCATCACCTCCAGCCCGTCGATCGGCTGTTTCGGCGCATTCGCCTTCGGGATCAGCGCGGTCGTGAAGCCGAGCTTCGCCGCCTCGCGCAGGCGCTCCTGCCCGCGCGGCGACGGCCGGATCTCGCCGGCCAGCCCGACCTCGCCGAACACGATCAGGCCCTTCGGCAGCGCCTTGTTGCGCATCGACGAATGGATCGCGAGCAGCACCGCGAGGTCGGCGGCAGGCTCGGCGATCTTCACGCCGCCCACCGCATTGAGGAACACGTCCTGGTCGAAGCACGCGATGCCCGCATGGCGGTGCAGCACCGCGAGCAGCATCGCGAGCCGGTTCTGCTCGAGGCCGACCGCGAGCCGGCGCGGGTTCGGCACGTGCGCGGTGTCGACGAGCGCCTGGATCTCGACGAGCAGCGGGCGCGTGCCCTCCTGCGTGACGAGCACGCACGAGCCGGGCACGACCTGCTCGTGCTGCGACAGGAACAGCGCGGACGGATTGGCGACGCCGCGCAGGCCGCGCTCGGTCATCGCGAACACGCCCAGCTCGTTCACCGCGCCGAAGCGGTTCTTGAACGCGCGCACGAGGCGGAACGACGAATGGGTGTCGCCTTCGAAGTACAGCACCGTGTCGACGATGTGCTCGAGCACGCGCGGGCCGGCCAGGTTGCCCTCCTTCGTCACGTGCCCGACCATGATGATCGCGGTGCCGGACTGCTTCGCGATCCGCGTGAGCTGCGCCGCGCACTCGCGCACCTGCGCGACCGAGCCGGGCGCCGACGTGAGCGCCTCCGAATAGACGGTCTGGATCGAGTCGACGACCGCGACGTCCGGCCGCTCCGCGTCGATCGCCGCCTGGATCTTCTCGAGCTGGATCTCCGCGAGCAGCTTCAATTCGGCCGCCGGCACGCCGCCGTCGAGCAGCGCGAGCCGTTGCGCGCGCAACGCGATCTGCGCGGCCGACTCCTCGCCGCTGATATAGAGCGTGCGCCGTTCGCTCGCGATGCCCGCGAGCGACTGCAGCAGCAGCGTCGACTTGCCGATGCCCGGATCGCCGCCGATCAGCACCACGCCGCCCGCGACCAGCCCGCCGCCGAGCACGCGGTCGAATTCGCCGATGCCGGTCGAGAAGCGCGGCACGTCCGCCGCCTCGATGTCGACGAGGCGCTGCACCGGCGCGCGCTTCGCGAGCGACTGGAAGCGATGCGCGGACGGCGCTTCGGCAACCGATTCGACCAGCGTGTTCCAGGCCTGGCACGACGGGCACTGCCCCTGCCACTTCGGGGACTGACCGCCGCACTCGCTGCAGACGTAAACCGTTTTCTGTTTAGCCACGCGTTGCGCCCTTATTCCGCGCGCACCGGTACGCGGGCCGCCACCGCGCACATCAGCTCATAGCCGATCGTCCCGCAGTGGCGCGCCACGTCGTCGATCGGCAGTTCGTTGCCCCACAGCTCGACCCGCGAACCGACGCCGGCCTGCGGGCACGGGGTCAGGTCGACCGTGATCATGTCCATCGACACGCGGCCGACGATCCGCGTGCGGATGCCGTCGACGATCACCGGCGTGCCCTCGGGCGCGACGCGCGGATAGCCGTCCGCATAGCCGCACGCGACGACGCCGATGCGCATCTGCGCCTGCGCGGAGAACGTCGAGCCATAGCCGATCGACTGTCCCTTCGCGATCGTCTGCACCGCGATCAGCTCGGACGCGAGCGTCATCGTCGGCTTGAGCCCCGTGTCGGCGATGTCGGCGAAGCGCCCGGACGGCGACGCGCCGTACAGCATGATGCCCGGGCGCACCCAGTCGAAATGCGTGGCCGGGTGCCAGAGCACCGCCGCCGAATTCGCGAGGCTGCGCGCGCCGGCGATGTGCTCGGCGCCGCGCTCGAACGCGGCCAGCTGCTCGGCGACGCCGCGCTCGCTGTCCGCGTCCGAAAAATGGGTCATCAACGTGATCTGGCCGATGCCGTGGCAGGCGCGCGCGCGCTCCCACGCGGCGCGATATTTCTCGGGCGTGTAGCCGAGCCGGTTCATCCCGCTGTTCATCTTCAGCTGGACGTTGACGGGCTTCGACAGCCGCGCGGTTTCCAGCATCCGCATCTGCTCGTCGTTGTGGACGGTCGTGGTCAGGCTGTAGCGGTCGATCACGTCGATGTCGGTCGAACGGAAGAATCCTTCGAGCAGCAGGATCGGGCCGGCCCAGCCGAGTTCGCGCAGCTTGACGGCCTCGTCGAGGTCGAGCAGCCCGAAGCCGTCGGTGCCGCGCAGGCCCGGAAACGCACGCGCGAGGCCGTGCCCGTACGCGTTGGCCTTGACGACCGCCCAGACCTTGGACTGGCCGGCGTAGCGTCGGACGACGGAGAGATTGTTGGCGAGAGCGGCGGTATGGATGGTGGCGGAGATCGGGCGCGGCATGGGAAATTTACGTAAAGACGCTTGCGAATCATCAGCTTACCGCGCCTTTTGGGCGCCGAAGCCGACAACTTGCGGAACGATCGGGGAATCTTGCTAGTCCGAATCGCTGTATTTTCGTGTTATAAAGCCGTGCGCACAACCCATTTCGAACGGAATAAGCCGATCGCATACCTGGCGGCCTACGCGGCCGGGCCGCAGCGACGAACGCATCGCATCAGATGAAAAAAGGTTTTTACACCATCATGGCCGCGCAGTTTTTCTCGTCGCTGGCCGACAATGCGCTCCTCATCGCCGCCATCGCTCTGCTGAAAGACCTCCACGCCCCGAACTGGATGACACCGCTGCTCAAGCTGTTCTTCGTGTTGTCCTATGTGGTGCTCGCGGCGTTTGTCGGCGCCTTCGCGGATTCACGCCCGAAGGGCCGCGTGATGTTCATCACCAACTCGATCAAGGTCGTCGGCTGCCTGATCATGCTGTTCGGCGCCCATCCGCTGATCGCGTATGGCATCGTCGGCTTTGGCGCCGCAGCCTACTCGCCCGCCAAGTACGGGATTCTTACCGAGCTGCTGCCGGCCGACCGGCTCGTCGCGGCGAACGGCTGGATCGAAGGCACGACCGTCAGCTCGATCATCCTCGGCACCGTGCTCGGCGGCGCGCTGATCAGTCCGCACATCGCGTCGCACGTGATCGCGCACACACCTCCGTGGATCAACACGCCCGCCGAATCGGCGATGGCCGTCATCATGGCGATCTACATCGTCGCCGCGCTGTTCAACTTGCGCATCCCCGATACCGGCGCGCGGTACCCGCGACAGGAACACGGCCCAGTCAAACTCGTCACCGATTTCGCGGACTGTTTCATGGTGCTCTGGCGCGACAAGCTCGGCCAGATCTCATTGGCGGTCACGACGCTGTTCTGGGGCGCGGGCGCAACGCTGCAGTTCATCGTGCTGAAGTGGGCCGAGGTGTCGCTCGGCATGTCGCTGTCCGAAGGCGCGCTGCTGCAGGCGGTCGTCGCGGTCGGCGTCGCGGCCGGCGCGATCGCCGCGGCCAGCCGGATCCCGCTGAAGAAATCGCTGACCGTGCTGCCCGTCGGCATCATCATGGGCATCGCAGTGATGCTGATGGCGTTCTACACGCGCGACCTGATCCCGTCGACCTGGATCGTCCATCTCGGCCACTTCCGGCTGCCGGTCTATCTGATCATCGCGTACCTCTTCCTGATGTGCGTCGGCGCGCTGTCCGGCTACTTCGTCGTGCCGATGAACGCGCTCCTGCAGCACCGCGGCCACGTGCTGCTGTCGGCCGGCCACTCGATCGCGGTGCAGAACTTCAACGAGAACCTGTCGGTGCTCGTGATGCTGTGCCTGTACGCGGTGCTCGTGTGGCTCGATGTGCCGGTCGGCGTCGTCATCGTGCTGTTCGGCACGTTCGTCTGCCTGACGATGTGGCTCGTGATGCGCCGCCACCAGGCGAACCAGCGCCAGTTCGATTCGGTCGCGCTGATCGGCGAGGCGAAGCACTGACGCGCCCCTTCCCGTTCCCGCTTGCCCGCGCCGGTTCCCGAACCGGCGCCTTGCCATCATGACGCATCCGATCCCCAACGTGCTGACGATCGCCGGCTCCGATTCCGGCGGCGGCGCAGGCATCCAGGCCGACCTGAAGACCTTCTCCGCGCTCGGCGCGTACGGCGCGAGCGTGATCACCGCACTGACCGCGCAGAACACGCGCGGCGTGACCGGCGTGCACGCGCCCGACGCCGCGTTCGTGACCGCCCAGCTCGACGCGGTGTTCGGCGACATCCGCATCGACGCGGTGAAGATCGGCATGCTGGCGAACGCGGCGATCGTGCGCGCGGTCGCCGGCGCGCTGCGCCGCTATGCGCCCCGCTACATCGTGCTCGACACGGTGATGATCTCGAAGAGTTCGCACGCGCTGCTCGCGCCGGATGCGGTCGACGCGCTGCGCGGCGAACTGCTGCCGCTCGCCACCGTCGTCACGCCGAACCTGCCCGAGGCGGCCGCGCTGCTCGGCGACGCGCCGGCGACGACCGAAGACGACATGGTCCGGCAGGGCCAGGCGCTCGTTGCGGCGGGCGCGCACGCGGTGCTGATGAAGGGCGGCCACCTGCCGGACGCCAATGCGAGCCCCGACTGGCTCGTCGACGCGGCCCGCACCGTGCGCTTCGACGGCCCGCGCGTGCGTGCGAGCAATACGCACGGCACCGGCTGCACGCTGTCGTCCGCAATTGCCGCGTTGCTGCCGCGGCATCCCGATCTGGAAAGCGCCGTGCGTGACGCGAAGGCCTACCTCACCGGCGCGATCGCCGCCAGCGACCGCCTCGACGTGGGCCACGGCGTCGGCCCCGTGCATCACTTCCACCGCTGGTGGTGAGCGGCGGCTGACGCCGCGTCAGTCCGCATTCGCCGCGAACGCCCGCGCCCGCTCCGGCCAGTCGTCCGGCACGACGAAGCCGCGCGCGGCCTCGCGCCACGCGCCGTCGGCGGCCGGCCCGTAGACGCCGATCAGCGCCGGCGCATGGTGCGCCGACAGCACTGCCGGCACCGCATGCGCGGCCGCCAGCGGCTCGGGCGCGCCGGCACCCGCCGCGATGCGGCGCGGCGCGAGCCAAGCGAGCCGCGGCAGCACCGCCCATCCGGCGTCGGCCGGCTGCGCGGCCGCCCATGCGGCCCACTGCGCGTGGGTCAGCCAGAAGCCGCGCGGATGATCCGGCGCGATTTCCCCGTCGAGCCGGGGCAGCGGCGCGCCGTGCGGATAGAACAGCCATCCCTTGATGAACACCTGCGCGTCGGACGGCGCGCCGTAGCCGAGCAGCGCGAATCCGTCGCGCCCGCTCAGGCGCAGCTGGTGATCGATCAGGCGGGCGCGCTTGCGATCGAAACGGTCGACCAGATTCGGCCCGACGAAGTCGGCAAGCGACGCCGCGTCGCCGTCGCACACGGGTGCGCACAGATAGCACTTCACGGCCAGTTCCCAATGCAGGCGCCGACCGCCGGGCGTATCGACGAGGAAGTCCACCTCGCCGAGCGTCCGGCCGTTGATGCGCAGCGCGAGGTTGGCCGCGACGAGCCGCAGCGCGGGCCCGTGCGTGAGGAAGAATTCGAGCAGGCACTCGGCATAGCGGCCGAGACGCACCGGCCGCAGCCCTTCGAGCGCGCGGTGCAGCGCCTCGGGCGCGGCGTCGAGCGCGACCAGCCACGCTTGCGCGGCCGCCCGCTCGGCGGCATCGGACCACGGCTGCGCCAGCGGCGCGCCGGGCGCCGCTGCAAGCAGGCTCGGGCTCGCCAGCAGCCATGCCAGATCGCGTACCGCGGCGTCGTGCAGCGTTTCGACGAACGAAGACGCCGCGCCGGCTGTCATTGTGCGGACCGCTCGCCTGTCCCGGGGACGGCCGCCCCACGGATGGCCGCCCCACGGAAGGTATCGCGCGCAAGGCACAGGTCTGCCCAGGCCTTCGACTTGTCCTGCAGGCTGCGCAGCAGATAGGCCGGGTGGTAGGTGACGATCACCGGCACGCCTTCGTAGGTGTGCACGCGGCCGCGCAGCGACGCGATGCTCGCGTCGGTCTTCAGCAGCGTCTGCGCGGCGAAGCGCCCGAGCGCCACGATCAGCTTCGGCTTCACGAGCGCGACCTGGCGCTGCAGATACGGCTCGCAGCGCGCGACCTCGTCCGGCTCCGGGTTGCGGTTGCCCGGCGGGCGGCACTTGATCACGTTGGCGATGTACACGTTGGCGCCGCGCTCGAGCGACAACGACTGCAGCATGTTGTCGAGCAGCTTGCCCGCCTGGCCGACGAACGGCTCGCCCTGCTTGTCCTCGTTTTCGCCCGGCGCTTCGCCGACCAGCATCCAGTCCGCCTCGCGGTCGCCGACGCCGAACACGGTGTTGGTGCGCTTCTCGCAGAGCCGGCAACGCGTGCAGTCGGCCACGCGCGCGGCGAGCGCGTCCCAGTCGAGCGTCGCGACCGGCGCGACGTCGGCGCGCATCTCGGCCGGCGGCAGCGGATCGCCGGGCGGCGTCGCGTCGAACCAGGCGAAATCGTCCTCGGCGGCGAGCGGCATGTCGCTCGCGGAAGCGGGCGATGTAGCGGGCATCGATGCTTGGTCGGCCGCGGCGGCGGCGTGGGGGGCACGGTCCGCTTCGGCACTCGGCATGGCTGCGCCGACGCGCGTCGCATCCTCACGCGCTTGCACGGGCTGCGCGGCCTTGGCCGGCTGTGCCGATCGCGTCGCGCGTTGCGCTGGCGAAGCCGCGGCCTGAGCGACGTCGGCCGGCACGGCGGTCGCGGTCGTTGCGGTCGTTGCAGCCACCGCATCATCCAACGCGCCCGCCACCGCATCACCCGCCGCACTGCCCTGCCTCCCCTGCCCGCGCCGCACCCAGATCTGCGCCAGCCCCATTTCCTCGAGTGCCGCTTCAGCCCACGCCATGCGCGCCTCCGTCCTTGTTCAGCGTCAGACGCATCACGATCGCGTCCTCCCGGCCGCGATGCCGCGCCGGATAGTAGTTCTTGCGCCGCCCGATCGTCGCGAAACCGAAGCGCTCGTACAGATGGATCGCGCGCGGATTGGACGGCCGCACTTCGAGCAGCATGCCGTCGAGCCGCTCCGCCTGCGCGATGCGCACCGCCTCGCGCAGCAGCGCGAGGCCTGCTCCCGTGCATTGCGCGGCCGGCGCGACGCACAGGTTCAGCAGGTGCATCTCGTCGATCACGGGCATCAGCACGCAATAGCCGACGAGCGTCCCCGTCACGTGACGCAGGCACACGCCGAAATAGCCGTTGCGCAGCGAATCCTCGAAGTTGCCGCGGCTCCACGGGAATTCGTAGGCGGCATGCTCGATCGCGACGACTTCGTCGAGATCGGCGTCCGTCATCGGCGACAGATACCGGTCGCTCAGCAGCACACCCGTCATTCCCGCGCTCCGCCCGGTTGAGCCGCGCGCGCCGCCAGCCGTTCGGCGGTGGTCTGCGCGACCTTGTCGCGCACGTACTCGGGCGCGGCCTGGTCGGCCGGCACCGTGCGCCCGGCCCGGAACGCGCGCAACGCCGCGTGCGCGACCGCCAGCGCATGCGGCATTGCGTCGCCGTCGATCACGGCTGCCCGCGCGACGGCCGGCAGCTGCGCGCCGAACGCGGCGGCCGCGTTGCCCGCGAGCGTGAACGGCGCGTCGGGCACGCCGACCGCGGCGGCCGCGTCGAGCGCGGCCGGATGCAGCGTGCGCCAGTCGCCGGCGCCGTCGTCCCACGCGAACTCGGCCCAGTAGACCTCGTCCATCCGCGCGTCGAGCGCGGCCAGCACGCGCGCGGTGCCGGGCGCGCGCAGCCGCGCATGCTCGGCGCACGCGAGCAGCGTGCCGACCGGCACGACCGGCAGCCCGCGCCCGAACGCGAGGCCCTGCGCGATCCCGGTCGCGGTGCGCAGGCCCGTGAACGAGCCGGGGCCCGCGCCGAACGCGATTGCATCGCAGTCGGCGAGCGTCAGCCCGGATTCGGCGAAGAGTTCCTGGACGGCCGGCAGCACGCGCGTGCTCGACACGGCGCCCGTCAGTTCGTGGCGGACCCAGCTTTGCAGGGAGGAAGCGGCGGATTCGGCCGTGGCCGAGCGCAGCAGCGCGACCGAGCAGTATTCGGTCGACGTATCGATGGCGAGGAGCACTGTTTGCGTCATGGCCGACATTGTAATGCGGCGCCCCGCTCCCACGGGCGTTCGGCGATGATCGCGGCGCTCGCGGCGCGCCGCGGGCGGTTTGGAAGGATCGCTCGACCCGCCGCGGCGGCGCGCTTGTTAAGATCGCCCGACTTGAAACCTCCAGGGAGACACCCGATGAGCGACATCACCGCCCAGTTCAACCAGGCCCAGGAAGACGTGAAGCAACTGTCCGAGCGCCCGGGCAACCTCACGCTGCTGCGCCTCTACGCGCTCTTCAAGCAGGCCACCGACGGTGACGTGCACGGCGACAAGCCGGGCTTCACCGACATCGTCGGCAAGTACAAGTACGACGCGTGGGGCGCGCTGAAGGGCACGTCGCAGGATGCCGCGAAGCAGCAATACGTCGAGCTCGTCGAGTCGCTGAAGAACGGCACCGCGTCCTGATCGCGGCTCGCGGTCAAATCGGCAGTGGCGCAGCGCAGCAAATATCTCTATAATGCCGGCTGCGTCACTTCCGCGCTCGGCCCACTGGCCGAACCGGCCGGACGCCTCGTAGCGTTAAGCTCCAATCCGGTTTAGAACCTGTCCCCTTCCTGCTTCGGCTCTAGCGGCCGTCAATTATCAGGCTGGCGGCAACGCGTCTCAGCACGCCGCACCCAAAACAGCTTCTAGCCTCATCCGCCTCGTGACCGGCGGATTGCACCCGTTTTCCGATTTGCTCGTTGAATCCGACAACTTGGGCATGCGCGATTGGCGCCGACGTTTCACCCACTGTGTTTCAAGGATTGTTATGACTTCGAGCATTTCCACCAGCCCCCTCAACGCGACCGCCGACAAGGCGCTCGGTCTCGACGACGCCGCGCAGCCCGCAGCGCCGGCCGCCGACGAGCCCACGTTCGCGTCGCTCGGGCTGTCGCCGGAGATCGTCTCCGCGCTGCAGGCCGCCGGCTACGTGAAGCCGACGCCGGTCCAGCAGCGTGCGATCCCGGCCGGCATCGCCGGCCGCGACCTGCTGGTGTCGAGCCCGACCGGTTCGGGCAAGACCGCCGCGTTCATGCTGCCCGCGATCGAGCGCTTCGCGCAGCTCCAGAAGGCGCAGGCGCAGCAGCCGCGCGCGCCGCGCGAGCCGAACAACGGGGACCGCCGCGCCCGCCGTCCGCAGCCGGTCGCGCGCCCGGGCCTGCTCGTGCTGACGCCGACCCGCGAACTCGCGATGCAGGTGACGACCGCCGCCTCGACCTACGGTAAGCACCTGAAACGCCTGCGCACGGTCAGCATCCTCGGCGGCGTCGCATACGGTCAGCAGCTGATGCTGCTCGCGAAGAACCCGGAAATCCTCGTCGCGACCCCGGGCCGCCTGCTCGACCACCTCGAGCGCGGCCGCATCGACCTGTCCGAGCTGAAGATGCTCGTGCTCGACGAAGCCGACCGCATGCTCGACATGGGCTTCATCGAGGACATCGAGACGATCGTCGACGCGACGCCGGAATCGCGCCAGACGATGCTGTTCTCGGCCACGCTCGACGGCAAGATCGGTTCGCTGACGAGCCGCCTGCTGAAGGACCCGGAGCGCATCGAGATCCAGCAACGCCTCGAGTCGCGCGCGAACATCGCGCAGACCGTGCACTACGTCGACGACCGCGATCACAAGGATCGCCTGCTCGATCATCTGCTGCGCGACAACGCGCTCGACCAGGCGATCATCTTCACGGCGACCAAGATCGACGCCGACCAGCTCGCCGGCCGCCTCGCGGACGCAGGCTTCGAATCGGCCGCGCTGCACGGCGACCTGCCGCAGGGCGCCCGCAACCGCACGATCCGCGCGCTGCGCGAGCGCCGCGTGCGCGTGCTCGTCGCGACCGACGTCGCGGCGCGCGGCATCGACATCCCGGGCATCACGCACGTGTTCAACTACGACCTGCCGAAGTTCGCGGAAGACTACGTGCACCGTATCGGCCGTACCGGCCGCGCGGGCCGCTCGGGCATCGCGGTCAGCCTCGTGCATCATGCCGAGCAAGGCGCGCTGAAGCGCATCGAGCGTTTCGTGCGCTCGCCGCTGCCGGTCAACGTGATCGAAGGCTTCGAGCCGCGCAAGGCGCCGCCGCGCAACGATACGATCGCGGCAACGGCGGCCGCGGCCGTCCGGGCGGCAGTAACGGCGGCCGTCGTTTCGGCGGCAAGCCGGGCGGCGGTCACGGCAACGGCGGCCGCGGCGGTTACGGCGGCGGCAACGGCGGCTGGAGCGGCAAGCCGGGCGGCAGCCGCGACGGCGGCAACCGCCGCGGCGACGGCCAGCGCGGCGGCCCGCGACGCAGCAATTCGGCGTCGTAACGGCGCGGGGGCGGCCTCGTCGGCTGCCCGTCATCCGCCCCGCAGCACGCAACCGGCGCACCCGCGCCGGTTTTTTTTTCGCCCTCGCCGATATTTCACGATGCAAAAAATTTTTTTGTGTCGTAAAAAATCATGCTGCGTGGCACAACGCACGGCATTGCAGGATGGGAAAAAGCATTTCTTATCTCGAAATCAGCATCACAAGCAATTGATTTATAACGATTAAAAATTTGCGCCCTTCCTGGACGAGCCCCTGTTTCGCAACCTGCGATTTGCCTAGACTCTTATACAAGACTTCGCGAAACGGAACACCCCACTCTCCGCCTCGCGAATTGCATCACCCCCATTCGACTCATCCCGATTCAGGCAAGACCACGTCAAGGAGCACATCATGTCGCGTCAGCAACAGGCACAGGAACTGCAAAAGCAATGGGAAACCGATCCGCGCTGGAAGGGCATCAAGCGCACCTATACGGCTGAGGACGTGGTCCGCCTGCGCGGCTCGCTGCAGGTCGAGCACACGATCGCGAAGCGCGGCGCGGAAAAGCTCTGGACCCTGATCAACAACGAGCCGTTCGTCAACGCGCTCGGCGCGCTGACCGGCAACCAGGCGATGCAGCAGGTGAAGGCCGGCCTCAAGGCGATCTACCTGTCCGGCTGGCAGGTCGCGGGCGACGCGAACGTCGCCGGCGAAATGTACCCGGACCAGTCGCTGTACCCGGCGAACTCGGTGCCGCAGGTCGTAAAGCGCATCAACAACACGCTGACGCGCGCCGACCAGATCCAGTGGTCGGAAGGCAAGGACCCGGGCGACGAAGGCTACGTCGACTTCTTCGCGCCGATCGTCGCTGACGCGGAAGCCGGCTTCGGCGGCGTGCTGAACGCGTTCGAGCTGATGAAGGCGATGATCGAGGCCGGCGCATCGGGCGTCCACTTCGAAGACCAGCTCGCGTCGGTGAAGAAGTGCGGCCACATGGGCGGCAAGGTGCTCGTGCCGACGCGCGAAGCCGTCGCGAAGCTCGCGGCGGCGCGTCTCGCGGCCGACGTGATGGGCACGCCGACCGTGCTGGTCGCGCGCACCGACGCGGAAGCGGCGGACCTGATCACGTCCGACATCGACGACAACGACAAGCCGTTCCTGACGGGCGAACGCACGGTCGAAGGCTTCTTCCGCACCAAGCCGGGCCTCGAGCAGGCGATCTCGCGCGGCCTCGCGTATGCGCCGTACGCCGACCTGATCTGGTGCGAAACGGGCAAGCCGGATCTCGAGTACGCGAAGAAGTTCGCGGAGGCGATCCACAAGCAGTTCCCGGGCAAGCTGCTGTCGTACAACTGCTCGCCGTCGTTCAACTGGAAGAAGAACCTCGACGACGCAACGATCGCGAAGTTCCAGAAGGAGCTCGGCGCGATGGGCTACAAGTTCCAGTTCATCACGCTGGCCGGCTTCCACGCGCTGAACTACTCGATGTTCAATCTCGCGCACGGCTATGCCCGCACGCAGATGAGCGCGTTCGTCGAACTGCAGCAGGCCGAGTTCGCGGCAGCCGACAAGGGCTTCACCGCGGTCAAGCACCAGCGCGAAGTCGGCACCGGCTACTTCGACGCGGTCACGCAGACGGTCGAGCGCGAAGCGTCGACGACCGCGCTGCACGGTTCGACCGAAGACGAGCAGTTCTTCGACGGCAAGAAGGTGGCATAAGGCGCGCCAGCACCGCACCGGACAACAATCAGGGAGGAGACGGCAGGCGCGCGACGAAAGTCGCGCGACCGGCCGCGCGGCTTCGGCCGCCTGCAACGACGCGCGCCGGCCTGGTCCGGCGCGCCCTTTTTCGGCGCGGTCGTACGGTCGTACGGTCGTACGGTCGTACGGCCGTAGCGCCGAGGCCGCCGCCGTTACCGATAAACGATCACCGGAATTTTCGTATGGGTCAGTACGCGCTGCGTCTCGCTGCCGATCAGCAGGCTGCCGAGCCCGCGGCGCCCGTGCGACGCCATGAAGATCACGTCGCAGCCGCCGCGTTCGGCCGCCTCGATGATGCCGAGATACGGCGACGGATGCACGCTCGTCCAGGTATCGCAGTCGACCCCCGCCTCCCGCGCCGCGGACTCGACCTCGTCGAGATGCGAGCGCGCCTCGCGTTCGCTGCGCGCCCTGAAATCGGCGGGCGGCTCGATGATCACTTCGGAGAACGGCGAGTACGGATACTGCGGCAGGCATGCATACGCGGTCACGCGCGCGCCGACCGCCCGGGCCAGATCGATCGCGCCGTCGATTGCCTTCTTCGACAGGTCGGACCCGTCGGTCGGAACGAGGATGTGCTTGAACATCGCGCCCTCCTTCGTCAATCGCACCCCGCGCGCCGCGCGCCCGGGGTGCCTGTTTCGATTGTAGTGTGCGAAAACCGGCCGCCGGCCCCGGCAGCGGGTTCGCCCTCATATCGGAAACGCGCGGGCGGCGCAAGCGATGACGATCGGCGCATCCTACCCCCAATACCCGGGCCGCTCGTAGGTGTGTTTCAGGTAGTCGAGGAACAGCCGCACGCGCAACGGCAAATGCCGGCGCTGCGGGAACACCGCATGAATGCCGATCGGCGGCGCCGCGAACGCGTCCAGCACGCTGACGAGGCGGCCGGCCGCGATGTCGTCGCCGACCTCCCACCACGAACGCCACGCGAGGCCGTGCCCCGCCAGGCACCACTCGTGCAGGACCGCGCCGTCCGAGCATTCCATCGTGCCGCTCACGCGGATCGATACGACCTTGCCGTCCTCCAGAAACGACCAGCCGCGCTGCTGGTTCGCGTTCGCGGCGAGCGCGAGGCAGTTGTGCCGCGCGAGCTCCGCGAGCGTGGCCGGCGTGCCGCGCCGCGCGAGATAGGCGGGCGACGCGACGCACACGCGGCGGTTCTCGCCGAGCTTCAGCGACACCAGCGACGAGTCGGGCAGCTCGCCGAGCCGCACCGCGCAATCGAAGCCCTCGTTGACGAGGTCGACCATCCGGTCGGACAGGTCGAGCGTGACCGACACGTCCGGATGCGCGCCGCTGAATTCGGGCACGAGCGGCGCGACGTGCCGTCGGCCGAAGCCGGCCGGCGCGGAGATCCGCAGATGGCCGCTCGCCTTCACGCCGCCCGCGGACACGCTCGCCTCCGCGTTCTGCATGTCGTTGATGACGCGCTGGCAATCCTCGAGGAAGGCCGAACCCTCGAAGGTCAGCGTGAGCTTGCGCGTCGTGCGCACCAGCAGCTTGACGCCGAGCCGCTCCTCGAGCGCATCGAGGCGGCGGCCGATGATCGCGGGCGCGACCCCTTCCGCGTGCGCGGCTGCCGACAAACTGCCTTTCGCCGCGACCGCGACGAACGTTTCGATCTGTTTGAACCGGTCCATGAATCGGGAGAACGGCCTCGACCGTCCTTCGCGTTAACTGAAGCGGCTCCAGATTAGGTATATGAAAGTAAAAGATCAAGTGATGTTTAGCGTCTTTTTTGGTACTGACGATCACGAATAAAATCGTTTCCGACCTCTGAAACTGGAGCGCAAGGCTATGTCGGCCACAACGACACTTCCCAACGCCATCCTCTTCGACGCCTACGGCACGCTGTTCGACGTGCATGCGGTCGTGGCCGCGGCAGAGCAGATGTTCCCCGGCCACGGGGAACGGCTGTCCCAGCTGTGGCGGCGCAAGCAGATCGAATACACGCAGCTGCGCACGCTCGCCGATCCGGCCGGCGCCCGCTACCGCCCGTTCTGGGACATCACGCACGACGCGTTACGGTTCGCCGCGCGCGCGCTCGGCCTCACGCTCAACAACGCCGCCGAGAAGCGCCTGATGGACGAATACGCGTGCCTGTCCACCTACCCCGACACGGTGCCCGCGCTGCGCAAGCTGCGCGCATTCGACCCGCGTCCGCAGCTCGCGATCCTGTCGAACGGCAACCCGCAGATGCTCGACATCGCGGTGAAGAGCGCCGGCATGAGCGGCCTGTTCGATCGCGTGCTGTCGGTCGACGCGGTGCGCGCGTACAAGCCGTGCCCGGCCGCCTACGCGCTCGGCACCGACGCGTTCGGGCCGAACCCGCGCGACATCGTGTTCGTGTCGTCGAACGGCTGGGACGTGACGGGCGCGGCCTGGTTCGGCTACACGACGTTCTGGCTCAATCGCACGGGCGCCCCCGCCGAGGAGCTCGGCGCGCCGCCCGACGGCACCGGCGCCGGCATGACCGACCTGCTCGCTTTCCTCGCCACCCCGGCTCCGTCCGGCAGAAGCGCCAGCCGCGCGCGCCCCGGCCCGGGCGCGTAACGCCGGCATCGATGCCGGCCACTCACTTCCCCCTTTACCGAAACCTCAACTGACCGACCAAGGAGATGAGACTCATGACCACCACGCTCACGCTGCCGCAAGGCATGGCGATTACCGGCGAGATCCGCCCGGGCTACGAAGCCATCCTGACGCCCGCGGCACTCGAACTCGTCGCGGCGCTGCACCGCACGTTCGAGCCGCGTCGCCAGGCCCTGCTGCAGGCGCGCGTCGAACGCACGAAGCGCCTCGACGCCGGCGAGCGCCCCGACTTCCTGGCCGAGACGAAGGCGATCCGCGAAGGCGACTGGAAGGTCGCGCCGCTGCCCGCCGACCTGCAATGCCGCCGCGTCGAGATCACCGGCCCCGTCGAGCGCAAGATGATCATCAACGCGCTGAACTCGGGCGCGGATTCGTACATGACGGACTTCGAGGATTCGAACGCGCCGAGCTGGACGAACCAGATCGACGGCCAGATCAACCTGAAGGACGCGATCCGCCGCACGATTTCGCTCGAGCAGAACGGCAAGTCGTACAAGCTCAACGACAAGGTCGCGACGCTGATCGTGCGTCCGCGCGGCTGGCACCTCGACGAAAAGCACGTGACGGTCGACGGCCAGCGCGTGTCGGGCGGCGTCTTCGACTTCGCGCTGTTCCTGTTCCACAACGCGAAGGAGCTGATCGCGCGCGGCTCGGGCCCGTACTTCTATCTGCCGAAGATGGAAAGCCATCTCGAGGCGCGCCTGTGGAACGACATCTTCGTCGCCGCGCAGGAACAGGTCGGCATCCCGCGCGGCACGATCCGCGCGACCGTGCTGATCGAGACGATCCTCGCCGCGTTCGAGATGGACGAGATCCTGTACGAACTGCGCGAGCACAGCTCGGGCCTGAACGCGGGCCGCTGGGACTACATCTTCTCGGCGATCAAGAAGTTCAAGAACGACCGCGACTTCTGCCTGGCCGACCGTTCGAAGATCACGATGACGGTGCCGTTCATGCGCGCGTACGCGCTGCTGCTGCTGAAGACCTGCCACAAGCGCAACGCGCCGGCGATCGGCGGGATGAGCGCGCTGATCCCGATCAAGAACGATCCGGAAGCGAACGACAAGGCGATGGGCGGCGTGCGCTCGGACAAGCAGCGCGACGCGACCGACGGCTACGACGGCGGCTGGGTCGCGCACCCGGGCCTCGTGCCGATCGCGATGGAGGAATTCGTGAAGGTGCTCGGCGACAAGCCGAACCAGATCGCGAAGCAACGCGACGACGTGCAGATCGAAGGCAAGAACCTGCTCGACTTCCAGCCGGAAGCGCCGATTACCGAAGCCGGCCTGCGCAACAACATCAACGTCGGCATCCACTACCTCGGCGCGTGGCTCGACGGCAACGGTTGCGTGCCGATCCACAACCTGATGGAAGACGCGGCGACGGCCGAGATCTCCCGCTCGCAGGTGTGGCAGTGGATCCGCTCGCCGAAGGGCGTGCTCGACGATGGCCGCAAGGTGACGGCGGAACTGGTGCGCGACTACGCGAAGGCCGAGCTGGAGAACGTGAAGCGATCGGTCGGCGGCAATACGCAGCCGTACGAGCGTGCCGCGGCGATCTTCGAGCAGATGTCGACGTCGGAAGGCTTCACCGAATTCCTGACGCTGCCGCTGTACGAGGAAATCTGACCGCGCGGCCGGATCCTGCGGGATCCGGCCGACGCCGCCAGGCCGCCGCCGGTCGGACGACACCGCGGCCGGCCGAACGAAGCGCCCCGTGGGGCGCTTTTCGCTGGCCGCGTGAGCGTGCGCGGCGCGCAGGCTCAGGCGGCTTCGCGCTCGCGCCGATGCTGGACCCAGTCGCCCGACGCGATGCGCGGCCTATCCGACACCGCATGTGCGGCGACCGGGTAATACAGGCACGCGTACTGACGGCCGCCGAGTTCGACGCGCGTCGCTTCCTGCCTGAACAGGGTGTCGACGCCCGGATACACGCGCTCGATCTCGTCGAGCACGGGCAGCAACAGTTCGTCGACCGCGTACACGTCGCCCCACACGAGCGACTGACCGGCCGCACCGGCCACCATGCCCGGATACGTGCCGAAATCGTACAGTTCGCCCGGCAGCGCGGCCGCACCGACGAGCGTCGGCGCCGCGATGCCGTGCCGCGCAGCCGCATGGCCGATATCGTTGGCCTCTCCCGCTCTCAACGTGCCGTAGACGAATACGTGGCGCATCGTGTTTCTCCTTCTTCGATTCTGGTATGGCCGGGGCGTCGCGGCGACGGCGTGCGTTACGCCGGACGGAATGCGCGCAGCTCCATACAAAGTTCATTCGGGCCGGTCATTATCAGCTGAAAAACCGCCGCATGCGCCTGCGCGGCGCCTTCTAAAATGACGGCATCGCTGCCGCACCATCCGAATTGCCCATGAATCCGTCCGCCCAAGCCGACGCATCGAACCCGTACGACGTCATCGACATTCCGCCGGAATTCGCGCCGACGCCGGTCCACCCGATGCGCGTGCGTGCGCGGCCGGTTCCCGCCGGCGCGCGCATACCGCGTCACACGCACGCATGGGCGCAGCTCGCCTATGCGTCGCGCGGCGTGCTGCGCATGGCGACGACGGGAACCACGTGGATGGTGCCGCCGTCGCGGGCAATCTGGGTGCCGCCGCACGTGACGCATGAGGTCTTGATCGTCGAGGACGCGTACCTGCGCACGCTGTACATCGACGAGTCGATCGTGCCGGGCGGGCTCGACGCATGCCGCGTCGTCGAAGTGACGGGGCTGTTGCGCGAGCTGATCGTCGCGCTCGACGCGCGCGATCTGGGCGCGGCGCGCGAACGCCTGCTCTGCGCACTGGTGCTCGACGAACTGAGCCACGCCGAACCGCTGCCGCTGTCGGTGCCGATGCCCGACGAGAAACGGCTGCGCACGCTGTGCGAAGCGGTGCTCGCGCAGCCCGCGCAGGCGGAATCGCTGGAACACTGGGCGGGCGAGGTCGGCGCGAGCACGCGCACGATTTCACGGCTGTTCAAGCAGGAACTGGGCGTGAGCTTTTCGCAATGGCGGCAGCAGGCGCTGCTCGCGCGCGCGATTCCGCTGCTGAACCAGGGGCGTCCGCTGTCGCATATCGCGCGCGAACTCGGCTACCAGAGCCAGAGCGCGTTCTCCGCGATGTTCCGGCGCGCCTTCGGCGAAAGCCCGCGCGCGTTCATGCTGCGCGGCCACGCGCACGAGGCCGCGGAAGGCATGACGGGAAGCGACGGACAACCGCACGGCGACACGGCGGAGCCCCAACCGTGACGGCAGTGCGCGGCCGTCAGACCGGCCGCACCATGTGCCGGATCGCGCCGAGTTGCGCGAACCGCGACCCGGTCACGCGATAGCCCATGCGCAGATACAGCCGCGCGGCGGGATTGTCGACGAACACGCGCAACTGGAGCTCGCTCAGCCCGCGCGCCCGCGCCCAGCGATGCGACATCTCGAGCAGGTAGGTGCCGGCGCCGTGTCCGCGATGGCCGGCCGCGATCTGCACGTCGCGGATGTGCAGCGAATCGCCCTCTTCCGTGACGCGGAGCACGCCGATCCGCTCGCCGTCGGCTTCGAGGATGAAGTTCTCGGACTCGCGCCAGCTCGCGTAGAACAGGTCACTGCGCCATACGAGCCCGTGGCGCTTGTAATAGCCACCCATGTTGCCGTGCGTCAGCGCTTCGGCAAACGGAAAATCGCAGGGCTCCGCAGGGCGGAGCTGATACAGGAGTCGCAGGTCGGTGGGATCGAGCATCGCGCTTGGGTCGAGATCGCACTCCGCCACGATAGCGCAGTCGCCGGCGGATGCAATCGCGAATTTCTCGGAGCGGCGATGAGGATCAAGGCGCCCGCGCATGCGGGCACGAGAAGAAAACGCGAATGAAAAAGCCCGCTCAAGGCGGGCTTCTTCATTTTTTGGCGGAGCGGACGGGACTCGAACCCGCGACCCCCGGCGTGACAGGCCGGTATTCTAACCGACTGAACTACCGCTCCAGTCTTGCTGCTTGCCTGGCAGGCGTCGGTTGCTTCCTGCCGGCGCATCGTTTGTTCGAACGACGCCGAAATCTGGCGTCCCCTAGGGGATTCGAACCCCTGTACTCACCGTGAAAGGGTGATGTCCTAGGCCTCTAGACGAAGGGGACAACGTACTGCTTACATCCTTAATACAAAAGCCCGCTCAAATGACGTCTTGAACGGGCTTCGTTCTGGCGGAGCGGACGGGGCTCGAACCCGCGACCCCCGGCGTGACAGGCCGGTATTCTAACCAACTGAACTACCGCTCCAGCTTTCTTCACCCTGGCCCGCAGACGTCGGTGACACTCTGCAAGCCTTGCGACACTTCCAACGAAACGCCGCTGAATCTGGCGTCCCCTAGGGGATTCGAACCCCTGTACTCACCGTGAAAGGGTGATGTCCTAGGCCTCTAGACGAAGGGGACAACGTACTGCTTACATCCTTAATACAAAAGCCCGCTCAAATACGTCTTGAACGGGCTTCGTTCTGGCGGAGCGGACGGGACTCGAACCCGCGACCCCCGGCGTGACAGGCCGGTATTCTAACCGACTGAACTACCGCTCCAACTTTCTTAACCCTAACCCTCAGGACGTCGGTTACGTTCCTGCAGGCTTCGCGACACTTCCATCGAAACGCCGCTGAATCTGGCGTCCCCTAGGGGATTCGAACCCCTGTACTCACCGTGAAAGGGTGATGTCCTAGGCCTCTAGACGAAGGGGACAAAATCTTTTCAGATCTGTCTGGCTTCCGTTATTAATTTTTCATCAACAACGAAGGCCGAAATTCTAACTGCTTTAAATCGTTTTGTGAAGCATTTTTTAACTACCCTGCTTCGCGAATCGATTGGTTTGTTCTGTTGGTGGAGGTAAGCGGGATCGAACCGCTGACCTCTTGCATGCCATGCAAGCGCTCTCCCAGCTGAGCTATACCCCCTTGCAGAACAGAAATGAAATTATATGGACCAACTTTGCGCTTGTAAATACCCTTTTTGCGATTCGAGCAAAATTTTTTGCGAAGCCACCGATCGACGGCTTCGCGACTGCTCGAACCTCAGGCCAGCGCGCCCTCGATGCGCGACACGACGGCATCCCGGCCAAACAGCATCAGCACCGCGTCGATCGACGGCGTATGCGTCGTGCCCGCGACCAGCAGGCGCACCGGCATCGCGAGCTGCGGCATCTTCAGCTTGTGCGCGGCCAGCGTCGCCTTCAGCGCGGCCGAGATCGCCTCCTTGCTCCACTCGGCCGTCTTCAGCGCCGCCGCGAGTTCGGCCAGCGCCGGGCGCACCGCGTCGGTCACGTGCTGCGCAAGCGCTTCGGCATCCGGCGCCGGCACGCGATAGAACATCGCCGCGCCCTCTGCGATTTCCTTGAGCGTCGACGCACGATCCTTCATCAGGCCGATCACCGCATCGAGGGCCGGGCCGCTCGCGAGCGCCGCATCGTCGATGCCGAGCGCCTCGAAGAACGGCTTCGACAGCGCGGCAAGACGCGTGTTGTCCGCTTCCTTGATGTAGTGGTTGTTCAGCCAGTTCAGCTTGTTGTGGTCGTACTGCGCCGGCGACTTGCCGAGATGCTCGAGGTCGAACCACTCGACGAACTGCTCGCGCGAGAAGATTTCGGCGTCGCCGTGCGACCAGCCGAGGCGCGCCAGGTAGTTCACGACCGCTTCCGGCAGATAGCCCGCGTCGCGGTAGGCCATCACGCTCATCGCGCCGTGACGCTTGCTCATCTTCTCGCCCTGCTCGTTGAGCACGGTCGGCAGGTGCGCATAGACCGGCACTTCGCCGCCGAGCGCGCGCAGGATGTTGATCTGGCGCGGCGTGTTGTTCACGTGGTCGTCGCCGCGGATCACGTGCGTGATCCCCATGTCGAGGTCGTCGACCACCACGCAGAAGTTGTACATCGGCGTGCCGTCCGGACGCGCGATCACGAGGTCGTCGAGCTCTTCGTTCGAGATCTCGACGCGGCCCTTCACGGCATCGTCCCATGCGACGGTGCCCGTCAGCGGGTTGCGGAAACGCAGCACCGGCTTCACGCCCGCAGGCGGCTCGGGCAGCACCTTGCCCGGCTCCGGACGCCACGTGCCGTCGTAGCGGGGCTTCAGGCCGGCTTCGCGCTGGCGCTCGCGCAGCGCGTCGAGTTCCTCGGTCGACATGTAGCACGGGTACGCGAGGCCCTCTTCGAGCATCTTCGCGAGCACCTCGCGATAGCGGTCCATCCGCTGCATCTGGTAGAACGGGCCTTCGTCGAAATCGAGGTCGAGCCACCGCATCCCTTCGAGGATCGCATCGACCGCTTCCGGCGACGAACGCTCGACGTCGGTATCCTCGATGCGCAGCACGAACGTGCCTTGCATCTTGCGGGCGAACGCCCACGGATAGAGTGCGGAGCGGATGTTGCCGAGATGGATGAAGCCGGTGGGGCTCGGCGCGAAGCGGGTACGGACAGGACGGGTCATAAACGGTAACTCGAACGCCTGGGGCGCGTGAATGATTTCGACGCGGGGTCGGCAACGGCTGCCCGAACTACAACGGGACCGGCGACGCCCGGAACGGAAAAGAAGCCGAAATTATACCCGCGCCGGACATCGCGCCAAGCGCGGCGCTTGCTTTATGATGTGCGCGCCGCGGCCGCCTTGCCGGCGCCGCGCCGGCCGCGCGGCACCCGCCGCACCGCCCCGACCTACCGACGCGGCGGGCCCGTCGCCCGCCGCCCGACGCTGGAGAACCTTCGATGTCGTCCCCTCGCCTGTCGCGCCGCCAGTTCACGATCGCGTGCGCTTCCGCCAGCCTCGCCGCCTGCACGTCGCCCGGCGGCAAGAGCCGCCCCGACAACGCCGCCGCCCAGTCGCACGACAAGCCGGTGAAGATCGCCATCGCGCTCGGCGGCGGCGCGGCGCGCGGCTTCGCGCACATCGGCGTGCTGAAAGGACTCGAGGCGCGCGGCATCCCGATCGAGATCGTCGCCGGCACGAGCGCCGGCTCGGTGGTCGGCGCGCTCTATGCGTCCGGCATGAACGCACTGCAGCTCAACAAGCTCGCGCTCGAGATGGACCAGTCCGCGATCAGCGACTGGGCGCTGCCGTTCCGCTCGCGCGGCCTGCTGCAGGGCGTCGCGCTGCAGAATTTCATCAACAAGACGCTGAACAACCGGCCGATCGAGAAGATGGCGAAGCCGCTCGGGATCGTCGCGACGGATCTGCAGAACGGCCAGCCGATCCTGTTCCAGCAGGGCAACACGGGGCTCGCGGTGCGCGCATCGAGCAGCGTGCCGTCGGTGTTCGAGCCGGTGAAGATCGGCAGCCGCGAGTATGTCGACGGCGGCCTCGTGAGCCCGGTGCCCGCGTCCTACGCGCGCAAGATGGGCGCGACCTTCGTGATCGCGGTCGACATCTCCGCGCGCCCGGACGGCGCGGCGACCGGCAACCCGATCGAGATGCTGCTGCAGACGTTCACGATCATGGGCCAGACGATCAAGACCTACGAGCTCGACAAGTACGCCGACGTCGTGATCCGCCCGAGCCTCAACGCGATGGGCGGCAGCGACTTCAGCCAGCGCAACGCGGCGATCCTCGCCGGCGAGGAAGCGGTCGCGCGCATCATGCCCGAGCTGCAGCGCAAGCTCGCGGCGGCGCGCACCGGGACCGCCGCGACTGCCGCATAAGGCAGCGCCAGGCGTCGACTGCCCCAAAAGCAAAAAACCCTGCCGCCTTTCGGGCGACAGGGTTTTCGATCCGGCTGTCGGGGAACGCTCAGTTGCTGCCGTTCGCCGCGTCGTCGCCGATCGTCGCGCGCACGCGCTGGCGCAGATCATCGGCCTTCATCGGGAACTGCGACTCGATCCGGCGCGCGCCGTTGAAACGCTTTTCCCAATAGGTGCTGTCGAGATCGTCGACGCGAACCGTGCTGCCCGTCGACGGCGAATGCACGAACTTGTTGTCGCCGATGTAGATGCCGACGTGCGAGAACGTGCGGCGCATCGTATTGAAGAACACCAGGTCGCCCGGCTTCAGCTCGCTCACGCGCACCTTCTCGCCGACCCGGCTCATCTCTTCCGCGCGGCGCGGCAGCGACATGCCGAGCGTGTCCTGGAACACGTAGCGCACGAAGCCGCTGCAGTCGAGCCCCGAATCCGGCGTGTTGCCGCCCCAGCGGTAGCGGACGCCGATCATGTTCAGCGCGCCGACGACGACGTCACCCGCCTTGCCCGCCATGCCGGACAGGAACGACCTCGCGCCGCCGCTCGACGACGATGCGTTGGCTTGGGAATTCTGGGAGGAAGCCGACCCGGATTGAGTCGAATTCGTGGCATTCTGATTAAAACTGCTGACTTCGTCGGCGAACGCGCCGGAAGTTGCAGCGAACAGGACGCCGATAAACATCCCGGCGACGGCGCGCGCGCATGCCTGGGTCAGGGATCGGTGCTGCATTGGTCGATGGATTGTGCTTAAAAATCAGCTGATTGGCGGAAAATTTCGGTCGATACTAGCCAGCGCGTATCCGTTTGTCAAAACAAATTAAAAAATACAATCGAGATGGTCAGACCATTGGCGCCCTATCACGCTTTCCAGACTGCTTTCAACAGCTTTTGTGTGTAAGGATGTGACGGTTTGGTGAAGATGTCGGCGACCTCGCCGGCCTCCACGATCGCCCCGTCCTGCATCACCGCGACGCGGTGGGCCATCGCGCCGATCACGTCCAGGTCGTGGCTGATGAACAGATAGCCGAGGTTGTATTTCTGTTGCAAATTCGCGAGCAGCTTCAGCACCTGCTGCTGGATCGACACGTCGAGCGCCGACGTCGGCTCGTCGAGGATCAGGATGCGCGGCTCGAGCACGAGCGCCCGGGCGATCGCGATCCGCTGGCGCTGCCCGCCGGAGAACTCGTGCGGATAGCGATGCATCACCGTGCGGTCGAGGCCGACCTCGCGCAGCACCGCGAGCGACTTCGCGCGCCGTGCGTCGGCCGACAGGTCCGGACGGTGCAGCTCGAGCCCTTCGCCGACGATCCGCTCGATCGTGTGGCGCGGCGACAGCGAACTGAAAGGATCCTGAAACACGACCTGCATGTTCGAGCGCAGCGCGGCCTGCTCGCGGCCGCGGTAGCTCGACAGCGCGCGCCCCTGGAATTCGATTTCGCCGTGCGCGGTCTTCTGCAGCCCGAGCAAGGCCATCGCGAGCGTCGACTTGCCGGAGCCGGACTCGCCGACCACGCCGAGCGTCTCGCCCTGCCGCACCGACACGGACACGTCCGACACCGCCGCCACCGGCACGGACTTGAACCAGCCCGCGAGGCCCGGGCGCTTGCGCGCGAACTGCACGGTCACGTGGCGCGCGTCGAGCAGCACCGGCGCGATCGGCAACACCGGCACGACCGCGCGCTGCGGCCGGCTGTTCAGCAGGCGCTGCGTATACGGGTGCTCGGGCGCGGCGAAGATCCGCTCGACCGCCCCGCTCTCGACGAGCCGGCCCCGCTCCATCACCGCGATGCGGTCGGCGAAGTGCCGCACGAGATTCAGGTCGTGCGTGATCAGCAGGATCGCCATCCCGCGCTTTTCGGCTTCCTCGCGCTGCAGCTCCAGCAGCAGCTCGACGATCTGCGCGCGGATCGTCACGTCGAGCGCGGTGGTCGGCTCGTCGGCGAGCAGCAGCCGCGGCCGGCACGCGAGCGCCATCGCGATCATCGCGCGCTGCCGCTGGCCGCCCGACAGCTGGTGCGGATAGCTGTCGACGCGCCGCTCCGGTTCCGCGATGCCGGTGCGCGCGAGCAGCGCGATCGCCCGCTTTCTCGCCTCGCCGGCCGTCACGCCGTCGTGCAGCTGAATCGTCTCGCCGATCTGCGCGCCGATCGTATACAGCGGGTTGAGCGCCGTCATCGGCTCCTGGAAGATCATCGCGATGTCGGAGCCGCGCAGCCCGCGCATCTCGCGCTCGCTCTTGGCGACGAGGTCCTGGCCCGCGAAGCGGATCGTGCCGCCGACCTCCGCGTCGCGCAACAGGCGCAGGATCGCCAGCGCGGTCACGCTCTTGCCCGAGCCCGACTCGCCGACGAGCGCGACGCGCTCGCCGCGGCCGATCGCGAGCGTCACGTCGTCGACCGCGACGGTGTCGCCGAAGCGGACCTGCAGGCGCTCGAGCGACAGCAGCGGCTCGTCGCGCGGCGGCATCGGTACGGCGGCGGCGCTCATCGCTGGCCTCCCGCCGCCCGCACGGAATCGGCGATCCGCGTGTCGAGCGCGTTGCGCAGCGCGTCGCCCATGAAGGTCAGCAGCAGCAGCGTCGCGACCAGCACGCCGAACGTCGACAGCGAGATCCACCACGCATCGAGGTTGCCCTTGCCCTGCGCGAGCAGCTCGCCGAGGCTCGGCGTCGGCGGCGGCACGCCGAGCCCGAGGAAGTCGAGGCTCGTGAGCGCGAGGATCGCGCCGCTCATCCGGAACGGCAGGAACGTGATCACCGGCGTCAGGCTGTTCGGCAGCACGTGGCGCCAGATGATCTGCCAGTTCGTGAGCCCCATCGCGCGCGCCGCGCGCACGTAGTCCTGCGTGCGATTGCGCAGGAACTCTGCGCGCACGTAGTCGGCAAGGCCGATCCAGCCGAACAGCGACAGCAGCACGATCAGCAGCAGGAAGCTCGGCTCGAAGATCGACGCGAAGATGATCAGCAGGTACAGCTCGGGCAGCGAGCTCCAGATCTCGATCAGCCGCTGCCCGACGATGTCGATGCGGCCGCCGAAGAAGCCCTGCACCGCGCCCGCGACAATGCCGAGCAGCGTGCCGATCAGCGTCAGCACCAGCCCGAATTCGACCGACACGCGAAACCCGTAGACGAGCCGGGCCAGCAGGTCGCGCCCCTGCGCGTCCGTGCCGAGCCAGTTCTCGCGCGACGGCGGCGCGGGATTCGGCACGCGCGAGAAGTAGTTCAGCGTGTCGTAGTGGTAGCGGTTCGGCGGATAGACGACGAAATTGCCGGGCGCCTCGAGACGCTTGCGGACGTACGGATCGAGATAGTCGGCGGGCGTCGGGAAATCGCCGCCGAAGGTCGTCTCCGGATACGTGTTGAACATCGGGAAGTAATAGTGGCCGTCGTAGCGGACGACGAGCGGCTTGTCGTTCGACCACAGCGGCGCGGCAAGACTCGCGGCGAACGCGACGACGAAGATCACGAAGCTCCAGTAGCCGAGGCGCTGCCGCGTGAAGCGCCGCCACACGCGGCGCGCGGGCGACGGCGACACGCGCGCGCGCGCGGCGTCGAGGCGGGACGATGCGGCGGCCTGGCTCATGCGCGCCCTCCGCGGGCGGCGCGGCGCGCGCCGGTGTCGCCGTCGAAACGCGGCGAGCAAAGCGAGCGTGGGCGGCTGGCCTCTCCCTCGGGGGGCAGCGGGCAAAGCGAGCGTGGGGGTCGTTTCATCTCAGCGCTCCAGGTTTTCGAATTGAATGCGCGGGTCGACCCACACGTAGCAGAGGTCGGAGATCAGCTTGGTCGCGAGGCCGATCAGCGTGAACAGGTACAGCGTGCCGAGCACGACCGGGTAGTCGCGACGCACGACCGACTCGTACGACAGCAGCCCGAGGCCGTCGAGCGTGAACAGCGTCTCGATCAGCAGGCTGCCGGTGAAGAACGCGCCGATGAACGCGGCCGGAAAGCCGACGATGAGCGGCAGCATCGCGTTGCGGAACACGTGCTTCCACAGCACGCGGCGCTCGGACAGCCCCTTCGCGCGCGCGGTCAGCACGTATTGCCGGCGGATCTCGTCGAGGAACGCGTTCTTCGTGAGCATCGTGACGACCGCGAAGCTGCCGACGACCGACGCGGTGATCGGCAGCGCGATGTGCCACAGGTAGTCGAGGACCTTGCCGGCCGTCGACAGCGCCGCGAAGTTGTCCGACGTGAGCCCGCGCAGCGGGAACAGCTGCCAGAACGAGCCGCCGCCGAACAGCACGAGCAGCAGCACGCCGAGCACGAAGCCGGGAATCGCATAGCCGACGAGCACGACGAGGCTCGTCGCGACGTCGAACGGCGAGCCGTTGCGCACGGCCTTCGCGATGCCGAGCGGCACCGAGATCAGGTAGGTGAGGAAGAACGTCCACAAGCCGATGCTGATCGACACCGGCAGCTTCTGCACGATCAGCGACCACACGCTCTGGTGGCGGAAGTAGCTGTCGCCGAGATCGAAGCGCGCGAAGTGCTTCAGCATCAGCACGTAGCGCTCGAGCGGCGGCTTGTCGAAGCCGTACAGCGCCTTGAGCTGCGCGACCTGCTGCGGATCGACGCCGGTGCGCGAGCGCATCCCGAACGGCGTCGCGCCCTGCTCCGTCGCGCCCTTGCGCAGTTCCTGCACGGCCTGTTCGACCGGGCCGCCCGGCACGAACTGGATCACGACGAACGTGAGCGTCAGCACGCCGACGAGCGTCGGGATCATCAACAGCAGGCGTTTGAGGATGTAGCTCCACATAAGCGTCGACTCGCGATCGATTGACAACGGTTGGGACGGCGGGCGGGACGCACGGCGCTCAGCTGCCCGGCTTGACCCACCAGGTCGACACGACCCAGCCCTCCGCCGAATAGTACAGCGGCAGCGTCTGCGGATAGCCGAGCGTGCGCTTGTACGCGACCCGATGCGTCGTGCTGTACCACTGCGGGATCGCGTAGTAGCCGTGCATCAGCACGCGGTCGAGCGCACGCGCCGCATCGACCAGCTGCTCGCGGGTCTGCGCGGCGCCGAGCGCCTGCAGCAGCGCGTCGACGGCCGGCGACTTGAGCCCGATGACGTTGTCCGAACCCGGCTCGTCCGCGAACTTGCTGCTGTAGCGCGAGAACTGCTCGGCGCCCGGCACCTGCACCCCGAGGTAGCGGATCGTCGTCATGTCGTAGTCGAACGCATCCATGCGCTTTTGCAGCAGCGCGTAGTCGGCAGTGCGGAACCTCGCGTCGATGCCCAGCTTCGCGAGATTGCGCTGGTACGCGGCCACGATCGGCTCGAACGCGGAACCCGCGTCGTCGAGGATCTCGAACGTGAACGGCTCGCCCTGCGCGTTGCGCAGCGCGCCGTCGCGATACGTCCAGCCGGCCTGCGCGAGCAGCGCGCGCGCCTTCAGCAGGTTCGCGCGCAGCGAGTTGGGCGGATCGGTGTTCGGCTGGACGACCATCGGCCCGAACACCGCCGGATCGAGGTGTGCGCGCAGCGGCTCGAGCAGCGCAAGCTCGCCCGGCCCCGGCATGCCGGTCGCCTGCAGGTCGGTGTCGGCGAAGTAGCTGTCGAGGCGCGTATAGCCGCCGTAGAACAGCTGGCGGTTCAGCCATTCGAAGTCGAACGCGAGGTCGAGCGCCTGGCGCACCCGCACGTCGCGGAACTGCGGCCGGCGCAGGTTCAGCATGAAGCCCTGCATGCCCGCGCCGTTGTGCTGCCGGAATTCGCGCTTGACCAGCTCGCCGCTGTCGAAGCGCTTGCCGACGTCGTGCCGCACCCAGTTGCGCGCGATGTTCTCGACGAGCACGTCGTACTCGCCCGCCTTGAACCCCTGGAGGCGCGTGACGCCGTCGCCGTACAGCTTGTAGACGATCCGCTCGAAGTTGTGGGTGCCGACCCGCACCGGCAGGTCGGCGCCCCAGTACGCGGGGTTGCGCCGGTACGTGATGTTGCGGCCGTTGTCGTAGCGCTCGATCAGGTACGGCCCGCTGCCGATCGGCTGCTCGAACGCGAGCTGGTCGAACGGAATGCGCGTGCCGTCCGCACGCAGCCCCCATTTGCGCGAGAACACCGGCACCGCGGCCGCGATCAGCGGCAACTCGCGATTCGCGCTGCGAAACTCGAAGCGCACGGTCGCGCGATCGACCACGACCGCCTTCGTGATCTCGGCGAAATACGCGGCGAACTGGGGCGCCGCCTGCTTGCTCTTCAGCGTGTCGAACGAATGCTTGACGTCGGCTGCCGTCACCGGATCGCCGTTCGAGAAGCGCGCGCGCGGGTTCAGGTGGAACGTGACCGACAGGCGGTCCGGCGCGACCGCGATATCGTCGGCAAGCAGCCCGTACGCGGACGCGGGCTCGTCCAGGCTGCCCGTCGCCAGGCTCTCGAACAGCATCTCGATGCCGGGCGCGGCATTGCCGCGCATCGTAAACGGGTTGAACTTGTCGAACGACGTCAGCCGGGTCGGATTCGCGAGCACGAGCGTGCCGCCCTTCGGCGCATCCGGATTCACATAGTCGAAATGCGCGAAGCCCGGCGGATATTTCGGCTCGCCGTACTGGGCGATCGCGTGGGCGGCATGCGCGGCGCTCGCGGCAAGCACGGCCTGTATTGCCCATACGGCCGCGCTGCGGCCGGCCGTGCGCAGCACGTGCGCGACGCCGCAGCGGATGGACGCGGCGGCAGCGTGGCGCGAACCCTTCGTCATAGAGGCCCTGTCGGTCGATTGAGGGATGGAACGGGGTCGATTCTACCCATTCAAGTCGACATCGAGCCAGATGGCGGCCTGCGTGCGGCGTAGCGACGCTTGGCTGGAACTGCGCGCACGTCCGCACGGGCAAAGAAAAACCGCCCGTGGGCGGGTGTGCCGATGGGCGGTTCGTCGGGTGGGCGGGCGTGTCGTTGGAGCGCTTGGGGCGCGCAGCCGCGCGGCCATTGGGAGCGCGACGTTCGGGTGCTTGGGTGCCCGGCCAGTCGGTGCTCCGGTGCTCGGACGCCCGACCTGCTCGCGCCGCTCGAGCGACTCGGCGCACCTCAACCAATCACCGCCAGCCGTTGTGGCGCCCGTTGTCCCAGTGCCCATGCCCGCGATCCCAGCCGCGATGGTGGCGATACCAGTCGTCGCGCCCCCAGTAGCGGCGGCCGTCCCAGTAGCGATCGCCGTGCCAGCCGATCACGATGGCCGGCGCAGGCGCAGCGTACACGGGCGCGCGATACACCGGCGCCGGCTGGTAGACGACCGGCGGCGGGGGCGGCGGCACATACACCGGCGCGGGCGCGACGTAGACCGGCGCCGGCACGCCGACGTTGATCCCGACATTGACACCCGCCATTGCTGCGCCCGACAGGAGCAAGGCCGTCATACCGGTCAAGAGCGAGGCAACACGCAAAGTCTTCACGGATCCTCTTCGAGTCGTGTGATGTGTGATTCGACTATAGCGACAAGCCGCCTCACCGCATATTTCAAGTTTGTAAGAACTGATGCGCGGGATCGCAGCCGCACATGCGAGCTAACGTCTCGTAACAATTGACGCCAGTATTTGCGCCGGCCGGCTGGCCGGCATACGCGAGCCCCTACTCCCCGGCGGGCCTGGACAACGCGAAGCGCCGCCTCGCCGCCGAGTTCCGCGCGAACGGCACGCGCCGAACGAAAAAAGGCGGCACTCGCGTGCCGCCCTTCCTTACATGAGATGCGCGCCGCAGCAGATCCGCCGCGGCGCGCCGTCGCTCAACGCGACATCATGTTCATGCTGACGTTGTGCATCACCCACAGCGTGCCGACGATCAGGATGGCGGCGGTCAGCACCGTGTAGCTGAACGCCATCACGTTCCAGCGCTGCCCCGACGAGCTGTTCATGTGCAGGAAGTACACGAGGTGCACGACGATCTGCACGAGCGCGAGCACCGCGAGCGCGATCAGCGACGCATGCGGCGACAGCACGCCGCCGAGCACGAGACCGAACGACGCGGCCGTGAGCAGCACCGACAGGATGAAGCCGGCGATGTAGCCGCCGACGCTGCCGTGCCCTTCTTCGAGTTGAGACGAATGCGAATGGGCCATTTAGATCACGCTCGCGAGATAGACAAAGGAAAACACGCAGATCCACACGATGTCGAGGAAGTGCCAGAAGAGGCTCAGGCACGTCAGGCGCCGGATGTCGCGCTCGGTCAGCTCGCGGCCGAACGCGATCTGCGCGGCCAGCACGATCATCCACACGAGACCCGCGCTCACGTGCAGCCCGTGCGTGCCGACCAGCGTGAAGAACGCCGACAGGAACGCGCTGCGCTGCGGGCCCGCGCCCTCCGCGATCAGGTGCGAGAACTCGCGCAGCTCCATCGCGAGAAACGCCGCGCCGAGCACGAACGTCACCGCGAGCCAGACGAGCGTCACGCCGCGCTTGCCGCGGTGCGCGCCGAGCATCGCGAAGCCGTACGTGATGCTCGAGAGCAGCAGCGCGGCGGTTTCGACCGCGACGCCCGGAATGTCGAACAGGTCCTTCGCGGTCGGGCCGCCGGCGTACTGGTTGCCGAGCACCGCGAACGTCGCGAACAGCGCCGCGAAGATCACGCAGTCGGTCATCAGGTACAGCCAGAAGCCGAACACCGAATGCGACGGCGGATGGTCGTGGCCGTCCGCGTGGCCGACCAGGTTTGCGCTCAAGGTTTTCTGCAACATCAGTTGGCCTCCAGTTCCACGTCGTCGACGCGCGGCGCAGTCGTGCGCGCGGCGTGTCGCGGCTCTTCGATTCGCCGCACCGTGGAGGCGGGAATGTAATAACCGTCGTTATTGCGCGAGCTGTAGATCACGAGCGTCGCGACGATGCCGGCCAGCCCGGCGATCGCGAGCCACCAGATGTGCCACACGAGCGCGAAGCCGAGCGCGAGGCTGAACACGCCGACGAACAGGCCGGCGCTCGTATTCGACGGCATGTGGATGTCGCGGTACGTCGCGCTCTTCCCTTGCCCTTCGCCGCGCGCCTTCATGTCGGCGAACGCGTCGAGCGTGCGCACCTGCGGGATCGTCGCGAAGTTGTACGCCGGCGGCGGCGACGTCGTCGCCCATTCCAGCGTGCGGCCGCCCCACGGGTCGCCCGTCGTGTCGCGGGATTGCGGCAGGTTGCGGTTGCGGATGCTGACCACGAGCTGCAGCAGCTGGCACGCGATGCCGATCGCGATCAGCACGGCGCCGAACGCGGCGACCAGCAGCCACGGATGCCACGCCGGGTTGTCGTAGTGGTTCAGGCGGCGCGTCATGCCCATGAAGCCGAGCACGTACAGCGGCACGAACGCGACGTAGAAGCCGACCTGCCAGAACCAGAACGCGGCCTTGCCGAGCTTCTCGTTCAGCTTGAAGCCGAACGCCTTCGGGAACCAGTAGTTGAAGCCCGCGAGATAGCCGAACAGCACGCCGCCGATGATCACGTTGTGGAAGTGCGCGATCAGGAACAGGCTGTTGTGCAGCACGAAGTCCGCGCCGGGGATCGCCATCATCACGCCGGTCATCCCGCCGAGCGTGAACGTGACCATGAAGCCGATCGTCCACAGCACCGGCGTCGAGAATTCGATCCGGCCGCGGTACATCGTAAACAGCCAGTTGAACACCTTCACGCCGGTCGGGATCGCGATGATCATCGTCATGATCCCAAAGAACGCGTTGACGTTCGCGCCCGAGCCCATCGTGAAGAAGTGATGCAGCCACACGAGGAACGACAGCACCATGATCGCGCAGGTCGCATACACCATCGTCTTGTAGCCGAACAGCGGCTTCTTCGCGAACGTCGCGATGACTTCCGAGAAGATCCCGAACGCCGGCAGGATCAGGATGTACACCTCCGGATGCCCCCACGCCCAGATCAGGTTCAGGTACAGCATCGCGTTGCCGCCGGCTTCGTTCGTGAAGAAATGCATGCCGAGGTAGCGATCGAGGCCGAGCAGCGCGAGCGTCGCGGTCAGGATCGGGAACGACGCCATGATCAGCACGTTCGTGCACAGCGCGGTCCACGTGAACACCGGCATCTTCATCAGCGACATGCCCGGCGCGCGCATCTTGATGATCGTCACGAAGAAGTTGACGCCCGTCAGCAGCGTGCCGACGCCGGAAATCTGCAGCGCCCACAGGTAGTAGTCGACGCCGACACCCGGGCTGTACTGCAGCTCGGAGAGCGGCGGATACGCGAGCCAGCCCGTCTGCGCGAACTCGCCGATCACGAGCGAGATGTTGATCAGGATCGCGCTGACCGCCGTCATCCAGAAGGAGAGCGAGTTGATGAACGGGAACGCGACGTCGCGCGCACCGATCTGCAGCGGCACGATCAGGTTCATCAGGCCGACCATGAACACCATCGCCATGAAGAAGATCATGATCACGCCGTGCGCGGTGAAGATCTGGTCGTAGTGGTGCGGCGGCAGGAAGCCGGGCGCGTTGTACGCGAGCGCGAGCTGCATGCGCATCATGATCGCGTCCGCGAAGCCGCGCAGCAGCATGATGAATGCGACGATGATGTACATCACGCCGATCTTCTTGTGATCGACCGACGTCAGCCATTCGCTCCACAGCCATTTCCACCGGCCGGTGATCGTCAGTGCGGCGAGAATGCCCAGCACGACGAGCCCCATGAAGGCGCCCGCCCCCATGATGATGGGCTGGTCGAACGGGATCGCCGAAAGTGTCAGTTTGCCGAACATGCGTTACCCCTTCGTGCCGCAGGCGGCGTCCTTCAGGTCGAGGACGTGGCCATCGTTGTATTTCGCGATGATGTTGTGGAAGAGCTTCGGATCGACCGACGAGAAGTAGCGCACCGGCGCCTTCTCGCTCGGCTGCGCGACCGTGCCGTACGCGGTCATGTCGAGCCGGTCGGACGACGCCCTCACCTTCTTCACCCATGCATCGAACTGCTCGCGCGGCTCGGCGAGCGTGCGGAACTTCATGTCGGAGAAGCCGCGGCCGCTGAAGTTGGCGGACGTGCCCGCGTAATCGCCCGCTTCGTCGGCGATCAGGTGCAGGCGCGTCTGCATGCCGGCCATCGCGTAGACCTGGCCGCCGAGCTGCGGGATGAAGAACGAGTTCATCACCGAGTCCGACGTGATGCGGAAATTCACCGGCGTGCCGACCGGAATCGCGAGCTGGTTCACCGACGCGATGCCGAGCTCCGGATAGATGAACAGCCACTTCCAGTCGAGCGCGACGACTTCGACGTCGATCGGCTTGACCGACGACTCGAGCGGCTTGTACGGGTCGAGCTCGTGCGTGGTCTTCCACGTGAGGATGCCGAGGAACAGGATGATCAGCGTCGGCACGGTCCAGATCACGACCTCGATCGCCGTCGAATGCGACCAGTCCGGCGCATAGGTCGCGCTGCGGTTCGACGCGCGGTAGCGCCACGCGAAGTACAGCGTCAGCAGGATCACCGGCACGACGACGATCAGCATCGCCCACGTCGACGTCGCGATCAGCGCTTTCTCGGCGGCGCCGATGCTGCCTTTCGGATTAAGTACGTCAAAATTACAGCCTGACAGGCTCAGTGCCGCGCCGATTGACATCAGCGCCGCCCAGCCTCTTGAAGCTCTTCTTTTCATCACACAGCCCGAGAGTCATTGAAACCGTTTGCGTATGCCCGATGCGCATTCGATCCACGAAAGTGGCCGCATCATACGTCGCCCGGACGCAAGCAAAAACCTTGATGTACGACAAATCATCATTGCAAAATCCGATGTGAGACACATTGTCGCGGGGCAATTTCACGCAGCCGGCCGCGTGCCGGAAGCCGGTGCGACAAGCGCCGCGCCACTGGATGTGCGCGCAACCATCGCATTCGTCTGACGAGGCGGCCGCTGCGCGCGGCCTCCTCCGGTCAGCCGTGCGCGGCGGCCATGTAGGCGGGTCGTGCCGGCGCGGCGTCGTCGCCGGCAGGCAGCTTCGAATGGCTCGCGTCTTCGATCAGGCGCGCGACCGTCGGATCGATCGCGTCGGTGAACGGCTTCGGATCGACGCCGACCATCAGCACGATCAGCGCGAGCGACGCGAACACCACGATCTCGCGGCGGTTCAGGTCGACGAGCTGCGCGATGCGCGGGCTCGCGACCTTGCCGAACACGACCCGCTTGAGCATCCATAGCGTGTACGACGCGCTGAGAATCAGCGTCAGCGCCGCCAGCGCGCCGATCCAGAAGTTGAAGCGGATCGCGCCCATGATGATCATGAACTCGCCGACGAACCCCGACGTGCCTGGCAGCCCCACGTTCGCCATCGAGAACAGCAGCGCGAACGTCGCGAAGCGCGGCATCACGTTCGCGACGCCGCCGTACTCCGCGATCGCGCGGGTGTTCGTGCGGTCGGACAGCACGCTCACGCAGAGCAGCATCGCGCCCGCGACGAAGCCGTACGACACGAGCTGCACGATCGCGCCTTCGACGCCGATCCGGTTGAACAGGAACAGCCCGAGCGTGACGAGCCCCATGTGCGCGACCGTCGAATACGCGAGCAGCTTGCCGAGATCGGTTTGGGCGAGCGCGAGCAGGCTCGCGTAGACGATCGCGAACAGCGACAGCGCGATCACGGCCGGCGCGAAGAAATGGCTCGCGTCCGGCGTGATCGGCAGCGCGAAGCGCAGGAAGCCGTAGCCGCCGAGCTTCAGCATGCCGAGCATCAGCGCGGCGCCGGTCGGGCCGTCCGAGTAGACGTCGCGCAGCCACGTATGAACCGGCCACATCGGCACCTTGACCGCGAAGGCCGCGAAGAAGCCGAGGAACACCAGCAGCTGCGGCGCGAAGCCGAGCTGCAGCGTGCGCCACACGCTCATGTCGAACGTGTGCGACTTCGCGTACAGGTACAGCATCGCCATCAGCAGCAGCAACGAGCCCGCGAACGAGATGAAGAAGAACTTCACCGCCGCATGCACGCGGTTTTCGCGGCCCCACGTGCCGATCAGCAGGTAGAGCGGGATCAGCGTCGCTTCGAAGAAGATGAAGAACAGCAGGCCGTCCTGCGCCGCGAACACGCCGACCATCAGTCCCGACAAGATCAGGAACGACGCCAGGTATTGCGCGACGCGCACCGTGACGGACTCCCATGACGCGACGATGATCACGAGCGTCGTGAAGGCGGTCAGCACGACGAGCCATAGCGACGCGCCGTCGATCCCGACGCGCCAGCCGGCGTGGAAAGCGGCCAGCCAGTCGCGCGATTCGGTGAACTGCATCGCGGCCGAATGCGTGTCGAAGCCCGCGACCAGCGGCGCGACGGCCGCGAGCCCGGCGAGCGCGCCGGCGAGCGCGATCACTCTGATGCGATGTACGCGATCGTCGGAACCGGCGCGCAGCAGGAACGCGCCGAACAGAATCGGAGCCCAGATGGCCAGGCTCAGAAAGGGGAACTCATGCATGTCAACAGGCCCTGGGTGGGTCGCGCGCTGCATCGGGAACAGACGCGACGAAGGAACGAAATCAAATCGACAGATAGATTTCGTGGATCGACAATGTTGGCAAAATGTAAAGCGGAATCAGAACAAAGATTGATGCCGCTCAAGCGCAATCGGGTTAACCAGCATAAAGCGGCTGATTATTTTTTGCAGCGCAACAGAACATGAAATTCCGTTCGCCCGATAGGCCGCTGATTTTTATGCGTAATTTTTCGTATTGAACGGGCACCTGGCGTGCCGGATGGCGCGCGTCGTCGCATTTTTTTCCGGAAGCATGCTGCTGTGCATGCAACGACGAGCCGCAGCGTGCGAGGTCTGCGCGTCGCTCGATCCTTACAGGCACCCTTTCGTTTTGGCTTCAACGCGCGGCATCGGCGGCCGCGCGTCGTGTCAGCGCTCGCGGCTCAGCCGGTCCCACACTTGCATCGACACCGCGCGATAGTGATTGTGCTGCGCGGGGAAATGGACGAAGCGGCTGTCGCGCGTCGCATAGACCGGCGACGATGCGAGCGACGTCGCATCGACGATGTAGCGCGCATCGATCATGCCGGCCGCCAGCAGTTCAACGTAGATCGCCTGCTGGTCGCCGCCGCTCGCGTATACCGACGAGCGGTCGTCGAAGCTCTCGATGCGGGCGCATATGCGGCCGACCAGTTCATGCATCGGCGCGACGTTGCGCACGCCGATCATGCAGGAGTTGATCGCCCAGGCCGTGTGATCGGTGCCGATCACGAAATCGCGGCCGTCGATCACGCCGTCGACCGGCTGACGCTGGTCGATCGCGAGGATGTCGGCATCGACCCAGAACACGAAGTCGTGCTGCGGCAGGTGTTCGCGAATCAGATGCAGCTTGGCCCAGTTCGCGTCGACGCCGGGCGGCAGGAACGACGGCGGCTCGCGATAGGCGTGGTACGCGTAGCCGTGTCGCGTGCAATAGCGAACGAAGTTCTCTTCGTGCAGATCGCCGTAGCCGGCGATGTGCGACGTATGCAGGCTCACGAATGCAATGCGCGCCTGCGGATTCAGATGCCGCACCGGCTCGCGCGTGCGCTGTTGCGCGGCGCGCCAGTCGGCCATCGCGTGCGGCTGTTCGCCGTGCAGCACGCGCGCCGCATCGTCGACGAGCGCGAGCACGTAGCGGAAGTCGTAGTCGGGCGTCGGCGCCCATACGCCGTCGATCTGCCGCCATTCGGGCGCCTGATGCGCGACGAGCGGACGCGCGCTCACGACCACGTCGATTGCATGGCCGTCGCGCCACACGGTCTGGGCCGATGCGTAATGGCGGTTCGACAGCGGCTGATCGAACGGCAACGGCGGGAAGTGTTCGGCGAGCAGCGTCGCTTCGCATTCGTTCTGCCGCTCGGGCAGATGCATCGCCCACTTGCCGAGTTCGACCGTAAGACGCCGCAAGCGCTCGCGAACGTCGGGGACGTTGCGGAAGATCATGCCGCTGGGCGCGGGTAATGGCGACGTCGGCGTCTGGGTGGTGACGATCGCGTCGTAGCCGTCGGCGATCTCCGGCAGTGCGTGCCGGGCCAGTACGACGGAGAATGGGTCGAGCACGAGAAGCAATGCCTGCGGCTCCATCGCCGCGAGCTGCGCGATGATCGCGTGGTACTTGTGAAGCACTTGTTGACGCTCGCCGTAGATGTGCGCGCTGTCGACGACCGCGTGGCGGTAGCCGTGGCTGTGCGCGTAATCGGCGTGGTTGGCGACGAGCCCGTCGACGGGGCGATGCGAAAGAAGCGTGAGGACGGAATGCATGCGGGGCGGGACTCCGGCTGAGGGGCGCGAGGCTATATCGCTATTTAGCGCGGGAGCTTGGAGGAAGTCGAGGGGGATTGGGGGGCGACGTGACAACCAAAAGAAAAAGCCCCGCAAGTCCGAAAACTTGCGGGGCTTGTTCCGCCACTTCTGGCGGAGACGGAGGGATTCGAACCCTCGATCCAGGTTTTGGCCCAGATGCTCCCTTAGCAGGGGAGTGCCTTCGACCTCTCGGCCACGTCTCCCAAACTTTCGCTCGCACCAGGGAGGCAGTGCGACGAGAAGAAGATAATATAGGGTTTCGAGCCGCAGGTCAATTTCTTTGATGCATTTTCTTCAATGCATCACGAAAATTTCATTACGCCTGTTCGAGTTCGAATGCTTTGTGCAGCGCGCGGACGGCCAGCTCCATGTACTTCTCGTCGATCAGCACCGAAATCTTGATTTCGGACGTCGAGATCATCTGGATGTTGATCCCCTCTTCCGACAGCGTGCGGAACATCTTGCTCGCGACGCCCACGTGCGAACGCATGCCGACGCCGACGACCGACACCTTCGACACCTTCGGATCGCCCTGCACCTGCTCGGCGCTCACGTGGCCCTTCACCTGGTTGGTCAGGATGTCCATCGCCTTCTGGTAGTCGCCGCGGCCGACCGTGAACGTGAAGTCCGTCTTGCCTTCGACGCTCTGGTTCTGGATGATCATGTCGACGTCGATGTTCGCGTCCGCGACCGGGCCGAGGATCTGATACGCGATGCCCGGCTTGTCGGGCACGCCCATCACAGCAATGCGTGCTTCGTCGCGCTGGAACGCGATGCCGGAAATGACTGCCTTTTCCATGGTCTCGTCTTCTTCAAAAGTAATCAGGGTGCCCGAGCGCATTTCCACGTCGAGCGCAATCAGCGGATCGGTCAGGCTCGACAGCACACGCGTCTTCACCTGGTATTTGCCGGCGAATTCGACCGAGCGGATCTGCAGAACCTTCGAGCCGAGGCTCGCCATTTCCAGCATTTCCTCGAACGTCACGCGATCGAGGCGGCGCGCCTCTTCGACGACGCGCGGATCGGTCGTGTAGACGCCGTCGACGTCCGTGTAGATCAGGCACTCTTCTGCATCGAGCGCGGCCGCGACCGCCACCGCCGACGTGTCCGAGCCGCCGCGGCCGAGCGTCGTGATGTGGCCGTCCGGATCGACGCCCTGGAAGCCCGTGATGATCACGACCTTGCCTGCGTTCAGGTCGGCCTTCACGCGCTCGTCGTCGATCGAGTGGATGCGCGCCTTCGTGTATGCGCTGTCGGTCTTGATCGGCACCTGCCAGCCGGCATAGCTCACGGCCTCGACGCCGATCTCCTGCAGCGCGATCGACAGCAGGCCGACGCTGACCTGCTCGCCGGTCGACGCGATCATGTCGAGCTCACGCGGGCTCGGCTGGCTCGAAATCTCTTTCGCGAGACCGAGCAGACGGTTGGTTTCGCCGGACATCGCCGACGGCACGACCACCATCTGGTGCCCGGCCTGATGCCATTTTGCGACGCGTTTCGCGACGTTCTTGATGCGCTCGACCGAGCCCATCGAAGTGCCGCCGTATTTATGTACGATGAGTGCCATTGTCGTTCTGAACTGGAGGAGAAGCCGCACGGGCGCGCTGGACAGGCCGCGTTGCCGTTCGGTCACGCGGCTTGTGGCTGTGGACGGACGACGAGGGGAACGGCTGGGACGCAACGCGCAAGCGTGACGGATTTTGCCCGGAAGGCCGATCAGGCCGCGCAAACCGGGTACGTCACGCGGAAAACCTGCACAAAACGCTCAAAAATCGAGCCGAGCAAACAACCGAGCGTACCCGATCGATGTCCGCTTGACAAGCCGGACGCCGTACCGGCGGCCGCTCCGGCGCTGTTTACCAAATAGTGAAAATCGGCGCGATATCGCCCCGCGCCTCGGCGCCCGTCACGCGATCAGCAGGTCGGGCCGCCATTCGATCCGGCGCCATGCGCCGCCGCCATCGACGTCCCCGCCATCGTGGTTCACGCCGAGCCGCGGCACGAAGAGCAGCCGGTCGCCCGCGAACAGCAGCGGCACGTCGCGCTGCCACGAAGGCACGCCGCGCTCCTGAAACAGGTTCTTCAGCGTGCGGCCCGGCCCGCCGGGCGCCGTGCGCATCCGCTCGCCGCCCGCGCGAGCCCGTGCGGCGAGCGGCGCGGCGCGCAGCAGCGCGTCGGGCACCGCGTCCGCGTCGCCGGGCGCGGCCGGCGCGAACACGAACGTGCCGCGCCAAGCCGGCAGGTGCCAGACCTCCTGCCCGCTCCACGCGCACGTGCATTCGGGGCGCGGCGCGCCGCTGCCGTCGTCGGCCGGGTCGCCTCTGTCGCCCGCTTCCCAGGAGACGGCATCCCGATACAGCCGCAGGCACTGCCCCGCGTGATCGACGCGCAGCGCATGGGCGTCGTGCGCGTCGCGCAACTGCCGCATCATGTCGGCGAGCCGCGCAGCCGACGCGCCCGGCAGGCCGAGCCTGCGCATCCAGAAACGCAGCAGGTTCGCGCCGCGCGCATCGTCGAGCGCGACCAGCGCGCTGCGCGACAGCGCGCGCCCGTCGTCGCGCGCGGCGCCGGCGAAATCCAGTTCCGCCAGATCGTCGAGCAGGCGCTGCGCCGACGCCGCATGCTGCGCGGCCCGGCCGAGCGCATCGCGAAAGCCCGGAAAGTGCACGGCGAGCGCCGGCAGCACGTCGACCCGCAGCGCATTGCGCGCAAAGCGCGTGTCCTGGTTCGATTCGTCGTCGATCCACGCGAGCTCGCGCTGCACCGCATAGCGCTCGAGCTGCGCGCGCAGCAGCCGCAGCAGCGGACGCACGCGCTCGACGCGCGCGCCGCCAGGACGGTAGCGCGGCGCCATCGCGGCGATCCCGGCGATGCCCGCGCCGCGCAGCAGCTGCAGCAGCACCGTCTCGGCCTGATCGTCGGCGTGCTGCGCCAGCCACAGCACGGCCGCGCCGTGCCGCTCGCACATTGCGTCGAGCGCCGCGTAGCGGCTCTCCCGCGCGCTCGCCTCGATCCCGGCGCCGCTGTTGCGCGGCACGTCGACCCGCTCCGATTCGAACGTGACCCCGAGCCGCTCCGCGGTCGCCTGCGCGTATGCGACCCAGGCGTCGGCATTCGCGCTCAGCCCATGGTGGACATGCAGCGCGATGCAGCGCGATGCGCCCGCGACGCGCACGGCCGCGTCCAGCAGCACCGACGAGTCGAGCCCGCCGCTGTACGCGATCGCGATGCGCGCATCGGCCGGCAGCCCGGAAAGCGCCGCGCCGACCGCATCGAGGACGACGCGGTCGGCGCGGAATTCGGTTGGAGGAATCACGTGAGGGACGCGCGCCGGACGGCGCGCGATGTGAACACGCGGGTCATGCGCCCGGCGTGGTTTCCTTGAACTTGCCGTAGGCCATCAGGCGTTCGAAGCGGCGCTCGCGCAGCGCATCGATGCTCATGCCCTGGAACTGGCGCAGCGAATCGGCGAGCGCACGGCGCAGCAGCGCGGCCATGCCCTTCGGATCGCGATGCGCGCCGCCGAGCGGCTCGTTGATGATCTTGTCGATCAGGCCGAGCGCCTTCAGGCGGTGCGCGGTCAGGCCCAGCGCCTCGGCCGCCTCGGGCGCCTTCGCTGCGCTCTTCCACAGGATCGACGCGCAGCCTTCCGGCGAGATCACCGAATAGGTCGAGAACTGCAGCATCATCACGGTGTCGGCCACGGCGATCGCGAGCGCGCCGCCCGAGCCGCCCTCGCCGATCACGGTCGTGATGATCGGCGTCTTCAGCTCGGCCATCACGTACAGGTTGCGGCCGATCGCTTCCGACTGGCCGCGCTCTTCCGCGCCGATGCCCGGATACGCGCCCGGCGTATCGACGAACGTGAAGATCGGCAGGCCGAATTTCTCGGCGAGCCGCATCAGGCGCTCGGCCTTGCGATAGCCTTCCGGACGCGGCATCCCGAAGTTGCGCGCCGCGCGCTCCTTCGTGTCGCGCCCCTTCTGGTGGCCGATCACCATGCACGGATGGCCGCCGAAGCGCGCGAGGCCGCCGACGATCGACAGGTCGTCCGCGAATGCGCGGTCGCCATGCAGCTCGTGAAAATCGGTAAACAGCTCCGCGACGTAGTCGAGCGTGTACGGACGCTGCGGATGCCGCGCGATCTGCGACACCTGCCACGGCGACAGGTTCGCGTACAGGTCCTTCGTCAGTTGCTGGCTCTTCTTCGACAGCCGCTCGATTTCTTCCGAGATATCGACAGCCGAATCGTCCTGCACGAAGCGCAGCTCTTCGATCTTGGCCTCGAGTTCGGCGATCGGCTGTTCGAAATCCAGAAACGTGGTTTTCATGTGTTCGAATCCTTGGGTCTTGCGGCAGCGCGTATTCTACCCGCGCGCGCGACGCTCAAAACCGGTTCTCAACTATTGATGTTTAAAACCCGATAGCCCCGATCAGGCCCCGGCGTCCAGCGAGTCCAGGCTGCGCCACATGTACCAGGTCGCGACGGTGCGCCATGGTTCCCAGTTGGCCGCCACTTCCCGCGCCTCGCTGCGCGTGACCGGCTCCCCGCTGAAATAATTGACGCTGATCGCGCGGATCAGGCCGGGATCGTCGAGCGGCAGCACGTCCGGACGCGACAGGTTGAAGATCAGGAACATCTCCGCCGTCCAGCGGCTGATGCCGCGGATCTGCGTGAGCTCCGCGATCACGTCCTCGTCGTCCATCGACGTCCACTTGTCGACGTGCAGCGCGCCCGACACGAAGTGCTGCGCGACGTCGAGAATGTACTCCGTCTTGCGCTTCGACAACCCGCACGCGATCAGCTTGTCCGGACCGAGCTTGATCACCTGCTGCGGCGCAAGCTTCGGGCTGGCCGCCTCGATGCTCGCCCACACCGACTGCGCGGACGCCACCGAGATCTGCTGGCCGACCACCGAGCGCGCGAGCGTGACGAACGGGTCGCCGCGCTTGACGAGATGCGCGGGGCCGAACTTCGGGATCAGCTTCTTCATGATGCGGTCGCGCTTGACGAGATCCGCGCATGCCTTGTCCCAGTAAGCGGGACGCACGACGTCGGCGCTGCCCGCATCGTCGGATGCGCGCACCTTGCGAGCAGTGTCGGTAGCCGCCGACGTGGTTTCCGGCTGAGCCGGGTCGACGCCTTTCGCGCGCACCGGCTTCGCATGACCGTTGAGCGCAGCGCCGTTCGGCGCGACGCGCTTCGCGTCCGCCTTCGCCGCCGGCGCACGCTTGGCTGCCGGACGCGCAGCGACGTGCGTCGCGCGCTTGACCGGCGCTTTTCTGGCCGTTGCCATCTTGCCTCCTACCTGACGAATCGGTCAGTGGAACGCTGCGCGCTCATACGCGACGCCATTCGGTCGACCCGCCCGGTTTGTCTTCAAGCGCGACACCGGCTTCGAGCAGTTCCGCCCGGATCCGGTCCGCTTCGGCATAGTCCTTCGCACGTTTCGCCGCGCCGCGCGCGGCGATCCTCGCTTCGATCTCGTCGGCCGCCAGCGCGCCTTCCTGCGCGGCGCCAGCCGCCTGCTGCAGGAACGCGCGCGGCTCGCGGCCGAGCAATCCCAACAGTGCCGCCAGCTGCTTCAGCTGGCGCGCCAGCGCCGCGTCGCGCGTGCGGTTCACTTCACCCGCCAGCTCGAACAGCACGGACACCGCGAGCGACGTGTTGAAATCGTCGTTCATCGCGGCCGCGAAGCGCTGCGCGTGCGGCTCGTTCCAGTCGAGCGCGGCCGCATCCGGCGCGACGTCCTTCAAGGCGGTATAGAGCCGCGTCAGCGCCGCGCGCGCATCGTCGAGATGCACGTCGCTGTAGTTGAGCGGCGAACGGTAATGCGTGCGCACGATGAAGAAGCGCACGACTTCGGCGTCGTACTGCTCCAGCACGTCGCGGATCGTGAAGAAGTTGCCGAGCGACTTCGACATCTTCTCGTTGTCGACCTGCACGAAGCCGTTGTGAATCCAGTAGTTGACGAACGTCTGGCCGGTCGCGCCCTCGCTCTGCGCAATCTCGTTCTCGTGGTGCGGGAACTGCAGGTCCTGCCCGCCGCCGTGGATGTCGAAATGCTCGCCGAGCAGCGTGCAGCCCATCGCCGAGCACTCGATGTGCCAGCCGGGCCGGCCCGCGCCGTACTTCGAATCCCACGACGCGCCTTCCGGATCCTCCGGCTTCGCGCGCTTCCACAGCACGAAATCGAGCGGGTCTTCCTTCGCGTCGTTCGCGGCGACGCGCTCGCCCGCGCGCAGGTCGTCGAGCGACTTGCCCGACAGCTTCCCGTAGTTCGCGAACTTGCGCACCGAATAATTGACGTCGCCGTCATTCGCCTGATACGCGTAGCCGTTCGCCTCGAGCGTCTCGATCATCCCGAGCATCTGCGGAATGAAGTGGGTCGCGCGCGGCTCGATGTCCGGGCGCTGGATGCCGAGCGCATTCTCGTCCTCGTGCATCGCGGCGATGAAACGGTCGGTCAGCGACTTGATCGTCTCGCCGTTCTCGACCGCGCGGCGGATGATCTTGTCGTCGATGTCGGTGATGTTGCGCACGTACGTGACCCGGTAGCCGATCGCACGCAGCCAGCGCTGCACGAGGTCGAACACGACCAGCATGCGCGCATGGCCCACGTGACAATAGTCGTAGACGGTGATTCCGCATACGTACATCCGCACCTCGCCGGGCTGGCGCGGCACGAAAACTTGCTTGTCACGCGCGAGCGTGTTGTAGATGCGCAGTGATTCCATAGAGATGAACCGTGAGCCGAAGGGAACCGCCATGGCGATACTCGCCCTGCATGCGAAACGATCGAGCCGCCGCCGCGGCATCGTGCCGCGCGTCCTCGATATCACATGGAGCGGTCAGGCTGCAAGCACAGCGGTGACGGCCACGAGAGGCAAAGAAAGACTGTCTGCGGCTCGCCGGAACGCGCAGACGTTTTGTTAGAATGGCTCGGAGTATAACATTCCGATTTACGCCTATGAAATCTCCCCGCGGCCGCGCGCAGAGCGCTGCGACCCTCGTTGCGACCGCCGTCATGGGCGTCGCGCTGACGTTTCTGCCTGCCGCCGCGGCCCACGCGCAGAAGGGCCCGCCCACGGGCCGACGGCACCCCCGAGATCGACTCGTCGATCGCCGGCAAGCAGTGGAAACAGGCGCTCGCGCAGCTCGACGCGCGCATCGCCGCGAACCCGCACGACGTGCAGGCCCAGTTCAAGCGCGGCACCGTGCTCGCGCGCCTGAACCGCGACGACGACGCGATCCAGCAGTTCGTCGCGATCACCCAGGCCTACCCCGAACTGCCCGAGCCGTACAACAATCTCGCGGCGCTCTATGCGAAGCACGGCCGCTACGACGAAGCGCGCTCGGCGCTCGTCACCGCGACCCAGACCAACCCGAGCTACACGCTCGCGTACGAGAATCTCGGCGACCTGTACCTGCGGCTCGCGGCCGAATCGTACAAGCGCGCGCAATCGCTCGGCCGCACGAGCGGCCCGACCGCACAGCGCCTCGCCGACCTGCAGAAGATCATCACGCCGCCGAAGGCCGCCCCGGGCGCGCGCGCCGCCGCACCGTCGACGCGCGCGTACTCGGACCGCGCGGCCGCGAACGTGACCACCACCACGCTGCCGCTGTCGCCGACGTTCCAGTTCGGCGGCCCGTCCGGCGCAATGACGGCACCCTACGTCGCGCCGTCGCAGTAAGCGGCACGCGGCGCTCCACCCACCCTGGCACTCCACCCATCCAACCAGAGGATCGCAATGAAACGTCTGTTGCTGGCGCTTGGCGGCGCCGCCCTCCTCGCGACCGCACCCGCGTTCGCGCAAACGGCCGCTGCGCACCCCGTCGTGCAGCTGAAGACCTCGCAGGGCGACATTCGCGTCGAGCTGTACCCGGAGAAGGCGCCGAAGACGGTCGCCAACTTCCTCGACTACGTGAAGGCCGGCCAGTACAACGGCACGATCTTCCATCGCGTGATCAAGGGCTTCATGATCCAGGGCGGCGGCTACAAGGCCAACTTCGACGAGAAGCCGACGCGCGCGCCGATCCCGCTCGAGAGCCGCAATGGTCTGAAGAACACGCTCGGCACGATCGCGATGGCGCGCACGAGCGACCCGAATTCGGCGACTGCGCAGTTCTTCATCAATACGGTGGACAACGGCGGCCTCGACTACCCGAACCCGGACGGCAACGGCTACGCGGTGTTCGGCAAGGTCGTATCGGGCCTCGACGTCGTGAAGAAGATCGAAGCGGTGCCGACGACGGTGCGCGGCCCGATGCGCGACGTGCCGGAACAGGCCGTCCTGATCGAATCGGCGAGCGTCGTCTCGAAGTAAATCCAGCCGGACCCCGTTTCCGGCGACTCACGCGGCCGCGTCGCACGACCGGCCGCGTGCCATTTAAACCGCCCTATCGAAGGAATTCATCATGGTTGAACTGCACACGAACCACGGCGTGATCAAGCTCGAACTCGACGCCGAAAAAGCGCCGAAGACGGTCGAGAACTTCCTGAACTACGTGAAGAAGGGCCACTATGACGGCACGGTGTTCCACCGCGTGATCAACGGCTTCATGATCCAGGGCGGCGGCTTCGAGCCGGGCCTGAAGCAGAAGCCGACGGACGCGCCGATCGACAACGAGGCGAACAACGGCCTGAAGAACGACACGTACACGATCGCGATGGCGCGCACCAACGACCCGCACTCGGCGACCGCCCAGTTCTTCATCAACGTGAACGACAACGATTTCCTGAACCACTCGTCGCCGACGCCGCAAGGCTGGGGCTACGCGGTGTTCGGCAAGGTCGTCGAAGGCCAGGACGTGGTCGACAAGATCAAGGCCGTGAAGACGGGCAACGCAGGCTTCCATCAGGACGTCCCGACCGACGACGTCGTGATCGAGAAGGCCGTCGTCGTCTGACGAGCGTATACGGAGGCACTTCGATGTTGCAGGAGACTCCGCCGCGAAGCGTCTCCGCGGGCGTGCCGGGCGAGCGCGAATACGCGCAGGCCGCACGCCCGTTTCTGTTCCTGTCCGATCTGCATCTGAGCGACGCGATCCCGAAGACGGTCGCAGCGTTCGAGCATTTCGTGGCATACACCGCGGACAGCGCCGACTCGGTCTTCATTCTCGGCGACCTGTTCGAATACTGGATCGGCGACGACATGCTCGACGACGATCCGTTCGTCAAGCGCATGGCCGCGCTGCTGCATACGCTCTCCGCGCGCGGCATCGCGCTCTACGTGATGCACGGCAACCGCGACTTCCTGCTCGGCAAGCGCTTCATGAAGGCGGCCGGCGCGATGCTGCTGCCCGATCCGGCGCTGATCATGGCGTTCGGCCAGCGCATCGTGCTCGCGCACGGCGACGCGCAGTGCACCGCCGACGTCGGCTATCAGGTGTTCCGGCGCTTCGCGCGCAACCGCCTCGCGCAGTGGCTGTTTCTCGCGTGGCCGTTCCGCTGGCGCCGCGCGCTCGCGCAACGCATGCGCGCGAAGAGCGAAGCCGGCCGGATGCGCCCCGCCTCGCCGATCTACGACGTCACGCGCGAAGGCGTGGCCGCGCTGTTCAGGCAGAGCCGCGCGAGCGTCATGATCCACGGCCATACGCATCGCCCCGCGCGCCATCTCGAACCCAACGGCGTGCGCTGGGTGCTGCCGGACTGGGATCTCGATCACGGGATGCCGCGCGGCGGCTATCTGCGCGTCGATGCCGAAGGCATCCGCGCGATGCCGCTCGACTGACGGCCGCAGGCCCGGCAGGCCGCCCCCCGCGGCAACACCCCGCCGCTCAGGACTCGCGCTCGACCGCCTTGCCTTCCAGCACCGCCGACAGGCGGCGCAGGTCGAGGCGCGCCGCATCGGCGCCCTGCAGCGTTTCCAGATGCGTGCCGAGCCGCTCGAGCGCCGCGACGATTTCGTCGACGCGCCGGCTTTCCTTCGCCGCGTGATCGATCAGCCCGTGAATCGCGAGCGACATCGGATCGTCCGCATTCGGCGTGATGCCGTATGCGCAGAACGCCGCGCGCTCGGGTTGCGGCTTCGGCTGCGCCGGCATCACGACGCGCGCCGGGTTGCCGACCGCCGTGCCGCCCGCCGGCACCGGCTTCACGACCACCGCATTCGAGCCGATCTTCGCGCCCGCGCCGATCGTGAAACCGCCGAGCACTTTCGCGCCCGCGCCGACGATCACCCCGGCCTCGAGCGTCGGGTGACGCTTCGCGCCGCGCGTGAGCGACGTGCCGCCCAGCGTCACGCCCTGGTAGATCGTGCAGTCGTCGCCGACGATCGCCGTCTCGCCGATCACGACGCCCATCCCGTGATCGATGAACACGCGCCGGCCGATCGTCGCGCCGGGGTGGATCTCGATGCCGGTCAGGAACCGGCCGACCTGCGACGCGAAACGCGCGAGCCAGTAGCGCCTCGCGCGCCAGCACGCGTGCGCGAAGCGGTGCAGCATCAGCGCATGCAGCCCTGGATAACAGGTCAGCACTTCCCAGGCACTGCGAGCGGCGGGGTCCCGCTCGCGAATCGTCGCAACGTCTTCGCGCAGTCTCGTGAACATGGTCTGATCTGGGGAAAGGGCCGGCGCGCACCGCCGGCAATGGCCGGCTTTATCGCGCCGGCTGCTTTGTATATGACGTTCGGCGATTTTAGGGCGAGTCGCACACGCCCGCACGACGTCGCGCATTTCTCCCCGGCGCCGGCGCGGGTATTCGCGCCGCGGCCCCGCGGCGCGTCAGGCGTCGCGGTCCGGCGTGCGTGATTTCAGCAGGATGTGCTTCGCGATGCCGCGCAGGATGTTCACCTCCTCCCGCTCCAGCCCGGTGCGCGCGAACAGGCGCCGCAGCCGCGGCATCAATTTCTTCGGATTGCGCGGGTCGAGAAAATCGAGCGCGATCAGCGCGTTCTCGAGGTGCACGTACATCCGCTCGATCTCGTCGCTCTGCGCGAGCGTGCCGGCTTCCGGCTGCGGCAACGATGCGCTCGCGCGCTCGAGGAACGCGATCCGCAGCTCGTAGGCCAGCACCTGCACCGCCTGCGCGAGGTTGAGCGAGCTGTACGCCGGGTTCGCCGGAATATGCGCGAGCGCGCTGCACTGGTCGACGTGCTCGTTCGCGAGGCCGGTGCGCTCGTTGCCGAACACGAGCGCAATGTCGCCCGTGCCGACCTGCGCGCAGGCCTGCTCGGCGGCCGCGCGCGGCGCGAGCCGCGGCGGGCCGTACTCGCGCGTGCGCGCGGTCAGCGCGATCGACCAGTGGACGCCGGACAGCGCGTCGCCGAGCGTCGGCACGACATGCGCGGACGCGAGCACGTCGTCCGCGCCGCTCGCCATCGCGATCGCCTCGGGGTCGCTCTGCACGTGCGGCACGCGCGGCGCGACCAGCACGAGCCGCGAGAAGCCCATCGTCTTCAGCGCGCGCGCGGCAGCGCCGACGTTGCCGGGATGGCTCGGCTCGACGAGCACGAAGCGGGTTGACGTAAAGCCGCCGCGCAGCGGCCCCGACGGCTGTGCCGCGCCCGATGCGCACGGCGCGGCGTTCTCCAAGGTTTCCAACACGGTACGACTCGATAATCAGAATGGCCGTATGGTATCGCCAACGCAGGGCCAAACCCACCTGTCCGGACGGCCAGTGGGGTTTCCCCGCACTCCCGTCGCCTAAACGGGCCGAAAGTCGGGTAAAATCATGCCCTTACGCGCCGCCCAGGCGGCGCGGGTCGTGCCCGCTCTTTGTCAATTCGCGTCTCACCTCGCCCACGCGCGCCTGCGCCGTTGCGGGCGGGTTGTTCCACTTTCGTGGCGGCCACCTGCCGCCGGCTACAGGATCCAGGCTCATGCATCCCATGCTCAACATCGCTGTCAAGGCTGCGCGCCGCGCCGGACAGATCATCAATCGCGCCTCCCTCGATCTCGACCTGATCGAGATCCGCAAGAAGCAGCAGAACGACTTCGTCACCGAAGTGGACAAGGCCGCCGAAGACGCGATCATCGAGACGCTGAAGACCGCCTACCCCGATCACGCGATCCTCGCGGAAGAATCGGGCGAATCCGGCAACGAATCCGAATTCCAGTGGATCATCGATCCGCTCGACGGCACGACCAACTTCATCCACGGCTTCCCGTACTATTGCGTGTCGATCGCGCTCGCACACAAGGGCGTCGTCACGCAGGCCGTCGTCTACGACCCCAATAAAAACGACCTGTTCACCGCCACGCGCGGCCGCGGCGCGTACCTGAACGACCGCCGCATCCGGGTCGGCCGCCGCGACCGCCTGTCGGAGTCGCTGATCGGCACCGGCTTCCCGTTCCGCGAGAAGGACGGCCTCGACGCGTACGCGCGCCTGTTCACCGAGATGACGCAGGCCTGCACGGGCCTGCGCCGCCCGGGCGCCGCGGCGCTCGACCTCGCGAACGTCGCCGCCGGCCGCCTCGACGGCTTCTTCGAGCAGGGCATCAACGTATGGGACATGGCGGCCGGCAGCCTGCTGATCACCGAAGCCGGCGGCCTCGTCGGCAACTACATGGGTGAAGCCGACTTCCTGCATCGTCATGAGATCGTCGCGGCGAACCCGAAGGTCTACGCCCAGATGATCCCGATCCTGAACCGCTACAGCCGCCTGCAGCCGGCCGCGGAGTAAGCTCGGGCCGCGCCCGCACGGCGCGGCTTTTCGCGCCACCGCCTCGCCTGCGCGCCGGCTCTCGCCTGTTTCAACACCGCCACGGCTTCGTGGCGACCGTATCCGAATACTCATGTTACGGCTAAGCGAAATCAAACTCCCGCTCGACCACCCCGAGAGCGCTCTCGAGGCCGCCATCCGCGCGCGCCTCGACGAGCTCGGCGTGCCGGCAGACGGGCTTCTGCGCTACACGGTGTTCCGCCGTGCGCACGATGCGCGCAAGCGCGCCGACATCAAGCTCACCTACATCGTCGATGTCGAGGTCAAGGACGAAGCGGCCGTGCTGCCGCGACTCGCCGGCACGCCGCATTGCGGCGTCACGCCCGACATGACGTACCGCTTCGTGACGAAGGCGCCCGAGCACGGCAACTTCCTGCGCCCGGTCGTGATCGGCATGGGGCCGTGCGGGCTCTTTGCCGGGCTGATCCTCGCGCAGATGGGCTTTCGCCCGATCATCCTCGAGCGCGGCAAGGCCGTGCGCGAGCGCACCAAGGACACGTTCGGACTGTGGCGCAAGAGCGTCCTCAATCCCGAGTCCAACGTGCAGTTCGGCGAAGGCGGCGCCGGCACGTTCTCGGACGGCAAGCTGTACAGCCAGATCAAGGATCCGCATCACTACGGCCGCAAGGTGCTCGACGAGTTCGTCAAGGCTGGCGCGCCGGAGGACATCCTGTATCTGAGCCGGCCGCACATCGGCACGTTCCGCCTCGTCAGCATGGTGGAAAAGATGCGCGCGACGATCCATGCGCTCGGCGGCGAAGTGCGCTTCGAAACCCGCGTCGAGGACATCGACATCGAGCAGGGCAAGGTTCGTGCGCTGAAGCTGTCGAACGGCGAAACGCTGCGCTGCGATCACGTGGTGCTGGCCGTCGGCCACAGCGCGCGCGACACGTTCCAGATGCTGCACGATCGCGGCGTGTTCATCGAGGCGAAGCCGTTCTCGCTCGGCTTCCGGATCGAGCATCCGCAGGGCTTGATCGACCGCAGCCGGTTCGGCAAGTTCGCGGGCCACAAGCAGCTCGGCGCGGCCGATTACAAGGTGGTCCATCACTGCAGCAACGGGCGCGCGGTGTACAGCTTCTGCATGTGCCCGGGCGGCACGGTCGTCGCGGCGACCTCCGAGCCCGGCCGCGTGGTCACCAACGGCATGAGCCAGTATTCGCGCGCCGAGCGCAACGCGAACGCGGGGATCGTCGTCGGCATCACGCCGGAAGACTATCCGGGCGGCCCGCTCGCGGGCATCGCGTTCCAGCGCAAATGGGAGGAACGCGCGTTCGAGCTCGGCGGCGGCGATTACAGCGCACCGGGCCAGCTGGTCGGCGATTTCATCGCGGGCCGGCCGTCGACGTCGCTCGGCTCCGTCGTGCCGTCGTACAAGCCGGGCGTGCGGCCGACCGATCTCAGCACTGCGCTGCCCGACTACGTGATCGAAGCGATTCGGGAAGCGCTGCCGCAGATCGACAAAAAGATCGCCGGCTTCGCGATGCACGATGCGGTGCTCACCGGCGTGGAGACGCGCACGTCGTCGCCGATCCGCATTCGGCGCAAGGACGATTACCAGAGCGTGAACGTCGAAGGTCTGTATCCGGCCGGCGAAGGCGCCGGGTATGCGGGCGGCATCTACTCGGCGGCCATCGACGGGATCGAAGTCGCGCAGGCGCTGGCGCTCGACCTGATGTCGAAGCAGGCGTCCTGACGTCGGCGGCAGGCTCGGCGCGCGATGGCTGCGGCGCCGAGTCGATCGTCATGCCGTCGCGGCCCTGCTCCAATGATCCAGCGGAACGTTCGCGTTCCGTGAGCGTGCGTCGTGCGGCGGTTACGTCAACCGCCGCGCTCGCACTTTCGACGGTCGGCCATCGTCGGTCGATACGCACGACACTCGGTCAAGCGGCAAGCGAACGGTCATGCGGGCGTCGGTGCGGTAATCGCCGGCGATCTCACGCAGTGGAACCACCGCCGCGGTCATCCGGCTAATCGTCAAGACCGAGCAGCACGTTGCTGTAATGGGCGCGCGCGACTCGGACCACAGCTTGCCCGAAGACGAATCCGCCCACGGCGCCTCCGACAGCCGCTCCCGCGACCGGGTGCCCCGCCGTTGCGCCGAGCCCGGCCCCAAGTGCCGCGCATAGGGCGCACGCGAGCAAACCTGCCCATGTCTGCCAATGGCGCCAGCTACGGAAATACGCGCGTCGCCAGTTGACGCGCCTGTCGCGCGCCGACAGATTCGCCAGCTCGGGGATGCTCTTCAACGTCCAAAAGACTTCCATCGCTGATCTCCTGCTCGGTTGTTCACGCCGTGGAATCGTATGCGATCCGACGCGATGTCGACAGACCGGAAGCGCCCCGCACTGAATGCGCGCAACTGGCCGAATGGCGAACTTCGTGCTTGTCGGTCGGAGCCTTTGGTGGCCCCCCAAAGATGCAGCTGTACCTGCGCCGTATCTGAACGCAGTCAGTTCGACACTGTTAGCACGAGATTTTCGAATACATGCGGGAGTTTCGAAGCACGCCATCCGGCGCAATCCGTTCGTGACGGAGAATACCTTCGAAATCCATCCCGACGCGCTCGCATAGTCGCCAGCTTTTTTCGTTGAGGTCATCTGGCAAAGCCTCGACCCGATGTGCCGCCAATGACGAGAATGCAAAATCCAGTATGGTTCTGACCGCCTCAGTGATCAAGCCTTGTCCGGTAAAAGCAGTTCGCCCCCACCAACCGACCTCAAAGGTCCTCGCTGTCCAACGGGGCTTGTGAAGTCCTCCGCAGCCGATCAATGTGTCGGATTCCCGAAGCAAAAAAAGCAATGGAAAATCACGTCGGGCGATGTAATTAGAGGCCCCTGTTCTGCAGAAAAACTCTGATGCTTCTATCGACGGGTCTTCCAGCGCCCACGGCAACGACGCCGGGAATTCTCTCAACGCATCAAGCGATTCGACCGTCGCCTCGAAGACTTTTCGACCATCGCCCAGGCGAGGCGCACGGATGGTTAATCGCTCGCTATGTATCGCGTCGGGGAGGTCAATCAGGATAGGCTTCATAGGAAAATTCGTCATATCGAACGAGTAACCGCAGCCGATTTTAATGATTCGGAAATTGGCACCGAGTGACCACAACTGGCCGGATGGCGCACTTCGAGCGGCCCGAACCAGCCCACCGGCAAACTCAGGCAGCCAAAGCAACTTTTCCCGGTCACATGAACGCACACCCCGCTGCAGCACCTGCAACAGCCATTCCGATGATGCAGCAGTACCTGCGCCTTATCTGCCGACGCCTGGTACACAAAGCTACGCTGAAACTCACGCCCCGCGCTCTTTTGGACGGGCCATTAACGATTCGGAGCGGTCAGCCGGTTCGCTCGGATGCGAGCGCTCATATGGCGAAGCAGAGGATTTCGACCAGCACGTTAGCCACGACGTACGCAATCAGAACGTAACAACGAAAACTGCAGGAGATCGTGATAGGCATCACGCCAGTACCCCGCTTGGCGCTGATAGCCTTCACGGACGAAGCCCAGCGTCTCCAGCACTTGTATGGAGGCTGCGTTCTGGGGGTGAACCTGGGCTTCGATGCGGTTTATCTGCATCACGTCGAAACCGTAATCGATCGCGGCACAAAGCGCTTCGCGCATGTATCCGTTGCCACGCGCAAACGTAGCCAACTCATAGCCGACGACGCAACTTCGCCACTTTCTATTCCATCGGAAGAGGCCGCACGTACCAAGTAGAAGCCCGTCCGAAAGTCTCTCGACGGCCCAACGGACGCCAGAGCCACTGCGCCGCCAGTCGGCAAATACCTGAACCAGCTTGTCGGCCTGTGCTATATCGGTCATTGGATCGGTACCGAACCAGCGCATACCCTCAGCGTCGCCATGCACAGCGAACAGCGACGGTGCGTCGCTGGGCAAAACCTCCCGCAACGACAGCCGGGAAGTTGTTAGCGTTGGAAATGTGCCTTCCGTTTCGCTTCCATTGATGGACACCAGCGCCCCCTGTGTCGATGTTTCACATGGCTTCATTAGATTGTCGCCGATTCGGTCCCGTCGATCCAAGGTCCGATATTGGGCAGAATCCGCCCGATGCGTCCAGCCGTAGCCGCCCTATTGCGGTCCTTCAATGAGTCACGAAGCGACCGGTCGATGTGCCGTGCGAGTCCACTGCAAATTTACATTTAGCCGGCGATATGGAGCTTGCGACTGTCCCGAGCCGCAAGCCGCCTCGGCATTGGACGTCACTACACAAGCCCCTGAGCGGTCATCGCCAACAACAGTCGTTCAGCGCCGATGCCGAAACCGGCTCCCTCCCGATAGGCGCCGCCACCAACCACTTGCTGTTGTGCGCCGAGTTCGGTACAGCGCATTTCGAAGCCCCGACCGTTCAGATAGTAGCTGAGGCCTCTGCGGGCCGAATCATCGGTTTCATAGCGAAGGCCGAGTGAATCGAAAAAGCCGATCGCTACCTCCTGGCTGCGTTTGACCGCGGATTCCGGATTGGGGGATAGATACTCGAATCCTAGTTGGGAGAATTCGCGATAGCGACCGGCTTGAGGTCGTTCATAGCGGTAGCATCGAGCGATATAAAACAACATCCGCTCCCGTTGTCGGCCCAGTAGCTCGCCGCATCGTTCCTGAAACAGTGCCGTTGCCTCGGGAATCAGGCAGCAAGCACGCCCCTTCTTGTCGGGAAAGGCCCACATCTGGCCGATGATCTCGCTGCCCCCGGCTTTTTGAATGAATGTATCTTGCGACCACAACGCCGGAACAATCGCCTCCTCTGCTCCGACGTTAATGAAGATAGCTCCGGAATTGGCTTTCCAGCGCGCGGATTTGCGCGGCTTCCTTGCCGACGATGAAGCGTGTTCCGCGAATCATTGTCATGAGAGTCCTCCTCGGGGTAAAAAATAAAAAAGGCGCCGTAGGCGCCTTGGTCGTTTGTACAGGAAGGGGAACTGCAATCCCGGATGTCCTGCTATGGACGTAACGAACCACGGCGCATCGGGGGACGACCGTGATGATGACAAGATTGGTTCGGGACGTTACGGAGTTCCATGCGGGTCATATTGGCACATTAATTCTGATTTGTGAATCGATCCACGTGCGTCGGAGCCCTCGATAGCTGTCTTGAGGCTCACTTCTTGGCTCTTCGCGGCTTTAGGCCAGCCCTTCCTCGGTCAGCGCCTGCTGAATCGACGGCCGCTCCTGCATGCGCTCAAAATAGGCATCGAATTGCTTCGGCACGTCGATGTCGTACGTTCTCGCCCATCTCAACATGACGAACAGATAAGGGTCGGCGATAGATATCTGCCCGCCAGTGACAAACGGCTTGTCACCAAGCCGTGCAGCAAGCTCCGCAAAACGTTTGGTCAAGAGTTGCTTCGCCGCGGTTTGCTCGGCCTCAGGGGCACGCTTCCACAGCGGCTTGAAGCCACCGTGGAGTTCAGTTGCCATGAACGACACTGCTTCGATTGAACGCCAGCGATCGAGCCCGCTTTTCGGAAGTAAGCGTCCGGTGTTCTCGGCGATATAGACGAGATTGGCCAACGCTTCGCCCAGCACGTTACCATCGTCCAACTCGAGCGTCGGGATGAATCCGTACGGATTGAGGGTGAGCAAATCGCGGCCATCTGCAGTACGTTTGTCGCGGTTGATGCTAACGAGTTCGAAGGACATGCCTGCTTCAATCAAGGCAATATGAACAGCGAGACTGCAGGCACCCGGATGATAGAAAAGCTTCATGATATTGTCGGAACACTTGGAGGACGGAATGGAAACCAAAGTATCTGGCATGTGACCATCCGCCGAAAACGCATATTTTCAGGACCAAGTCATATGGATATGACCGCGCCGCCCGACAACCCACGTAACTGCAGCGGTGTCAGCGAAATCTTCAATCAGATCGGTGAAAAGTGGACGATGCAGGTCGTGGTCGCGCTTTGCGACCAGCCACGACGTTTCAATGAAATCAAGCGGATCGTGTCGGGCATCTCGCAGCAGATGTTGACGCGCACCTTAAAGACGCTGGAGCGAGACGGAATGGTCGAGCGCTCGGTCCGCGTCTCGCGGCCTCCGCAGGTTGACTATGCGTTGACCGAGCTCGGACGATCCCTCGCGGATTCCGTCCATCAACTCGCAGAATGGGCAAGCGCTCATCGTGCGGCGATTCATGACAATCGGTTGCGCTACGACGAGCAACAGTGAGGTTGGCGATCACCGTGGCGGCCCGCGCCCATCAGCTTCGCCTTCAACCTCGACTGCCTGGAAGTCGTACACGCACCGCGTCGATTTCATACAACCTCGTGCTTTGACGACATCATGGTGGGATGTCTCGGGGACGCGACGCCGTTGCCAGGATTCCAAGAACGTTGTCGAGCTCGCCATCGGCGATGAGCGATCGTCAATAGTTTTGCTCTCTCCGTCGAGTGTCTCTTCCTGGCACGCAGCGGTCTCTCGCCACCGCCGACAAAACTGGCCGGATGGCGAACTTCGAGCGGCTGGGTCCTGCCCACTGGTAAACTCGGGCGGCCAAAGCAACTTTTCCCCGGTCACATGAGCACGCAACCCGCAGCAGCACCCGCAACCGTCACGCCGATGATGCAGCAATACCTGCGCATCAAGGCCGACCACCCCGACACGCTCGTCTTCTACCGGATGGGCGACTTCTACGAGCTGTTCTTCGAGGATGCGGAAAAAGCCGCGCGCCTGCTCGACCTGACCCTGACGCAGCGCGGCGCATCGGGCGGCAATCCGATCCGGATGGCCGGCGTGCCGCACCACGCGGTCGAGCAGTACCTCGCGAAGCTCGTCAAGATGGGCGAATCGGTCGCGATCTGCGAACAGATCGGCGATCCGGCCACGTCGAAGGGCCCCGTCGAACGCAAGGTCGTGCGCGTCGTCACGCCGGGCACGCTGACCGACGCCGCGCTGCTGTCCGACAAGACCGACGTCTACCTGCTCGCGATGTGCACGGGCCACAACAAGCGCGGCGTCGCGGTCAACATCGGCCTCGCGTGGCTCAACCTCGCGAGCGGCGCGCTGCGCCTCGCGGAGATCGAGCCCGACCAGCTCGGCGCCGCGCTGGAACGCATCCGTCCGGCCGAGATTCTCGCGGCCGACGCATCGGCTGACGCGATGCCCGCCGGCGCGGGTGCGCTCAAGCGCGTGCCGGCCTGGCATTTCGACATCGCGGCGGGCACGCAGCGCCTGTGCGACCAGCTCGACGTCGCGAGCCTCGACGGCTTCGGCGCGCACTCGCTGACGAGCGCCTGCGGCGCCGCGGGCGCGCTGCTCCTGTATGCGGCGGCCACGCAAGGCCAGCAGCTGCGGCACGTGCGCAGCCTGAAGGTCGAGAACGAAACCGAATACATCGGGCTCGATCCGTCCACGCGCCGCAACCTCGAGCTGACCGAAACGCTGCGCGGCACCGAATCGCCGACGCTGTATTCGCTGCTCGATACCTGCTGCACGACGATGGGCAGCCGCCTGCTGCGCCACTGGCTGCACCATCCGCCGCGCGCGTGCGTCGCCGCGCAGTCGCGCCAGCAGGCGATCGGCGCGCTGCTCGACGCGCCCGCGAACGCGAGCCTCGATGCGCTGCGCAGCGCGCTGCGCCAGATCGCCGACGTCGAACGGATCACCGGCCGCCTCGCGCTGCTCTCCGCGCGGCCGCGCGACCTGTCGAGCCTGCGCGACACGTTCGCCGCGCTGCCGGCGCTGCGCGAGCGCATCAGCCCGGTCGCCGGCAACGCGGACGCGCTCGCGCGCCTCGATGCCGCGCTGGCGCCGCCCGCCGAATGCCTGGACCTGCTGACGAACGCGATCGCCCCCGAGCCGGCGGCAATGGTGCGCGACGGCGGCGTGATCGCGCGCGGCTACGATGCGGAGCTCGACGAGCTGCGCGACATCTCGGAAAACTGCGGCCAGTTCCTGATCGACCTCGAAGCACGCGAACGCGCCCGCACCGGCATCGCGAATCTGCGGGTCGAGTACAACAAGGTGCACGGCTTCTACATCGAAGTCACGCGCGGGCAGACCGACAAGGTGCCGGACGACTACCGTCGCCGCCAGACGCTGAAGAACGCCGAGCGCTACATCACGCCCGAGCTGAAGACCTTCGAGGACAAGGCGCTGTCCGCGCAGGAACGGGCGCTCGCGCGCGAACGCGCGCTGTACGACGCGGTGCTGCAGGCGCTGCTGCGGTTCATCCCCGAATGCCAGCGCGTCGCGTCCGCACTCGCGGAACTCGACCTGCTCGCCGCGTTCGCCGAGCGCGCCCGCGCGCTCGACTGGGTCGCCCCCACGTTCACCGACGAGATCGGCATCGACATCGAGCAAGGCCGGCATCCGGTCGTCGAGGCGCAGGTCGAGCAGTTCATCGCGAACGACTGCAAGCTCGGCACGGAACGCAAGCTGCTGCTGATCACCGGCCCGAACATGGGCGGCAAGTCGACGTTCATGCGGCAGACCGCGCTGATCGCACTGATGGCCTATGTCGGCAGCTACGTGCCGGCGAAGTCCGCGTGCTTCGGCCCGATCGACCGGATCTTCACGCGCATCGGCGCGGCGGACGATCTCGCCGGCGGCCGCTCGACGTTCATGGTCGAGATGACCGAGGCGGCGGCGATCCTCAACGACGCGACGCCGCAAAGCCTCGTGCTGATGGATGAAATCGGCCGCGGCACGTCGACGTTCGATGGCCTCGCGCTCGCGTGGGCGATCGCGCGGCACCTGCTCGCGCACAACGGCTGCTACACGCTGTTCGCGACGCACTACTTCGAACTGACGCAGCTGCCGGCCGAATTCCCGCATGCGGCCAACGTCCACCTGTCGGCGGTCGAACACGGTCACGGCATCGTGTTCCTGCACGCGGTCAACGAAGGTCCCGCCAACCAGAGCTACGGGCTGCAGGTCGCGCAGCTTGCAGGCGTTCCGGCGCCGGTGATCCGTGCGGCGCGCAAGCATCTCGCTTACCTCGAGCAGCAGTCGGCCGCGCAGCACACGCCGCAGCTCGACCTGTTCAGCATGCAGCCGGCTGCCGACGATCTCGAATGCGCGGACGCGCCGGCAACGCCGAGCGCGCCCCACCCTGCGCTCGAAAAACTGCGTGACATCGACCCCGACGACCTGAAACCGCGCGAAGCGCTCGACCTGCTGTACGAGCTGCGCGCGCTCGCCCAGTCGCACGATGCCGACGGGCACGCGTAAGCGCGCGGTGGCCGGCCGGCTCACGCACGCAGCCGCCGCGCTCGCCGCGGCGGCGCTCGCACTTTCCGGCGCGCTCGCCCAGGCTGCGCCCGCGAAGCGCGCCGGCGCGCCCTATTCGTTCGCGGTCGTCTCCGGCGTGATCGCGTCGCCTGCGGACGAGGTCGCCGCACAGCGGATGCTCGAGGCGATGGCGCGCGAGCGCAACCTCGCGTTCGTCGTGTACGCGGGGGATCTCAAGGGAGCCAAGGAAGCGTGCCGTGACGCGCTGTACACGCAGCGCGGCGCAATTCTCGACGCGTCGCGCGTGCCGCTCGTATTCGTGCCCGGCCATGACGACTGGGTCACCTGCAACACGGCGGCGGGAGGCGGCTACGATCCGGTCGAACGACTCGACTTCCTGCGGCAGACGTTGCTCGCCGGTGCGGCGCTGCCCGATCCGGGCACGCTGCAGATCACGCGCGAGAGCGAAGTCGCGCGTTTCCGGCCGTATCGCGAGAACGCGCGATGGGTGCGCGACGACATCGTGTTCGTCGCGCTCAACGCCCCCGCGCCGAACAATCACTTCCTGACGGCCGGCGGCCGCAACGGCGAGTTCGAGGATCGCATCGTCGCGAACGGCTTCTGGATCGACCATGCGGCCGAATACGCGAAGCGGCGCGACGCGCGCGCGCTGGTCGTGATCTTCGAAGGCGACCCGAAGTTCGACCGCTACGAGCGCGCCGAACGCTTCGCGTGGCTGCGCTTCAACCGCCCGCGCGTGCGCGACGGTTTCCGCGAACTGAAGCGTTCCCTGGTCAAGGCGGCCGCCACGTTCCGCGGCCCGATACTCGTGATGCACGCGAGCGGCGAACCGCTGGCGAACGGCTTTGCCATCGACCGTCCGCTGCGTACCGACAATGGGGAACTCGTAGGCAATCTGACACGCGTCGCGATCGGACCGCGCCAGCCTGCAATTCAATGGGTGAAGGTCGGCGTGTCGCCGGCGCGGCAGACGCTGTTCAACATCAGCCTGCAGGACGTGCCGAAAAACCTGCCGGTGCCGCCGGCCTTGCCGGCCGCACCGCACGACGATGTCCCGCTCCCGCAGATGCCGGAGATCCCGGCCCTGCCGGCGCTGCCGGACGCCTCGTCGGTCGCGCCGCCGCTGCCGGGCGACAGCAGGGCGCCGAATGACGCATCAGGCCCCGCGCCGGCGCCCTACTTCACGGCTCCGACGCAAGGCGCGCCCGCCAGCTCAGTGCAGCGTGCGCCCTGACGGCTCGCCGTCCTCGTCGTCCTCATCCTCGTCGACGATTTCGAGCCCTTCCGCGCCATGCGCGTGCTCATGCTCGATTTCGTCCTCGGTGGCTTCGCGGACGTCCTTCACGGTCAGCGAGAAACGCAGCGCCATGCCGGCGAGCGGATGGTTGCCGTCGAGCACGACCTTGTCTTCCGCGATGTCGGTGACCGTGTAGATCAGCGAGTCGATCTCTTCGTCGCCGTCCTCAGGCGTGCCCTCGAACTGCATGCCAACTTCGATCGGCTCGGGAAAACGGTCGCGCGGCTCGATCTTCACGAGTTCGGGGTCGTAGTCGCCGAACGCGTCCTGCGGCTCCAGCTGGATCTGCGCCTGGTAACCCGGCTCCTGGCCGTCGAGCTGTTCCTCGATCTTGGGGAACGTGCCATCATAGCCGCCGTGCAGATAGACCATCGGCTCGTCGCTTTCCTCGATCAGATTGCCTTGCGCATCCGACAGCTTGTAAGCGACCGACACGACGGTGTTTTTTGCGATTTTCATCCAATTCTCCCAAATACAACTCTCATTATACGATGCGCAAACGGTCTCAAGCCGAACCGCTGGACGGCACAGCCGCCTCGGTCGGCGCGCCGCCACCCGATCTTCCCACGCCGCTGCTCGGCGGCCTCACCCCGGCGCAATTCATGCGCCGCTACTGGCAGAAGAAACCGCTGCTGATCCGCCAGGCGATCCCCGGCGTGACGCCCCCCGTCTCGCGCGACACGCTGTTCGAGCTGGCGGGCGACTACGACGCCGAATCGCGCCTGATCACGCACTTTCGTAACAAGTGGCAACTGGCGCACGGCCCGTTCGACGACGACGCGCTGCCGCCCGTCACGCGCAAGGCCTGGACCCTGCTGGTGCAGGGGCTCGATCTTCACGTCGACGCCGCGCGCGCGCTGCTCGACCGCTTCCGCTTCATCCCGGACGCGCGCCTCGACGACCTGATGATCTCGTATGCGACCGACGGCGGCGGCGTCGGCCCCCATTTCGATTCGTACGACGTATTCCTGCTGCAGGTCGAGGGCAAGCGCCGCTGGCGCATCGGCGCGCAGCGGGACCTGTCGCTGCAGCCGGGCGTGCCGCTCAAGATCCTCGAGCATTTCGAACCGAGCGACGAATGGGTGCTCGAGCCCGGCGACATGCTCTACCTGCCGCCGCACATCGCGCACGACGGCGTCGCCGAAGGCGAATGCATGACCTGCTCGATCGGCTTCCGGGCCCCGTCCGCCGGCGAACTGGGCGCCCAGTTCCTGTATTACCTCGCGGAGCGCGGCGGCCTGCGCAGCGGCGCCCGCAGCGACGACCTCTACCGCGATCCGAAGCAGCCGGCCGTGGAGACGCCGGCGCACCTGCCGCCGGCGATGGTCGAACGGGTCGCGGCGATCGTCAACGGCATCAAGTGGCGCGAGCAGGACGTCGCCGAATTCCTCGGCTGCTACCTGAGCGAACCCAAATCGAACGTCGTGTTCGACCCGCCCGCACGCCCGCTTTCCGAGGCGGCGTTCGCCGCGCAGGCCGCGCGGCGCGGCGTATGTCTCGACAGACGCGCCGCATTGATGTATAACGCGCGCTCGTACTTCATCAACGGCGAGGAAGGACCACTCGATCAGGCCGCCAAATGGCTGCCCGAGCTGGCCAATCAGCGTCGGATGGAGGCGAAACGGTTTGTAACACTATCCCGGGATCCCTCCATGACAGCGTTGCTGCACGAATGGTATTGTGCGGGCTGGATACGGGTCGGAAGCCGGGATTAGTGTGAGTTGACCCGTATGCCCATGCGAATCAAATTTTGTATGGGAAAGACAACGTATTGACCCCGCATTTGTCGACGGTCGATAGGAAAGTGCATATAATTTCCGCCCAAGCCGTAGGGAAGATTCACGCTCTAGAAGTGCGTCTCCACCAGCGGCCCAGGTCGGTGTTGGAGCACATTACCGGTATTGTTTCGCGCTGTTGCTTACCCTTTAACCATAAAAGGACGTGATCATGAAGAAATCCCTCCTCGTAGCTTCCCTGCTGGCTGCTGTTGCACTGGCTGCTTGCAACAAGAGCGCAGACCAAGCTGCTGCGCCGGCTGCTAGCGACGCTGCTGCTGCCGCTTCGTCGGCTGCTTCGGCAGTTGCCGGTGCTGCGAGCGACGCAACGGCTGCTGCTTCGTCGGCAACGGCTGCTGCGAGCGACGCTGCTGCTGCTGTGGCCTCGGCTGCTTCGGCAGCGACGGCTGCTCCGGCTTCGGGCGCAAGCCAGTAAGCCTCAGCATCAGCTGAAGAAAAAACCGGCCCTCGGGCCGGTTTTTTTATGCCTGCGGTTTGCGCGCATCGCGCACCGCATCGAAGGCCATTCGGCCCGGGCGCTGACGCGCGCCGCTTCTGCTCTCCCGCTCCGCCGCCTTGCGCTATCCCCCACTCGCTCAGTCGAGCGCCAGCCAGTCGAAACCCGCGTCCTGCGTCGCCACGACCACCTCGTCGCCATCGGTGCCCAGCACGCCCGCAAACCCCTGGCGGGCCAGTTCCGGCCTGTTGTTCTGCTGGCTCAGGTGGGCCGCCACGAGATGCTGCAGGCGGCTGCGTTCGAGCGACGCAAGGATGTCCGCCGCCGCGTCGTTGCTCAGGTGCCCGTGACTGCCGCCGATCCGCGCCTTCAGCGACTGCGGATAGCGGCTCGCAGCCAGCATCGCGGTATCGTGGTTCGATTCCAGCACCAGCGCGTCGCAGCCGCTCAGGACGGCCGTGATGTGCGGCGTGGCCCCGCCCACGTCGGTCAGCACGCCGAGGCGGTGGCAGCCGTCCATGAATACGAACTGGAGCGGCTCCCGCGCGTCGTGCGGGACCGTGTACGGCAAGACCGCCAGATCGCGTATCCGGGCCGTCTCGTCGCCCCACAGGACGTGGAGCTCGACGTCCGCTTCGTCCGCGCCGACCGCGCGCGCGGTGCCCCAGCTCATGTAAAGCGGCAGCGACGCGCGCCGGGCGAGCGTCAATGCGCTGCCGACATGGTCGCTATGTTCGTGGGTGATGAGGATCGCATCGAGATCGTCGATGCCGAGATGCAGACGGCCGAGCCGGCGCTCGACCTCCTTCGCGGAAAAGCCGCAGTCGAGCAGCACGCGGGTGGTCGTCGCGCCGCTCGTGGCTTCGACCACCAGTGCGTTGCCTTCGCTGCCGCTTCCGAGGCTGGCGAACCGCACGCGCTTAGTTCAATTGCGCATGAAGCAGCGAGATGATCCGCTGGGCGTCCGACGAGTTGTCGATCTGGCCGCTCGCGTCGACCACCGCGACCTGCGTGCCGCCATTGCCCTGCGCACGCACGTTGACGACGAATTCCTTGCCCGGCTTCGCCGCCGACGGACCGCCGTAGAACAGCTTGCCGAACAGGCCGTCGCGCTTCAGCTCTTCCATCGAGTTCGCGTAGCGCACGTAGTACATGCCCTTCTCGCGGTCGCGGTTGTCGACCGTGAAATTGGTGCGATCGAGCGCGAGGCCGACGCGCAGCCATGCGCGATCGAACGATTCGGCAAGCTGCAGCGTCGCCGTGCCGGCGCTCGCGGCGCTGACCTGCGCGGGCGCCGTCGCCGGCCGCGCGTCGGTCAGCAGTTGCTTCGCCTGCGTTTCGGACAGGCCGAACTTCTGCATCAGCTTCGCGAGGAACACCGCCTCCAGCACCGGATTGCGCGGACGCTCCTCCCAGCGCGACGACGTGCCGCCCTGCGGGCCGACCATCATTTCCTCCATCGCGCTGTGCGTGATCGAGATGTCGGTGTTGCCGTCCGCCGTGCGGTTCACGAGCGTGCGGAAGCGGTCGCGCGTGCCGGACGAATACACGAAATCGACGACCCTGCCGATCGTGCGGCGGAACCAGTCGTCCGGAATGTTCGCGCGGTTCTCCGCCCAGTCGGTGGCCATGATCCCCGTCGACGGCGCGTCGGTCTTCAGCGAGAAGCCGTTGTCCTGCCAGAAATCCTTCAGGAGCGGCCAGAGCTGCTCCGGCGTGCGGCCGTCGACGACGAGCCAGCGGCGGTCGCCGTCGCGCTCGACGTGCATGCCGAGCGGATCCTGCGCGGTCGGCACGCCGTCCGTCGCGGTGCCGGCTGCCGTCGTCGCGCGCGGCGGCAGCGTGCCGAGGCCGGCGTTGGCCGGCGGCGCGACGAACTGCTGGCTCGTCGGCACCGGCTTCAGGTCGCTCGGCACCGCGAGCGGCGGCGCCGAACCGGTGTTCTTGTAGTTGACCTTGTCGGGGGCCAGATAATCGTTCAGCGTATCGCAGCCGGCGAGCGCGCCCAGCGCAAGCGCCACCACCGAAACCTGGATGGCGCGAGAGGAAAAGGCGAAACGTTTCATGAAATCCTTCGTCTTGCTAGAACGCTCGTCAGGAGCGGCGCCGGACGGAGCCGGCCGGTGCGGGTTGATCGGGGAATGAACCGGCGGACGGTGCCCCGTCCGCCGCGACATCAGGCCAGGACGCCGGCTTCGACGAGCGCCGAGCGCACCGCGTCGTGGCAACGTTCGTCGAGCGGCGTGAGCGGCAGGCGGATGCCGCCCTGCATCTTGCCCATCGCCTGCAGCGCCCACTTCACCGGAATCGGGTTCGCCTCGATGAACAGGTTCTTGTGCAGCGACAGCAGCCGCATGTGCAGCTCGCGCGCCGTCTTCACGTCGCCGGCCAGCGCCGCGCGGCACAGCGCGCTCATCGCGCGCGGCGCGACGTTCGCCGTCACCGAGATGTTGCCGTGGCCGCCCAGCAGCATCAGCGCGATCGCGGTCGGATCGTCACCGCTGTAGATCGCGAAATGCGCCGGCGCAGCCTTGATCAGCTGCGCGGCACGGTCGATGTTGCCGGTCGCTTCCTTTACGCCCACGATGCCCGGCACCTGCGCGAGACGCAGCATCGTCTCGTTCGACATGTCCGCGACCGTGCGGCCCGGCACGTTGTACAGGATCACCGGCAGGTCGATCGCCTCGGCGATCGACTTGAAATGCCGATACATCCCTTCCTGCGTCGGCTTGTTGTAGTACGGCACGACCTGCAGCGTCGCGTCCGCGCCGACCGCCTTCGCATGCTTCGTCAATTCGATCGCCTCGGCGGTCGAATTGCCGCCCGCGCCGGCGATGATCGGAATGCGCTTCGCCGCGTGCTCGACCGCGGTGCGAATCATCAGGATGTGTTCTTCGACGTTGAGCGTCGCCGACTCGCCACTCGTCCCGACCACGACCAGCGCGTCGGTGCCTTCTTCGATGTGCCAGTCGATCAGCTTGCGAAACGCCGGCAGATCGAGACTGCCGTCTTCGAGCATCGGGGTGACGATCGCGGGGATGCTGCCGCGGATTTGAATGCCGTCTTGGGTGCCGTTAGCCATGAAACGCGATTGAATATGAATCGGTAAACGTTGAGATTGTAGCGGATTAGCCGGGCAGTTCGTAACGCGGAATACCCGCCTCCGACCCCGTGGCCCCGCCCTCGCGCACCGCGCAGATGCGCTGGACGAACGCCGCGCGCGGCGCAGCGACGAAGCCGTCTTCGTACCCCACCACCCGCAGGCGGCCGCGCACTGCCTCGAGCAGTTCGCCCGGCGCAAGCAGGAACGCGGGGTTCGACGGTTTGCCGACCGTTTCGTTTCCTCGCGCGAAGGTTTCGTAGACGAGCACGCCGCCCGGCGCGAGCGCATCGAGCAGATGGGGCCAGAGCGGGCGGTGCAAGTAATTCGTGACGACCACGGCCGCGAACCGCTCACCGGCCGGCAGCGGCCACGGTGCGCCTTCCAGGTCGGCGTCGCGGGCGTCCACGCCGGGAATCGCGCACAATGCGGCGAGCGCGGCCGGATCGCGTTCGAGCGCGACGACCGGATGCCCGCGCGCCGCAAACCAGCGCGCATGCCGCCCGCTGCCCGCGGCGACGTCCAGCACCGCACCGCCGGCCGCGATCAGCGGCGTCCAGCCGGCGACCCAGCGCGACGGCTCGGTCGACACGCCGTGCCCGCCGCCGACGGACACGGCCGGCTCATGCCTGTCGCTCACGTGTACGACAGGCCCATCGCGTCGCGCACGTCGCGCATCGTCTCCGTCGCGTACTTGCGCGCCTTGTCGCAGCCGTCGGCGACGATCGCGCGCAGCAGCGACGGGTCGTCCATGTACTTCTGCGCGCGCTCGAGCATCGGCTGCTGTTCGCGCAGGATGCCTTCGACCACCGGCTGCTTGCAGTCGAGGCAGCCGATGCCCGCCGAACGGCAGCCCTTCTGCACCCACTCGTGGGTCGCCTCGTCCGTATAGACCTGGTGCAGCTGCCACACCGGGCACTTGTCCGGATCGCCCGGATCGGTGCGGCGCACGCGCGCCGGATCGGTCGGCATCGTGCGGACCTTCTTCGTGATCGTCTCCGCGTCCTCGCGCAGGCCGATCGTGTTGCCGTACGACTTCGACATCTTCTGGCCGTCGAGGCCCGGCATGCGGGACGCCTCGGTCAGCAGCGCCTGCGGCTCGACGAGGATGATCTTGCGCGCGCCTTCGAGATAGCCGAACAGGCGCTCGCGGTCGCTCATCGACAGGCTCTGCGACTCCTGCAGCATCGCGCGCGCCTGCTCGAGCGCCTCGTCGTCGCCCTCCTGCTGATACGCGTTGCGCAGCTCGTGATACAGCTTCGCGCGCTTGCCGCCCAGCTTCTTCGCGGCCTCGAGCGCCTTCTCCTCGAAGCCCGGCTCGCGGCCGTACAGGTAGTTGAAGCGGCGCGCGATCTCGCGCGTCATCTCGACGTGCGGCACCTGGTCCTCGCCGACCGGCACGAGCGAGCCGCGGTACAGCAGGATGTCCGCCGCCATCAGCACCGGATAGCCGAGGAAGCCGTAGGTCGACAGGTCCTTGTCCCTCAGCTTCTCGATCTGCTCCTTGTAGGTCGGCACGCGCTCGAGCCAGCCGAGCGGCGTGCTCATGCCGAGCAGCAGCGCGAGCTCCGCATGCTCGGGCACCTTGCTCTGGATGAACAGCGTCGCCTGCGCCGGGTCGATGCCGGATGCGAGCCAGTCGATCAGCACGTCCCACACGTTCTTCTCGATCACCTCGGGCGTCTCGTAGTGCGTCGTCAGCGCATGCCAGTCGACGACGCAGAAGAAGCACGGGTACTCGGACTGCAGCTTCACCCAGTTTTTCAGCACGCCGTGATAGTGACCGAGGTGCAGCGACCCGGTGGGCCGCATGCCGGAGAAAATACGATCTGGGAACATGATTGTCGTTAGAAAAGCGAGGCGAAAGGAGACAGGATGGCGCTCAGGATGCCGGCACCGATATTCACGAGCGGACGCAGCCAGAAATTCGTCAGCACGCCCGTCGTGACCAGCACGAGGACGATGATGAAGCCGTACGGCTCGATGCGCGACAGCGCGATCGACTGCTTCGGCGGCAGCAGCGCGGCCAGGATGCGGCCGCCGTCGAGCGGCGGCAGCGGAAACAGGTTCAGCACGCCGAGCACGAGGTTCACGCTGACGCCGGCGTAGGCCATGCGCGTGAAGAACGGCTCGTCGACGCCGGCGGCGGGGAGCACGATGGTCAGCACGCCCCACAGCAGCGCCTGCACGAAGTTGCAGCCGGGCCCCGCGAGCGACACCCACAGGCTGCCCCAGCGCGGATCGCGCAGGTTGCGGAACGCCACCGGCACCGGCTTCGCATAGCCGAACAGGAACGCGCCGCCGGTCAGGAAATACATCACGAGCGGAATCGCGATCGTGCCGATCGGGTCGATGTGGCGCATCGGATTGAACGACACGCGCCCCATCATGTAGGCGGTGTTGTCGCCCAGAAGGCGTGCGGCATAGCCGTGCGCGGCCTCGTGCAGCGTGATCGCGAAGATCACGGGCAGCGCGTAGACGGCGATGGTCTGTATCAGGTTAGCGTCCATATCGCGTTATTGTAACAAGCGCAATCGCGCGGACACGGCACGGAAGGAACGGCGCGGGTTCACGCCGCCGTCAGCCCGAACGGCTCGAGCGGCCCGCGGCCCGCGCGCACGAGCTGCGGCTCGTCGGCCGTCAGGTCGATCACCGTCGACGGCTCGCGCGGGCACGCGCCGCCGTCGATCACGAGATCGACCTGCTTCTCGAGCCGCGCGCGGATGTCCTCCGGATCGTTGAGCGGCTCCTCCTCGGGCGGCAGGATCAGCGTCGTGCCGAGCAGCGGCTGGCCGAGCGATTCGAGCAGCGCAAGCGTGATCGCATGCTCCGGCACCCGCAGCCCGATCGTCTTGCGCGACGGGTGCGACAGCCGCCGCGGCACCTCCTTCGTCGCCTGCAGGATGAACACGTACGGGCCGGGCGTCACCGACTTGATCAGCCGGTATTGCCGGTTGTCCACCATCGCGAAGTTCGCGAGCTCCGACAGGTCGCGCACCAGCAGCGACAGATGCTGCCTGTCGTCGAGGCCGCGGATGCGGCGCACGCGCTCGACCGCATCCTTGTCGTCGAGGTGGCACGCGAGCGCATAGCTGGAGTCGGTCGGCATCGCGATCACGCCACCCTTGTTGACGATCTCCACTGCCTGCTTGATCAGGCGCGGCTGCGGATTATCCGGATGAATCCTGAAGAACTGGGACATGGAGACGGGTAAAGAGGGAATGAACGGGGGCGCGCCGCAGCGTCGACGCGCGCGGCGCCGCCGCGGGACGTCAGAGCCAGCGTTCCCAGACCGGCTTCAGGTCGGACGGCAGCGGCGGCAGGCTGCCCAGCTCGACGCGGCCTTCTCCGGGCGCGTGGAAATCCGAGCCGCACGATACTTCGAAGCCGAAGCGGCGTGCGACGTCCGCATATTCGCGATACTGGTCCGGCGTATGGCTGCCGGTCACGACCTCGATTGCGCGGCCGCCGAGGTCGATGAATTCGCCGAAGAACGCGTCGAACTCGACCGGTGTGTAGCGATAGCGGCCCGGATGCGCGACGACCGCCTCGCCGCCCGCGCCGCGGATCCACTGCACGGCATCGGACAGCTTCGCCCAGCGATGCGGCACGAAGCCGGGCTTGCCGTCGCCGAGCAAGCGGTCGAAGACGTCCGACGTCGATTCCGCGTACCCGTTCTCGACGAGGAAGCGCGCGAAATGCGTGCGCGAGATCAGGTCGGGGTTCGACACGTAGTTCAGCGCGCCGTCGTATGCGCCCGGAATGCCGAGCGTCTCGAGCTGCGCGCCGATCGCCTGCGCGCGAGCCGCACGGCCGTGGCGCGTACGGTACAGGCCGTCGACGAGCGCCGGGTTTGCCGGATCGATGTTCAGGCCGACGACGTGCACTGTGCGCGACGCCCAGGTCACGGAAATCTCGACGCCGCTCAGGTAGCGCATGCCGAGCGCCTCCGCTTCGCTGCGCGCCGCCGCCTGGCCGCCCACCTCGTCGTGATCGGTGAGCGCCCAGAGGGTCACGCCGCCGGCATGGGCGCGGCGCGCGACGTCGACAGGCGACAGCAATCCGTCGGAGACATTCGAATGGCAGTGGAGATCGGCGTTCATCGTAGGCATCGGAGGTGAAGCTTCATTCTACTGCAATGCGGCAATTCCGCTGGCCGCCTGCCCTGCCGCCGACGCCGCCGGCTCACGCGCAGAACGCCTCGATCAGCGCCGCGATCTGCTCCGGCTGGTCGTGGTGAACCATGTGGCCGGCGTCGTCGACGAGCTTTTCGCGCCAGTCCGGGAACGCCCTGAAGCGCGCCTTGAACTCCGGCAGCGGGATGCCGCCGGCCAGATAGGCGAGCGTCGGCGAATCGACCGCCTCGACGTGCAGCACCTTCGCGCGCACCTGCGCCCAGGTCGCCATCACCTCGTCGAGCCGGTACAGCAGCGGCCCGACCATCTTGTGCGCGGGATCGGCCAGCAGATGGAAGCGCCCGTCGTCGCCCCGCTTCGACCAGTGCGCGGCCAGAAACGCCGCGCGGCGCGGCTCGAGCCGGGGATTGGTCTTGATCAGGCGGGCGGCCACCTCGTCGAGCGACGCGTAGGACGTCAGCGCCGACGGCTCGCGCAGGCCGTCGAGCCAGCCGCGCAGCCGGCCCGGTGCCTGCTCGGCTCGCGCCGGGGCCAGGCCGAACCCCTCGAGGTCGACGACGCGCCGCACGCGCTCCGGCCGCGCGCCGGCATACAGGCACACGACGTTCGCGCCCATGCTGTGTCCGACCAGGTTGACCTGGCCGGCGGGCGCATAGTGGTCCAGCAGCGCATCGAGATCGCCGAGGTATTCATGGAACCAGTAGTGACCGCCGCCCTGCCGCGCCACCGGCCAGTCGGACAGCCCGAAACCACGCGCGTCCGGCGCGATCACCTGCCAGTCGCCCGCCAGCGCGTCGACGACGAACTGGAACGACGCCGCGACGTCCATCCAGCCATGCAGCATGAACAGCGTCGGCGCATCCGGCCGGCCCCAGCGCCGGACATGCAGCCGGACGCCGCGAACCGTGACGAAATCGGAAACAGAACTCGTGGCAGTCATTGCAGCGGCCAAAAAAGAATGGTCGTTCGATTATAACGATGCCGCTGCGCGGGCGCGTGCCGCGATCGTCACGCGTGTCGAGGCACTCCTCTAGGCATCGCCGCCCTGCCCGACGGGTGACCCTGTCAATCAGGCCCCATCCCGCGCCGCGGTCTCGTCCTGCGCCGCGAGCGCGTCCAGCTCGGCGGGCTCGAAACCGGCGCTGCGGCGCGCATCGAAATTGAACGGGCCGCGCAAGCGCGGCGCCTGGTACTGTTCGGCCAGTTGCCGGTAGGTCGGCAGCGGGTCGCGGCCGGCCTCGTCGCAAAAATGGCGGAACCAGCGGTTGCCGATCGCGACGTGGCCGATTTCGTCGCGCAGGATCACGTCGAGGATCGCGGCCGACGCATGGTCGCCCGCCTGCGCGAGCCGCGCACGAATCGGCGGCGACGCGTCGAGGCCACGCGCCTCGAGCGTGCGCGGCACGAGCGCCATGCGGGCAAGCACGTCGCCCGCCGTGCGCTCGCACATTTCCCACAGCCCGTTGTGCGCGGGAAAATCGCCGTACGCATGACCGAATTCTGCGAGCCGGCCGGCCAGCAACGAAAAGTGATACGCCTCTTCGGCGGCGACCTTCAGCCAGTCCGCGTAGAACGCGTCGGGCTGGCCGCCAAAGCGCCACACCGCATCGAGCGCCAGATTGATGGCGTTGAATTCGATATGCGCGAGCGCGTGCAGCAGCACCGCCCGGCCCTCCGGCGAGCGCATGCTGCGCCGCTCCAGCTGGCGCGGCTCGACCAGCGCGGGACGCGCCGGACGCCCCGGCAGCCCGGCCGGCTCCGGCACGGCGAGCGACGGATCGATCGTCGCCCGCCCGGCCAGCAGCGCGTCGTACAGCGTGCGCACCCGGGCAGCCTTCGCGGCCGGCTCGGGCGTGCGCAGGGCATCGAGCGCGGCGCGGCGCACGCAGGTCGACGCGCCGGAATCGACGGATGAAGAACGCACCATGTGCATGACCGGGGCACCGTTGAATGCGCGTCGGGAATCGCCGCGCGCAACCGTTTACAATACGCGCTTGTGCTGCTGCGACAGGCGCGGCGTGAAACCCGTCATTTTACCGACGCCTGCCGAACGATACCGCTTTGCATGGAACCGGATTCTGCGCCAAGGCGCCGGGTCCGCTCGACAAAGGAGACAATGTGACGATCTACAAGCTGGGCGACACGGCCCCGACCATCCACGAAAGCGTGTTCGTCGCCGATACGGCGGCCATCATCGGCAAGGTCGTCCTCGAGGAGAACGCGAGCGTGTGGTTCGGCGCGACGCTGCGCGGCGACAACGAGCCGATCACGGTCGGCGCGGGCAGCAACGTGCAGGAAGGCGCGGTGCTGCACACCGACCCCGGCTATCCGCTGACGATCGCCGCGAACGTGACGATCGGGCACCAGGCGATGCTGCACGGCTGCACGGTCGGCGAGGGCTCGCTGATCGGAATTCAGGCGGTGGTCTTGAATGGTGCGGCGATCGGCCGCAACTGTCTGGTCGGCGCCGGCGCGGTCGTGACGGAGGGCAAGACGTTTCCGGACAACTCGCTGATTCTCGGCGCCCCCGCGAAAGTGGTGCGCGAGCTGTCGGCCGAAGACGTCGCGCGGCTGAGCGCGAATGCGAAGACGTACGTCGACCGGCGTGCGCACTTCAAGGAGCAACTCGTGCGGATCGGCTGATCCGCGCGGAATTCAAGGAAGAAGAGTGAGCGACCAGTTACAGAAATTCATGTTCAACGCGGCGCCCGTGCGCGGCGAAATCGTTTCGCTGCGCAACACGTGGCAGGAGGTGCTGACCCGCCGCGACTACCCGGCACCCGTGCGCACGGTGCTCGGCGAGATGATGGCCGCGTGCGCGCTGCTGTCGGCGAACCTGAAATTTCACGGCACCCTCGTCATGCAGATCTTCGGCGACGGGCCGGTGAAGATGCTGGTCGTGCAGTGCAGCTCGGATCTGTCGATGCGCGCGACCGCGAAGTTCTCCGGCGACGTCGCTCGCCCATACGATCGGGGACGACACCCGCTTCGCGGAGCTCGTCAACGCGAGCGGCCACGGGCGCTGCGTGATCACGCTCGACCCGGCCGACAAGCAGCCGGGCCAGCAGCCGTACCAGGGCATCGTGCCGCTGAACGGCGAACACGGGCCGCTGGAGTCGATCGCGCAGGTGCTCGAGCATTACATGCATCACTCGGAGCAGCTCGATACGCGGCTGTGGCTCGCCGCCGATCGCGACCGCGCGGTCGGCATGCTGCTGCAGAAGCTGCCGGGCGACGGCGGCATCGTGCCGCGCGCCGCAGAGACCGATGCCGATACGTGGGAGCGCGTGTGCACGCTCGGCGGCACGCTGTCCGCCAAGGAACTGCTCGAGGTCGAGCCGGACGTCGTGTTCCGCCGGCTGTTCTGGCAGGAGAACGTCCAGCATTTCGACCCGGCCGGCACGCGCTTCGAGTGCACGTGCTCGCGCGAAAAGGTCGGCGCGATGTTGAAGATGCTCGGCCAGGAAGAAGTCGACAGCGTGATCGTCGAACGCGGCCACGTCGAAATCCATTGCGAGTTCTGCAACCAGCGCTACGAATTCGATCCCGTCGACGTCGCGCAGCTGTTTGCCGCGCCCGAACTCGCGAGCGGCGTGACGCCCGCCGCCGAGCAACGTCACTGAGCCGCGCGAGCGCTCACCCGCCGGCGCGCGGGCGCATAATGAACGACGCACGAGCGTCGAGCGCGCCGTCCCGTCGCCGGTCGCCGGCGCGCCGCTGGAGAAGGACATGAATCGCCTGTTTCGCCCCTTGTTGCTGACGAGCGCCGCAGCCGGCCTGCTCGTCCTCGCCGGTTGCGCGGTGCAGCCGGCCTCCACGATCCTGAGCCGCCTGCCCGAACAACGCGCGTCCGGCCAGCCGGTGACGCTGACGCCCGCCGAGCGCAAGCGCTACGACGAGATCGACCGGCAGGTACTGCGCGAACAGAACGACGCCATTGCCGCCGAAGCCGCGATTCGCGCGTGGTCGTACTACACGCCGCCGCCCGTCACGTACTATGGCGGTTACTACGGCGGCGGGTGGGGGCACGGCTGGGGCACGGGTTTCAGCTATGGCTATCCGGGCTGGTGGTGGTAAGCCCTTCAACGGCCCGATTGCTGATCGGCAGGAAATAAAAAAGCGCGGAATTTACCGCGCTCTTTCAACAGGCTCGCATCACCGCAATCAATGATGCGGCTGCTTCCCCTTCTCGCCGCCATGATGCCGCGACGGCTTGGCCGTCGACTGCGGATTCGGCACGACGCGCACCGGCGCCGCGGAGACTTCGCCGCGCGTCGACGTGCTCGACAGCGTGTTGGCGGCAGGCGCCGCCTGCGCGGCCTGCGCGTTCGGCGACACGAACTGCACGAACACCTCGCCGTCCTTCACCATGCCCATCTCGTAGCGCGCGCGCTCCTCGATGGCCGCCGTGCCGCCCTGCAGATCCTGCACTTCGCCCGCGGTCCGCTCATTGCGCAGCTTTTCATCGGCGTTCTTCTGCAACTGGCTGTCGAGCTGCTGACGCAGTTCGTGCACACGCAGCCAGCCGCCATGCCCCCACCATAGGGGGTACTGAATAAGCGCCAGCAAGGCAATCAGGACGACAGTGACAAGCCGCATGTAGGAGACGCAGATATAAGAAGCGCCGCTCCACGCATCACGCGCAGAGCGGCGTCGAAGCAACCAGCCCGATAGTAGCGCGTTAGCGCAGGTTATAGAACGCCGACTTGCCCGGGTAGCTCGCGATATCGCCGAGATCTTCCTCGATGCGCAGCAGCTGGTTGTACTTCGAGATGCGGTCGCTGCGCGAAAGCGAACCCGTCTTGATCTGGCCGGCGTTCAGGCCGACCGCGATGTCCGCGATCGTCGAATCTTCCGTTTCGCCCGAGCGGTGCGAGATCACGGCCGTATAGCCTGCGCGCTTCGCCATCTCGATCGCCGCGAACGTTTCGGTCAGCGTGCCGATCTGGTTGATCTTGATGAGGATCGAGTTCGCAATGCCCTTCTCGATGCCTTCCTTCAGGATGCGCGTGTTGGTGACGAACAGGTCGTCGCCGACCAGTTGCACCTTCTTGCCGAGACGGTCGGTCAGCAGCTTCCAGCCGTCCCAGTCGCTTTCGTGCATGCCGTCCTCGATCGACACGATCGGGAACTTGTCGGCGAGCGTCGCGAGGTAGTCGGTGAACTCGGCCGACGACAGCTGCAGGCCTTCGCCCGCGAGCTGGTACTTGCCGTCGTGGTAGAACTCGGATGCCGCGCAGTCGAGCGCGAGCAGCACGTCTTCGCCCGCACGGTAGCCGGCCTTCTCGATCGCCTGCAGGATCGTCGACAGGCACTCGTCGTTGCTGCCGAAGTTCGGCGCGAAGCCGCCTTCGTCGCCCACCGCCGTGCTCATGCCGCGGTCGCTGAGGATCTTCTTCAGCGCGTGGAACACTTCCGCGCCGCAACGCAGGGCTTCACGGAACGTCGGCTGGCTGACCGGGACGATCATGAATTCCTGGATGTCGAGGCTGTTGTTCGCGTGCGCGCCGCCGTTGACGATGTTCATCATCGGCACCGGCAGCTGCATCGCGCCCGAGCCGCCGAAGTAGCGGTACAGCGGCAGGCCGGCCTCTTCCGCGGCGGCCTTCGCGACAGCCATCGACACGGCCAGCATCGCGTTCGCGCCGAGGCGCGACTTGTTGTCGGTGCCGTCGAGCTCGAGCAGCGTCTTGTCGAGGAACGCCTGTTCCGACGCGTCGAGGCCCATGATGGCTTCGGAGATCTCGGTGTTGATGTGCTCGACCGCCTTCAGCACGCCCTTGCCGTTGTAGCGGCCGGCTTCGCCGTCGCGCAGCTCGATCGCTTCACGCGAGCCGGTGGACGCGCCCGACGGCACCGCCGCGCGGCCCATCGTGCCCGATTCGAGCAGCACGTCGCATTCGACGGTGGGGTTGCCGCGCGAATCCAGAATCTCGCGGCCGATGATATCTACGATTGCACTCATGGGTTTCCTCTGAGAATGACGATGGATTCTTCATCCTGCGACGGCGCGTGCGCGAAAGCCGCTTTCGCTACAGACGCGCGAAGCCGCCGCGGTTCATACGTTCTTAGTTGAAATCGTTTTCCAGGAACGGGGTGCGCTTCACCGCCTGGTCCAGCGTGACGAGCGTCTCCAGCAGCGCGCCCATCCGGTTGAGCGGCACCGCGTTCGGGCCGTCCGACTTCGCTTCGGCCGGCTTCGGGTGCGTTTCCATGAACAGGCCCGCGACGCCCGTGGCGACCGCCGCGCGCGCGAGCACCGGCACGAATTCGCGCTGGCCGCCCGAGCTCGTGCCCTGCCCGCCCGGCAGCTGCACCGAGTGGGTCGCGTCGAACACGACGGGTGCGCCCGTCTCGCGCATGATCGCGAGCGAACGCATGTCCGACACGAGGTTGTTGTAGCCGAACGAGACGCCGCGCTCGCACGCCATGAAGCGGTCTTCCGACAGCCCCGCTTCGCGGGCCGCTTCGCGCGCCTTGTCGATCACGTTCTTCATGTCGTGCGGCGCGAGGAACTGGCCCTTCTTGATGTTGACGGGCTTGCCCGAGCGCGCGCACGCGTGGATGAAGTCGGTCTGGCGGCACAGGAACGCGGGCGTCTGCAGCACGTCGACGACCGACGCGACCTGCTCGATCTCCTCGATCGAATGCACGTCGGTCAGCACCGGCAGGCCGAGCTGGCGCTTCACCTCGGACAGGATGCGCAGCCCCTCGTCCATTCCGAGGCCGCGGAACGACTTGCCCGAGCTGCGGTTCGCCTTGTCATAGGACGACTTGTAGATGAACGGGATGTTCAGCTTCTCGCAGATTTCCTTCAGACGGCCGGCCGTATCGATCGTCATCTGTTCGGATTCGACGACACAGGTGCCCGCAATCAGGAAGAACGGCTTGTCGAGACCGACCTCGAAATCGCACAGCTTCATGCTTTCACTCCGGCGCGCGCCTGCTGGCCGGCCAGCGCGGCTTCGACGAACGACTTGAACAGAGGATGACCGTCACGCGGCGTGGACGTGAATTCCGGGTGGAACTGCACGCCGACGAACCACGGGTGCATCGAGCGCGGCAGCTCCATCATTTCCGGCAGGTCCTCGCTCGGGGTGCGCGCGCTGATGATAAGGCCGCCGCTTTCGAGCTGGGGCACGAAGCGGTTATTGACTTCATAACGGTGGCGGTGACGTTCGTTCACGTCCTTGCCGTAAATCTCTTCCGCGAGCGTGCCGGGCTTGATCGGGCAGCGCTGCGAGCCGAGACGCATCGTGCCGCCGAGATCGGACTCCTCGGTGCGCTTCTCGACCTTGCCTTCGCGGTCGTACCACTCGGTGATCAGCGCGACGACGCGTTCCGGCGTCTCCTGATCGAATTCGGTGCTGTTCGCCTGCTTCAGGCCGACGACGTCGCGCGCGAACTCGATCACCGCGAGCTGCATGCCGAGGCAGATGCCGAGGTACGGCACCTTCGCCTCGCGCGCATAGCGGATCGCCGCGATCTTGCCTTCCGTGCCGCGACGGCCGAAGCCGCCCGGCACCAGCACCGCATCCAGGTGCTTCAGGCTGTCGACGCCGTTCGCCTCGATCTCTTCCGAGTCGATGTACTCGATGTTGACCTTCGTCGACGTGTGGATCGACGCATGACGCAGCGCTTCGATCAGCGACTTGTACGACTCGGTCAGGTCGACGTACTTGCCGACCATGCCGATCGTCACTTCGTGCTTCGGGTGCTCCAGCTTCTCGACGAGCTCGGACCACATCGCGAGGTCGGCGTCGTGCGGCGACAGCTTCAGCTCGTCGCAGATGATCTTGTCGAGGCCCTGATCGTGCAGCATCTGCGGAATCTTGTAGATGCTGTCGGCGTCCCACACCGAGATCACGGCGTCTTCCGGCACGTTCGAGAACATCGAGATCTTCTTCGATTCGTCGTCGGGGATGCGGCGATCCGCGCGGCACAGCAGCACGTGCGGCAGGATGCCGATCTCGCGCAGCTTCTGCACGCTGTGCTGGGTCGGCTTCGTCTTCAGCTCGCCGGCCGTCGCGACGTATGGCACGAGCGTCAGGTGCACGAAGCACGCGCTGTTGCGGCCGAGGCGCAGGCTCATCTGGCGCGCCGCCTCGAGGAACGGCAGCGATTCGATGTCGCCGACCGTGCCGCCGATCTCGACGATCGCGACGTCCGGCTCGCCGCAGGTGGCCGACGCGGCCCCGCGCTCGATGAACGCCTGGATCTCGTTCGTGATGTGCGGAATCACCTGCACGGTCTTGCCGAGATAGTCGCCGCGGCGTTCCTTGCGGATCACCGATTCGTAGATCTGGCCGGTCGTGAAGTTGTTGGCCTTGCGCATCTTCGTGCTGATGAAGCGCTCATAGTGGCCGAGGTCGAGATCCGTCTCCGCGCCGTCTTCCGTCACGAACACTTCGCCGTGCTGGAACGGGCTCATCGTGCCGGGGTCGACGTTGATGTAGGGATCGAGTTTGAGGAGGGTGACTTTCAGACCGCGCGATTCGAGGATCGCGGCGAGAGAGGCGGCGGCAATACCCTTGCCGAGGGAAGAAACTACGCCGCCGGTGACGAAAACATATTTGGTCATCGCTGGATGCTCGCGGGAAAAACGGATTATACCGTAAAGCCCGCGCTTCTCTCAGCAATTGACGCGATGATTGCGCCCTTTCCCGCTGTGCCGCGCCAGCCGAGCCTGACGCGCCGGATGCGGGCGGCCGGGCCGCGTTTCAGGCGTCGTGCGCGGACACGGCGGCCCCTTCTTCCGCGCGCAGCGTATTCAGCATCCGCTGCAATGCGCGCGCCGTCTCCAGCGGCCGCTCCATCGGGAACAGGTGACTGCCTTCGAGCCATTCGATGCGCCCGTGAGTTGCGCGGCGCGTGGCGTCGAGCCCGACCTGGCGCACCTCGCGCGAGTGCGTGCCGGCGAGAAAGCCGAGCGGCACCGGCGTGCCGTGCGCGAGCCGCGGGCCGAGCGTATGCGGCAAGGTCCGGTAGATCAGATATTCGACCTGCCGGTCGAACGCGAGCGCGCGCTCGCCGTCGACGGCCGCCGGCGGAATGCCGTAGTCGATGTAGTCGGCCAGCATCCGCTCGTCCCAGCGCGCGAACGCCGGTTTCTCGCGGAAATGCCGCCAGGCTTCGTCGCGGCTCGCCCAGCGCGTGCGCCGGTTGCGCGTCGCCGCGGCCGGCGACAGCCGCTCGTCGAGCCCCGCCCACTGGCTGGCGCGCAATGCGCCGCTGCGCCAGCCGGCGATGATCGGCGAATCCAGCATCACCACGCCGCGCACCCACTGCGGCTTCTTCAGCGCGGCCATCAGCGACAGATAGCCGCCGAGCGAATGGCCGACGAGCCAAACCGGCCGCTCGTAGCGGCCGCCGATGTCGTCGAGCAGCTGCTCGACGAGGTGCGGCCAGTCGCGCGTGACCGGGTAGCGCCGGTCGTGCCCGATCCGCTCGATGTAGCGCAGCTCGTAGTCGTCGGCCAGTTCGGCGAAGATCGTCCGGTACGTCGACGCCGGAAAGCCGTTCGCGTGCGAAAAATGGATGATGTCCTTCAAATGCAGATGTCTCCTGTGTCGGCACGCGCCGCGCGTCGCATCGTTATCGCGCCCCGTGCCGCGCCGTCGGCGCTGGCGCACCCGATGCGGCCTGTTTTTGCTCGACGCTTCGGTGCGGCGCTCACCGATCCATCCAGTAACGTCGCCGCGCCTCGCGATACCGTTCGAACGTGAAACCCCCGTTCGACGGCGCGACGTCGAACCGCACGGCGCCGTCGCGATCGGTGCGCGGCAACGGGATCCCGCGCGCCGCGAAGCGCGCGAGAACGGTCCGGTGCGGATGCCCGAAACGATTGCGATAGCCTACAGGAAATACCGCGACGCGCGGCCCGACCGAATCGAGGAAAGGCTCGACCGACGACGTGCGGCTGCCGTGATGCGCGACGACCAGGATCTGCGCGGCGAGCGCGGCGCGATCCGGGTCGACGAGCCGGCGCTCGACGCGCGCCTCGATGTCCCCCGTCAGCAGCGCCGACGTGCCGCCCGCGTCGACGCGCAGCACGCACGACTGCGCGTTCGACCGGCCCGATGCGATGCTGGACGGCCACAACATCGTGAACACGACGCCGTCCCAGGTCCACCGCTGGCCGGCCGCGCAGGGCACGCGATCGGTGACGCCGGCCGCCTGCGCGTCGCGCCACAGCCGGTGTTGCGGCACGATGCCGGCGAGCAGCTGGCGAACCTCCGTGCCGGCATAGACGGCCGCCGCGCCGCCCGCATGATCGGCGTCCCCATGACTGAGGACGAGCGTATCGACGACGCGGATGCCGCGTGCGCGCAATGCCGGCACGACGATCCGCGTGCCGGCATGGGTCGACTCGGGCCCGGGCCCCGCATCGAACAGCAGCGTCCGGCGCGCGGTCTCGACCAGCACCGCTGCGCCCTGCCCGACGTCGACCACGGTCAGCCGGAACCCGCCTTCCGGCGGCCGGTCCGGCGCCGGCGCGACGAGCGGCAGCCAGGTGAGCGGTGCGGCCCAGCGCAACGGCCAGCCGCGCGGCAGCAGCACCCAGGCGACGCCCACGCAGGCGAGCGTCAGCACCGGCCAGTCCGGCATCGGCAGCCAGAACACGCCGGCCGGCCAGTCGGCGAGATGGCGGAGCAGCGTCATCATCGGTCCGAGCGCCGCATGCGCGAGCCGGAACGCGTACGCGTCGAGCGGCGCGGGCAGCGCGATGCCCGCGAGCACGATCGGCGTGACGACGCTGCTGACCCACGGAATCGCGAATGCGTTCGCGAGCGGCCCCGATACGGAGATCTGCGCGAACCATGCGGCCGTCAGCGGCGCGAGCCCGATCGTGACCGCGTATTGCACGCGGGTCGCGTCCGCGAGCCGCTGCGCTGCACGCTTGCACCATGCGTGAAGCACGCGCCGGCGATCCTGCGCAACACGCTGCTGCGTCGCGTCGCTGCTGCCGTCGCCAGCGCCGTCGCCAGCGCCGTCGTCAGCGCCGTCGTCAGCGCCGTCGTCAGCGCGTTCGATTTCCGGCGTCGCTCGCCAGCCCGACACGGCCAGCAGGATGACGGCGACCGCGCCGAACGACAGCCAGAAACCGGCCGACAGCACCGCCCACGGATCGGCCAGCAGCACGGCGCCCAGCGCCGCGCACAGCACCGCGGATGTCGGCGCGCTGCGCCCGGCGAGATAGGCCACCGCTGCGGTTGCGATCATCCACCACGACCGCTGCGCCGGCACGTTGAAACCGGCCAGCGCCGCGTAGCCGCCGGCGGCCGCGAGCGATGCCAGCGACGCCGCGTAAGGCGCCGGCACCGCCAGCGTAACGGCGCGCCGGCGCCAGCGCAGACGCCGCCACACGAGCGACGCGATCCCGCCCGCGAGCGCGCCGACGAAGCCGACGTGCAGGCCCGAGATCGCCACCAGATGGCTGGTGCCGGTATTGCGCAGCACGCGCCAGTCGTCGCCGCCGATCGCGGCTTGATCGCCGACCGCGAGCGCGGTAATGATGCCGCGATGGCGCGCGTCGTCGCCGAGCGCATCGCCGATGCGCATGCGCAGCGTGTCGCGCATCCGGTCAATCGACGCAAGCCATCCCGATGCTCGCTCGTCGAGCAAGATTGCGCGCTCGGGCGCGACGACGTAGCCGAGCGCGCGAATCCCCGCGCCGAGCCACGCCGCCTCGCTGTCGCGCACGCCGGGATTCGCTTCGCCATGCGGCCGCTTCATGCGCGCGACGAGCCGCCAGCGCTGCCCGCCGTGCAACGCGGGCAGCGTGCCGCGCGCTGCGGGCTCACCGTAGCTGCGCCACGACAAGCGGATCAGCGGCGCGAAGCGGGCCAGCGCCGCATCGTTCGACTCGACCGCGAGCAGCAGCCGCGCACCGGTTTCGTCGATGGCCGGCAAGCCGCGGATCACGCCCGTGACGACGATGTCCCGCCCTTCCCACTCGACGGGCAGCCCATCGCGCAGCCGCCATTCGGCGCGGGCGGCCGCATAGCCGAAGCCGACTGCAGACGCGATGCACGCACAAAGCACCCAACGGAGCGCGACGAGCGGGCGGCTCCGAGCGCACCGCGCCGACCCGACGTACGCCGCCCCGCATACGGCCACCATGATCGCCGCGCCGGCCCAGCCGCCCGCCCCCGGCAGCGCCGCCTGCCGCTGCAGCACGGCGACGCCGAACGCGAACGCCACCCACCACACGCGCATCGCGCCTCCTTCGTCCATCCGGCGCCGCCGTCATCGGCGCGCGCACCACGTGACGACGATTATGCGGACGAAAGTGCGAGGCGCGGCAGCGCGGCGAGCGCGTTGGCCGTTGTGGATAGGGACAGCGCGTGGGGGTCGATGCCGCGCAGTTCGGCGAGCACGTCGCCGATGCGCGGCACCTGGTCCGGCGTGTTGCGGGATTGGTACGCCCACTCGGGCGCGATATCGGGCGCATCCGTTTCGACGACGAGCGCATCGACCGGCAACTGCGTCGCGAGCCGCCGGATCTGCAGCGCGCGCGTGAACGTGACGTTGCCGCCGAAGCCGAGATGCAGGCCCTGCGCGAGATACGCATCGGCCTGCTGGAAACTGCCGTTGAACGCGTGCGCGATGCCGCGCCGCACGCCGAAACGGCGCAGCCCCGCGAGCACGCGGTCCTGCGACTTGCGCACGTGGCAGAGCACCGGCAGGTCGAACTCGCGTGCGAGCTTCAGCTGGCCCTGATAGAAGAACTGCTGCCGGTCTTCGTCGAGCCCGGGCACGAAGTAGTCGAGACCGATCTCGCCGATCGCGACGAAGCGCGGATCGTCGAGACTCGCTTCGATTTCCATGCGCAGCCGGTCGAGATCGCCGTCGCGCGCATGCGGCGTATACATCGGATGGATGCCGAGCGCATAGACCGCGCCCGGCGTGCGATGCGCGAGTTCGCGCACCGTCGCGAAGTTGTCGCGCCCGACGCTCGGGATCACGATGCGCGCCACGCCCGCGTCGCGCGCCGCCTGCGCGACCGCGTCGCGGTCGGCATCGAATTCGGCGGCATCGAGATGGCAATGCGTATCGATCCACATGGCTAGCTTCCCTCCTCCGTCGCGATGCGTCGCCCGGCCGCGCATGCGGCGCGAGCGTGCGCTCACGCCGGCTGCGCCGGCTCTTCGTGCAGCACGCCGTCGCGCAGCCGCATGATGCGGTCGCAGCGCCCGGCGAGATCGGTATCGTGCGTGACGATCACGAAGCTCGTGTTCAGCGTCTCCGACAATTCGAGCATCAGGTTGAACACCGTGTCGGCGGTTCCGCCGTCGAGGTTGCCGGTCGGCTCGTCGGCGAGCACGCACGCGGGCTTCGTCACCAGCGCGCGCGCGATCGCGACGCGCTGACGCTCGCCGCCCGACAGCTCGCCCGGACGATGCTTCGCGCGCGCGCCGAGGCCGACGCGCTCGAGCATCGCCTGCGCTTCCGCGGCGCGCGTCCTCGGCCGTCATCCGGCGGATGCGCAGCGGCATCGCGACGTTGTCGAGCGCGCTGAATTCGGGCAGCAGATGGTGGAACTGGTAGACGAACCCCAGCGCCCGGTTGCGCAGGTCGTTGCGCTCGCGCTCGCCGAGCTGCGTGAACGGCTTGCCGAGCAGCGACACCTCGCCCGCACTCGGCTCGTCGAGACCGCCGAGCACGTGCAGCAGCGTGCTCTTGCCGGAGCCCGACGCGCCGACGACGGCGAGCTTCTCGCCGCGCCGCACCGACAGCTCGGTATTGTTGAGCACCTGCACGTTGAAGCCGCCCTGCACGAACGCCTTCGTGATGCCGCGCGCCTGAAGCACGTAATCCTGCATACCCGCCGAATCCTGGTTGTTGTAATGGGGTCGAGAAGCCGCGACAGCGGCGGCGCGGTCATTCATAGCGCAGCGCCTCCGCCGGCTTGACCTTCGCGCCGCGCCAGCTCGGGTAGAGCGTCGCGACGGCCGACAGCGCGAACGCGATCACGCCGATCCGGATCACGTCGCTCGCGACGAGCTCGGACGGCAGCTCGCTGATGAAGTACACCGACGACGGCAGGAACTGCACGCCGAGCGCATGCTCGATCATCGGGATCAGCCACGGGATGCTCCACGCGATCAGGCAGCCGAGCGCGATGCCGAGCGCGGTGCCGGAGAAGCCGATCGTCACGCCCTGCACGACGAAGATCTTCATGATCGAGCCCGGCTGCGCGCCGAGCGTGCGCAGGATCGCGATATCGGCCTGCTTGTTGGTCACCGTCATCACGAGCGACGACACGAGGTTGAACGCCGCCACCGCGATGATCAGCGTCAGGATGATGAACATCATCCGCTTCTCGATCTTCACCGCCGAGAACCAGGTCTTGTTCTGCTGGGTCCAGTCGCGGATGTACAGGCTGCCGGACAGCGAATGCGACAGCTCGACCGCCACGTCCGGCGCCTTCTGCATGTCCTTCACCCGCAGCCGCACGCCGGTCGGCGCGCTCAGGCGGAACAGCGCCTCGGCGTCGCGGATGTCGATCATCGCGAGCGTGCTGTCGTATTCGTAGTGCCCCGACTCGAACACGCCGACGACCGTGAACTGCTTCAGCCGCGGCAGCATCCCGGCCGGCGTGATCGTGCCTTCGGGCGCGACCAGCGTGACCTTGTCGCCGACCGTCACGCCGAGATTGCCGGCGAGCGCATCGCCGAGCACGATGCCGAACTGGCCGGGCACGAGCGCGGTGAGCTGGCCCGCCTTCATGTCCTTGCCGATTGCCGACACCTGCGGCTCGAGCGACGGCTCGATGCCGCGCAGCATCACGCCGCTCACCGCGTCCTGGCGCGTGAGCAGCGCCTGCGCCTCGACGTACGGCGCCGCGCCGGTCACCGACGGGTTGCGGCGCGCCTCCTGCGCGGTCAGCTGCCAGTCGGGCATCTGGCCCGTCGGCGAGAACACCTCGACGTGCGCGAGCACCGACAGCATCCGGTCGCGCACCTCCTTCTGGAAGCCGTTCATCACCGACAGCACGACGATCAGCGCCGCGACGCCGAGCGCGATGCCGAGCATCGACACGAGCGCGATGAAGGAAATGAAGCCGTTGCCGGTCGTGCGTTTGCCGGCGCGCGTGTAGCGCCAGCCGATCTGCCATTCGTACGGAAGTTTCAAGCGAATCCTTTCTGCTGGTTGCGGCATGGGAAGCGGCCCGCGAGTCCGGTCGCCGCCCGCCCGGGCGGGGGCAAAACCGGCCGCCGGGCGCGAGCGGGCCGTCGGCCCGCCCGAACACGCGCGCAGTTTGCCATACAATGCGCACCATCATGCACGACCGACGCCTCCATTTTCTCGTTCCGTTCGCGCTGCCGTCGGCGGCCGATGCGGCCTCGTCCCTGCACACGCTGGACAGTCCCGCGCTCGAAAAGTTGCTGTCGCGCGCGAGCCTCGTCGAGCGCGTGGCCGGCGAGGACTTCCAGCGCACGCTGCCGCACGAGCGCTGGCTCGCCCGCCAGTTCGGCGCGGCCCAGGGCAATGCCGCCGACGAGGCGCCGCTCGCGCCCTACATGCTGCTCGCCGACGGCGGCGACCCGGGCGACCAGGCCTGGGCCTGCGTGGAACCCGTGCACGTCGAGATCGCGCACGACCATCTCGTGCTCGTCGATCCGGCCGCGCTCGAGCTGGACGACGGCGAGGCGGCCGCGCTGCTCGCGGTCGCGCGCCCGCTGATCGAGGAGCTCGGGGTCCGGCTCGAAGCGCCCAGCCCGCACCGCTGGTACCTGTCGAGCGAACAGTTCCGCCACCTGGCCGGCGCCGCGCCGCTGCGCGCGAGCGGCCGCAACATCGAGATCTGGCTGCCGCACGAGGCGCACACAGGCGAACGCTCGCGGATCTGGATGAAGCTGCAGAACGAAGTGCAGATGGCCTGGTTCCAGCATCCGGTCAACGAGGCGCGCGAGTCGCGCGGCCTGCCCGCCGTGAATTCGATCTGGTTCCATGCGCAGGGCACGCTGAAGCCCGTCGGCCGGCCGTTCGCGCGGGTGCTGTCCACCGCGCCCGCGGCGCTCGGCCTCGCGCGCGCGGCCCGGGCCGACGCCGGCGCGCCGCCCGCCGCGTTCGGCCAGCTCGCCGCCGCCGACGGCGCGACGCTCGTCGAGCTGTCGGCGCTCACGACCCCATTCATCGAACAGGACTGGGCGAGCTGGCACGACGCGCTCGGCGCGATGGAGCGCGACTGGTTCGCGCCCGCCCTCGCCGCGCTGCAGCGCGGCGAACTGGCGCGCGTCGACGTCACGCTGTGCGGCGACACCGGCTCGGCGACCCTGCGCGCGACGCGCGGCGACCTGCGCAAGTTCTGGCGCCGCCGTGCGCTCGCGTCCCTGTTCGAATAAAGCTACCTCATGACCCGCATCGTTACCCGCCCCGTCGCGCCCGCCGACGCCGAAGCGCTCGCGCGCCACGGCCTGCACCCGGTGCTCGCGCGCCTGTATGCCGCGCGCGGCGTGCAATCCCCGTCCGACATCGAGACCGCGCTCGCGCGCCTCGTCCCGCCCACCGAACTGAAAGGCTGCGCCGACGCGGCCGCGCTGCTCGCCGACGCGATCGCCGGCAAGCGGCGCCTGCTCGTCGTCGCCGACTACGACTGCGACGGCGCGACCGCCTGCGCGGTCGCGGTGCGCGGGCTGCGGATGTTCGGCGCGCAGATCGACTATCTGGTGCCGAACCGCTTCGAGTACGGCTACGGCCTCACGCCCGAGATCGTCGAGCTGGCGGCCGCGCGCAAGCCGGACCTGCTGATCACCGTCGACAACGGCATCGCGAGCGTCGCGGGCGTCGAAGCCGCGAACGCGCGCGGGATCGACGTGCTGGTCACGGACCACCACCTGCCCGGCGACGCGCTGCCCGCCGCGCGCGCGATCGTCAACCCGAACCAGCCGGGCTGCGCGTTCCCGAGCAAGCACATCGCCGGCGTCGGCGTGATGTTCTACGTGCTGCTCGCGCTGCGTGCCGAGCTGCGCCGCCGCGGCGCATTCGCCGGCAAGGAGGCCGAGCCGCGCCTCGACGGCCTGCTCGACCTCGTCGCGCTCGGCACCGTCGCCGACGTCGTGCGGCTCGACGGCAACAACCGCGTGCTGGTCGCTCAGGGGCTGCAGCGCATCCGCAACGGCCGGATGCAGCCGGGCGTCGCCGCGCTGTTCCGCGCGGCCGCCCGCGACGCCCGCACCGCGTCGGGCTTCGACCTCGGCTTCGGCCTCGGCCCGCGGCTGAACGCCGCCGGCCGGCTGTCCGACATGTCGCTCGGCATCGAGTGCCTGATCACCGACGACGTCGGCCGCGCGTGGGAGCTCGCGCAGCAGCTCGACACGATGAACCGCGAGCGCCGTGAAATCGAGGCCGGGATGCAGCAGCAGGCGCTCGCCGATCTCGCCGACGTCGATCCGGCCGACGCGTGCACGATCACCCTCTTCAATCCCGAATGGCACCAGGGCGTGATCGGCATCGTCGCCGGACGCCTGAAGGAAAAATTCCACCGGCCGTCGTTCACGTTCGCGCACGCGGACGAGCACGGCGCGCGCGTCAAGGGCTCGGGGCGATCGATCCCCGGCTTCCACCTGCGCGACGCGCTCGACCTGGTGTCGAAGCGCGAGCCGGACCTGCTCGTCGCGTTCGGCGGCCACGCGATGGCGGCCGGCGTCACGCTCGACACCGCGAACGTGCCGCGCTTCGCGGCCGCGTTCGAGGCGGTCGCGCGCGAATGGCTGTCGGACGACGCGCTCGCCCGCGTGATCGAGACCGACGGCGAGCTCGAGGACGCGTACTTCACGCCGCAGTTCGTCGGGCTGCTCGACGAGGCCGTCTGGGGCCAGGGCTTTCCGGCCCCGCTGTTCTCGGGCGAATTCGACGTCGTGTCGCAGTCCCTCGTGAAGGACAAGCACCTGAAGCTGCAGCTCGCGCGCGGCCGCCAGCGCTTCAACGCGATCTGGTTCAACCGCACGGAGCCGCTGCCGGCGAGCGCGCTCATCGCATACCGCCTCGTCGCCGACACGTGGAACGGCGTCACGCGCGTGCAGCTGATCGTCGAGCACGCGGGCGCCTGAGTGGGCGCCTGAACGCGCCCCGTACCGCGCGCCGCCTCGTCCGGCGGGGCGCGGACGAGCGTGCGCCCCCTGCCGGCGTCACCGGGAGGCCGCCCCGATCGGCTATAATTCCGCTTTTTTACGAAGCACGAAAAGCGAAACGATCATGGAAGCGGAACGTCTCAACGCGATCGAAAGCTCCCTGCTCGACCTGCGCAACCGCGCGGGCGAGCTTCGGGGGTATCTTTGACTACGACGCCAAAGCTGCGCGTCTGACCGAAGTCAACAAGGCACTCGAAGACCCGAACGTCTGGAACGATTCGAAGAACGCTCAGGCGCTCGGCCGCGAAAAGAAGCTGCTCGAGGGCGTCGTCATGACGCTGACGGCGCTCGATAGCGACCTGCGCGATGCGCTCGACCTGTTCGAGATGGCCCGCGAGGAAAACGACGAAGACACCCTCGTCGCGTCGGAGGAAGACGCCGCGAAGCTCGAGGCGCGCGTCGGCGACATCGAGTTCCGCCGGATGTTCTCGAACCCGGCCGACCCGAACAACTGCTTCATCGACATCCAGGCCGGCGCCGGCGGCACCGAAGCGTGCGACTGGGCGTCGATGCTGCTGCGCCAGTACCTGCGCTACTGCGAGCGCAAGGGCTTCAAGGCCGAAGTGCTGGAAGAGTCCGACGGCGACGTCGCCGGCATCAAGAACGCGACGGTCAAGGTCTCGGGCGAATACGCATACGGCTTCCTGCGCACCGAAACCGGCATCCACCGCCTCGTGCGCAAGTCGCCGTTCGACTCGTCGGGCGGCCGCCACACGTCGTTCTCGTCGGTGTTCGTGTATCCGGAGATCGACGACTCGATCGAAGTCGAGGTCAACCCGGCCGACCTGCGCATCGACACGTACCGCGCATCGGGCGCGGGCGGCCAGCACATCAACAAGACCGACTCGGCGGTGCGGATCACGCACATGCCGACCGGCATCGTCGTGCAGTGCCAGAACGACCGCTCGCAGCACCGCAACCGCGCCGAAGCGATGGCGATGCTGAAGTCGCGCCTGTACGAAGCCGAGATGCGCAAGCGCCAGGCCGAGCAGGACAAGCTCGAGTCGAGCAAGACCGACGTGGGCTGGGGCCACCAGATCCGCTCGTACGTGCTCGACCAGAGCCGCGTGAAGGACCTGCGCACGAACGTCGAAATGAGCAACACGAAAGCGGTGCTCGACGGCGATCTCGACGACTTCATCAGCGCGAGCCTCAAACAGGGCGTGTAAGCGCCGCGGCACGGCCCGGCCGGGTCGCGCCACCCTTGCCCTCCCCGTTTGCGTTGCCGCACCCACCCCGAATTCCGACCATCATGACCGAACCGACCCAAACGCAGCCCGCCGTCGCGGCGGACGAAAACCAGATCATCGCCGAGCGCCGCGAGAAGCTGCGCGCATTGCGCGAGCAAGGCGTCGCCTACCCGAACGATTTCCAGCCGACGCATCACGCGGCCGATCTGCAGGCGAAGTTCGCCGACTCGGACAAGGCCGCGCTCGAAGCGAACCCGGTCGAGGTGGCGGTTGCCGGCCGCATGATGCTCAAGCGCGTGATGGGCAAGGCGAGCTTCGCGACGGTGCAGGACGGTTCGGGCCAGATCCAGTTCTTCGTGACGCCGAACGACGTCGGCGCGGAAACCTACGACGCGTTCAAGAAGTGGGACCTCGGCGACATCGTCGCCGCGCGCGGCGTGCTGTTCCGCACCAACAAGGGCGAGTTGTCGGTCCAGTGCAAGGAACTGCGCCTGCTGTCGAAGGCGCTGCGCCCGCTGCCGGACAAGTTCCATGGTCTCGCCGACCAGGAAATGCGCTACCGCCAGCGCTACGTCGACCTGATCGTCACGCCGGAAACGCGCGACACGTTCCGCGCGCGCACCAAGACGATCGCATCGATCCGCAAGTTCATGGACACGGCCGACTTCATGGAAGTCGAGACGCCGATGCTGCACCCGATCCCGGGCGGCGCGGCCGCGAAGCCGTTCGTCACGCACCACAACGCGCTCGACATGCAGATGTTCCTGCGCATCGCGCCGGAGCTGTACCTGAAGCGCCTGATCGTCGGCGGCTTCGAGCGCGTGTTCGAAATCAACCGCAATTTCCGGAACGAAGGCGTGTCGCCGCGCCACAACCCGGAATTCACGATGATGGAGTTCTACGCCGCGTACACCGACTACCGCTGGCTGATGGACTTCACCGAGCAGCTGATCCGCCAGGCGGCGATCGATGCGCTCGGCACCGCGACGATCCAGTACCAGGGGCGCGAGCTCGACCTCGCGAAGCCGTTCCACCGCCTGACGATCACGCAGGCGATCCAGAAGTACGCGCCGCAGTACACCGACGGCCAGCTGTCGGACGACGCGTTCCTGCGCAGCGAACTGAAGCGCCTCGGCGTCGACGTCACGCAGCCGGCGTTCCTGAACGCCGGCATCGGCGCGCTGCAGCTCGCGCTGTTCGAGGAAACCGCCGAAGCGCAGCTGTGGGAGCCGACGTACATCATCGACTACCCGGTCGAGGTGTCGCCGCTCGCACGCGCGTCGGACACGGTGCCGGGCATCACCGAGCGCTTCGAGCTGTTCATGACCGGCCGCGAAATCGCGAACGGCTTCTCGGAGCTGAACGATCCGGAAGACCAGGCCGCGCGCTTCAGGAAGCAGGTCGAGCAGAAGGACGCCGGCGACGAGGAAGCGATGTTCTTCGACGCCGACTACATCCGCGCGCTCGAATACGGGATGCCTCCGACGGGCGGCTGCGGGATCGGCATCGACCGTCTCGTGATGCTGCTGACCGACAGCCCGACGATCCGCGACGTGCTGCTGTTCCCCCACCTGCGCCGCGAAGACTGATCCGCTTCGCCTGCGCGCCCTGCGGCGCGCAGGCGACGGCTTTGTAACCGCGCGTAAATCCCGCCTGCCGGCGCTCGCCGGCATTCGCTCCCTCCCCGTTTTATTTCCTCGCCGCGACGGCTTGCCTCGGGTTTTCCCGAGATCGGCCGCCAACGCGCTGCTTCAATTGGTTACACCTTGATACGGTGCGCGCAGCGCGCGTCGACGACACTCCTGTTGCGTCACCACGCATGACCACGGGACCGGAACGCGGCATCGCACGCCACGTCCGATCGCTCCCGAGCGTGGGATCCGGCCGCCGCGCTATTGCCGGCCGAATCGACACCGGAGAAGAATATGGACAACCAGAATCAAACCACGCCGCAAAAGCAACGCCTCCACCCGCTCGTCGCGACCGCGGCGGGCGCCGTCATCATCGCGAGCCTCGCGGCGACGGCGGCCGTCACCGGCCTGTTCCCGAAGGCCACCAGCGGCGACGCGCAGAACGGCCAGACGCAGGCAGCGCTGATTGCCTCGCAGCCGGCCGTCGATACGGCGGCGGCGGCCAGCGCCGCGCGTGCCGCGCAAGCCGAGCAGGAAGCGGCGCAGCAGAAGGCCGAGCAGCAAAAGGCCCTCGCGCAGGCCGAGCCGAAGCCGGCTCCGCGCCCGGCGGCCACGCACCACCGCCGTGCCCCGGCGCCGCAGCCGCCGCAGTATGCGCAGCAGTCGGGCGCGCCCGCGCAGCCGGCCTATTGCCAGACGTGCGGCACGGTCGTCGCGATCAACCAGGTGCGCACGCCGGGCCAGAGTACGGGCATTGGCGCAGTGGGCGGCGCGGCGGCGGGCGGCCTGCTCGGCAACCAGTTCGGTCACGGCAACGGCCGTACCGCGATGACGCTGCTCGGCGCACTTGGCGGCGGCCTCGCGGGCAACCAGGTCGAGAAACAGGTCCGCAGCGAAACCGACTATCAGGTGCAGGTGCAGATGCAGAACGGCACGACCCGCACGTTCACGTACCACAACCCGCCGCCGTTCGGCCAAGGGCAGCGCGTGCGGATCGAGAACGGTACGCTGGTCGGCGCGTAACGTCGGCACGTAACGCGGCACGGTCACCCGCGCCGTCGCGCTGAAACGAAAAAAGGCTCGTGAGGATTCACGAGCCTTTTTGCATGGGCGGGCGACGGTTTAACGACGCTCAGTCTTCTTCGTCGAAGTCGGATTCGTCGATCCAGTGCGCCTGGATCGCTTCGAGGATCTTCTCGCCGGAATGCTTCGGATCATCGTCGAAGCCGTCGAGTTCGAGCACCCACTGGCGCAGGTCGACGAAATTGATCCGCTGCGGATCGATGTCCGGATGCTTGTCCGCCAGCGCGATCGCGATCTCGCGCGAATCGGTCCATTTCATCGCCTGCCTCCTGTTCCTGTCAGTGATTTTCCTTCGCGTGGTTGATCGAGTACTTCGGAATCTCGACCACCAGGTCCGAATCTTCCTGCACGATCGCCTGGCACGACAGACGCGACGTCGGCTCGAGGCCCCACGCCTTGTCGAGCAGGTCGTCCTCGTCCTCCTCGGACGGCTCCAGATCGTTGAAGCCCTCGCGGATCACCACGTGGCACGTCGTGCATGCGCACGACTTCTCGCATGCGTGCTCGATCTCGATGCCGTTGTCGAGCAGGTTGTCGCAGATACTCTTGCCGGGCGTCGCGTCGATCACCGCGCCTTCCGGGCACAGTTCGACGTGAGGCAGCACCACCAGTTGAGGCATGTCCGTTCCGTCAGTCAGGTGCGGCAACTTGCGCCGCACGATTCATCATAACGCCGGCCGTCGATGGCCGGCGTGCAAGTCCTTCGTTCAGATCTCGTCGAGCCGGCGGCCCGCCAGCGCGCGCTTGATGCTCTTGTCCATCCGGCGCGCGGCGAATTCGTCGGTGCCTTCGGCCAGCGCCTTGGTCGCCGCTTCGATCGCGTCGGTATCGTCACCCTGCGCAACCGTGCGCAGCGCCGCCACGCGCGCATCGACTTCCGCGCGCTCCGCGGCGTCGAGCAGCTCGCCGTCGGCGGCGAGCGCGGCTTCCGTCGCCTCGATCATCCGCTCGGCCTCGACCTGCGCCTCGCGCAACGCGCGTGCCCGCATGTCGATCTCGGCGGTCTTGAAGCTCTCTTCGAGCATCTTCGCGATGTCGTCGTCGGCGAGACCGTACGACGGCTTCACGACGACCGACGCCTCGACGCCCGAATGCTGTTCGCGCGCGAACACCGACAGCAGGCCGTCCGCGTCGACCTGATAGGTCACGCGAATCCGCGCCGCGCCGGCCGTCATCGGCGGGATGCCGCGCAGCTCGAAACGCGCGAGCGACCGGCAGTCGGCGACGAGCTCGCGCTCGCCCTGCACGACGTGGATCGCCATCGCGGTCTGGCCGTCCTTGAAGGTCGTGAATTCCTGCGCGCGCGCGATCGGGATCGTCGAATTGCGCGGGATGATCTTCTCGACGAGGCCGCCCATCGTCTCCACGCCGAGCGACAGCGGAATCACGTCAAGCAGCAGCCAGTCGTCGCCGCCGCCGCGATTGCCGGCGAGCAGGTCAGCCTGGATCGCCGCGCCGAGCGCGACGACCTGATCCGGATCGAGATTCACGAGCGGCGGCTGGCCGAAATGCTTCGCGACCGCGTCGTCGCGGATCACCGGCATGCGCGTCGCGCCGCCGACGAGCACCACGCCCTTGATGTCGGCCGGCGTGACCTGCGCGTCGCGCAGCGCCTTGCGGGTCGGCGTCAGCGTGCGCTGCACGAGCGGCTCGACGAGCGCGGCGAACGCATCGTGCGTAACCGTCTGCACCAGATGCGCGCCGCTCGACAGCGTCACGTCGAGCGACGCCTGCGGCGCCGCGGACAGCGCTTCCTTGAGCAGCCGCACGCGGTCGAGCAGCAGGCGCACGTCCTCGGGCGCGAGCGTGTTCGCATCGATCCCGGCCTGCGCGAGCACATGGCCGAACAGCGCATGATCGAAATCGTCGCCGCCGAGCGCCGAATCGCCGCCCGCTGCGAGCACTTCGAACACGCCCTTCGTCAGCTTCAGGATCGACAGGTCGAACGTGCCGCCGCCGAGGTCGTAGACCGCGTACAGGCCTTCGGCAGCGTTATCGAGGCCGTAGGCGATCGCCGCCGCGGTCGGCTCGTTCAGCAGGCGCAGCACGTTCAGGCCCGCGAGACGCGCGGCGTCCTTGGTCGCCTGGCGCTGCGCGTCGTCGAAGTACGCGGGCACCGTGATCACAGCGCCGACCAGCTCGTCGCCGAGCGTGTCTTCCGCGCGATAGCGCAGCGTCGCGAGAATCTCGGCCGACACCTCGACCGGGCTCTTCACGCCGTCGACGGTGCGAATCTGCACCATGCCCGGCGCGTCGACGAATTCGTACGGCGCGTTCGCCGCGCCCTCGACTTCGGCCTTGCCGCGGCCCATGAAGCGCTTGACCGACACGATCGTGTTGCGCGGGTCGGTCGCGGCCTGTTCCTTCGCGTCGTGGCCGATGCGGCGGCCGCCCTTCTCGAGGTAACGCACCACCGACGGCAGCAGCACGCGGCCGGCTTCGTCCGGCAGCACTTCGGGCACGCTGTTGCGCACGGCCGCGACGAGCGAATTCGTCGTGCCGAGATCGATCCCGACGGCGAGTCGCCGCTGGTGCGGCGCCGGCGCCATGCCCGGTTCGGAAATTTGCAGTAAAGCCATCTTGGTTCGTTCGGGCGCTCGGCCCGTTTGCTGCGCGTGCCGCAAGGCACGCGGTTAAGTTTCGAGACGCTCGATCTGCGCGCCCACTTCCGACGCGACCCGCTCGATGAACATCAGCTGGCGCACGGCCTCGGCGGCGGCCTGGTCGGCGCCGCTGTCGAGCAGCGTGCCGAGGCGCTCGAGGCGCGCGCGCTTTTCGTCACGCAGCTCGGCGAGCAGCGCATCGAGCGCGTCGACGTTGCGCGCGGCCGCGGCATCCTCGATGCCTTCGCGCCACTCCATCTGCTGCATCAGGAACGCCGGTTCCATCGCGGTATTGTTTTCCGCGCCGATATCCACGCCGCGCAGCGACAGCAGGTAGGTGGCGCGTTTCAGCGGATCGCGCAGCGTCCGGTATGCCTCGTTCGCCCGCGTCGCCCACTGCATCGCGATGCGCTTTTGCGCGTCGCCGGCCGCCGCGAAGCGGTCGGGATGCACCTGCGTCTGCACGGTCCGGTAAGCGGCGTCGAGCGCCGCGTCGTCGAGCGCGAACTGCGCCGGCAGGTGAAACAGGTCGAAGTGGCTGTCTTTCAGCGAGACCATCGTCGCGTTCAATTCCGATTCGTCGCGCGGGCATTCGCCGCGCATTAAAAAGGCGGCACGCGCCGCCTGTTGCCCGCTTCGCGCGGCATCCCGCGTCACACGCGGAACGATTCGCCGCAGCCGCACTCGTCCTTCACGTTCGGGTTGTTGAACTTGAACCCTTCGTTCAGGCCCTCGCGCGCGAAATCGAGCTCGGTGCCGTCGATGTACGCAAGGCTCTTCGGATCGACGACGACCTTCACGCCATGGCTTTCGAACACCTGATCCTCGGGCGCGAGGTCATCGACATACTCGAGCTTGTACGCGAGGCCCGAGCACCCGGTCGTGCGAACGCCGAGCCGCAGGCCCAGCCCCTTGCCGCGCCGGACCAGATACTTCTGGACGTGCTGCGCTGCTTTTTCGGTCAGTGTAATTGCCATGATGTCCTTGCCGCCGCGCGCCGATCGCGGTGCGCGGCGTTCCAGCTGGTCGCTCGATTCCGCTCAGGCGGCTGCCTGATCGCCTTCCTTGACGTCGTGACGCTTCTTGTAGTCGGCCACGGCCGCCTTGATCGCGTCTTCGGCAAGGATCGAACAGTGAATCTTCACCGGCGGCAGCGCCAGTTCCTCGGCGATCTGCGTGTTCTTGATCGAAAGCGCCTCGTCGAGCGTCTTGCCCTTCACCCATTCGGTCACGAGCGAGCTCGACGCGATCGCCGAACCGCAACCGTAGGTCTTGAACTTCGCGTCTTCGATCACGCCGTCCGCGCCGACGCGAATCTGCAGCTTCATCACGTCGCCGCAGGCCGGCGCGCCCACCATGCCGGTGCCGACCGCGTCGTCGTCCTTCGCGAACGAGCCGACGTTACGCGGGTTTTCGTAGTGATCCAGAACCTTGTTGCTGTAAGACATGACTCAGACTCCTTGACTCGTTACGTCTGCGTGCGCCAATCCGCCCGCGTGTGCATTCAATGCAGTGTTCAGTGCGCGGCCCATTCGATCGTCGACAGATCGATGCCTTCCTGGTGCATTTCCCAAAGCGGCGACAGTTCGCGCAGCTTCGCGATCTTGCTGTTCAGCAGATTGACCACGTAGTCCACCTCCTGCTCCGTCGTGAAGCGGCCGACCGTGAAGCGGATCGAGCTGTGCGCGAGCTCGTCGTTGCGGCCGAGCGCACGCAGCACGTACGACGGCTCCAGCGACGCCGACGTGCACGCGGAGCCGGACGACACCGCGACGTCCTTGATCGCCATGATCAGCGACTCGCCTTCGACGAAGTTGAAGCTGATGTTCAGGTTATGCGGGATACGGTGCTCCATGTCACCGTTCACATACGTTTCCTCGATCTGCGACAGGCCGCGCAGCAGCTTGTCGCGCAGCATGCGCACGCGCTCGTTCTCGGTCGCCATTTCTTCGCGGGCGATGCGGAACGCCTCGCCCATGCCGACGATCTGGTGCGTCGGCAGCGTGCCCGAGCGCATCCCGCGCTCATGGCCGCCGCCGTGCATCTGCGCCTCGATGCGCACGCGCGGCTTGCGGCGCACGTACAGCGCGCCGATGCCCTTCGGGCCGTAGGTCTTGTGCGCCGAGAACGACATCAGGTCGACCTTCAGCTTCGCGAGGTCGATCTCGACCTTGCCGGTCGCCTGCGCGGCGTCGACGTGGAAGACGATGCCCTTCTCGCGGCAGATCTCGCCGATCGTCTCGATGTCCTGGATCACGCCGATCTCGTTGTTCACGTGCATCACCGACACGAGGATCGTGTCCGGGCGCAGCGCGGCCTTGAACACGTCGAGGTCGACCAGACCGTCTTCCTTCACGTCCAGATAGGTGACTTCGAAGCCGTCGCGCTCGAGCTCGCGGCAGGTGTCGAGCACGGCCTTGTGCTCGGTCTTCACCGTGACGATGTGCTTGCCCTTGCCCTTGTAGAAATTCGCGGCGCCCTTGATCGCGAGGTTGTCCGATTCGGTCGCGCCGGACGTCCAGATGATCTCGCGCGGATCGGCGTTCACGAGTGCGGCCACCTGCTCGCGCGCCTCTTCGACTGCGCGCTCCGCGTCCCAGCCGTATGCGTGGCTGCGCGACGCCGGGTTGCCGAACTGCTCGCGCAGATACGGCACCATCTTGTCGACCACGCGCGGATCGACCGGCGTCGTCGCGCTGTAATCCATGTAGATGGGCAGGTGGAGAGTCTCTTGGGTCATCTGTCGCTCCGGGTATTCTGTGCAGGGACTATGCGTTATAGGGTGTCAGCGGGCTGGCTTCTCGCTCACGAACTTGCGATGTTGAACACCGAATTCGGGCCGAGCGGCATCGTGCGCACCGGCTCGGCGGGCGCGGCGACGGGCTCCGGCGCGCGCCGGTCGCGCAGCACCGCGGGCGCGCCCTCGCGCGTGCGCTGCTGATCGACGAGATCCTGCAGCGATACCGAATCGAGGTATTCGACCATTTTCTGGTTGAGCGTCGCCCACAGCTCGTGCGTCATGCAGTGGCCATCGGGCTGCTTCGAGCCGTCGCACGTGCCCTTGCCGCCGCACTGCGTGGCATCGAGCGGCTCGTCGACCGCGATGATGATGTCGGCGACGGTGACGTCCTGTGCGCGGCGCGCGAGGTTGTAGCCGCCGCCCGGCCCGCGCACGGACTCGACGATTTCGTGTCTGCGCAGCTTGCCGAACAGCTGTTCGAGGTACGAGAGCGAAATCCGCTGGCGCTGGCTGATGCCTGCAAGCGTCACCGGGCCCTGCTCCTGGCGCAGTGCCAAGTCAATCATCGCCGTGACGGCGAAACGGCCTTTGGTGGTGAGTCTCATGGTGGTGTCAGGGGACTGCAATCTTGACGATTTTGGTCAAGTATAAATATTTGACGATTTTAGTCAAGTATCCCTGTCTTCGACAGGGTATTCGCGAAACGGTTAATGAAAACCAGCCGAAGTCAGCGCGGCACGCGCGGGCGCAGCGTGTCCAGCAAGCCGCGGCACGCGGCTTCACACTGGTCGAGCACTTGCTCGAAGCCTTGCGCGCCGCCGAAATACGGGTCGGCGACCTCGGACGCCGCCGCACCGGGCGCGAATTCCATCAACAGCCGCACCTTGTCGCGATGCTGCTCGGGGCAGCGCCGGCGCAATTCCGCGAGATTGGCTTCGTCCATCGCCAGCAGCAGGTCGAAGCGCTCGAAATCGGCTGCGCTCACCTGGCGCGCACGCAGCGCCGACAGGTCGTAGCCGCGCGTGCGCGCTGCCGCCTGGGCACGGGCGTCGGGCGGCTCGCCCACGTGCCAGTCGCCGGTGCCGGCCGAATCGACGTCGATGCGGCCCGCCAGCCCGGCGGCTTCCACCTGATGGCGCATCACGCCCTCGGCGGTCGGGGAACGGCAGATGTTGCCGAGACAGACGAAACAGATCGCAACGCGGGTCATCGCACTACCGGAAGGCCGCGGCGGACCGCGTAAACGAAGAACACGCCATTATACAAAGGCGCCCGGAATCGCGCCGTCGCGCCACGCGACGGCGACCTGCGTCAAAGCGCCTTGGGTGCGGCGAGCACGACGCTGCCGGCTGCGGCGGGCAACGGCTTCGCCACGTCGCCGACCAGCCCGAACGACACGGCACGCGCCAGCTCGGCGGATGCCTGGTGCACTGCGAGCGGCCCCCGCGACGGCGCGTCGCCGACGGCATGCAGATAAGCGGCAGCCGCGAGCGGCACGACGATCGCCAACGGCCAGTACATCGATATTGTCTTTTTCATGATGCGACCTCCTTGACCTGACGTCCCCGGAACCCTCTCCCGGGGACTACAGGCCAGATTCTATAGACCGCATCTATCAGGATAAATACGTAAATAGTGAACTCAGTGTTGCCGCCGGATGAACAGTCGCGCGGCGTTCAGCCGAGATGGCTGCGCGACGCGGCGTACAGCTCGCGGAACGTGCGCCCGGTCGGCGCCGGCAGATCGCGCGTCGCCATCCAGCCGCCCATCATCGGCAGGCGCCGCAGCATGCCGCCCCCGCCGCCGAGCCGCTCGAGGATGCGCACCGCGAGTTTCGTCGTCAGCGCATAAAGCGTCGGGCGGCGCGCGGCGAAGCCCCACGCGGCCAGCGCCGCGCGTTCGCGCCACGGCCGCAGGCGGCGCTCGACCTGCTTCTCGCGCAGCGTGCGCAGCAGGTGCGACAGCGGGATCCCGACCGGGCAGACGCTGTCGCACTCGCCGCACAGCGTCGCCGCCTGCGGCAGGTCGAGCGCGCGGTCGAGGCCGACGTAGCTCGGCGTCAGCACCGACCCCATCGGCCCCGGATAGACCCAGCCGTAGGCGTGGCCGCCGACCTTCTGATACACGGGGCAATGGTTCATGCAGGCGCCGCAGCGGATGCAGCGCAGCATCTCCTGGAATTCGCCGCCGATGAGGCCGGTGCGGCCGCCGTCGACGAGCACCACGTACATGTGCTCCGGACCGTCCTCGTCGCCCGGCCCGCGCGGCCCGGTCAGCAGCGAGAAGTAGTTCGACGTCTTCTGGCCGGTCGCCGAGCGCGGCAGCAGGCGCATCGCGGTCGCGAGATCCTCGAGCGTCGGCAGCACCTTCTCGATGCCGGTCACCGCGACGTGCACGCGCGGCATTACCGTGCACATCCCCTCGTTGCCCTCGTTCGTGACGAGCGCGACCGAGCCCGTCTCGGCAATCACGAAGTTGCCGCCCGTCACGCCCATGTCGGCCGACAGGAAGTGCGGACGCAGCACCTCGCGCGCCTCGCGCGTCATGTCGGGAATCTCGGTGAGGCGCTCGCGGTGATGGGTGCGCGCGAACAGGTCGGCGATCTCGTCCTTGTCCTTGTGCACGACGGGCGCGATGATGTGGCTCGGCGGCTCGTTGTCGTTGATCTGCAGGATGTACTCGCCGAGATCCGTCTCGATCGACTGCACGCCCATCTGGCCGAGCACCTCGTTCAGGCGCATCTCCTCCGACACCATCGACTTGGTCTTGATCACCTTCTTCACGTCGTGACGGCGCGCGATGTCGGCGACGAGGCGCGCGGCGTCGGCCGTCGTTTCGGCGAACAGCACCGTCGTGCCGCGGCGCGTCGCCTCGCGCTCGAACGCTTCGAGCCACGCGTCGAGGTTCTCGAGCGCGCGATTGCGGCGCGCCTTGAGCGCCGCGCGCGTCGCCGGGAAGTCGATCTGCGTCATCGCGTCGGCCCGCGCGGACACGAACTTCGTCGACAGCTTCTTCAGGTTCTGCTGCAGGCGCTGGTCGGCCAGCTTCTGGCCGGCGCGCGCCTTGAAATGCATCGATTGGACTTGCATCGCGGTATCGGGGGAGAAAGTGAGCGGACCCGGGCGTCAGACGTCGCCCGCCAGCACCTGCGCGATGTGCAGCACGCGCGTGTCGCGGTCGCCCGTGCGGCGCAACCGCCCTTCGATGTTCAGCATGCAGCCGAGATCGCCGAGCACGACGGCGCCCGCGCCCGATGCGCGCACGTTCGCGCATTTCTCGTCCGCGATCGCCGCCGAGATGTCGCCGTACTTGACCGCGAACGTGCCGCCGAAGCCGCAGCAGTGCTCGCAGTCCTTCATCTCGGTGACCGCGACGCCGCGCTGCGCGAGCAGCGCGCGCGGCTGCGCCTTCACGCCGAGCTCGCGCAGCCCGGAGCACGAATCATGGTACGTGACCGGCCCCGCGAATTCGCCGCGTTCGAGCGTGACCTTCGCAACGTTCGCGAGGAAGTCGGTCAGTTCGTACGCCTTCTGCTGGAATCGGGAATAGCGCCCCATCAATTCGGGATCGTCGCGGAACAGGTCGCCGTAGTGCGTGCGGATCATCCCGCCGCACGAACCCGACGGCGCGACGACGTAGTCGAACTGCTCGAACTCGCGCAGTGTCTTCTCGGCGAGATCGCGCGCGAGCGCGCGGTCGCCGGAGTTGTAGGCCGGCTGGCCGCAGCAGGTTTGCGCCGGCGGCACGATCACCTCGAAGCCCGCGTCGCGAATCAGCTTGAGCGTGGAAAAACCGATTTCGGGACGCATCAGATCGACCAGACAGGTCACGAACAAACCGACTCGCATAGGCGCTCCTTCGAGAAAACGGCTCTCATTATCCGCCGTTTGCCCGGCAGGACCAACGCCGCCGCGCGCGGCGCGGCCGCCACGAACCGATGCGAGGACTTCCTCGAACGCCGTTCGCTTTTTTCACGATACGAGATACAATCGGCGGAACAGCGCATGACGCAGCAACCGATTCCCGACATGACCAACCCGACCCCGGATTCCAAAACGTCGATCCAGGTGATCGAACGCATGATGCGGCTGCTGGACGCGCTCGCCGCGCACAGCGACCCCGTCAGCCTGAAAGAACTGGCGCAGCGCACCGAGCTGCATCCGTCGACCGCGCACCGTATCCTCAACGACATGGTGACCTGCCGCCTGGTCGACCGCTCCGATCCGGGCACGTACCGTCTCGGAATGCGGCTGCTCGAACTCGGCAACCTCGTAAAGGCGCGCCTGTCGGTGCGCGACGCGGCGCTGATGCCGATGCGCGAGCTGCACCGCCTCACCGGGCAGACGGTCAACCTGTCGGTGCGGCAAGGCGACGAGATCGTCTACATCGAGCGGGCCTATTCGGAGCGCTCGGGGATGCAGGTCGTGCGCGCGATCGGCGGGCGCGCGCCGCTGCACCTGACGTCGGTCGGCAAGCTGTTCCTCGCGGCCGACGAAACGTCGCGGGTGCGCGCGTATGCGACGCGCACCGGGCTCGCCGGCCACACGCAGAACAGCATCACCGACATCGCGAAGCTCGAGCGTGAACTGACGATCGTCCGCCAGCAATCATGTGCGCGCGACAACGAGGAACTGGAGCTGGGCGTGCGCTGCATCGCGGCGGGCATCTACGACGACTCGGGCAAGCTTGTCGCGGGCCTGTCGCTGTCGGCGCCGGCCGATCGCCTGCAGGACGCATGGCTCGGCCAGCTGAGCCGCACCGCGCTGACCATCTCGGAATCGCTCGGCTACCGGCCGGAAAACGCGAAGGAACTGGACGGCCTGCAGCGGCAAGCCTGAACCGCCGCCGCGCGATTCATCGGACGAAAAAAAGCCCCGCGACGCGGGGCTTTTTGCTGGCTGCGGCTCATCAGGTGCCGCCGTTCGACGCATTGGCCGCCGTCAGGCGCTCGCCGCCGCCGGCGTCGAGCCAGTTGCGCAGCCGCGCCGCATCGGCGAAGCGCGAATACTTGCCGAACGAATCCAGCAGCACGATCACCATCGGTCGGTCGTGAATCGTCGCCTGCATCACGAGGCACTCGCCGGCTTCGTTGATGAAGCCGGTCTTCTGCAGGCCGATGTCCCACGAGTTGTTGCCGCGAATCAGCGCGTTCGTGCTGTTGTAGGCCAGGTTCCGCTTGCCCGTATACACCTCGTAGCTGCGATCGGTCGAGAACTTGCGGATCAGCGGATACTGGTACGCCGCGTTGACCATCTTCACGAGGTCGCGCGCGCTCGACACGTTCTGGCTCGACAGCCCGGTCGAGTTCTCGAAGTGCGTATCGGCCATGCCGAGCGCCTTCGCCTTTGCGTTCATCGCGGCGACGAACGCCGGACGGCCGCCCGGGTAGTAGCGCGACATCGACGCCGCGGCGCGGTTCTCGGACGCCATCAGCGCGATGTGCAGCATGTCTTCGCGCGACAGCACCGAGCCGACCGACAGGCGCGAGCCGGTGCCCTTCTCGTAGTCGCGATCCTCGTCGGTGACTTCGATCTGGTCGGTCAGCGGCAGCTTCGAGTCGAGCACGACCATCGCCGTCATCAGCTTCGTGATCGACGCGATCGGCACGACCGCATGCGAATTCTTGTCGAACAGCGGCTCGCCGCTGTTCTGGTCGACGACGTATGCGACGCTCGAGCGCAGCGCGAGCGCATCGGGCGTGTCGTGCAGCCCGAACGCCTGGCCGACGGACGGCTGGCGCGGCTGGAACGCAACCCGGCGCACCGCGCCGTGGTGGCGCACGTTCGCGGCAAGCGTCGCGCGCTTGCGTGCCGATTTCGCGCGCGGCGCGTCGTCGGCGGACGCCGATTTCACCGACTTCTTCGCGGACGAAGCAGTCGCTTTCTTCTTGGCGGCTTGGTGGTTCTTCGCAGTGGCGGCAAAAGCGTCAGCAGGCGTCATGGTGGCAGTGGCCGCCAGCAAGGCGACGGCAACCGACACCGCCGTGCCGAGCGCCATGCTCTGCAACATTCTGCGCGGTGAAAACGATTCGGCTTTCATTGGGGTCTGGACAAAGCGGCGGGAGGTTTCCGCAAGTGTAGTTAAGGCTGAAAAAATAAGCAATATTAGGCACTTACCGATCGTCTTTAAACCGGATTGTAAGCGTCGTTGAAGCTTCGATCGATCGACGCCCCCGCCCCCATCAAAAAAAATCATGACGGGTGCACAGCCCCACAGTGCTCGTATCCCGATTACCCCTCGGTTAATTGAGATAACGTCACTTTTAGGGCGTTTTAAAGCGGGGAAACTACGTATCCGGCGCTCGGAGCGCCAAACTGAGCGCGTGTCGGGCCATGACGAAGGCACTTCGTCCCGGCCGCGCGAAACGGCGCGCTTTTCGACAAGAACAAGAGCACAACGTTCCACCCCCCTGTCAGGTTTACCTGCGCGCGATCCTGGTGCGGCCGGCGTGCGCGCGGTGCGTGCGCACCATGTGGGAAAGCGCGTGGAACCGTTTCCTTGATGCGACGATAACTCGTTGTTTTGTCGATAAATTGTCGCGATTGTGCAACGCACAAAAAGTGCTTGACATTGGCTCCTTCTGCCCTAAAATAGGTTCCATTGCTGCGTTGCACAAAGCACGCGCATCCGTGGTTCCCCATCGTAGTGCCCTTTATCCTTGCGATCGTCGCGATCGCCTTTCAGGAGCTTGACATGTCTTTGCTGACCCCCGAGCAAATCGCCGCCGCACAGAAAGCCAACCTCGAAAGCCTGTTCGGTCTGACCACGACGGCGTTCGAAGGCATCGAGAAGCTGATCGAACTGAACGTGCAAGTCGTGAAGTCGACGCTCGCCGAGACGCAGGAAAACGCGCAGCGCCTGCTGTCGGTGAAGGATGCACAGGAACTGATCGCGCTGCAGGCGAGCCTCACGCAGCCGGTCGCGGAAAAGGTGCTGGCATACGGCCGTCACGTGTATGAAATCGCGTCGGCCACGCAGGCCGAATTCGCGAAGGTCGCGGAAGCGCAGTACGAAGAGCAGAACAAGAAGGTCCAGGCACTCGTCGACAACGTCGCGAAGAACGCGCCGGCCGGTTCGGAAACGGCCGTCGCCGCGCTGAAGTCGGCGCTGAACGCCGCGAGCACGACGTACGAAACCGTGCAGAAGGCTGCGAAGCAAGCGGTCGAGATCGCCGAAACGAATTTCAACGCCGCCGCCGCCGTTGCAACGAAGGCTGCCAGCGCCGCTGCATCGCGCCGCGCAACCAAGCCGGCTGCGTAAGCCAGCACTTCCGTCGCTCCGGAAAGGCCGCGCCCAGCGCGGCTTTTCTTTTTTGGGGCGCGACCGATGCGGCTGCGCGAGTTCGACGGTCCTGACGGCTCTGCTGCGTCCGGTCCTTGCGCGATCATCCGGACAGCGTCGCCCCGCCCCCGACTGAACAAACGCAAAAAAACGGCGCTTCCCCGATTTGCGGGAAGCGCCGTTTTGCTGTGCCGGCGCGCGGCGGCGCCGGCGGCATTGCAGCGATGCGTTACTTCTTGCGCTGCGGCGGCAGGTCCGTGCAGACGCCTTCGTACAGCTCGGCCGCCATGCCGATCGATTCGCCGAGCGTCGGGTGCGGGTGGATCGTCTTGCCGATGTCTTCCGCGTCCGCGCCCATTTCGACGGCCAGGCACACTTCGCTGATCAGGTCGCCCGCGTTCAGGCCGACGATGCCGCCGCCGATCACGCGATGGGTTTCCTCGTCGAAGATCAGCTTCGTGAAGCCTTCGTCGCGGCCGTTCGCGATCGCGCGGCCCGACGCGGCCCACGGGAACACCGCCTTGCCGTACTTGATGCCTTCGGCCTTGCACTGCTCTTCCGTCTTGCCGGCCCATGCCACTTCCGGATCGGTGTACGCGACCGACGGGATCTGCAGCGCATCGAAGTAGGCCTTCTCGCCGTGCGCCGCTTCCGCCGCGACGTGGCCTTCGTGCACGGCCTTGTGCGCGAGCATCGGCTGACCGACGACGTCGCCGATCGCGAAGATGTGCGGCACGTTGGTGCGCATCTGCTTGTCGACGTCGATGAAGCCGCGATCCGTGACCGCGACGCCCGCCTTGTCGGCGCCGATCTTCTTGCCGTTCGGGCTGCGGCCGACCGCGACCAGCACGAGGTCGTAGCGCTGCGGCTCGGCCGGCGCCTTCTCGCCCTCGAACTTCACGTAGATGCCGTCTTCCTTCGCCTCCGCGCCAACCGTCTTGGTCTTCAGCATCACGTTGCCGAAGCGCTTCGCGTTGTACTTTTCCCAGACCTTGACGAGGTCGCGGTCCGCGCCGTTCATCAGGTTGTCGAGCATTTCGACGACGTCGATCTCGGCGCCGAGCGTCGCGTAGACGGTGGCCATTTCGAGGCCGATGATGCCGCCGCCGATCACGAGCATCCGCTTCGGCAGCTGGCGCAGCTCGAGCGCGCCGGTCGAATCGACGATGCGCGGATCATCCGGCAGGAACGGCAGCTTCACCGACTGCGAGCCGGCTGCGATGATCGCCTGCTTGAACTTCACGACCTTCTTGCCGCCGTCGCCCTGCACTTCCATGTGATGCGGATCGACGAACGCGCCGACGCCCGTCACGACCTCGACCTTGCGCGCCTTCGCCATGCCGGCGAGACCCGTCGTCAGTTTCTTCACGACGCCGGACTTGAAGTCGCGCAGCTTGTCGAGGTCGATTTCCGGCTTGCCGAACGAGATGCCGTGCGACGCGAGCGCTTCCGCTTCGTCGATGACGAGCGCGGTATGCAGCAGCGCTTTCGACGGAATGCAGCCGACGTTCAGGCACACGCCGCCGAGCGTCGAATAGCGCTCGACGAGCACGGTCTTCATGCCGAGATCGGCCGAGCGGAACGCGGCCGAGTAGCCGCCGGGGCCGGCGCCGAGCACGAGCATGTCGCACTCGATGTCGACTGAGCCGCCGTAGCTGCCGGCTTGCGGCGCGGGTGCCGAGGCGGCTGCGGCCTGTGCCGGAGCCGCTGCCGGTGCCGCGGCCGCGACGGGCTTGGCAGGCTCTGGTGCTTTTGCCGGTGCGGGTGCGGCTGCCCCTGCGGACGCTTCGACGAGCGCGATCACCGTGCCTTGCGAGACCTTGTCGCCGGCCTTGACCTTGATTTCCTTGACAGTGCCGGCGACGTCGCTCGGCACTTCCATGGACGCCTTGTCGGATTCGAGCGTGAGGAGCGTCTGCTCCTTTTCGATCACGTCGCCCGGCTTGATGTTGACTTCGATGACATCGACGCCGCTGAAATCGCCGATATCCGGAACCTTGACTTCGATGAGACTCATTACTGTCCCCTTCTTGTTAACTGCAGACAGAGAGAGGGAGAAACTCGCGAGTGAACTACGGCCTGACTGGAGAACGGGGGCATGGGCAGGACCACCTTTGCGGTCCGCCCAAGGACGCGCCTTTCTTTTGGTTACTTTTCTTTGGCAAGACGAAGAAAAGTGACCGCCGCCCCGCGCAGGGGCGACGCCAGCAGACCGCATGCAAAACAGGTTCAACGACAGTACGGGGCGCACCGACAAAAACGAAAAACGCACGCCCCCGCGAGCCCCTCTTCTCATCAAAGAATGATGCGACGGAAATCCGCGAGCAACGCGCCGAGATACGCATTGAACCGCGCGGCTTCCGCGCCGTCGATCACGCGATGGTCGTACGACAGCGACAGCGGCAGCGTGAGCCGCGGCACGAACTGCTTGCCGTCCCACACCGGCTTCATCTGGCCGCGCGACAGGCCGAGGATCGCCACTTCCGGCGCGTTGATGATCGGCGTGAAGTGGGTGCCGCCGATCCCGCCGAGCGACGAGATCGAGAAGCAGCCGCCCTGCATCTGGTCCGGCTTCAGCTTGCCTTCGCGCGCGGCCTTCGACAGCTCGGCCATTTCCTTCGCGATCTCGACGAGGCCCTTCTTGTCCGCATCGCGGATCACCGGCACGACGAGGCCGTTCGGCGTGTCCGCGGCAAAACCGATGTGGTAGTACTGCTTGAACACGAGGTTGTCGCCGTCGAGGCTCGCGTTGAAGGTCGGGAACTTCTTCAGCGCGGCGACGACCGCCTTGATCACGAACGCGAGCATCGTGAACTTCACGCCCGCCTTCTCGTGCTCCTTGTTCAGCTGCACGCGCAGCGCTTCGAGATCGGTGATGTCCGCTTCGTCGTTGTTCGTGACGTGCGGGATCATCACCCAATTGCGATGCAGGTTCGCGCCCGAGATCTTCTTGATGCGCGACAGCGGCTTCGCCTCGAACGGGCCGAATTTCGCGAAGTCGACCTTCGGCCACGGCAGCAGGTTCAGCTCGCCGCCGCCTGCCGGCGCGGCCGCTGCGACCGGCGCCGCGCGCTGGCCGGTCATCACGCCCTTCACGAAGTTCGTGACGTCTTCCTTCGTGATGCGGGCCTTCGGACCGCTGCCCTGCACGCGCGCCACGTCGACGCCGAGCTCGCGCGCGAACTTGCGCACCGACGGCGACGCGTGGCTGGCGCGATATTCGCCGGCCGGCGCTGCGGCCGGTGCGGGTGCCGCAGCCGGTGCCGGCGTGGCCTTCGGCGCGGGCGCCGGGGCGGCCGGGGCCGGAGCGGCGGCTGCCGCCGGCGCGCTCGCCTGCGGCGCCGCTGCGGCCGCCGGTGCACCGGCGGCCTCGAGCAGCACGATCAGCGTGCCTTCCGACACCGCATCGCCGACCTTCACCTTGATGTCCTTCACCACGCCGGCGGCCGGGCTCGGCACGTCCATCGTCGCCTTGTCGGACTCGAGCGTGACGAGCGACTGTTCCTTCTCGACCGTGTCGCCGACCTTCACGCCGATCTCGATCACCGGCACGTCCTTGTAGTCGCCGATGTCCGGCACCTTCACTTCGAGCACGCCGCCGGCTGCGGCCGGTGCGGCTGCCGGCGCCGGAGCGGGCGCCGCGGGCGCCGCGGGCGCTGCAGCCGCCGGGGCCGCGGCGGGCGCGGCCGCGCCGTTCGGCTGCGCGGCGGCGCCGCCTTCGAGCAGGATGATCAGCGAGCCTTCCGACACCGCATCACCCACCTTCACCTTCACTTCCTTGACCGTGCCGGCCGACGGGCTCGGCACGTCCATCGTCGCCTTGTCCGATTCGAGCGTGACGAGCGACTGCTCGGGCTCGACCGTGTCGCCCGCCTTCACGAGCACCTCGATGACGGGCACATCCTTGTAATCGCCGATATCCGGCACCTTCACTTCGATCGCTTGACTCATCTTTTTGTGTCTCCAGAGCCGCGCGCGCCCCTCCCGGAAGCGGCGCGCGGCATCACACGGCGCGTGTGCGTTAAACGGTCATCGGGTTGGGCTTCGACGGATCGAGGTTGTACTTCGCGATCGCATCGGCGACGACCTTGCGGTCGATCGTGCCTTCGTCCGCGAGCGCGTTGAGCGCCGCGACCGTGACCCAGTAGCGGTCGACTTCGAAGAAGTGACGCAGGTTCGCGCGGGTGTCCGAGCGGCCGTAGCCGTCGGTGCCCAGCACGACGAAGCGGCGATCGATCTGGCCGCGGATCTGGTCGACCAGCGCGCGCACGTAGTCGGTCGACGCGATGACCGGGCCCTGCGTGTCCTTCAGGCACTTCTGCACGTGCGACAGGCGGCGCTCGTCGGTCGGATGCAGCAGGTTCCAGCGCTCGACCTCATGGCCCTCGCGCGCGAGCTCGGTGAAGCTCGGCACGCTCCACAGGTCGGCGGCGACGCCCCAGTCCTTCTCCAGCAGGTCGGCGGCGGCGATCACTTCGTTGAAGATCGTGCCCGCGCCGAGCAGCTGCACGCGCGGCGCCTTCTTGCCGGCGTCGGCCTTCCTGAACGCGTACATGCCCTTGATGATGTCGGCCGCCACGTGCTCGCCCTGCGGAATCGCCGGGTGCTCGTAGTTCTCGTTCATCACCGTGATGTAGTAGTACACGTCTTCCTGGTCCTGCACCATGCGGCGCAGGCCGTCCTGGATGATCACCGCGAGCTCGTAGCCGAAGGTCGGGTCGTAGCTCACGCAGTTCGGCACCGACGCCGCCCACAGCAGCGAGTGGCCGTCTTCGTGCTGCAGGCCTTCGCCGTTCAGCGTCGTGCGGCCCGCGGTGCCGCCGAGCAGGAAGCCGCGCGAGCGCATGTCGCCCGCGGCCCATGCGAGGTCGCCGATCCGCTGGAAGCCGAACATCGAGTAGAAGATGTAGAACGGCACCATGATCTCGCCGTGCGTCGAGTACGACGTCGCCGCCGCGATCCAGTCGCACATGCCGCCCGCTTCGTTGATGCCTTCCTGCAGGATCTGGCCGGTTTCCGATTCCTTGTAGAACATCAGCTGGTCGGAATCTTCCGGCACGTACTTCTGGCCCTGCTGGTTCCAGATGCCGATCTGGCGGAACAGGCCTTCCATGCCGAACGTGCGCGACTCGTCCGGGACGATCGGCACGACGCGCTTGCCGAGCGCCTTGTCCTTCAGCAGGATGTTCAGGATCCGCACGAACGCCATCGTCGTCGAGATCTCGCGGCCTTCGCCCGTGCCCTTCAAGAGCGGCTCGAACGCGTCGAGCGCCGGCACCGGCAGCGACGTCGCCTTCTCGCGGCGCTGCGGCAGGTAGCCGCCGAGGTCCATGCGCTGCTTGCGCATGTATTCGAGCTCCTTCGAGCCTTCCTCGAACTTGATGTACGGCACGTCGGCGATCTGCTCGTCGGTGATCGGCAGGCGGAACTGGTCGCGGAACTTCTTCAGCTGCTCGACCGGCAGCTTCTTCTGCTGGTGCGTGATGTTCATCGCCTGGCCCGACTCGCCCATCCCGTAGCCCTTGATGGTCTTCGCGAGAATGACGGTCGGCGCGCCCTGCGAGTTGCTGGCTTCGTGGAATGCCGCGTAGATCTTGTGCGGATCGTGGCCGCCGCGGTTCAGCGCCCAGATGTCGTCGTCGGACCAGTCGGCGACCAGCGCCTTCAGTTCCGGCGTGTTGAAGAAGTGCTCACGGACGAACGCGCCCGATTCCGACTTGTACGTCTGGTACTCGCCGTCGACGACTTCCATCATGCGGCGCATCAGCACGCCCGTCTTGTCGCGCGCGAACAGCGCATCCCAGCGGCTGCCCCAGATCACCTTGATCACGTTCCAGCCGGCGCCGCGGAATTCCGATTCCAGCTCCTGGATGATCTTGCCGTTGCCGCGCACCGGGCCGTCGAGACGCTGCAGGTTGCAGTTGATCACGAACACGAGGTTGTCGAGCTTCTCGCGGCTCGCCATGCCGATCGCGCCGAGCGATTCCGGCTCGTCCGTCTCGCCGTCGCCGAGGAACGCCCACACCTTGCGGCCTTCCGTCTTCGCGATGCCGCGCGCCTGCAGATACTTCATGAAGCGCGCCTGGTAGATCGCCATGATCGGGCCGAGGCCCATCGACACGGTCGGGAACTGCCAGAAGTCCGGCATCAGCCACGGGTGCGGATACGACGAGATGCCGTTGCCGCCGACTTCCTGACGGAAGTTGTCGAGCTGCTCTTCCTTCAGGCGGCCGAGCAGGAACGCGCGCGAGTACACGCCCGGCGACGAGTGGCCCTGCACGAACACGAGGTCGCCGCCATGCTGCTCGGACGGCGCGTGCCAGAAGTGGTTGTAGCCGACGTCGTAGAGGGTCGCGGCCGATGCGAACGACGCGATGTGGCCGCCGACGTTGGTGTCCTTGCCCGCGCGCAGCACCATCGCGAGCGCGTTCCAGCGCGTGTACGAGCGGATCTTGTGCTCGATTTCCTGGTCGCCGGGGATCTTCGCCTGGGCTTCGACCGGAATCGTATTGATGTAGGGGGTGGTAGCCGAGAACGGCAGGTGCTCGCCGCGCACGCGCGCGAATTCGATCTGCTTCTCGATCAGGTAGTGCGCACGACCAGTGCCGACGGAGGAGATCACGCCGTCGAGCGCCTCGAGCCATTCAACGGTTTCCTGCGGATCGTCGTCACGCTCGGCGGCGACATACTTCATCACTTCGTTAGGTACAGCGGACATTCTCGTCTCCTGGTCCGGAAATGTGAGGATCGCTCTTCGTGCAGACGACGCGGCGCGACCGGCTGCGGGCAAGCTCCAGCGGATTGTAATGAGCCCGTACGGCCGCGCGCAACAAAATTTTCGAATTATGAGATCATTTCCCGCTATACGAAATATTGCTGCGGCGCACCCATGCTTCAAGGCTCCGCGGCACGTCGCCGTGCAGTAAATCCGTTTCCGTTCAACATATCCGGTATAGGTTTTCCATATATAGCGCTGCGCTACAATCCTGCCATGTTGACCGATCGGCTTTTCGCACGCTCGGCGCGACCGTCGGGCCCGCCGGCGGAGTCGCAGCCGTCCCGTTGGCACCACGGACCGTGGTGGTCCAATTCCTATTTGCTGACGCCCCTCCTGTCGATCCTCGTGTTCCTGGTGGTGATGAGCCTCATTCTATGGAGCCTCAACCGCCGCGAGCAGCAGCAGCAGGAAGACACGCTGTTCCGCAACGTCGCGTGGGCGCAGCAGCAGATCCGCCTGTCGATGACGGGCGCGCAGGAGCAGCTCCAGGCGCTGTCGCGCGACCTCGCGTCCGGCCGGCTCGACCAGAACGGGTTCCAGATGGCGGTCGCGGACGTGATGCAGACGCATCCCGAAATCCTCTACCTGAACTGGTACACGGCGCCGGGCACGCAGCGCTGGCCGGCCGTGCATCCGCCGGTGCTCGGCCAGCGGCTCGCGCGGCCGGGCGACGCGCAGATGCAGGACGCGGTGCGCGGCGCGTACGACGAGGCGCGCAGCTCGCGCCGCCAGGCCTATTCGCCGCTCGTCTACGACGACTTCGGCAACGGCTACATCACGCTGCAGACGCCCGTGATGCGCGGCGACCGCGAGTACCTCGGCTCGATCGCCGCCGTGTTCTCGGTCGAAGGGATCCTGAAGCACGACATCCCGCAGGAGCTGTCGTCGAAATACAAGATCTCGATCACCGACGCGAACAACCGCGAGCTGTCGTCGACGTCGTCGCGCCCGCGCCTGCCGCGCGACTCGCACTACGACCTGCCGCTCGATCCGCCCGGCCAGGGCCTGACCGTGCGCGTCTACGCGTTCCCGCAGCTCACCAACCTGACCAACAATACGCTCGTCTGGCTCGTCGCGGGGCTGTCGTGCTTCGTGCTGTGGAGCCTCTGGAGCCTGTGGAAGCACACCCGCCAGCGCTTCGAGGCGCAGCAGGCGCTGTACGCCGAGGCGTTCTTCCGCCGCGCGATGGAGAACTCGGTGCTGATCGGCATGCGCGTGCTCGACATGCACGGCCGCATCACGCACGTGAACCCGGCGTTCTGCCGGATGACCGGCTGGGACGAGAGCGACCTCGTCGGCAAGGTCGCGCCGTTCCCGTACTGGCCGCGCGATTCCTACCCCGAGATGCAGCGCCAGCTCGACATGACGCTGCGCGGCAAGGCGCCGAGCTCCGGCTTCGAGCTGCGCGTGCGGCGCAAGAACGGCACGCTGTTCCATGCGCGCCTGTACGTGTCGCCGCTGATCGACAGCGCCGGCCGCCAGACCGGCTGGATGTCGTCGATGACGGACATCACCGAGCCGAAGCGCGCGCGAGAAGAGCTTGCCGCCGCGCACGAGCGCTTCACGACGGTGCTCGAGAGCCTCGACGCCGCGGTATCGGTGCTCGCCGCCGACGAAGCCGAGCTGCTGTTCGCGAACCGCTATTACCGGCACCTGTTCGGCATCCGCCCGGACGGCCACCTCGAGCTGTCCGGCGGCGGCTTCGACCGCGCGCAGGCGTCGTCCGACTCGATCGACATGGTCGACACCTTCGCCGGCCTGCCGGCCGCCGCGCTGACGGGCAGCACCGCGGACGCGCAGGAGGTCTACGTCGAGAGCATCCAGAAGTGGTTCGAGGTGCGCCGCCAGTACATCCAGTGGGTCGACGGCCACCTCGCGCAGATGCAGATCGCGACCGACATCACGACCCGCAAGAAGGCGCAGGAGCTCGCGCACCAGCAGGAAGAGAAGCTGCAGTTCACGAGCCGATTGATGACGATGGGCGAAATGGCGTCGTCGATTGCTCACGAATTGAACCAGCCGCTCGCGGCGATCAACAACTACTGCTCGGGCACGCTCGCGATGGTCAAGAGCGGCCGCGCGACCAACGAAATGCTGGCGCCCGCGCTCGAAAAGACCGCGCAGCAGGCGCTGCGCGCGGGGATGATCGTCAAGCGGATCCGCGAATTCGTGAAGCGCAGCGAGCCGAAGCGCCAGCCGGCGCGGGTCGCGGACATCGTCGCCGACGCGGTCGGGCTCGCCGAAATCGAGGCCAGGAAGCGCAGGATCCGGATCGTCACGGAAATCCTCGCAAGAATGCCTATTATTTATGTCGACCCCGTGCTGATCGAGCAGGTGCTCGTGAACCTGATGAAGAACGCGGCCGAAGCGATGGCCGACGTGAAGCCGGCATCGGCCGACGGCGTGATCCGCGTCGTCGCCGATCTGGAGGCGGGCTTCGTCGACATCCGCGTGATCGACCAGGGTCCGGGCGTCGACGAAGCGACCGCCGAGCGCCTGTTCGAGCCGTTCTACAGCACCAAGTCCGACGGCATGGGCATGGGGCTGAACATCTGCCGCTCGATCATCGAATCGCATCGCGGGCGTCTGTGGGTGGTCAACAACGTCGAGGCGGATGGCCGCATCTCCGGCGCGACGTTCCACTGCAGCCTGCCCATTGGGGAACCCGCTGATCTCGGCCGAGGGGGGTCCGAGGCATCGGCATCACATACCGTTACGGGAGAATTATGAATAGCCCAGTCACCACCACTCAGGAAACCGTCTTTGTCGTCGACGACGACGAGGCCGTGCGCGACTCGCTGCGCTGGCTGCTGGAGGCGAACGGCTATCGCGTGCAATGCTTCTCGAGCGCCGAGCAGTTCCTCGATGCGTACCAGCCCGCCCAGCAGGCCGGCCAGATCGCATGCCTGATCCTCGACGTGCGGATGTCCGGCATGAGCGGCCTCGAGCTGCAGGAACGCCTGATCGCCGACAATGCCGCGCTGCCGATCATCTTCGTCACCGGTCACGGCGACGTGCCGATGGCCGTGTCGACGATGAAAAAGGGTGCGATGGACTTTATCGAGAAGCCGTTCGACGAGGCGGAGTTGCGCAAGCTCGTCGAGCGGATGCTCGACAAGGCCCGAAGCGAAAGCAAGAGCGTCCAGGAACAGCGCGCCGCGAGCGAGCGCCTGTCGAAGCTGACCGCCCGCGAGCAGCAGGTGCTCGAGCGGATCATCGCCGGCCGCCTGAACAAGCAGATCGCCGACGACCTCGGCATCAGCATCAAGACGGTCGAAGCGCACCGCGCGAACATCATGGAAAAGCTCAACGTCAACACGGTGGCCGACCTGCTGCGCCTCGCGCTGTCGAAGAAACAGGCGTGAGCCCCCTCGCGGCCCGGCCGAGCCTGCCGGGCCCGCGCCCCGCCCCGCGCGACGCGGCCTGACCGCGGGGCGGCGGCTTTGCATTCCGGCGGCCGCCGATGACGCATCCCGCGCATTCGCTGTCGGACGGCGGCAGGCGGACGGTATAATTCCGTGCTTTGCTGCGGCGCACCCCGACGCGCCGCACGCCCGCATTCCAACTTCCGCAGAACCCCACCACCATGACAGCCCTCCTCATCGACGGCAACGCCCTTTCGAAGACCTTGCGCGCCCAGGCCGCCGAACGCGCCGCAGCACTCACCGCCCGCGGCCACCAGCCCGGCCTCGCGGTGATCCTCGTCGGCGACAACCCGGCCAGCGAAGTCTATGTGCGCAACAAGATCAAGGCGTGCGAGGACAACGGCTTCTTCTCGCTGAAGGACCGCTACCCGGCATCGCTGTCCGAAGCGGACCTGCTCGCGCGCATCGACGCGCTGAACCGCGATCCGAAAATCCACGGGATCCTCGTCCAGCTGCCGCTGCCGAAGCACATCGACAGCCACAAGGTGCTCGAGGCAATCGCGCCGGAGAAGGACGTCGACGGCTTCCACGTCGCGAACGCGGGCGCGCTGATGACCGGCAAGCCGCTGTTCCGCCCGTGCACGCCGTACGGCGTGATGAAGATGTTCGAGGCCCACGACATCCCGCTGCAGGGCGCGAACGCGGTCGTGATCGGCCGCTCGAACATCGTCGGCAAGCCGATGGCGATGCTGCTGCTCGAAGCGGGCGCGACCGTGACGATCTGCCACAGCAAGACGCGCGACCTCGCCGCGCACACGCGGCAGGCCGACATCGTCGTCGCCGCGGTCGGCAAGCGCAACATCCTGACGGCCGACATGGTGAAGCCGGGCGCGACCGTGATCGACGTCGGCATGAACCGCGACGACGCCGGCAAGCTGTGCGGCGACGTCGACTTCGCGGGCGTGAAGGAAGTGGCCGGCCACATCACGCCGGTGCCGGGCGGCGTTGGCCCGATGACCATCACGATGCTGCTGATCAACACGATCGAAGCCGCCGAGCGCGCCGCCGCGGCCGCTTGACCATCCCCCCTCCCGCCGGTGCGCGTCCGCGTGCCGGCATCCGGCCGGCCGCCGTCGGGCGTGTTCCGGCCCCGCCTCAATCGCGCCGTTAGAAACTATCGATTGGAAAGCGCGCGATGCGCCCCAATAATGTCGATATCGGGCGCCGCCGCGCCCTCCCCCATCACCCCGGTTCATCCGGCAACAGACAGGGAGTCTTTGTCCGCAAGCGCCAATACCAATCCGCTCCTCGACTTCTCCGGCCTGCCCCGTTTCGGCGAGATCCGCCCGGAACACGTCACGCCCGCGCTCGACACGCTGCTCGCCGATGCCAACCGCGCCGTCGACGCCGCGAGCGCGAGCGCGACGCCGGCGACCTGGGCAGACGTCGTCGAGGCGGTCGAGCGCGCGACGGAGCCGCTCGGTCGCGCCTGGGGCGTCGTCGGCCACCTGAACGCGGTCGCCGACACGCCCGAGCTGCGCGCCGCATACGGCGAGAACCTGCCGCGCGTGACCGAGTTCTGGTCGAGCGTCGGCCAGAACCTCGCGCTGTACGAGAAGTACAAGGCGATCGCGGCAAGCGCCGAATACGCGACGCTGTCGGTCGAGCGCAAGAAGATCCTCGACAACGCGCTGCGCGACTTCCGCCTGTCGGGCGCCGAGCTGCCGGAAGACCAGAAGCCGCGCTTCGCCGAACTGCAGGAGCAGCAGGCCGCGCTGTCGAAGGCGTTTTCCGATCACGTGCTCGACGCGACCAATGCGTACGCGTATGTCGCGCAGGACGAGGCCGAACTGGCGGGCCTGCCCGGCGACGCGATCGAGGCCGCCCGCGAAGCCGCGCAGAAGGACGGCAAGGACGGCTGGAAATTCACGCTGCATTTCCCGTCCTACTTCCCGGTGCTGCAGTACGCGGACAACCGCGCGCTGCGCGAGACGCTCTATCGCGCGTATGCGACGCGCGCTTCCGAACTCGGTCCGCAATACGGCGGCGGCAACGCCGAGTGGGACAACACGGCGATCGTCGCCGACGAGCTGAAGCTGCGCCGCGAAGAAGCGCAGATGCTCGGCTACCGCAACTTCGCCGAAGTGTCGCTCGCGCCGAAGATGGCCGAGTCGCCGCAGCAGGTCATCGCGTTCCTCGAGGATCTCGCGACGCGCGCGCGCCCGCACGCGGACCAGGACTGGGACGAGCTGCGCGCGTTCGCCGCGAAGGAGCTCGGCCTGGCCGAGCTCGCGCCGTGGGACGTCGCGTATGCAGCCGAGAAGCTGCGCCAGCAGCGCTACGCGTTCTCGGAAAACGAGGTCAAGCAGTACTTCCCGGAGCCGGCCGTGCTGAAGGGCCTGTTCACCGTCACCGAAACGCTGTTCGGCGTGCGGATCAAGGCGGACGACGCGCCGGTCTGGCACAAGGACGTGCGCTTCTTCCGCGTCGAGAATCGCGACGGCTCGCTCGTCGCGCAGTTCTATCTCGACCTGTACGCGCGTGAAGGCAAGCGCGGCGGCGCGTGGATGGACGATGCGCGTTCGCGCGCGAAGCGCGGCAGCAGCGTGCAGACGCCGGTCGCGTACCTGACCTGCAACTTCTCCGCGCCGGTCGGCGGCAAGCCCGCGTGCTTCACGCACGACGAGGTGATCACGCTGTTCCACGAGTTCGGCCACGGCCTGCATCACATGCTCACGCGCGTCGACGAGCTCGGCGTGTCGGGCATCAACGGCGTCGAATGGGATGCGGTCGAGCTTCCGTCGCAGTTCATGGAGAACTTCTGCTGGGAATGGGACGTGCTGTCGTCGATGTCGTCGCACGTCGACACGGGCACGACGCTGCCGCGCGCGCTGTTCGACAAGATGATCGCCGCGAAGAACTTCCAGAGCGGCCTCGGCACGCTGCGGCAGATCGTGTTCTCGATGTTCGACATGCTGCTGCACGTCGATTTCGATCCGGCGGGCGCGATCGGCGTGAACGACTTCGCGCGCGAGATCAACGAGCGCTACCACGTGATCCCGCAAGCGCCGTTCTCGCGCTGGCCGAACACGTTCAGCCACATCTTCGCGGGCGGCTACGCGGCCGGCTACTACAGCTACAAGTGGGCCGAAGTGCTGTCCGCGGATGCGTACGCGGCGTTCGAGGAAGCCGCCGCAGCCGGCGGCAGCGTGCTCGATGCGGCGACCGGCACGCGCTATCGCCGCGAGATCCTCGAGGTCGGCGGCAGCCGTCCGGCGATGGACTCGTTCAAGGCGTTCCGCGGCCGCGAACCGCAGATCGACGCGCTGCTGCGCCACAACGGGATGGCGGCGTCCGCACACTGAGCGCACCGCCCGTTTTGCACGCATCGATGACGACGGCACCGCATTGCGCGGTGCCGTTTTTCATCGCGCCGGCGGCTCGGGTTCCGGCTCGAACAGCGCGAACTGCCCGTGCCGCTCGGCGGTGTCTTCGTCGATGCGCACGCCGACGCCGAGCAGCCGCACCGGCTGCGCGCGCCGCATCAAGCCCTTCGCGAGCAGCGCGACGGCCGTCTCGGCGTTCGTCGCATCGGCGACGCATTCGACCGTCGTGCGCTGGAAATCGGCGAAGCGGATCTTCACGTACAGCTTGCGGATCGACCGCGCGGCGCCCGCGCGCGCGATGCGCGCGTCGAGCTGGACGGTCAGCTTGCGAATCTCGGCCGCGCATTGATCGAGCGTCGTCAGGTCGGTCACGTAGGTCGTCTCGACGCTGACCGACTTGCGCTCCTGGTCCGCCTGCACGGGCCGCTCGTCGATGCCGCGCGACAGCTCGTAGAGGCGCCGCCCGAACGCGCCGAATTCGCGGTGCAGATCGATCAGCGACCATTCGCGCAGCTGCGCGCAGGTCTGGATGCCGAGCCGGTCGAGGCGCGCAGCCGTCACCTTGCCGACGCCGTGCAGCTTGCGCACGGGCAGCGCCGCGACGAACGCGTCGACTTCGTGCGGGCGCACGACGAACAGGCCGTCGGGCTTGTTCCAGTCCGACGCGATCTTCGCGATGAACTTGTTCGGCGCGACGCCCGCCGACACCGTGACGCCGACCGTTTCGAACACCCGCCGGCGGATCTCGCGGGCGATCAGCGTCGCGCTGCCCTGGCAGCGCTCGGAACCGCTGACGTCGAGATACGCCTCGTCGAGCGACAGCGGCTCGACGTCGGCCGTGTAGTCGCGATAGATCGCCATGATCTGGCGCGACGCGGCGCGGTACTTGTCCATCGCCGACGGCAGGATCAGCAGGTCCGGGCACTTGCGCATCGCGAGCGCCGACGACATCGCCGAATGCACGCCGTAGCGCCGCGCCTCGTAATTGCAGGTCGCAATCACGCCGCGCTGGTCCGGGCGGCCGCCGACCGCGAGCGGACGCCCGCGCAGCGACGGGTCGTCGCGCATTTCCACCGACGCGTAGAAGCAGTCGCAGTCGCAGTGGATGATCTTGCGCACGCGCGGCGGCGCCTCGCCCGGTGGCGGCGTGCTCGGTTCGGCTGGCGGAATGGTGGTCGGGCTCACGGTGCCGATACTGTACAAAAACACAGTGCCGGTTTCAACTGCCCCGTGCTGCCACGTACCGGCGAATGCGGACAGTCCGACGCGGCGCCGACCCAGCTCGGCCAGCGGCGCCGTACCGGTCGGCTGCGCACGGATCGTACCGCCGCGCGCGCCGGTCGGCCCCTATACTCGTGCGCCACGACAGATGAAACGCAAAGGTGACGAATGAAGACGATCGGACTGATCGGCGGGATGAGCTGGGAATCGTCGGCGGAATACTATCGGATGCTGAACCGGTATTCGAAGGCGCTGCACGGCGGACATCACAACGCGAAGAGCGTGATGGTGACGGTCGATTTCGCGGAGATCGAAGCGTTGCAGCGCGTGCACGACTGGCCCGCGCTCGGTGCGCACATGGCCGCCGCCGCGCGGCAGCTCGAGGCGGCGGGCGCCGACCTGATCGTGCTCACGACCAACACGATGCATCGCGTGCACGACGCGATCGAGGCCGCGGTCGGGCTCCCTTTCCTGCACATCGCCGATCCGACCGGCGAAGCACTGCTTGCGGCGGTCGTCTCGCGCGTCGGCCTGCTCGGCACGCGCTATACGATGGAACTGCCGTTCTATGCGGAGCGGCTGCGCGAGAAGTTCGGCCTCGACGTGCTCGTGCCGGATGAACGCGAGCGTGACGACGTGCATCGGATCATCTACGACGAGCTGTGTCACGGCCGGATCGACGCGCAGTCGCGCGCGACCTATGTCGCGATCATCGACGAACTCGCGCGACGCGGCGCGCAGGCGGTCATACTGGGCTGCACGGAAATCACGCTGCTGATCGGCGCGGAGGATTCGCCGTTGCCGGTGTTCGATACGACTGCGCTGCATGCGCAGGCGGCGGTCGAATGGGCGGCAGGCTGAAAACAAAAAACCCGGCATCGAGCCGGGTTCTTGTTGGCGAGGTGCGCATCGGTCACTTGCGCTGCACATCGCCAGATGTGCTTGGTTGCGGGGGTAGGATTTGAACCTACGACCTTCGGGTTATGAGCCCGACGAGCTGCCAGACTGCTCCACCCCGCGTCAGAGAAATAAATTATAGGGTGAGGAAGCACTTACGTCAACACTTTTGTCACAATTTATTGGCTGGGCCCCAATATCGCGAGGCTCGCGACGTGCACGGGATGCGCTGCCGATCGCGTGTTGCACGCGTTCGCGCGCCGCGCTCGCGGTAAGATGGCGGCCTTCGAATCCATGCCGCCCGCCTTCCCGTTCATGAAGATCGCCACCTGGAACGTCAACTCGCTCAACGTCCGCAAGCAGCACGTGCTCGACTGGCTCGCGCAAAGCGGCGCCGACGTGCTGTGCCTGCAGGAGCTGAAGCTGCCGGACGACAAATTCCCGCGCGCCGATCTCGAGGCCGCCGGCTATCGCAGCTGGTTCACCGGCCAGAAGACCTACAACGGCGTCGCGATCCTCGCGCGCGACACCCTGCCGTTCGACGAATCGGACATCACCCGCAACGTCCCCGGCTTCGACGATCCGCAACAGCGCGTGATCGCGGTGACGATCGACGGCACGCGCATCATCTCCGCGTATTTCCCGAACGGCCAGGCGCCCGACTCCGACAAATTCGTCTACAAGATGCAGTGGCTCGACGCGCTGAACGCGTGGCTGCGCAGCGAGCTGCAGCGCTACCCGAAGCTCGCGCTGCTCGGCGACTACAACATCGCGCCGGAAGACCGCGACGTGCACGACCCCGCGAAATGGGAAGGCCAGAATCTCGTGTCGCCGCAGGAGCGCGCGCACTTCGCGGGCCTGCTCGAACTCGGGCTCGTCGACGCGTTCCGCCGCTTCGAGCAGCCCGAAAAGACCTTCACCTGGTGGGACTACCGGATGATGGCGTTCCGCCGCAACGCGGGGCTGCGCATCGACCACATCCTGCTGTCGCCGGCGCTCGCCGAAACCTGCACGTCGTGCGTCGTCGATCGCACGCCGCGCACGTGGGAGCAGCCGTCCGACCATACGCCCGTCGTCGCGGTCGTCGGCTGAGCACGCTACCCGCGCGCGGTCAGTGACGCGCGGTCAGTGACGCGCGGTCAGTGACGCGCGGTCAGCGACGCGCGGGAGCGGGCCCGAGATGGGCCCACAGGAAACCGAATTCGGCCGCGTCGGATTCGGCGCGCTCCAGATCGTCGGCGCTGCCGTGGCCGCCGTCGGTGTTCTCCCAGTACCACACCCGTTCGTGGCCGAGCGCGTGCATGCGCGCGGCCATCTTGCGCGCATGCGCGGGATGCACGCGATCGTCGCGCGTCGACGTCGTCAGCAGCAGCGGCGGATACGCGACGCCCTCGCGCACCCGGTGATACGGCGAGTACGCGGCCAGCGCCGCGCCCTCGCGCGCGTCGTCCGGGTCGCCGTACTCGTCCAGCCATGCGGCGCCCGCGTGCAGCTTCGGATAGCGTCGCATGTCGAGCAGCGGCACCTTGCAGAGCACCGCGCCGAACAGCTCCGGCCGCTGCACCATGCACGCGGCGACCAGCAGCCCGCCGTTGCTGCCGCCCTCGATGCCGAGCTGCGCGGCCGTCGTCACGCCCGTCCCGATCAGATCCTCGGCCACCGCGATGAAATCGTCGAACGAACGCTGCCGGTGCTCGCGCTGCGCGTCGACGTGCCAGCGCGGCCCGAACTCGCCGCCGCCGCGAATGTGCGCGAACGCCGCGACGCCGCCGCGCTCGAGCCACGCGATGCCGAGCGCGTCGCTGTAGCCCGGCAGGTTCGGCAACGCGAAGCCGCCGTAGCCGGACAGCAGGCACGGCCGCGCGACACGCACGCCGCCGTCGGGCGCATCCAGCGCATCGCGCGGCCCGATCAGCGTGTACGGCACCACGGTGCCGTCGCGCGAGCGCGCATTCGCGCGACGCACGACGAGCCCGGCCGGGTCGAACTGCACCGGCGGCCGGTCGAGCAGCACGCGGCGCGACGGCGCATCGGCCGCACGATCGGCGAGATCGGCCAGCCAGCATTCGGGCGGATCGAGATAGGTATCGACGTCCACGTACACGTCGTCGTTCAGCGTCGCCTCGACGGGCTCGACGTCGATCTGCGCGTCGCCCGGCCAGTCGAACGGCCGCGCGTCCCACGTCCACGCGCCGTCGCCGGCCTGCCGCGGCTGCCACAGCAGCGTCCGGTTGTTCACGTCGTCGAGCCAGCTCGCGATCAGCGTGTGGCACGTGTGCGTCCACGTGCATGCCGACGTCGTCGGCCCCGGCTCGAACAGCGTGTCGAACGCGCGCGAACCGGCAAGAAACGCCTCCTCGCGGATCGCGAGCAGCGAGCCGCCCGCGTGGCGCACGCCGTCGCATTCCCAGTCGAGCCGCGGCTCCATCACGAGCCAGCCCTGCCAGAATCCGACCTCGACGTGCGTCGGCACGTCGTAGCGCACCCACTCGCCTTCGGCGGTCAGCCGGTACGAATGCAGATCGAAGAAATCGACGCTGCGCGATGCGAAGTGGCGGCCTTCGACGGGGTCGAACCACGCGCCCGCGCTGATGTCGTCGGGCTCGCCGCGGAACACGACGGGCGCGTCGGCGAGCGGCGTGCCGCGCACCCAGCGCCGCGCTTCGTACGGGTAGCCTGCCGCGGTCGCATGCGCTTCGCCGCGATCCCAGCTCACGTAGACGGTGTCGCGATCGATCCAGCCGATCGTATGATGGCCCGGCTCGTCGATCGTGAAACCCGCGTCGACGAAGCGGCGCTCGACGAGATCGAACTCGCGCACGACGACCGCGTCGGCGCCGCCCGGCGACAGCGACAGCAGCGCGCGATCGCCGTCCGGATACAGGATCGCGTCGTGCTCGAACACCCACGACTCGCCCTCTTCCACGCCGAGCGCGTCGACGTCGAGCAGCGTTTCCCACGCCGGCCGGCCCGCGCGCCAGTCGTCCCAGCGCGCGCGGCGCCACAGCCCCTTCGGATGAAGGTCGTCCTGCCACAGGTCGTACGCCCAGTCGCGCCAGCGGGTCGGAATCACCGGGCGCTCGCGCGGCAGATAGGCTTTCGCCAGGCGCGCCGCGAGCGCGCGATACGCGTCGTCGTCGCGCAGCGCGACGCGCGTGCGCGCGTTCTGCTCGTCGACCCACGCGCGGGCGCGCGCGCTGTCGAGCGCTTCGAGAAAACGGAACGGGTCGGCCCCGGCGGGCCAGCGGAAGGAATCGGACATGGCGGATCGATCGGCTTGGCAGCACACTGCGGTCAAACCCCGATTATGTCCGATCGCGGCATGCGCGGCGCCCGCGCATGCCGCACTGCGCGCTCACGGCTCCAGATGCAGTTCCTGGATCTTGCGCGTGATCGTGTTGCGGCCGATGCCGAGCCGCTCCGCCGCCTCGACCTTGCGGCCGCGCGTGAAGTCGAGCGCCTCGCGGATCACCGCGGCCTCGAAGCGGCGCGCGAGTTCGTCCATCACGTCGGCCGAGTTCTCGCGCAACAGGCGCGCGACCTCGGTGCGCAGGCCGTGCTCCCACATCGGGTAGCCGGCCGGCGCGCCGCCGTTCGGCGCAGCGGCGGCCGGCGCGCCCGTCACGCCGGCGATCGGCGGCAACGCGCTCGCGTCGCTGCCTGCCGCTTGCGCGTCGGCCGCGTCGCCCATCGCGACGACGGCCGCGCCGGACGGCACGAGATCGGGCGGCAGGTCCTTGATCTCGACCGTCTGCGCGGGCGCCATCACGGTCAGCCAGTTCGCGAGGTTCTCGAGCTGCCGCACGTTGCCGGGGAACGGCAGCGACGTCAGGTACGCGAGCGCCTCGTCCGACACGCGCTTCGGCTCGACGCCGAGATCGCGCGCGCTTTTCTGCAGGAAGTGACGCGTGAGCAGCGCGATGTCCTCGCTGCGTTCGCGCAGCGGCGGCAGGCGCAGCCGGATCACGTTGAGCCGGTGATACAGATCCTCGCGGAACAGCCCCTGCCGCACGCGCGACTCGAGGTTCTGGTGCGTCGCGGCGATCACGCGCACGTTCGCGCGCAGCGGGCTGTGGCCGCCGACGCGATAGAACTGGCCGTCCGACAGCACGCGCAGCAGGCGCGTCTGCAGGTCGAACGGCATGTCGCCGATTTCGTCGAGGAACAGCGTGCCGTTCTCGGCCTGCTCGAAGCGGCCCTGGCGCGTGGTCTGCGCGCCGGTGAACGCGCCGCGCTCGTGGCCGAACAGCTCCGACTCGAGCAGGTCCTTCGGAATCGCCGCGGTGTTCAGCGCGATGAACGGCCCGTTCGCGCGCGGACTGTGACGGTGCAGCGCCCGCGCAACGAGCTCCTTGCCGGTGCCCGACTCGCCGGTGATCAGCACGGTCGCGGCCGAATGCGACAGGCGGCCGATCGCGCGGAACATGTCCTGCATCGCGGGGGCCTGGCCGAGCATCTCGGGCGCCTCGGCGACGCGCTCGTCCTGCGGCGCGCCGCCGCGCAGGCTCTCCTCGACCGCGCGGCGGATCAGCTCGACGGCCTTGTCGACGTCGAACGGCTTCGCGAGGTATTCGAACGCGCCGCCCTGGAACGCCGCGACGGCGCTGTCGAGATCGGAGAACGCGGTCATGATGATCACCGGCAGGTCCGGCATCCGCTCGTGCACCGCCTGCAGCAGCTCGAGGCCCGAGCCGCCCGGCATCCGGATGTCGGACACCAGCACCTGCGGCGTCTCGTGGTCGAGCGCGCCGAGCGCATCGCGCACGTTCGAGAAGCTCTTCGTCGCGAAGCTGTCGCGCGCGAGTGCCTTTTCGAGCACCCAGCGGATCGATTGGTCGTCGTCTACTATCCAGATCGGCTTCATAGGTCGGTCAGATATCTCGGTGAATCGCGGGTCGCCGCTCAGTGATCGAGCGGCAGCAAAATCTGAAATTCGGTGCGACCGGGCCGGCTTTCGACCTCGATCATCCCTTCGTGCTGCTGCACGAACGTCTGCGCGAGCGTCAGGCCGAGGCCGCTGCCGTCCTCGCGCCCGGACACGAGCGGGTAGAAGATCCGGTCGCGGATCTCGTCCGGAATGCCCGGCCCGTTGTCGATCACGTGCAAGTCCAGTGCCAGCTTGTACAGGCGCTTCGCGATCGTGATCTTGCGCGCGACCCGCGTGCGCAGCTCGATGCGCGCATCGCCCTGCGCGATCCGCTCGCGCAGCGCCTGCGCCGCGTTGCGCACGATGTTCAGCAGCGCCTGGATCAGCTGCTCCTTGTCGCCGCGCAGGTCCGGCACGCTGACGTCGTAGTCGCGCTCGATCGACAGCCCGCGCGGAAACTCGGCAAGCATCACCGCGCGCACGCGCTCGCACACTTCGTGGATGTTCACGTCGCCGACGATGTGCGGATGCCGGTGCGGCTCGAGCAGCCGGTCGACGAGCGTCTGCAGGCGATCGGACTCCTTGATGATCACCTGCGTGTATTCGCGCAGCTCGCCGCGCTCGCGCTCGCCGAGCTCGAATTCGAGCAGTTGCGCGGCGCCGCGGATCCCGCCGAGCGGGTTCTTGATCTCGTGTGCGAGATTGCGGATCAACTGCTTGTTGACCGCGGTCAGGTCGTGGATGCGCTCCTCGCGGTCGGTGCGCGACTGGCGCTCGTTCTCGAACAGCTCGACGAGCACGAAATCCTGCGCGCTCTCGAGAAAGCCGACGATCGCGTGCACGTGCAGCGGCTCGCGGCCGGGCCGGTCGAGCACGGTGTCGAGGTGCGTCGCGTGAAAGCGCTCCTCGCCGATCGCGGTGATCGTCGACGCGAGCTCGTTCGCGTTCGGGAAGATCTCGCCCCACGGCCGCTGCGCGAGCTGGCGGCGCGAGATGTCGAGCATCGCCTCCGCGGACGGATTCGCGAACGCGATCTTCAGCGTCTTGCGGTCGAGCACCAGCACGACCGTCGGCAACGCCTCCAGCCCGGCGAGCAGCCCCGAACGCGCGAGCCGCTCGTCATCCGACAGACGCTCAGGCTGCCCCGTCTTCGCCTTGATCAGATTCTTCAGAACCATCTTGCGTGCTTATCGAGCCCAGGATGCGCAAAAATTGTGAATGCCGCGGAACAAAAAAGGGACGGCTGGGCGCCGTCCCCTTTTCAGATTCCGCTGCTCGCGCCGGGAGTTGCGCGGCGCGAGCGAACCGGCGTGGCGGCGCTTCGCCCGCTGAAGCGTCGAAGCGCCATCGCCGCTTACAGCGAGTAGTACATCTCGAACTCGATCGGATGCGTCGTCATGCGGAACTTCGCGAGCTCCTGCTCCTTCAGCGCGAGGTACGCATCGATCATGCCGTCCGTGAACACGCCGCCGCGCGTCAGGAACTCGCGATCCTTGTCGAGTGCTTCGAGCGCCTGGTCGAGGCCCGCGCAGACGGTCGGGATCTTTGCATCCTCTTCCGGCGGCAGGTCGTACAGGTTCTTGTCGGCGGCTTCGCCCGGGTGGATCTTGTTCTGCACGCCGTCGAGGCCCGCCATCATCAGCGCCGTGAAGCACAGGTACGGGTTGGCCATCGGGTCCGGGAAGCGCGTTTCGATGCGGCGGCCCTTCGGGTTCGACACGTGCGGAATGCGGATCGACGCCGAACGGTTGCGCGCCGAGTAAGCGAGCTTGACCGGCGCCTCGAAGTGCGGGACGAGACGCTTGTACGAGTTCGTCGTCGGGTTCGTGATCGCGTTCAGCGCACGGGCGTGCTTGATGATGCCGCCGATGTAGAACAGCGCGAATTCCGACAGGCCGGCATAGCCGTTGCCCGCGAACAGGTTCTGGCCGTCCTTCCAGATCGACTGGTGGACGTGCATGCCCGAACCGTTGTCACCGACGACCGGCTTCGGCATGAACGTCGCCGTCTTGCCGTACGAGTGCGCGACGTTGTGGATGATGTACTTCGACCATTGCGTCCAGTCGGCGCGCTGCACGAGCGTCGAGAACTTCGTGCCGATTTCGTTCTGGCCCTGGCCCGCCACTTCGTGGTGGTGCACTTCGACCGGAATGCCGAGCTGTTCGAGCAGCAGGCACATTTCCGAACGCATGTCCTGGAACGTGTCGACCGGCGCGACCGGGAAGTAGCCGCCCTTCGTGCCCGGACGGTGGCCCGTGTTGCCGCCTTCGAATTCCTTGGCCGACGACCACGGCGCTTCTTCCGAATTGATCTTCACGAAGCAGCCCGACATGTCCGTGTTCCACTGGACCGAGTCGAAAATGAAGAATTCCGGCTCCGGACCGAAGTACGCGGTGTCGCCCAGGCCCGTGCTCTTCAGGTACGCCTCGCCGCGCTTCGCGAGCGAACGCGGGTCGCGCTCGTAGCCCTTGCCGTCGGCCGGCTCGACCACGTCGCAGGTCAGCACCAGCGTCGACTCTTCGTAGAACGGGTCGACGAACGCGGCGCTCGGATCCGGCATGAGCAGCATGTCCGACGCCTCGATGCCCTTCCAGCCAGCGATCGACGAGCCGTCGAACGCGTGACCGTTCTCGAACTTGTCTTCGTCAAACGCCGACACCGGCACCGACACGTGCTGCTCCTTGCCGCGCGTATCGGTGAAGCGGAAATCGACAAACTTGACGTCCTCGTCCTTCACGAGCTGCATGACGTCGGCGACGGTTTTACTCATAACCTCTTCTCCTGATTGAACAATACCGGCGGACTGGGACCGCCTCGTTTATCGAGCTGCTCGGAGCTTGGCTTTGGCGCAGCGTGCCCCGATTCGACCGGATTCAATAAAGCAGCTTCCGTGCCATGTTTGCGCGGGGCGGCCGCAAATCGCGCCTTGGCTCGCCGCGACGGCGCTACGCCGCGCAATTTCGGGGCCTTGCCGGTTCGTCACAGGCACCCCGATGGTGCACTCCATCGTGTGCGGCATCACGAATGGATCATTATGGTGCATTTCACGCATTTTGCACTTTTTTGGTGAGTACGTGCGCCGTCCGCGGGCCAGGAGACGCACGGGCATCGCGCGGCAGGCGGCGCGCTAGAATGTTCGTTTGACCGATAGGGAGACCTCCTGCCATGAGTACGCTCGAACAGCTTTACGCGAAGGCCGACGAACGCCGCGCCCAAGGCGCGCTGAACTATGCCGGCGCGCTGCTGCCGGCCGAGGCATTCGAACTGCTGCAGCTCGACCCGTCGGCGCGCCTCGTGGACGTGCGCACCCGCGCCGAGCTGGACTGGGTCGGCCGCCCGCTCGTCGGCGACGGCCAGTACCTGCATCTCGAATGGACCCGCTACCCGGGCGGCGTGCCGAATGCCGAATTCGTCGACCAGTTGAAGGCGGCCGTCGAACCCGGCGCACCGGTGCTGTTCCTGTGCCGCAGCGCCGCGCGCTCGAAACTCGCCGCGCTCGCCGCCACGCAGGCCGGCTACACGAAGGCGTTCGACCTGCTCGAAGGCTTCGAGGGCGCGAAGGACGCCGAAGGCCACCGCAAGACGGTCGAAGGCTGGTGCTTCCGGAAACTGCCGTGGATCGGCGCCTGACGGCGCATCCGTTCCCGCGCGCCCGCCTGCGTCATCGTCGAGCCGGGCGATGACATCCCGATGACGGGCCGCGTTGCGCGGCCCGCCTCTTTTGCACGGCCCGTTCAGCGGGCCATGCGCGCTGTACGCGCCGAGAGAATCGTGCGCGATCTACGCGACGCTCACGCCCGCGGCGCATCGGGCTCGACGACATCGCCGCCGAGCAGGTGCACGCCTTCGCGCAGCTTCACGAACGCGGCCGCGACCGCTTCCGGCTCGCCCTTCACGCCGAGGTCGATATGGCGGCGCGCGTAGATCCCGCCCCGCTCCGCATCGCCGACGCTCGGCAGGCTGAACACCCGCACGCCCGGAAAATCGCGCTCGATCTTCTCCATCAGCGGCGTGAGCGTCGATTCCGGCAGCTCGAACACGTACAGCGAGCGCTCCGCGTGCGGCGTCGCGTGATGCAGGTGCGCATAGCGCGTGTCGAGCACCCACTCGATCATCGGCCACGCCATCACCGGGAAGCCCGGCACGAAATGGACGTCGCCGACCGAGAAGCCCGGAATCCGGTTGTAGCCGTTCGGGATGATCGTCGCGCCGCGCGGAAACACGCCCATGTTGAGCCGGTGCTGGTTTTCCGGCGAGTCGAAATCGATCGGCTGGTCCGGGTCGGTGTGCATCTCGCGGATGCGCTCCTGGATCAGCGGCTTCGCGTCCGGATGCAGTTCGAGCGGCACGCCGAGCGCCGCGGCCGCGCACTGGCGCGTATGGTCGTCCGGCGTCGCGCCGATGCCGCCCGTCGAGAACACGATGTCGCCTGCCGCGAACGCGCGGGCGAGCGTCGCGGTGATCCGCGCCGGATCGTCGCCGACGTACTCGGCCCAGTCGAGCGCGAGGCCGCGCGCGCCGAGCAGCTCGATGAGCTTCGCGAGATGCTTGTCCTGCCGGCGGCCGGAAAGGATTTCGTCGCCGATGATGATGATGCCGATACTCATGCCTGCCCCATGTCGATGGTGGTGGCGCGCGGCGTCGCGCGCAGGTCCTCCAGCGCGCGCAGGCAGTAATGGCCGAACCACAGCGCCGAAAAAACCAGAATGAACGCGTAAACCCAGATCATCGCCGCCGCGACGAACGGAAACAACACCATCATCCAGACCGACGACACCCAGATGAAGGTCGGCAGCGTGCCGAGAAAGCCGGTCGCGACGCCGATGCCGATCAGCGGCCAGCGGTGCCGCCGCACGAGCGCGCGGCGTTCGTCGCGGCTCGCGTGCTCCGCGAGCGCGTCGTAGGTCATCACCCGATACGTGATCCAGCCCCCGATCACCGGCGGCAGCAGCGCGAAGAACGGCGGGATCAGCCACAGCGGCAGCGTGACGACGAACGCCGCGATGCCGGCGAACGCCGTCCACAACGCGTTGAACATGCTGCCGACGAAGGTGCCGCCGCGCTTCATCTCGAGCGCCGCGAACTGGCGGCTCGACAGGTACTTGACCACCACCGGCATCGAAATCGACGCGATCAGCAGCAGCACCGTCAGCACGATCAGCGGCACCGCGAGCGCCACGACGACGAACGGCGCGACGACCGCATGCAGCTGCGACAGCCCGATCAGATCGAACACCCGGTAGAGCGCCGTCGTCAGCGCGAAGCCGTCGAGCGCGCCGCGCGCGGCGTCGACGAGCGTCTGCCACGCAAACCACAGCAGGACGCCCCAGAACAACGCGGAGACGACGAACGGCATCAGGGTGAGCCAGAGCATCCGCGGGTGCAGCGCGCTCGCGAGTGCCCGGACGAAGGAACGCAGCAAGTCGTTCATGCGAGCCTGGGTCGACGAAGAAAAACGGGGAAAGGATAAACCACGCGGCCCGTCTGCGCCAAAACGCAGACGGGCCGCGGGAAAGGAACGCCCGTTGCCGGAGCGGGCATCGCCGGGCGGGCGGGAACGGCAGGCGCCGCGCTCAGGCCGACGCCGCGCCGCGCTTCGCGGGGACGAGGCGCCGGAAGATCCGCACGAACGCGAGACCGTGCTGCGCCCAGAAGCCCTCGCCGTACGACACGCCCTCGATCTGCTCGCGGATGCCGGTCGGCTCGACCGTGCGGTTCCACGACGCGGTGCCGAACATCATGTCCCACCACGGGAACAGCACGCCGAAGTTGCAGCCGTACTTGGTGCCTTCGTGCCCGTAGCCGACCGCGTGATGACGGCGATGGAACGTCGGGCTGACGAGCAGGCGCTCGCCGAGCCAGCCGAACGACAGCCGCGCATTGGTGTGCTGGATGCTCTGCGCGAAGTTGGTCAGCGCGGTCAGCACGACGAACTGCGACGGCGACACACCGATCACGAGCGCGATCGCCGCGAAGAAGCACGACTGGATCACGTCGTCGAGCAGGTGGTTGCGGTCGTCGCACCACAGCGACATCTGCCGCTGGCTGTGATGCACCGCGTGCAGCTCCCACCAGATGCCGATCTTGTGCTGCCAGCGGTGATACCAGTAGCCGGCGAAGTCGAGCACGACGACGTAGATCGCGAACGTGACGATCGGCTGCGACGTTACCCCCGGCCACAGGTAGTCGAGGTTGAAGTTCGCGATGCCGTGCAGGCGCAGCCACGCCTGGAAGTTGTCGAACAGCGGCTGCAGCGCGAAGAAGAAGAACAGCGAGTAGATGCCGAGCTTCGCGATCAGCGTGTAGATCACGTCGACCCGCACCGCCTTGCGGTTCGTCCATTTCTCGACCGGCCGCAGCGCCTCGAGCGGGCGCAGCAGCACGAACATCGCGACGATCTGCAGCGCGCCGACGATCACCCAGTAGAGCGCGTCGTAAGTATCCTCGTCGTAGTCCATCAGGTTGAACTTGAAGAGGAGCGGCTGCACGACGTCGACGTACAGCCAGGTCTGGATATCCGACACGAACGCGTCGATCAGGTGCAGCATCGTTTGCTCCCGGGCGTCACGCGCCGTTCGCCGCCTTCCACGGCGCGCGGTCGTAGAAGTAGATCCCGTGCGGCGAGCGGCCGACGGCGATCGTCTGCACCAGCTTGCGCGACGCCAGGTCGATGATGCCGACCTTCTTCGCGAAGCGGAACGTCACCCACAGCGTCTTCTTGTCGGCGGACAGCTCCATGTCGTCGGGGCCGGGCAACAGGCCCGTGATGTCGCCGACGTTGGTGAGCGTGTTCTCGTCGATGATGCTGATCGTGTTCGCGACCCGGTTCGTGATCGCGACGTGCGTGCCGTCGGCAAGCGAGCGGAAGTTGTGCGCGCCCTTGCCGGTCTGGATCGTCTTTACGACCTTCTGGTTGCGCCAGTCGACGACCGCGACGTAGTCCGCGCCCGTCATCCCGACCAGCAGGTACTTGTCGTCCGGCGTCAGCCACAGGCCCGCCGGCACCTTGCCGACCGGCATCTTCCACTTGACCGTCTGCGTCGCGAGGTCGACCGCCGCGATCTCGCCGGACACCTGCAGCGACACGAGCACCGTCTTGCTGTCCTTCGTGAACGCGAGGTGGCTCGGCATCACCGCGAGCGGCACGCGCTTCGCGATCTTCAGGTCATGGCCGTCGTAGCTGTAGATGTCGAGGCGATCGAGGCGCAGCCCGGTCGACACGAACCACTTGTGATCGGGCGAGAAGCCGAGCTGGTAGGGATCCTCGATGCCTTCGACCGTGCGTTGCAGCTTGCCCGTCTTCGGATCGACGAACATCAGGCTGTTCGACACCGAATTCGCGACGATCAGCGATCTCCGTTGTCGGGCGTCGCCATCAGGTGGTGCGGTTCCTTGCCGGTCGGCATCGTGCCGACGACCTGGCGGCTCTGCTGATCGATCAGGGAAAGTGTCGCTTCGGCCGAATTGAGGACGATGACGTTATTCGCGTGTGCGGCGGGCGCCAGCACGGCTGCGGCCAGCGCGAGCGTGCGGCCGAGGGAAAGGAAAGTGCGCATGAAGACTCACGTCGTAGATCGGGCGTCATTGTAAAACGGACGACCGCCCCCGCCGGTTGACGGAAACGGACGTTGCGCCACTTCGACGCAGGGCCGGCGGCGGCGTTCCCGCGCGCGCGAAAGATTCCCGCGCGGGGCGCGCCGCCGGCCGGGGCCGGGACTAAACACCTAGCGTTGCATCGATTCCCAGACCTTGTGCAGCCGCTTGACCGACACCGGCATCGGCGTGCGCAGCTCCTGCGCGAACAGCGAGATCCGCAGCTCCTCGAGCAGCCAGCGGAACTCCGCGAGGCGCGCATCGGCGACGCCGCCGCGCTGCGACACCGCGCGCTGGTATTGCTGGACGAGCGGCTGCAGGTCGCCGAACTGCTTCGCGTCGCGGGCCGGATCGGCCTTCAGCTTGTCGATCCGCAGCGCGATCCCCTTCAGGTAGCGCGGGAAGTGCGCAAGCTGAACGTAAGGCGTGTCGATCACGAAGCGCTTGCCGACCAGCGCGGCGAGCTGCTGCTGCAGGTCCGCGTGCGCCTGCGCGAACGGCTTCGCCTGCGCGAGCTTCTTCGCGAGCCCCGCGTATTCGGCGAGGATCTGCCCGACGAGCCGCGCGATCTCCTGCGCGAGCAGGTTCAGGCGGCTGCGGCCCTCGTCGCGGCGCGCGTGGAAGCTCGCGTCGTCGACGGGCAGCGGGTCCTGCAGGCACGCGCGGTCGAGCGCGGTGTCGATCAGCTGGTCGCGCAGCTCGTCCTGCGTGCCGAGCGACATGTACTGCATCGCCATCTCGCGCAGGCCCGGCAGGTTCTTCTCCAGATACTTGATCGGCTCCTTCAGCTGCAGCGCGAACAGCCGCCGCAGCCCCGCGCGGTGGATGCGCGCGGCTTCCTCCGGCGAATCGAACACCTCGACGTCGCAATGCGCGCCGCGGTCGACGAGCGCCGGGTAGCCGAACAGCGTCTGCCCGCGCCGGCGGATTTCCAGCAGCTCGGGCAGCTTGCCGAAATTCCAGGTCGTCAGGTTCTCGTAGAGCGCCGTCGCACCGGCTTCCGCCGGGGCGGCCGCCTGCGGCGGTGCGCCCTTCCCGATCTTGCCGCCGCCCTTGCCGCCCGGCGCGGCGCCCGCGCCGGCGGACGGCGCCGCGGACGGGGCCGCATCGGCGTCGCCGCCGGCCGTGATCGTCGCCGCCGCGGCGATTTTCTGGAACTGCTGCTGCGCCTGCGCGCCGAGTTCGCTGCGCAGCTGCGCGAGATTGCGCCCCATCGCGAGCTGGCGGCCGTGCTCGTCGATCACCTTGAAGTTCATGAACAGGTGCGCGGGCAGCGTCTCGAGCTTGAAATCGCCCGTCTTCATCATGACCTGCGTCTGCGCGCGCACGTCGGCGATCAGCGCCTCGACGAGCCCGCCCGCACCGAAGCGCTCGCGCCCCATGCGCTCGACGAAGCCGGCCGCATAGTCGGGCAGCGGCACGCAGTGCCGGCGCAGCTTCTGCGGCAGCGACTTCAGCAGCAGCTGCACCTTCTCCTTCAGCATCCCCGGCACGAGCCACTCGCAGCGGCGCGCATCGACCTGGTTCAGCGCGTAGAGCGGCACCGCGAGCGTCACGCCGTCGCGCGGCGCGCCCGGCTCGAAGTGATACGTGAGCGCCATCTCGACGCCCGCCATCGTCGCGCGCTTCGGGAACAGCTCGGTCGTCACGCCCGCCGCCTCGTGGCGCATCAGGTCGTCGCGCGACAGGTACAGCAGGCGCAGCTTGTCGTCCGGCTGGCCGCCCTTCTTCACCTCGTCGCGATACCAGCGCTCGAACGCGGCGCCCGTGTGGATGCCTTCCGGAAGCGCCTGGTCGTAGAACGCGTAGATCAGCTCGTCGTCGACCAGCACGTCCTGCCGGCGCGACTTGTGCTCGAGCTGCTCGATGTCGGCGAGCAGCTTGCGGTTGTGCGCGAAGAACGCGAGCTTCGTGTCGAACTCGCCTTCGACGAGCGCGCCGCGGATGAACAGCTCGCGCGCGCGCGCCGGGTCCTGCCTGCCGAACGCGACGCGCCGCCGGTGGTAGACCGGCAAGCCGTACAGCGTCGCGCGCTCGAATGCGCTCACCTGCGCCGGGCGCTTTTCCCAGTGCGGCTCCGACAGCGCCTTCTTCAGCAGATGCGCGCCGACCTTCTCGATCCATTCCGGCTCGATCTTCGCGAGGCAGCGCGCGTACAGCCGGCTCGTCTCGACCAGCTCGGCCGCCATCACCCAGCGTCCCGCCTTCTTCGCGAGCGCCGAGCCCGGCCACAGGAAGAACTTGATCCCGCGCGCGCCGAGATAGTGCGGCTCGTCGTCGGCCTTCAGCCCGAGGTTGCCGAGCAGGCCCGTCATCAGGGCCAGATGGATCTGCTCGTATGTCGCTTCCGCGTCGTTCAGCCGCCAGCCGTGCTCGCGCACGACGGTCAGGAGCTGCGAATGCACGTCGCGCCATTCGCGCAGGCGCAGGTGCGACAGGAAATTCTGGCGGCACGCGTCGATCAGCTGGCGGTTCGACCTCTTGTGCGCGACCGCTTCCTCGAACCACGCCCAGATCTTCAGCCACTGCAGGAATTCCGAGCGCTCGTCGGCGAAGCGGCGGTGCGCCTGGTCGGCCTGCTCCTGCGCGTCGATCGGCCGGTCGCGCGGGTCCTGCACCGACAGCGCGCTCGCGATGATCAGCACTTCGCGCAGCGCCTGCTGGTCGCGCGCGCCGAGGATCATCCGCCCGACCCGCGGATCGAGCGGCAGCCGCGCGAGCTCGCGGCCGAGCGGCGTCAGCGCGTTGTCGTCGTCGACCGCGCCGAGCTCGTTGAGCAGCTGGTAGCCGTCCGCGATCGCGCGGCCCGGCGGCGGCTCGAGGAACGGGAACATCTCGATCGCCGTCAGGTGCAGCGACTTCATCCGCAGGATCACCGACGCGAGCGACGAGCGCAGGATTTCCGGATCGGTGAAGCGCGGCCGCGCCTGGTAATCGGTTTCCTCGTACAGGCGGATGCAGATGCCGTCCGCGACCCGGCCGCAGCGGCCCGCGCGCTGGTTCGCGGCGGCCTGCGAGATCGACTCGACCTGCAGCTGCTCGACCTTGTTCCGGTACGAATAGCGCTTCACGCGCGCGAGGCCCGTGTCGACGACGTAGCGGATGCCCGGCACCGTCAGCGAGGTCTCGGCGACGTTCGTCGCGAGCACGATGCGGCGCGCGTTCGACGGCTTGAACACCTTGTCCTGCTCGGCCGCCGACAGGCGCGCGAACAGCGGCAGGATCTCGGTGTGCGGCGGGTGATGCTTGCGCAGCGCCTCCGCGGCCTCGCGGATCTCGCGCTCGCCGGGCAGGAACACCAGCACGTCGCCCGAGCCTTCGCGGCACAGCTCGTCGACCGCGTCGACGATCGCGTCCATCAGGTCGCGCTCGGCCTCGCGCGCGGTCTTCACGCGGTCACGGCTCGCGGTGCCCTCGGCGTGCTTCACGGCCGGGCGGTCCTCGGCCACCGGCCGATAGCGCACTTCGACCGGATACAGGCGCCCGCTCACCTCGATCACCGGCGCCGGCCGTTCGTCGCTGCCGAAATGGCGCGCGAAGCGGTCCGCGTCGATCGTCGCCGACGTGACGATCAGCTTCAGGTCCGGGCGCTTCGGCAGGATCTGCTTCAGGTAGCCGAGCAGGAAGTCGATGTTCAGGCTGCGCTCGTGCGCCTCGTCGATGATCAGCGTGTCGTACGCCTTCAGCAGCGGATCGGTCTGCGTCTCGGCGAGCAGGATGCCGTCCGTCATCAGCTTGACGGACGCGCCGGGCGCGAGATTGTCGGTGAAGCGCACCTTGTAGCCGACCACTTCGCCGAACGGCGTGCCGAGCTCCTCGGCAATGCGGCGGCCGGTCGACGACGCGGCGAGCCGGCGCGGCTGCGTGTGGCCGATCAGGCCGGTGCCGCCCGCGCCGAGGCCGCGGCCGAGTTCGAGGCAGATCTTCGGGAGCTGCGTGGTCTTGCCCGAGCCCGTCTCGCCGCAGACGATCACGACCTGATGACCGGCGATCGCGCGCGCGATCTCGTCGCGCTTGCCCGACACGGGCAGGCTTTCGGGGAACGTGATCGGCGGGACCGGATTGGGCGTGACGGCGGCACGCGGCGCGCGCTCGCGGCGCGGCGCGCCGGACTCGCGCGGCGGCGCATCGCGCCGTTCTCGTTGCGGCTCGCGCTGTGGCTCGCGCTGCGGCTGGGCCTGCGGCTCGCTGCGTCGCTCGCGTTGCGGCGCGCGCTGCGGATTGCCCGTCGGCGCGCGTGGCGTCCGGCCCTCAGGCTGGCGCGCGTCGCCCGCACCATCCGGGTGCTCGGCCGACGGCGCGTTGGCCCGCGTCGGCGCGGGACTTTTAGGTACATTCGACATGGGGGCGCATTATAATCCCGCCCATGAATTCCCAAACCGACCTCCCCCCCGCCCAGTCCGGCGCCGCGAACCCGCCGGCCGCCGACGATTCGGCCGCCAGCCACGCGCAGTTCGTCGACTGGATGCGCTCCGTCGCGCCCTATATCCACAAGTTCCGCAACAACACATTCGTCGTGGGATTCGGCGGCGAGGTCGTGCAACAGGGGCTCCTGAGCGCGCTCGTGTCCGACATCGCGCTGCTGCAGGCGATGGGCATCCAGATCGTGCTCGTGCACGGCTCGCGGCCGCAGGTCGAGGAGCAGCTGAACCTGCACGGTGTCGAATCCGAGTTTTCGCACGGGCTGCGCATCACCGATGCGCGCGCGCTCGAATCCGCGAAGGAAGCGGCCGGCGAAGTGCGACTCGACATCGAGGCCGCGATCAGCCAGGGCCTGCCGAACTCGCCGATGGCGCACGCGCACATCAGCGTCGTGTCGGGCAACTTCGTGACGGCGCGGCCGGTCGGGATCCTCGACGGGGTCGATTTCGCGCATACGGGTGTCGTGCGCAAGATCGATGCCGAATCGATCCGCCATTCGCTCGCGAGCCGCAAGCTCGTGCTGCTGTCGCCGCTCGGCTTCTCGCCGACCGGCGAGGCGTTCAACCTGTCGATGGAGGACGTCGCGTCCGCGGCGGCGATCGCGCTGCGCGCCGACAAGATCATCTTCCTGACCGAGGCGCCCGGCATCGTCGACGACGAAGGCGAGCTGGTCCGCGAAATGTCGCTCGACGCGGCCGCCGAGCTGCTCGACTCGGGCAACATCCAGGGCGACGACGCGTTCTTCCTGAAGCACGCGATCCGCGCGTGCCGCGGCGGCGTGACCCGTGCGCACCTGATCCCGCAGTCGCTCGACGGCAGCATGCTGCTCGAGCTGTTCCTGCACGACGGCGTCGGCACGATGATCTCGTACGAGAACCTCGAGAGCCTGCGCGAAGCGACGCCGGACGACGTCGGCGGCATCCTGTCGCTGATCGAGCCGCTCGAGACGGACGGCACGCTGGTGCGGCGCGGGCGCCACCAGATCGAGCGCGACATCGACCACTTCTCGGTGATCGAGCACGACGGCGTGCTGTTCGGCTGCGCGGCGCTGTACCCATACCAGCAGGAAAAGATCGGCGAGATGGCGTGCCTGACCGTCGCGCCCGAGGCGCAAGGCTCCGGCGACGGCGAGCGGCTGCTCAAGCGCATCGAGCAGCGCGCGCGGGCGCGCGGCCTCACGCACATCTTCGTGCTCACGACGCGCACCGAGCACTGGTTCCTCAAGCGCGGCTTCGTGAAGGTGAGCGTCGACGACCTGCCGGAAGACCGCCGCAAACTCTATAACTGGCAGCGCAAGTCGCTCGTGCTGATGAAGCAGCTCTGAGCGCAGGCACGGCTGCCCTCCCCCCAGACCGATTACAGGAGAAGTACACGATGGCTCGAATGATCCAATGCGCGAAGCTCGGCAAGGAAGCCGAAGGTCTCGATTTCCCGCCGCTGCCGGGCGAACTCGGCAAGCGCATCTACGAAAGCGTGTCGAAGGAAGCGTGGCAGGGCTGGCTCAAGCAGCAGACGATGCTGATCAACGAGAACCGCCTGAACATGGCCGACCCGCGCGCGCGCCAGTACCTGATGAAGCAGACCGAGAAGTACTTCTTCGGCGAAGGTGCGGACCAGGCGTCCGGCTACGTGCCGCCGACGGAAGGCTGACGCGATGCGCGTTGCGACGGGGGCGTCGCGGCGCGATGTCGAGCAAACGGCACCGTGCATCGCGCGGTGCCGTTTGCTTTTGGGGATGTGCGAGCGGAACGGTGCGGTGCTTGCGCGCGGTCCGTTCGCTGCGGCCCGCAAAAATATTTGAAGAAAGTACTTTACGAAGCGAAAAAGCTCTGACATAATTTCAGCTTCTTTGGGCGGTTAGCTCAGCGGTAGAGCACTGCCTTCACACGGCAGGGGTCACTGGTTCGATCCCAGTACCGCCCACCAAAGATTCGAAGGGCCGGCAATCGCCGGCCCTTCTTGCTTTCCGGGTCAGCACTTGGCGAAGTGTTCGTCAAGTGTCCTCTCGCCCAACCGGATTGTTGGCACGTTCTTGTCACACTTCTTCTTCGAGGTGTCTGGTGCCAACCATTCGCAAACGCGGCGACTGCCAATTTCAGGCGATCGTCCGTCGTCAGGGATCCCCCCACTAACCAAAACCTTCATCAGTCGCAAAGAGGCTGAGGCCCGGGCTGCCCGCATCGAATCCGAAATGCTGGCCGGGTCGTTCTCGAGGCCGACCGAATCCAGCAAAACGCCGTTGAGCAAACTGCTGATCCGGTACCCGCCAACGAGCACTCCGAGCAACGCGATAAACGCGGCATTGAGGTCAGCCATGATTTTCCTTCTTCATTTGGCAAAGGCCGGGTGTAGTCCGAATGCGGGAACTAATATCAACTACCAGCCGAGTCCATCGCTACGCGGCCTAACGCGAGAGCGGCATTAAAAAATCGCCCCGATTGAGGGCGATTGCGGTGCTCCTCGTTACATCAACCTTTCACGGTGCTATGAGTGCTCTTGGTGACGACCTACCAGTGACCACTCAACTCTGGCCGAACGATACGAGCAACCGCCGCAAAAGCAATCCGTCTTCGCTCTTCATTTGTCGAAACGCGGCCAAGCATCCGCGCCGAGTCGCCCAAAAAGCGACCTATTGGCACCGCAAACCTGACCGAGCGGTTGATGAAGCCTAGGCGCGGCGAATCAGCTACTACCCGAAGTAGATGACCATCAGGCAAATGAAGGGCTGCGAGCGCACGTGTGAACGGAGGTTGGTATCATGGCGGCGACCAAACGAAGCCACACCCTAAGAGCAAGAAGAGACCTATCCAATGGATGCCAACGCAATAACGTTGCTCGATATCTTCGAGAAAAAGATGCGCCTAGAGATTCCCACTTTTCAACGCCAATACGTCTGGCGACGGGAACATCAATGGGAACCGCTTTGGGAAGACATTGCCCGCAAGTTCTCCGAGTTCATCGAAGATAGAAAAGATGCTCCGGTTCACTTCCTTGGAGCGATGGTTATCGACCAAAAGCAGACGCAAACTGGCAAAGTCGAGCGACGTAGCGTCATCGACGGACAGCAGCGACTCACTACATTTCAAATTTTCCTCGCGGCATTCCGGGACTTTTGCCGTGCCGAAGGCTTGGATGACTTCGCCGAAGAGTGCGATGCCTACGTCACGAATAAAGGGCGCATGGCAGAGTCGGAAGTTGAACGTTTCAAGGTTTGGCCAACACTCTCCGATCGAGCTCAGTTCACATCCGTGATTTTGGCTGGATCAAAGGCAGCACTGGAAGCTGCCTATCCGCTGATTCGCGAGAAGTACGCCCGCAAGCCCTTACCTCGCCCCAGAATGGTCGAGGCATATCTGTTCTTCTATGACCAGCTCGCCGAATTTTTCAAAGGCTCCGAGGGGATACCTGCGGTCGCCGAGAATATGCCGCTTGCCGATCGTGTCGAAGAGTGCTTCGAGGCACTGAAAACCGCCCTCAAAGTCGTGGCCATCGATCTTGATCGCGAAGATGATGCTCAAGTTATCTTTGAGACTCTCAACGCGCGCGGCGAACCCCTTCTGCCGGCAGACTTGCTGCGTAACTACATCTTTCTGCGCGCGGCTCGCCAAGAAGAGGCCCAAGAGAAACTTTATGAACAATATTGGGCAGGGTTCGATCAGATTTTTTGGCGAGAAGAGGTAACACAGGGCCGTCTCAAGCGGCCGCGTAGCGACCTGTTCATGCAGCACTTCCTCGCCAGCAAACAGGCGCGCGACATTCCCATTAAACATCTTTTTGTTGAGTATAAATACTGGATCGAACGTGACAAGCCATTTTTGACGGTCGAAGATGAACTGATAGCGCTTGTTAATCAGCGGGATTCGTATAGACGAATTGCACCGGACAGTGATGACCAGACGTTCAGCAAACTTGCACACTTTCTTGACGTATTCGACGTGAGCACGGTCTATCCGCCGCTGCTTGCCATGTTCGATCGAGGCGCCACAGATGTTGAAGCGTTGCGTGCGGCAGAAATGTTGGAAAGCTATCTGATCCGACGCGCAGTGTGCGGCGCGGAAACGAAAGCATACAACCGTATTTTCATGGGCTTGACCCGTGCGATTCGCGAAAGTGGCCCCACCGCCAAAGTCGTGTATGATTATCTTTCATCCCTCCGCAGTGCAACCGACCAATGGTTAAGTGACGAGGTATTTTCTCGCGCCTGGATGAGCAGCGACATTTATAACGTGCTCAACAACCGACGTCTCACCTACATCCTAGCTCGGGTGAGCGAAACCTATCGATCGGCAAAAACTGAAGTTATTAAATTCGACAGTCAAGTCACGATTGAGCATGTGATGCCGCAAAGCTGGATCGAGCACTGGCCGCTTCAAAACGGGTTACAGGGCGTTAAGGATGCCTGGCTTCGTGACGAAGAAACGCCCGAAATTTTGGCAAGTAAACGTCGAGACAATTTGATACACACGTTTGGGAATCTCACGCTAATCACCGGCAGCCTCAATAGCGCGATAAAGCACGGCGCTTGGGTAGAAAAACGCGCTGGCATTCTGGCCAACTCCGTCCTACCGATCAACGGGAGACTATCGCAATACGATAGCTGGGACGAGGCTACTATCGAACAGCGCGGGCACGAACTTCTTGAGCGAGCACTCAAGATATGGCCGCGCGCCGAACCGCATCTGATCGCAGTGCCGGCAGAAGCGGAATGAACCGCTAACTGTGACTCGAACTCAGCGCACAACGCGGCAACCACATCTGCAAGCGGAAGAGATGAGGAGCAGTCCATCTGCTCCTCGACCATCGTTGAGCAAACGCGCAGATTTCGCGCCGAGCCGTCGTCGAATCAACGCGCGTATCGCCCCCGCGACGCGTTCATGAATGCCGCCCCGCTCATCGACACGTGGCCCGACGCCACGCCTTAGCCATCGCGAGCAAGTCCGGTCCGAACGCGGAATGTAGCTGAGTGAACCATTCGTCGCCGCGCCCCAACCAGCCCATCACTGCGCCAGCGCTGGCTGCGCTCCGTTCGACCCTATCGACTCCCCCTTCCCCGCGCCCCTCACACGTGCAGCAGCAGATGCCGGCGCTCCCATGAACTGATCACGCGGAAGAACGCCTCGTATTCGGTTTCCTTCAGCGCGAGATACGCCTTCACGAACTTGTCGCCGAGAATCTCCGCGAGCGGCGTGCACGCAGCCATCAGCGAAATGCCTTCCTCGAGATTGCGCGGCAATTGATATGGCAGGTCGTAGCCGTCGGACGCAAGCGGCTCCGTCGGCTCGAGCCGCTGCGTGATGCCGAGATAGCCGGCGGCGAGCGTCGCCGCGAACGCCAGGTACGGATTGCAGTCGACGCCCGGAATGCGGTTCTCGATGCGGCGCGCCAGTGGGCTCGACTGCGGAATCCGGAAGCCGACCGTGCGGTTGTCGTAGCCCCACTGAACGTTGATCGGCGCGGCCATGAAGCGCGACAGCCGGCGATACGAATTGATGTACGGCGCGAAGATCGGCATCAGCGCCGGCGTGTACGTCTGCAACCCGGCGAGATAGCCGCGAAACAGCGGCGTCACGTCGCCTTTCGCGTCGGTGAACAGGTTGCGGCCGGTTTGCGGATCCGCGAGGCTCTGGTGAATGTGCATCGCGGAGCCGGGCTCGCCTTCCATCGGCTTCGCCATGAACGTCGCGTACATGTTGTGCCGCAACGCCGCTTCGCGCACCGTGCGCTTGAACAGGAACACCTGGTCCGCGAGCGACAGCGCGTCGCCGTGCATGAAGTTGATCTCCATCTGCGCGGCGCCGACTTCGTGGATCAGCGTCTCGATGTCGAGCCCCTGCATTTCACAGTACTCGTAGATGTCCTCGAACAGCGGATCGAATTCGTTGACGGCCTCGATCGAATACGACTGCCGGCCCGTCTCCGCGCGCCCGGTGCGGCCGACCGGCGGACGCAGCGGCAGGTCCGGATCGGCGTTCATGTCGATCAGGTAGAACTCGAGCTCGGGCGCCACGACCGGCTTCCAGCCCTTCTCGCGATACAGCTCGAGCACGCGGCGCAGCACGTAGCGCGGCGAGATCTCGACCGGCGAGCCGTCGAAGTGCACGCAGTCGTGGATCACCTGCGCGGTCGGGTCGACCGCCCACGGGATCAGGCAGATCGTCGACGGGTCGGGCACGCACACCATGTCGGGATCGGTGACGCCGGTCAGCGTGCCGTCCTCCGGATAGTCGCCGGTGACGGTCTGCACCATCACCGCCTGCGGCAGCCGCATCGATTCGCCGGATTCGAACTTGTTGCGCGGGATGATCTTGCCGCGCGCGATGCCGGCCATGTCGGGAATGATCGCCTCGACCTCGGTGATGCGATGCTGCCTGAGGAATTCGTCCAGTGCGGGTTGCATGATCGGCCTCTTTCAGTCGACGACATGTGCGGCCGGCGGCGCGGTATCACCGTCGACGGCCGCACGGATACGGTGCGTCATGTGCGCGCGGCACGCCGCGCCGAATGCCGCGAAGATGTCGCGCGACAGCGGCTGCTCCGCGAACCGCCATTCGGGATGCCACTGCACGCCGAGCGCGAACGCGCGCGCGCCGCGCACGCTCACCGCCTCGATCAGTCCGTCGGGCGCGCTCGCCTCGACGACGAGCCCCGCGCCGATGCGCGCGATGCCCTGGTCATGCAGCGAATTGACCGTCGCTTCGCACGCGCCGCGCGCGATCCGCTGCAGCAGGCCGCCCGGCGCGAAACGCACGACGTGCGCGGGACCGTATTGCGCGTCGAGCGGATCGGACGGCGTCTCGCGATGGTCGGCGAATCCCGCGGTCGCATGCAGCCGCTGATGCAGCGTGCCGCCATACGCGACGTTCATTTCCTGCATCCCGCGGCAGATCGCGAGCACCGGCACGCCGGCGTCGATCGCCGCGCGCATCAGCGGCAGCGCGGTCGCGTCGCGCGCCGGATCGTGCAGCGTGCCGGGGCGCTCGCGTGCCCGCCGTAACGATGCGGCTCGACGTTCGAATGGCTGCCGGTGAACAGCAGGCCGTCGACCGCCGCGACGAGCGCGTCGACCGGCTGGCGCATGCCGAGCGCAGGCAGCACGAACGCGAGCACGCCCGCGCCGTCGACCACCGCGACCAGATATTTCTCGCCGGCCGTGTGGTTCGGGTGTGCGCCGCGCAGCACGCGGTCGGCGCTGACCGCTACGATCGGCCGCGCGCGCATGAGCGCCTCCGCGTCGAGCGCACAATGCATGCGCATGCGCATGCACCGGCCGATGGACATCTGGTGCTGCGTCGCGCGCAGCCGCGCACGTGCGCGCGACGCGGCAACGCTCGCTGCGGCACGAAGAGAAAACAAACAAGGACGCTAGGGCAGCAACGACGCGCTGCCGTCGCACTGCACTGCGCTGAACACATGCGCGGTGACGACGTTGAAGCGGCGCACGCCGCGGTCGGAGGCGGCGAAAAGACGAGGCGCATGCAGGAGATCGGCGTGCGTGCCGCGCTCAGCATGCCGGATCGACCCGGCCTGAGGCGGCGCGCCCGCCGACGGACTTCGCGTCCGCTGGATCGAAGGGCTGGCGGCTTTCACGATCGTACTCGACTGACTTGATTGAGGCAGCACACGGGTCGCGTTCGAGCGAATGCGGCAATGCGGCGTGACGCTGAACGCACCGGCTCGCGTGACGACTTCCTGACATTCAGCTTATATCACCTAAAAATTGCGTCAAATTTTCGGCGGTCGCTCCACGCATCGTACGAATGAAAAAACGGCATCGACCGGCGCAGTCGATGCCGTTTTGTGCGGCGCGTCAACACACCGGGCACGCCGCAGCACCATGCAACGACGCACGCCGCGACACGCTATCCGCGATGCGCCAGCGCGGTCTCCACCAGCGTGCGCAGCAACGGCACGACCTGCGCGGCGCGCGCTTCGTCGTACGCGTACGGACGCGTCTCTTCCATGTACGTGATCTGCGCGAGTTCGAGCTGCACGGCCTGCACGCCCGTCTCGGGCACGCCGTAATGACGCGTGATGTAGCCGCCCTTGAAGCGGCCGTTCGCGACCGCCGTGTAGCCGCCATGCGCGATCACGCGCTCGGCCAGTGCTTCCGCAAGACCGGGCGCGGCGCTCGCGCCGTTCGCGGTGCCGAAGTTGAAGTCCGGCAGCCACCCGTCGAAGAAGCGCGGCACGTGCGAGCGGATCGAATGCGCCTCCCACACCAGCACGCGGCCGTGCTCGCGCTTCACGCGCGCGATCTCGCCCTGCAGCGCGTCATGGTACGGCCGCCAGTAGCGGTCGCGGCGGCGCAGGATCTCGTCGTTGCCGGGCAGCGCGCCGGCCGGATAGAGCGGCGCCTTGTCGAACGTGTCGACCGGCACGAGGCCCGTCGTGTCCTGCCCCGGGTACAGATTCTCGTTGTCGGGCGGCCGGTTCAGGTCGACGACGTAGCGCGCATGCGACGGCACCAGCACCGATGCGCCGAGCGCGACGGCGAAGCCGTACAGGCGCTCGAGGTGCCAGTCGCAATCGTCGACGAAGCGCGCGTCGGGCGTCATCGTCGCGGCGATGTCGTCGGGAATGAACGTACCCGCGTGGGGAATCGAGATCAGCAGCGGCAGCGTGCCCTGCTTCAGCGTGAATACAGCCGGTTGGTCGGTCATGTCGGTCCCGTGTCGGTCGGACGGCGCGCGCCCCGCGGCGCGCGCCGGTTGCCGCGCATCAGCGCAGCAGTTGCGCCAGCGCGGCGCGGTAAGCGGCATACGCGGCGGCTTCGTCGCGATGGCGGCGTTCGCGCACGACGCATTCGCCGCCCGTGTAGACGTCGCGCACCGGCGTGTCGCCGTGCTCGGCGAACACCGCGCCGGACAGCCACGCCGCGCTGTCGTGCTCGGCAATCGCCGGATGATCGGGATCGAGCACGAGCCAGTCGGCGCGGCAGCCCGCGCGCAGCGCGCCGATCCGCCGCCCGCTCGCCTGCGCGCCGCCGGCCAGCGCCGCGTCGAACAGGCGATCCGCGACGTAAGGCTGCGCGTCGCTCGCGAGCACGTTGCGCGCGCGATGCACGAGCCGCTGCCCGTATTCGAGCAGGCGCAATTCGGCGCGCCAGTCGACCGACGCATGGCTGTCGGAGCCGATGCCGATCACGCCGCCGTGCGCGAGATAGTCGACGGCCGGGAACACGCCGTCGCCGAGGTTCGCTTCCGTCGTCAGGCACAGGCCCGCGACCGCACGGCGCTGCGCGAGCGCCGCGGTCTCGGCCGCGTCGACGTGCGTCGCGTGCACGAGGCACCAGCGCGCATCGACGTCGAAGCGGTCGAGCAGCCACTGCACGGGGCGCGCGCCATAGGCGCGCACGCAGTCGTCGACCTCGGCCGTCTGTTCGGCGATGTGGATATGCATGGGCGCGTCGTCGGGCAACCCGTCGAGCAGCGTGCGCAAGCCCGCTTCGGACACCGCGCGCAGCGAGTGCGGCGCGACGCCGTAGCGCAGCGCGCCGCACTCCGGCGCGGCGCGGCGCATCGCGTCGAGCAGTTCGAGCAGGCCGTCGGGCGTGTTGATGAAGCGGCGCTGGTCGTCGCGCGGCGGCTTGTTGCCGAAGCCCGCGAACTGGTACGACACGGGCAGCATCGTGATGCCGATGCCGGCCGCGCGCGCCGCGTCGATCACGCGCACGCCGAGCTCGGCGGGCTGCGGATAGCGCGCGCCGTCCTGCGCATGATGCACGTAGTGGAATTCGCACACCGACGTGTAGCCGCATTTCAGCATCTCGACGTACAGCCAGCGCGCGATCGCCGCGAGCGCGTCGGGCGTGATCTTCAGCGCGAAGCGGTACATCAGGTCGCGCCAGCTCCAGAAGCTGTCGGACGGGTTCGCGCGGTATTCGGTGAGCCCCGCCATCGCGCGCTGGAACGCGTGCGAGTGCAGGTTCGGCATGCCGGGCAGCACCGGCCCCGCCGCGCGCGCGGCGCCCGCCGGCGCATCGGTGCCGGGCGTCACCTCGGTCAGCGTGCCGGCCGCGTCCCAGCGCAGCAGCACGTTGCGGCGCCAGCCTTCAGGCAGGTAGGCGTGCGCCGCGAACAACGTCTTGTCGGTCATCGTGAGTCCCATCATCCGTTCGTGCGGCGAAACACGGTCGTCCCGCCGCGCACGACCCGCTCGCACAGCGGGCGGCCGATCCAGTAGGCGAGCTCCGCGAGCGAGCCGACCGACCACACCGCGAAATCGGCCTGGCGGCCGACCTCGAGCGCACCGTGGCGATCCGCGCGGCCGAGCGCCGCGGCCGCATGGCGCGTGACGCCCTGCAGCACCTCCGGCACCGTCATCCGGAACAGCGTGCAGCCGAGGTTCATCGTCAGCAGCAGCGATTCGAGCGGCGACGTGCCCGGGTTGTGATCGGTCGCGAGCGCGATCGGCACGCCGTGCTTGCGCAGCAGGTCGAGCGGCGGCAGTTGCGTCTCGCGTATGAAGTAGTACGCGCCGGGCAACAGCACGGCGACCGTGCCGGCCGCCTTCATCGCCTCGATGCCGGCTTCGTCGAGAAATTCGAGGTGGTCGGCGGACAGCGCGCGATAGCGCGCGGCGAGCGCGGTGCCGCCCGCGTTCGACAGTTGCTCCGCGTGCAGCTTGACCGGCAGCGCGCGCCGCGTCGCGGCCTCGAACACGCGCTCGGTCTGCGCGAGCGAGAAGCCGATCCGCTCGCAGAACACGTCGACCGCGTCGACGAGCCCTTCGTCGGCGAGCGCCGGCAGCATCCGTTCGCACACTTCGTCGATGTACGCGTCCGCACGGCCCGCGAATTCGGGCGGCAGCGCGTGCGCGCCGAGGAAGGTCGTGTAGACGGTCACCGGAAAGCGCTCGCCGAGCTGCCGCGCGACGCGCAGCATCTTGCGCTCGCTCGCGAGGTCGAGCCCGTAGCCCGACTTGATCTCGATCGCGGTCACGCCTTCGGCGAGCAGCGGCTGCAGGCGCGCGGCGGCCTGCACGAACAGCGTCGTCTCGTCGGCCGCGCGCGTCGCGCGCACCGTCGACACGATCCCGCCGCCCTGCCGCGCGATTTCTTCGTAGCTGACGCCCGCGAGCCGCTGCGCGAATTCGTCCGCGCGCGTGCCGCCGTACACGAGGTGCGTGTGACAGTCGACGAGCCCCGGCGTCACCCACGCGCCGTGCAGGTCTTCGCGCGCCCAGTGCGCATAGCCGTGCGGCAGCGCGGCGAACGCGCCGAGCCAGACGATCGCGCCGGTTTCGTCGACGGCAATCGCCGCGTCGTCGATCGTCTCGTCGGGATGGCCGTGCGGACACAGCCTCAGGTGATGCCAGACAGTCGGTTTCATGCGATCAGTTCGTATCGGTAGCGTCGAGCGACACGGCGAGCAGCGCGCCGTCGCCGCTCACCGCGACGTCGAGCGCACGCTGCAGCCCGTCGAGCCGCAGCGTGTCCAGTTCTTCCAGCGTGTAAGTTGCGCCGTCGAGCGCGACCTGCACCGTCCCCGTCGCGCAGAACAGCAGCACGGTGTCCGCGCGCGCGATGCGATGCGTGCCGGCGCGCCACGCGGCGACCGCCCCGTGCGTCGTCGCGCGGCGCGTCATCAGGTTGAAGTCGCGCGTCGGGCCGTCGTGCAGCGTCGCATCGATCGCTGTCTCGCCCGCGAAATCCGCGCGCGCGAGCGGCGCGTCGAGCACGTGGCGCGTGCCGCCCGCTTCGGCGAGCGTCATGCCCGCGCCGGACAGCAGCACGAGCGTGCGGTCGACGCCTTCGAAACGCGAGAACGGCCCCGCCGCGGCGACGTCCGCGACGCTCACGCGCCACGCGAACGCGTCGAGCGCGGCGCCGGGCGGCGCCCCGAAGGATGTCCCCTTGGGGGGATGCGCGGCGATCTCGCGCGTCACGCCACCGCCGTTCTTCCACGGCGACGCGACGAGACCCGCTGCGCGGATCATCGTCGCGTTCACCGGCGCCTGGTCGTGCGCCGTCATGCTCAGCGGCCGAGCATCGGCAGCTTCAGGCCGGCTTCGCGGGCCGTCTGCTGCGCGAGTTCGTAGCCGGCGTCCGCATGGCGCATCACGCCCGTGGCCGGATCGTTCAGCAGCACGCGGCCGAGACGCTCGTGCGCTTCAGCGGTGCCGTCCGCGACGATCACGACGCCCGAGTGCTGCGAGAAGCCCATCCCGACGCCGCCGCCGTGGTGCAGCGACACCCACGATGCGCCGCCCGCGGTGTTCAGCAGCGCGTTGAGCAGCGGCCAGTCGCTGACGGCGTCCGAGCCGTCCTTCATCGATTCCGTCTCGCGGTTCGGGCTCGCGACCGAACCCGTGTCGAGGTGGTCGCGGCCGATCACGATCGGCGCCTTCAGCTCGCCGTTCTTCACCATCTCGTTGAACGCCTGGCCGAGGCGGTAGCGATCCTTCACGCCGACCCAGCAGATCCGCGCGGGCAGGCCCTGGAACGCGATGCGCTCGCGCGCCATGTCGAGCCAGTTGTGCAGGTGCGGATCGTCGGGGATCAGCTCCTTCACCTTCTGGTCGGTCTTGTAGATGTCCTCCGGATCGCCGGACAGCGCAACCCAGCGGAACGGGCCCTTGCCTTCGCAGAACAGCGGCCGGATATACGCCGGCACGAAGCCCGGGAAGTCGAACGCGTTCTCGACGCCCATTTCCAGCGCCATCTGGCGGATGTTGTTGCCGTAGTCGAGCGTCGCCGCGCCGCGCTGCTGCAGCGCCAGCATCGCGCGCACCTGCACGGCCATCGACTGCTTCGCGACCTTCACGATGCTCTGCGGATCGACCTTCTGCGCCTCGCGCCACTGCGCGACGGTCCAGCCCTGCGGCAGGTAGCCGTTGATCGGGTCGTGCGCGCTCGTCTGGTCGGTCACGCAATCCGGCGTGATGCCGCGCTCGACGAGTTCCGCGAACACGTCGGCCGCGTTGCCGAGCAGGCCGATCGACACCGGCTTGCCGGTGCGCTTCGCTTCCTCGACCATGCCGAGCGCCTCGTCGAGGGTCGTCGCCTTCTTGTCGACGTAGCGGGTCTTCAGGCGGAAGTCGATGCGCGTCTCGTCGCATTCGACCGCGATCATCGAGAAGCCGGCCATCGTCGCCGCGAGCGGCTGCGCGCCGCCCATCCCGCCCAGGCCGCCCGTCAGGATCCAGCGGCCCGACGGGTCGCCGTTGAAGTGCTGGTTCGCGACCGCGAAGAAGGTTTCATAGGTGCCCTGAACGATGCCCTGGCTGCCGATGTAGATCCAGCTGCCGGCCGTCATCTGGCCGTACATCATCAGGCCCTTGCGGTCGAGCTCGTTGAAGTGGTCCCAGGTCGCCCAGTGCGGCACCAGGTTCGAGTTCGCGAGCAGCACGCGGGGCGCATCCTTGTGCGTGCGGAACACGCCGACCGGCTTGCCCGATTGCACGAGCAGCGTCTCGTCCTCGTTCAGGTCCTTCAGCGACGCGAGGATCTGGTCGTAGCATTCCCAGTTGCGCGCCGCGCGGCCGATGCCGCCGTACACGACGAGCGCGTGCGGGTGCTCGGCGACTTCCGGGTCCAGGTTGTTCTGGATCATCCGGTACGCCGCTTCCGCGAGCCAGGTCTTGCAGGTCTTCTCGCTGCCGCGCGGCGCGCGGATCGTGCGCGTCGGATCGAGACGGGGATCGATGTGTTTCGGATGGTTCATGACGACTGCTCCCGAGGGAAATGGAAAATCAACAGATTCAGAAATGCCCGGTGAAGCGATAACGGCTGCCGGGATGCCACAGATTCGCCACCGAGGCGACGACGCCCTGCGACCAGGTGCGCCGATGTAAAACCAGACACGGTTCGACGTCGTCCATCCGAAGCTGCTCGCGCCGCTCCGGCGGGGTGCGGCCGCTTCGATCCGGTACTCGACGCGCTGCAGCGGCGCCGCGCGCATCAGGTACTGGTTCGGCGTCGTGTTCGTGAAATCCTGCGCGGCGTAATCCGGCGCGACCGCCGGATTCACCCATCGTTCTTCGAGCTGCACCGGCTCGTCGTTCTCGAAATGCAGCACCTGCGAGTGAAACAGCTTCGCGCGCACCGCGACCTGCATCTCGTCCGCGAGCGCCTCGTCGGCCCTCACGGTCTCGAGGCCGAGCACGCTTGCGCGATGCGCGTGGCCGCGCGCGGCCACCTCTTCCGAGATGCTGCGGATCGCCACCAGGGTCGACTCGTACTTCGGCCGCGCGACGTAGGTGCCGGCGCCCTTCAGGCGCGTGAGCACCTGCTCGGCCGTCAGCTCGCGCAGCGCGCGGTTGACGGTCATCCGCGCGACCCTGAACTCGCGGGCCAGCTCGTTCTCGGACGGCACCTGGTCGCCCTCCTCCCACTCGCCGGCGTGGATGCGGGCCAGGATGAATTCCTTGATCTCCTGGTAGACCGGTGCGCTCATCGCGTTACTGTTCCGATGCGAACGAGAACGGGCTGTGCTGCGCGAACGCGCGCTCGCCGACCAGCTTCGCGATCACCGCGATGTCCGGCGCGAAGTAGTGGTCGAGCTCGTAGTGCGCGACCTTGCCGCGGATCGTCTCCATCACGGGCGCGAGCTTCGGGCTCGTGTGATGCGGCGCGCGCAGGTCGACGCCCTGCGCGGCGGCCAGCAGTTCGATCGCGAGGATGTGCTTCGTGTTGTCCGCGATGTCGGCGAGCTTGCGTGCGGCGAAGGTCGCCATCGACACGTGGTCTTCCTGGTTCGCCGAGGTCGGCAGCGAGTCGACCGACGCCGGGTGCGCGAGTGTCTTGTTTTCCGACGCCAAGGCGGCCGCCGTCACGTGCGCGATCATGAAGCCCGAGTTCACGCCGCCGTCCTTCACGAGGAACGGGGGCAGGCCCGACAGCGTCGCGTCGATCAGCAGCGCGATGCGGCGCTCGGCCAGCGCGCCGATTTCCGATGCGGCGAGCGCGAGGTTGTCGGCCGCGAACGCGACGGGTTCCGCGTGGAAGTTGCCGCCCGACAGCACTTCGCCGGTGTCCGGGAAGATCAGCGGGTTGTCCGACACGGCGTTCGCCTCGACCAGCAGCACGTCGGCCGCATGGCGCATCTGGTCCAGGCACGCACCCATCACCTGCGGCTGGCAGCGCAGGCTGTACGGATCCTGCACCTTGTCGCAGTCGCGGTGCGACTGGTTGATCGGCGAGCCTTCGAGCAGGTCGCGGTAGGACGCGGCCGCGTCGATCTGGCCTTGATGGCCGCGCAGCTCGTGGATGCGCGCGTCGAACGGCTTCACCGAGCCGGCCGCCGCGTCGACCGACAGCGCGCCCGCAACCAGCGCGGTGCGGTACAGGTCTTCGATCGCGAACATGTTGTCGAGCGCCAGCGCCGTCGACGCCTGCGTGCCGTTCAGCAGCGCGAGGCCTTCCTTCGCCTGCAGCGTGAGCGGCGCGAGGCCCGCGACGCGCAGCCCCTCAAGCGCGCTCGCGCGCTCGCCGCGGATGAACACTTCGCCGACGCCGAGCAGCACCGCCGACATGTGCGCGAGCGGCGCGAGGTCGCCCGACGCGCCGACCGAGCCCTTCACCGGGATCAGCGGCAGCACGTCCGCGTTGAACAGCTTGATCAGCGCGTCCATCACTTCGCGACGGATGCCCGAGTGGCCACGGCCGAGGCTCGACAGCTTCAGCGCCATCAGGAGGCGCACCGACGAGCGCGCCATCGGCTCGCCGACGCCGACCGCGTGCGACAGCACGAGGTTCTTCTGCAGCAGTTCGAGCTGGTCGTGCGGGATGTGCGTGCTCGCCAGGCGGCCGAAGCCCGTGTTGATGCCGTAGGCCGGGTCGCCCTTCGCGGCGATGTCGGCCACCGCCTTCGCGCCGGCGTCGATCTTCGCGAAGCTGGCCGGGTCGAGCACGAGCTGCACGGGTTCGCGGGCGATCTTGCGCAGTTGCGGGAGGGTCAGGTGGCCGGGGGTCAGCGTAATCATGTGAGCAATCCTGTCTAGACAAGTTCGAGATGGATGCAGTGTAGCCATCCAAACTTGTCTAGACAACCCGAATTTCATAATTCCGGCTCGGGAGTTTCCCTGAGGCGCGACACGGCCGGCCTGAGCGCGGCGGCGCCTCGGTGAAATGACGCCGGCGGCGTCGCAGAACCGCATGCCGCTCGTGCAGAACGGCACGGTCGACCTCGAATGCGGCGTGACGACGAATCTCGCCGCGCGTCACGCGCAGGTCGCGTTCTCGACGACCTTCTTCGTCGCGACGACGCGCCTGCTCACGCGCACCACGTCGGGCATCCGCGACTTCCCCGACCTGGCCGGCAAGACCGTCGTGACGAACCAGGGCACGACGTCCGAGCGGCTGCTGCGCAGGATGAACGAGGAAAAGAAGATGAACATGCAGATCATCAGCGCGAAGGACTACGGCGAGGGGCGCCTCACGCTCGAATCGGGCCGCGCGGTCGCGTACATGATGGACGACGTACTGCTCGCGGGCGTGCGCCAGCTCGCCGCGAAACCGGCGGACTGGACGATCGTCGGCACGCCGCAATCGTCGGAGGCCTACGGCTTCATGCTGCGCAAGGACGATCCGCAGTTCAAGGCGCTCGTCGACGGCGTGCTCGCGCAAGTGATGAAGAGCGGCGAGATCGGCGAGATCGTGGGCCGTACGACAAGTGATTCACGAAGCCGATGCAGCCGAACGGACTCGCTTGCGACTTCCCGATGAGCGACGCGATCCGCGCTACGCGGCGCCGCTCGACGGAGCGTCCTCGGCTCGGCGCGTCCACGCGACGCACGCCGCGTAGCCGGGCGCCGCGTCGAACCAGCCGGCGTCGAACGCCGCCACGCCGGCAGCAGGCGCAGCAGGCTCGACGATGGTGGTGGCTGGCGTCACCGGGTCGTGGGGCGGCACCACCGCGAACGCCCGCAGCCCGCCGCCGATGCCGGTGCCGAGCGCCTTGAGCAGCGCTTCCTTCGCGGACCACACGTGCATGAACGCGTCCGCGCGCGCGAGGTCCGGCAGCGCATCGAGATAGGCGGCTTCGCCGGGCGCGCACACTTCGCGCGTCAGCCCGCGCCAGTCGGTCGCGCGGTCGCAGCGCTCGATGTCGACGCCGACCCGGCAGCCGGCCGACCATGCGATCAGCGCGTGATCGCCCGCGTGCGACACGTTGAAATCGAGCGCGGCGCGATGCACGGGGTCCAGCGACGGCCGGCCCGACGCGTCGACGACGAGCGCGACCTCGCGCGGCGCGATGCCGAGCTGCGCGCCGAGCACGTCGCGCAGCGCGACGCGCGTGCCCGCGCTGCGCACCGCGTCCTGCGGCCGCAGAAAGCGGCCCGCCCGCGCGCGCTCGGCGTCGCTCAACGCCGCGTACGCGGGCGACGCGAGCGGCACCTGCCAGTCGAAATCGACGCGCGCGACGCGCACGCCGGCATGCGCTGCGGCCGGCGGCAGATCGAGCATCTGCACGCGCCACGCGCGGCACGGATCGGCATCGGGGGCGGAGTCGGAGGCGGAGTCGGAGGCGGAAGCGGGCGAACGGGACATCGGCACGTAGGGGGTGGTCGAATCAAACGTCCGATGTTAATCGAATGCGCGCTCGAACATCGTCACGGTGCGCGCCCGGTCGCGGGCGTATTGGGTTCATATCGCATGCATATCGCGGGCTCGCGGCGATGGCGTCGCGCGGCTGCAACCGTGTGGCACGTCACCCCTGCGCCACGGCGCCCGGCATGCCGCTTGCCGCGACCGTCGCGCGACGGCGTGCGTGGACGCGGCCCGGCGCATCGGCCGGCAGCGCGCCGTGCTGCAGCCAGTGCAGTGCGACCGGCCACAGTGTGCTGACGAAGCGGCTGTGGAAGAACGCGAAGTGCCCGATCTCGGCGACGCCGATGTCGTGCGGTGCAAGCCGCAGATGCGTGACGTCGCTGCCCGTGTAGTAGCCGGTCAGTCGTTCGATCGCGTCGATCGTGCCGAATGCGTCGTCGTCGAGGCCGATCGCCAGCATCGGCGCCGACAGCCGTGCGAAGCGGCCGGGCAGCGCGGCGCGGCTCGCGGCGGTCTCGGCGAGCGGGCCGCGCGTGTATGCGTCTTCGAAGCGAGCCTGCGAGCGCACCCACGACAGCGCGACGCCGCGCGGCGTGTCTTCCATCCAGCCGAGCCGCTTCGCGGGCACGTAGCCGAACACCGCGGCGAGCGCCGGCATCGCGACGTGCCACTTCCACCACATGCGGCGCCGCTGCTGATGCCGATAGTCGCGCCAGTACGCGTACTGCGCGCCGACCGTCACCACGCGACGCACCGCTGCGTTCGACGCCGCGAGCCCGAGCACGCAGCCGCCGATGCTGTGTGCGACGACGTCGACCGGCTGGCCGGGAAACGCATCGCGCGCGTACTGCAACGCGGCCTCGCAGTCGAGCCGCCCCCAGTCGAGCCAGTTCGCGCGCAGCGTCGCGAGCCGCGCGGGGCGCGACCCGCCGATCCCGCGGTAGTCGTAGACGAGCACGTCGCGGCCATGCGCGAACAGCCACGCGGCGAAGCGGAAGTAATAGTCGCAGCGCACCGACGTCGCGCAATTGACGACCGTCACCGGCCGGCCGGCGCTCGCGCCGCCGCGATGCCGCCACACGTGCGCGCGCAGCGTGTAGCCGTCGGCGGCGGTCAGCGTCACGGCCTGCGGCGGCAGCGCATCGGCCGTACGCTCGTCGGCCGGCGCGGCGTCGTGCACGGCCTCGCGGGCCTGGTTCGAATTCGTCATCCCGTCTCCTGTGCCGCCGCGGATGCGGCGGCGCTCCATCTGCTCGACCGGCTTCCATTGAACTTGACGCTTGCGGCGTTCTCAACCAATCTTGCTGCTTCGTTCGCATGAATCCAACGCATGTCAACGCCTCTCGTCCGTCTCCCGTCGCTGGACCTCGTGCGCGGCTTCGTCGCCGTCGGCCGCCGCATGAGCATTACGCTCGCCGCGCAGGATCTGTGCGTGACGCAATCCGCGGTCAGCCGCCAGGTGCATGCGCTCGAAGCGCATCTCGGCGTCGCGCTGCTGCAGCGCGGCTACCGCAAGATCGCGTTCACGCCGGAAGGCGAGCGCCTGTTCCGCATCGCCGACGCCGCGCTGCACAGCCTGCAGGACGCCGTCGGCACCCTCACCGCCGCGCGCGAGCGCCAGCCGGTCACGATCACCGCGAGCATCGGCGTCACGGCGCTGTGGCTGCTGCCGCGGCTCGGCCGGCTGCAGGCGCGCCATCCGGAGATCGACCTGCGCGTCGCCGCGAACGACAAGGTGCTCGATTTGCGCACCGAAGGCATCGACCTCGGGATCCGCTACGCACCCCTCGACCGTGCGCCGGAAGGCGCGCTGCACCTGTTCGACGAGACGGTGGTGCCGGTCGCGCACCCGGCACATGCGGCGCGGCCGATCGCGGACGCCGCGGCGCTCGCGGGCCACGTGCTGCTCGAATTCGACGGGCAGCCGCAGACGCAGCTGCAGTGGCACGACCACCTGCGCGCGGTCGGGCTCGGCGACGCGCGCCCGAAGAGCGTGCTGCGCTTCAACCAGTACGACCAGGTGATCCAGGCGGCGATCGCCGGCCAGGGCATCGCGCTCGGGCGGCTCGCGCTCGTCGCGCCGATGCTCGCGGACGGCCGGCTGACGGTGCTCGGGCCGCACCGGCCCGCCCCGCAGAACGGCTACGCGTACTGGCTGTACCAGCGCGATCCGGCGCCGCGGCGCGAGGTGGCCGAGGTGCGCGACTGGATTCGCACGGAAGCGGCCGAATGCGACGCGGCCGTGCGCGCGCAGGCCGCCGCGCAGGGGTAACGCCCGGCCCGTGCGGACGGCGCGCGACGCGACGTCAGTCGAGCCGGAACGCCGCCTCGAAGCGCGCGACGAACGCGTCGAATTCCGCTTCCGGCAGATGGTTGATGCCGGCGGCGCGCTTGCGCCCGCCGCCGGTCGGGAAGGTGCGGCAGAAGTCGTCGGCGCCGAGCGGCCGGCCGTCGGGCACGCGCACGCTGACGCAGAGCCCGCCGTCCGCGCGCGGCGACAGCACCGCGAGCGCGACGCCGGGCGCATTGCGCATCCGCTCGTTCGCGAGCATGCCCGTCGCGCGCCGCGCCCACGCCTGATCGGGCATCCGGATCAGCGTCGCGCCCGGCACCTCGCGCAGCGGCGCCAGCGCGCGAGCGCGCGCCAGGTCGTCGCGGCAGCCGTCGCGCAGCGCGGCGAACACCGGCGTGCCGCGCACGAAGTCGAGCGGATCGGCGCACGGCAGCATCGCGTCGGCCAGCGCCGCGGGATCGAAATGCAGGTCGCCGACGCAGTCACCGTACGCGTTGTAGTTCAGGTAGCGCCCGAGCTCCGCGAGCATGCGCGCGTGCTCCGCGCCGATGCCGTGTGCGTGCGCGAGCACGTCGCCGAGCGCGGGCAGCTCGTCGCCGAACGCCGCGACGATCGCCCAGCGCACGTGACGGCCGCCGAGGTAGCGGTTCACGAGCGCGCTCGTGCACACGTCCGCCGCCGTGTCGATGTGCGCGTCGAAACGCGGATCGTCCGGCAGCGCGCCCGCGAAGTGATGGTCGAAATAGCGGATCGCGACGCCGTCGCGCAGCAGCCGGGCAACAGCCTCGCGATTCTGGTCGTGCGACACGTCCAGCACGGTGACCCGGTCGCCCGCGCGCGCGTCGACCCGCGCCAGCAGGCGCACGTCGCGCTTCACGCCGGTGACGAGCACACCCCGCTCGCCCTCGGCGAGCCGCAGTTGCTGAAGCGCGCACAGGCCGTCCGCGTCGCCGTTGAAGGCGAAGAAGTGCCGCCCCTGTCGTTGTTCCTGCATGATCCGTTGTCCCTTCGTCGGCGCGTGAAATCGCTGGCGTTCGCATGGCGCGTCGCTCCTTGCCCATCATCTTCCGGCACGCGAACCGCGCCGCGCAATAGCGCTGCCGATGGCGCGCGGTTGCGGCGCGTATTTTGCCGCAACCGCTTGTGGGTACGCCGAAAAGCTGCGCGGGGGCGACCTTCGCCGCGGCCTCTCGGGTAAACCCGTGACGCCACCTCGAAGTCAACGTCGTACCATGTCATACGACGACATACCACAAATACCCGTCCGCTACTCGATACACCACCGCTGACGCCACCCAAGGCCTTCGCCCCGCGCGTCGCCCGACTGGAGACTCCTTGACCTCGCCCGCTCTGCCCGCCCGCGCCGCCTGCGCACCGGCCGTCCCGAAAGTGAAGTCGCACGTGCGCCCGCTCATGCCGACCGCGCGGCCCGCCGACCCCAGCCTCATCACGCCCACCACGATGCTCCGCCATGCCGAACACTGACCGCCTGACCGTCATCGTCTCGAACGCCGTCGACGGCGATCTCGCCACCTTCTCGCTCACGTCCGACGGTGCGTTTGCGCCGCTCGCTCGCTACCCGGCCGGCGACGCCGTGATGCCGATCGCCGTGCAGCCCGATCGCGCGCGTCTGTACGTCGCGGCCCGCGGCGAGCAGCCGGCCATCGTCGCGTTCCGCATCGCGCCGGCGAGCGGCGCATTCGCGCGCGTCGGCGCGACCGCGATCGACGCGAGCCTCGCGTACCTGACGCTCGACGGCAGCGGCCGGTGGCTGCTCGGCGCGTCGTACGGCGGACACGCGCTGAGCGTCTACGACGCCGCGCGCGTGCGCGACGGCGACGGCGTGCCGCTGCAGGTGATCGGCGGCATCCCGAATGCGCATGCGGTGATCGTGTCCGCGGACGACCGTTTCGCGTACGTCAGCTCGCTCGGCTCGGACCGGATCTTCACGTTCGCGCTGGTCGAGGATGCCGACGGCCTGCGTGTGCTCGAACACGGCGAAACCCGCGTGCCGGGCGGCTTCGGGCCGCGCCACCTGCACTTCGCGCGCGACGGCCATGCACTCGTCGCGGTCAGCGAATTCCAGGCGACGCTCGCGACCTTCACGCGCGACGCGGCGAGCGGCCGCCTCGGCGACGCGCAGGTCAGCGCCCATCACCCGGCCGTCGCGGGGCTCGCGCACGGCCATGCGCGTCCGCCGGCGCCCGCCGTGCCGTCCGTATGGGCGGCGGATCTGCACCTGACGCCCGACGAACGGTTCGCCTATGTCAGCGAGCGGACGTCGAGCCAGTTGCTGTGCTATCGCCGTACGCCCGACGGCACGTACGCGCCCGCGCATGCGACGCCCACCGAAGCGCAGCCGCGCGGCTTCGCGATCGATCCGTCGGGGCGGTTTCTCGTCGCGTGCGGCGAGCGCTCGGAGCACGTGTCGGTGTATGCGATCGCGCCGGACGACGGCACGCTCACGCCGCATGCACGCGTGGCGGGCGGACGCGGTGCGAACTGGATCGCGATGATTTGAACGATCGGACCGCCGACGGGCCGCGCCGCCGGCGCGATCAGCGCCGCTCGCTCGGCGCGACGCCTGTCCAGCGCTTGAACGCGCGCGTGAAATTCGCGCGGTCCGTATAGCCGATGCGCGCGGCGATCTCGTCGACCGGCAGGCACGTGCCTTCGAGCAGCCGCAGCGCGTCGCGCAGGCGGATCTCGTCGAGCAGCGCCGAGTACGTCGCGCCGTATTGCGCAAGCTTGCGCTTCAACGTGCGCGTCGACACATGCAGCTCGCGCGCGACGTCGTCCACCGACGGATAGCCGTGCGCGCCGCAGATCAGCAGGTTGCGCACGCGCTCGACGATGCTTTCCGCATAGCCGAGCCGCGCGAGCTCCGCGTCGCATTGCTGCACGATCATCTGCGCGGTCTGTGCGTTCGCCGTGCCGATCGGCTCGTCGAGCAGCGCGGCGTCGCAGCGGATGCGATTCGCGCTCGCATCGAAATGGCAGCGCGGCAACCGCGCGCGGTAGCGCTCGAACCACGGCGGCTCCGGCCATTCGAAATGCAGCTCCGCGCGCGACTGCCACGTGCGCGCCGGCGCCGGGTCGAGCAGCGAGTTGAACAGCATCGCCGTCTCGACGAGGAAATTCTCGACCGCGAACTGACGCAGCCGGCCGAGCGGAAACGCGTCGTACACGTCGATGTCGACCGTGCCGTCGAGCTGCACGAGCCGCACCGAAAAGAACGGCACGCGTGTCGGCAGATAGCGGATCCCGAGCGCGATCGCCTCGCCGAGCGTTGCGCAACTCATCAGCCCGAAGCCGATCAAGCCGGCTTTGGTCAGACTGCTGCGCAGGCCGATCTCGATCGCGATCGACGGGTCGTTCGTCGCGTCGAGCAGGTTGAACACGATCGCCGCCTGCTGCAACGGCGTGATGCGCGCGTCGGGTTGCGCGAGCCGCTCACGCTCGACGCCCGAGCCGGCCAGGATGCGATCGCCGTCGATGCCGCGCTCCTCCGCCAGCATCAGCATGAACAGCGCATACGCGGAGGACACCGTCGCCTTGTGCAGCTGGCGCGCGGCATCCGGGACTGACTGGGCCATGCGGCGGACTCCCGGGCGGTTTCGGCGGATTGTAGCGTCGGCGGCCCGTGATGACACCGCGGCGCGCCTCTAGGGCGTGCTGCCTGCTGCCTGCTGCCTGCGGCAATGGCCGGCGCCCCGCACGCGATGGCCCGAAATGACACCGCAATTGGCACCGGCGGCCCTCGCGCGCGCGGCTCGTGCGGCCTATCCTGCCGGGATCGGCATTGCGCCTCACTTTTTCCACATGGATTCCGGTCGATGAGCCAACCCGCACCACCCGTTTTTCGCGACGACGCGGACAAGGTCGCGTACGTGCGCCGCGAGGTCAATGCGGCGAGCGACGCGCTGCGCGCGCGCTTTCCGTTGCTCGACCAGCAGAGCCTCGTGGGTGCGACCGTGATGGCCGTATCGGTCGCTGCGATGCTCGCGATCGCGTGGCTGTACGCGCGCGGCGCGATCGCGTGGTACGTCGCGGTGCCGGCCGTCGCGTTCGTCACGTCGCTGATTCACGAGCTCGAACACGACCTGATCCATCTGATGTACTTCAAGAAGACGCCGTGGGCCCATCACCTGATGATGGCGCTCTGCTGGCTCGCCCGGCCGGGCACGATCAACCCGTGGACGCGCCGCCGCATGCACCTGCATCATCACAAGGTGTCGGGCGGCGAATCGGATCTCGAGGAATTCGGCATCACCAACGGCGAGCCGTGGGGTATCAAGCGGCTGCTGATGCTCGCGGACGGAATGCTCGCCGTCGTGCTGCGGCCGCAGGCGATGCGCCGCAAGGTCCGCCGGTACGTGGCCGCGCAACCGGTGCGCGACGCGGCGGAGCGCGCGCAATTGCGCGTCGAGCAGGTGTCGTCGTACATGCCGCTCGGACACCTGTATTACGCGCTGTGGCATGCGTTCATCGTCTACCACGCCGGGTCGTTCGCGCTGCATGCGTTCGGCTACGCGGCGAGCGTGCCGGTCGTCATCGCGCGCGCGATGCACGTCGTCGATTTCGTCGCGGTCGTGTGGCTGGCGCCGAACTTCGTGCGCAGCTTCTGCATCAACTTCGTCAGCTCGAACATGCATTATTTCGGCGACATCGATCCGCGTAACGTGATCCAGCAGACCCAGGTGCTCAACCCGTGGTGGATGCTGCCGTTTCAGCTGTTCTGCTGCAATTTCGGCAGCACGCACGCGATCCATCACTTCGTGGTGCGCGATCCGTTCTATATCCGGCAGCTGACCTCGCGCACCGCACACGCGGCGCTGCGTGACGTCGGCGTGCGCTTCAACGACGTCGGGACGTTCAAGCGTGCGAACCGATGGGGTGCGCGTCGCGGTCCGGCCGGCGGCGCGCCGCACTTGCAGCAAGACGCGTGAGCACGGCATGCGCCGATCGCGTCATTCGGCGATGGGCGGCAGCGGGCCTTGTCCGCGGATCCATGCGTGGTTCGCGAGTTCGGCCATCTCCTTGTCGCCGCGGCTGTCGCCGTACGCGAACAGCTGCCGCGGCGGATGCTCGCCCCACCACGCGCTCAGCCGCACGACCTTCTGCGGCCCCCAGCAGTTCTCGCCGTCGAGCCGGCCGGCGAACGCGCCGCGCTCGAACGCGAGCCGCGTCGCGAGCACCGCGTCGAAGCCGGCCGTCTTCGCCCACTTCTCCAGGTACAGCGACGGCGACGCGCTGACCAGCACGAGTTCGTGGCCGCGCGCGCGATGCTCGCGAATCCGCTCGAGCATCTCGGGCCGCACGAGCTGCGGCAGATAGTCGTCGACGAAGCTGCACGCGAGCGCGTCGAGCGCGGCTTCATCGGCCGGTCCGAGCGCGAACCACGCAAACTTCGCCTTCGCGTCGCCGCGCGACAGCCGCCCCGCCTTCATCGCGGCGATCCACGGCAGCGCGCGCAGCCCCGCCCACGCGAAGCGCGGCGTGCCGATCGCGGAGCGGACGAAATGGCGAAAGCTGTCGGACGTGGTGATGGTGCCGTCGAAATCGAACGCGGCAACGATGCGGTCGGTCATGGCAACGGGAAAGCGATGAAATGCCGGGGAAGATAGCAGACTCTCGGCAAGACGCGCGAAACCGGATCGCGTGCGGTGGAGCATGCGGGGATGGTGGGGGCGCTGCTGGCGTCGATGGTGTTGCTGGCGTTGCTTGTGTCACCCGGCGTTGTGATCGGTGCTGTCGGTGCTGTCGGTGCGCTCACCGCCGCCGCTCAGCGCTGCGGCCGCGCCGCGGCCGCCGCCGGCAGCACCACGTTCATCAGGTGATCGGCGCGCGACAGCAGGTCGGTCACGCGCTCGTCGAGCCCGCGCAGCAGCGCCGGCTGCATGCGGATCTGCTGGAGCGCCTGCCCGACGATGTTGCGGCGGTCGAACAGCGTGCGTTCGAGCCCGGGGTCGTCGGGCGCGCGCACGACGTCCGCGACCGCGCTCAGCGCCGCGAGCACGACGACGAGGCTTTCGTCCGCGTGCCGGACCTTCGCGGCCAGCGCCTCGGTCCGGCGCGGGAAGAAGCCGAGCGACTGCTTGAGCGCGCCGAGCGCCGCGCGGTAATCGACGTGGCCGGATGACGGGCGGAACCAGCGGTCGAGCATGCCGGCCTTGCGCGTGGCCTGCGCGAGCAGGTCCGCCATCAGGTCGGCCGCGCCGAGTTCGTTGAATTCGCGCGTCGTCGCCGCGACGGCCTCGACGAGATTGCCGGCGCTTTCGAGCGCGGCATCGCCGATCGTCGCCACGCTCGCGAGCTTGAGCGGCACCAGTTGCCGGATGTGCCGCTCGATGCGCGGCGCGCAGTCGGGATAGAGGTTCGGGAAACGCGCCTGCGCGGCGCGGAAGCACTGCTCGAGCAGCGGATGATTCGATTCGCCGAACAGCGCGCGGCCGGGCGCATCGACGTGCGCCGCGCGCGGCGCACGCTGGGGCACCGGCCCGAACTCGAGCGCTTGCGGCACGGGCCGCGCGGGCGCGCGTTCGCCCGACGCGCCCGCGGCGGGCGGCGGGTCGAACAGCGGTCGCCCGACCGTGCGCACGGGCGTCGTGTCGAATTCGAGCGGCTTCGGCCCGTCGGACGGCTTCTTCATCGCGTGTGTCCTGCCCCGCGGCGGTTCGCTTGGCGCGGCCGCCGGTCAGACGGCGCCGCCGTAGGCCCGGACGAAATCGCCGAGGCCACGGTTGTAGCCTGCGCCAACCGCCTTGAACATGAATTGGCCGTCGCGCCGGTAGAAGCTGCCGACCTGCACCGACGTCTCCATCGAGAAGTCCTCTTCGAGCGCGTACTTCGCGATCACGGCGCCCGTCACCTCGTCGGCGATCTGGATGTAGCTGTTGCGCACCTGCCCGAAGTTCTGGCGGCGCGCTTCGGCCTGGTCGATCGTGACGACCACCGAGATTTCCTCGACGTCCGCCGCGAGCTTCGTCACGTCGATGAAGATCACCTCGTCGTCCCCGCCGCCGCTGCCGGTGCGGTTGTCGCCGCTATGGACGACGCCGAGGCACGTCGACGCCGGCATCCCGCGCTTCGGGAAATCGTCGCCGGGCTGGATGAAGGTGTCCTTGCGCTCCATCGTGCGCACTTCGCTGTTGTAGAACACGAAGTGCTGGTCGGAGATCAGCTTCGGATTGTTCTGCGCGTCGTACTTGCACAGGAACACCGACACGTCGAGATCGAAATCCGTGCCCGTGTCCGTCGCGTTCGCATCCCAGCCGAGGCCGATGCGGAATTTCTGCGTGCCGGGCGCCTCTTTCGACAGGTTGAGGCGGCCGCCCTTCGACAAATTGATCATCTGAACATCTCCTGCTGGAATTCCGCCGATGCGCCGGCGGCGAATCCGGGCCGCCTGCGGCAGCCCGCCGTCAATCGGTGCCGCGCGCCGTCACTTGCCGCCGGCCGTCGCGCGATCTTCCTTGCGTTGCGCGATGATCGACGACCACACGGCCGCGCCGATCGTCGCCGCGCCGATCAGGCCCGTCACGACCTCGGGAATCTCCAGCTTCACGCCGAGGAACATGATCGCCGCGAGCGCGCCGATCGCCCAGAACGCGCCATGCTCCAGATAGCGATATTGCGCGAGCGTGCCCTTCTTCAGCAGCACGAGCGTCATTTCCCGGATGTAGGCCGCGCCGACGCCGAGGCCGAGCGCGATCAGGAAAATGTTGTTCGACAGGGCAAATGCGCCGATAACGCCGTCGAAGCTGAACGACGAATCGAGCACTTCGAGATACATGAAGCCCGCGACGCCTTCGCGCACCACGCGCGAGCCGGTGTCCTCGCCGCCGATCAGGTCGCCGATGCCGTGCGCGATCACGAAGCTGATCACGCCGAACGCGCCCGCGAGCAGGAAGCTCACCTGCTCGGCCGACGGCACGTACAGCGACGCGATGATCACGATCGCGAGCGTCAGCGCGACCTCGAGCGCGGTGATCCGGCCGAGATGCCGCATCGGGCCTTCGAAGATGCCGATCCAGTGCTCGTCCTTCCCGGTGTCGAGCATGAACTTGAAGAACACCATCAGCAGGAACGCGCCGCCGAACGCCGACACCTGGTGATGCGCGGACGTCAGGATCGCCGCGTACTTGTCCGGCGCGTCGATCGCGAGCGTCAGCGCCTCCCACATGCCGATGTGGCCGATCACCGCGACGATCAAGAGCGGGAACACGAGCCGCATGCCGAACACGGCCACCGGCAGGCCGAACACCATGAAGCGGTTGCGCCACTTCTCCGACCAGTTCTTGAGCACGGATGCGTTGACGACCGCGTTGTCGAGCGACAGCGAAATCTCGAGCACGCACAGGACGGCGACGATGAGCATGTCCTTGAAGCCGCCGAGCCAGTACGCGACGACGAGCGCCAGAACCGTGAGCGACAGCGGGATCTTGAAATCTTTCAGCATGATGGGAATGTGACTCTGTTCGAAAAAGGGATGCCGTGCGGGCCCGCGCTTACTTCGCGCGCACCCAGTCGCAGAATTCCTGCGTGATCAGTTGTTCGTAGATCTGCTCGTCGGAGACGTCGAGCGACTCGAGATGCAGGAAGCCGACGTTCGGCATTTCGTCGGCGACTTCCGCGAGGAAGCCGAATTCGCTCGGATCGCCGACGCCGACGAGCGACCAGTACAGCGGGTAATGCCGCGACTCGGCCAGCAGCTGGCGCACGCGCTTGCGATCGTTCTTCGGGTTCTGGCCGTCGGTGACGAACAGCACCCAGGCCGGCAGGTGGCCGTTCGCCGGCGGGGGCGCGCTCGCCGGCGCGGGCGCGTCGTCCGCGCCGCCGAACAGCCGGCTCAGGAGGCCACGCTTGGCTTCGCGCTTGCGCGCCGGCTCCGGCGCGCGGAAGAAGAAGTCGACGATGTCGTTCATCACCGGCGCGTACTGCGTGCCGCCCCACTTGTCGACGTCGCCGTTCAGCACGTAGTCGGTGATGTACGCGCCGTAGTTGTCAGGCGTCGCGGTCGGCAGGCGGTCGAAGCCTTCGGTGAAGGTCCACGTGTCGACTTCGCCGTTGTCGTCGAATTTCAGCGCGATGCCGAGGATCCGGTCGTGCGTCTCCTGGATCACGCCCGACTTGTACAGCGCCTTTGCGGAGCCCGAGATGTCGAGCGCCGCGCCGACGCGCACCACGGGCGGCTTCAGTATCTGGCGTTTTTCAAGGACGATCGCGACCTTCGCCGCGCGTTTCTCAAGCGTAATCATGCATGCACCTCAGTTGTGCTTCGGAGCGAATCGGGTGATCAGGTCCTGTTCGAGCTGGCGCAGCCGCGGCGCGTCCTGCTCGCGCTGCCGCCTGCCTTCGGCGATGATCTGCGTGACGTCGTCGAACGCGCCGAACAGTTGCTGCTGCGCGTATTCGAACGTGTCGGTCGAGATCACCGGGCGCTGCGCGAGCTTCGCGACCTCCTGCGCATTCGCGCGGTTGAGGTCCGCCTGCGCGCGGATCGCCTCGTCGGCCGCGTCGTAGGTCGCGTTCGCGAGCGCCGCCGCGCGCTTCGTGCCGAGCTGTTCGAGGTAGAGCGCGAACGCGTTGGTCCACGCGGGGATCAGCACGGTCTTGATCGTCATGAACTTCGACGTCAGCGTGCGCTTCTGGTCCTGCTCCATCCGGATCTGCGGCGCGAGCTGCTTCGACATCAGCATCGCGCGGTCGAGATCGTCGAGCTTGCTTTCGAGTGCGTCGACCTTGCGCTTCACGTCGAGCAGCCGCTGCGCGCCGAACGCGTCGTCGGCTGGCTGGCCGGCCGCGAGATGCGCGCGCAGCGTCGCGAGCGCCGTTTCGCCGTGCGACTTCGCCTGCGCGATCTCCTGGTGCAGCGCGTAGTTGTCGTCGTACATCCGCTCGAGTTCGTCGATGCCGGCCTTCTGCCGCTGCGCATGGCGCTCGAGCTCGACGACGAGCGTGTCCATCCGCTTGCTGACCGACTCGTATTGCGACAGCAGCTTTTCCTTCGTCGAACGGAACAGCCGCGCGACCTGCGTGAGCAGCCCGCCCTTGTCGGCGCCACGCGGGTCCAGCCCCTTCGCGGTTGCAATCAGTTCGTTGAGCTTGTCGCCGAACTGGTCGGCGTCCGATGCGCGCACGCTCGCGAGAATCTGCTGCGAGAAGGCGGCGATCCGGCCGCCCTGCGCCGCGCCGAGCTGGTCGATCTCGTCGACGGTGATCAGGCGCGCGGGCTCCGTCGGATGCGCCGGCGGCACTCGAAGAACGTTGGCTGTGTTGGCTGCATCGGCCGCGGCGGATACTGCGACGGGCGCCGAAGACGGCATGGAAGGACGATCGCTGACCGCGTCGGATTTCTTGTCATCGAACAGCGGCTTCATGTGGCTACCACGTTTCCTTTTCTGCTTTTTGCTACGCGTTGTGGTGTGCGCAGATGCGCGCATCTGCGATTGACGTACGTGCTCTCTCACGTACGGCAGACGGACAATAAATGCCGACGCGCATCGCGTCAAGCGACGTGATTTTTACAATTTCCATTCGTTTTGTAAGGTATTGTGCGAGCTTGGTGGTGAAAAGGCTGCGGTTATTCCGCTATCGGGGCAGTTTTCGGGACTGCGGAAGGCGCACAACCTTACACGCGCGACGAATGCGAAAGAGAAATGAAATGTCGGGGTTCGAAGGGGTGGCGCGACGGATCGGTGGGCATTCGATGCTCGGAAGATGGAATGCTCGGCGGCTGGCTTGATTGACCGTGATCGGGCAATAAAGCGCGGCAGGCTGGCCGTGATGAACCGCGTAGTACGTCGAATTGCTCGTCACGATGAAGGCGGGCCTCATGCGCAGTAGAGCGAAGGGATTGCATTGGTCTGCGTGCGCAGTGTGCAGTGGATGTCGGCCGGCGTCGGGGGTGTCGACTTGGAGGTGTGCGACGCGCGATTGCATGCGTGTTCGCGTCTTCGCCTGGATGCGATCGATGCGCATAGATCGCCTGAGCCAAGAGAGCGCCGATGCCCGGTGGCAGGCACGACTTCCCTGGCGGGCCGAAGACGCATGACCGACCCCGGCAGCCCTGCCAGCGTGGGACGCTCTGCCGGGAAATCGAGGGGCTGGCGGGCCGCCGCCAGAGTTTGCTATACTCTCGGTCTTCCGGAGAGATGGATGAGTGGTTTAAGTCGCACGCCTGGAAAGCGTGTATAGGTTAATCGCCTATCGGGGGTTCGAATCCCCCTCTCTCCGCCAGAACACCCTAAAAGCCCTTGAGTCTTCAAGGGCTTTTTTCATTGGTTCACGACACTCGTTTCGCCAAGCGAGCCTGAGTTTTTCGTGGATCAACCCGCCTTCGCGCTACCTTCTTCGTACGTCGCTACATCGCAGCTCGGCGTTCTCTACTTCCGCCCAAGCCTCCGTGGCAGGCGTCACCGGCGAACGGTCAATTTCGTTACGCACGAGTGATCGCCGGACAAACTGGTACTCCTCGACGGTTCCTGGGCATACGTGTTCGAGCGCTCGACCCGTGCGCCGGCGCATGCAGGGAGAGTTTTTGATTGCAGTAAGCCCGGCACGAATGGCGAGCATCTCTCATTTGTAGAAACCGAGAACTGCTCAAGCTGGATGCAACCGTCAATCGTGGCTACGTCGCGATGCGCCAAGCCGATTCGAAAGAAATCTCATATCAGGACCCGATTCGGCTGGATCAAATCGAATGGCTCAGGACGGTCCGCAATTCCTGCGCAGACAGTGCGTGCTTACTCGACGCATATCGCAACCGAATCGCCTATATCAAAGGCAGGATATCAAGCACCCATCCGTCTTATCCGGATGAAAACTCCGGTCAGGAAAGTGACTGATGCTGGCGTACGTCCAGGTAGGGGGCGCGTGCGCACTCGTGCTCGACGTTGCCGACGGAAAGACGATGTGCCCCTTATCATCCGGTGACGGGATATGACGCCGCATCGAAAATCGGTAATTATTTACTCACCACATAACGAGACAGCCACAAAATAGTAAAAATTACATGCCCGATGGTTTCGAGAAGACTTTCAAAAATGGTTACCGGACATTTACCGTATTGAATTCCCTTTGATATGATCTTTCGCGCGATCAGCCGAGGCGCGGCTTATAGGATTTCCGCACCAAAATGAAAGCAAATCCAAATAAATCGTTATTTGTTTGAAAGATTCATTTGGCACTGACACAATTCCGGCGCCGGGATGTCGGATAACGATCGCGTTCTCGAGAAACGGGGTAATGGCATGAGCGGGGAAGTATTGCTGAAGGTGTTGCGCGGCGGTTACGCGCAGTTCGATCGCATCGTCAAACTCGACACGCCGCTCGGCGAGGACTGGCTCACGCCGCTGTACGTCAAGGTCAACGCGCGACTCGGGCGCAATTTCGAAGTGACCGTCGACGCGTCGTCCGTCATGGGCGACAAGATCAAGCTCAGCGCGCTGATGCTGCAACCCGTCACGCTGTGGATTCGCCAGACCGACGGCGGCTATCTGCCGATCCATGGCTATGTGCAGCGGGCTCGCCGCCTCGGAAACGACGGGAGCGTCTCGTATTTCCAGCTTCAGTTTTCTTCGTGGCTGAGCTTTCTGAAGCTGAGCAGCGATCGGCGCGACTGGCAGGAAGCGAGCGGCTGGCAAATTCTCACCGACGTGTTCGACAAGCATTCGCAGGCTTCCGGTAACTATGGGCAGGAACTGCGCGCGGCGATGCGCTCGTATTCGCACCGCGTGCAGTGGGAAACCGACTGGAATTTCGTGCATCGCAGCCTGGAGGAAGTCGGCGTATTTGCGCGCTTCGATTTCGCGAAGGATGGCAAGTCGCACAAGGTCGTGATGATGGACGACCTGTATTTCGGGCCGTCACTGCCGAATTCGGAGATGAAGTTCAGCCACGCGGGTACCGACGAGGATTTCGATGGCCTCACGCAGCTGAGCGAGCAGCAAGATGCACAAAGCGCAACGCTTGCGCTCGGCACCGTCGACTACAAGCGCCCGGATCTCGACAAACAAATCAGCATGCCGGCGGCCGACCTGGAAGATCTGCCGGGCCAAGGCGAGGATTATCTATATACCGGCTCACAGACCTGGGCCGAATCCGATGCCGGACAACAACAGGCGCGTATTCGAACCGAGGAATGGGCGTCCAGAGCAAAGCGCTATTTTGCGATCGGTAGTCCCCGCTACGCGCTGCCCGGCTACTGGTTCAAAGTGTCGGGGCATCCCGTCCTCGACGCATTGCCTGACGAAGAGCGCGAACTGTCGATCATCGCGAGCGATTGGCTGATTCAAAACAACCTGCCAGGAATGGACGCCCTAACCCGCTTCCCGCGCAGCCTGCGCAGCGAGATCGAACAGGTGAAGGCGGCCGGGGCCGGCGCGACTGTGAGCCACCGCGATGGCGGTATCGGATTCTTCCACGTCGAGATCGAAGCGCAACGCCGCAAGACGCCGTTCCGCAGCCCGTTCGAGCATGACAAGCCGGAGATGCACTTGCAGACGGCGATCGTCGTAACCGACAGCGACGAAGAAATCGCCACGGACGATGGCAATCGCGTGCGGGTCCGGACGTCGAACAGCCGGAACGATCGCAATACAAAGTCGACGTCGTGGATTCGCGCGGCGATGCCGGACGCAGGCTCGAAGCGCGGCGGCTACTTCCCGTTGCGCAAAGGTGATCAGGTGCTCCTCGGATTCGTCAATGGCGACTGCGACCGGCCCGTCATCGTGTCGCGTTTGCATGGGGGCGCGACGATGCCGGTGTGGCACACGCACGGCCTGCTGTCCGGGTTTCGTTCGCGTGAGTATGGCGGCGACGGCTTCAACCAGCTCGTCATGGACGATGCTACCGGTCAGAACCGGGTCCACCTTTACTCGTCGAGCTACAGTTCGCACCTGCATTTGGGCTATCTGATCGAACAGAGCGACAACACGCGGGGGTCGTTCGTGGGCAGTGGGTTCGACCTCAAATCGGAGGCTCATGGTGCGATCCGGGCCGTTCAGGGTATGTCTATCTCGACCCACCCCGCCGCAGTACAACCAATGAACGTGTCCGCGGCGACCGATCAGCTCGCGGCTTCGGAAGCCGTGCTCGAAACGGTGTCGCAGGCGAGCGAAACGAATCGGGCCGAGAGCTTGCAGGACGGCAGCGATGCGTTGAAAGCCTTTACCGAGATGACGCAGCACACGGTGCCCGCTGCAACAAAAGGCGGGCGCACCGCTGGCGGCGGGACGGGGAACGCCAATGGCTTTGCAAAACCCGCGCTGCTACTGTCGAGCCCGGCCGGCATCGGACTGTCGAGCCATCAATCGATTCACACATCGGCTAATCAGCAGGTCAATTTGGTGGCGGGGAAAAACGTTAACCTCGCAGCCGGGAAGTCGTTTCTCGCCAGCGTAATGGACAAGATCAGCCTGTACGCCCAAAACCAGGGAGTGAAAATCTTCGCGACGAAAGGCGCGATCGAGATCCAAGCTCAAACCGATGCGCTGACAATGCTGGCACAACAGGACGTCAAGATCGAGAGCGCGTCAGGGCGGGTGATCCTGCGCGCGGAAAAGGAACTGATTCTCAACGTCGGCTCCTCGTATATCAAGATCACGCCGAACATGATCGAAAACGGGACGTCGGGCCAGATTCTCGAAAAATGCGCATCCTGGGACAAGCCCGGTGCGTCGACCATGACGTTGCGAGACCCACTAAACGGTACGCCGGTGTCCAAACACGGCGGTTACGCGGACGATTTTTCTGGCTGAGCGGATGCCGGCTTTTGATGCACGATAACGACTTGCGATTCAATCTGACATGACGGACAAGCACCCTCCCAAACAACCGCCGAAAAAGCCTGAGCCGGACGCCAAGCCGGCGTACACGCCACTTGCATGGAGCTATCCGTTTTCTCCTTCTACTCAGGGAGGTGCATCTCCGGACACCACGGATCCCCTCACCTATATGCAGGTGCTTGCGACTGCAGAGGACGGCTTTTATCCACTGGGAGCAAGCGGGATCTGGCATGGCGGCATTCACTTCGGTCAGAAGACAGGTGAAGCGCTGAAGCAGGACGAGGGAATACGGGCAATCGCCACGGGAGAGGTCGTCGCTTATCGGCTCGACAAGGAATACCCCACGCTGACCTATCAGGACCAGCGCCACGCGCTGTACTCGCGCGGCTTTGTGCTGATCCGCCATACACTGCAATTGCCGCCCGCACCGAAAAAGCCCGAACCCGCGCCGGCACCGTCGAATGCGCCGACAGCACCCGCCTCCGGAAACAATGCGACTCCTCCGGCCCCCGCTCCGACAAAGTCGCCGGCGCCGTCCGGGCCGCCGCCCGGTGAAACGCTGACGTTCTTCAGTTTGTACATGCATACGCTCGACTGGAAAACGTATAAGGCGATGCTTGATCAGACCAAAACGGACAATGTGAACCGCACCGGGAATCGTGGAGGCTGGTTGGTTTAAGTTAATGCGGACACGTCAGCGGCATTTCTGAGTTGCCTGTAGTAGTTTGCCTCAGCTTCAGCAGGCGGGATATAGCCGAGCGGTTCCATCAGCCGATGACGGTTGTACCAGGCGACCCATTCCAGCGTTGCCAGTTCGACGGATTCCCTCGTTTTCCAAGGGGCGCACCGATGAATCAGTTCCGTCTTGTACAGGCCGTTGATCGTCTCGGCCAGCGCATTGTCGTAGCTGTCGCCCCGGCTGCCGACCGACGGCTCGATGCCGGCCTCAGCCAGCCGTTCGCTGTAGCGGATGCTGACGTATTGAGACCCTCTGTCGGAATGATGAATCAAAGTCCCGTCCTCACCCGGTTGGCGGGCGTACAGCGCTTGTTCAAGTGCATCCAGAACGAAGTCCGTGGTCATCGACGAGCTGACGCGCCAGCCAACAATACGGCGGGCAAACACGTCGATCACGAATGCCACGTACAGCCAGCCTTGCCATGTCGAGACATACGTAAAATCCGACACCCAGAGCTGATTCGGTCGGTCAGCCTTGAACTGCCGGTTGACTCGGTCCAGCGGGCGCGGCGCGGTCACCTCGGGAATCGTCGTGCGAACACGCTTACCGCGAACTGCGCCACGCAAGCCCTGCAGTTTCATCAACCGTCCGACCGTGCAGCGTGCCACTGCAATGCCTTCCCGGTTCATCTGCTTCCAGACCTTCGGCACGCCGTAGACCTGCATGTTGGCCTGCCAGACACGCTTGATCTCCGGTTGCAAAAGCTCATCGCGTTTCGCGCGGGCGCAGCGCTTCGACGGATCGCGAAGTTGTGCTGCATGGCGTCGGTAGCCCGACGGGGCAATCCGCAAGACCTTGCAGATCGGCTCGACCCCGAAGGTGTCGCGATGCTGATCAATGAAGGCCTTCAGGACTTGAAACGGCGGTCGAGCTCCGCCTGGGCGAAAAACGCGCTCGCCAGTTTGAGAATCTCATTGGTCCGGCGCAGTTCCTTGACCTCGCGCTCCAAGGCCTTGATGCGTTCACGCTCGGCCGTACTCACGCCATCGCGCTCTCCACGGTCGACCTCGTCGCGCTTAACCCAATCCAACAACGTCTGCGGCGTGCAGCCGATCATCGGCGCAATCGATTCGACTGCCGCCCACATCGACGGGTGCTCGCTACGCTGCTCGCGTACGAGGCGCACTGCGCGCTCTCGGACTTCCGGGGAAAACTTGCTTGGCTTCTTGTTCATGGCTCCATTCTCTCAAGAGTTGGAGCCTCCACAAAACTCGGGGCGGTTCAATGCGGCTGCCAAGGCGTCGCAGTTCACGCTTCCGCCGTATCTCGAAGTGGAGCGCTCGTATCGAGCATTGAAACCAAACGCGCAGGGCGTTCCGAAACCGAAGCCGGTCGATCCCAGCGCGGCGGGCGACGATTCATTGCCGCAACCAGACGGGAACGATTCGCTTCCCCAACCAGTATCAGGGGTCCGGGTTCGCATTATTCCGAACGGAAAGTTGCTCGGGTTGCTACCCGAGGGGACGGAATTGACCGTGAATGAGGCGGATAATGGCGGCCGGAACGGTTGGGCAAAAATCACGAAGATCATTAAAGGGGATCCGGTTGGCCCCATCGTCGGGCAGCCTCCTGATGTACAACTGAAGTGGGGTTACGTTTTTGTCTCAGAGCTCGAGCCGATTCCTCAGTCGGGCCCCGTCGATAAGGTCGTTGTACTCAAGAAGCCATACCCGGTCAAAGCGGGAGACATCGTCGCGCATATCGGACAATACCAACGGTACAGAGAAGCGAAGCACACTCCTCCGCTGCCGACGCGGCCATTGCTGCACCTCGAAGTTTTTGCGGGTCCCGACCTTCCGACGTTCATTGCCAAGAGCCAGTTACGCGCAAAAGAGTTGTCAGAGGCAGATCCGAATATGGAAAAGCCATTTTTGGAAATTCTGGCCGGCGCAAAACTGGTAACGAAGGTCCGGGAACCGGACTACGTTCTTCAGCAGACTGGTTTGAAACTGGCGCCGGTCAGCGATTCGAAATCGCGGTGGGTCAAGGTGCAGCCCAAAACTGTCAAGATGCCTGCCCCGCAGCCGGAGCCCCCTGCTCCGGCTGGGACCGGGAAAAAGCACAAGCCGAAACCGGCGAAAAAGCCGGAGCCCATCGAGACGCCGATCGGGAGCCCCTTTTGGATTGACAGCGGCGTGGTGCTGATCAATCAACTGACCACGGCACCCATCAAGGGTTGGAAAGACTTTCCGCTAAAAGTGAGTCAGGCAGACGGACCCGCAGCGGACTTTCGCAACGTGTTCCAGATCGTCGAACTCGAGAAGCCTGGCCCGCAAAACTTTGCCCGAGAAGACAAGGACGCGAGCGGAAAAGCGATACGCTGGTGGAATGTGACCCTGGGCACGAAAGACGGTGGAACGCTTCAAGGCTGGGCGCGCGAACGCGACCACCCCAAGGTGACGCTGTGTAGTCCGTGGGACTGGCCGGGGTTCGAACTCGTCGATAACAGTTCGACCACGATGGTCGATATGTTCAAGCGGTATCTGTTTGTCGCCGGGCTCGCCATGGGAGAGGATCAGGACAACTTCAAGCCTAGTGCGGACGCATTGGCCACCAGCGACCTTATCCAGAAGCTCGAAAAGGCAAGTGACACCAACCACGACGGCAAGGTGACCGCAGCGGAATTGGCGGACGCGCAGAAAATGCCCTGGCTGGCCGAAGCGATCTCGCACATTGTCGTGAAGAGCGAGAGCGAATGGGGCGGCAACATGGGCAAGTGGGAGGACATCACGCCTTACATGAAGCTCGTGCCATGGAAATGGCAGAACGAGATGGAGCGGATAAAGAAGCTCCAGTGGTGGGAAGAGGTTCAAGGGATCGACGCAACGATTCTTCCGAAAGAGCCGAAGCCATGGCATTTTCATCCGATCGGGTTGATTGGGAATTTCGCGTGCGGCGATGGAGACTGCATTCCGTTGGTTGAGGCCCAGCGGATCGCACTATTTATTTCGGCATCGTTCGAAAACGGAAATCCAAAATTTGACGGATGCGCCGATAATTTTGACGGCATGGGCATGTCGTTTGGACTGATCCAGTGGAATTTTGGAATGAATACGCTTGGCCCCGTCCTCAAAAAGATGCATGATGCCGACCCTCAAGCGTTTGAAGCTGCATTTGCTCCCGGAACGAATTATCAAGCCATCTGGAGCGCGATAATAAGCGGGGATTTTGCCGCCCAAAAAAATTGGGCGATTGCGCAACAAAATAGCAATAGGGATAATTGGCAGAAAACATTCAAGGCCATCGGATCGAATGAAAAATTTCAAGAGATTCAAATTAAAGAGGCAGCAAAATATCATCAAGATATTCTAAGCTGCCTGAAGCTCTTACGGGAACTGCGCCCCGACCTGATGAAATCCGTGCAGCTCGTTACCTACTGCGCCCTCTATGATTTATGCGTACAGCAGCATGACTTAAGCAAAGCATCGCATCAGATAGCAGAACGCGTTGCCACGGAAAAACCAGCCACACAGATAGAACTTCTTAAAATCGCAGTTCAAGAGAGAGCCAAAACAGCCAACCCTAAATGGATATTCGACGCCACCAGCCGGCGAATGGGAATTATACAACAGAAGCCATACCCACACCCACCAGTCAAGGGTGAGAAGCCCATGCCAAGAGACAACATCAATTTCAAATTACTTAGTGGAAAGGCGGATAAAAATGTCTGCGGATTGTAAAAAATCATTAATAAGACTGTTGCTCGTAATTGTTATCGCGACAAGTGCCGTAAATGCAATAGCGGAGGTAAAATACGATACCGTTGAATGTGGGCCTGGTGACGAATGCACAACGACCATCACCAACGAAGCAAAAAACCTGTGCCCGAATGCACCACTGCAGATTTCTTGGAACAAAAATAGCAGTTGGACGTTAGTATCATGTTCATGCAATTGTTCTGAGCAGGACAATAAGAACTGGTTTGTTGCTCGCAATGGATCGGTTATTGGCCTTGAGATTGGCCGCCGTTTTCCCCGATCATTTTTCTCGGAAAATCTAAGTCCAATGGTGCCAGACATCATGGCATCGCATTCCATGTGCAAACCGGCGGATAAAAAGATGATCGATCAAAGCACATTTATATTGCTCGACAAGCAACCATCAGCCGGAGAAAAGGATCCATATTGCTACGACACGATCTATGTTGTAGAAAGAGACGGCAGCATTAATTTCATCGAGGATGGTAAAAAAGTCAACAACCGATCCTATTTCTCTGACCTCAGCGAATCGGACAAAAATAGTTTAACAACCATCACCAAAAGAACACTTCCCTCATGGAAAGCCGCTGCTGATCACGAAAGCAATAATTATTTTTTAGTAGTGAGCGAACGTGCGTACCTCTATGACCGACCACTCCCTCAAGCCGCAGGAAAGGCGTACCTAATAGCTGGCGACAAAGTTGAAACACTGGGAAGCCCTCACGATGGATATATCAAATTTCGCTACATAGCGAAAAATGGGAAGATTATCGAAAAATGGGTGAAATGTATCGACATAAATTATCCCGACAATAAAATCAGACCATGATTTCATTTAGCATTCGACCACTCCAAAATTCCGCGATGCCCACTCAGCCTAAACACGAACTATTGCCTGCGCCACTTAGATAGGGAGTTGACTATTTGAAGCCTCTTCTCGGAAAACGAAGGACTGACGTGATGGACCTGATTCGTATCGGTGACGACACGGACCACGGCGGCAAGGTCGAAACAGCGTCAACTTCGATGCGCTTCGACGGCCGCTATGTCGCCCGCAAGGGCGACCGCGTATCGTGCCCGCAGCATCCAGATGTCTCACCGAACCTCATCGAGGAAGGCGACCCGTCGATGACGGACGACGGCATCCCGATCGCACGGCATGGCCATCGCGCTACGTGCGGCTGTCACCTGATCTCGAGTCTGGCGTGATTGGGAGATGGAACACCGCACGCGGCTCACACCAATCAGCAGTCTCGGAAAAACAGCCCCGCCTGCTGTCGAAGTCACCGATCGAGTCGTTAGGTGATACGGGCTACTCCGCTTCATAACACTGTGAACCACAAATCCACTTTTCATCGAACATGAGGATTCTTTACAAAATCGCAACGCTCCCCCTACTCCTGACCATTTCATGCGGAGCCCATGCCAGAGCCGATATCTGCAAAAACGAGCTAAGAGAATTGGTTGTACCTCCGCTCAAGCATGTTGCGGTGAACAAGAAAGACATTCACGTGGATATTGCCGATGCGGCTAACGGAGTCTATAGCATCAGACTGTACGTCGCTGCGGATAGCCCCGACAATCTTGACAAACAAGTTACTATCGGTTGGATAAACTTGGATAAGAATTCGATGCAAGCATTGGATCTGACACGAGACCCCGAGCATCCAGACATACTAGGAGTAGATGAGGTGAAATTACGAAAATTCATTTCGAATTGCATCCACTAGCCATCGATGGCAGCCTCGAACTGCGACGAACTCAGCCAGAGCAACTCGAAACCTGAAATTGACACATTTCCCCGGAATCCAGGATGCACCAATTAAAAGTACGCGCCTTCTGATTTATTCTGCCTTATATCACCTCGCAAAATTCCCGCCCAGGCCACAAACACAAATGCGACACCCGATGAATATCACGAAGAAAACCATCACACTTGCATTTATCGCCCTACCGGCAATCGCTTTTGCCGACGCAGCCATCAACAATGGGAATGCGTACGACGACTTATCACGCATCAATGCGGAACTAAATAAATCAAAAACCGAATTAAATTCGACATATCAAAAATTATACTTATCCACACGATACAAGAACGAGCTTCAGCAAGCGCAGGAAGCTTGGCTCGCTTACCGGAGCAAGCAGTGTACTGGGTATGTTGCAGCTGAGGCGTCGGCATCTCAAGGCATCGGCTCCAGCCTAATTACGAAAGAATGCCTCACTACGATAACAAAACAGCGGGTTGATTATTTAAAGACGCTGCTTCAAAAATAGTGAATTGAGCCAGCAATCGATAGCCAATCTTACGAAAATTAACGTCACACGAGCCGCACACCATTGACAAGGATCCGCACCTACACGATCCCCACCAAAAAATTTCGATAAATCCTCACCGGAATCCAGCCCGACAGAGAAATGAGAAAATTATTCATCACCCTCATCCTGACAATCACTTCCCTCATTCTGCCCGATGTTTTTGCAAAATCGTCAAACTCACAGCGCAATCACGCATACACCGGAGTAAAGATTGCATACGCAACGTCGGAGTTGACAAAATGCTCATTCCAATACAGCCCAATCAATTTTTGTGACGACGAGCACGTCGCCGCATACAACAATACGCTGAACTCGGCACCCGCTAATTTCAACGGTCACTACATAATTTTAGCGCGCCCGGAATTTGAGAAATACCACCAAAAGTCGGTTGTCGCGATCGACACTCAATCGGGATTGGCATACCCACTTCCAATTGACTCGTTTTCCGGATTCATGCACGGCCGCCCAACAGCCAAAGACGGAGGGCAGATAAGTTACTCTATAAACAGCAACAAGGTTTGCATCAGAGGCGCAATATTGGTCTACCGGTCGTTCGAAGAAGGAAACTTCTGCTTCGAATTTGTCGGAGACAAGTTCATCGGGCATCACACCGAATATATGTATCCTTAAAAGGCGTCTCCCCTGGTCCGCAAACTTCGCGAACCAAGATGGGGCGCCCCTCCCCCTCAAGGATGCCGAATATAATCCACCAACGCCCGCGTATACTCATCCGGCTCCCGATCGACCAAACTGACCGCGATCGCGACCGCAAACCCCGCCGGCACGCCGAACACGCCCGAACTGATCGGCTCGATCCCGAACCACGTCGGCCCGGCGAAGCCGGTCAGCTGCGCGAAGTACGGATACGTCGACACGATGTAATACACGCACACCACGAGCCCCGTCACCATCCCGGCGATCGCGCCGCGCGTCGTCGTGCGCTTCCAGAACACGCCCAGCACGAGCACCGGAAAGAAACTCGACGCCGCGAGCGAGAACGCCGCGCCGACGAGGAACAGGATCTTCCCCGTATTGAGCGACGCGACATACGACGCGAACAGCGCCACCCCGAGCAGCAGCACCTTCGAGATCGTCACCCGCCGCTGGCTCGACGCGTCGGGCGCGACCATGTGGTAGTAGATGTCGTGCGACAGCGCGTTCGCGATCGTCAGCAGCAGGCCGTCCGCGGTCGACAGCGCGGCCGCGAGCGCACCCGCCGCGATCAGCCCCGACACGACGTACGGCAGCCCGGCGATTTCCGGCGCGGCGAGCACGACCATGTCCGGCTGCATCTGGATTTCGGACCAGTGCACGATCCCGTCGCGAATCTCGTCGACGACGCCGATCAGGTCCGGCTCGAAGTGATGCCACTGCGTGACCCACGCCGGCAGCGCCGCGAACGGCCGCCCGACGAGGTTCGCGAGGATCTCGTACTTGATCATCACCGCGAGCACCGGCACGCTCAGATAGAACAGTGCGATGAAGAACAGCGTCCAGCCGACCGAACGGCGCGCGGACGCGACCGATGTCGTCGTGTTGTAGCGCGTCAGGATGTGCGGCAGGCTCGCGGTGCCGAGCGACAGGCACAGCAGCAGCGCGAGGAAGTTCCGTTCACGCGGCCGCCGCTCGTCGTCGCTCGCCGCCGGAAACGGCTCGTGCATCGGCACGGGCGGCGCCGCGCGCGCGAGCAGGTCGTCGCGCGCCTGCGACCACACCACACGCGCCGCCGCCGGGTCGCGCGGGAACTCCGCGAGCGCGCGCTCGCGCTGGCTGATCTCGCGCAGCGGCCCGTTGTGGCGGCGCAGATCGGCCAGCTGGTCGACGAGCCGCCCCCGCTCCTGCGCATACGACGCGGGCAGCCGGTCGAGCTGTGCCTGGATGTGCGCGGCCTGCCGGCGATAGGCGTCGCGCACCCGCTGCTCGTCGCGCGAATCGCGCACCTGCGCTTCGCGCGCGGCGACGCGCTCCATCAACTGCCCGTAGCCGAATTGCGGCACCGGCCCGAGCCCGTTCTTCATCGCGATCAGCGACACGGGAATCAGGATCGCGCTGATCAGGATGATGTACTGCGCGACCTGCGTCCACGTCACCGCGCGCATCCCGCCGAGGAACGAGCAGACGAGTATGCCCGCGAGCCCGCAGAAGATGCCGATCGCGAAATCGACGCCGATGAAGCGCGTCGCGATCAGCCCGATGCCCTGGATCTGCGCGACCAGATAGACGAACGAGCACAGGATCGCCGCGCCCGCCGCGAGCGCGCGCACCGCGGTGCTCGAGAAGCGCGTGCCGAGAAAGTCGGGAATCGTGTAGCGGGCGAGCTTGCGCACGTACGGCGCGAGCAGGAATGCGACGAGGCAGAAGCCGCCGGTCCAGCCCATCAGGTACGCGAGCGCGTCGTAGCCGGTCGCGTACAGCGATCCGGCGAGGCCGATGAACGACGCGGCCGACAGCCAGTCGGCGGCGGTCGCCATCCCGTTGAACGCGGACGGCACGCGCCGCCCGGCGACGTAGTATTCGACGAGGTCGGACGTGCGCGACAGCAGCCCGATCACCGCGTAGACGGCGATCGGCACGAACAGGAACACGTAGCCGATCCACACGCCGGAGCCGGCCGCGCGCTCGATCCGGCCCAGCAGCAGCACGAACCCGAGAAAGCCGAGCGTGTACAGCGCATACGCGCGGATCAGGCGACGCGTCAGCATCCGTCAGCGCCCGCCGCGCGTGTCGCCGGCCTGCGCCGCGTACGCGTCGTACGTGCGGCGCAGGATGCGGTCGGCGCGTTGCATCAGCCCGATGTAGATCACGATCAGCACGAGATAGACGAGGATCGCGCCTTGCGCGCCGACGTAGAACGGCAGGCTGAACCCGACGAAGCGCACGCCCGCGAGCGCGGGCGCGAAGAACGGAACGACGAACGACACCGCGAAGCCGGTCGCCATCAGCACGGCGATCAGCGCGACGTTGAAGCGCCAGTAGCGCGCATGCGCGCGCGCGAGCGGCGCGGGAACGGGCGGCGGCGCGACAGGCGCGGGACGGGACGGAACGGTCATGCCCTTGTGTAGCAAAAAGCCCCTGCGCGGGCAATCGGGATTGCCGCGCAGGGGCGCATGCCCGGGCGCGGGCTCAGCGCACTTCGGCGAGCTGGTCGAGGATCGCGGGGTTCTCGAGCGTCGACGTGTCCTGCGTGATCGTCTCGCCCTTCGCGAGCGAGCGCAGCAGGCGGCGCATGATCTTGCCGGAGCGCGTCTTCGGCAGGTTGTCGCCGAAACGGATGTCCTTCGGCTTCGCGATCGGCCCGATCTGCTTGCCGACCCAGTCGCGCAGCTCCTTCGCGAGCTTCGCGGCCTCTTCGCCTTCCGGACGCGCGCGCTTGAGCACGACGAACGCGACGACCGCCTCGCCCGTCGTCTCGTCCGGACGCCCGACCACGGCCGCCTCCGCGACGAGCTCGTGCGCGACCAGCGCCGACTCGATCTCCATCGTGCCGAGCCGGTGGCCCGACACGTTCAGCACGTCGTCGATGCGGCCCATGATCGTGAAGTAACCGGTGTCCTTGTCGCGCACCGTGCCGTCGCCCGCCAGATACAGCCCGCCGCCGAGCTCCTCAGGGTAGTAGCTCTTCTTGAAACGCTCCGGGTCGCCCCAGATCGTGCGGATCATCGACGGCCACGGGCGCTTGACGACCAGAATCCCGCCCTGCCCGTTCGGCACGTCCTGCCCCGTCTCGTCGACGACGGCGGCCATGATGCCCGGCAGCGGCAGCGTGCACGAGCCCGGCACGGTGGGCGTCGCGCCCGGCAGCGGCGAGATCATGTGGCCGCCCGTCTCGGTCTGCCACCACGTGTCGACGATCGGGCAGCGCGCCTGGCCGACGTGCTTGTGATACCACATCCACGCTTCCGGGTTGATCGGCTCGCCGACCGTGCCGATGATGCGCAGGCTCGACAGGTCGTAGCTCTTCGGATGGACCTTGTCGTCGGCCTCGGCCGCCTTGATCAGCGAACGGATCGCGGTCGGCGCGGTGTAGAACACGCTGACCTTGTGATCCGCGATCATCTTCCAGAAGCGGCCGGCGTCCGGATAGGTCGGCACGCCCTCGAACACGACCTGCGTCGCGCCGCACGCGAGCGGGCCGTACGTGATGTACGTGTGGCCGGTGATCCAGCCGATGTCGGCGGTGCACCAGAACACGTCGGCGGGCTTCCAGTCGAACGCCCACTTCATCGTCAGCGCGGCCCACAGCAGATAGCCGCCGGTGCTGTGCTGCACGCCCTTGGGCTTGCCGGTCGAGCCCGACGTATACAGGATGAACAGCGGATGCTCGGCGCCGACCCATTCCGGCTCGCACGTATCGGCAACGCCTGCGGTCAGCTCGTGCATCCACAGGTCGCGGTCCGCATGCCAGTCGATCTTGCCGCCGGTGCGGCGATAGACGATCACGCTCTTCACGGCGTCGCAGCCGCCCATCGCGATCGCTTCGTCGGCGATGCTCTTGAGCGGGAGCGTCTTGCCGCCGCGCGCCTGCTCGTCGGCGGTGATCAGCGCGACCGCGCCGACGTCGACGAGCCGCTCGTTCAGCGATTTGGCGGAGAAGCCGCCGAACACGACCGAATGCGTCGCGCCGATGCGCGCGCAGGCCTGCATCGCGACGATCGCCTCGACCGACATCGGCATGTAGATGACGACACGATCGCCGCGGCCGATGCCGCGCTGCTTCAGCGCGTTCGCGAAGCGCGACACGCGCGCGAGCAGGTCGGCATACGTGACGCGGGTGACGGCGCCGTCGTCGGCTTCGAAGATCACCGCGACGCGCTCGCCGTTGCCGGCCGCGACGTGGCGGTCGAGGCAGTTGTACGACGCGTTGAGCTCGCCGTCGTCGAACCACTTGTAGAACGGCGCTTCGGACTCGTCGAGCACCTTCGTGAACGGCTTGTGCCACGCGAGCGTGTCGCGGGCCTGGCGGGCCCAGAAGCCTTCGTAATCACGCTCGGCCTCGTCGGCCAGCGCACGATAGGCTTGCATGCCGGAAATGGCCGCCGCCTTCACGAGCGCCTCGGGCGGCTCAAACTGGCGGCTTTCGTGAAGAACCGATTCAATCGCAGACATCGACTACCCCTTGGTGAACATGAATCCTCTGATTGCCGGCGCGTGTCATGCGCGCCGCGTCTTGGTCGGCGCAAGCGCGCCGCTGTCTCCCACCTCACCCGCACGCGGCCCCGGGGCTGCGCGCGATGCTGCGCCGCACCACTTCGCACGACGGCATGCGCGTGGCCCGGCGTCTTCCAAGATAAGCGCGTCAACTTACCCGTCACTTACGGACAAAAACGGACAAAATCGGCGACACCACCGGCGGCACGCCATGCGGCGCGCTTTGCGCTGTTACGACCACGACCCTACAATCGTAACTGAACTCGCCTCACGGATTCCAGCTTGAATCGCTACGCACTTTTCCTCATCGTGTCGATGCTGCTCGTCGGCAGCAACGTCGGCATCGGCAAATCGATCGTCGTCTTCGTTCCCGTCGCCATTCTCGCCACGCTGCGCTTCGTGATCGCGATCGGCGTGCTGTGGCCGCTGTTCCGTCCGGTCAAGATGCGCGCGGTCAAGCGCGGCGAATGGCTGAACCTGTTCCTGCAGGCGTTCTTCGGCACCTTCATGTTTACGCTGCTGATGCTGAACGGCGTGCAGCGCACGAGCGCGGTCGCGGCCGGCGTCATCACGAGCACGATCCCCGCCGTCGTCGCGCTGTTCGCGTGGCTGATCCTGCGCGAAAAACCGAACGGCCGTGCGCTTGTATCGATCGCGCTGGCGATCGTCGGCGTCGTGACGATCAACTTCGCGAACGGCGGCGCAACCGCGGCCGGCGCGACGGCCGGCTCGCTGACGGGCAACCTGCTGATGCTCGGCGCGGTGTGCTGCGAGTCGATCTACGTGATCCTGTCGCGCCGCCTCACGCAGACGCTCGCGCCGATCGACATTTGCGCGTACACCCACCTGTTCGGCCTGCTGCTGATGCTGCCGCTCGGCGCGGGCGCGATGTGGCATTTCGATTACGCGGGCGTGCCGGCGAGCATCTGGGCGCTCGTCGTCTGGTACGGGCTGTCGGCCAGCATCTTCTCGTTCTGGATGTGGATGAAGGGCATCCGCCACGTGCCGGGCAGCCTCGCCGGCGTGTTCAGCGCGGTGCTGCCGGTCGCCGCGGCCGTCTACGGGATCGTGTTCCTCGGCGAGCGGCCGACGCTCGCGCACGGCTTCGCGCTCGCGTGCGTCGTCACCGGCATCGTGCTCGCGAGCCTGCGCGTGAAACGCACACCGCCCGTCACGCCCTGATCCGTCCCCGGCGCCCCGCCCGGCCGCGGGGCGCGTCGCTGCAGCCGAACAGGCCGACGCGCTACAATAGCGCGCTTTTCCGAATTACTACCCCCCGATACACGCCCCGTTCGCCCATCATGTCCGCCCCGCAGACCGACCCGCATTCGCCCGTCCGTCCCGTTGTCCGCCGCATGCGTCCGCTGCCCAGACTGATCTTCATGAGCCGCTGGCTCCAGGTTCCGCTGTATCTCGGCCTGATCGTCGCGCAGGGCGTCTATGCGTTCCTGTTCCTGCACGAGGTGTGGCACCTGCTGTCGCACGCGGCCAGCCTCGACGAGATCGGCGTGATGCTCGCGGTGCTCGGCCTGATCGACGTGGTGATGATCTCGAACCTGCTGATCATGGTGATCGTCGGCGGCTACGAGACGTTCGTGTCGCGGCTCGGCGTCGAGGGGCATCCGGACGAGCCTGAATGGCTCGACCACGTGAACGCGGGCGTGCTGAAGGTCAAGCTGTCGATGGCGCTGATCAGCATTTCGTCGATCCACCTGCTGAAGACCTTCATCAACCCGGACCAGCACACCACCCACGCGATCATGTGGCAGGTGCTGATCCACGTGTCGTTCCTCGTGTCGGCGCTCGTGATGGCGTGGGTCGACCGCCTGACGACCCACACGCATCCCGCGCATTTCCACGAGACGCGCGCCCCTCCCTGCCGCCGCGTCCCGCAAGCCGGCGGAACATGCCGCCGGCAACGCATTCCCCACAGTCCTCACAGAGTCTCAGCCATGACCGTCATCAAACAGGAAGACCTGATCCAGAGCATCGCGGATTCGCTGCAGTACATCAGCTATTACCACCCGCTCGACTACATCCAGGCCCTCGGCCGCGCGTACGAGCTCGAGGAAAGCCCGGCCGCGAAGGACGCGATCGCGCAGATCCTCACGAACAGCCGCATGTGCGCGGAAGGCCGACGCCCGATCTGCCAGGACACGGGGATCGTCACGGTGTTCGTGAAGGTCGGCATGGACGTGCGCTGGGACGGCGCGACGATGGGCGTCACCGACATGATCAACGAAGGCGTGCGCCGCGGCTACACGCATCCGGACAACGTGCTGCGCGCGTCGATCGTCAATCCGCCCGAAGGCGGCCGCAAGAACACGAAGGACAACACGCCGGCGGTGATCCACTACGAGATCGTGCCGGGCGACAAGGTCGACGTGCAGGTCGCCGCGAAGGGCGGCGGCTCGGAGAACAAGTCGAAGTTCGTGATGCTGAACCCGTCGGACTCGATCGTCGACTGGGTGCTGAAGACCGTGCCGACGATGGGCGCGGGCTGGTGCCCGCCGGGCATGCTCGGCATCGGCATCGGCGGCACCGCCGAGAAGGCGATGGTGATGGCGAAGGAATCGCTGATGGAGCCGATCGACATCCAGGAAATCATCGCCCGCGGCCCGAAGGACTGGGTCGAAGAACTGCGCGTCGAACTGCACGAGAAGGTCAATGCGCTCGGCATCGGCGCGCAGGGCCTCGGCGGCCTCGCGACCGTGCTCGACGTGAAGATCATGGCCGCACCGACGCATGCGGCATCGAAGCCGGTCGCGATGATCCCGAACTGCGCGGCGACGCGCCACGCGCACTTCGTGCTCGACGGCTCGGGTCCGGCGAAGCTCGAGGCGCCGTCGCTCGACGCATGGCCGAAGGTCCAGTGGGAACCGAACACGGAAACCAGCAAGCGCGTCGACCTGAACACGCTGACGCCGGAAGAAGTCGCGAGCTGGACGCCGGGCCAGACGCTGCTGCTGTCGGGCAAGATGCTGACGGGCCGCGACGCGGCGCACAAGCGCATCGCCGACATGCTCGCGAAGGGCGAGAAGCTGCCGGTCGACTTCACGAACCGCGTGATCTACTACGTCGGCCCGGTCGATCCGGTGCGTGACGAAGTGGTCGGCCCGGCCGGCCCGACGACGGCCACGCGAATGGACAAGTTCACCGAGACGATGCTCGCGCAGACGGGCCTCATCTCGATGGTGGGCAAGGCCGAACGCGGCCCGGTCGCGATCGACGCGATCAAGAAGCACAAGGCGGCCTACCTGATGGCGGTCGGCGGTGCTGCGTACCTGGTGTCGAAGGCGATCCGCGGCGCGAAGGTGCTCGCGTTCGAAGACCTCGGCATGGAAGCGATCTACGAGTTCGACGTGCAGGACATGCCGGTGACGGTTGCCGTCGATTCGTCGGGCACGTCGGTCCATCAGACCGGTCCGAAGGAGTGGCAGGCGAAGATCGGCAAGATCCCGGTCGCCGCGGCGTAAGCGCGGACGCCCGAAAGGCCGGACACCTGTCCGGCCTGGGCGGCCCCACCTAGGCGGCCCCACCTTTTTGCTTCTCATTCTCATCCCGCTGCGTTGGCCGCTCGGACGAGCGCCGGAAGCTTGGCATTTCGCTTTCGAGCGATTATCGTTCGGGTTCCGAAGCCCCACCATCAAGAAGGAAACAAGCCATGCAAGGCGACAAGAAAGTCATCGAATACCTGAACGCCCAGCTGAAGAACGAGCTGACGGCGATCAACCAGTACTTCCTGCATGCGCGCATGTACAAGCACTGGGGTCTCGAGAAGCTCGGCAAGCACGAATACGACGAGTCGATCGGCGAGATGAAGCATGCGGACTGGCTCATCGAGCGCGTGTTCATGCTCGACGGCCTGCCGAACCTGCAGGACCTGCACAAGCTGCTCGTCGGCGAGGAGACCGAAGAGATCCTGAAGTGCGACCTGAAGCTCGAGCAGATCTCGCAGGCGACCTGCAAGGAAGCGATCGCCTATTGCGAGTCGGTTCGTGACTACGTGTCGCGCGAAATCTTCGAAAAGATCCTCGACGACACCGAAGAGCACATCGACTGGCTGGAAACGCAGATCGACCTGATCGGCAAGGTCGGCATCCAGAACTACCAGCAGACGATGATGGGTTCGCCCGAGTAACCGGCACGCTCGCCAGGATCGCCCGCTTCGCCCGCGCATGACGACGAACCGTTCCACCGCTTCCGCAGCCCGCCCCACCGCGCCGATCGGCGTCTTCGATTCCGGGCTGGGCGGCCTGTCGGTGCTGCGCGCCGTGCGTGCGCAACTGCCCGGCGAATCGTTCGTCTACGTCGCCGATTCGCGCAACGCGCCCTATGGCCCGCGCGACGAGGCGTTCATCACGGAGCGCACGCTGGCGATCGGCGAGTGGCTCGCGCGCGAGGGCGCGAAAGCGCTGGTCGTCGCGTGCAACACCGCGACGGCGCAGTCGATCGCGGCCATTCGCGCACGTCTCGCAATCCCGCTCGTCGGTGTCGAGCCGGGCATCAAGCCCGCGGCAGCCTTGTCCGCGAGCGGCATCGCGGGCGTCCTCGCGACCCAGTCGACGCTCGCCAGCGCGCGCTTCCAGGCGCTGCTCGACCGCTACGGCGCCGGCTGCCGCTTCATCTGCCAGCCGGGGCACGGGCTCGTCGAGGCGGTCGAACGCGGCGACACGAACTCGCCCGCGCTGCGCGCGCTGCTCGACGGCTACCTGCAGCCGATGCTCGATGCCGGCGCCGATACGCTCGTGCTCGGCTGCACGCACTACCCGTTCTTCACGGAAACGATTCGTGACCTTTTCGGCGACCGCCTGACGATCGTCGACACCAGCGACGCGATCGCCCGCCAGCTCGCGCGCGTCCTCGACGAACGCGGCCTGCGCGCGCCGGCCGGCACCCGGGCCGCGCCGCCGCGCTTCTGCTCGACCAGCGACGGCCGGCAGCTGCGCGCGCTCGCGTCGACCCTGCTCGGCCTCGACGCGCCGGTCGAATCCGTCGCCATTTCCTCGCCGAACGCATACGCGTGCGCGGCCGCCTGACGCCCTCATCCGCCCCCCCCTTCTTCGTCACTAACCCCTCTAAGGGTCTGGTTTTGTTACAAAAAAGCCGGATGCGGGCTTGTCAACGCCAGCAAATTTAATGATAATAATTCGCATTAACGTTAGCTATCGCACTCATCATGATCGTCTGCGTGTGCAAGTCTGTATCCGATCGCACGATTCGCGCCTCCCTCGCGGAAGGCGTGGATTCTTTCGATGAACTCCAGTTCGAACTCGGCGTGGCCACCTGCTGCGGCAAGTGCGAGGAATCCGTGCGCGACATCATGGCCGAGCAAGGCGTCTGCGCGAGCCGGTGCGGTGTCGAGCATCATGCTCACCCGATTCCCGTGACGTTCTACGAGCGCAAGGCGGCCTGACCCGCGCCGAGTGCGTGTGCGGCCCAGGCCGCATTTTTTGTTTTGCCCGTCAGCAAGCCGGCATCAGCGCGAGCCAACGGCCTACCTGTCAAGGAGCCTGTCATGGAATTGCTGATCGGATTTGTTACCACCGTGTGCATCTCGTTGCTGATCTTCCGCAAGTGATGCTGCGTCACCCGCTGCACTTCGCGTGCGGCGCCGTTCTTTCAAGCTAACATGCAGGCTTCGCATTCCGCTCCAGCCGGCGCCTGGCCGGCGGCCCCCCGTATGAATCCCCGAGTGATCGCCGCTGCGGTCGGCGTGCTCGCCGCGCACGCGGTCCTGCTGACCGCGGCCTGGCTCCATCGCAACGCACCGCCGGCGAAAAACGTCGAGGTCCAGTCGATCACCGCGCAACTGATCACGCCTGCGCCGATCGCGCAGCAGGTCGCGGCCGAGTCGATCCCGCAACCGGCCCCGCCGAAGCGCGTGAAGCCCAAGATCGAACCGAAGCCGGTGCCGAAGGTGTCGAAGCCGACGCCGCAGCCGGTTGCGCCGTCGCCCGTGCCGTTGCCGACACCCGCTCCCGCGGCCGACCCGACGCCCGCACCGGCAGCGCCCGCGGCCGTGGCACCGGCGGCACCGGCCGCGACGCCGGCTCCCGCCCGCGAAACGATGCAGGTCAGCGCGCCGAAGAACGTGGCGGCGCTACAGTGCAACTTCGTGAAGCCCGACTATCCGTCGATGTCGCGCCGCCGCGGCGAATCGGGCACCGCGTACGTGCATTTCGTCGTCGGCGTGACGGGCAAGGTCGAGAGCGTCGAGCTGCAGAAGAGCAGCGGCTATCCGCGCCTCGACGAGGCCGCCCTCGCCGCGATGCGCGCATCGACGTGCCGTCCCTATATCGAGAACGGTCAGGCGATCCGCGCTGGCCGTACCCAGCCCTACAATTTCGGGCTCACCGACTAACACTGCCTCATCCGGAAGATTCGAAAGGAATAAAAATGCAAAGCTACGGTATCGCGCACGTCTGGGCGCAAGGTGATTTCGTCACACGCTTCATCGCAATCGCATTGCTCGTGATGTCGATCCTGTCGTGGATGGTGATCGTCATCAAGGGCTGGAACGTGATTCGCCTGAACCGCCTCACGAAGAACGCCGAGCAGGCGTTCTGGCATTCGGACGACTTCGACGACGGCATCAAGAAGCTCGGCCAGGCCGCGTCGACGCCGAGCGACAACCCGTTCCTCGCGCTCGCGCTCGCCGGCAAGGAAGCCGTCGATCATCATCACCAGACGCAGCCGCATCTGCATGACCGGATGGACGTGTCCGACTGGATCACGCGCTGCCTGAAGGACACGATGGACGAAGGCATCGCGCGCATGCAGGGCGGCCTCGCGATCCTCGCGTCGATCGGCAGCACCGCCCCGTTCGTCGGGCTGTTCGGCACGGTCTGGGGGATCTACCACGCGCTGCTCGTGATCGGCGCAACCGGCCAGACGTCGATCGACCAGGTGGCGGGCCCGGTCGGCGAGTCGCTGATCATGACGGCCTTCGGCCTGTTCGTCGCGATTCCCGCGGTGCTCGGCTACAACGCGCTCACCCGCGCGAACAAGGGCGTCGTCAGCAAGCTGCGCCGCTTCGCGCACGGCCTGCATGCGTACTTCGTGACGGGCGCGCGCCTCGCGTCGTCGTCCACTCGCGACGGCCTGCGTCTCGCGGCCCGCGCCAGCTGAAGCGGGGTGAACGATGGCGATGAACACCGGTTTCAGCGACGATGACGACGACAGCGTGATGAGCGAGATCAACATGACGCCGCTCGTCGACGTCATGCTCGTACTCCTGATCATTTTCCTGGTGACGATCCCGGCGATGCAGCATGCGGTGAAGATCGACCTTCCGCATGCGAGCAGCCAGCCGGTCGAAGACAAGCCGCAGACCGTCGACGTCGCGATCCAGGGCAACGGCACGATCCTGTGGGACGATCAGACGGTGACGCGCGAACAGCTGCAGGCGCGCATTGCCGAGGCCGCGCAACGCAAGCCGCAACCCGAGTTGCACTTGCGCGCGGATCGCAAGGTCGCCTACGAGCGGGTGGCCGAGGTGATGTCCGATGCGCAGGCCGGCGGCCTGACGAAGCTCGGCTTCGTGACGGAGCCGAAGGCAAAATCAAAGTAACCGCGCGTTGTGCCCCCCGCCGGCCGCGCCTAGCCGGCCGCGCCTAGCCGGCCGCGCCTAGCCGGCCGCGCCCAAAGTAAAAGGCCTTCATCGCCAGATGAAGGCCTTTTTTCATGCGCACGCGGGCGCCTTCGGGCGGCGGGCTCTTCGGCGGTATCGGTTGCGCCTCGAGCAACGCAAATGCGACTACCGTGGTCTGCACGGACTGCGCTTCCTGCCCTATCTGGCTCGCAACATATGCGGCCACCGTCTTCCGCTCAGAACATCCTTCGCGAAATGGGATTCCAATATAGGCCCGCCGGCCCGCGCATTCAAGACTTCGCCGATTGAAACTTGCGATTGCAAGCGACGCTTCAATGACAAAACAAATTTGCAGTGCTTGAAGGTCCGTGTCACGCGGCCGATGCATCCTCGGCCATCTGTTTCGCACGCTCCGGGCAGCCCGGCTGCTGATATTTGCCGTGGTCGAGCTTCTCGACCAGATAGTCGACGAACGAGCGCACCGCCGGCGGCATCCCCTGCCGTGAAACGAACACCGCATAAAGCTGCGGCACCGGCAGCGTCCAGCCCGGCATCACCGGCGAAAGCTGCCCGGCGCGCAGCGCGTTGCCGTACATCATTTCCGGCAACGCCGCGATCCCGACGCCGTCGAGCACGGCCTCCCGGATCGTCATCAGGTCGGCCGTCACGAGGCGCGGATCGTGTTCGTGCACGTGCTTCGTCCCGTCCGGCGCGATCAGGTTGAACACGTGCCGCCCGTCGACGCTCGGCGTATCGAGCGTCTCGAAATGGGCAAGATCATCCGGCACGAGCGGCGGCACGTTCTGGCTCAGAAGGCTCGGCGCGCCGACCAGCATCTGTTCGGTCCTCCACAGCGGCCGCACGATGATATTCGCGTTTTCCGGCGGCTCGGAGCGCACCCGCAGCGCGACGTCGATCGAATCCTCGAACAGGTCGATCACGCGATTCGTCACGCGAACGTGCACCTTCACTTCCGGGTAGCGATGCAGGAATTCGGGCAGGATCCGCGACAGCATCGTCTGCGACACCGTGACCGGCACGCTGACCCGCACCGAGCCGCGCGGCGACGCGCGCAACTGCTGCACCGCGTTCATCGCGGCCTGCGCCTCGGCGAGCATCGCCTGACAGTGCTGATAGAACAGCTCGCCCGCCTCGGTCAGCGCCAGCTTGCGGGTCGAGCGCTGCAGCAGGCGCACGCCCAGCGACGCCTCGAGCTCGGTCAGGCGCCGCGACAGGCGCGACTTCGAGATCCCCAGCACACGTTCGGCCGCCGAGAAGCCGCCGTGCTCGACGACCTGCGAAAAGTACATCAGGTCGTTCAGGTTATGTGCGTCGATATTCATGTCATCGTTCCAATTCCAGAACAATCCATTGCGGAGCACCGCAAATCGGACCGGAAAACGCCCAATATAATAGCGCCATGTTTCAAAAATAACGCTATTCCGATATCACCGAGGGCTACTGCATGACGACCGATCGCTCCCTTGACCGCACCTACCCCGCCCTTCGCACGACCGAAGGCGGCGGCTTCGTGGTCCACCGGCCGTTTCCGACCCGGCTGCTGATGGATTTCGATCCGTTCCTGCTGCTCGACGAAATGGGCCCGGTCGACTACGGCCCGGACGAGGCCAAAGGCGCGCCCGACCATCCGCATCGCGGCTTCGAGACCGTGACCTACGTGCTCGACGGACGCTTCCGGCACCGCGATTCCGCCGGTCACGCGGGCGCGCTCGGCCCGGGCGACGTGCAGTGGATGACGGCAGGCGCCGGCGTCGTGCACAGCGAGATGCCGGACCCGGCGTTCGCCCGCACCGGCGGCCGCTCGCACGGCTTCCAGCTGTGGGTCAACCTGCCGCGGCGCGACAAGCTGATCGCGCCGCGCTACCAGGAAATCGCCGCAGATCGCATTCCGCGCGCGAAGTCGCCGGACGGTCGTGTGGAAGTGCGCGTGATCGCCGGCGAAGCGTTCGGCGTCAAGGCGGCCATCGAGACGCGCACGCCGATCCTCTACCAGCATTTCACGCTCGAACCGGGCGCCACCGTCGCGCAGCCGGTGCCGGCAGGCTATCGCGTGTTCGCCTATGCGCTCGAAGGCACGGGCCGCTACGGCCCCGAGCGGCGGCCGGTCGAGGCGCGGCACATGATCGTCTACGGCGACGACGGCGACGCGGTCACATTCGAGGCCGGCGACACGCCGCTCGACCTGCTGCTGATCGGCGGCGTGCCGCTCAACGAGCCGGTCGTGCGCTACGGTCCCTTCGTGATGAGCACCGAGGATGAGATCCGCCAGGCCGTCGTCGATTACCAGACGGGCCGGATGGGCACGATTCACGCGTGACGCCGCGCGACGGGCCGCAGGCGCCGCGAAGCGATTCGTTTTGCGTCACAATAGGTTCTTGAACCACGTGGCGCCCGCCATTACCAGGAACCCGTCCCCTTGAACTTCGAACACCTGATCCAGATCAACGCCGACGATCCGGCCGTGCCCACCCTGACCCGCGACCAGCTGTGGGAAGGGCTCGTGCTGCGCGCCGAGCAGCCGCAACTGTTCGTGATCGGTCTCGACAGCTGCGTCGTCCACGAACGGACCGAGACGACGCTCGAGCGCGAACTGCACTTCGGCAACGCGACCGTGCGTGACCGCGTGACGTTCACGCCGAACCAGCAAGTCCGCTACGACATCCACGCGTCGGATGGCGAGATCGGCGGCTCGCTGACGATGACGATCGAGGAACGCGAAGACCAGCAGCTCTTCCTGCGTTTCGAATACCGCACGACGCTGGCTGTCAGCAACGACACCGAAGACGCGCGGCAGACCCACGAGATCGTCAAGGAAGCGTATCGCACGTCGGATATCGACACCGTGCGGCTGATTCGCGAATACGCACAGGGCCGCAAGGCGCCCGACCCGCTTCACTGATTCACCGGCTCATCGAGCGCGGCGGCCTGCGGGCCGCCTCTTTGGCTTTGTCTATCGAGCGACCCTTCCCGATCGCGAAAGAGTTCTTTTCAATGGGAATGGTTATCATTTAGAATTCATTCCATCGCATCGACATTGACCGATCAACCGAATGACCGACACCACTCGCTCGAGCACGCTGACCTTGCGTCGTACCACCGGCGCCCCGGGCGGCAGCCGCCAGAAGACGGCAGCGGTCACGACGCCGGCGAAGCCCGTCGTCGCAAGCCGCGACGCCAGCACGCGAGTCGTCAGCAGCGATACGTTGCTGCAGGGCCGCAGCCACGTCAGCATCGCGCACAACGGGGAAACCTATCAGTTGCGCGCCACGCGCCTCGGCAAGTTGATCCTGACGAAGTAGTACGCAGTACAGAGTATTGTGGGGACCACCTCCCTGAGAGGTGTTGGGCATTAGCCAGCGTAACGGCTTGCACGCGAGATCTAGACCCCTTCGTGCAAACACACTCAAGCAGCCGTTGCAGCAAGCCAAGCCACTTTTTTTGGTTCTCGCAGCAAAGACAAAAGCGACACGTCGAAGGACGTGTCGCTTTTTCATTTCATGCACGGCATGCGGCGCGGCGGTCTGCGCACACGCCTGATTCGGTCATCTTCGGTCAGAAACGCGCGAAGCCCCAGAACATCAGCCACCACGCGCTGTCGATGACGGCGAGCGCAACGGCAAACCACGCGAATGCCGCCGCGCGGCGCGGCCAGGCCGCATAACGCCCCGTCACCTGCCACGCCAGCCACGCGCTCCATGCGTTTGCCGCGACCAGGATCGCGATGCGCACGTCCGACGCCCAGCCGAGCGGCACGTGCTCTGCACGCAGCAGCGACAGCGTCGTCGCCGACAGGCCGAGGAACACGCCCGCACCCGCGATCGGAATCAGCGACTGCGCGAGATGGTGGACCCGCACGCGATCGAAACGGCCGAGCATCAGCGTCGCGCAGGCCAGCACGACGAGCAGCGCCGTGCCGTATACGAGCCCCGTGCCGACGATGTAGCTGACGATGAGCCCGCCGTCGAGCCACGAGAACACGTCGTTGCGTTCCGGATAGTGCGTGAGCAGGAACCACGGCGCATTGGTTTCGAGCGGCCACGTGATGTCGCGATCGATCAGCCAGCCCGCGAGCCATTGCTTGATCTGCACGAACCATGGGCTGACGGTCCAGTGGAACGCGCCGATCGCGACGCCGAGCAGGCCGTACAGGATCAGCGCGGTGTCCCACGGGTTCGCCTGTTGCGCGCCGAGCTTCACGACCTCCTCGGATGGCGAGCGCCACGACAGCGAGATCGCGTCGCGGTGCCCGCTGCAGCGGCCGCACATATGGCACGCCGCCGCGCCCTTCATGTTGCGCAACGGCACGAGCGGCGCGCAATTGATCGGAATCACGCGATGCCCGTGCTCGCCGTTCTTGTACGAACGGCGCCATGCGTCCTCGTCGACCTTGTAGCGCATCGGCGCGAGCCGCGCGAGCAGCCCGAACACGCCGTTGACCGGGCACAGGTACTTGCACCACACGCGCTTCTCGCGGCCGTACAGCACGCCGATCACGATCGCGCCGACGGTCGAGCCGCCGAGCACGAACAGCACCGCCAGCGGATACTGGTACACGCTGACCATCTGCCCGTAGATCGTCGTGAGCCCGAACGCGACGAACGGCCAGCCGCCCCACCGCATCCAGCGCGGAATCGCGCCGCCGCGGCCGAACTTGCTCGCGTATTCGGTGAGCGCGCCCTCCGGACACAGCACGCCGCACCAGACGCGGCCGAGCATCACCATCGACAGCAGCACGAACGGCCACCAGATGCCCCAGAACACGAATTGCGCGATGAGCGTGAGGTTGCTCCACAGATGCGCGGAATCGTCCGGCAGCGGCAGGATCGCCGGCACGAGAATCAGAAACGCATAGACGGCCACGACGCCCCACTGGACGCCGCGGATCAGCGCGCCGTGACGCTGCATCCATTGGCCGGCCCGGGCGAGCCAGCCCGGTCTTGCGCCGGCGACGGTACTCATGCGGCGCGCCCCGCGGCTGCGGCCGGACGCCGGCTCGCGCGCTTGAGCAGCAGCCAGACGGCCGCCCAGTACACCGCGTACGCGATCAGGTTCATCAGCGCCGGATGCGCGCGATAGCCGGTCAGCGTCGCGACCAGCGAACCGAACGTGCCGGAATCGTCGAGGATGGCCGACGTATCCCACACCTGCGACATGCCGAGCGGCAGGATTTCCTTGTCGATCAGCTTGTCGACGCCGGTCTGGAACAGGCCCGCGCCGAGGAACAGCAGCATCACTTCAGTGACGCGGAAGAAATGCCGCCACGAGAAGTACTTGCCGCCGAGCTGCAGCAGATAGAACGTCAGGAACGCGAGACCGAGACCGATCACGACCGCGAGCATCTGGCTGCCGTCGACATGGCCCGACTGGCCGAACCCGAGGCCGTACAGGAAAATCACCGTTTCGCTGCCTTCGCGCGCGATCGCGAACGCGACCAGCACCGCGACGCCCCACCAGTTCGAATCGCGCGTGCTCCGCTGCAGCGACTGCTCCATGTCGCGCTTCAGCGTGCGGCCGTGCTGGCGCATCCACAGCACCATCTGCACGATCAGCACGCACGCGATGAGCACCATCGCCGTCTGGAAATAGTCCTGCGCGTCGCCGGACAGCACCTCGGTGAACCCGACGAGCGCAGCGCCGAGCCCGACGGCCATCAGCAGCCCGACCGCGACGCCTGCCCACAGATACGGAATACCGCGACGCGCGTCGTCGTCGCCGTTCTTCAGCCACGCATAGAGAATGCCGACGACGAGCAGCGCCTCGACGCTCTCCCGCCAGACGATGAACAAGATCTGACCCATCGATACCTCCCCTGACATGCGGGACACGCAAACGCCCGCACGCAGACAAAACTGCATTACTTCGCGACGATCACGCCCTGCGCCTGCTGGTGGAAATCGTCGAAAAACTTGTATTCACCCGGCGAAAGCGGTGCGACGACCACGAACGAGTCGGCGCCCGGCGCGAGCACCTTCTCCTTGCGCAATTGCACGCTTTCGAATTCGGCTGCGCCCTTGCCGGTGTTCCTGATCTCGATCTTGAAGCGCTGGCCGGCCGGCACCTCGATGCGCGCCGGATTCAGCTTGCCGTCCGCCATCTCGAGCTTGAACGTCGGCAGATCGGCGGCCTGCGCGGCGCCGGCGAGCAACAGCGCGGCGGCCGCGGCGACGAATATCTGGGGGAATTTCATTCTGGGTTCTCTACGACGACGGCGCGCCCCCGAGGCGCGCCGTCCGTTATGCCACCGATCAGTAACCGCCCTTCTTGCCGATGCCGGCGAACGGGAAGTCGTATTCGAGCGTGATGGGCTTGAACCACTGGCCCACGCCGGTTTCCTTGTCGACGTGGCGGCCGAAGGCCATGTGGCCCGTCTGCATCGGCGCCTTGACGACCATCGTCAGGTGGTACTTGCCCGGGCCGTTCAGCTTCACGTTGTCGCCGTAGTGCGGGCCGTCGCTCGCGACCATGCCCATCAGGTCGCCTTCCGCCTTCCACTTCGCATCGCCCTGCTTCGTCAGCTTGTAGGTGACCTGCAGGTACGGCATCCAGTCGCCTTCGGCAAAGCCGGTCGGGTTGTTCTTGACCGCATGGATGTCGGCCTCGAGGTGGATGTCCGAATCCGATGCCTTGCGCATCATCCCTTCCGGATCCATCGTGATCGGCTGCAGGTATACGGCGCCGATTTCCATCCCGCCCTGGATCTGCTGCTTGCCGATCGGATATTCGGCGGCGGATGCCGACATGGCGGCCAGCGCCGCCGCTACCGCAACCGAAGTGCGGATGAACGAAGAACCCAACATGGACACTCCTTGTTTTTATCTGACACAAGTGATGCGGCCGCCCGGCTGGCCGGCCCACCGACGAACACTAACGCGATGAAGAACGTTAATGCGAACAATTCTCAATAATGGCGAAGTTTAGCACCGAACGCGCACGGGGACAAACCGGCAACCGCGTAAAACCCTGATACGACAAGGCTTACAGGCAGGTTACCGGCCGTCTTTGGTAACAGTTGGAGAGATTTACCGGACGCCGCTCACGTGGTCGCCGACATTCGCGCCGAACACGCGCTCGCGCAACAGCGCAAGCTGGTCGCGCGTGGCTGCCGCCTTTTCGAACTCGAGGTTCTTCGCGTAATCGGCCATCTGCTTCTCGAGGCGCTTGATTTCCTTCGCGATCTGCTTCTCGGACATGTCCTCGAACTTCGCGCGCTGCTGCGCTTCCTTCAGTTCCGCGCGCGCGTCGTCGGCGTTGTAGACGCCGTCGATGATGTCCTTGATGCGCTTCACGACGCCGCGCGGCGTGATGCCCATCTGCTCGTTGTACGCGATCTGCTTCGCGCGGCGCCGCTCGGTTTCGCCGATCGCGCGCTTCATCGATTCGGTCATCGTGTCCGCGTAGAGAATCGCCTTGCCGTTCACGTTGCGCGCCGCGCGGCCGATCGTCTGGATCAGCGAGCGCTCGGCGCGCAGGAAGCCTTCCTTGTCCGCGTCGAGGATCGCGACGAGCGACACTTCCGGAATGTCGAGCCCTTCGCGCAGCAGGTTGATCCCGACCAGCACGTCGAACGTGCCGAGCCGCAGGTCGCGGATGATCTCGACGCGCTCGACCGTGTCGATGTCGCTGTGCAGGTAGCGCACCTTGACGCCGTGATCGGCGAGGAATTCGGTGAGCTGCTCGGCCATCCGCTTGGTCAGCACGGTGATCAGCACGCGCTCCTCGGCCTTCACGCGCGCGTTGATCTCGGTCAGCACGTCATCGACCTGCGAGCTCGCCGGCCGCACCTCGATCTCCGGATCGACGAGCCCGGTCGGCCGCACGACCTGCTCCGCGATCTGCCCGGTCACGCGCTTCTCGTAGTCGGCCGGCGTCGCCGACACGAAGACCACCTGGCGCATCTTGCGCTCGAACTCGTGGAACTTGAGCGGCCGGTTGTCGAGCGCCGACGGCAGCCGGAACCCGTAGTTGACGAGGTTCTCCTTGCGCGCGCGGTCGCCGTTGTACATGCCGTTCAGCTGGCCGATCAGCACGTGCGACTCGTCGAGCAGCATCAGCGCGTCGGGCGGCAGGTAGTCGACGAGCGTCGGCGGCGGCTCGCCCGGCGCCGCGCCGGAAAAGTGCCGCGAGTAGTTCTCGATGCCCTTGCAGAAACCGAGCTCCTGCAGCATCTCGAGGTCGAACCGGGTGCGCTGCTCGAGGCGCTGCGCCTCGACGAGCTTGTTGTCGGCGTGGAAGAACTCGAGGCGTTCCCGCAGCTCGTCCTTGATCGTCTCGACCGCGCGCATCACCGTGTCGCGCGGCGTCACGTAGTGCGACGACGGATACACGGTGAAGCGTGGAATCTTCTGCCGCACGCGGCCCGTCAGCGGGTCGAACAGCTGCAGCGTCTCGACCTCGTCGTCGAACAGCTCGACGCGCACGGCCATCTCCGCGTGCTCGGCCGGGAAGATGTCGATCGTGTCGCCGCGCACGCGGAACGTGCCGCGCTGGAAATCCTGCTCGTTGCGCGTGTACTGCATCGCGATCAGCCGTGCGATCACTTCGCGCTGGCCGAGCTTGTCGCCCGTGCGCAGCGTCAGGATCATCTGGTGGTATTCGGACGGGTTGCCGATACCGTAGATCGCCGACACCGTCGCGACGATCACCACGTCGCGACGCTCCATCAGGCTCTTCGTCGCCGACAGCCGCATCTGCTCGATGTGCTCGTTGATCGACGAGTCCTTCTCGATGAACAGGTCGCGCTGCGGCACGTACGCTTCCGGCTGGTAGTAGTCGTAGTACGACACGAAGTACTCGACCGCATTGCGCGGGAAGAACTCGCGGAACTCCGCGTAGAGCTGCGCGGCGAGCGTCTTGTTCGGCGCGAACACGATCGCCGGGCGGCCGAGCCGCGCGATCGTGTTCGCCATCGTGTAGGTCTTGCCGGAACCGGTCACGCCGAGCAGCGTCTGGAACGAGAGGCCGTCCTCGATGCCTTCGACGAGCGTCGCGATCGCGGTCGGCTGGTCGCCGGCAGGCGGATACGGTTGATACAGCTGGAACGGCGACCCTTCGAAGGTCACGAATTTCGATTCGTCGAGCGCGTCGCCGACGTCGGCATGATGTTCGGACATGGAATGCGGCCGGAACCAGGACAAAAGAACATTCTAGCGCTTCGCGCACGCGCGGACTGCTGCCGGCTCCTGACGCGCGCGGACGGCAGCCGATTGCCGATCGGCGCGTCACGATGCAAAAAATAGCCGCGAATTCGCTACAATGTCGAACTGCTGCGCTTTCGGCGTCGTGCCTGTCCGCGCGCGGCCTGCCGCGCCCCCGCCCGATGAAAGCCTGACCCTCTTTTCACTACTGCCGAACCATCATGTCGCTCTTCTCCGCTGTCCAGCTTGCTCCCCGCGACCCGATCCTGGGCCTGAACGAAGCCTTCAACGCCGATACCCGCTCGACCAAGGTCAATCTCGGCGTCGGCGTGTACACGAACGAGGAAGGCAAGATTCCGCTGCTGCGCGCGGTCCGTGAAGCGGAGAAGGCACGCGTCGACGCCGGCCTGCCGCGCGGCTACCTGCCGATCGACGGCATTGCCGCATACGACGCCGCCGTGCAGAAGCTGCTGCTCGGCAACGATTCGCCGCTGATCGCGGCGGGCCGCGTGGTCACGGCCCAGGCACTGGGCGGCACGGGTGCGCTGAAGATCGGCGCCGACTTCCTGCGCACGTTGAACCCGAACGTGAAGGTCGCGATCAGCGATCCGAGCTGGGAAAACCACCGCGCGCTGTTCGAAGCGGCCGGCTTCGAAGTCGTCGCGTACCCGTACTACGACGCGAAGACCAACGGCGTGAACTTCGAAGGCATGCTGTCGGCGCTGAACGGCTACGAGCCGGGCACGATCGTCGTGCTGCACGCGTGCTGCCACAACCCGACCGGCGTGGACCTGAACGACGCGCAATGGCAGCAGATCGTCGACGTGGTCAAGGCGCGCAACCTCGTGCCGTTCCTCGATATCGCATACCAGGGCTTCGGCGACAGCATCGACGCCGATGCGGCCGCCGTGCGACTGTTCGCCGCAGCCGACCTGAACGCATTCGTGTCGTCGTCGTTCTCGAAGTCGTTCTCGCTGTATGGCGAGCGTGTCGGCGCGCTGTCGATCATCACGTCGAGCAAGGACGAAGGCGCGCGCGTGCTGTCGCAGCTCAAGCGCGTGATCCGCACGAACTACTCGAACCCGCCGACGCACGGTGGCGCGGTGGTTGCCGCGGTGCTCGCGTCGCCGGAACTGCACGCATCGTGGGTGCAGGAACTCGGCGAAATGCGCGACCGCATCCGCGCGATGCGCAATGGTCTCGTCGAGCGCCTGAAGGCGAGCGGCGTCGACCGCGACTTCAGCTTCATCAATGCGCAACGCGGGATGTTCTCGTACTCGGGCCTGACGTCGGCACAAGTCGACCGTCTGCGCGACGAGTTCGGCATCTACGCGGTCGGCACGGGCCGGATCTGCGTCGCCGCGCTGAACACGCGCAACCTCGACGCGGTCGCGAACGCCATCGCCGCGGTGCTGAAGTAAGTCGGCGGCGGCAAGGCGGCCGTCATCGCCGCCTGCTGCCGACTGCGCCGAAACGCAAAACGCGCTCCATGGAGCGCGTTTTTTTGTGCCGTCGCATATGCGCTGCGCGCGGGAGCGCCGCTACGGCCCGCGCCGTGGCGGCCGCCACGTCACTGCATGAACCACCCATGGCTGACGACGACGGACTGGCCGGTCAGCGCAGCGCTCGGGAACGCCGACAGGAACAGCACCGTCTGCGCGACGTCCTGCACCGTCGTGAACACGCCGTCCACCGTGTTGCCGAGCATCACCTTCTTCACCACTTCGTCTTCGCTGATCCCGAGTTCCTTCGCCTGCTCCGGAATCTGCTTGTCGACGAGCGGCGTGCGCACGAAGCCCGGGCACACGACGTGCGAGCGCACGTTGTGCTTCGCGCCCTCCTTCGCCAGCACGCGCGCGAGCCCCAGCAGCCCATGCTTGGCCGTCACGTACGCGGACTTCAGCGGCGACGCCTCGTGCGAGTGCACCGAGCCCATGTAGATCACGACGCCGCCGCGATCGTCCTTGTACATGTGCTTGAGCGCCGCCTTGGTGGTCAGGAACGCACCGTCGACGTGGATCGCCTGCATCTTCTTCCAGTCGGCGAACGAATAGTTCTCGATCGGGTTGACGATCTGGATGCCCGCGTTCGACACGAGGATGTCGATCGAGCCGAACGTTTCGGCCACCTTGTCGATGCCGCTGTTGACGGCGTCCTCGTTGGTCACGTCCATCGCGACGCCGATCGCCTTGCCGCCCGCCTGCCTGATTTCCTCGGCCACGGCGTTCGCGCCGTCCTGGTTCAGGTCGGCGATCGCCACCGCCGCGCCCGCCTTCGCCAGCTCCCGCGCGATTTCCTTGCCGATGCCGCTTGCGGCGCCCGTGACGACTGCGGTCTTGCCATTCAGGTCTGCTGCCATGTCCGTCTCCTTACGTTACCCGTTCGAAAAATCGCGCGCCGCAGCAGCAGCCGTCATAGCCTGTCCGTGCGGGCGAGCCAGCCGCTATTGTGCACGATCGGTCCCGCCGTTCGCGCGCAAAACGCCTAAGCTTAAGGTCGGTTACGACTCGCGGAGGTTGGTATGCACTATCGACGACTCGGCCGCGCCGGGCTGCAGATCAGCGAGCTCTCGCTCGGCTCATGGGTCACGTACGGCAACCAGGTGGACCAGCGCGCGGCGCGCGAGTGCCTTGCGGCGGCACGCGATGCCGGCGTCAATTTCTTCGACAATGCCGAGGTCTATGCCGGCGGCGCGTCCGAGGAGATCATGGGCCACGCGCTCAAGTCGCTCGGCTGGCCGCGCGTCAGCTATGTCGTATCGACGAAGTTCTTCTGGGGGCTCGCAGAGGCGCCGAACCAATACCACACGCTGAACCGGAAGTATCTGCTGAACGCGATCGACGGGTCGCTGCAACGGCTGCAGCTCGACTACGTCGATCTTGTCTACTGTCACCGTCCGGACCCGCAGACGCCGATCGAGGAAACCGTCTGGGCGATGAGCGACATGATCGCGCGCGGCAAGGCGCTGTACTGGGGCACGTCCGAATGGAGCGCGGACGAGATCCGCGCGGCGTGCGAGATCGCCGAACGGCATCACCTGCGCAAGCCGGTCGTCGAGCAACCGCAATACAACCTGTTCCATCGCACGCGGGTCGAGCAGGAATATGCACGCCTCTACGACGATTACGGCCTCGGTCTCACGACCTGGAGCCCGCTGGCATCGGGCCTCCTGACCGGCAAGTATCGACACGGAGTGCCGCCCGGCAGCCGCGCGCAAGTGCAGGGCTACGACTGGCTGCGCGAGAGGCTGACCGACCGGGCCCGAAACGATATCGTCGAAAAGCTTGGCCGTGTCGCCGCGGAGCTCGGCTGCAGCGTCGGCCAGTTGGCGATCGCGTGGGTGCTCGCCAACCCGCACGTGAGCTCGGTCATCACCGGTGCGTCGCGGATCGAGCAGATCGCGGACAACATGCGCGCGCTCGACGTCGTGGCAAAGCTGACGCCGGACGTCCTGCAGCGCATCGAGGATCTGGTCGGCAACGCGTACGAATAACAGGAGACCGTCGGCCACTCGCGTACAATACGCGGCCGCATCGACGCCCGCCTCGCCAGCAGCGCCTGGCCGACAGCACCTGGTCGGCGGTACCCGATCAACAGGTTTTCATCGATTCACTTCCGTTCCAGGCAGCCCGCCATGCTCAGTTATCGTCACGGTTTTCACGCAGGCAATCACGCAGACGTGCTCAAGCACGCCGTCGTCGTCCAGCTGCTTCGCTATCTGAACAAGAAAGACAAATCGTACTGGTATGTCGATACGCACGCGGGCGCGGGCGTGTATTCGCTCCGCGAAGGCTATGCGGCCAAGACCTCTGAATTCGACACCGGGATCGGTCGCCTGTGGAACGACAAGAATCTGCCGCCGGTGCTGGCCGAGTATCTCGATGAAGTACGGGCGCTGAACGACGACGGCGAATTGCGCTACTACCCTGGCTCGCCGTATCTTGCCTGGCGGCTGATGCGCGAACAGGATCGGATGCGGCTGTTCGAGATGCACAGCACCGAAATCGACGTGCTGCGCCACAATTTTCGTGACGCTGGCCGGCGCGCGATGATCTTTTCGGGCGACGGATTCGAGGGCATCAAGGCGTTGCTGCCGCCCGCGCCGCGTCGCGCGCTCGTGCTGATCGACCCGTCCTACGAGGACAAGAAGGATTACGCGCGCACGCTGGCATGCGTCACGGAATGCCTGAAGCGATTCGCGACAGGATGCTATGCGATCTGGTACCCGCAGGTTGCGAGAATGGAGTCGCAGCGTTTTCCGGAACAGCTCAAGCGTCTGCAGCCGAACAATTGGCTGCATTTGACGTTGACGGTGTCGAATCCGCCGGCGGACGGACTCGGGCTGTATGGCAGCGGGATGTTCATCCTGAATCCGCCGTACACGCTCGCGCAAAGCATGAAAGAAGTGCTGCCGTATCTCGTCGAACGCCTGGGACAGGACAGTGGCGCGCGGTATCAGATCGAACACCGCGGCAATTGAACGCGTGGGCCGCCTCAGGGCTGCGGTCTCGGCGCCGGGCGCGGCTGATTCGCCGGCCCGACGTTCCAGCCGGGCACGTTGATATAGGGCGCAACGAATAGCGGCACCGACGAATTCGCGCCTTGTCCTGCCGGCGCGCGTATGCCGGCGGGCTCGACGATCGGCTCCGACGACAGCGGCGCCGTTTGCAGCACCAGGCCACCCTTGCCATCGACGATTCCGCGTTGCGTGTCGAGAATCAACGCCTGGGACGCAGACGAAGCGGCGGCGCCGGCGGCCACCGCATGGATGAGCACCGCAGCGCCCAGACCGAGACGCGCGCGGGAAGCAAGGTGACGCACATCAGGATGCCAGCGCATGATCGTTTTTCCGGTGAAAAGCAGGTCCATACCATAGCGCCCCGCTGACGATTCCGCCAGATCCGCGGCGCAAAAAAGACAAAGCCCCGTCGATACGGGGCTTGCTTTTCATTCGGCGCCACGCGGCACCGGACAACTGCTTCGATTACAGCGAGTAGCCATTCGTTTCCAGCGAGCGGATACGATGCTCGAGCTGGACGATGTCCGACGACGTCGCGAGATAGGCCTCACGGCGCTCGCGCTCTGCGGATTCGAACCAGGTGCTCAGCTTTTCAACGATGTAGGCAATCATGATGTTCTCCAAGGAAGGGGGAACCCTGGCGAATCAGACTTCAGGGGTTTCCCGTATAGGGTTATCCCTGATTATAGCGATGCCGCACCAAGATGCTAGTGAAATGCGTACATGGCTGCCATTCCAATTTGGAATGGATCGTGAGGCGACATTCGTAATGCATTGATTTTTCTACGAATTGGCTTCTGGGTCTTTCGCGACCTGGAAGACATGCACTAATCTGGTTCGCCTACCGGTTCGGCCAGACGCGCCAAAATCGGGCATTCGGGTCGCCCGTCACCGTGACAGTGCGCGGCCAGGTCGACCAGCGTATTGCGCATGTCGGTCAATTCCGCGATGCGCTCGTCGAGTTCGGCGACGTGTCCAAGCGCAATCGACTTCACCTCGGCACTGGCGCGAGATCGGTCTTGCCAGAGCGTCAGCAACTTGCGGATATCTTCGACGAGAAAGCCGAGCCGCCGCGCCTGTCTGATGAAACGCAGCGTATGGATTTCGTCCGGACCGTAGAGCCTGTAACCGGCATCGCTCCGCTTGCTGGGTGCGAGAAGACCGACCTGCTCGTAATAGCGGATCATTTTTGTGCTGACGCCTGATTCACGCGATGCGTCGCCAATATTCATTGCCCCGCCCTGTTTCGATTCAAGGTAACGCCGATGGCAGCGACCATCGATCCTATTTCCATCGTATCAAATTGCATGACGGCACTCCGGCGATGGGGAGACAGCGGTTGGCGGGATGATAGTCACTGCCATAATCGCCGTGCGGGGCTGTGGCGCCCAGTAGGAGATCGTTGGCGCGTGGCCGCCGGACATGCATCGCAGATATCGCCAGCTTGATGCATCGCGCGTTCCGGCGATGAGCAGTTCCGCGGCAGCGTGACGATCAGGGGATATGGGCCGACTCGTCGTGAACCTGGTGAGCAGCGTGGCTTCTAGCGAGTCGGTCCTGGGCACATCACCAAGCTATCGCAAACCGACCGGGTTCGTTCGATCCCGCCGACTCGAGCCGATGCAACTGGCCGAGTGCTCTTTCTGCCGCGCCAATGCAAAAACCCCCGCCTGTTCAGGCGGGGGTTCTCGGCTTAGGGAGCCTGACGATTACCTACTTTCACACGGGAATCCGCACTATCATCGGCGTAGAGTCGTTTCACGGTCCTGTTCGGGATGGGAAGGGGTGGGACCGACTCGCTATGGTCATCAGGCAAAGAGGGTTGTTCTGCTGGCGTGGCCAACAGAACCAATCTTGGAAGAAGCAGTAATTTAGGTTGTGTGTATCACACACGAGAATCCAACATGTCGCTCCGGATCGCGGCCAGTGCTTTCGCACGGCGCCGATCTACAAGGCAGACTTGTTATAGGATCAAGCCTTACGGGCAATTAGTATCAGTTAGCTGAACGCATTACTGCGCTTACACACCTGACCTATCAACGTCCTGGTCTCGAACGACCCTTCAAGGGGATCTAGTCCCCAGGGATATCTCATCTTAAGGCGAGTTTCCCGCTTAGATGCTTTCAGCGGTTATCTCTTCCGAACATAGCTACCCGGCGATGCCACTGGCGTGACAACCGGTACACCAGAGGTTCGTCCACTCCGGTCCTCTCGTACTAGGAGCAGCCCCCTTCAAATATCCAACGCCCACGGCAGATAGGGACCAAACTGTCTCACGACGTTTTAAACCCAGCTCACGTACCTCTTTAAATGGCGAACAGCCATACCCTTGGGACCGGCTACAGCCCCAGGATGAGATGAGCCGACATCGAGGTGCCAAACACCGCCGTCGATATGAACTCTTGGGCGGTATCAGCCTGTTATCCCCAGAGTACCTTTTATCCGTTGAGCGATGGCCCTTCCATACAGAACCACCGGATCACTATGACCTGCTTTCGCACCTGCTCGACTTGTCGGTCTCGCAGTTAAGCACGCTTATGCCATTGCACTATCAGCACGATTTCCGACCGTACCTAGCGTACCTTCGTACTCCTCCGTTACGCTTTGGGAGGAGACCGCCCCAGTCAAACTGCCTACCATGCACTGTCCCCGACCCGGATCACGGGCCAAGGTTAGAACCTCAAACAAACCAGGGTGGTATTTCAAGGACGGCTCCACCGAAACTAGCGTTCCGGTTTCATAGCCTCCCACCTATCCTACACAGATCGGTTCAAAGTCCAATGCAAAGCTACAGTAAAGGTTCATGGGGTCTTTCCGTCTAGCCGCGGGTAGATTGCATCATCACAAACACTTCAACTTCGCTGAGTCTCGGGAGGAGACAGTGTGGCCATCGTTACGCCATTCGTGCAGGTCGGAACTTACCCGACAAGGAATTTCGCTACCTTAGGACCGTTATAGTTACGGCCGCCGTTTACCGGGACTTCAATCAAGAGCTTGCACCCCATCATTTAATCTTCCGGCACCGGGCAGGCGTCACACCCTATACGTCCACTTTCGTGTTTGCAGAGTGCTGTGTTTTTATTAAACAGTCGCAGCCACCAGTTTATTGCAACCCCTTCACCCTCCTGGCGCAGGCCAGTCAAGCTACAAGGGCGTACCTTATCCCGAAGTTACGGTACCAATTTGCCGAGTTCCTTCTCCCGAGTTCTCTCAAGCGCCTTAGAATACTCATCTCGCCCACCTGTGTCGGTTTGCGGTACGGTCATCGTTAGACTGAAGCTTAGAGGCTTTTCTTGGAACCACTTCCAATTGCTTCGCTCCCGAAGGAGCTCGCGCCACACCCTTGAATTACGCACCCGGATTTGCCTAAGTGCCTTCTCCAATGCAGCGACCGGGACTTCCAACACCCGGACAACCTTCCGCGATCCGTCCCCCCATCGCATCTAACAATGGTGCAGGAATATTGACCTGCTTCCCATCAGCTACGCATTTCTGCCTCGCCTTAGGGGCCGACTCACCCTACGCCGATGAACGTTGCGTAGGAAACCTTGGGCTTACGGCGAGGGGGCCTTTCACCCCCTTTATCGCTACTCATGTCAGCATTCGCACTTCCGATACCTCCAGCACCCTTTACAAGGCACCTTCGCAGGCTTACGGAACGCTCTCCTACCATGCGAGCAAAGCTCGCATCCGCAGCTTCGGTATATAGCTTAGCCCCGTTACATCTTCCGCGCAGGACGACTCGATCAGTGAGCTATTACGCTTTCTTTAAAGGGTGGCTGCTTCTAAGCCAACCTCCTGACTGTTTTAGCCTTCCCACTTCGTTTCCCACTTAGCTATATTTGGGGACCTTAGCTGGCGGTCTGGGTTGTTTCCCTCTTGACACCGGACGTTAGCACCCGATGTCTGTCTCCCGTGATTGCACTCTTCGGTATTCGGAGTTTGCTATGGCGGGGTAATCTGCAATAGACCCCCCAACCATGACAGTGCTCTACCCCCGAAGGTGAGACACGAGGCACTACCTAAATAGTTTTCGGAGAGAACCAGCTATTTCCAGGTTTGTTTAGCCTTTCACCCCTATCCACAGCTCATCCCCTAACTTTTCAACGTTAGTGGGTTCGGACCTCCAGTACGTGTTACCGCACCTTCATCCTGGCCATGGATAGATCACCTGGTTTCGGGTCTACGCCCAGCAACTGAACGCCCTATTCGGACTCGCTTTCGCTACGCCTGCCCTATACGGTTAAGCTTGCTACTGAACGTAAGTCGCTGACCCATTATACAAAAGGTACGCCGTCACCCCTTACGAGGCTCCGACTGTTTGTATGCATGCGGTTTCAGGATCTATTTCACTCCCCTCCCGGGGTTCTTTTCGCCTTTCCCTCACGGTACTGGTTCACTATCGGTCGATCACGAGTATTTAGCCTTGGAGGATGGTCCCCCCATCTTCAGACAGGATTTCACGTGTCCCGCCCTACTTGTCGCACACCTAGTTCTTTCATACTGTTTTCGCCTACAGGGCTATCACCTGCTATGGCCGCACTTTCCAGAGCGTTCGGCTAACAATACAAATAAAGAGTGCAAGGCTCATCCCATTTCGCTCGCCACTACTTTGGGAATCTCGGTTGATTTCTTTTCCTGCGGTTACTTAGATGTTTCAGTTCACCGCGTTCGCTTCTCTGGACCTATGTATTCAGTCCAGGATGACCCAAAAGGGCCGGGTTTCCCCATTCGGACATCTACGGATCAAAGCTCGTTTGCCAGCTCCCCGTAGCTTTTCGCAGGCTACCGCGTCCTTCATCGCCTGTGATCGCCAAGGCATCCACCACATGCACTTGTTCGCTTGACCCTATAACGAGTCTGTCTCATCGACAGTCGCTACAGGTTGAGTTCTCGCGTTGTGCCGTATTCCAATTGAGCCGAACATGAAGTTCGAATCATCTTGAGATACATCGATACAATCACAACCCGGATAGTTTTCACGTCCATCTCGAGACGCTTCCGCTATCCAAATTACTTACTTCTTCCAGATTGTTAAAGAACGACAGCCGATATGGTGTTACTCATATCACTCTGACTGGCTCAATCGCCAATGACAAAAGCTCGACGCGTCGAACGCTTGTCATTGAGGATTGGTGGAGGCAGACGGGATCGAACCGACGACCCCCTGCTTGCAAAGCAGGTGCTCTCCCAGCTGAGCTATGCCCCCATGAGTACAGATGCCTCAGGGTGTTACCGCCAGACAAATGGTGGGTCTGGTTGGATTCGAACCAACGACCCCCGCCTTATCAAGACGGTGCTCTAACCGACTGAGCTACAGACCCCTGAGTCTGTCTTTAAATTTACAGCCGATAAGCGTGAGCGCTCAACTTTGCGATAAGCTCTGGAAAGGAGGTGATCCAGCCGCACCTTCCGATACGGCTACCTTGTTACGACTTCACCCCAGTCATGAATCCTACCGTGGTGACCGTCCTCCTTGCGGTTAGACTAGCCACTTCTGGTAAAACCCACTCCCATGGTGTGACGGGCGGTGTGTACAAGACCCGGGAACGTATTCACCGCGGCATGCTGATCCGCGATTACTAGCGATTCCAGCTTCATGCACTCGAGTTGCAGAGTGCAATCCGGACTACGATCGGTTTTCTGGGATTAGCTCCCCCTCGCGGGTTGGCAACCCTCTGTTCCGACCATTGTATGACGTGTGAAGCCCTACCCATAAGGGCCATGAGGACTTGACGTCATCCCCACCTTCCTCCGGTTTGTCACCGGCAGTCTCCTTAGAGTGCTCTTGCGTAGCAACTAAGGACAAGGGTTGCGCTCGTTGCGGGACTTAACCCAACATCTCACGACACGAGCTGACGACAGCCATGCAGCACCTGTGCGCCGGTTCTCTTTCGAGCACTCCCGAATCTCTTCAGGATTCCGACCATGTCAAGGGTAGGTAAGGTTTTTCGCGTTGCATCGAATTAATCCACATCATCCACCGCTTGTGCGGGTCCCCGTCAATTCCTTTGAGTTTTAATCTTGCGACCGTACTCCCCAGGCGGTCAACTTCACGCGTTAGCTACGTTACTAAGGAAATGAATCCCCAACAACTAGTTGACATCGTTTAGGGCGTGGACTACCAGGGTATCTAATCCTGTTTGCTCCCCACGCTTTCGTGCATGAGCGTCAGTATTGGCCCAGGGGGCTGCCTTCGCCATCGGTATTCCTCCACATCTCTACGCATTTCACTGCTACACGTGGAATTCTACCCCCCTCTGCCATACTCTAGCCTGCCAGTCACCAATGCAGTTCCCAGGTTGAGCCCGGGGATTTCACATCGGTCTTAGCAAACCGCCTGCGCACGCTTTACGCCCAGTAATTCCGATTAACGCTTGCACCCTACGTATTACCGCGGCTGCTGGCACGTAGTTAGCCGGTGCTTATTCTTCCGGTACCGTCATCCCCCGACTGTATTAGAGCCAAGGATTTCTTTCCGGACAAAAGTGCTTTACAACCCGAAGGCCTTCTTCACACACGCGGCATTGCTGGATCAGGCTTTCGCCCATTGTCCAAAATTCCCCACTGCTGCCTCCCGTAGGAGTCTGGGCCGTGTCTCAGTCCCAGTGTGGCTGGTCGTCCTCTCAGACCAGCTACTGATCGTCGCCTTGGTAGGCCTTTACCCCACCAACTAGCTAATCAGCCATCGGCCAACCCTATAGCGCGAGGCCCGAAGGTCCCCCGCTTTCATCCATAGATCGTATGCGGTATTAATCCGGCTTTCGCCGGGCTATCCCCCACTACAGGACATGTTCCGATGTATTACTCACCCGTTCGCCACTCGCCACCAGGTGCAAGCACCCGTGCTGCCGTTCGACTTGCATGTGTAAGGCATGCCGCCAGCGTTCAATCTGAGCCAGGATCAAACTCTTCAGTTTAAACCTGTTACTGTTTTCGGTTCCGTTAAGAACCGGTCGCTCACTCAAAGCTGACAGGTATATGAATCTCTTCATAAACCTGACTTACTTTAGTGTGAGACTCTTGATACTTTTGCCTATCCGATCTGACGATCGGCTCGCTTCGATCAAGCGCCCACACTTATCGGCTGTTAATTTTTAAAGAACGTTGCTGCGAGAAAAGCGTCTTTCCCAGCAGCGCTGCGTTGTCAGCAGCAGAGAAGAGAGATTATGAACCGTCTTTCTTCACTCGTCAACAACTTTTTGAACTGCTTCGTTGTGACGGTGAGGGGTTCAGCTTCGTGTGCACCTGGGTCACCACATCCACCCAACCGCACCGCTTCCCTTCTTCCTTCCGCGCCGCGTTTCCGGTAGCGCGAAAGAGGCGTAATTCTATGCAGCTCACGGCAATCGCGCAAGGGGTTTGACGAACTTTTCTTCGTCTTCCCGGCGCCGGCCCGGAGGCATGCCCGGGCACGATGGCGCTTAAGGTGCGAAGAACGGACTAGAATATGAGGTTCTTCGCCCCTTTCTATACGAATTTAATATGCGCCAGCGAATCGCCAAACGTCTTCCTCCCGATGCCGACAAACTGGTCGGCCTGTCGCTTGCGCTCTTCGCCTCCGGCAGCCGCATCGAGGATCGCTTCTGGGAAGCGAAGCTCGACGCGCTACTCGCCAAGATCGTTCGCAATGGCAACCAGACCACGCTCGATGCGGCCCTCGACCATCTCCAGCAGAATCATCCGGATGCATACGGCGCGCTTGCCGACATGGCCGAGACGCACAGCGAGTCGATGGTGATCGAACACGACGGCCAACCGCACGATGCGCTGCTGATCGCAGTGCCCGTGCTGGCGTGGACGCGCTACGTGATCCCGTCGGGGCCGCTGAAGGCGGACACCGCCGAAGCCCTGCGCACGCATCTGCAGGCGCACGTCCTCGCCAACGGCACGCTCGTCGGGCTTGCCCCGTTCCTCTACAGCATCGACCAGTTGCCGCGGCATCACGTCGAAACCTACCGCCTCGCCCAACAACTCGCGCATGCCGCGCTCGGCCAGCACGCCGCCAAGCTCAACTTCGGCGACCTGCCCGAGACTTCGCCGATCCTGGCCGATCCGCGCTTCCTGCTTGCCGTCGTGGCCGCCCCGGCGGGCGCCCCGCTGTTCCGCTGGCAAGAGGAAGAGCACGGCTCCCGGATCGAACGCGGCCAGTGCCTCGAGCAATGGACTGCACAAGGCGGTCCGAACCTCGCAATCGCCCTGCCCGGATGTGAATTCGAATGCCTGCTTCCGGACGCGTACTATTCGGCCTGCCGCGATGCCGACGAAAGGATTCGCCCGCACACGGTCCGAACGGCGATTCGTTATCTTTTTGACACACTTGGTGCAGCGCCGCAGGAACTGCGCGCGGTGGTCGCCGGCTTCGGCGAACGTCGTATCGACGAGTACCGCGTGGGCTTTACGCGAAGGGCGAGCAACGACGTGATCTACGGCGTCGTCTGGCCGCTTTACGGCCGTGAGAATGGGGATGTAGCGACCGATAACGGCGCGCTCGAAGGCGACGTGCCGATCGACGGGCCGCTCGAGGAAATCGTCAGCCTGCTGAAGGAGTGCGGCGTGACGGACGTTCGCCGGCATGCGGGCCGCTTCGAACCGGAATATTGCGACGACTGCGGCGTGCCGCTCTATGCGGATCCGCTCGGCGAAATCGTCCATGCGGAAATGCCGGAAGACGCCTCTCCCGCCCAGCCGCACTTTCACTGAACCACGCCGCGGGCCACCTGCCCGAAGCCGCTCCGGTTTCTGCCGGAGCGGCTTTTTTTCGCACCGGCGCGCCTTCCCGTCCAAATTTCAGACTTCTCCTAAGCCTTTCAGCCAAGCAGACATCGTGTAAGGTCTTTGTCACTATCGGATCGAAGACATGCCGACGGCGGATCAACGACTCATCTCATGGAGGTTGGATATGCGGTTCCTGGTGCTGAACTCAGACGCCGAACGGCGTGACGGACTGAAGGTGCTGCTACGACAGATCGACCGTCACGCCACCATCAACGATGCGCCCGACGGTTTCCAGGCGCGTCGGCTGCTGCGCACCGAGCGCTTCGACCTGGTCGCGATCAACTGGCCGGATGTCGGCCGCCACGGTGAGTTGCAGGCGCTCTGCAGCGCGTGCTCGCCGACGCCCGTTGCGGTGATGGTCGACGAGTCGACGCCGGCAGCCATCCAGCGGTTCTACGACTACGGCGTCACCGGCGTGATCCCTCGCTCGACACGGCCGCACCTGATCGTCCGCGCATTCGAAATGGTGCTGCTCGGCGGACATTACATTCCCCCCATCGCGCTGAGCCTGCTGCCCTCGCCTGCCGGGACACGCAACGACACCCATTTCCAGACGCTCGCCGGCACGTTGCCGCGCCGCCCGCCGAGCGGGCTGCTATCGCCGCGGCAAGCGCAGATCATGCGTTTCGTCCACATGGGCAACACCAACAAGATGATCGCGCGCACGCTCGGCATCAGCGAAGGCACCGTGAAGATCCACCTCGCGAGCATTTTCCAGCAACTTGGCGCGACCAATCGCGCCGCCGCGGTCGCGATCTACAACGGCTGGCTGTCTCCGCACCTCGAGGTGTTGCTGGCCAACCGCGACCGGGCCGGCAAACCCGCCATCGGCGAGCGCGGCCCGATTCCGCTGCGCAAGCACCGGAACGATCGCCGCTATCCGTCGCCCGCGGCGAACGCCGGCCCCCACGATCTGCCGATCGCAGCCGAGCCGAGCGTACGGTTTCGGCGCGAGCGTTAGTCGGACAGTATCGATATTGCGACGGTCGGCATTCGCGAATTCCCAGCTTTGATGTTCAACGAGTAATATGGACGCATGGGTTTTCTCTTCACACCGCTTCCGCTATGGGTTGGCGTCGGTGGCTGGATCGCCGCCGCGGCCCTGCTCGCGCTGGCGATCTGGAAGCGCCCGTTCGTCCGTCTCCAGGATGCGACGCTCCAGCACGTATGGCTCGCGCTCATCACGGCGATCACGGTGCTCTGGGCGTCGAACGCCTGGCTCGAAGACGGACTCGTCATGCACCTGCTCGGCGCGACCCTGCTCGTCACATTATTCGACTGGACACTCGCGCTGATCGCGATGGGCGTGGTCACGTGCATCGCCGCAGTGGTCTTCGATGCGCCATGGCAAGGCATCGGCCTCACTTATCTGGTGTACGGCGCGCTGCCCGTCGCCGTGTCCGCGGTGCTGCAGCGCGCCGCGCTCGCGTGGCTGCCGCACAATCTGTCATCGTTCATTACCGGCCAGGGGTTTCTGTCGCCCGCCATCACGATCGTCGCGGTCGCCGCCGCAGCGGCCGGGGTGCAGCTCGCACTCGCGGACGGCACCGCCATCGTCATTCCGTCCGGCTATCTGTGGAACACGGCCTTGCTCGCGCTCGGCGAAGCATGGTTCACCGGCATGGCGACAGCCCTCATCGCCGTCTATCGCCCTGCCTGGGTCACGACTTTCGACGTCCGGCGCTATCGTCTCGGCGGCCCGCGCGCGTAAACGGCACGCGCCGTGCGCCGGGTCGTATTGCGCAGCGCGGCAGAGTACGGCATCTAAGGCCGCACAACTTTTTTACGCTAAGATTGAACTCCGGTTCTTCATCGGGCATCTATACGTGCCCGATGTCTTATTTGCTCCTCACCAATAACCAGATGGACAGCTCACCCGCCCCGCTCCGAATTCTCAGAGCGTTCGGCAAGCTGGCAGCCTGTGTCGCCGGTCTGTCGCTTGCACTTCCGGCGCCGGTCTTCGCCGACCTCCTCGACCAGCGCTCCGAACTGATCAACAAATTCGTCAACGAGATGCATGCCGATCCGCTCGTCGCGGACTGCGCGGCCCACGGCAGCTTCATCGCCAGCACGTCGTCGGCCTTCGATCGCGTCGAATTCCCGCCCAGTGCGTTCGACAGCGGCAAAGCGACGATCACGCCGTGGAACGACGCGTTCGACCAAGGCAAGCAGCGCGTCAAGGTCGACAACATCGTCACCGTCGACGGGCTCGGCATTCACAACGACGGCAGCGACTCGACACCGCTGAAATTCCGTTGCGGATATGTCGGCCAGCAGATGCTCGCGTTCGGCTGGAACGATCCGGTTCCGCCGCTCAAGCCACGTGCCGAACGGCCTGCGCCGTCGAAGAAGAGCTTCAAAGGCAAGTCGGCGAAGGGCAAGACCAAGGCGAAAGCATCCGGCCGCACCGCCAAGAAGGCTTCGGCAACGAAGCGATCCACGCCCCAGAAGAAGGCCGTGAAGAAGAAATCAACGGCTAAGAAGTCCTGACACGACGGGCGACAACGGCCAAGCGAAAAAAAGCCGGGACATCCAGTGATGCCCCGGCTTTCTTATTGCCCCGCCGAAAACGCGCTTACGCGAACGTCTCGATGTGTCGCAGGATCGCGGCCAGCATCGCCGCGCCGAGCGCCGCGCTGCGTTCGCCGTTCCAGCCGACGCGCTCGTCGGGCAGGTTCGCGTTGTCCTTGAACGGCATCTCGAGCGTCAACGACAGGCATCCGAACCGGTGCCCGATGTACTTCGACGCGAGCTTGAGCGCATCCTCCTTGTACTTGCTCGCCGCGTAGCCGTGCTCGTCCTGAAAGTCCGGGCTCGCAACCTTGAACGCGTCGATGAACGCCGTCTGCTCGATCCCTTGCTGCTCGGTGAAGCTCGGCAGCATTTCCGAGCCCGCGACGAACACGTACGGCAGATCCTCGTCGCCGTGGATGTCGAAGAACAGATCGCAGCCGGTCGCGTGAATCGCTTCGCGCACGACCCGCACCTCGGGGCTGCGCGCGGCATCCGGCTCCATCCATTCGCGATTCAGGTTCGCGCCGGCGGCGTTGGTCCGCAGGTTGCCGTGCGCGCTGCCGTCGGGATTCATGTTCGGCACGATGTAGAACGTCGCACGGTCGTAAAGCTTGCGCGCGACCGGATCGCCCGCCCAGTCGCCCCAACCGGCAAGACGCTTGACGAGCCCCTCGACGAACCACTCGGCCATCGTCTCGCCCGGATGCTGGCGCGCAATGATCCACACCTTCTTCTTCGGCGCGCCCTCCGTGTCCGGCGCGCCGAGCGTCAGCAGCGACATCGGCCGCCCTTCGACGGTCCGGCCGAGCTCGGTCACGCTCGCCTGCGGCAATTGCTGAACCGCGCCGAGAAACGCCGCATGACGCTCTTCCGAGTACGGCTCGAAATACGCGTAATAGATGCTGTCGAACTCGGGCGTATGGTCGATCGTCATCGTCTTGCCGTCGAACGTCGTCGGCACGCGGAACCAGTCGACCCGGTCGTAGCTCGCGACCGCGCTGTAGTTGCGCCAGCCCGACGGATACGCGCATTCGGCCGCGTTCTCGAACGTCATCACGCAACGCTCGCCGCGCACGCCCGTCACGCGGTAGTAGAACCACTGCGCGAATTCCGCCTGATTGTCGCCGCGCACGCGCAGACGGATCGCGTCCGGCCGCTCGCACGACACGACGTCGATCGCGCCGGCGTCGAAATTACTGGTGATCGAAAGGGTCATCGTCTCTCCTGTCCCATGCAAGGCTGCGCCGGCGGTCTCGTGAACCGCCCGCAGGTCACTCGCCGACTCGCCGGCGATATACGTAAGTCGAATCGTTCGATGCGGCTTCGTCGAACGCATAGCCTTCCGCCGCGAAATCCCTCAGCGCCTGCGGTTCGGCGATCCGGTTCTCGACGACATAGCGGGCCATCAGGCCGCGCGCGCGCTTCGCATGGAAGCTGATGATCTTGTAGCGGCCGCCCTTCCAGTCCTCGAACACCGGCGTGACGACCGGCGCGGCCAGCAGCTTCGGCTTGACCGACTTGAAATACTCGGTCGACGCGCAGTTGACCAGCACCCGCGACGCGCCGCTGCGGGTTTCCAGCTGCGCGTTCAACGCGCGGGTGATCCGGTCGCCCCAGAACGCATAGAGATCCTTGCCGCGCCCGTTCGCGAAGCGCGTGCCCATCTCGAGCCGGTACGGCTGCAACAGGTCGAGCGGGCGCAGCAGCCCGTACAGTCCCGACAGCACGCGCACGTGCTGCTGCGCGTAATCGAGGTCCGCCGCCGACAGCGACTTCGCGTCGAAGCCTTCGTACACGTCGCCGTTGAACGCGAGCACCGCCTGCTTCGCGTTCGCGGGCGAGAACGCCGGCGACCAGTCCGCGTAGCGCTGGAAGTTCAGGCGCGCGAGCGGATCGGAGATGTCCATCAGCGTCGCGATGTCCTGCGGCGACAGCTTGCGCAGCCCGTCGATCAACTCCGACGCGTCGTCGACGAACGCAGGCTCGGTGTAGGTCGCGACATGGGCAGGGGTGTCGTAGTCGAGGGATTTCGCGGGAGAGAGAACGATTATCATAGAGGCTCGCTGGCACGCCGTGCCGTGCGGTCAGACGAAAACCACCGATTGTAACGAATGCCCAGCTCCCCCGCCCCGCGCGCCGCATGTCGCGTCGTGCTCGATTCGAACGTCTGGATCGACATCCTCGTCTTCGACGATCCCGCCACGCGCCCGATCCGGGCCGCGCTAGAGCGCGGCGCGCTCGTCGCGCTGATCGACGGCCGCTGCCTGACCGAGCTCGAGCACGTGCTCGACTATCCGCAGTTTCAGGCGCGCGCGGTCGACAAGGCGGCCGCGCTCGCAACCGTCGCCCGCCTCGCGCAAAGGGTCGAACCGCCGCCGGTCGCCGCCGACGCGCCGCCACTGCCGAAATGCAAGGATCGCGACGATCAGAAGTTTCTCGAACTGGCGCGCGCCGCGCAAGCCGAGTGGCTCGTGTCGAAGGACCGGGCGCTGCTCAAGCTCGCGAAGCGCACCGCGCGCGACTTCGGCTTCCGGATCGCCCAGCCCGCGCCGTTCACCGACGCGTGCACGCTCGACGTCGCCATCGCCGACGCGGCCACGCCGGCCTGAGCCGCCGGCGCCCTTCACTTCCGACAGCCACCGATGAACGCTCCCTCCGACATGCCAACGACTCCCGTTTTCCCCTCGCGTCTGCCGAACGTCGGCACGACGATCTTCACGGTCATGAGCGCGCTTGCCGCCGAGAAAGGCGCCGTCAACCTCGGCCAGGGCTTCCCGGACTTCGATTGCGACCCGCGGATCGTCGACGCGGTCGCCGCCGCGATGCGCGACGGCCACAACCAGTATCCGCCGATGGCCGGCGTCGCGCCGCTGCGCGAAGCGATCGCCGACAAGATCGCGCAGGTGTACGGCCGCCGCTACGATCCGGCGACCGAGATCACGGTGACGGCCGGCGCGACGCAGGCGCTGCTCACCGCGATCCTGTGCGCGGTGCACCCGGGTGACGAGGTGATCGTCGTCGAGCCGACCTACGACAGCTACCTGCCGTCGATCGAACTCGCGGGCGGCAAGCCGGTATTCATCACGCTGGAAGCGCCGGACTACGCGATCCCGTTCGATCGCCTCGCGGCCGCGATCACGCCGAAGACGCGGATGATCCTGATCAACACGCCGCACAATCCGACCGGCACCGTGTGGCGCGAAGCGGACATGCGCAAGCTCGAGGAGATCGTGCGCGGCACCAACCTGCTGATCCTGTCGGACGAGGTGTACGAGCACATGGTGTACGACGGCGCGCGCCATGAAAGCGTCGCGCGCTATCCGGAGCTGGCCGCGCGCAGCTTCATCGTGTCCAGCTTCGGCAAGACCTATCACGTGACGGGCTGGAAGGTCGGCTACGTGGCCGCGCCCGCCGCGCTCAGCGCGGAGTTCCGCAAGGTCCATCAGTTCAACGTATTCACGGTGAATACGCCGATGCAGTTCGGGCTCGCCGACTACCTGCGCGACCCGGCGCCGTACCTGACGCTCGCCGGCTTCTACCAGGACAAGCGCGACTTCTTCCGCGCCGGCCTCGAACGCACGCGGTTCAAGCTGCTGCCGTGCTCGGGCACGTATTTCCAGTGCGTCGACTATTCGGCAATCAGCGACCTGCCCGAAGCGGAATTCTCGAAGTGGCTCACGACGGAAATCGGCGTCGCGGCGATCCCGGTGTCGGCGTTCTATCACGCGCCGCATGAATCGGGCGTCGTGCGCTTCTGCTTCGCGAAGCAGGAGCGCACGCTCGCGTCCGCACTGGAACGGCTGGCGCGCCTGTAACCGGGGCGCCGCCGCGAGCCGCGCGGGCGGCCGGGCCGTGCTTACGAACGCGCGAGGTTTGCCGCTTCAACGTACGCCTTGCGGTCGGCGGCCACGCGCTGCGCGGCGGGCCGTGCGCCGACCAGCTTCGCGTGCGCCTTCCAGTCGATGCCCGCTTCGAGCAGGAAATCGCGGCCGTAGACCGTCTTCGTCGCCATGCCGATGACCGGCAGGTGGATCGACGCGGCGATGTCCGCGAGACCGAACGAATCGCCGAGCACGTAGGGCGAAAAGCGCGTCATCGTCTTGAACGCGTCGATCGCGCGCGGCAGGCGCTTCTCGACGTGCGCCTTCATCCCGTCGCTGACCTTCCCGCCGAAAAACGCTTCCGTATAGACCTCGCGCGCGGTCCATTCGAGATACAGCTCGAGCGTCTCGACGAGCTCACGCACCTTCGCCGCCGCAAACGGGTCGGACGGGAAAATCGGCTTGTCCGGATAGCGCGCCGCCAGATATTCGATGATCACCTGCGATTCGAACAGCGCGCCCTGTTCGGTCTTCAGGAACGGAATCTTGCCGAGCGGCGTATCGGCGAGTACAGCCGGATCACTGATCGGCAGGCCGCACGGCGCTTCCTCGAACGGAATGCCGTACTCGAGCAGGACGAACTTCACCTTGTTGTAGTAGTTGGACAACGGAATACCGCACAGCTGTAGCATCGGAGTCTCCTTCCTCGCGGGATGTGGCCGGGCCGGTGCCCGGCGCATCGGGATTCGTCGTGCTGAAAAGCACGTTCGTGCTAGTCTAAGGCAGTTTCAATTCTGTCACGACTTCGCTGCCTCCGCAGCCGCGACATCATCGCCTGTCCGTGCAGCGAATGCGGCATCGCAGCCGCGCCATTCGATGGAGACACACTCGCATGAGTGCTGAACTGCTGGCGTCACGCCCGTCCGACAGCGAATCGACGCTCGTCCTCACGCTGTCCAATCCCGGCGCGCGCAACGCGCTGCATCCCGACATGTATGCGGCGGGCATCGAAGCGCTCGCCACCGCCGAGCGCGATCCCGCGATTCGCGCGGTCGTGCTCACCGGCGCCGACCGCTTCTTCTGCGCGGGCGGCAACCTGAACCGGCTGCTCGACAACCGCTCGAAGGACCCATCCCATCAGGCCGACAGCATCGACCTGCTCGGTGCGTGGGTCGCCGCGATCCACGCGTCGACGAAGCCCGTCATCGCGGCGGTCGAAGGGGCCGCGGCCGGCGCCGGCTTCTCGCTCGCGCTCGCCTGCGACCTGATCGTCGCCGCGCACGATGCGAAGTTCGTGATGTCGTATGCGCGCGTCGGCCTGACGCCGGACGGCGGCGGCTCGTGGTTCCTCGCCCGCGCGCTGCCGCGCGCGCTCGCGGCCGAGATTCTGTTCGAAGGCAAGCCCGTCGCGGCCGAGCGCCTGCATGCGCTCGGCGTCGTCAACCGCCTCGCCGCGCCCGGCGCCGCACTCGCCGACGCGCTGGCCTGGGCCGACGCGCTCGCGAACATCTCGCCGAATGCGCTGACGCGCATCAAGGCGCTGCTCGACGACGCGGCCGCGCAGCCGCTCGACGCGCATCTCGTCACCGAACGCGACCATTTCGTCGCGTCCCTGTATCACGCGGATGCGCTCGAAGGCATCACCGCGTTTCTCGACAAACGCGCGGCGCGCTACAAACGCTGATCACGAAATTTGCGCTCGCACGCTGCGTCGAACGGCGCGCGGCGGCCGCCGGCAGCCTGCGTCGATCCGTGCTCTAATGACCGCCTGTCGCGGCGCCCCGGCGGCGCCGCTATCGCGGACGCATTGAAGGAGGTGACGATGATCGACGTCTACAGCTGGGCGACCCCGAACGGCCACAAGGTGCACATCCTGCTCGAGGAAACCGGCCTCGAATATCGCGTGCACCCGATCGATATCGGCGCGGGCGACCAGTTCCAGCCGGATTTCCTGAAGATCAGCCCGAACAACAAGATTCCCGCGATCGTCGATGCGGACGGCCCCGGCGGCAAGCCGATCGCGCTGTTCGAGTCGGGCGCGATCCTGATCTATCTCGCGGAAAAGACCGGCCGGTTCCTGCCGGCGGACCCTGCCGCGCGCTACGCGACGCTGCAATGGCTGATGTTCCAGATGGGCGGCATCGGCCCGATGCTCGGGCAGGCGCATCACTTTCGCCTCTACGCGCCGGAGAAGATCGACTACGCGGTCAACCGCTATACGAACGAAGCGCACCGCCTCTACAACGTGATGGACAAGCGGCTCGGCGAAACCGCGTATCTCGCCGGCGACGACTACACGATCGCCGACATCGCGACGTTCCCGTGGACGCGCTCGTGGCAGAACCAGGGGATCGAGCTCGACGAATTCCCGAACGTGAAGCGCTGGCATGAGGCGATCGCCGCGCGGCCGGCGGTGCAGCGCGGCGTCGAGGTGCTGGCGTCGCTGCGCAAGGCGCTGCAGGACGACAAGGCGCGCGAGGTGCTGTTCGGCGCAACGCAGTACGCGAAGCACTGAACGACGCGCCTCGTGCGACGCTGCGGCACCGGCGATGCCGCAGCGTCAGAAGTAGTGCAGCGTGATGAATTCCGCCGCGCAGACGAGCATCGGCGCATCGGCTTGCTCGACCTGCATCGACACCCGCCACGTCACCTGCACGCCGCCCTGCGCGGCGTCGGCTGCTTCCTTCACGGCGAACAGCGCACGCACGCGCGCGCCGACCGGCACCGGCCTCACGAAGCGCACGCGGTTCAGTCCGTAGTTCACGCCCATCTTCTGCTCGAAACGCATCGCGTCGGTCATCAACACGGGAATCAGCGACAGCGTCAGGAAACCGTGCGCAACCGGACCGCCGAACGGCGATTCGCGTCGCGCACGCTCGGGATCGACGTGAATCCACTGATGATCGCCCGTCGCGTCGGCGAACCCGTCGACGCGGTGCTGGTCGACGACGATCCATCCGCTTGCGAGCGGCGCTTCGCCGACGCGCGCCGTCAGCGCCTGCGCCGATGCGATCAGCGGCAAGGCCTCCGCCGTCACGCGCTCGCTCCGGCCGGATCGCGCAGCCCGAAGATCACCTTCGAACGCACGGTGATCACCGTCTCGCCGCCGCCGTTGACGCCGATCCACTCGGTCGTCACGATGCCGCGATCGGGCTTGCTCGCCGACACGCGCTTGTCGTGGATCTTCTGGTACATCGTGATCGTGTCGCCGACGCGCACCGGCTTCAGCCAGCGGATCTCGTCGATGCCCGGCGAACCCATGCTGGTCGAGCCCGGCAGCACGTTGCGCACCAGCATGCCCATGAACACCGAGCAGGTATGCCAGCCGCTCGCGACGAGACCGCCGAACGGCGAGGCTTCCGCCGCCGCCTCGTCCATGTGAAACGGCTGCGGGTCGTAGCGCCCGGCGAACGTCTTGATGTCGTCCGCCTCGAACGTGTAGCGACCGACTTCGGTCGTGGCGCCGACCACCAGATCTTCGTAACTGATACCCACTCTGTCTCTCCTTGGTTTGCGCGCACACGCGCCGTATTTGCCGCTACGCCGCGTCGGCCTGCATGAACTCAGGCAGCGCCGCGATGCGTGCGAGATGGTGATCGGTGTCGCCGAGCGTCGTCTCGATGATCGACAGGCGCTTGAACAGATGCGCAGCCGCCACCTCGTTGGTCACGCCCATCCCGCCGTGCAACTGTACCGCCTGCTGGCCGACGAAGCGCGCGGCCTGCCCGACGCGCGCCTTCGCGGCCGACACGGCCTTGCGCCGCGCATCGGCATCGTCGCTCGCGTAGCGCACCGCGGCAAGATAGGTCAGCGAACGCGCCTGCTCCGCGTGGATCAGCATGTCGACCATCCGGTGCTGCAGCGCCTGGAAACGCGCGATCGGCACGCCGAACTGCTCGCGCGTCTTCGTGTATTCGACGGTGGCGCGGTTCAGTTCGTCGAGCGCGCCGACCGCCTCGGCGCACAGCAGCACGGTCGCGTAGTCGGCGATCCGCTCGAGCGCCGCCGCATCGCGTTCGCCCCCCGCGAGCCGGCGCGCGGGCGTGTCGTTGAGCCGGATCGTCGCCGCGCGCTGGCCGTCGATCGTCCGGTAATCGGTGAGCGTCACGCCCGCGGCGTCGCGCTCGACGACGAACAGGCCGATACCGCCGCCGTCGACGCGCGCGGGCACGATCCACACATCCGCTTGCGCGCCGTGCTGCACGATCGACTTGGTGCCGCTCAGCCGGCACGCGCCGCCCTGCTCGTGCGCATGCGTACCGAGCTCGTACAGCTCGTAGCGCGCGTGCAGCTCGTGGAATGCGACGGCCAGCCGCTTGTGCCCCTGCGCGACCGCTTCCAGCAGCGCGGCATCGTCGCCGCTGCCCGAGCCCGCGACCCGCAACGCCTCGACGCCGACCGCCGTTGCCCAGTACGGCTCGACGACGAGCGCGCGGCCGAGCGCCTGCAGCGCGACCAGCATGTCGATCGCGCTCCCGCCGAAGCCGCCCTGCGCGTCCGGCACCGGCAGCGCGGTCAGCCCCAGTTCCGTGAACGCCTGCCATTGCGTGTCCGACACGCCGGCTTCGCTGCGCACGATCGCCTGGCGCGTTTCGAAGCCGTATTGCTCGTCGAGATAACGACGCAGCGCGTCGGCGAATTGCTGCTGCTCGTCGGTAAAGGTGAAGTCCATGTGCCGCTCCTCACAATCCGAGAATCATCTGCGCGATGATGTTCTTCTGAATTTCGTTCGAGCCGCCGTAGATCGACGTCTTGCGGAAGTTGAAGTAGTACGCGGCAAGCGGCGCGGCATCGTCGTCGCCCGCCACGCTGTGCGCGCGCTCGCCCTCGAGGAACGGCACGTCGAACGGCGCCGCCTGCGGGCCGATCGCGTCGAACATCAGCTCGGTGAGCGCCTGCTGCACCTCGGTGCCCTTGATCTTCAGCATCGACGCTTCCGGGCCCGGCCCCTTGCCGCTCGTCTCGCGGCTGACGACGCGCAGCACCGTCACCTCGAGCGCCATCAGCTCGACTTCGAGCGATGCGACCTTCGCGGCGAACACCGGATCGGCGAGCAGCGGCTTGCCGTTCTTCCGCTGGTTCAGCGCGATCCGTTTCAGGAACGCGAGTTCCCGTTTCGAGTTGCCGACGCGCGCGATGCCCGCCCGCTCATGACCGAGCAGGTATTTCGCGTAGGTCCAGCCGCGGTTCTCGTCGCCGACGAGGTTCTCGACCGGCACCTCGACGTCCTCGAAGAACACCTCGTTGACTTCGTGATCCTCGTCGAGCGTGATGATCGGCCGCACGGTGATGCCGGGCGTCTTCATGTCGATCAGCAGGAACGAGATGCCTTCCTGCTTCTTTGCGGCCGGATCGGTGCGCACGAGGCAGAACATCATGTCGGCGTGCTGGCCGAGCGTCGTCCAGGTCTTCTGTCCGTTGACGACGTAATGGTCGCCCTGACGCTCCGCGCGCGTGCGCAGCGATGCGAGATCCGAGCCGGAGCCCGGCTCCGAATAGCCCTGGCACCACCAGTCCGAGCCGTCCAGGATGCGGGGCAGATAGCGGCGTTTCTGCGCGTCGCTGCCGTATTTCATCAGCACCGGGGCCACCATCGACACGCCGAACGGCAGCACGGTCGGCGCGCCGATCCGCGCGCATTCGTCGTCCCAGATATGCCGCTGCGTCGCGTTCCAGCCCGGCCCGCCGTATTCGGTCGGCCAGGCAGGCGCGGACCAGCCGCGCTGGCCGAGAATCCGGTGCCAGCTCGCGTAGTCTTCGCGGTTGAGTCGTTTGTGATCGAGAACCTTGGCGCGCAGCGCGTAAGGCAGGTTCGCCTCGAGCCAGGCGCGAATGTCGGCGCGGAACGCGTCGTCGGCGGGGGAATAATCCAGATCCATGCGAAAAGTCTCCTCGCCGCGGCCGTCCGGCCCGGCGAGGACACGCCGCGCACGTTATTGCAGCGTTTCCTTCAGCGCGCCGGGAATCGGCAGCGGCATCACGTCGATGCCTTCTTCGACCAAGGCTTGCGCGTCCTCGGGCGTCGTGACGCCCCGAATGCTGCGCACCGGCGCTTCGTTGTAATGGATGCGCCGCGCTTCCTCGGCGAAGCGCTCGCCCACGTTCTCGGTCTTCTCCAGCACCTCGCGCAGTGCGCGCATCACCTGCGCCTGCAACGCGCGCGGATCGGCCGGCTTCGCCTGCGTCGCGCCCGACAGGTTCAGGCGCGGCGCGGACGGCATGCGGCTGACCTCGGTCACCCCGCACACCGGACATTCGACCAGCTTGCGAGACAACTGCGCTTCGAATTCATCGGCGGAAGCGAACCAGCCTTCGAACCGATGACCATGCGGGCACTGTAAATCGAGGACCTTCATGCTGAATCAGGGCGTTTGACGAGTGTAGCGCAAAAAGAATTTTTGTGAACGATCGTGCTAAACCGACGCCCGCTGCTGCGGGCGCACGATGTGATTGAATTGTAGCGCGGCGCCTGTCGCGTCGCTGGCGCCGCCGTCAGGGCGTCAGCACCGGGCCGAGCGGCCACGTGCCGGACAGCGCCTTGTCGAGCCACATCGTGCCGATGATCGTCTTCACGTCGGTGATCTGGCCGGTCCGCACCCATTCGAGCAGGTCGGGCAGCGTCGCGGTGAAGGTCTCGAGGAATTCGCCGTCGTCGAGCTTGCGCTCGCCGGCCGTCAGGCCGCGCGCGAGGTACAGGTCGATGAACTCGGTGGAATAGGAAATGATCGGATGGATGCGCGTCAGGAACACGTATTCGCGCGCGGTATAGCCGGTTTCCTCGCGCAGTTCGCGCACCGCGCAGGCGAGCGCCCCTTCGTTCGGATCGAGCTTGCCGGCCGGAAACTCGGCCATCACCTTGCCGATCGGGTAGCGATACTGGCTTTCCATCAGCACGCGACCGTCGTCGAACAGCGGAATCACCATCACCGCGCCCGGATGCTGGACGTATTCGCGCGTCGCATGCTTGCCGTCGGGCAGGCGCACGGTGTCACGCTTGAGCTTGAGGAACGCGCCGTCGAAAATCGCCTCGCTTTCGAGGCAGGTTTCGGTCAGTGCGGCGTCGTGATTGGGCAATTCGGCCATCGGCGGCTCCGGGGTTGAGCGCGACGGCCGTGGGGAGCGGACCCTGGGCCGTCAGCGTCGTTTGACGAGATACTGGAACGTGAAGCCGGGAAACGCGAACACGACGAAGAGACTGAACGTGATCGCGTAAAACTGCCAGCCTTGTTCGAAACGGTTGCCGGCGCGCGATTCGAGCCAGAAGCCGAGCGCGCCGACCACGAAGTACAGCACGATCAGCTCGCCGATCCGCACCCACGCGCTCTTCTTCGCCGCGCCGAGCGGTACGACGGCGAAGAGGCGTTGGTTCAGGAACGGCAGGTTGGCGCCCGCGAGCGCCAACAGCACGATAAACCAGCCGGCTGCCGACATTACAGCGGCAGCGTGTGACGAATCGCCTGCAGGCAGGCCGTCAGCAGCGGGCTCGGGATCAGGCCGAGCACGACGACCGCGACGCCGTTCAGCACCAGGATCGTACGCTTGCAGAAATCGCCGGTGATCGGGGTCGAGTCCTGCGGCGCATCGAAGTAGATCAGCTTGACGATGCGCAGGTAGTAGAACGCGCCGAACAGCGACGTGATCACGGCCAGCACGGCGAGCCACGTGAGGCCGGCGTTGACCGTCGCCTCGAGCACCGCGAGCTTCGCGTAGAAGCCGACGGTCGGCGGGATGCCGGCGAGCGAGAACATCATCACCATCATCACGAACGCGAACACCGGGCTGCGCTTGTTGAGGCCCTTGAAGTCGTCGATCGTTTCCGCCTCGAAATCGCGGCGCGCGAGCAGCATCACCACGCCGAACGAGCCGAGCGTCGTGATCAGGTAGACGATCGCGTAGAACATCGCCGAGCTGTACGCGCTCGCCGGCGCCGTCGCGTCGCCCTTCACGATGCCCGCGAGCAGGCCGAGCAGCACGAAGCCCATGTTCGAGATCGCCGAGTACGCGAGCATCCGCTTGATGTTGCGCTGGACGATACCGGTGATGTTGCCGATGATCAGCGACAGCGCGGCCAGGATCACGAGCGCCATCTGCCAGTTCTGCGCGAGCGGCAGCAGGCCCATCACCAGGAAGCGCAGACCCCACGCGAACGCGGCAACCTTCGGGCCGCCGCCGACGAACAGCGTCATCGCGGTCGGTGCGCCCTGGTAGACGTCCGGCACCCACATGTGGAACGGCACGGCGCCGAGCTTGAACGCGATGCCGGCGACGATGAAGATCACGCCGAACATCAGCACGGCAGCGTCGGTGTTGCCGCCGACCGCCTTGTACACCTCGGCCAGATCGAGCGAGCCGGTCGCGCCGTAGAGCATCGAGATGCCGTACAGCACGAAGCCCGACGCGAGGGCGCCCAGCACGTAGTACTTCATCGCGGCTTCGCTCGACTGCGCGGCGTCGCGGCGCAGCGCGATGACCGCGTACAGCGACAGCGACATCAGCTCGAGGCCGAGGTACAGCGTCAGGAAGTTGTTGCCCGACACCATGACCAGCTGGCCGAGCAGCGAGAACATGCCGAGCAGGAACACGTCGCCGCGGAACATGTCGCGGTCTTCGAGGTACTTGCGCGAATACACGAGCGTAACCGCGAAGCCGATCGACACGACCGCCTTCATCATGCTCGCGAACGAGTCGACGACGACCATCCGCGAGAAGAAGTAGTACTGCTGCGGGTCGAGCGCCTGCACCGCGAACCACACACCGGCGACCACCGACGACACCACCGCGATCAGATAGGTCAGGCGGCGGCCGGCCGCGCCGGTAAAGGTGTCGTTCAGCCATGCGACGACGATGGCGGCCATCACCAGCGCGTCAGGCAACAGGACATTCATAGGAGCGTTTTGCATGATCTTGATTTCCTCCGCTCGCGATTACTGGGCCAGCGGCAGCTTCGACTGCGCGACGTGGGAGAGGAGGTTTTCCACGGAGACGTGCATCACGTCGGTGAAGGGCTTCGGATACAGGCCCATCAGCATCGTGAACGCGGCAAGCACGGCCAGCATCACGAACTCGCGGCGGTTGATGTCCGTCAGCTTCGCGACGTGGTCGTTCGCGACCGCGCCGAAATACACGCGCTTGTACATCCACAGCGTGTAGGCTGCGCCGAGGATCAGCGTGAACGCCGCGCCGAACGCGATCCAGAAGTTGTACTGGACCGCCGCGAGAATCACCATGAACTCGCCGACGAAACCCGACGTGCCCGGCAGGCCGCAGTTGGCCATCGAGAACAGCATCGCGAACGCCGCGAACTTCGGCATCACGTTCACCACGCCGCCGTAGTCGGCGATCTGGCGCGAGTGCAGGCGGTCGTACAGCACGCCGATGCACAGGAACATCGCGCCCGACACGAAGCCGTGCGAGATCATCTGCACGATCGCGCCTTCGACGCCGATCTGGTTGAAGATGAAGAAGCCGAGCGTGACGAAGCCCATGTGCGCGATCGACGAATACGCGACCAGCTTCTTCATGTCGGCCTGCACCATCGCGACGAGGCCGATGTAGATCACCGCGATCAGCGACAGCGTGATCACGACGGGCGCCAGGAAGTGGCTCGCATCGGGCGTGATCGGCAGCGAGAAGCGCAGGAAACCGTACGCGCCGAGCTTCAGCATGATCGCCGCCAGCACGACCGAGCCGCCCGTCGGCGCTTCCACGTGCGCGTCCGGCAGCCAGGTGTGCACCGGCCACATCGGCACCTTCACCGCGAACGCGAGGAAGAATGCGATGAACAGCATGATCTGCGGCGTCATCGCGATCTTCGCGTTCTGCCACGTCGTCAGGTCGAACGAATGCGTTTCCGTGTACAGGTAGATCAGCGCGACCAGCATCAGCAGCGAGCCGGCGAGCGTGTACAGGAAGAACTTGAACGCCGCGTACACGCGGTTCGGGCCGCCCCACACCCCGATGATGATGTACATCGGGATCAGCGTCGCCTCGAAGAACACGTAGAACAGCAGGCCGTCGGCCGCCGAGAACACGCCGACCATGATCCCCGACAGGATCAGGAATGCCGACAGGTACTGCGCCACGTGCTCGGTGATCACTTCCCAGCCCGCGATCACGACGATCACGGTGATCAGCGCGGTCAGCACGACGAACCACATCGAGATGCCGTCGACGCCGAGGTGATACGTGATGTTGAAGCGCTCGATCCAGGTCGATTGCTCGACGAACTGCAGCGCGGCCGTGCTCGAATCGAAATCGGTGATCAGCGGCACCGTCACCGCGAGGCCGAGCAGCGAGCCGATCAGCGCGACCCAGCGGGCCGGCCCCGGATTTTTGTCGTTACCCACCGCGAGCACGAGGAGGCCGAAAACGATCGGCAGCCAGATCGCGGTACTGAGAATCGGAAAAGAGTGCATTAGTCGTCCCCGCCTTATTTGCCGCCGAGCGTTACAAACAGGGTCAGGAGCCCCAGCATGCCGATGATCATGGCGAACGCGTAGTGATAGATGTAACCGGATTGGAGGAAGCGGATCACGCCGGCGAACCACGCGACGAACCGGGCGCTGCCGTTGACGAGGCCGTCGATCACCACGACATCGCCCTCTTTCCACAGGCCGCGGCCGATCGCCACCGAACCGCGGGCGAACACCACCTCGTTGATCTTGTCCATGTAGTACTTGTTGTCGAGCAGCGTGTAGATCGGGCCGAACGCGCGGCGGATCACGGCAGGCAGCTCAGGACGCTTCAGGTACAGGAACCATGCGGTTGCAACGCCGGCGATCGCGAGCCAGAGCGGCAGCGTCGTCAGCGAGTGCAGGCCCATCGCGGCCCAGCCGTGGAACTCCTTGCCGAGTTCCTCGAGGCCCGGGTGGTTCTCGCCGATGAAGATCACCTTGTCGAACGCGACGCCATGCTCGAAGAAGCTGCCGTACAGCATCGGGCCGATCGCGATCGCACCGATGACGACCGACGGAATCGCGAGCAGCACGAGCGGCAGCCACACGACCCACGGGGTTTCGTGCGGTTCGTGCGCGTGATCGTCGTGACCATGGCCGTGGCCGTGATCGTCGTGGCCGTGCGCGGCCGCCATGCCCATCGGCGATTCCGGATGCTTCGGCTTGCGGAAGCGCTCTTCGCCGTGGAACACCAGGAAGTACATGCGGAACGAGTACAGCGCCGTGACGAACACGCTCGCGACGACCGCGAAATACGCGAAGCCCGAGCCCGCGAGATGCGATTCCTTCACGGCCTCGATGATCGAATCCTTCGAGTAGAAGCCCGAGAAGAATGGCGTGCCGATCAGCGCGAGCGAGCCGAGCAGCGACGTGATCCACGTGATCGGCATGTACTTGCGCAGGCCGCCCATGTTGCGGATGTCCTGGTCGTGGTGCATGCCGATGATCACCGAGCCCGCGCCGAGGAACAGCAGCGCCTTGAAGAACGCGTGCGTCATCAGGTGGAACAGCGCGACCGGATACGCGGACACGCCGAGCGCGACCGTCATGTAGCCGAGCTGCGACAGCGTCGAATAAGCGACGACGCGCTTGATGTCGTTCTGGATGATGCCGAGGAAGCCCATGAACAGCGCCGTGATCGCGCCGATCACCGTGACGAACGACAGCGCGGTGTCCGACAGCTCGAACAGCGGCGACATGCGCGACACCATGAAGATGCCGGCCGTCACCATCGTCGCCGCGTGAATCAGCGCCGAGATCGGGGTCGGGCCTTCCATCGAATCCGGCAGCCACACGTGCAGCGGGAATTGCGCGGATTTACCCATCGCGCCGATGAACAGGCAGATGCAGGCAACCGTCAGCAGGCCCCAGTCGGTGCCCGGGAAGTGCAGGCTCGCGAGCTCCGCGCGCTTCGCGAACACTTCGCCGTAGTTCATCGAGCCGGCGAACGCGAGCAGCAGGCCGATGCCGAGCAGGAAGCCGAAGTCGCCGACGCGGTTCACGAGAAACGCCTTCATGTTCGCGTAGATCGCGCTCTCACGCGTGAAGTAGAAGCCGATCAGCAGGTACGACACGAGACCCACCGCTTCCCAGCCGAAGAACAGCTGCAGGAAGTTGTTGCTCATGACGAGCATCAGCATCGAGAACGTGAACAGCGAGATGTACGAGAAGAAGCGCTGGTAGCCGTCTTCCTCCGACATGTAGCCGATCGTGTAGATGTGCACCATCAGCGACACGAAGGTCACGACGACCATCATCATCGCGGTCATCGAATCGACGAGGAAGCCGACTTCGAGCTTCAGCGAGCCGACGCGCATCCATTCGTAGATGGTCGCGTTGAAGCTCGCGCCGCCCATCACGTCGACGAAGACTTTCGCGGACAGGAGGAACGCGATCAATACGCCGAGGATCGTGATCCGGTGTGCGCCCTTGCGCCCGACTGCGTTCCCGAACAGCCCCGCAATCAGCGAGCCGGCCAGCGGAGCGAGCGGAACCGCCAGCAGCAGGTTTTCATTGAGTGTCGTTGACATAACAGCGTTGCCTGAAATTAACCTTTGAGCTGATCGAGATCCTCGACATTGATCGTGTCGAGCTTACGGAACAGGGTCACCAGAATCGCGAGGCCGATCGCGGCTTCCGCAGCGGCGACCGTCAGCACGAAGAACACGAAGATCTGGCCGTGCACGTCGCCGAGGTAATGCGAGAACGCGACGAAGTTGGTGTTCACCGCGAGCAGCATCAGCTCGATCGCCATCAGGATGATGATGATGTTGCGGCGGTTCAGGAAAATCCCGACGATCGCGATCGCAAACAGGATCGCGCCGAGCACGAGGTAGTGAGCAAGGGTCAACATGTTTTTCTCTCCTCCGCTTAGCCGTTGGCGCTCGTGCCGGCTTCGCTCTGGGCCGTCTCGGGCTGCGGCTTGTCCGCTTCCATCTTCACGAGGCGCACGCGATCGTCGCGACGCACCTTGACCTGGTCGGACACGCGCTGACGCTTGCTGTCCTTGCCCTTGCGCTCGGTCAGCGCCACCGCCGCGATGATCGCGACGAGCAGCACGAGGCCCGCGATTTCGAACGCGAAGATGTAGTCGGTGTAGATGACCTTGCCGATCAGGCGGGTATTCGGCCAGGTCGCCATCGCGCCCTGCGCCATCGCGCGCACCGGCGCTTCGGTCGCGCCGTAGCCGTGCCACAGAACCAGCGCCGTCTCGACGACGATGATCGCGCCGACGACGGTCGCCATCGGCACGAACTTCTTGAAGTCGCGTCGCAGGAAGTCGATGTTGATGTCGAGCATCATCACGACGAACAGGAACAGCACCATCACGGCGCCCACGTAGACCAGCACCAGCAGGATCGCGAGGAACTCCGCTTCCAGCAGCATCCAGATCGCGGCGGCGTTGAAGAACGCCAGCACAAGGAAAAGCGCAGACGCCACCGGGTTGCGCGAAGTGATCACCTTCAGCCCTGATACCACCAGGAGCAGCGCGAAGATGTAGAACAGTACGGTCGTGAATTCCATGATTACCGGTTCATCGTTAGGCCATAGTCAGGCGCGGCTTGCGGAACGCTCTCGCGAGCCGCACCCGTCGCGGCGGCTCGGCCCGTACATGCCGGGCCGGCACTGCAAACACAATCAACGATACGGCGCGTCGGCAGCCTTCGCCGCGGCGATGTCCTTCTCGTAGCGATCGCCCACCGCGAGCAGCATTTCCTTCGTGAAATACAGGTCGCCGCGCTTTTCGCCGTGATATTCGAGAATCTGCGTCTCGACGATCGAATCGACCGGGCAGCTCTCTTCGCAGAAACCGCAGAAGATGCACTTCGTCAGGTCGATGTCGTAGCGCGTGGTGCGGCGCGTGTTGTCCGCGCGCGTTTCCGATTCGATCGTGATCGCCATCGCCGGGCACACCGCTTCGCACAGCTTGCACGCGATGCAGCGCTCTTCGCCGTTCTCGTAGCGGCGCAGCGCGTGCAGCCCGCGAAAGCGCGGCGAGATCGGCGTCTTCTCTTCCGGGAACTGCACGGTGAACTTGCGCCGGAACGCGTAACGCCCGGTCAGCGCAAGCCCCTTCAGCAGCTCGGTCAGGAAGAAGGTCTTAAAGAAATGTTGGATTGCCGTCATGATTTCGTCCGACCTTTATTTCCAGATGTTGAGCGGCGACACGATCCAGAAGCCGACCACGACCACCCAGATCACGGTCACCGGCAGGAACACCTTCCAGCCCAGACGCATGATCTGGTCGTAACGGTAACGCGGGAACGTCGCACGAACCCAGATGAACACCGACAGCAGCGCGAAGACTTTCAGCACCAGCCAGAAGATGCCCGGGATGAACGACAGGAATTCGAACGGCGCGTCCCAGCCGCCCAGGAACATCGTCGCGGCGAGCGCCGAGATCACGATCATGTTGATGTACTCGGCGAGGAAGAACAGCGCGAACGCCATGCCCGAGTAATCGATCATGTGACCGGCGACGATCTCCGACTCCCCTTCCACCACGTCGAACGGGTGACGGTTCGTTTCGGCGATGCCCGAGATGAAGTAGACGACGAACGCCGGCAACAGCGGCAGCCAGTTCCACGACAGGAAGTTGACGCCGTGGCCCGCGAAGAAGCCGTGCTGCTGCGAGCCGACGATTTCCGACAGGTTCAGGCTGCCGGCCGTCATCAGCACGAGCACCAGCGCGAAGCCCATCGAGATTTCGTACGAGACCATCTGTGCCGCCGCGCGCATCGCGCCGAGGAACGCGTACTTCGAGTTCGACGCCCAGCCGGCGAGGATCACCGCGTACACGCCGATCGACGAGATCGCCATTGCGTACAGCAGGCCCGCGTTCACGTTCGCGAGCACCGCTTCCGCCTGGAACGGGATCACCGCCCACACCGCGAACGCCGGCACCACGGTCATGATCGGCGCGATCAGGTACAGCCATTTGCTTGCCGCGGTCGGCTGAATCACTTCCTTGAGCAGCAGCTTCAGCACGTCGGCGATCGGCTGCAGCAGGCCGGCGGGCCCGACGCGGTTCGGTCCGAGACGCACGTGGATCCAGCCGATCAGCTTGCGTTCCCACAGAATCAGGTACGCCACGCACAGCAGAATCACGACGGAGACGACGAGGATGCGCACAACCGCCCACACCGTCGGCCACGCGACGCCGAGAAGCTCGGCTCCGCCCGAGTTGATCGTATCGAACAAGCTCATTTACGCCTTCTCCACCACCAGTTCACCGGACAGGCTGCCGAGCGCTGCGCCGGCAGGCGTCGCCGCCGACACGCGGACGACCGTCTCCGCAAGATTCTCGTCACGCACGGCCGGCAACTGCACCGCACGCTCGCCCTGGCGCACGCGCACCGCGTCGCCTTCCTTCAAGCCCAGCTTGTCGAACAGCGCAGCCGGCAGGCCGGCGGCGTTCGCCGCCTTCGCCGCGGCCGTCAGGTGCAGCGCACCCGCGCGGCGCACCAGTGCGTCGGCGTGATAGATCGGCACGTCGGCGAGGCGCTCGAAGCTGCCGTTCGCCGCCGGACGGAGCCGCCGGAGCCACGACACGTGCCGGCGCGACCGACGTCCTGTTCGACAGGCGGCCCGCGACACCGGCGTCGCCGAGCGCCGCGAGACGCACCTCTTCCGCCGTCTCGTATTCGAAGTTCGGCAGGCCGAGCAGGCTGCCCAGCACGCGCAGTACCTTCCATGCCGGACGCGTGTCGCCGAGCGGGCGCACGACGCCGTTGAAGCCCTGCACCGTGCCTTCCGCGTTGACGAACGTGCCGGACGTTTCGGTGAACGGCGCGATCGGCAGCAGGACGTCCGCGTAGTCAAGGCCGTGCTTGAACGGCGACATCACGACGACCATTTCCGCCTGGTTCAGCGCGGCCAGCGCCTGCGCCGGGTCGACGGTGTCGAATTCCGGCTCGACGTTGAGCAGCACGTAGCCCTTGCGCGGCTGCGCGAACGCTTCGCGCGCATTCAGGCCGCCTTCGCCCGGCAGCGCGTTGACAGCGTGCGCGCCGACCGTGTTCGCCGCTTCGGTCAGGAAGCCGAACGTAGCGCCGGTGTTGTCGGCGATCCACTGTGCGATCGCGTGGATCCGGGCAAATTGCGGATGACGGACGGCAGCGTTGCCGAGCAGCACCGCGCGGCGCTCGCCGTTCGCGAGCGACTGCGCGACCTGCTGGGCCGCCGGCGACGCCGTGACGCCCGCGAGCGTGTCCGGCAGCGCGACGCCGCGCAGCTGCGCGACCGCGGTCGCCACACCGGCCAGTTCGTCGAGCCATGCCGACGGCGCGGCGACGATGCGTTGCGCGGTCGGAATCAGCGCGTCGTCGCCCGTCGCATGCAGGAAGTGGAGCTTCGCGCCGTTCTTCGCGGCCTGACGCAGGCGCGCGGCGAACAGCGGATGGTCGCGGCGCAGGAACGAGCCGACGACGAACGCGGCGCTCAGGTTCGACAGTTCGGCGATCGGCATGCCGAGCCACGGCGCGCCTTGCACCGGCGCCGAGAAATCGAGCTGGCGCAGGCGGAAGTCGACGTTCGGCGTCTTCAGTTCGTTCGCGAGCTGCTTCACGAGGAACAGCTCCTCAGCGGTGCTGTGCGCGCTCGCGAGCATCGCCAGCGCATTCGCGCCGTGATCCGCGCTGATGCCCTTCAGGCCCTTCGCGACGTATTCGAGCGCGGTCTGCCAGTCGGTCTCGATCCACTGGCCGCCCTGCTTCAGCATCGGCTTGGTCAGGCGCTCGTCGCTGTTGAGGCCTTCGTACGAGAAACGGTCCTTGTCCGAGATCCAGCACTCGTTGATCGCTTCGTTCTCGAACGGCAGCACGCGCATCACGCGATTGTTCTTGACCTGCACGACGAGGTTCGCGCCGACGGAATCGTGCGGGCTCACCGACTTGCGGCGCGACAGTTCCCACGTGCGGGCGCTGTAGCGGAACGGCTTGCTGGTCAGCGCGCCGACCGGGCACAGGTCGATCATGTTGCCCGACAGCTCGGAGTCGACCGTCTTGCCGACAAACGTCGTGATTTCCGAGTGCTCGCCGCGGCCCAGCATGCCGAACTCCATCACGCCGGCGATTTCCTGGCCGAAGCGCACGCAGCGCGTGCAGTGGATGCAGCGCGACATTTCTTCCATCGAGATCAGCGGGCCCACGTTCTTGTGGAACACCACGCGCTTCTCTTCGCTGTAGCGCGACGACGACTTGCCGTAGCCGACCGCGAGATCCTGCAGCTGGCATTCGCCGCCCTGGTCGCAGATCGGGCAATCGAGCGGATGGTTGATGAGGAGGAATTCCATCACCGACTGCTGCGCCTTCACCGCCTTGTCCGACTGGGTGCGGACGATCATGCCGGCCGACACGGGGGTCGCGCAGGCAGGCACGGCCTTCGGCATCTTCTCGACTTCGACGAGACACATCCGGCAGTTGGCCGCAACCGACAGTTTCTTGTGATAGCAGAAGTGAGGAATGTACGTATCCGCCTTGTGCGCAGCCTGGATCACCATGCTGCCTTCAGGCACCTCGACCTTCTTGCCGTCTATTTCAAGTTCAACCATGATGGTGAATGGTCCTTAACCTATTTCCGCTCGTTCGCGCATTTGCCCGACCGTGCGCTCAAATTCCGCAACCGGGGTGTTTCGCTTCAGGCCGCCGCAGCCGAAGCCACATGCGGCGTGTGACCGCCGACCATGCAATGCTTGTGCTCGACGTGGTACGCGAATTCGTCCCAGTAGTGCTTGAGCATCCCGCGCACCGGCATCGCCGCCGCATCGCCGAGCGCGCAGATCGTGCGGCCCATGATGTTCTCGGCGACCGAGTTCAGCAGGTCCAGATCTTCCTGGCGGCCTTCGCCGTGCTCGATGCGATTCACGACGCGATACAGCCAGCCGGTGCCTTCACGGCACGGCGTGCACTGGCCGCACGATTCCTCGTAGTAGAAGTACGACAGGCGCAGCAGCGAGCGCACCATGCAACGCGTCTCGTCCATCACGATCACCGCGCCGGAGCCGAGCATCGAGCCCGCCTTCGCGATCGAGTCGTAGTCCATGTCGGTCTGCATCATGATGTCGCCCGGGATCACCGGCGCGGACGAGCCGCCCGGAATCACGGCCTTGATCTTCTTGCCGCCGCGCATCCCGCCGGCAAGCTCCATCAGCGTCGCGAACGGCGTGCCGAGCGGCACTTCATAGTTGCCCGGACGCTCGACGTCGCCCGACACCGAGAAGATCTTCGTGCCGCCGTTGTTCGGCTTGCCCAGCTCGGCGTAGGCCTGCGGGCCGACCGTCAGCAGGAACGGCACCGCGGCGAACGTCTCGGTGTTGTTGATCGTGGTCGGCTTGCCGTACACGCCGAAGCTCGCCGGGAACGGCGGCTTGAAGCGCGGCTGGCCCTTCTTGCCTTCGAGCGACTCGAGCAGCGCCGTTTCCTCGCCGCAGATGTACGCGCCGTAACCGTGGTGCGCATGCAGCTGGAACGAGAATTCCGAACCCATGATGTTGTTGCCGAGGAACCCGGCTGCGCGCGCTTCCTCGAGCGCGGCCTCGAAGCGTCGATACACTTCGAAAATCTCGCCGTGGATGTAGTTGTAGCCGACGGTGATGCCCATCGCGTAAGCGCCGATGGCCATGCCTTCGATCAGCGCGTGCGGGTTCCAGCGCAGGATGTCGCGATCCTTGAACGTGCCCGGCTCGCCTTCGTCCGAGTTGCAGACGAGGTACTTCTGCCCCGGGAACTGACGCGGCATGAAGCTCCACTTCAGGCCGGTCGGGAAGCCCGCGCCGCCGCGGCCGCGCAGGCCCGACGCCTTGACGTCGGCGATCACCTGCTCGGGCGGGATCTTTTCTTCGAGAATGCGGCGCAGCTGCTTGTAGCCGCCGCGCGCAACGTAGTCTTCGAGATGCCAGTTCTCGCCGTTCAGACCGGCGAGGATCAGCGGTTTGATGTGGCGGTCGTGAAGGGACGTCATTTCGAGAGCTCCTCAAGCAGCTGGTCGATCTTCTCGCGGCTCATGAAGCTGCACATTTTGTGATTGTTCACCAGCAGCACCGGCGCATCGCCGCACGCGCCCATGCATTCGCCTTCCTTCAGCGTGAACTTGCCGTCCGGCGTCGTCTCGCCGAAATCGATGCCGAGCTTCTGCTTCAGGTAGTCGGCCGTCGCTTCCGCGCCGCCGTGCGGACCAAGCTGGCACGGCAGGTTCGTGCAGAGCGTGATCTTGTGCTTGCCGACCGGCTTGAGCTCGTACATCGTGTAGAACGTCGCGACTTCCTGCACGGCGACGGCCGGCATGCCGAGATAGTCCGCGACGAACTGCATCAGTTCGGGCGACAGCCAGCCGTGCTCTTCCTGGGCAACGGCCAACGCCGACATCACGGCGGACTGTTTCTGATCGGCGGGATACTTCGCGATCGCTCGATCGATTTCTTTCAGGCCTTCAGCTGAGATCATTTTCAGACACGACTCTTTCAATTCCTACCGAACGAACAACCTGCCGCACGGCATGCGTGGGGCAGACCTGGCGCTCACTGTTTTGACAGCTTGCGAAGCCGCGCCGGTTCAGCGCATATCGCATGTGACTTCGCGTGTGACTTACTGCTCGCCGCCCGCCTCGCGGGCGGCGCAACCATTAGCGATCGATCTCGCCGAACACGATGTCCTGTGTACCGATGATCGTGACGGCGTCGGCGATCATGTGACCGCGCGCCATTTCGTCGAGCGACGCCAGATGCGCGAAGCCCGGTGCGCGAATCTTCAGGCGGTACGGCTTGTTCGCGCCGTCCGACACGAGGTAGATGCCGAATTCGCCCTTCGGGTGCTCGACCGCCGCATACGCCTCGCCTTCCGGCACGTGAAAACCTTCGGTGAAGAGCTTGAAATGGTGGATCAAGTCCTCCATGTTGGTCTTCATGCCGACGCGCGACGGCGGCGCAACCTTGTGATTGTCCGTCATCACAGGGCCCGGATTCTTGCGGAGCCACTCAATACATTGTTTCGCGATGCGGACCGATTGACGCATTTCCTCGACACGCACCAGGTAGCGGTCGTAGCAGTCGCCGTTCACGCCGACCGGGATGTCGAAGTCGAGGCGGTCGTACACTTCGTACGGCTGCTTCTTGCGCAGGTCCCACGCGATGCCCGAGCCGCGCAGCATCGGGCCCGTCAGGCCCATCTGCAGCGCACGCTCCGGGCTGACGACGCCGATCCCGACGAGACGCTGCTTCCAGATCCGGTTGTCGGTCAGGAGCGTTTCGTATTCATCGACGCACTTCGGGAAGCGCGTGAAGAAATCGTCGATGAAGTCGAGCACCGAGCCCTGGCGCGCCTCGTTCATCTTCGCGAGCGCCTTCTCGTTGCGGATCTTGGACGCCTTGTATTGCGGCATTGCGTCAGGCAGATCGCGATAGACGCCGCCCGGACGGTAGTACGCCGCGTGCATCCGGGCGCCGGACACCGCTTCGTACACGTCCATCAGGTCTTCACGCTCGCGGAACGCGTAGAGGAACACCGCCATCGCGCCGACGTCGAGCGCGTGCGCGCCGATCCACATCAGGTGGTTCAGCACGCGCGTGATTTCGTCGAACAGCACGCGGATGTACTGCGCGCGCTCCGGCACGTCGATGCCGAGCAGCTTCTCGATCGCGAGCACGTAGCCGTGCTCGTTGACCATCATCGACACGTAATCGAGACGGTCCATGTACGGCACGGACTGGATGAAGGTCTTGGATTCCGCGAGCTTTTCGGTCGCGCGGTGCAGCAGGCCGATATGCGGATCGGCACGCTGGATGACTTCGCCGTCGAGCTCGAGCACGAGGCGCAGCACGCCGTGCGCTGCCGGGTGCTGCGGGCCGAAGTTGAGCGTGTAGTTCTTGATGTCTGCCATGACGCCCTCTTAATGTTTCAGACCGCCATAGCGATCCTCGCGGATCACGCGCGGCGTGATTTCGCGCGGCTCGATCGTCACCGGCTGGTAGACGACCCGCTTCTCTTCCGGGTCGTAGCGCATTTCGACGTAGCCCGACACCGGGAAGTCCTTGCGGAACGGATGGCCGATGAAGCCGTAGTCGGTCAGGATGCGGCGCAGGTCCGGGTGGCCTTCGAACACGATGCCGTACAGGTCGAACGCTTCACGCTCGTACCAGTTCGCGGAGGTCCAGATGTCGACGACCGACGGCACGATCGGCAGATCGTCGTCCGGCGCGAACACGCGCACGCGCAGGCGCCAGTTGTTCGTCACCGACAGCAGGTGCGACACGGCCGCGAAACGCGGGCCGTCGTACGCGCCGTCGCCGTACGTCTGGTAGTCGAGGCCGCACAGGTCGATCAGCTGCTCGAAACGGAGCTTCGGATCGTCGCGCAGCGTCGTTGCGACTTCGAGGTAATCACTCGCCTTCACGACGAGCGTCAGTTCACCGACTGCTTCGGTGAGGCTCACCACGCGCGCGCCGAGCGCGGCTTCGAGGTTCGCCTTGAGGGTCTCGATTTTGCTTGCCATATTGAGGGGACGCTCGGGGCTTTTTATTGACGGGCGATGGTATTGGTGCGACGGATCTTTGCCTGCAGCTGGATCACGCCGTAGACCAGCGCCTCGGCGGTGGGCGGACAGCCCGGCACGTAGACGTCGACCGGAACGATCCGGTCGCAGCCCCGGACCACCGAATACGAGTAGTGGTAGTAGCCGCCACCGTTCGCGCACGACCCCATCGAGATCACCCAGCGCGGCTCGGCCATCTGGTCGTAGACGCGGCGCAGCGCGGGCGCCATCTTGTTGCAGAGCGTGCCGGCGACGATCATCACGTCCGACTGGCGCGGACTCGGGCGGAACACGACCCCGAACCGGTCCAGATCGTAGCGGGCCGCGCCCGCATGCATCATCTCGACGGCGCAACACGCAAGCCCGAACGTCATCGGCCACAGCGAGCCGGTACGCGTCCAGTTGATCAGCTTGTCAGCCGTAGTGGTGACAAACCCTTCCTTCAAGACCCCTTCGATACTCATTTGCTTTCCACTCCAGACGGGCGACCGAGCGTGGCCACCCATGCAAACCGGCGATTAGCCCATCACTCCCAGTCGAGGCCGCCTTTCTTCCAGATATAGGCAAAGCCCAGCAGGAATTCGAGCAGAAAAATCATCATTGCGATGAACCCGGGCCAGCCGATGTCGCGCAGCGCGACGCCCCACGGAAACAGGAACGCGGTCTCGAGGTCGAAGATGATGAACAGGATGGCGACGAGATAGTACCGGACATCGAACTTCATCCGCGCATCTTCGAAGGCTTCGAAGCCGCACTCGTACGGCGCATTCTTTTCGACGTCGGGCCTGTTGGGACCGAGAAGCTTGCCGATGCTGACCAGCGCTATACCTAAACCAGTGCCCACGAGAAGGAACAACAAGACGGGGTAATAGGCTGCGAGGTTCAAGGCAATCCTCTATCGGTTAGTTCTGAGCGTCCGGAGAATAACATTCATCCGGCGGAAGGGATCATTTCGGACTGCATGCGATCGCAAGACAACCGCAAGTCGCACCCCAGAAATGAAAAATGCCAGCCCCTAGAAGCGGCTGGCATTGAGTAACTTTGGTGCCGACGGCGAGACTCGAACTCGCACAGCTTTCGCCACTACCCCCTCAAGATAGCGTGTCTACCAATTTCACCACGTCGGCACTGCATGCAACTCGGGTTGTAACTGCTATTTCCCGCGAATCGCTTCAAGACTTAAATTCTAACCTGACTTTCAGAATTGTTCAACGCACAATCGAAAAAAATTTATCTTTTTATTTCGGGACGTCCTGACCCGGCGCGTGCGCGGCCGAACCTGCAGCCGCGGACGCCGCAACAGCAGGCGCGGACGCGGCCGGCGCCGATGCTGGCGCGGTCGCCGCAGCGCCGAGAACGCCGGCCGACGGCGTCGACTTGTACGATCCGAGGTACGTCAGCGCCAGCGTCGCAACGAAGAAAATCGTCGCGAGCACCCCAGTCGTGCGCGACAGGAAGTTCGCCGATCCCGTCGCGCCGAACAGGCTGCCCGACGCGCCGCTGCCGAACGCCGCGCCCATGTCGGCGCCCTTGCCGTGCTGGAGCAGCACCAGACCAATCACACCGAGCGCAGACAGCACCTGCACCACAATAATCAGCGTTTTCAAATACAGCATCTCACCCACCCGAGCTTGTATCGGGCGACCGGCTCGCGCCAGCCGCCGTCATGGTTCAATACGATCCGGGCCCGCTCAACGCGCGGCCCGGCAGATCGCCAGAAAATCTTCCGCCTTCAGCGACGCGCCGCCGATCAGGCCGCCGTCGATGTCCGGTTGTGCGAACAGTTCTTCCGCATTGTCCGGCTTCACGCTGCCGCCGTACAGCACCGACACGTCCGCCGCACCCTTCGCCGCGAGCCGCGCGCGCAGGAATGCATGCACCTGCTGCGCCTGCGCCGACGTCGCGCTCTTGCCGGTACCGATCGCCCAGACGGGCTCGTACGCGACAACGATGCGCACGGCCTCGTCGGCCGTCAGCACCGCAAGCACGGCGTCGAGCTGCGCGCCGACGACCTGCTCGGTCGCGCCCGCCTCACGCTCGTCGAGCGTCTCGCCGACACACACGACGGGCGTCAGCCCGGCCGCGAGCGCACGCTGCGCCTTCGCCGCAACCGTCTCGCTGCTTTCGCCGTGATAGGCGCGACGCTCCGAATGGCCGACAATCGCATAGCGCGCACCGAATTCCGCGACCATCGCCGCGGCCACTTCACCGGTAAACGCGCCCTGCTCGTGCGCGGATACGTCCTGGGCGCCCCACGCGATACGGCCGCCGTCGAGCTGCCCCTGAACCTGCGCGAGGTACGGGAACGGCACGCACACGCCGATCGCCGTTTCCGCCGCGACCGAGCCTGCACCCTGCACCACTTCGTTCAGCAACGCCTGGTTGCCGGCCAGCCGGCCGTGCATCTTCCAGTTGCCGATCACCCGCTTCGTTCTCTGTTTCGACATCGTGTTTGTCTCGTCATCGACAGGCCGGCGACCGGCCGTCAGGTTTGATCTGGCGAAGCAAACCCGCAATTTTACTGCGCAGCGCTTGAACCGGTCAAACCGCGCATGTCAAGCACGGCCGGCCAGTGTGGTTGGCGAGGCGCGGCCGGCCGGTCAGCTGTTCGCACCCCAATCGAGCATGATCTTGCCGATATGCTCGCCGCTTTCCATCAGCGCATGCGCCTGCGCGGCCTCCGCGGCCGGCAGCACGCGGTAGATCACCGGCTTGATGCGACCCTCGCCGAACAGCGGCCACACGCGCGCCTTCAGTTGCGCGGCGATGCGCGCCTTGAACTCCACCGGACGCGGACGCAGCGTCGAGCCCGTCACCGTCAGCCGGCGGCGCAGGATCTCGTTCAGGTTGATCTCGGCCTTCGCGCCGCCGAGCAGCGCGATCAGCACGAGGCGGCCGCCATCCGCGAGCGCGGACAGCTCGCGCGGCACGTACGCGCCCGCGACCATGTCGAGAATCACATCGACGCCGCGATCGTGCGTCAGCGACTTCACGACCTCGACGAAATCCTCGGTCTTGTAGTTGATCGCGCGCTCCGCGCCGAGCGCTTCGCACGCGCGGCACTTGTCGGCGCTGCCCGCCGTCGCGAACACGCGGAAACCGAGTGCGTGCGCGAGCTGGATCGCCGTCACGCCGATGCCGCTCGAGCCGCCCTGCACGAGCAGCGTCTCCTGCTCGCCGCCCTCGCCCGCGCCGAGCAGTGCACGGTCGAACACGTTGCTCCACACCGTGAAGTACGTCTCCGGCAGCGACGCGGCCTCGATGTCCGTCAGGCCATCCGGCACCGGCAGGCACTGCGGCAGCGGCGCCACCGCATATTCGGCATAGCCGCCGCCCGCCAGCAACGCGCACACGCGGTCGCCGAGCTTCAGGCCGAACGGATTGAGCGCGGGATCGGACAGATCGCCGCCGACGATCTCGCCCGCGACCTCGAGGCCCGGCAGATCCGACGCACCCGGCGGCGGCGCATACGCGCCCTTGCGCTGGAACACGTCCGGACGGTTGACGCCGGAGGCCGTCACCTTGATCAGCACTTCGCCGCGCTGCGGCTCGGGGCGCGGACGCTCGGCGAGCTTCAGGACGTCGGGGGCGCCGAATTCGGTGATTTCGATGGCTTTCATGAGCTTTGCTCCGGGATCGGGATCGGATTGCGCGTCTGTTACACGCGTCCGATCCTACAGAAAAAACGGCCGGCGCGCTTTCGCGCAGCCGGCCGTTCGTATGCCCGTCCGCTTACTGCTGCGGCGGCGTATCCGTTTGCGACGCTGCGGCCGCTTCGTTCAGGAGCGCCTTCGCCGACAGGCGCACGCGCCCCTTCTCGTCCGTCTGGATCACCTTGACCTTGACCTGCTGACCTTCCTTCAGGTAGTCGTTGATGTCCTTCACGCGCTCGTTGACGATTTCCGAGATGTGCAGCAGGCCGTCCTTGCCCGGCAGCAGGTTCACGATCGCGCCGAAATCGAGCAGCTTCAGCACCGTGCCTTCGTACACCTGGCCGACTTCGATCTCGGCCGTGATGTTCTCGATGCGCTTCTTCGCTTCGGCCATGCCTTCGCTGTTCGTGCTCGCGATCGTCACGACGCCGTCGTCCGAGATGTCGATCGTCGTGCCGGTCTCTTCGGTCAGCGCGCGGATCACCGAACCGCCCTTGCCGATCACGTCGCGGATCTTTTCCGGGTTGATCTTGATCGTGATCATGCGCGGTGCGAATTCCGACAGCTGCGTGTTCGCGCCGGAGACCGCCGCCGTCATCTTGCCGAGGATGTGCATGCGGCCTTCCTTCGCCTGCGCGAGCGCGACCTGCATGATTTCCTTCGTGATGCCCTGGATCTTGATGTCCATCTGCAGCGCGGTCACGCCTTGCTCGGTGCCCGCGACCTTGAAGTCCATGTCGCCGAGGTGATCTTCGTCGCCGAGGATGTCGGTCAGCACCGCGAACTTGTTGCCTTCGAGGATCAGGCCCATCGCGATGCCCGCGACGTGCGCCTTCATCGGCACGCCGGCGTCCATCAGCGCGAGGCAGCCGCCGCACACCGACGCCATCGACGACGAACCGTTCGACTCGGTGATTTCCGACACGACGCGGATCGAGTAGCCGAATTCGTCGGCGCTCGGCAGGCACTTGACCAGCGCGCGCTTCGCGAGGCGGCCGTGGCCGATTTCGCGACGCTTCGGCGAGCCGACGCGGCCCGTTTCGCCGGTCGCGAACGGGGGCATGTTGTAGTGGAGCATGAAGCGCTCGCGGTATTCGCCTTCGAGCGCGTCGATGATCTGCTCGTCACCCTTCGTGCCGAGCGTCGCGACGACGAGCGCCTGCGTTTCGCCGCGCGTGAACAGCGCCGAGCCGTGGGTGCGCGGCAGCACGCCGGTGCGGATCTCGATCGGGCGCACGGTGCGCGTGTCGCGGCCGTCGATGCGCGGCTCGCCGTTCAGGATCTGCGAACGAACGATCTTCGCCTCGATGTCGAACAGCACGTTGCCGACCGTGGCCTTGTCGGCCGCGACCGTACCGGCCGCCAGCGCGTCTTCCTCGAGCTTTGCCGAGGTTGCCGCGTAGACTTCCTTCAGCTTCGCCGAGCGCGCCTGCTTGTCGCGGAGCTGGTAAGCGGCGAGCAGGTCGTTCTGCGCCAGCTCGGTCACGCGTGCGATCAGCGCCTCGTTCTTCGGCGCCGGCTGCCAGTCCCACTCGGGCTTGCCGCCGTCGCGCACCAGATCGTGGATCGCGTCGATCGCGATCTGCATCTGCTCGTGGCCGAACACCACGGCGCCCAGCATCACATCTTCCGACAGCTGGTCGGCTTCCGACTCGACCATCAGCACCGCACGTTCCGTACCCGCGACGACGAGGTCGAGGCTCGACGCCTTGATCTGGTCACGCGTCGGGTTCAGCACGTACGCGTTGTCGATGTAGGCCACGCGCGCCGCGCCGACCGGGCCGTTGAACGGCAGGCCCGACACGGCGAGCGCCGCCGATGCGCCGATCAGCGCCGGGATGTCCGCCGGGATGTCCGGGTTCACGGACAGCACGTGGATCACGACCTGCACTTCGTTGTAGAAGCCTTCCGGGAACAGCGGGCGCAGCGGACGGTCGATCAGGCGCGACGTCAGCGTCTCGTGCTCCGAAGGACGGCCTTCGCGGCGGAAGAAGCCGCCCGGAATCTTGCCGGCCGAGTAGGTCTTTTCGATGTAGTCGACGGTCAGCGGGAAGAAATCCTGGCCCGGCTTCGCCGACTTCGCGCCGACGACGGTCGCGAGCACGACGGTGTCTTCGACGTCGACGATCACGGCGCCGCTCGCCTGGCGGGCGATTTCACCGGTTTCGAGGCGCACCTTGTGCTGGCCCCACTGGAATTCCTTCACGACCTTGTTGAACATGGACATGGTTGCTCCTTTGGATTCGTTCATGACATTCGCCGCGCCGGCGGACCGTTGCGGCGGCGTCCCGGCCGATTCACCCGGAGCAAGGTGTGTTTTTTATGCCATTCCAGCGCGGCGCGCATGCAGCGCCGCGCTGGAATGACACAAATCCTGACCCCGGTATCGGCCGTTCGGGCAGCCCGGCGCTGGACGGCCGGACGACCCGCGGTGCGCGCGACGCTACGCACCGTGCAAAAACAAAATGCCTGTATCAGCGCACTGACACAGGCATCTTGATGGCGGCAATCGCGCCGATTACTTACGCAGACCCAGCTTCTCGATCAGTGCGCGGTAACGGTCGGCATCCTTGCCCTTGAGGTAGTCGAGCAGCTTGCGGCGGCGGCTCACCATGCGCAGCAGGCCGCGGCGGCTGTGGTGATCCTTCGCATGGGTCTTGAAGTGACCCGTGAGTTCCACGATGCGTGCGGTCAGCAGTGCGACCTGCACTTCGGGCGAACCCGTGTCATTGGTGCCACGTGCGAACTGAGCAACGACTTCCGACTTCTTGATATCTGCGACAGACATTTGATTTCCTTTCTAACTGAACAGGCGGACACGGAAGAATGGCCGTGCCGTGATTACAACCGGCCCGCATTCTAGCACAACTCCGCAACGATCCGAACCGCTTTGTCACGGACGCGTCATCGTGCACGTCGACGGCGCGTCCGTCTGCGGCGGCGGGACCGCCAGCACCGTGCGAAAGCCGTAGGCCGAACCCTCGTTGTCGAAGCGCACGCCCGGCGTGCCGGCCTTGTCCATTTCCATCACGTAAAGGGGCTGGATCAACTGGTGGTCCTGCGCGCGCATCCGCGACGCGTGGAAGCCGTTATCGAACGACAGGCCCTCGAGCGCGCGCGCGACCGCCACCGGATCGGCCGAGCCGGCGCGGCTCATGGCCGCCGCCACCATCTCGATCATCAGGCTCATCCGCAGCACCGGGTAATCGTCCTGCGCGGCCGGGAAGCGGGTCCGGAACGCGCGGTAGAACGCGTCCGACCTCGCGCCGCCCGCGTTCGGATGCCAGTCGGCGACCGCCACGACCCGCCCGACGCCCGCATCGCCGAGCGCCGCCGGCGCGCCCAGGCTGTTGCCGTAGAACGTGTAGAACTTCGCGTTCAGGCCCTGCTCGCGCGCGGCCTTGACGAGCAGCGTCAGGTCGTTGCCCCAGTTGCCGGTCACGACGGCGTCCGCGCCGCTCGCGCGGATCTTCGCGACATACGGCGCGAAATCCTTGATGCGTCCGATCGGATGGAATTCGTCGCCGGCCACCGCCACGTCCGGCCGCCGCGCGGCCAGCGCCTGGCGCGCGAGCATGCTGACGTCATGTCCGAAGCTGTAGTCCTGGTTCAGCAGGTAGACCTTGCGCAGCGCGCGATCGCGCGCCATCACGTCGGCGAGCGCCGCCATCCGCATCCCCGCGTGCGCGTCGAACCGGAAGTGCCAAAAGCTGCAGCGCTCACCCGTCAGCGCCGGGTCGTCGGCCGAGTAATTGAGGAACAGCATCCGGGCGTCCGGGTTGCGGGCGTTCTGCTTGTCGAGCGCCGCGACCAGCGCGGCCGCAACGGCCGAGCTGTTGCCTTGCGCGACGAAGCCGACACGCCGGTCCGCCGCTGCGCGCAGTTGCACCAGCGCCTCTTCCGGGCTGCCCTTGCTGTCGAGCACGACGAGCTCGAGCGGATGCGCGCCGTCGCGCAGCTTCACACCGCCGGCCGCATTGACCCGCTCGACGCCGAACCGCAGGTTGCGCTCGACCGCGGCGCCCGCGTTCGCGAACGGGCCCGACATGCCTTCGATCAGCGCGATGCGCACCGGCTCGCCTGCCGCCTGCGCGCACGACGCCAGCATCCATCCGGCGCTCCACGCGAGCGCCCATCGCTTCCATGATTGCATCCGTTACCTGCCGCTGAATCTGTCCGGGGAAAGCGCGGATCATAGGCCGCCCGCGCCGCCGCCCGCAAGCATCGCGCGACGCGGCGCCGGCCGGCGATCCGCACCGATTTTTGCGCGCGCGTGCGCGGGCACGCGCGGTCCGTGATACAACTGAACGGTTAGCGAGTTCTGGAGAAACCCATGCGCATTCGCATTCCCATGCGCCTGCCGGTGCTGCTCGCCTGCGTGGCGGCGCTGTTCGCCGGTTGCGCGCAGCCGTGGCAGCAATATCAGGCCGGCCAGGACCAGTCGGCGATCGTCGCGCGCATGGGCCCGCCGCGCGAAATCTACGACCTGCCCGGCGGCGGCAAGCGCCTGATGTGGCCCACCCAGCCGATGGGTGAGATCACGGTCGCGGCCGACGTCGACGGGTCCGGGGCAAGATCGTCAACGTTCGGCAGGTGCTGCAGCCGAACGAGTTCTACCGCGCGGAAATCGGCAAGTGGACCAAGACCGACGTCCTCGTCAATTTCGGCCGTCCGGTCGAGACGTCCTACTTTCCGCTGATGAAGCGCGAGGCGTGGACCTACCGCTACCTCGAGGACAACGTCTGGTACATGATGTACAGCTTCTATTTCGACAGCCAGGGCATCCTGCGACTCACGCAGAAAACCCCCGATCCGCTGCACGATCCCGATCGCCGCAATCTTTTCTGAGCGCGCGCGCGATTCCAGCGCATTTCCGCAACGGCCATTCACGAATTATTGCGAGAATGGCCTTTCTTTTTTACCGCCACCCTATTTAATCTCAAAATAGAGCGGCAATCCTTTCCGGACCAATGAAACTCAATAACTATTAACCGGAATCCCCCGCCGCACATAGCTCCCGGAGAAATTGCATCGGCGATGCATCGAATGCCTCAAGCTGGTGCAACCCATGCACTATCTCGATTTAATTTGAAACAATTTGTTTCATTGCCCCCTTGATCTAGGGCATACCCCTAATATCGGCCGAAATTGAACCTTTCAGTTCAGAAAGCATCCTAATCCGTCCGTTTCGATGGATTTTCATTTGCTTTCATCAAAAAGGAGTCCTCATGAATCGCCCCAAGAGCATGCTGGTCGCCAACATCGCCTGGGCCCGCGAAACGCGCGAACGCACGCCCGGCTTCTTCGACGCGCTCGCGCGCGGCCAGAATCCGCGCGTGCTGTGGATCGGCTGCTCGGACAGCCGCGTGCCGGCCGAGACCATCACGCATTGCGCGCCCGGCGACCTGTTCGTCCACCGCAACATCGCGAACCTGTTCCAGCCCGATGACGACAACAGCGCCAGCGTGCTCGAGTACGCGGTGCGCGTGCTCGAGGTCGATCACGTGATCGTCTGCGGGCACTACGGCTGCGGCGGCGTGCGCGCGTCGCTGCTGCCGCCGCCCGCCGATCTGCCGCACGTCGCGCGCCGCATCGCGCCGCTGTGCGCGCTCGCGCACCGCCATCGCGGCGCGCTGGCCGGGCTCGACGACACGGCCGCCGCCGACCGCCTGGCCGAGCTGAACGTGCTCGAACAGGTCCGGCTGCTGCGCGCATCGCCGATCGTGCGCGACCGCGAACCGCCGCCGCTCGTGCACGGCTGGATCTTTTCGCTCGCCGACGGCCGCCTCAAGGAGCTGGATTCCGGCTATACGGCGCCCGAGCCGGCCGAATCCGACCTCGAGCACGCCGCCACGGCCGCGGCAGTCGGCTGATCCGCGCCTTCTTCCACGCCAATGACATCGCCCTCATCATGAAACTGAACGAGCGTCTGTCCCTGCTGCCGCGCGACATCATCGCCGGCATCGTCGTCTTCCTCGTCGCGCTGCCGCTGTGTCTCGGCATCGCCAATGCGTCCGGCGTCGAGCCGTTCGCCGGACTCGTGTCCGGCATCGTCGGCGGACTCGTCGTCGCGCTCCTGAGCGGCTCGTCGCTGTCCGTCAGCGGCCCCGCCGCCGGGCTCGTCGTGATCGTCGTCGAAGGCATTGCGCAACTCGGCAGCTTCCCGGCGTTCCTGCTCGCCGTGCTGCTGTCCGGCATCCTGCAATTCGGCTTCGGCATGCTGCGCGCCGGCCGCTTCGCGGCCTACGTGCCGTCCCCCGTCATCAAGGGCATGCTGGCGGCGATCGGGCTGCTGCTGATCGTCAAGCAGATCCCGTTCGCACTCGGCATCGGCGGCGCGGGCTCACCAGCGCTTGGCTCGTGGATGGCGCTGCCGACCGCGTGGGCGGCAACCGCCATCGCGCTCGCGTCGCTCGCGCTGCTGGTCGCGTGGGAGTGGCCCGCGCTGCGCCGTTTCGCGATCGTGCGCGCGGTACCGGCGCCGCTCGCGGTCGTTGCGCTCGGCATCGGCGCGACGCTCGTGCTCGGCGCGCTGGCGCCCGCGCTCGCGCCCGGCGCCGCGCACCGGGTCGCGCTGCCTGAGCTCGCGTCGTTTGCGGCGTTCGCGGCATCGCTCAAGCATGCGGAACTCGGCCCCAATTTCGCGCAGCTGGTCAATCCGGACGTCTGGCGGGTCGCGATCACGCTGGCGATCGTCGCGAGCCTCGAAACGCTGCTGAGCCTCGAAGCGGTCGAGCAGATCGATCCGAAGCGCCGGCAGACCCAGCCTGACCGCGAACTGAAGGCGCAAGGCGTCGGCAATCTCGTCGCCGGCGCGATGGGTGGACTGCCGATCACGTCGGTGATCGTGCGCAGCTCGGTCAACGTCAACGCGGGCGCGCAAAGCCGGCTGTCGGCGATCGTGCACGGCGTGCTGCTGCTCGTCAGCGTGTTCGCGCTCACGGGCCTCATCAACCTGATCCCGCTCGCGAGCCTCGCGGCGATCCTGATCCACACCGGCTTCAAGCTCGCCAAGCCGGCGCTGTTCCGCTCGGTCGCGAAACAGGGCCCGGCCGCGTTCGCGCCGTTCATCGCGACGATCGCCGGCGTGCTCGCCGTCGACCTGCTGTTCGGCATCGCGCTCGGCCTCGCTTGCAGCGTCCTCACGGTCGCCGTCGCGAACCTGAGGAGCCCGGTCACGCTCGCGCAGCATGACGACCACTTCCTGCTGTCGTTCCGCAAGGACGTGTCGTTCCTCGGCAAGGTGCAGGTCAAGCACCACCTGCGGCACATTCCGGACCGCGCGGCGGTGATCATCGACGCGACGCGCGCCGACTACATCGACCACGACGTGCTCGAACTGCTCGACGCGTTCATCGCCGACGCGCCGCAGCGCGGGATCGCGGTCGAATTCCGCCGGCCGTGCCCGCCGCCTCGCGCTGCCGCGCGGCGCTGGCAATTCCGCTCGCCCGCTGCGGAGTGAGCGGGCGCGGAATGAAAAAACGCCCCGGCGGCGTGGAGCCGCACGGGGCGCTTCGATCGCGCGCGACGCGCTTACGAGCGCTGCGGATTCACCTTGTCGTCCTTCGCGTGCAGCTTGTTCAGCGCCGAAATGTACGCTTTGGCGGATGCCGCGACGATATCCGGATCGGTGCCGACACCGTTGACGATCCGCCCGCTCTTCGACAGGCGCACCGTCACTTCGCCCTGCGCCTGCGTGCCGGTCGTGATGGCGTTGACCGAGTACAGCAGCAGCTCGGAACCGCTGCCGACTTCGCCTTCGATCGCATTGAACGTCGCGTCGACCGGGCCGTTGCCGCGCGCCTCGCCGGTCACTTCCTTGCCGTCGACCGCGAACACGACCTTCGCGTGCGGCTGCTCGCCCGTCTCGGAATGCTGCGCGAGCGACACGAACCTGAAGTGCTCCTGCTCGGCCGCCTGCGCGGCTTCCTCGGACACGATCGCGATGATGTCTTCGTCGAAGATTTCCGCCTTGCGGTCGGCCAGATCCTTGAAGCGCATGAACGCGGCGTTCAGGTCCGCTTCGCTGTCGAGCGCGATGCCGAGCTCCTGCAGGCGCTGCTTGAACGCATTGCGGCCCGACAGCTTGCCGAGCACGATCTTGTTGGCGGTCCAGCCCACGTCTTCCGCACGCATGATCTCGTACGTGTCGCGCGCCTTCAGCACGCCGTCCTGGTGGATGCCGGACGCGTGCGCGAACGCGTTCGCGCCGACCACCGCCTTGTTCGGCTGCACGACGAAGCCGGTGATCTGCGACACGAGCTTCGAGGTCGGCACGATCTGCGTCGTGTCGATGCCGACGTCGAGGCCGAAATAGTCCTTGCGGGTCTTCACGGCCATCACGATTTCCTCGAGCGACGTGTTGCCCGCGCGCTCGCCGAGACCGTTGATCGTGCATTCGACCTGGCGCGCGCCGCCGATCTTCACGCCGGCGAGCGAGTTCGCGACCGCCATCCCGAGGTCGTTGTGGCAATGCACCGAGAAGATCGCCTTATCCGAGTTCGGGATGCGCTCGCGCAGCGTCTTCACGAGGTTGCCGTACAGTTCCGGCACGCCGTAGCCGACCGTATCGGCGATGTTGATCGTCGTCGCGCCCTCCGCGATCACGGCTTCCAGCACGCGGCAGAGGAAGTCCATGTCCGAGCGGCTGCCGTCTTCCGGCGAGAATTCGACGTTGTCGGTGAACTTGCGCGCGAAACGTACCGCGAGGCGCGCCTGCTCGAACACCTGGTCCGGCGTCATGCGCAGCTTCTTTTCCATGTGCAGCGGCGACGTCGCGATGAACGTGTGGATCCGGAAGCTGTTCGCCGGCTTCAGCGCGTCGGCTGCACGCTGGATGTCCTTGTCGTTCGCCCGCGCCAGCGAGCAGATCGTGCTGTCCTTCACGAGGCCCGCGATCGTGTGGATCGCGTCGAAGTCGCCGTTCGAGCTGGCGGCGAAGCCGGCCTCGATCACGTCGACCTTCATCCGTTCGAGATGCTTCGCGATCCGGATCTTCTCTTCCTTCGTCATCGACGCGCCGGGCGACTGTTCACCGTCACGCAACGTCGTATCGAAAATGATCAGCTTGTCTGTCATGGGGGCTCCAAGGCTCTTTGTTCGGGGGTACAACGAGATGGATTCGCGCCACCGCTGGCGACGCTGAACGACAGACGAGCCTGGACGGGGGGCGAAAACGGTCAGCGCGGCAGGCGCGCTAGCGCTAGCGCGCGTAGCGGCGCACCGGCTAGAAGGAGGGAGAGGCGGGAAAATGCAGTCATGCCGACGACTATAGCGGCATTCGGCAGACCGCGCAATCGGACGACGCCCGAAGCGCGAGTGGAAAAAGGGGCACATGAAAAACGACGGCCCGCAGGCCGCCGTTTCGGAACGTGTCGCGCGTCAATGCTCGCGCTGCGACGAGCGCGCCGGATTCGGACGCCCGCGCACCGCCATGTACGCCCAGAACGCGTAGCCGGACAGCCCGTACAGCACGAACAGGCAGAACAGCATCAGCGGCGGATCGGACGACACGAGCACGAACGCGACGACGACCAGCAGGGTCGCCGCGAACGGCACGCGGTGACGCACGTCGAGCGCCTTGCCGCTGTAGAACGGCGCGTTCGACACCATCGTCACGCCGGCATAGATGGTCAGCACGAACGCGACCCACGGCAGCCAGCCGAGCTTCATCGGCACGCGGTTGTCGGTCGCGAGCCACACGAAGCCGGCGATCAGCGCCGCGGCGGCCGGGCTCGGCAGCCCCTGGAAGAAGCGCTTGTCGACCACCCCGATGTTCGCGTTGAAGCGCGCGAGGCGCAGCGCGGCGCCCGAGCAGTAGACGAACGCGGCGAGCCAGCCCCAGCGGCCGAGGTCCTTCAGCACCCACTCGTACATCACGAGCGCCGGCGCGACGCCGAACGACACCATGTCGGACAGGCTGTCGAACTGCTCGCCGAACGCGCTCTGCGTATGCGTCATGCGCGCGACCCGCCCGTCCATCCCGTCGAGCACCATCGCCGCGAAGATCGCGATCGCGGCGATCTCGAAGCGCACGTTCATCGCCTGCACCACCGCGAAGAACCCGCAGAACAGCGCGGCCGTGGTGAACGCGTTCGGCAGCAGGTAGATGCCGCGCGTCTTCAGGAACTGCTGGCGCTTCGCGCGGCGGCTCTCGACGATCGGCGCCGGGTCGGGCGCGACCGACTTGTTGCGGCGGAACGGCCGCAGGGTGCCATTGCGCGGCCGGCGCGGTTTGAATGCGGCCATCGTGCGCCCCGCCGCTTACTGTTCCAGCTCGGCGAGGATCGTCGACGACGCGTAGACCTTCTCGCCGATCGACACCTTCGCGCGGCTGCCGAGCGGCAGGTACACGTCGACGCGCGAACCGAAGCGGATGAAGCCGTAGCGCTGGCCGCGCGACAGCGGCTCGCCGGCGCGCACGTAGCACAGGATGCGGCGCGCGACGAGGCCCGCGATCTGCACCGCGGTGACAGTCTTGCCGCTCGCCGTCTGGATCACGACCGCATTGCGCTCGTTCTCGGTCGACGCCTTGTCGATCGCCGCGTTCAGGAACGCGCCCGGGAAGTACTCGACCTTGGTCACGGCGCCGTCCACCGGCGAACGCTGCGAGTGGACGTTGAAGACATTCATGAACACGCTGATCTTCAGCGCTTCGCGGTTCGCATACGGATCCTGCGCGGTCTCGACCGCGACGATGCGGCCGTCGGCCGGGCACAGCACCGCGTTCGGCTGCGCCGGGATCGGGCGCTGCGGATCGCGGAAGAACTGGACGACGAAGACGAGCAGCAGCCAGAACGGCCACGCGAAGCCGAAGCCCCCGACGGCATGGATCAACAGCGCGATGACGGCTGCAATCGCGATGAACGGCCAGCCTTCGCGCGCGATGATCGGATGAGGATAGTTCATGGATTCGTTCTGTGTTCGGTGAATTGCAAAGCCCGTAGGATAGCAAAAGCCGCCCGGGGCACTGCTGCCTTCGGGCGGCTTTTTGCTACCGACCCTCCTCTCGAAGGGCCGGAACAGCGCTTGTTGCTCAGTCCGTGCTTAGTTCTTCGACTGGTCGACGAGCTTGTTCTTCGCGATCCACGGCATCATCGCGCGCAGCTTCGCGCCGACCTGCTCGATCTGGTGCTCGGCCGTCAGGCGGCGGCGCGACTGCAGCGTGGGTGCGCCGGCCTTGTTCTCGAGAATGAAGCTCTTTGCGTACTCGCCGGTCTGGATGTCGGTCAGGCACTGCTTCATCGCCTTCTTCGTCTCTTCCGTCACGACGCGCGGGCCCGTCACGTACTCGCCGTATTCGGCGTTGTTCGAGATCGAGTAGTTCATGTTCGCGATGCCGCCTTCGTAGATCAGGTCGACGATCAGCTTCAGTTCGTGCAGGCACTCGAAGTACGCCATTTCCGGCGCGTAGCCCGCTTCGACCAGCGTCTCGAAGCCGGCCTTGATCAGCTCGACGGTGCCGCCGCACAGCACGGCCTGCTCGCCGAACAGGTCGGTTTCGGTTTCTTCACGGAAGTTCGTCTCGATGATGCCCGCACGGCCGCCGCCGTTCGCCGCCGCGTACGACAGCGCGATGTCGCGCGCCGCGCCCGACTTGTTCTGCGCAACCGCGATCAGGTGCGGCACGCCGCCGCCCTGCGAGTACGTGCCGCGCACCGTGTGGCCCGGCGCCTTCGGCGCGATCATGATCACGTCGAGGTCGGCGCGCGGGATCACCTGGCCGTAGTGGACGTTGAAGCCGTGCGCGAACGCCAGCGCCGCGCCTTCCTTGATGTTCGCGTGCACTTCCTTCGCGTACACGTCGGCGATCTGCTCGTCCGGCAGCAGCATCATCACGACGTCCGCGCCCTTCACCGCTTCCGCGACTTCCTTGACCGCGAGGCCGGCGTTCTCGGCCTTGCTCCACGACGCGCCGCCCTTACGCAGGCCGACCGTCACGTTCACGCCGCTGTCCTTCAGGTTCAGCGCGTGGGCGTGGCCTTGCGAGCCGTAGCCGATGATCGTGACTTGCTTGCCCTTGATGAGGGAGAGGTCGGCGTCTTTGTCGTAGAAAACGTTCATGATGGTTCCTTCGCTAATTCAAAAATTCAACAATTCGTTCAGATGGAGTACTGCGGGCCGGGACATGACGGCGCACCCGGCGTGCCTGTTCGGCATCACACCTTCAGGATGCGCTCGCCGCGTCCGATGCCGGAGCTGCCGGTGCGCACGGTCTCGAGGATCGCGCCCGCGTCCAGCCCCTGGATGAATGCGTCGAGCTTGTCGCTCGCGCCCGTCAATTCGATCGTGTAGGTCTTTTCGGTCACGTCGATGATGCGGCCCCGGAAAATATCCGACATCCGCTTCATCTCTTCGCGCTCCTTGCCCACTGCACGTACCTTGATCAGCATCAGCTCGCGTTCGATGTGTGCACCGTCGGTCAGGTCCACCACTTTCACCACCTCGATCAGGCGGTTCAGATGCTTCGTGATCTGTTCGATCACGTCGTCGGAGCCGATGGAAACGATGGTGAGCCGCGACAGCGATTGGTCTTCGGTCGGCGCCACCGTCAAGGTTTCGATGTTGTAGCCGCGAGCGGAAAACAGGCCGACCACGCGCGACAGCGCGCCCGGTTCGTTTTCCAGCAGGACGGAAATGATGTGTCTCATGTTCGCTTCTTCCAGAATGTGTCCGTGTCGTTGAGCCCGCGTCGCGCGGCGCCGCGTGCCGCGCCGCCCTTCGTGAAGGCGGCCGCATCCGGCCTCGCGCGCGCCGCGCCGTTACAGGTCTTCCGATCCGAGCAGCATCTCGGTGATGCCCTTGCCGGCCTGGACCATCGGCCAGACGTTTTCGGTCGGATCGGTCTGGAAGTCGAGAAACACGGTGCGGTCCTTCAGGCGCAGCGCTTCCTTCAGCGCCGGCTCGACGTCCGCGGTCTTTTCGATGCGCATGCCGACGTGGCCATACGCCTCGGCGAGCTTCACGAAGTCCGGCAGCGCATCCATGTACGAATGCGAATAGCGCTTGCTGTATTCGATCTGCTGCCACTGGCGGACCATGCCGAGGTAGCGGTTGTTCAGCGAAATGATCTTGATCGGCGTGTCGTACTGCAGGCAGGTCGACAGCTCCTGGATGCACATCTGGATCGAGCCTTCGCCCGTGATGCACAGCACGTCGTCGTCCGGGTGCGCCATCTTGACGCCCATCGCCGCCGGCAGGCCGAAGCCCATCGTGCCGAGGCCGCCCGAGTTGATCCAGCGGCGCGGCTTGTTGAAGCGGTAGAACTGCGCGGCCCACATCTGGTGCTGGCCGACGTCCGAGCACACGAACGCGTTGCCGTCCGTCAGCTCCCACGCCTTCTCGACCACGTACTGCGGCTTGATGATCTCGCTGTCGCGGTCGTACTTCAGGCAGTCCTTCGCGCGCCAGCCTTCGATGTCCTTCCACCACTGCGCGAGCGCTTCGGTGTCCGGGCCGTGCTCGGCCGTCTGCAGCTGCTCGATCAGCTCCTTCAGCACTTCCTTCACGTCGCCGACGATCGGGATGTCGACCTTCACGCGCTTCGAGATCGACGACGGGTCGATGTCGATGTGGATGATCTTGCGCGGCCGCGACGCGAAGTGGGTCGGATCGCCGATCACGCGGTCGTCGAAGCGCGCGCCGATCGCGATCAGCACGTCGCAGTGCTGCATCGCCATGTTCGCTTCGTAGGTGCCGTGCATGCCGAGCATGCCGAGGAACTTCTTGTCCGACGCGCGATAGCCGCCGAGGCCCATCAGCGTGTTGGTGACCGGGTAGCCGAGCAGGTCCGCGAACTGGTTCAGCTCGCGCGACGCGTCGGCGAGGATGATGCCGCCGCCGGTATAGATATACGGGCGCTTCGCCGACAGCAGCAGCGACACCGCCTTGCGGATCTGGCCCGAATGGCCTTTCGTGACCGGATTGTACGAGCGCAGCGACACGCTCTTGACGGGCTCATAGCGGCACGGCGTCTTCGAGATGTCCTTCGGGATATCGATCAGCACCGGGCCCGGACGGCCGGTACGTGCGATGTAGAAAGCCTTCTTGACCGTTTCCGCGAGGTCGCGCACATCCTTCACGAGGAAGTTGTGCTTCACGCACGGACGCGTGATGCCGACGGTGTCGCACTCCTGGAACGCATCCTGGCCGATCGCCGCGGTGGGCACCTGGCCGCTGATCACGACCATCGGGATCGAATCCATGTAGGCCGTCGCGATGCCGGTCACCGCGTTGGTGACGCCGGGGCCGGAGGTCACGAGGCAGACGCCGACCTTGCCGGTGGAACGCGCATACGCGTCGGCTGCGTGCACGGCCGCCTGTTCATGGCGCACCAGCACGTGCTGAATCTTGTCCTGCTTGTACAGCTCGTCGTAGATATAGAGAACCGAGCCGCCGGGGTAGCCCCAGATGAATTCGACGTTTTCGTCGGCCAGTGCCTGCATGAGCACGGTGGCGCCGATCGAGTCGCTATCGGGAGGAGAAAGGGGTTCCGACGTGGAGAATTCCGCGCTGGGCATGTTCATTGTTGACCTATCGAATTTTCGGCAAAAAATTGATCGGGTGCTCTCTGCCGGGCTTGTGGCTCGGGTTCAAGCGGCGCGTCCAGTTTGAAGGGCGGGCTTCTTGGGCCAGCCTCAAATGAGACCATCACTTATGTTGCGAACGGACGACGATAGCCGGTCGCGCGAACGCCGTCAAGCAAAATGTCCCGCAGTGCATCATCGCCGCCCGCGGGCGGCCCCGCGCCGCGGTTCGCGCGCAACGCGCCGCGCCCGACCCGGTGCCAAGCAGCGCGAAAATTTGTTAGCATCCGCGGGTTTTACGAAATTTTTCGACCTTCTTCACGCGGCAGTCCGCAGCGCATACCTTCACGGAATGGCATCAGACAAGGAACTCGCCGACTTTCTGGCGGGCGTCGAAAGGCGCGCGTTCAAGCAGGCTGCGTACGCGGTACGTGACGACGATGCGTCGCTCGACATCGTGCAGGACGCGATGATCAAACTGGCGGAAAAATACGGCGACCGGCCGGCCGCCGAGCTGCCGCTGCTTTTTCAGCGGATCCTGCAGAACGCGATCCACGACTGGTTCCGCCGGCAGAAGGTCCGCAACACCTGGGTCACGCTCTTCTCGTCGCTGAACAATACCGACGACGACGACTTCGACCCCCTCGAAACGCTCGAGGCGGCCGACCAGACGCCGGGCGTCGAGAGCAGCGAGCACCGCCTCGAGCGGGAGCAGGTTCTGGCCCTGATCGACGAGGAAATCCAGAAACTTCCGGCGCGTCAACGGGAAGCGTTCCTGATGCGTTACTGGGAAGATATGGATGTCGCCGAGACTGCCGCCGCAATGGGGTGCTCCGAAGGCAGCGTCAAGACGCATTGCTCGCGAGCCACCCACACGCTGGCGGAAGCGCTCAAGGCCAAAGGAATCACGCTATGAGCTCCGCTCCCTCGAACCGAGAACTCGAAATCGCGCTGAAGGTGCGCCGCGCGCTCGATGAGCGCGCGGCCGCGCTGCCGGCCGCCACCACCGACCGGCTGGCCGCCGCCCGCCAGGCCGCGCTTGCGCGCAAGAAGCCGGAAGCGGCCAGCGCGCCGGTGTTCGTGCCGGCCTTCGCCGGTGCGGCCGGTGCCTACGGCACGCCGCCCGCGAGCCGCCCGCGCGCGTCGTTCGCGCGCCGCCTGCTGCGCGCGTGGCCGCTCGCGCTGCTGCTCGCCGGCCTCGTCGGCATCGCGTATTGGGAAGACATGCAGCGCACCGCCGAGCTGGCCGACATCGACGCGGCGATGCTCAGCGACGACCTGCCGCTCAACGCGTACCTCGACCACGGGTTCAACGCGTATCTTTCGCACGCCCACTAATCAGACAAGCAACGAGGGGATCGCACGGGTGAGTCAGAAGCGCGGCCTGGCCGTATTTTTCGGATGCGTGATCGCGATCGCCGTTTCGTACGTCGCCACCTACTCCCGATTCAACCCGCCGCCCGCGGCGGTCTCGCCCGCGGCCACCAGTGCGCCCGCGCCGACCTCCTCCGCCGTCGGGCTAACCGCCGATCTCGCGCCACTTCCGCTTCCGCTGCCGGCCGCCAACGGCCCGCTGTCGTGGGCGCGCCTGAGCGCGGCCCAGCGCGCGGCGCTCGCGCCGTTCGCCGACCAATGGGACTCGTTCAGCGATGCCCGCAAGCGCAAATGGCTGAAGATCGCGGCGCGCTTCCCGAAGATGACGCCCGATGCGCAGAAGCGCCTGCAGGAGCGCATGGCCGAATGGGTCAGGATGACGCCCGAGCAGCGCCGCGTCGCGCGCGAGAACTACCAGACCGCGAAGGACCTGTCCGCGCAGGCGCGTGAGCGCGCGTGGAAGGCCTACCAGCAGTTGCCCGAGGAGCAGAAGGAGCGCCTCGCGGCGGCCGAGCGCCGCCGCCGGCCGACCGTCGTCAGCGCGCCGCCGACCGGCAAGGGTGACCGCGACGTCCGCCGCCTCGTGAACGCGCACGAGCATCCGGCCAGCAACCCGGCCGCCGCGGTACCCGCTTCGGCCGGCGCGGGCGTGCCGCCCGCCGCCTCGGCCACCTCCGGCGCACCACCGGCCGCCACGCCGGTGTCGCCCGCCGACGCGCCGTCGCTGTTCAAGGGCTCCTGAACTGCCGTGGCGAGCGCTCCCGCAGCCACCCAAGACTCGAGCGACGCCGTGCCATCCGTGCGCCGGCGCCTCGCCGCGATGCTGTATGAAGCCGTCCTGCTGTTCGGCGTGGTGTTCTTCGCCGCGCTCGCCTTCAGCGTCGTGCTGCAACAGCGCAACGGCCTCGTTCATCACAACCTGCTCGCCGCGTGGATCGCGCTCGTCGTCGGCGCATATTTCGTCTGGTTCTGGACGCACGGCGGCCAGACGCTGCCGATGAAGACCTGGCGCCTGAAGATCGAGTCGGCGAGCGGCCGGCCGCTGAGCGCCGGCCACGCGCTCGTCCGCTACGCGCTCGGCTGGCTGTGGTTCCTGCCGCCGCTCGCGCTGCACCCGCTCCTCGGCCTGTCCGTGCCCGTCACGCTCGCGCTCGCCGGCGCGTGGATCGCCGTGTGGGCCGGCGCCGCCCGTCTGCACGCGGGGCGGCAATTTCCGCACGACCGGCTCGCGCGCACCCGCGTCGTCGCGGTTTCGCGTTGATGCGCTGAGCTGCTCGGGCCGCTTCCTCGGCCTGCTTTGCTTCCCCGCTGCTCCGTCGCCGCTAGCGGCCGGCTTCACATTCCGCTGACGAAACCGCACGCGGTCTCCGCAAACGCCCGGCCGTCCCGCCACCCGCGAGCCAGCACCCCAAACCGGGCGCCCGATCACGCAACACCACCCCACCCCCGACTAAACAAGCAATCACGACAGTAATAAGAACGTCTTGTGACTGTCACGTCACAGTCACGCCCGCATGGCGCAATGCCGGTAATGTCAACCGGCGCGAGTCATGCATGGGCCAGAAACCGTCCGCGACCTCCCTGTTTCGTCACCCCCTCGGCGCCCGCGCCGCCACCGCCTTCCTGTCCGGCTCGGCCGCGGCCGACACCCTCACGGCACATGAACCGCCTGCCGCGTCCGCCACGCAGCGCGACGATCACGAACCGTCCGCGCATCGCTACCGCACCATCTGGCTGTCCGACATCCATCTCGGCTCGAGCGGCTGCCAGGCCACGTACCTGCTCGACTTCCTGCGCCACAACGATTCCGAATACCTGTACCTCGTCGGCGACATCATCGACGGCTGGCAGCTGAAAAAGGGCTGGTACTGGCCGCAGGCGCACAACGACGTCGTGCAGAAGATCCTGCGCAAGGCCCGCAAGGGCACGCAGGTCGTCTACATCCCGGGCAACCACGACGAAGGCGCGCGGCAGTTCTGCGACCTCGCGTTCGGCGACATCCAGGTGCGCGGCGAGGCGTTCCACACGACGCTGTCAGGCAAACGTTTGTGGATCGTGCACGGCGACCTGTTCGACGGCGTGATCCAGCACGCGAAATGGCTCGCGTACCTCGGCGACACGCTCTACACGCTGATCCTCGTGCTGAACCGCTGGTTCAACCGGATCCGCAGCCGGCTCGGCTTCCAGTACTGGTCGCTGTCGCAGTACCTGAAGCACCAGGTGAAGAACGCGGTCAACTTCATCTCGCAGTTCGAGACCGTGATGACCGACGAAGCCCGCCGGCGCGGCTGCGACGGCGTCGTCTGCGGCCACATCCACAAGGCGGAGATCCGCGACATCGACGGCGTGCTGTACTGCAACGACGGCGATTGGGTCGAGAGCCTGTCCGCGCTCGTCGAAACGATGGAAGGCGAGCTGAAGGTCGTCTACTGGACGGCGATGCGCACGCCGTCCGCGGCCGTCTCGCGCAAGACCAAGGCCACGGCCTGACTCCGCGCCCCCTCCCCGGCACTTACTTACAGGACACATGCCGCGATGAAGATCATGATCGTCACCGACGCGTGGGAACCGCAGGTCAACGGCGTCGTGCGCACGCTGAAGAGCACGTCCCGCGAACTCACGGCCCTCGGCCACCGCGTCGAACTGCTGACGCCGCTCGAATTCCGCACGGTGCCCTGCCCGACCTATCCGGAAATCCGCCTGTCGATCCTGCCGTACCGCAAGCTGCGCGCGCGGATCGACGCGTTCGCGCCCGACGCGCTGCACATCGCGACCGAGGGGCCGCTCGGCCTCGCCGCGCGCCGCTATGCACGCGCGCGCAAGCTGCCGTTCACGACCGCGTATCACACGCGCTTCCCGGAATACGTGCAGGCGCGCTTCGGCATCCCGCTGGCCGCGACCTACCGCTTCCTGCACTGGTTCCACGCGCCGTCGCTCGCGGTGATGGCGCCGACGCCGGTCGTCAAGCACGACCTCGAGCAGTACGGCTTCACGAACGTCGTCCTGTGGACACGCGGCGTGGATCTCGATATCTTCCGGCCCATGGAGTCCAAGGTCCTCAACACCGCCCGGCCGATCTTCCTGTACGTCGGCCGCGTCGCGATCGAGAAGAACGTCGAGGCGTTCCTGCGGCTCGACCTGCCCGGCTCGAAGTGGGTCGCGGGCGAAGGCCCCGCGCTCGCGGAGCTGAAGTCGCGTTATCCGGAGGCGAACTACCTCGGCGTGCTGTCGCAGGCCGAGCTCGCCAAGGTCTACGCGGCCGCGGACGTGTTCGTGTTCCCGAGCCGCACCGACACCTTCGGGCTCGTGCTGCTCGAGGCGCTCGCATGCGGCACGCCGGTCGCGGCCTACCCGGTCACCGGCCCGGTCGACGTGCTCGGCGGCGGCAACGCGGGCGCGATGCACGAGGACCTGCAGGAAGCCTGCCTCGAAGCGCTGAAGATCGAGCGCGCGACCGCCCGCGAGTGGGCGGAGCGCTTCTCGTGGCGCGCCGCGTCCGAGCAGTTCGCGTCGCATCTGAAACCGCTGCCGAAGACTGCGTACTCGCCCGCCGAAGGTGCTGCCATTTGAAACGAGACCTGAACGACCACACCTCACCGACTGCCGCAACGGCACCCACGCATCGCCCGTTCGACGAAGAAGAGCCGCACGCCGACACCGACGCGCACGCGTCCGAGCCGCTCGGCCCCGACGACGGCCTCGCGCCGCTGCCGCCGAATCCGTACAAGCGCAACCGCGGCCTCACGCGCGCGTGGTACGCGCTCAAGCATTCGCTGAACGGTTTCCGGGTCGCGATCCGCGAGGAGAGCGCATTCCGCCAGGAACTGACGCTCGCCGCGCTGATGCTGCCCATCGGCGCATTCGCGCCGGTGCCCGCCGCGTCGCGCGCGCTCCTGATCGCGTCGGTGCTGCTGGTGCTGATCGTCGAGCTGCTGAACTCGAGCGTCGAAGCCGCGATCGACCGCATCTCGCTCGAGCGCCACGAACTGTCGAAGCGCGCGAAGGACCTCGGCAGCGCGGCCGTCACGGTTGCGCTGTTCGCGTGCGTGACCACGTGGGGCTTCGTGCTCGGCCCGGTCGTCGCGCGCTGGCTCGGCTTCTAGCCGAACACGCCGGCGCGCCGGTGCGGCGGCGCACCATGCGTCGCGCGCATTGCGATGACGAAATGCGCGCGACGCGGGGAAACAGCGGTTTATAATCGTCCGCCAGACATAGAACAGTAACCCGCGCCGGACGAATCACGCAGCATCGATTGCAGCGCCCGCCAGTCCGGCACACACAGGGCCGGACGACATGGAAGCGAAACCTCCCCGCCGCACCCGCGAACGGATTCTCGAGCTGTCGTTGAAACTCTTCAACGAGATCGGCGAACCGAACGTCACCACCACGACGATCGCCGAGGAAATGGAAATCAGCCCAGGCAACCTCTACTACCATTTCCGCAACAAGGACGACATCATCAACAGCATCTTCGCGCAGTTCGAGCAGGCGATCGAAAAGCGCCTGCGCTTCCCCGAAGATCACCGTCCGACGATCGACGAAACATGGTCGTACCTGCAGTACATGGCCGACTTCATGTGGACCTACCGTTTCCTGTATCGCGACCTCAACGACCTGCTCGCGCGCAACCGCACGCTGGAAACGCACTTCAAGCAGATCATCAGCCACAAGGTGCGCTTCGCGCGCGAGATGTGCGAGCTGCTCGTGTCGGATGCCGAGATGGTGGCGACGCCCGCCGAGATCGCGGTCATCGCAACCAACATGGCCGTGATCTCGACCTACTGGCTGTCGTATCAGTACGTGATGCACCCGCGCAAGTACAACGACCAGGATGCGATCCGCGAGGAGTTGCACCAGGTCAGCATGCACGTGATCTCCGTGATGGCGCCGTACCTGCGCGGCCGCTCGCGGCAGCTGTTCGACGATCTCGTCTCCGGCAAGCTGCCCAAGCGCGAATTCGCCGACTACCTGCCGCCGCGCGACGGTTCGCCGCGCGCCGGCGGGCCGGCCCTCCTCGCAAAGGACGCGAAGCAATGAAGGCCGTATGCGTGTACTGCGGGTCGTCGCCCGGCGTGCGGCCCGTCTATGCGGAAGCCGCGCGCGCGTTCGGCCGCGCCCTCGTCGATGCCGGCCTCACGCTCGTCTACGGCGGCGGCCGCGTCGGGCTGATGGGCACGATCGCCGACGAAGTGATGGCGGCCGGCGGCCGCGCGGTCGGCGTGATCCCCGAGCTGCTCGTCGACAAGGAAGTCGGCCACACCGGCCTGTCGGAGCTGCACGTGGTGCCGGACATGCATCACCGCAAGAAGATGATGGCCGACCTCGCCGACGGGTTCGTCGCGATGCCCGGCGGCGCCGGCACGCTCGAGGAATTCTTCGAGGTCTACACGTGGGCGCAGCTCGGCTATCACCGCAAGCCCGTCGCGCTCTACAACATCGACGCGTTCTACGATCCGCTGATCGCGCTGCTCCGGCACACGGTCGACGAAGGCTTCATGCGGCCCGCCTATTTCGACACGCTGTGCATCGACGCCGATCCGGCCGCGCTGATCGGGCAGCTGCGCGGCTACCAGCCGCCCACGCGCGACAAGTGGGCGCCCGACGAAACCGAATGACGCCAAGCCGCGCGCGATGACCGAACCGTCCGAACGCAAAGTCGTCCTGATCACCGGCGCGAGCCGCGGCATCGGCCGCGCATGCGCCGTGCTCGCGGCTGCACGCGGCTGGGACGTCGGCATCAACTACGCGCGCGACGCGGCGGCGGCCGACGCGACCGCGGCCGCCGTGCGCGACGCGGGCGGCCGCGCGTGCGTCGTGGCCGGCGACGTGTCGAGCGAAGCGGACGTCGTCGCGATGTTCGACACCGTCGTCGCGACGCTCGGCCGGCTCGACGCGCTCGTCAACAACGCCGGCATCGTCGCGCCGTCGCTGCCGCTCGCCGACATGCCGGTCGAACGGCTGAAGCGGGTGTTCGACACCAACGTGCTCGGCGCGTACCTGTGCGCGCGCGAGGCCGCGCGCCGGCTGTCGACCGATCGCGGCGGCCGCGGCGGCGCAATCGTCAACGTGTCGTCGATCGCGGCCCGGCTCGGCTCGCCGAACGAATACGTCGACTATGCGGGGTCGAAGGGCGCGGTCGATTCGCTGACGATCGGCCTCGCGAAGGAACTCGGGCCGCACGGCGTGCGCGTGAACGCCGTGCGGCCGGGCCTGATCGAAACCGAGATCCACGCGAGCGGCGGCCAGCCGGGCCGCGCCGGCCGCCTCGGCGCGCAGACGCCGCTCGGCCGCGCGGGCGAAGCGCAGGAAGTCGCCGAGGCGATCGTCTGGCTGCTCGGCGATGCCGCGTCGTATACGACCGGCGCCCTCCTCGACGTCGGCGGCGGCCGCTGATCCGGCCCCAGGGCGGCCGCCCCGGCCGCCGCCCGACTCGCCCGGTGGTCACAACACCACAAATCTCCACAATATCGTGGCGCTCCCAGTAAACATCCGTAACAGTTTCGTGGTCTACTAGCGCCCAGCGACGCAACCGGCCATCCGGCTGCCAGGTCGCGTCGATGCAAACCAAAACGGCCCGGCCAATGTCGCCGGCCCGGCTTCACCAGACCGAGATCTTTTCCATGCCAGGAACCGCAGCACCCAGCCGGCGACGCACGTCCGTGCCAGCCTCGGCACACCACACCCGATCGGCCGCCGATCCCGACCTCGATACGACGCTTCATACCGCCGGCTCGCCGTCCGGGGCGGCAGCCGCGGCCGCGGCTGCGGCCGTGACGGTGGCCGTGAGCGTCGCCGACGCGCCCCGCGACCGCGCGCTGCGGCTGGCCTGGCGCGCGTGGCTGCTGGTCGCGGCACTGGCGGCTGCGTACCTGCTGCCCGGCATAGTGGGCCATGATCCGTGGAAGCAGGACGAAACCTACACGTTCGGCATCATCCAGCACATGCTCGAGACCGGCGACCTCGTCGTGCCGACCAATGCCGGCGCGCCGTTCATGGAAAAGCCGCCGCTCTACGCCTGGGTCGCGACGAGCCTCGCCTGGCTGCTGCAGCGCGTGCTGCCGCTGCACGACGCGGCGCGGCTCGCGAGCGCGCTGTTCGCGGCGCTCGCGTTCGGCTTCACCGCGCGCGCGGCGCGCGTCGCGAGCGGCGCTGCCGGCTGGTTCGACCTGAAGGTGATCGGGCCGGTCGCGCTGTGCGCAAGCAGCCTCGTCGTCGTCAAGCACGTGCATGACATGATGACGGACGTCGCGCTGTTCGCCGGCACGGCAATCGCGTTTTGCGGCCTGCTCGAACTCGTGATGCAGCACGTCGCGCGCGGGCGCCAATTGCAGCACGGGCTGCCGGTGCGGCCGTCCGGCCCCTGGGCTGCGCCGCTGTTCGGCGCGGGCGTCGGCGTCGCGTTGATGGCGAAGGGACTGTTCGTGCCGCTGGTGTTCGGCGCCACGCTGACCGCCGTGCTGGCGCTCTATCCCGAATGCCGCACCCGCGCGTTCGCGCGCGCGCTCAGCATCGCCGCGCTGGTGTTCGCGCCGTTCGCGATCATCTGGCCGACCGCGCTGTTCCTGCGCTCCGAGACGCTCTTCCTCACCTGGTTCTGGGACAACAACGTCGGCCGCTTCTTCGGCTTCTCGGTGCCGCAGCTCGGCGCGGAAAACGACAAGCCGCTGTTCATCCTGCGCGCGTTCCTGACCGTCGGCATCCCGGTCACGCCGCTCGCGATCGTCGCGCTCGCCCGGGGCGCATGGCGTGACTGGCGCGCGCCGCGCATCGCGCTGCCGGTCGTGTTCGCCGGCGTCGGGCTGGCAGTGCTGGAAGTGTCCGCGACGTCGCGCCAGCTCTACATCCTGCCGTTCTTCGCGCCGCTCGCGCTGGTCGCCGCGCAGGCGATCGACCGCCTGCCGCAAAGGCTGCACGTCGCGTGGGATTACCTGAGCCGCGCGCTGTTCGGCAGCATCGCGGTGCTCGCATGGACGATCTGGTCGGTGATGGCCGATCCGGCCGCGTCGCACGAACGCCTCGCGCCGCTCGGCCGCTGGCTGCCGCTCGACTGGACGATGCCGATCGAACCGGGCCTCGTGCTCGGCGCGCTCGCGCTGACGGTCGGATGGCTCTGGCTGCTGCCGACGCTGCGCACGACGGGCCGCTGGCGCGGCGCACTGTCGTGGGCGTCGGGCGCGATCGTCGCGTGGGGCCTCGTCTACACGCTGCTGCTGCCGTGGCTCGACGTCGCGAAAAGCTACCGTTCGGTGTACGAAGACCTGAACGCGCACCTCGCGCTCGAATGGAACGACGGCGACTGCATGGCGAGCCTGAACGGGCTCGGCGAGTCGGAAGCGCCGATGCTCTACTACTTCTCCGGCATCCTGCACCGGCCCGTCTCCGACCCGGCGGCGACGCGCTGCACGTGGATGATCGTCCAGGGCGTGCGTGCCGTCGATCCGTCGCCGGGCAGCGAATGGAAGCTGTTCTGGACGGGCGCCCGGCCGGGCGACGACAACGAGATGCTGCGCGTCTACGTGCGCACGCCGGAGCAGCACCCGCAATGACGGTGGTTGAAGGCGCATCGCGCCTTCGAGCGGCATGCCGGGCGGGCCGCGCTGCATCGCGGGCCCGGCCGGCCCACCTCACTACGCGTCAGAACGACGACCCCGGCTCGCGGAGGAACACAGCCTCCTCTGCGGTCGACGCGCGCCCGAGAATCGCGTTCCGGTGCGGGAACTGGCCGAAGCGCGCGATCACGTCCGCATGCCGCAGCGCGAAATCGTGATACCCGGCACACCCCGCCTCCTCCCTGATCCCCTCGCACAGCCGCACGGCTTCGCGCTGGCTGTCCGGCGACTCGTCGTGCTCGAACGGCAGATACGCAAACGCGCGGTGATGGCCGCTCGGCAGGTCGGCATCCCACCCCGCGGCGACCAGTCTGCGTGCGACCGCGAGCGCCTTCGGGTCCGCGGCGAACGCGCGCGGCGTGCCGCGATGAACGTTGCGCGAGAACTGGTCGAGCACGACGATCAGCGCGAGCGCGCCGAGCGGCGACGCGGCCCAGTCGTCGCAGGCGCCGTCGCATGCCGCGTCGAGCAGCGCGCCGTAGCGCTCGCGCAGCGCGGCATCGAGCGCCGCGCCGCCGTTGAACCAGATCTTGCGCGGGTGGCCGAATTCCGCCGAGCCGGGCGCGCCGAACCAGAAATCCAGCACGTCGCGGGCACGCGGATCGAGCGCCGCCGCGTCGTTATGCGTGTTGTTCGCGTCATTCACCGTCATGCAAGCTCCAGAACGACGCGCCGTGTGCGCGCACTCTTCTTTTCGAGTTTCGCGACCCGCAGGCCGCCGATTTCCGACGTGTTGCGCACGTGCGTGCCGCCGCACGGCTGCAGGTCGACACCGTCGATCCGCAGCAGCCGCACGCGGCCGAGGCCCATCGGCGGCTTCACGCTCATCGTGCGCACGAGTTCGGGCCGCGCGGCCATCTCGTCGTCGGTGATCCATTCGGTCGTGACCGGATGCGCGCCGCCGATCAGTTCGGCCAGCCGCCGCTCGACGTCGTCGCGGTCGATCGGCTCGGCCGTCGCGAAGTCGAGCCGCACGTAATCGGCCGTCACGCTGCAGCCGTCGACCGGATACGGCAGCACCGCGCACATCAGGTGCGCGGCCGTGTGCAGCCGCATGTGCCGATAGCGGCGCGACCAGTCGATTTCGGCGACCACGCGCGCGCCGGGCGCGAGCGCCGCGATGCCCGCCTCCTGCCCCGGCGCCGGCACGTGCGCGGCGTCGTCGGGCGTCGCGCCGTCGAATTTCGCCTTGCGCGTGTCGGCGATCGCGATCGATGCGCCGTCCGGCAGCGTCAGCATGCCGCAGTCGCCCGCCTGGCCGCCGCCGAGCGGATAGAACACCGTGCGGTCGAGCTGGATGCCGTCTTCGCCGACCGCCGTGACGATCGCGTCGCAGCGCGTCAGGTACGCGTCTTCCCGAAACAGGGCATGGGTCGTCATCGAGCAGCCTCGCAGCAATGGGGAGACGGCCAGTGTCGCGCCGCATCCGGCGCGCGCCCAGATCCACCTCGTGCGCGCGCGCCGCTGCGGCGTACCGGCCGATCAACCGGGCCGGTTGCGCATCCAGTCGGCGGTGTCGTAGAACGAATGCATCAGCCGCTCGCGCAGCGGCTCGGGCAGGCCGACGTCCTCCATCGCCCAGGCCATGCAGCGCAGCCACTGGTCGCGCTCGACCGACGCGATCGGGAACGGCAGGTGCCGCGCGCGCAGGCGCGGGTGGCCGAAGCGGCTGATGTAGTGATCGGGCCCGCCGAGCCAGCCGCACAGGAACCAGAACAGCCTGTCGCGGGAGCCGTCGAGCGACGCCGGGTGGAGCGCGCGGATCTCCGCGAATTCCGGCTCGAGGTCCATCAGGTCGTAGAAGCGGTCCACCATCTCGCGCACGCGGCCTTCGCCGCCCACGAGTTCGAACGCCGTCGGCTGCGACGGCGCTTCGTCATTCACATCGGTCATACGAATCAATCGGAAATCAGGTGTTCGGGGCTGCCGGCGACGCTCACGCGTCGCGCAGCGACTGCAGCGCGGGGCGCCGCAGCACATTATGCAGGCTCAGCCAGCCGGCCGCACCCGCGCACGCGACGCCGGCCGCGATGCCGGCCGGCACGAGCCACGGATCGACCGCGAGCCGGAAATCGAACACGCGCGCCGCGAGCACCCAGCCGACGCCGAGCGCGCCCGCCGCCGCCAGCACGCCGGCCAGCGCGCCGACGACGATGAATTCGGCGCGCTGCACCGCGCCCACCTGCGCACGCGACGCGCCGAGCGCGCGCAACAGCGCCGCCTCCCTCACCCGCTCGTCGCGCGAGCCGGCCAGCGCCGTATAGAGCACCAGCACGCCGGCCGCGAGCGTGAACACGAACAGGAACTGCACCGCGCCGATCACCTGCACCATCATGCGCTGCAGTTGCGCGAGGATCGGCGCGACGTCGATCGCGGTCAGGTTCGGGTAGCGCGCGATCAGCGGATCGAGCAGCGACGCGCGCGCGGCCGGCAGGTGGAAGCTCGTCAGGTAGATCGCCGGATAATCCTTGAGCGTCTTGGGCGGCATCAGCACGAAGAAGTTGACGCGGAACGTGCCCCAGTCGAGCTTGCGCACGCTCGTGACCGGCGCCTCGACCGGCAGGCCCGTCACGTCGAAGCGCAGCACGTCGCCGGGCTTCACGTTCAGCATCTGCGCGAGGCCGGATTCGATCGAGATCTGCGGCGTCGTCGCCGTGCCGAACCAGTCGCCGGCCGTGATCCGGTTGTCGGGCGGCAGCTCGGTCGTATACGACAGGTTGAACTCGCGGTCGACGAGCCGGCGCGCGTCGTCGTCCTGGTAGGCATCCGGATTCACCGGCTTGCCGTTGATCGCGACGAGACGGCCGCGCACCATCGGCGCGGGCACCGCATCGCGCACGCCGTGCGCGGCGAGATACGCGGCGACGTCGGCGCGCTGGTCGGGCTGGATATCGATCAGGAACTGGTTCGGCGCGTCGGGCGGCGTCGACTGCCGCCAGCCGGCGACCAGGTCGTTGCGCGTGATCGCGATCAGCAGCAGGCACATCAGGCCGAGCGCGAGCGCGGTAATCTGCAGCGAACTCGCGGTGCCGCGCCGGTGCAGCGACGCGAGCGCGTAGCGCCAGCCGAGGCCCGCCGCGACGCGCCCGTTGCGCACCGCGCGCACGGCCGCGAACAGCGCGAGCCTCGCGATCAGCGCGAAACCGACCAGCGCGCCGGCGAACCCGCCCGCGACGATCAGTCCGAGCTTCAGGCTGCCCGCGGCAGCGATCAGCAGCCCGGCGAACAGCACGATGCCGACCGCATACGCCGCCCACGCGATGCGTGCCGCGTCGCCCCATTCGCGCCGCAGCACGCGCACCGGCGGCACGCGCGTGAGCGGCGCGAGCGGCGGCAGCGCGAAGCCGAGCAGCAGCACGAGCGCCGCGCCGATGCCGATGGCGGCCGGCCACGGCGTCGGCGGCGGCAGCACGACTTCGATCAGGCCGCCGAGCGCCGCGAGCAGCACCCAGTGGCCGCCGTAGCCGAGCACCGCGCCCGCCACGCCGCCCACGATGCCGATGCCGAGAAATTCGAGCGCGAACAGCGCGCCGAGCGTGCGGCGGCTGACGCCGAGGCAGCGCATCGTCGCGCAACCGTCGAGATGGCGGCGCATGTAGCGCTGCGCGGCCATCGCGATCGCGACCGCCGCGAGCAGCGCGGTCAGGAGCGCGACGAGCGTCAGGAAATGGCGGGCGCGGTCGAGCGTCTGGCGCACCTGCGGCTGCCCTTCCTGCAGCGATTCGAGGCCGACGCCGCGCAACCTGCCGCCGTCGACGCGCATGTGCGCGTACGCCTCGAACCGCGCGACCGCGTCGGCGTCGCCGGCCACCAGCAGGCGATAGGTGACGCGGCTGCCGTAGCCGGTGAGCCCGGTCGCGGCCAGCTCGTCGGCGCGCATCATCAGCCGCGGCGAGAAATTGACGAACGAGAAGCCGCGATCGAGCTCGCGGACGATCGACGCCGCGACCGTGAACGTGCGCAGCCCGACGCGCACGGTGTCGCCGGCCTTCAGGTGCAGCGCGTCGAGCAGCGCGGGATCGGCCCAGACCGTGCCGGGCGCGGGAATCGCGGCCGCCTTGCGCGCGGGCGCGCCCCCGGCCGGCGCGATCTCGACCGCGCCGCGCAGCGGATAGTCCGGCGACACGGCCTTCACGGCCGCGAGCCGTGCGGGCGGCGCGTCGCCGGTCGCCTCGCCGACGGTCGAGCCGATCATGCTGGGAAAGATGGCCGTGGTCGCGGTGCGCAGCCCGAGCGAGCGGGCCTGCCGGTCGAACGACGGGTCGACCGGACGATCGCCGCGCACGACGAAATCGGCGCCGAGCATCTGGCGCGCATCGCGCTCGAGCCCCTGGCGCAGCCGGTCGGCGAGGAAGCCGACGCTCGTCAGCGCGGCGACCGCCAGCACCAGCGCGAGCACGAGCAGCGTCAGCTCGCCCGCGCGCCAGTCGCGCCCGGTCATGCGGATGGCCTGCCGGATCAGGTCGCGCCGGCCGAATCGACCGGCATGCGCCGCGCCGGCCGCGTCATCGCGCCCACCGGATGGCCGCCCCACGGATGGCCGCCCCACGGATGGCCGCCCGGTCAATCCCGCTTCCCGACCGAGTTCAGCCGCGACACCATGTGGTTCGCCATGCCCCGGAAGCCGCCCGACACGCCGCGCCACAGGCGCGGCAGCGCCCACGCCGAGCACGCGATGAAGGCCGCGAGCAGCACGAGGAACAGCAGCGGCACGAAGAACGCGAGCGCGAGCCCGCCGAACACGAGGCCGTCCTCGGTCGACGACGCGATCCAGTTCGAGATCGGCTCGGGGGACAGGTTGATCAGCGCGCGCGTGCCGGCCTTCGTGATGTGCGCGGCGCCGGCGAGCGAGCCGCCCGCGAGCCCGGCGACCGCGAGCACGGTCGGGTCGGCATGGCCGAGCGCGCCGGCCGCGAGCACGGCGCCGGCCGGAATGCGGATGAACGTGTGCACCGCGTCCCACAGCGAATCGAACGCGGGAATCTTGTCGGCGAGGAATTCGGCGATCGCGAGCAGCGCCCGGCGCCGATCACCCACGGCGACGTGAGGACGGCAAGCGTATCGGGCAAGTGGAGCCAGCCGGCGCGCGCCAGCACGCCCGCGATCAGCACCGTCAGGTACAGGCGCAGGCCGCTCGCCCACGCCAGCCCCGCGCCGAGCGAAATGGCTTCGATCATGGCCCTCTCCTTGCACGTTGCGTGCGCTTTGCCGATTGATCGGATCGAGTCGGTGTGACGGCCGCGCGGCGCGTGGCGACCGGTGCCGCCGGCCGCGAACGGCGCACCGGCAATCAGGCTCGAATGCGTTCCATTATAGACAGGCTATCGGCAGCGCCGCGCAATTCCACAGGGTGGCGCAGGCGCATGGGGACGTGCCTGCCGGCGTCACGGGCATCAGGGGCGTCAAGCGCCCGATGACAGCTTCAGGCCGACCAGCCCGAGCACGATCAGCGACGCGCTCGCGATGCGGGCGACGGTCAGCGCCTCGCCCATCATCACGATGCCGAACACGAACGCGCCGACCGCGCCGATGCCGGTCCACACCGCGTACGCGGTGCCGAGCGGCAGCTGGCGCATCGCGAGCGCGAGCAGCCCGAAGCTGGCCAGCGCGGTGACGATCGTAAACACCGACGGCCCGAGCCGGGTGAACCCTTCCGACGATTTCATGCCGGCCGCCCAGGCCACTTCCAGCAATCCGGCGATCAACAACCATACCCACGCCATCTCGACGTGACTCCATGGATCGGACGGGGTCGTCCCCGTTGAAGCGAACGGCCCGGGGCCGTCCCCGGGCGGCGCCGAGTATAGCAACGGCGGCGCGGACTGCCCGACCCGCGGGAACCGGTCGGGACCGAGCTGGGCCAGGTGTAGCCGATGAACGCCGGCGGCCACACCACAGCCCAGTTCGCCGCAGCGGCCGAGCGCTCAGTTCGAGACGCGCGCTGCGCCGGCGTCGCCGACGCAGCGATCGTCACGGTACAGCGCCCATTCCTCGCACACGCGGCCGTCCTTGAACACGCACATCCCGACCTGCCCGCGCGGTAGCGTGCGCACCACGTGCCGGCCGCCGAGCTTCTCGCAATTGACGGTCGCGGGGTTCGCGAGCACCGGCTGCGCCGCCGGCTGCCCGGGCGGCAGCGGTTGCGCGAACGCGCTGGGCCCGACGAGCGCCAGCGCACAGATGACGACCAGACGGACGGACATGGCACCCTCCTCGGTTTCGTTCATGCAGCGCTCAGCATAACGGGGAATCGGGCCGTGTGTGCGGCACCGCTCGCTGCGTCACGCATCACGCACCGCGCATCACGCGACGCCGACCAGCCGGTAGCCGACGCCCGTCTCGGTGACGATGTACTCGGGTTGCGCCGGGTCGCGCTCGAGCTTCTGGCGCAGGTGCGCCATGTAGATGCGCAGGTAGTGATGGCTCTCGACGTGCGACGGCCCCCACACGTCGCGCAGCAGCTGGCGGTGCGTCAGCACGCGGCCCGCGTGGCGCACGAGCGTCGCGAGCAGCCGGTATTCGAGCGGCGTCAGGTGCACGATCTCGCCGTCGCGCCAGACCTGCCGCATCGCGAGATCGACGCTCACCGCGCCGAAGCTCACCTTCGGCGACTCGTTCGCGCCGCCCTGGTTGCGCCGCCGCAGCTGCGCGCGAATCCGCGCGCGCAGCTCGGACACGCCGAACGGCTTGGTCAGGTAGTCGTCCGCGCCGGCGTCGAGCGCGGCGACCTTCTCGTCCTCCTGCGTGCGCGCGGACAGCACGATGACCGGCACCTCGGACCAGCCGCGCAGCTCGCGGATCACGTCGAGGCCGTCGGTGTCCGGCAGGCCGAGGTCGACGATCACGAGATCGGGCTTGCGGGTCGCCGCGTCGATCAGCCCCTGCTTGCCGGTCTCGGCCTCGAACACGGCGATGTCCTCCTCCTCGAGCGCGGCGCGCACGAAACGGCGGATCTGTTTTTCGTCCTCGATCAGGACGACGGTCAGGCTCGGTTCACTCATGGTCTTGCGGAGGTTCGGATGATGACGGCGCGAACGGCAGCGCGTGCAGCGCGTCGGCTTCGTCGTCGGACACGGCGGGCGCCGCCGGCGGCGTGTCGACCGGCAGCGTGAACCAGAAGCGCGCGCCCGTCACGCGGCCGTCGGGCCCGATGCGGTTGAGCGCGCCGATTCTACCGCCGTGCGCCTCGACGATCGCGCGGCAGATCGCGAGCCCGAGGCCGATGCCGGGCGTCGCCGATTCCTTCTCGCCGCGCGTGAACTTGTCGAAGATCCGCGTTTCCATGCCAGGCGGCAGGCCCGGGCCGTGATCGTCGACGTGCACGCGCACGAATGGCAGGCCGTCCTCGGTCACGCGCTGGGCGCCGATCTCGAGCGGCGTGTCGGCCGGCGTGTACTTCGCGGCGTTCTCGAACAGGTTGGTGAACAGGCGCTCCATCAGCACCGCGTCCATCTGCAGGAGCGGCAGGTCCGCCGGCAGCGCGACGCGCGCCGGATGCCGCGCGAGCACGCGCCGGCACGCGGCGAGCGCCGCGCCGACGGTCTCCTCGAGCAGCGACCACTGGCGCTTCAGCTGCAGGCTGCCGGCTTGCAGCCGCGCCATGTCGAGCAGGTTCGTGACGATGCCCGTCATCCGCAGCGCTTCGTCGTGAATCGCCTCGACGAGCTCGTCCTCGCGCGGCCCGTGCCGCGGCGCGGCCGTCGCGTCGCCGCGCGGCGCGGCCGAGCGCGCGTTCGCGAGCATCGACGAAAAGCCGACGATCGTCGTGAGCGGCGTGCGCAGGTCGTGCGAGATCGCCGACAGCAGCGAGTTGCGCAGCCGCTCCGACTCCATGCTGACGAGCGCGTCGCGCGCGATCTCGACGTAATGCACGCGCTCGATCGCGAGCGCGATCTGTGCGGCGAAGGCGTCGAGCATCCGCTGCTGCTCGGGCTCCTCGAGCTCGCGCGGGTCCGTCGACACGACCGCGAGCACGCCGCGCGTGCGCATCGGCGCCTTCAGCGGCAGGTACAGCGCGGCCGTCGCCGGCAGCGTGTCGGTGCCGTGGCCGGCCGGCTTCTGCTGGTCGTACACCCACTGGCCGACGTCGTTGTCGAGGTCGGGGCCCGTCAGCGTGACGGCCGCGTCCGGCTCCTCGATCTTCTGCTGCACCTTGTCGGCGCTGTCCGGCAGCAGGATCGCGACGCGCGCGCGGAACACCTCGCTCACGTGCCGGCTGCCGATCTCGACGATCTGCTCGGTCGTCAGCGCCGCCGCCAGCTCGCGCGCCATCGCATAGATCGCGCCCGTGCGGCGCTCGCGCCGTTGCGCGATGCTCGCCTCGCGGGTCAGCGTCGACGTCAGGTGGCTGATCACGAGCGACGTCAGCAGCATCCCGAAGAACGTCAGCAGGTACTGCGTGTCGCTGACCGAGAACGACATGCGCGGCGGCACGAAGAAGAAGTCGAACGCGGCCACCGACAGGAACGACTGCAGCACTCCCGGCCCGCGCCCGAGGCGCACCGCCGAGAACACGACGCCCAGCAGGTACAGCATCACGAGGTTGGTCAGGTCGAGCCGACCGGACACGGCGGTCGCGACCATCGTGATCGCCGCGCAGATCGCGGCCGCGTACGCATAGTGCCGCGGCGGCGAACGGTGGCCGGCCGCCCAGGCGCGCGAACGCGTCGCGCCAGTCGCGCGCGCGCGCGTCGAGGGGGGCCGCGCGCACCTCGTCGCTCGCGGACGCGCGGATCAGCATCAGGTCGACGTCGCCCGCGCGCTCCGCGAGCTTCTCGCCGAACGGCCGCGCGAACCAGCGCGCGAGCCCGGTCTTGCGCGAGCCGCCCGCGACGACCTTCGACACGTTGCGCACCTTCGCATAGCCGATCAGCGCGGCGACCGCGTCGCCGCCGGCGAGCGTGGCCGTCTCCGCGCCCAGCTCGGCGGCGAGCTTCAGCGCGTTCAGCGTGCGCTCGCGCTGCGCGTCGGGCAGGCGCTGCAGCCGCGGCGTCTCGACGTAGACGGCGATCCAGTCGGCCTTCAGGCTCGCGGCGAGCCGCGCGGCCGCGCGCACCAGCGTCGGCGCCTCGGGTCCCGGCCCGACGCACACCAGGAGCCGCTCGCGCGCCTGCCAGATGCGCTGGATCGAGCGGTCGGCGCGGTACTCGCGCATCTGCGCGTCGACGCGGTCGGCCGTGCGCCGCAGCGCCAGCTCGCGCAGCGCGATCAGGTTGCCCTTGCGGAAGAAGTTGCGCACCGCGCGCTCGGCCTGCTGCGCGAGATAGACCTTGCCGTCGCGCATCCGCGCGAGCAGCTCCTCGGCGGGCAGGTCGACGAGCGTCACCTCGTCGGCCGCGTCGAACACGCGGTCGGGCACGGTCTCCCACACGCGGATGCCGGTGATCGCGCCGACCACGTCGTTCAGGCTCTCGAGATGCTGGACGTTGACGGTCGTATAGACGTCGATGCCCGCGTCGAGCAGCTCGTAGACGTCCTGCCAGCGCTTCAGGTGGCGCGCGCCCTGCACGTTCGAATGGGCGAGCTCGTCGACGAGGATCAGTTCGGGCTTGCGCGCGAGCGCGGCGTCGAGATCGAATTCGGCGAACGTGCGGCCGCGGTGGTCGAGCTTCGCGAGCGGCAGCACGTCGAGGCCGTCGAGCAGCGCGGCGGTTTCGCCGCGGCCGTGGGTCTCGACGATGCCGACGACGACGTCGACGCCTTCCTGCCTGCGCTGGCGCGCGGCCTGCAGCATCGCGTAGGTCTTGCCGACGCCGGCGGAGGCGCCGAAGAAGATCTTGAGCTGGCCGCGCCGCTGCTTTTCTTCGTCACGCTGCAGCTTGTCGAGGAGTTGGTCGGGATCGGGGCGGTTCATGCGTCAGAGGAACGAAACGCGCGATTCGCGCGCGTACGAGCATTGTTGATCCAAATCGTCATAAAAGGCAAAGACGGCGCAAGCGCCGTCGGGCAAACGCGCGTCCGGCGCGGGTCGGGCCGCGCCGCACGCCGGTTGGGCATCGCGCTCAGTGCGCGGCCTGCGCCGCGTCCAGCGCGAGGTTCAGCTTCAGCACGTTCACGCGCGGCTCGCCAAGCACGCCGAACTGGCGCCCGGTCGTGCTCGCGGCGACCAGATGCGCGACCGCGTCGGGCGACAGGTTGCGCGCCTTCGCGACGCGCTCGACCTGGTAGGCGGCCGCGGCCGGCGTGATGTCCGGATCGAGGCCGCTCGCGGACGCGGTCACGAGGTCGACCGGCACCGGCTTCGACAGGTCGGTGCCCGCGTCGCGCAGCGCGGCGATGCGCGCCTTCACTTGGTCGACGAGCGACGGGTTCAGCGGGCCGAGGTTCGAGCCGCCGGAGCCGCTCGCGTTGTACGGCATCGGCGTGGTCGCCGACAGGCGGCCCCAGAAGTACTTCGGCGCATCGAACGGCTGGCCGATCAGCGCGGAGCCGACCACCTTGCCGTCCTGCTCGATCAGGCTGCCGTTCGCCTGCGACGGAAACACGGCCTGGCCGAACACGGTCATCACGGCCGGATAGGCCAGCCCCGTCACCGCGGTCAGCACGGCGAAGATCACGAGCAGCGGACGAATCAACGTTTTCATGGTGAAGTTTCCCTCAGGCCCAGCCGAGCGCGGCGAGCGTCATGTCGATCAGCTTGATGAACGGGAACGGCAGCAGCACGCCGCCGAGGCCGTAGACCAGCAGGTTGCGGCGCAGCAACGATGCGGCGCCGAGCGGCCGGTACGTGACGCCCTTCAGCGCGAGCGGGATCAGCGCGACGATGATCAGCGCGTTGAAGATCACCGCCGACAGGATCGCGGACGCCGGAGACGTCAGGTGCATGATGTCGAGCACGCGCAGTTGCGGATAGGTCGTCACGAACGCGGCCGGGATGATCGCGAAATACTTCGCGATGTCGTTCGCGATCGAGAACGTCGTCAGCGAGCCGCGCGTCATCAGCATCTGCTTGCCGATCTCGACGATCTCGATCAGCTTGGTCGGGTTCGAGTCGAGGTCGACCATGTTGCCCGCTTCCTTCGCCGCCTGCGTGCCGGTGTTCATCGCGACCGCGACGTCGGCCTGCGCGAGCGCCGGCGCGTCGTTGGTGCCGTCGCCCGTCATCGCGACGAGGCGCCCCGCCGCCTGGTGCTCGCGGATCGTCGCGAGCTTGGTTTCCGGCGTCGCTTCCGCGAGGAAGTCGTCGACGCCGGCCTCCGCCGCGATCGCCGCCGCCGTCAGCCGGTTGTCGCCCGTCACCATCACGGTCTTGATGCCCATCTTGCGCAGCTCCGCGAAGCGCTCCTTGATGCCGCCCTTCACGATGTCCTTCAGCTCGATCACGCCGAGCACGCGCGCCGCGCCGTCGCGCAGCTCCGCGACCACGAGCGGCGTGCTGCCGCGCCGCGCGACGTCGTCGACCGCGCGGCGCACTTCGTCCGGAAAGCGGCTGCCGTGCGTTTCGACGTAGCGGCGGATCGCGTCCGCCGCGCCCTTGCGGATCTCGCGGTGCGGCGCCCCGGAGGAAGTCCCCTCGGGGGACAGGTCGACGCCGCTCATCCGCGTCTGCGCGGAGAAGCCGAGGAACGTCGCGTGCAGCTGCGCCATGTCGCGCTGGCGAATGTTGAAGCGCTCCTTCGCGAGCACGACGATGCTGCGGCCTTCCGGCGTCTCGTCGGCGAGCGACGACAGCTGCGCGGCATCGGCGAGCGCTTCCTCGGTCACGCCCGGCGCCGGCACGAACGCCGACGCCTGGCGGTTGCCGAGCGTGATCGTGCCGGTCTTGTCGAGCAGCAGCACGTCGACGTCGCCCGCCGCTTCCACCGCGCGGCCCGAGGTCGCGATCACGTTCGCCTGCATCATCCGGCTCATGCCGGCCACGCCGATCGCGGACAGCAGGCCGCCGATCGTCGTCGGGATCAGGCACACGAGCAGCGCGACGAGCGCGGTGATCGTCACCACGTGCCCCGCCTTCATCGCCTCCACCGAGAACATCGAGAACGGCAGCAGCGTCGCGGTCGCGAGCAGCATCACGATCGTCAGCGCGACGAGCAGGATCGTCAGCGCGATCTCGTTCGGCGTCTTCTTGCGCTTCGCGCCCTCGACCATCGCGATCATCCGGTCGAGGAACGCCTCGCCCGGGTTCGCGGTGACCTTCACGACGATCCAGTCGGACAGCACGCGCGTGCCGCCCGTCACCGACGAGAAGTCGCCGCCCGACTCGCGGATCACCGGCGCCGATTCGCCGGTGATCGCCGATTCGTCGACCGACGCGACGCCGTCGACCACCTCGCCGTCGGCCGGGATCACGTCGCCCGCCTCGACCAGCACGACGTCGCCGCGGCGCAGCTCGGTCGCGGTGGTGATGCGGATCGGCGACTTCGGATGCGGCTCGTTGAGCTTCTTGGCCATCACGTCGCGCTTCGCGCTGCGCAGCGATGCGGCTTGCGCCTTCGAGCGGCCTTCGGCGAGCGCCTCCGCGAAGTTCGCGAACAGCACCGTGAACCACAGCCACAGCGCGATCGCGAGGATGAAGCCCGCGGGCGCCTCGGCCTGGCCGGCGAGCGCGGCGATCCACAGGATCGTCGTCAGGATGCTGCCGACGTACACGCAGAACATCACCGGGTTGCGGAACTGCGTGCGCGGCGTGAGTTTCTTGAACGCGTCCACGATCGCCGGGCGCACGAGCGCCGGATCGAACATGGAGCGTGTTGCGGAATGTTGAGTCATCGCAATCTCTTGAATGCTTGTCCTTGCCGGCGTGCGGGTTACGCGCCCAGCCACATCATCAGGTGCTCGACGCCGGGCCCGAGCGCGAGCGCGGGCACGTAGGTCAGCGCGCCGACCAGCAGCACCGTGCCGAGCAGCAGCACGACGAACAGCGGCCCGTGGGTCGGCAGCGTGCCGCTCGTCGTCGCGATGCGCTTCTTCGCGGCGAGCGAGCCCGCGATCGCGAGCACCGGCACGATCGTGCCGAAGCGGCCGAACCACATCGCGATCGCCGTCATCCAGTTGTAGAACGGCGTGCCCACCGTCAGGCCCGCGAACGCGCTGCCGTTGTTGTTCGCGGCGGAGCTGAACGCGTACAGGATTTCCGAGAAGCCGTGTGGGCCCGGGTTCAGGATGCCGGCCTTGCCCGCATCGGCGAGCACCGCGATCGACGTGCCGACCAGCACCAGCAGCGGCGTGAGCAGCACGACGATCGACACCATCTTCATCTCGTACGCCTCGATCTTCTTGCCGACATACTCCGGCGTGCGGCCGATCATCAGGCCGGCGACGAACACCGCGAGCAGCGCGAACACCAGCATCCCGTAGAGGCCCGAGCCGACCCCGCCGTAGACCACTTCGCCGAGCTGCATCAGGAGCATCGGCACGAGGCCGCCGAGCGGCGTCAGCGAATCGTGCATCGTGTCGACCGCGCCGCACGACGCGGCCGTGGTCGCGACCGTGAAGATGCCGGTCTGCGCGATGCCGAAGCGCGTCTCCTTGCCTTCCATGTTGCCGCCCGCCTGCAGCGCGCCCGCCGACTGGTCGACGTGTCCCCCAAGGGGACTTCCTTCGGGGCGTCCCCCAAGGGGACTTCCTTCGGGGCGCAGCGCCGCGAGCGTCGGGTTGCCGGCCTGCTCGGCGCTCACCTCGACGCCGACCGCGACCGTGAACGCGACCGTCATCGCCGCGAGCACCGCGATGCCCTGCCGGCGGTCGCCGACCATGCGGCCGAACACGAGGCACAGCGCCGCCGGAATGATCAGGATCGAGAAGATCTGCACGAAGTTCGCGAACGGCGTCGGGTTCTCGTACGGATGCGCGGAGTTCGCGTTGAAGAAGCCGCCGCCGTTGGTGCCGAGCATCTTGATCGCTTCCTGCGACGCGACCGGGCCCATCGCAAGCGTCTGCTTCGTGAGCGGCGTCGCGACCGTCACCGGATTGCCCTTGTCGTCCTTGACCGGGTTGCCCTGCGCGTCGAGCTTCGGCGCGGCGTAGGCGCCCGCCTGCAGCACCGGCACGTCCTGATACGCCTTCATGTTCTGGATCACGCCCTGGCTCATCAGCAGCGCCGCGACGAGCGCCGCCATCGGCACGAGCACGTACAGCGTCACGCGCGTGAGGTCGACCCAGAAGTTGCCGATCGTCTGCGCGGTGTGGCGTGCGAAGCCGCGGATCAGCGCGATCACGACGACGATGCCGGTCGCCGCGGACAGGAAGTTCTGCACGGTGAGGCCGAGCATCTGCGTCAGGTAGCTGACGGTCTGCTCGGGCGTGTAGTCCTGCCAGTTCGTGTTGGTGACGAAGCTGACCGCGGTGTTGAACGCGCCGTCGACCGTCATCGCGCCGAACTGCTGCGGGTTGCCGGGCAGCAAGCCCTGCAGGCGCAGGAGACCATAGAGGAACAGCGCGCCGAGCGCGTTGAATGCGACCGTCGCGATCGCGTACTGCTTCCAGTTCATCTCGCGGCCGGCGTCGACGCCGGCGATGCGATAGAGCGCGCGCTCGAGCGGGCCGAATACGCGCACGACGCGCGAGCTGCCGTCCATCACCGCCGACAGGTAGCGCGCGACCGGCACGGCCGCCGCCAGCAGCACGACGATGAACAGCACCCGATTGAAAGATCGTGTTCGCGTTCATTCGATGTCCTCCGCGCGCAGCAGCGCAAAGACGAGATACGCGAACAGCAAGGCGGACGAAGCGCCCGCCAACCACAGCATCCAGGTCATGCCCGCCCCCCGCGGCCGTATTGCGCGAGCTTCTCGCAACCGGCGATCAAACCGAGGATCAGCGCGGTGAACAGCACCAGAGCGCCGATGAAAACCCCATCCATTTTTGTGTTCTCCGTCGTCGAAATCGGACGACTAGAACCTTATTGGAACGCGCGTAAAGGACGGGTCAAAGGTCGTCGGGGGCGTGTAAAAAACGCGTAAACGGGAAGGCGGGGGAAGGCGGCGCCGCAGCGCCGCCCGGGGGAGATCGCGAGCCGGCCCGGCGGCCGGCGCGGCGGTGTCAGGGCACGAGGATCGTCGAGCCGGTGGTCTTGCGGGCCTCGAGATCGGCGTGTGCGCGCGCAACTTCCTCGAGCGGATAGCGCTGGTTGATGCTGGTCTTCACCTTGCCCGACTGGATCACGTCGAACAGCTCGGCCGCGGCCGCTTCGAGGTCCGCGCGTTTCGCGATGTACGAGAACAGCGTCGGCCGCGTGAAGAACAGCGAGCCGCGCGACGAGAACTCCTTCGAGTCGATCGGCGGCAGCGGGCCGGACGCGTTGCCGAAGCTGACGAACAGCCCGAGCGGCGCCAGGCAGTCGAGCGAGCCGACGTAGGTATCCTTGCCGATCGAATCGTAGACGACCGGCAGCAGCGCGTCGTTCGTGATCGCCCGCACGCGCTCCGTGAAGTTCTCGCGCGTATAGACGATCGGGTGATCGCAGCCGTGCGCCTTCGCGATCTCCGCCTTCTCGTCGGAGCTGACCGTGCCGATCACGGTCGCGCCGAGCGCTTTCGCCCACTGGCACACGAGCAGGCCGACGCCGCCCGCCGCCGCATGAATCAGGATCGTGTCGCCGGCCTTGACCCGATACGTGCGGCGCAGCAGGTAGTGCGCGGTCAGGCCCTGCAGCATCACCGACGCCGCGTCTTCATAAGTGATCGCGTCGGGCAGCTTGACCACGCGATCGGCGGGCAGCACGCGCTCCTGTGCATATGCGCCCGGCGACGACCACACGTAGGCGACGCGGTCGCCCGGCTTGAACGCGGTCACGTCGTCGCCGACCGCCGTCACCTCGCCGGCCGCCTCCATCCCGAGCCCGGCGGGCAGCGGCTGCGGATAGAGCCCGGTGCGGAAATACACGTCGATGTAGTTGAGCCCGACCGCATGCTGCTTGACCCGGACCTGGCCTGCCTGCGGCTCGGCGACCTCGACGTCGACCCACTTCATCACTTCCGGGCCGCCCGCCTGGTCGTATCGGATTGCTTTCGGCATCGTATCGCTCCTCGTTGGTGAATGCTTCAAGGGAAGGTTCGCTCGCCGCCGCGCGGGCCGGCGACGGCCGGTGCAGGCACGCGCCGGCGGCCGTCGCGCAGTCCGACGCCCGACGCCTGACGCCTGACGCCCGATTCTCGCGCGTCGCCGCGCGCAGCGCACGGCCCTGCCACGAGCAGGGGCAAGCGGGCCTAGCAGACGTCCTGCATGTTGCGCGCCAGATCGTCGAGCAGCATCCGCGCGGTCGCGACGTTGGTCGCGCACGGCACGTTGTGCACGTCGCACGCGCGCACCAGCGCGGTGATGTCGGGATCGTGCGGCTGCGCGGTCATCGGGTCGCGCAGGAACACGACGATGTCGACCCGGCCCTCGGCCAGCTCCGCGCCGATCTGCAGGTCGCCGCCGAGCGGCCCGGACAGCTTGCGCTCGACGTCGAGGCCGTGCGCGGCCGCGATGCGGCCGCCCGTCGTGCCGGTCGCGACCAGCCGGCAGCGCGCGAGCGTCGCGCGATACTCGCCCGCGAGCGCGACGATCTCGTCCTTCTTCGCGTCGTGCGCAATCAGTGCGATGCGGGGTGTGCTCATCTCCAAGTCCTTCGGTTCGTTGTCGTCGTAAAAGCCGGCCGCGCGGCGCCCGTCAGAACGTGCCCGGGTAAGCGCCGCCGTCGAGCAGCCAGTTCTGCCCGGTGATGTAGCCCGCGTGCACGCTGCACAGGAACGCGCACGCGGCGCCGAACTCGTCGCGCGTGCCGAGGCGGCCCGCCGGAATCTCCCGCGCGCGCCGCTCGCGCATTTCGTCGACCGTCACGCCCTTCGCCTGCGCCGACGCGGCGAGCGTCGTCGCGATCCGGTCGGTGTCGAACAGGCCCGGCAGCAGGTTGTTGACCGTCACGTTGTGCGCGGCGACCCGGCGCGCGAGCCCCGCGACGAAGCCGGTCAGCCCGGAGCGCGCGCCGTTCGACAGCGCCAGCACGTCGATCGGCGCCTTCACGGCGGAGCTCGTGATGTTGACGATCCGGCCGAAGCGGCGCGCGATCATCCCGTCGACGGTCGCGCGGATCAGCTCGATCGGCGTCAGCATGTTCGACTCGAGCGCGCGGATCCAGTCGTCGTGCGAGAAATCGCGGAAGTCGCCCGGCGGCGGGCCGCCCGCATTCGTCACGAGAATGTCCGGCTGCGGGCAGGCGGCAAGCGCGGCCGCGCGCCCGTCCGGCGTCGTGATGTCGCACGCGATCGCGGTCACGGCGACGCCCGACGCCGCGCGGATCGCGTCCGCGGTCGCCTCCAGCGTGTCGCGCGTGCGCGCGACGATCACGAGATTCACGCCCTCGGCGGCCAGCGCTTCCGCGCAGCCTCGCCCGAGGCCCTTGCTTGCCGCGCACACGAGCGCGGTCTTCCCTGCGATGCCGAGATCCATCGTCGATATCCGTTGTTGATTGCGGCGCGCCGGGCGGCGCGCGGGTTGTCGGTCAGACGTCGATAATATCCGGATCGCGCGGCCCGTCTTGGTAAACTTGCGTCATTGCGCGCAGACGGGCCCGCCGCCCGCCTGCCGTCCCGAACTCCTTTTGCGCCAGGGCGCCTCCGTCATGAAACAGGACAGCCGTTTCCCGAATCTCTTCATCCTCGATCACCCGCTGATCCAGCACAAGCTGACCCACATGCGCGACAAGGACACGTCGACGCGCACGTTCCGCGAGCTGCTGCGCGAAATCACGCTGCTGATGGGCTACGAGATCACCCGCAACCTGCCGATCACGACCAAGCGGGTCGAAACCCCGCTCGTCAAGATCGACGCGCCGGTGATCGCCGGCAAGAAGCTCGCGATCGTCCCCGTGCTGCGCGCGGGCGTCGGGATGTCGGACGGCCTGCTCGACCTGGTCCCGTCGGCGCGCGTCGGCCACATCGGCGTGTACCGCGCGGACGACCACCGCCCGGTCGAGTACCTCGTGCGCCTGCCGGACCTCGAGGACCGGATCTTCATCCTGTGCGACCCGATGGTCGCGACCGGCTACTCGGCCGTGCACGCGGTCGACGTGCTCAAGCGCCGCAACGTGCCGGCCGCGAACATCATGTTCGTCGCGCTCGTCGCCGCGCCGGAAGGCGTGCAGGTGTTCCAGGACGCGCATCCGGACGTGAAGCTGTACGTCGCGTCGCTCGACTCGCACCTGAACGAGCACGCGTACATCGTGCCGGGCCTCGGCGACGCGGGCGACCGGCTGTTCGGCACGAAGAACTGAGGAATCGCGATCCGGGGGCCGGCCATCCGGGGGCCGGCCGTCCGGCCCTCCGCCGGTTTCGCGGCGGCCGGCCCCGGCCGTTCGGCCATGCGCGACGGCCCCAAGCGGACGGCCGCCGCGTGATAAAATCTCGGTCCACTCGACACGCGCGGCCCCGCGGCTTCACGCCCGCCCCAACGGCCGCCGATTCAACGACACATTGGCTTAAACGCCCGCGCAAAGCGCCGGGGCGACGGAGAAACGTATGGCTGGTCACTCGAAATGGGCCAACATCAAGCATAAGAAGGCAGCGGCCGACGCGAAGCGCGGCAAGATCTGGACCCGCCTGATCAAGGAAATTCAGGTCGCGGCGCGCCTCGGCGGCGGCGACATCGGCTCGAACCCGCGCCTGCGTCTCGCGGTCGACAAGGCGGCCGACGCGAACATGCCGAAGGACAACGTGAAGCGCGCGATCGATCGCGGCGTCGGCGGCGCGGACGGCGCGAACTACGAGGAAATCCGCTACGAAGGCTACGGCATCAGCGGCGCGGCGATCATCGTCGACACGCTGACCGACAACCGCACCCGCACGGTCGCGGAAGTGCGCCACGCGTTTTCGAAGTTCGGCGGCAACATGGGCACCGACGGCTCGGTCGCGTTCATGTTCGATCACGTCGGCCAGTTCCTGTTCGCGCCGGGCACGTCGGAAGACGCGCTGATGGAAGCGGCGCTCGAGGCAGGCGCGAACGACGTCAGCACGAACGACGACGGCTCGATCGAAGTGCTGTGCGACTGGCAGGAATTCTCGAAGGTGAAGGACGCGCTCGAAGCCGCCGGCTTCAAGGCGGAGCTCGCCGAAGTGACGATGAAGCCGCAGAACGAAGTCGAATTCACCGGCGACGACGCGGTGAAGATGCAGAAGCTCCTGGACGCGCTCGAGAACCTCGACGACGTGCAGGAGGTGTATACGAACGCCGTCGTCGTCGAGGAATGAGATGCCTGCCGCCGTGCGTCGTGTTCGCGGCGGCGGCCCGACCGATTATCGCGGCCGGCGCGCCTGAGCGTGCCGGCCGCCCTGTTTTCCAGTCTGCGGGGAATCCCATGAAACTACTCGTCGTCGGTTCCGGCGGCCGCGAACATGCGCTGGCGTGGAAGCTCGCGCAGTCGCCTCGCGTCCAGATGGTCTATGTCGCGCCCGGCAATGGCGGCACGGCGCAGGACGAGCGCCTGAAGAATGTCGACATCACGTCGCTCGACGCGCTTGCCGATTTCGCGGAAAGCGAAGGCGTCGCGTTCACGCTCGTCGGCCCGGAAGCGCCGCTCGCGGCCGGCATCGTCAACCTGTTCCGCGCGCGCGGCCTGAAGATCTTCGGCCCGACCCGCGAAGCAGCGCAGCTCGAAAGCTCGAAGGATTTCGCGAAGGCGTTCATGAAGCGCCACGGCATCCCGACCGCCGACTACGAAACCTTCTCCGACGCGGCCGCCGCGCACGCGTACATCGACGCGAAAGGCGCGCCGATCGTCGTCAAGGCCGACGGCCTCGCCGCGGGCAAGGGCGTCGTCGTCGCGATGACGCTGGACGAAGCGCACGCGGCCATCGACATGATGCTGTCGGGCAACAAGCTCGGCGATGCCGGCGCGCGCGTCGTGATCGAGCAGTTCCTCGACGGCGAGGAAGCGAGCTTCATCGTGATGGTCGACGGCAAGCACGCGCTCGCGCTGGCCTCCAGCCAGGACCACAAGCGCCTGCTCGACGAGGACCGCGGCCCGAACACGGGCGGCATGGGCGCGTATTCCCCTGCCCCGATCGTCACGCCGCAGATGCACGCGCGCGTGATGCGCGAGATCATCATGCCGACCGTGCGCGGGATGGAGAAGGACGGCATCCGCTTCACGGGCTTCCTGTACGCGGGCCTGATGATCGACAAGGACGGCAATCCGCGCACGCTCGAGTTCAACTGCCGGATGGGCGACCCGGAGACGCAGCCGATCATGGCGCGCCTGAAGAGCGATTTCTCGAAGGTCGTCGAGCAGGCGATCGCGGGCACGCTCGACACGGTCGAGCTCGACTGGGACCGCCGCACCGCGCTCGGCGTCGTGCTGGCCGCGCACGGCTATCCGGACGCGCCGCGCAAGGGCGACCGCATCAACGGCATCCCGGCCGAGACCGAACAGGCCGTGACGTTCCACGCGGGCACGACGCTCGACGGCGACAAGCTGACGACGTCGGGCGGCCGCGTGCTGTGCGTGGTCGGTCTCGCCGACTCGGTGCGCGAGGCGCAGCAGCATGCGTACGAAACGATCAACCAGATCAATTTCGAAGGCATGCAGTACCGCCGCGACATCGGCTACCGCGCGCTGAGCCGCAAGAGCACGTGATGCCGCCACCGCCGCGCTGCGCGAGCAGCCGGCGGCCCCTGCTGCCGGGTTCGCTAGAATGGCCGGCAGACGTCCTTTTTTGCGACTCCCGCCTGCGGCGGGAGCGCCCAGTCCAGACATGACCGATTCGACCTACGACGTGGAGCGCGTGCGCGCCTACCTTCAGGGCCTGCAGACGCGCATCGCCGATGCGCTCGGCGCGCTCGACGGCACGCCGCTCGCGACCGACGCGTGGCAGCGCGGCCCCGGCGAACGCCTGCGCGGCGGCGGCTGCACGCGCATCCTCGAGGACGGCCAGGTGTTCGAGCGCGCCGGCATCGGCTTTTCCGACGTCGCGGGCGACGCGCTGCCGCCGTCGGCGAGCGCGGCGCGCCCGCAGCTCGCGGGCCGCGGCTTCGAGGCGCTCGGCGTGTCGCTCGTGCTGCACCCGCGCAATCCGTACTGCCCGACCGTGCACATGAACGTGCGGATGCTGATCGCGACCAAGCCCGGCGAAGCGCCGGTGTTCTGGTTCGGCGGCGGCATGGATCTGACACCGATTTACGGCTTCGAGGACGACGCGCGGCATTTCCACCAGACCTGCAAGGACGCGCTCGATCCGTTCGGCGCGGACCTGTATCCGCGCTTCAAGCAGTGGTGCGACGAGTATTTCTTCCTCAAGCACCGCAACGAGGCGCGCGGCATCGGCGGGATCTTCTTCGACGATTACGCGGAGCCCGGTTTCGAACGTGCGTTCGAGATGATGCAAAGCGTCGGCGACGCGTTCCTCGCCGCGTACCTGCCGATCGTCGAGCGCCGCCGCGACACGCCGTACGGCGAGCGCGAGCGCGCGTTCCAGGCCTACCGCCGCGGCCGCTACGTCGAGTTCAACCTCGTGTTCGACCGGGGCACGCTGTTCGGCCTGCAAAGCGGCGGCCGCACCGAGTCGATCCTGATGTCGATGCCGCCCGTCGCGAACTGGCGCTACAACTGGCAGCCCGGGCAGGGAACGCCCGAAGCGCGCCTGACCAGCGACTTCCTCGTGCCGCGCGACTGGGTCTGAGCCTCGCGCCACCGCAACGAAAGGGACACGCTCTGAAAAACACCACCCGCCCCGCCCCGCTGCCGCGCCCGCTCTTGCGTCGCATAGGCCTGCTGGGCGGCACGTTCGACCCGATCCACGATGGTCATCTCGCGCTCGCCGGCCGCTTCGCCGCCGTGCTCGGCCTGACCGAGCTCGTGCTGCTGCCCGCCGGGCAGCCGTACCAGAAGCGCGACGTGTCGGCCGCCGAGCATCGCCTGGCGATGACGCGCGCCGCCGCGCAATCGCTCGTGCTGCCGGGCGCGACGGTCAGCGTCGCGACCGACGAGATCGAGCACGCGGGGCCGACCTACACCGTCGACACGCTCGCGCGCTGGCGCGCGCGCGTCGGCCCGGACGCGTCGCTGTCGCTGCTGATCGGCGCGGACCAGCTCGTGCGGCTCGACACCTGGCGCGACTGGCGCCGGCTGTTCGACTACGCGCATATCTGCGTGTCGACCCGCCCCGGCTTCGATCTCGCCACGGCGCCGCAGGCGGTTGCGCAGGAAGTCGCCGCGCGGCAGGCCGGTGCCGACGTGCTGATGGCCACGCCGGCCGGGCGCCTGCTGATCGACACGACGCTCGCGTTCGACATCGCCGCGACCGACATCCGCGCGCACCTGCGCGAATGCATCGCGCGCCGCGCACAAATGCCCGACGCATCGGCCGAGCACGTGCCCGCTGCCGTCTGGGACTACATTCTTCAACATCGTCTCTATCAATCCTGAATCCATGGATATCCGCAAACTGCAGCGCGTCATCGTCGACGCCCTCGAAGACGTCAAGGCACAAGACATCAAGGTCTTCAACACGAGCCACCTGACCGAGCTGTTCGATCGCGTGATCGTCGCGTCCGGCACGTCGAACCGCCAGACCAAGGCGCTCGCGTCGAACGTGCGCGACAAGGTCAAGGAGGCCGGCGGCGACGTCGTCAGCTCCGAAGGCGAGGACACCGGCGAATGGGTGCTGGTCGACTGCGGCGACGCCGTCGTGCACATCCTGCAGCCCGCGCTGCGCCAGTACTACAACCTCGAGGAAATCTGGGGCGACAAGCCGGTGCGCATGAAGCTCGGCGGCGGCAAGGCCCCGAACGGCGCGGCCGGTGCAACTGCGGAGGCCGAGGACGAAGAAGACGAGGAAGAAGTCGCCCGTCCGGCGCGCAAGACGCCCGCCCGCCGCCGCTGAGTCGTCACGCATCGTCCCGATGAAGCTTTTCATCCTCGCGGTCGGCCACAAGATGCCCGGCTGGATCGCATCCGGCTTCGACGAGTACACGAAGCGGATGCCGCCCGAGCTGCGCATCGAGCTGCGCGAGATCAAGCCCGAGCTGCGCTCCGGCGGGCGCAGCGCCGAAAGCGTGATGGCCGCCGAGCGGCAGAAGATCGAGGCCGCGCTGCCGAAGGGCGCGCGGATCGTCGCGCTCGACGAGCGCGGCCGCGACTGGACCACGATGCAGCTCGCGCAGGCGCTGCCCGGCTGGCAGCAGGACGGCCGCGACGTCGCGTTCATCATCGGCGGCGCCGACGGGCTCGACCCGGCGCTCAAGGCGCGCGCCGACCTGCTGCTGCGCATCTCCAGCATGACGCTGCCGCACGGGATGGTGCGGGTGCTGCTCGCCGAACAGCTTTACCGTGCGTGGAGCATCACGCAGAATCACCCCTATCACCGCGCATGACGCGTCGTCCTCGCGACGCGCGCGCCGCGCGCCCCACGAGATAACGACACCATGCCGTCCAGCGTTTCCCGCGAACTCTTCCCGATCCTTTACCTCGCTTCGCAAAGCCCGCGCCGCCAGGAACTGCTGCAGCAGATCGGCGTGCGCTTCGAGCTGCTGCTGCCCCGCCCCGACGAGGACGCCGAGGCGCTCGAAGCCGAGCTGCCCGGCGAGACCGCCGACGACTACGTGCTGCGCGTGACCGTCGCGAAGGCCGACGCCGCGCGTGCGCGCCTCGTCGCGAGCGGCAAGCCCGCCGCGCCGGTGCTCGTCGCCGACACGACCGTGACGATCGACGGCGCGATCCTCGGCAAGCCCGCCGATCCCGCCGACGCGCTCGCGATGCTCACCCGCCTCGCGGGGCGCGAGCACGAAGTGCTGACCGCGGTCGCCGTGGTCGACGCGGGCGGCGCGCTGCTGCCGCCGGCGCTGTCGCGCTCGTCGGTGCGCTTCGCGGCCGCGCCGCGCGACGCGTTCGCGCGCTACGTCGAGACCGGCGAGCCGTTCGGCAAGGCCGGCGCGTACGCGATCCAGGGGCGCGCGGCCGAATTCGTCGAGCAAATCGCCGGTTCCCATTCAGGTATCATGGGTCTGCCCCTTTTTGAGACTGCAGCATTGCTGCGCGCCGCGCGCGTCGACTTCTGAATCCCGCCATGAACGAAGAAATCCTGATCAACATCACGCCGCAGGAAACGCGGGTCGCACTCGTCCAGCAAGGCGCGGTGCAGGAGCTTCACGTCGAGCGCACGCTGTCGCGCGGACGCGTCGGCAACATCTATCTCGGCAAGGTCGTGCGCGTGCTGCCCGGCATGCAGTCGGCGTTCATCGACATCGGGCTCGAGCGCGCGGCGTTCCTGCACGTCGCCGACATCTGGCAGCCGCGCCTGAACGGCGAACCGCACACGAGCGCGCCGCACCAGCCGATCGAAAAGACCGTGTTCGAGGGCCAGACGCTGATGGTCCAGGTCATCAAGGACCCGATCGGCACGAAGGGCGCGCGGCTGTCCACGCAGGTCAGCATCGCGGGCCGCACGCTCGTCTACCTGCCGCAGGAGCCGCACATCGGCATCTCGCAGAAGATCGAGAGCGAGGCCGAGCGCGAGGCGGTGCGCGCGCGCCTGACCGCGGTGATCCCGGCGGACGAGAAAGGCGGCTACATCGTGCGCACGATCGCCGAGGACGCGACCTCCGACGAGCTGGCCGGCGACGTCACCTACCTGCGCAAGACCTGGGCGACGATCGTCGCCCAGGCGCAGCGGCTGCCGGCGACGAGCCTGCTGTACCAGGATCTCGACCTCGCGCAGCGCGTGCTGCGCGATTTCGCCAACGACGACACGTCGCGCATCCAGGTCGATTCGCGCGAGACGTACCAGCGGCTCGCCGAATTCGCGGCCGAGTTCACGCCCGCCGTGAGCCCGAAGCTGCACCACTACACCGGCGAGCGGCCGCTGTTCGACCTGTACAACATCGAGACGGAGATCCAGCGCGCGCTGTCGCGGCGGGTCGACCTGAAGTCGGGCGGCTACCTGATGATCGACCAGACCGAGGCGATGACGACGATCGACGTGAACACGGGCGGCTACGTCGGCGCGCGCAACTTCGACGACACGATCTTCAAGACCAACCTCGAGGCCGCGCACACGATCGCGCGGCAGCTGCGGCTGCGCAACCTCGGCGGGATCATCATCATCGACTTCATCGACATGGAGAATGCCGAGCATCGCGACGCGGTGCTCGCCGAGCTGAAGAAGGCGCTCGCGCGCGATCGCACGCGTGTGACCGTCAACGGCTTTTCGCAGCTCGGGCTCGTCGAGATGACGAGAAAGCGCACGCGCGAATCGCTCGCGCACGTGCTGTGCGAGCCGTGCCCGACCTGCCAGGGCAAGGGCCAGGTGAAGACGTCGCGCACCGTGTGCTACGACATCCTGCGCGAGATCCTGCGCGAGTCGCGGCAGTTCAATCCGCGCGAGTTCCGCGTGATCGCCGCGCAGCAGGTGATCGACCTGTTCCTCGACGAGGAATCGCAGCATCTCGCGATGCTGATCGACTTCATCGGCAAGCCGGTGTCGCTGCAGGTCGAGTCGAATCTGAGCCAGGAGCAGTACGACATCGTGCTGATGTAGCGCTGATGGCACGCCCGTCTCGTCCGGGACGGGCGCGCGTCGGTCTCAACGTTGATCGTCGGCGTTGTAACTCCAGATCACGCGCCCCCAGCTGGTCGACTCGATGTCCGGAAACTTCTCTCCGGCGCTGAAATAGCGCCGCCCCTGCTCGCTCCCGAGCGCCGGGCTGATCCACCAGCCGCTCCGCGGCACGACTTCGCCCGGCCTGCCTTTCAGCCTCGTGCGTGAAACGAGCGAAGCCGGTTCTGCGTCGGCGCGCGGGGCAACCGGGCACCATTCGATCCGGTCCTTTCTCGCGATCGTGCTCCGTTCGATCGTACGGCGCGCCTCCGGCGTGTCGTCGAACTTCGTTTGGTCCAGCACCGATCCGTCGGGTGCGCTCCAGAACGTGCCGCCGTGAAAATCCACGCCTTCCAGGTTCGCCCCTCGGAAATCGACGCCGCTCAGGTCGCAGTTCTCGAACGACGTTCGGACCAGACGCGCGTCGTCGAGCCGTGTCGCAGAAAAATTGCATTCGACGAATCGGGCGCCCGAGAAATTGGAGCCGCGGGCGTCGTTCGATCCGAATTTTCCGTTCCGCTCGCCACTTAACACTTGGCAATACTCTGCGTAATTCTCCCTTTTGATCTGTTTTTCGAGAATTAACGGGCAAACGACCATTTAAGCCATGAACCAAGACCGAATTGAACTCAGTTTGTCGACGAAGCACACGCGCAAGTGCAAATTTCTCGACAACGAGACTTGTTTGAATCCGCCCTCCGAGCGTGAATATCGCCTCGCTGCGCATGAAAATTTGTCGTGTCACCGCGAGCATCAGCGAGTTGTTTCGCGGAAAGCCCCTCAACTCCCATCGATCACGATCATGTTCGAACAACTGGTAGTCAAAGGCAGCCTCACGACGACCGGCGGCTATGTCGCTAGCGGTTCGTCAACGCACTACGACGAGCGCGGCAACACCATGGCGCGCGATGGCGACCAGGCAACCTGCGGCAACTGCAAAGGGCTGTTTCCCATACGAGGCAGCGCCAGCACATGGCTGGATGATGGAAAGGCCATGGTCAAGGATCTGGATTGGGTCCTATGTCCGTGCCGACAGAACCGCGTCCGCGCGTCGCCCTCCACGACGTTCTACTACTCGACTGACGGCGGCGGACAGGCCGCGACGAGGACGGCTGAGCAGTCGATCGTTGAAATCGCGCGAGCTGCGGTGCATGACGAGCAATACACGCTGCGCGATCAGTGGGGCCGCGCGCTGCAGAACGTCCGCTATCGAGTCGTGACCGATACCGGGCAGGAATTCACGGGCATCACCGACGCGCATGGGCAAACCAACCGCATCCGGACCGGCTCTGCGGCATCCTTGAAGATCTATACGAAGGAAAACTGACATGCCGAACAAGTTCGACGTGAATGATGGTGGCGAGTGGTTCCTCGTTCATTCCGGCGCGGTCACCAACACGAATCCGGGCTCCACGGTCGACGTCACGATCAACACCGAACAAATATGCCCGAACATGACCAACAAGGAATTTCGGGAAATGGTGCTGAACAAGCGCAACCAGGCTGTGGCGCTTGTCGAGGCAAGGATGAAGGATCTCCAGCGCTGGTCCACTGCCGATAAAGCCCGCGTCCAACAATGGTTTGGCAGAAGCGACGACGCAACGCGGGCGACGCTGATTAGCGGCTTGAGCGCAATCGTCAGAGTCTTAAACAAGCTTACCGGATCAAACTTCATGCGCTGGGACGGTGCCCGATACCAATATATCGGGTGCGTTCCGAATCCCAATACGTCCGGTGTCGTCGCTGAGGTTTGCTCGCCGGACACAGCAACCCATACAATCGCGATACATGCCGATTTCTGCACAATGCGTGATTTCTCGTGGGAAAAGGATTCCGTCTTTTCTACGTTGATTCATGAAGCGAGTCACTTTAGCGACACCATGGGAACCAAAGATCACCGCTACTTCATGGACAAGTGTTTGACTCTTGGAACCGAAAATCCGGAACAGGCAATCAACAATGCCGACAGCATCGCAGGATATGTAATCTACAATGCATAAATATCTTACCCCGCTACTTCTCGCCCTATCCAATTCCTCATTTGCATGCACCGCAAGCGAGAATTTCGATATTTATTTTCCCGCGAACAGCTCGACGGTTCCGAATGCAGAGATCGTTCGCCTGACGAATTGGATAATCGATCAGCAGATCACTTACGCCAATCACACCACTGACGAAGCAACACTCGTCAGCGGCCACGCTGAAGAAGCCGAGCACCAGGCATCGAAACTTGCTCGGTCTCGCCTGGAAGCAGGGCGAACGTTGCTCGAGCAACTGGGCTTCCTGCGTGGCACCGTCAAAACGAGTGCGCGAGTCTATTCGCACGGCGATGTGGACAACGGGCGGCGCGTAGAAATCTCGTTTGAACCCGATTGCCCGAACAAATGCTGCACCGGCAAGTAGCATCGCCCGATCGGAGCGCTGGAGCACGACAGGAGCGCCCGATCAGTCCCGATGGGGCCCGCCCGATGACGATCCGCAATCGACGAACAGCGGCCGCCCCGAAATATTGAGGTTTGTTTAGGTAAACCGACGATGCTCCTTTGGCGGCGCGGACGGCAGCGCTAACCTTCCCGTATCATCTCGCATCACGGCAGCACGCCTCAAATCGTTCCGCACCCGCCGGTGCGCTGCGCTTTTCCACCCCGCATTCACTCAGCACCTACACCATGAGCAAAAGCCACAACCGCCGCCAGCGCAAGAAGCTCCACATCGGCGAATTCCAGGAGCTGGCCTTCTGCGCATCGGCCCAATACCGCACCGAGCTGAGCGACCTCCAGCGCGGCGAACTGATCGATGCATTCATCGATTTCGTCGAGGCGAACGGGCTGCTGACCGTCGCGTCCGCGGACGAAGGCATCAGCGCCTACGTGATTTCCGGCGCGCCGCGCGGCACGACGACCGACGCGGACCGCGAGACCGTGCGCGCATGGCTCGCCGCCCGCGCCGAGCTGACCGACGTGCAGGTCAGCGAATTCAGCGACGCGTGGTACCCGGACGCCTGACGTTCCAAGGGCCGCCCGGCCCGTCCACCACCGACGCCGCCTGTCCGCCGCCACGCGGTCAGGCGCGCTTCCGCCCCCTTCCCCGCTCCTTCCCGTTGCGGCCGTTCGGCGCAATCCCCGCGCCCCGCTCCCATTCCTCGGCAGAAATCGGGTGCTGAAAGGAAGACACGGTAAACTCTCCCCTCGCGTGGTGCGCCGCACGCACCCGCCTTCCATCGCCAGCCGCGTGCCTCCGGGCCCGCCCCCGACCCTTGGAGTGAGTTTTCAATGAGCGGCGGATATCCGCTTCACGCGTCCCGCATGTCATTCCCGTCGTCGACGGTCATGGTCGCTCTCGCGGCCGCCGCACTGCTGTCCGGCTGCGGGCTGCTGCCGACCCAAAACCCGCCCGCGCCGATCAGCGAGGCGCTCGTCGAGCCGGTCGAGGAAACCGCGGGCGAACCGCTGACGATGCCGCCCGTCCCGCCGCTCGTACAGCCCGAAGGACAGGAAGCGCCGAAGAAGCCGCACCGCGAGGTGACGCGCCCGAAGCCCGTGCAGCGCCCCGAATCGCCCACGCCGCCGCCCCCACCGCCGCCCCCGCTCGTTGCAACGCGTCCGATCGAGCGTTCGCAGATCCACGCGCTGCTCGACAGCGAAGTCGCCCGCCGCAACGGCAAGGTGATCGGCCGCGCGGTCGACATGGTGACCGACCCGAGCGGCAAGCCGCGCGAGATGATCGTCAACCTGCAGGGCTTCATGGGCGTCGGCGACCGCAAGGTCAGCTTCCCGTGGAGCGTGTTCCGCTTCCTGCCGGGCGGCAAGCGCGCGCCGATCGTGCTCGACGTGCCGCCGGGCGAGCTGCCGCCGGCCGCCCGGCCGAAGGCGGTGCCGCTGTCCGGCTCGTCCGCCGCGTCGCCGGCCACGCGCCTGCCGATGCTCGACAGCGACGTCGAACGGCCGAACGGCACGAAGATCGGCCGCGTCGTCGACGTGCTGATCGACCGCGACGCGCAGCCGCAGGCGGTCGTGCTCGACCTTGGCGGGCTCGTCAACCCGGAGCGCCGCTCGATCGCCGCGAACTGGGCCGCGCTGCGCTTCGTCACGCGCGACAAGACGCTGCGCCCGCAGCTCGACCTCAACGACGCGCAGATCAAGGCGTCGCCGCCCTACGCGGCGGACAAGCCGCTCGTCGCCGTCTCGCCGCCGCCCGCCCCCGCGCCGGCCTCGCCTGCGAGTGCCACGCGATGACGATCCACCAGACCGTCAGCGTGCGCAGCCTCCGGGCGCTCGACTGGCTCAACTTCTTCGTGGCAAACGTTCAAACGGGCTTCGGTCCGTTCATCGCGTCGTACCTCGCATCGCACAAGTGGACGCAGGGCGAAATCGGCATGGTGCTGTCGATCGGCACGATCAGCGCGATGGTGAGCCAGGTGCCGGGCGGCGCGGCCGTCGACGCGCTGAAGAACAAGAAAGGCGCGGCCGCGTGGGCGATCGCCGCGATCATCCTGTCCGCCGTGCTGCTGGCCGCCAGCCCGACGATCGTGCCGGTGATCGCGGCCGAGGTGTTCCACGGCTTCGCGAGCTGCATGCTCGTGCCGGCGATGGCGGCGATCTCGTTCTCGCTGGTCGGCCGCGCGGACCTCGGCGACCGGCTCGGCCGCAACGCGCGCTGGGCGTCGATCGGCAGCGCGGTCGCGGCGGGCCTGATGGGGCTCACCGGCGAATACTTCTCCGCGCGCGCGGTGTTCTGGCTGACCGCCGTGCTCGCGCTGCCCGCGCTGTTCGCGCTCGCGATGATCCAGCCGACCCATATACGGTGATCCCGCACGTCGGCGGCAAGCACGACGACAAGGACGACGGCGAGGAGCGCGAGACGCTGCTCGAGCTGCTGCGCGACCGCCGGATGCTGACCTTCGCCGCGTGCGTCGTGCTGTTCCACCTGTCGAACGCGGCGATGCTGAACCTCGCGGCCGGCGAAGTGACGGCCGGCATGGGCGAGAACGTGCAGCTCGTGATCGCCGCGTGCATCATCGTTCCGCAGGCGATCGTCGCGATGCTGTCGCCGTGGGTCGGCCGCTCCGCGCAGCGCTGGGGCCGCCGGCCGATCCTGCTGCTCGGCTTCTCGGCGCTGCCGGTGCGCGCGCTCCTGTTCGCGGGCGTGAGCAGCCCGTACCTGCTCGTGCCGGTGCAGATGCTCGACGGCATCAGCGCCGCGGTGTTCGGCGTGATGCTGCCGCTGATCGCCGCGGACGTCGCGGGCGGCAAGGGCCGCTACAACCTGTGCATCGGCCTGTTCGGCCTCGCGGCGGGGATCGGCGCAACCTTCAGCACGGCCGTGGCCGGCTACATCGCCGACCATTTCGGCAATGCGGTCAGCTTCTTCGGGCTCGCCGCGGCCGGCGCGCTCGCGGTGCTGCTCGTGTGGCTCGCGATGCCCGAAACGCGCGTCGAGAACGGCGACGACCAGGCCGAGGCGTCCGCCCCCGCGTCGCCCGAACAGGCGCACTGACGCCGGGCGCCCGCGCCACCCGATTCATGGCAGCCAGACGATGAACACGCTCAGGACACTCAACGAAACCCGGCAACAGATCCAGCAGTCGGTCTTCGACCTGTTCAAGGGGCTGTCGCTGCGCCAGCGGCTCGCGCAAGGCGGGCTGATGGCGCTGCAGGCCGTGTGCGGCGCGTGCCTCGCCTACGGCATCGGCCGCGCGCTGCACACCGAGCAGGCGGTCTGGGCCGCGATCACCGCGATCGCGGTCACCCAGCACAGTTACGCGGACACGATGTCGCTGTCGCGCGACCAGTTCGTCGGCGCGATGGTCGGCGGCGTGCTCGGCTTCGCGGGCGCCGCGCTGGGCGGCGGCCACGACATGCTCGCCTATGCGACCGCGGTCGCGGTCGTGATCGTCTGCTGCTGGTGCCTGAACGTCGGCAGCGCGGCGCGGCTCGGCGGCGTCACCGCGACGATCGTGATGCTGTTTCCGGGCAGCGGCCCGCTGTGGGACATTCCGCTCGTGCGGCTCGGCGAGGTGACGCTCGGCACGGTGTGCGCGCTCGGCGTGTGCTGGGCGACGTCGAAGATCGAGCGGCGCTGGTTTCGCCGCGCCGCGGGCTAGGTCCGGCCGCACGCGAGGCGATCGCCGGGGCGCCGGCCCCGGCAGCCTGGTGCGGCAGCGATCGGGCGAAACGGTTAGGGGCCGACCCGCAACACGATGCCCGAGCCGATCTGCACGAGCAGATAATCGCCGCCGACGCCGACCCACTGATAGCCGCGCGGTGGCGCGCTCAGATGGTAGCCGCGCCAATCGTCGACGACGTACTGGCGATCGCGGAATTCGGGCGGCAGCCGGTCGCCCCGGTGCCAGTCGCGGCGAGGCTGATCGGCCCAGCGCGGCGGTACGTCGTCGTCGCGATGCATCGCCTGACCGGGCGGCATGTGCTTCGGGCCGTGGCCGCGGTGCATGCCGGGGCCGCCGTGATCGCCGTAGTTGCCCTGGTTCCCGTGACCTTGCGCCATCGCGGCCGGCGCCGCGAAACCTGCCGCGACCAGCGCGGCCAGCATCATCCCGTGCATCTTCGTCATCGTTCTTCCCTCCGTGTCGTCATGCCGAACAGGAAACAACCGGGCCTGCACGATCAAGGCTAGCACATGGCACGCGGGGCGCACGGGGCATGTGTCGAACGTCAGGCCGCCTGTTGCTGGTACTGGATGCGGTGCAGGTGCGCGTACAGGCCGCCGTGTCGCAGCAGTTCGTCGTGGGTGCCCTCTTCGGCGATCTTGCCGGCTTCGAGCACGAGGATGCGGTCGGCGCGCTCGATCGTCGACAGCCGATGCGCGATCACGAGCGTCGTGCGGCCTTCCATCAGCCGCTCGAGCGCCGCCTGCACGTGGCGTTCCGATTCGGAATCCAGCGCCGACGTGGCTTCGTCGAGGATCAGGATCGGCGCGTCCTTGTAGATCGCACGCGCGATCGCGAGACGCTGGCGCTGGCCGCCGGACAAGCGCATCCCGTTGCCGCCGACGACCGTATCCAGCCCGTCGGGCATCGCGGCGACCGCGTCCGCGAGGTTCGCCGCCTCGAGCGCCGCCTGCACGCGCGCGCGATCCGGCGTCTGTCCGTAGGCGACGTTCGCGGCGATCGTGTCGTTGAACAGCACGACGTCCTGGCTCACCATCGCCATCTGGCTGCGCAGCGCATGGATGTCGTAGTCGGCGATCGGCACGCCGTCGAGCAGAACCGAGCCGCCGGTCGGATCGAAGAAGCGCGGCAGCAGGTTCACGAGCGTCGTCTTGCCGCTGCCGGACGGCCCCGCAAGCGCGACCATCTCGCCCGGCGCGACCTTGAACGAGATCCGGTCGAGCGTCGGCCGCTCGGCCGCGCCGTAGTCGAACGTCACGCCGCGGAACTCGATTTCGCCGCGCGCGTTCGCGAGCGGCCGCCCGCCGCCGCTCGGCTCGGCCGGCTCGTCGATCAGGCCGAAGATCAGCTCGGCGGCCGTCATCCCGCGCTGCAGCGGCTGGTTCACGTCGATCAGGTGCTTGAGCGGCGAGATCACCAGCAGCATCGACGTCACGAACGCCACGAAGCCGCCGACCGTCGTCTGGTCGTTCGACGATTGAAAGACCGCGATCGTGATCACGACCGCCAGCGCGATCGACGCGAGAAACTGCGTGATCGGCTGCGCGAGGCCGCCCGACACCGTCATCCGCATCGCATAGCCGCGCAGGCGCTTGCTCATCGCGGTAAAGCGGTCGATTTCGTACGGCTCGCCGTTATGCACCTTGACGACCTTGTAGCCGCCGACCGTCTCCTCGACGATGTACGACAGCTCGTTCGTGAGCGTCTGGTGCTCGCGGTTCAGGCGGCGCAGCCGGCGGTTGATCTTGCTGACGAGCCAGCCGATGCCCGGCAGGATCACCGCGACGATCAGCGTGAGCCGCCAGTTCAGGTAGAACAGGTAGCCGAGCAGGAAGATCACCGTCATCGAGTCGCGCACGAGCGTGACCATCACGCCCGTCAGCACCGAGAGAATCTGGTTCACCTCGAAGACGATCGCATTGATCACCGTGCTCGCGGTCTCGCGCTGGAAGAACGACGCGCTCGTATGGATCATCCGCTGGAACATCTCCAGGCGCAGCTGCAGCAGGATGCGGTTCGATACGTAGCTGAGCAGGTAACCCGACGCGTACTGCGACACGCCGCGCACGAGCGCGAGGCCGATCACCGCGACCGGCACGTACCACTTCGCGCGGTCGCTGCCGTGCGCGCCGAAACCGTGGTCGAGGAGCGGCTTGAGCAGCGCCGGAATCCCGGCCTCCGTCGCCGCGACGACGCCCATCGTGACGACGGCGAGCAGCACGATGCCGAGGAGCGGCTTGATGTACGGCCACAGGCGCTTGAAGACCGTGACCGGCGACGTGCCGCCGGCGTTCAGCGATTTGCGAAGAGTGTTCTGGGTTTCCAAGGCAATCCTTCTTGAGCCGCGGCGCGGCGCCCGGGCGGGTTTCGACCGGAACTCCGACCCCGCCGGGCGGGTGCCGAAAAGGCCCGATATTATAGCCGCACCACCCTTGCCGGCACGGCCGGCCGCCGGGCCGCGGGTATACTGCCGCACACCGTTCCACCCGCAGCTTCGACGATTTCATGGCAGAACCCACCCTCGGCGTCGCTCTCATCGCCCTCAACGCGTCCGCGCGGCTCGCGCAATGCCTCGATGCGCTGGCCTTCGCCGACGACATCGTCGTGATCGACGGCGGCAGCACCGACGACACCGTCGCGATCGCGCAGGCGCACGGCGCGCGCGTGATCGTCGCGCGCGACTGGCCCGGCTTCGGCCCGCAGAAGAACCGCGCGCTCGACGCGCTGGCCACCGACTGGATCCTGTCGCTCGACACCGACGAGATCGTCAGCCCCGAACTCGCGCAATCGATCCGCGCCGCGATCCGGACGCCGGCCGCGCAAGTCTATGCGCTCGACCGGCTGTCGAGCTTCTGCGGCCAGTGGGTCCGCCACAGCGGCTGGTATCCGGACTGGGTGCCGCGCCTGTTCCGCCGCGGCAGCGCACGCTTCTCCGACGATCTCGTGCACGAGCGGCTCGTGTTCGACACGCCCGCGCAGCGCCTGTCCGGCAAGCTGATGCACTACTCGTACGAGGATTTCGAGACCGTCGTGCGCAAGCTCGACGCGTACTCGACGGCCGGCGCGCGCCAGCGCCGCGCGGCCGGCCAGCGCGGCGGCTTCGGCAAGGCGCTCGCGCGCGGCGCGTGGGCGTTCCTGCGCACTTACGTGCTCCGGCGCGGCTTTCTCGACGGGCGCGCGGGATTCATGATCGCGATCTTCAACGCGGAGACCGTCTACTACCGTTTCCTGAAGCTCGGCCACGAGCCGGCGCGCTGACGCCGGCTCATCCGCCGCTGCGCCGCCGGCGGCGCCCGCCCCGCCGGGCGTTACAATGCCGGCCTGCCCGCGCGGCGTGCGTGCCCACGCGGCCGCGCCGCCCGACACGACGACCACCGAATCCGACCGCCATGTTCTCCATCATCATCCCGACCTGGAACAACCTGCCGTACCTCAAGCTTGTCGTCGACAGCCTGCGCCGCCACTCCGCGCACGAGCACCAGATCATCGTGCACGTGAACGACGGCTCGGACGGCACGCTCGACTGGGTGCGCAGCGAAGGCATCGAGCACACGGCGTCGCCGGCGAACATCGGCATCTGCCACGCGGTGAACCTCGCCGCGGCGCGCGCGACGCGCGACTATGTCGTCTACATGAACGACGACATGTATTGCCTTCCCGGCTGGGATGCCGCGCTCGTGCGGCGCATCGAGCAGATGCCGACCGACCTGTTCATGCTGTCCGGCACGATGGTCGAGCCGGTCGACACGCGCAACCCGTGTGTCGTGGTCGGCGATTTCGGCCGGGACGCCGAGCATTTCGACGCGGCGGGACTCGTCGCGGCCGCGCCGAAGCTCGCGCGCGCCGACTGGCTCGGCTCGACCTGGCCGCCCACGCTCGTGCACCGCGACTGGTGGAACCGCATCGGCGGCTACAGCAGCGAGCTGTCGCCCGGCATGAGCAGCGACAACGACTTCTCGATGAAATTCTGGGACGCCGGCTGCCGGATCTTCCTCGGCGCCGGCGACAGCCTCGTCTACCACTTCCAGCAGAAGAGCACCGGCAAGATCGTCAAGAACGACGGACGCCGCCAGTTCCTCAACAAATGGGGGATGACGCAGGCAACCTTCGACCGCTACTACCTGCATCGCGGCGAACCGGCCGGCACGCGCGTCGCGCTCGATACGCCGGCTGTCGTTGGCGGCCTGAAACGCGCGCTGCTGCGCTCGCGGATCAAGCGGGCGTTCAGCTGATCGGACCCCGTCAACCGTCCGGAAACGCCCGGCGGTTCGCGTATACTTTGCGGTTTGTCCCGGCCCCGCTGCCGGGACGCACGGCGGGCGGCACCGTGCTGCGTGCCGCCACCGGCCCAACCGACAGGTTCCGATGCCATCATTTTCCGCCCCCGCGCCGCGGCGCCTGGCCGCCGCCCGCGCATTCGCCGTCGCCGCGCTGTGCATGGTGCCCGTGTCGACCGCGCTGACCAACGTGTTCTGCGCGCTGTTCGCGGTCACGCTCGTCGTCACGCCCGAGTTCTGGCGCAATCTGCGCTCGTTCGTCACCCACCCCGCATCGCTCGCTGCGCTGCTCGTGCTCGCCGCGCTGGCCGCGAGCGTCGCGTATACGGTCGCGCCGCACGACAAGGCATGGAGCTGGGTTGCGAAATACGACAAGCTGCTGTTGCTGCCGTTTGCGGTAATCGCGTTCCGCCGTGCGGCGAACTGGGCGCCGATCGTGCGGCGCTGCTGGTTCGGCACGCTGTGCGTGATCCTCCTGCTGTCGACGACCAACTATCTCGGACTGACCGCGATCGGGCCCGCGCACGCGGCCGACTTGCCGGTCTCGCGCGCGTGGGTGTTCAAGAACCACATCGCGGCCGGCATGTTCGGCGCGCTGCTGTTCTACCAGGCGGCCGATCTCGCGCTGTCGGCGCGCACGGCGCTGACGCGCGCCGCCTGCGCGGGCATCGCCGCGTGGTCGCTGGCATACGTGTTCGTGATGCTGCAAGGGCGCACGGGCCAGCTGATCGCGCTGCTGCTGATCGGCGTCGTCGCCGTGCGCTGCCTGCTCGTGCTGCGCAGGCAGTCGCCGCTGCGCGCGGGCCTCGCCGCGGGCGCGCTGGTGCTGGCGGGCGCCGCGCTCGTCGCCGCTGCTTGTACCGTGCACAACGGCCGGCTCACGAAGGTCGTCTCCGAAGTGCAGCAGTACCGGCAGAACGATGCCGTCACGTCGACCGGGCTGCGGCTCGAGTGGTACAAGAAGGGGCTCGAGCTGTATCGCGCGCGGCCGGTGATCGGCTACGGCGCGGGCGGCCTCGAGTTCGAATTCCAGAAGCTGGCGGCCGGCAAGAGCGCCGCCGAAGGGCAGCTCACGTCGAATCCGCACAACGAATACCTGCTGATGGCCGTCCAGCTCGGCACGCTCGGCCTGCTGCTGTTCGTCAACCTGATCGTGCAGATCGCGCGCGGCAGCCTCGCGCTCGATCCGCGCTCGCGGCACCTGCTGCTCGCGTGGCTCGCGATCTTCACGATCGGCAGCGTCGCGAATTCGCTGCTGCTCGACTTCGCCGAAGGCCACCTGATCGTGCTGCTCGCGGGCATCCTGCTCGGCTGCGGCGCGGCGCGCAGCGACACGCTGCCGCGCGAGACGGCGGCGCTGCGGCGCAGCGCCTGAGGCTGGGCGGCTGGGCGGCTGGGCGGCTGGGCGGCTGGGCGGCTGGGCGGCTGGGCGGCTGGGCGGCTGGCGACTGGCGACTGGCGACTGGCGGTCACGGAGTCGCCTGCCGCACCGTCTCGTGTACGGCGGCACGCGTGCGTCGCCGCCCGTATTCAGCTCTGTAAACCGTGCGGCTGGTACGCGTCAGTCCCGACGCGCCCGATCGAGCCGCGACGTATCGATGATCACACCCGCCGGGTCCGGCGGATTCAGCCCGAGCATTTCGGCCGCCGCGGCCTTCACGCGCCGCGCGCCCAGGTTGACGAGGCAGTCGCTGCGGCTGTCGACGTGGCGCTCGCATCCCTCATGCCGGCACGGCACGCAATCGCCTTCGCCCTGCAGCAGCCAGACGTTCCCGTGCCGCCCCGAGCCGCGCAGCGGCCACGGGTTCTCGGTCGCGGGCCAGTGCTGCGGCCATGGCCCCCAGCGCACCGGATCGGACGGCCCGAACAGGGCGATCGTGTCGGTGCCGGTCGCCGCGGCGACGTGCGTTGCGCCCGTGTCGGGACCGATGAACAGCCGCGCGCGCCGCACGAGTTCCGCGCTCTCGCCGAAGGTCAGGCGGCCGACGAGATTCAGCACGTCGCCGCCCGCCTCGGCCGCGACGCGCGCCGCATACTCGCGCTCGCCGTCGGCCGGACCGCCCGACAGCGCGACCGCGAAGCCGTGCCCGCGCAACCAGTCGATCATCTCGACCCAGCCGTCGAGCCGCCATTGCTTGTAGCGGAACATCGGATACGGATGCAGAACGACGAGCGGCTTGCCGTCGCGCACCGCGGGCGACTCGGCGAGCAGCGCGTCGAAACGGGCGCGCCGCGCGGGGTCGTCGCCGATGCCGGGCGCGACGACCTCGGAAACCGGCTCGATGCCGATCACGGGGGCGAGCGCGAGCGTGCTGACGACGGTATGCGCGGATTGGTGATGGTTGATGGCGATCCCGTTCAGCATCATTCGCGTCAGCCACGTGACGCGCTCGGGATCGACGAGGCCGACCCGCTTGCGGCCCGCGAACCAGCTATAGAAGCGCGGCCGGTCGGAGCTCAGCGCCGCGCACGCGAGATCGTAGCGACGCCACATCGACAGCGCGTCGCGCAGCCGCTCGCGAAACCCGGCGCGCTGCGCGACCACGATCACGCGGCGCACGTCCGGATTGTGCTCGAGCACGCCCTCGGTGCCGCGAAACACCAGCATGTCGATCTGCGCGTCCGGCCAGCGGGCCTTCAGCGAGCGTACGAGCGGCGTCGTCAGCAGCACGTCGCCGATACGGCGCGGCGCGGCGACGAGAATGGTTCTGGGCGGGCGGGCGGAAGAAAACAGGGCCACGGCAATCGTTCCGTCTAGCTGGCAAACAAGGCTGGCAATGTACAGGATTTTGCATCTGCCGGTGGGGGTGGTAAGCAGCGGCCGACGCCGGTGCGACGGGGCCGGCCCGCGTCGCGCGGCCTGCGCCCGGCCGCGCGCTCAATACGTGATTTCGACCACGCTGCCACTGAACGCCGCGCGCAACTCCGCGAGCAGCGTGTCGCTCGGCCTCACGCGCCACGCGTCGCCAAGGCGCATCTCGCCTTGCGCACGCGCATTGCTGTAGTGGATCTGGACCGCGAGCCCGTTCGGCAGCGGCGCCTGCTGCCGGCGGCCGCCGTCGCGCCCGCCGCCGCGCGGCGCGGGTGCTTCGACGGCGTTCGCCGCGGCCGGATCGGCCTTCGACACGTGCGGCTCGAGCACGCGGCGCAGCACGGCTGCATCCGCACTGCCGTTCATCGTCAACCGCACGGCCTGCGCATAGCGGCTGCGCGCACGCTCGAGATCCATCACGGTATCGGCCGTGAAGCGAATGCCGCCCGTGAACGCATCGTTGCGCGCCTGCCCCTGCACGATCAGCAGCTCGTCTTCCTTGAACAGCGCCTTGTTCGCCTCGAACTGCTCGTTGAAGATCGTGATCTCGCACTGGCCCGTGCCGTCGTCGAGCAGCGCGATCAGCATCTTGCCGCGCTGGGTCATCTGCGTGCGCAGCGACGCGATGATGCCGGCCACGACCTTGTCGCGCCCCTCCTTCAGCTCGCCGACCTTCTGGCGCACGAACCGGCGCACCTCGTCGCGATACGCATCGAACAGGTGGCCGGACAGGTAGAAGCCGAGCGCGCCCTTCTCTTCCTGCAGGCGGCGCTTGTCGTCCCAGGCCGGCTCGTCGACGAGCGCATGCGCATGCGGCGACTCGGCGCCCATGTCGAACAGGCCCGCCTGCATCGCATTCGCCTCGGCCTGGTCCGCCGCTTCCATCGCGAGCGGCACCGACGCGAGCAGCTGCGCACGGTTCGCGTTCAGCGAATCGAACGCACCGGCGCGAATCAGCGCCTCGATCGTGCGGCGGTTCACGACGCGCCGGTCGATCCGCTCGCAGAAATCGAACAGGTCGGCGAACGGCTTCTCCTCGCGCGCGCGCAGGATTTCCTCGATCGCGTTCTGGCCGCTGCCCTTCACCGCGCCGAGCCCGTAGCGGATCGTGCGCGAGCGCTTGCCGTCGGCTTCCGCGACCGGCTCGAACCGGTAATGCGACTGATTGATGTCCGGCGGCAGCACGGCCAGGTTGTTCACGACGCAATCGTCGAACAGGATCTTCACCTTGTCGGTGTCGTCCATCGCGAGCGTCATGTTGGCCGCCATGAATTCGGCCGGATGGTGCGCCTTCAGCCACGCGGTGTAGTACGCGAGCAGCGCGTAGGCCGCCGCGTGCGACTTGTTGAAGCCGTAGCCCGCGAACTTCTCCATCAGGTCGAAGATCTCGTCGGACTTCTCGCGGGACAGGCCGTTCTTCGCGGCGCCCGCGGCGAAGATCTCGCGATGCTCGGCCATCTCCTCGGGCTTCTTCTTGCCCATCGCGCGGCGCAGCAAGTCCGCGCCACCGAGCGAGTAGCCGCCGATGATCTGCGCCATCTGCATCACCTGCTCCTGATAGACCATGATGCCGTAGGTCTCTTTCAGGACGGGTTCGACGCGCGGGTCCGGATAGTCGACCTTCTCGCGGCCGTGCTTGCGTGCGCAGAAGCTCGGGATCAGGTCCATCGGGCCCGGACGGTACAACGACACGAGCGCGATGATGTCCTCGAAGCGGTCCGGCTGCGCGTCCTTCAGCATGCCCTGCATGCCGCGGCTTTCCAGCTGGAACACGGCGACCGTGTTGGCCTTCTTGAGGATCTGGAACGACGCGGCATCGTCGAGCGGCACCTGCGCGAGCGACCAGTCGGCCTTCGACGGATCGAGGCGGCGGATATAGCGCTCCGCCCAGTCGAGGATCGTCAGCGTCGTGAGGCCCAGAAAGTCGAACTTCACGAGGCCGACCGCTTCGACGTCGTCCTTGTCGTACTGGCTGACGACGCCGCCGTCGTCGCCCTGCGTGTAGAGCGGACAGAAGTCGGTCAGCTTGCCGGGCGCAATCAGCACGCCGCCCGCGTGCATCCCGACGTTGCGCGTCAGGCCCTCGACGCGCTGCGCGAGGTCGAGCAGCTGGTGCACTTCGTCCTCGTGGTCGTAGCGCTCCTGGAGCTGCGGCTCCTCCTTCATCGCGTCGGCGATCGTCACGTGCTTGCCCGGCTTGAACGGGATCAGCTTCGCGACGCCGTCGGTGAACATGTAGCCGAGGTCGAGCACGCGGCCGATGTCGCGCACGGCCGCCTTCGCGGCCATCGTGCCGAACGTGGCGATCTGCGACACCGCGTCCGCGCCGTACTTCTCCTTCACGTACTGGATCACGCGATCGCGGCCGTGCTGGCAGAAGTCGATGTCGAAGTCGGGCATCGACACCCGCTCCGGGTTCAGGAAGCGCTCGAACAGCAGGTTGTAGCGCAGCGGATCGAGGTCGGTGATGCCGAGCGCGTAGGCGACGAGCGAACCCGCGCCCGAACCCCGGCCCGGCCCGACCGGCACGCCGTTGTTCTTCGCCCAGTTGATGAAGTCGGCAACGATCAGGAAGTAGCCCGGGAAGCCCATCTTCGTGATGGTCCCGCACTCGAATTCGAGCCGCTTGTAATACGTGTCGCGCTGCGCGTCGCGTTCGGCTTCGTCCGGATACAGCTGCACGAGGCGCTTCTCGAGCCCCTCCTTCGACAGCTGGATCAGGTAGTCGTCGAGCGACATGCCGTCCGGCGTCGGGAACAGCGGCAGCTTCGGCTTGCCGAGCTCGAGCGTCAGGTTGCAGCGCTTCGCGATCTCGACGGTGTTCGCGACCGCGGACGGCAGGTCGGCGAACAGCGCGGCCATGTCGTCCTGCGTGCGGAAGTACTGGTCGGTCGTGAAACGCTTCTGGCGGCGCGGATTCGCGAGGATGTCGCCTTCCGAAATGCACACGCGCGCCTCGTGCGCGGTGAAATCGTCGTCGGTCATGAACTGCGTCGGGTGCGTCGCGACGACCGGCAGCTTCAGCTCCGCGGCGAGGGTCGCCGCCTGCTGGATGTACGCCTCGGCGCCAGGCTGGCCGTAGCGCTGCAGCTCGATGTAGAAGCCGCCCGGGAACATCTTCGCCCAGCGCTGCGCGTGGCGGCGCGCGGCCTCCTCGTTGCCGGCCGCGAGCGCGAGGCCGATGTCGCCCTGCTGCGCGCCCGACAGGGCGAGCAGCCCTTGCGCGAGCTCGCCGTCGAGCCAGCTCGCGTCGAGTTCCGCGCGGCCGCGGTACTGGTTCGTGAGCCACGCCTTCGAAAGCAGCTCGCAGAGATTCAGGTAGCCGCGCTTGTCCTTGACGAGCAGCAGCAGCCGCGACGGCTTGTCGCGATCGTCGGGATTGGCGATCCAGACATCGCAGCCGGCGATCGGCTTGATGCCCTTGCCGCGGGCTTCCTTGTAGAAACGGACGAGGCCGAACGCGTTGCCGAGATCGGTGAGGGCGAGCGCGCCCTGGCCGTCCGCGGCCGCCGCCTTGACGATGTCGTCGAGACGCACGATGCCGTCGGCAATCGAGAATTCGGAGTGGACGCGAAGATGGACGAAGCGGGGATCTGACATGGGCGCTATTGTAGCCGCCCCGCCGCACGGGCTGCCCAAAAAATCCCCCCGCTGGCCGTTCGGCCGATGCCCGCGACCGTGCGCCGCGCCGTTGGCCGAACGGCGGAATGCCGGCCGGCGCGCGGTTTGCGGGATAATACGAGTTTTCGAATCCGCCGCCCGGCTTCGCACCCTTTTTTGCAACCTCCGTGCGACCGTCGCACGGCCGCGGCCGCTCTCTCGTTCGACCACCATGAGTATCGTCAATCTCGCCGCCTACCATTTCGTCTCGCTCGACGCGATCGAACAATGGCGCCCGCTCGTCACCGCCCGCTGCAACGAACTCGGCCTGCGCGGCACGATCCTGCTCGCGCCGGAAGGCATCAACCTGTTCATCGCCGGCCCGCGCGAAGCGGCCGACGCGTTCATCGACTACATCCGCCACGACCCGCTGTTCGAAGGCAAGTTCGCGACGCTGCAGTTCAAGGAAAGCCTGTCCGACTCGCAGCCGTTCCGCCGCATGCTCGTGCGCCTGAAGCGCGAGATCATCACGATGAAGAAGCCGGCGATCAAGCCGGAGCTCGGCCGCGCGCCGTTCGTCGACGCGCACACGCTGAAGGCCTGGCTCGACCGCGGCCACGACGACGCGGGCCGCCCGGTCGTGATGCTCGACACGCGCAACGCATTCGAGGTCGACGTCGGCACGTTCGACAACGCGCTCGACTACCGCATCACCAAGTTCAGCGAGTTCCCGGACGTCATCGAAGCGAACCGCGCGGACCTCGAAGGCAAGACGATCGTGTCGTTCTGCACGGGCGGCATCCGCTGCGAGAAGGCGGCGATCCACATGAAGGACGTCGGCATCGACAACGTGTACCAGCTCGAAGGCGGCATCCTCAAGTATTTCGAGGAAGTCGGCGGCGCGCACTATCACGGCGACTGCTTCGTGTTCGACTATCGCACCGCGCTGAACCCGCAGCTCGAACCGACCGCGAACGTCACCTGCTACGCGTGCCGCGCAGTCGTCACGCCGGAACAGCAGCAATCGCCGGCCTACGTGGCAGGCCAGTCCTGCCCGGCCTGCCTGAACGCCGCCAGCACCGCCGGCGCGGCGTAAGCGCGTTCCGGCCCGCCCATCGATGAACGGCTACCGCGGCCGCTTCGCGCCGTCGCCGACCGGGCCGCTGCATTTCGGCTCGCTCGTCGGCGCGCTCGCGAGCTGGCTCGACGCTCGCGCGCACGGCGGCGCATGGCTCGTGCGCGTGGAGGACGTCGACGGGCCGCGCACGGTGCCCGGCGCGGCCGAGGACATTCTCGCGACGCTCGCGCATTTCGGCATGACGCCGGACGAGCCGCCGGTCTGGCAGAGCGCGCGCGAGGCCGATTACGCGGCCGCGCTCGAGCGGCTCAAGGCGGCGGGGCTCGTCTACCCGTGCGGCTGCACGCGCAAGGAAATCGCCGATTCACTGCGCGCCGCGCACGAACGCCACACGACGCTCGCCTACCCGGGCACCTGCCGATCGGGCCTGCACGGCAAGCCCGCGCGCGCATGGCGGCTGCGCGTGCCGGACGGCGACGCCGCGATCGTCACGTTCGACGATCGCTGGCAGCACACGCAATCGCAGAATCTCGCCACCGAGGTCGGCGACTTCGTGCTGAAACGCGCGGACGGCCTGTGGGCCTACCAGCTCGCGGTCGTCGTCGACGACGCCGATGCTGGCATCACGCACGTCGTGCGCGGCGCCGACCTGCTCGACTCGACCGCGCGGCAGATCTACCTGCAGCGCTGCCTCGGCGCGCCGACGCCGTCGTACCTGCACGTGCCGGTCGTCGTCGACGCGAACGGCGAGAAGCTCAGCAAGCAGACCGGCGCGATCGCGCTCGAACGCGACGATCCGCTGCCCGCGCTGCAAGCCGCGGCCGCCCATCTCGGCCTGGCGCCCGACCACGGCGCGCTGCCAGGCGCAACGCTCGACGCGTTCTACGCAGCGGCAACGGCCGCATGGGCGCGGCGCTTCGGGCCGCAGGCGGACTAGCTCGCGCGCCAACGCGGGCGTCGCGCTGCGCCCCCGCAATCGATTCGGCACCGATTCCCAGCGATTCACGGACGGCCTTGCGCCCCGCAAATGAAAAACGGGCACATGCTGCCTGCATGCGCCCGCCTTGCCGCGACCTGTCGATCGCGGCCGATCGCTCGTTACGCTTACGCCGACGGCTTGCGCGGCATCCCGAACCCGCCGAGCAGCGCAGCCACCTGGCGCTTCGGCCCCTTTTTCTCGTGCGGCGCGGGCTTCGCCTCTTCCGGCTGCTTCGCCGACGCCGACGGCTCGTACGGCTTCAGGAAGAAATCGTCGATCGGCGCCTCGTGGCGGCGATGATGGCCGCGCTCGGCGCCGGCCGGGCGACGCCCCGCTGCGCCGCGATGCTCGTCGCGCTCGCGCCGGCCGCCGCGTTCGCCACCACGCTCACTGCCGCCGCGCTCGTCGTGACGGTGCCGCGCCGGCTTGTCGATCGCCAGCGTCTGCACCTCGAGCGGACGCTTGATCAGCTTTTCGATGTCGGCGAGCTGCTTGCGCTCGTTCGGGCTGCACAGCGACAGTGCATCGCCGGTCGCACCCGCGCGGCCGGTACGGCCGATCCGGTGCACGTAGTCTTCGGCGTTGAACGGCAGGTCGAAGTTGATCACGGCCGGCAGCTCGGCGATGTCGAGGCCGCGCGCGGCCACGTCGGTCGCGACGAGCGCCTCGATTTCGCCGCGCTTGAACGCGTCGAGCGCCTGCATCCGCTCGATCTGCGTCTTGTCGCCGTGGATCGCCGACGCGACCACGCCGTCGCGCTCGAGGTTGCGCGCGAGCCGGCTCGCGCCGATCTTGCTGTTGCAGAACACGATCACCTGCTTGAGCCCGCGATTGCGCAGCAACTGCACGACGGCCGCCTGCTTGTCGCCCTCGGCGACGTCGTAGACGATCTGCGTGACGTTCGCGTTCGTCGAGTTGCTGCGCGCGACCTCGATCGTCTGCGGGTTGCGCAGGTAGGTCGACGCGAGCTTCTTGATTTCCGGCGAGAACGTCGCCGAGAACAGCAGCGTCTGGCGCTCCTTCGGCAGCAGGTTCAGGATGCGCTGCAGGTCCGGCAGGAAGCCCATGTCGAGCATCCGGTCGGCCTCGTCGAGCACGAGCATCTGCACCTGCCCGAGGTTCGCGGTCTTCTGCTGCACGTGGTCGAGCAGGCGGCCCGGGGTCGCGATCAGGATCTCGACGCCGCGGCGCAGCTCGGCCATCTGCGGGTTCATGTCGACGCCGCCGAACACGACCGCGCTGCGCAGCGGCGTGTGCTTCCCGTACGCATGCACGTTCGCGGCGACCTGGTCGGCGAGCTCGCGGGTCGGCGTGAGGATCAGCGCGCGCACCGGGTGGCGCGCGGGCGATGCGCTCGTGTTGGCCTGCGGCAGCAGGCGCTGGAGGATCGGCAGCGAGAAGCTCGCGGTCTTGCCGGTGCCCGTTTGCGCGGCGCCCATGACGTCGCGGCCGGCGAGCACGACCGGAATCGCCTGCGCCTGGATCGGCGTCGGCGTCGTGTAGCCCTGCTCCGCAATGGCTTTCAGGATGTCGGCGGCAAGGCCGAATTGATCGAAGGTTGCGTCGACTGGCTTGGCGACAGAATCGGACATGGTGGCGTTTCGCTCAAAAGGCGCGGCGGGGACATCACGCGTCAGCTCGGCCCGGCGGGCCGCTGCGCAAATCACATTTCGGAAGTAGACGGAGCCGCGGCGCGCCGCGCGGCGCCGCTCTGGCGCCCGGGGCCGGTTCACATCGAACATCGGGCGCCACAGGTCGTGCGGACTCCGTCCGGCGCGAATGCCGGCGGAAAGGGCCGTATTGTAGCACTGAGCCGGAATCTGTCCGTGACAACGCTGCGAATGGGCTCCCGCGCCGGTTTGTCATGTACGCCGACAAGGCGTCGCGCGGGCAAAACATTCCGATCGGGCGATGGATGAGATTCGGGGCCGTATGGGGCTCGGTGGCTCGGTGGCTCGGTGGCTCGGTGGCTCGGTGGCTCGGTGGCTCGGTGGCTCGGTGGCTCGGTGGCTCGGTGGCTCGGTGGCTCGGGACTCTCGGGACTCTCGGGGGCGCTCCGGTCGCTGAGTCGCTGAGTCGCTGAGTCGCCGGGCCGCTGGTGGCGCTGGGATCGCTCGAACCCGCGCCGCTGCGGCCAGTCCCCGTCGCGCACCGCGCATGCCGCTGCGGTCACCTACCTTCGCGCACCGCGGCGCGCCAGGCCGATCAACCGCCCCCGCCGACCAGCAACCCCGCACCGTTCAACCCTTCTTCTTTTTCTTCTTTTCGACCTGCACGCAGTCGCCGAGCATCGGCGCGGCATTCGGATCGGCAATCTCGTCGCGCAGCGTCGCCTCCTTGCCCTTGGTCCACCACGTATAGCGCCCGGCCTGGTAGCGCACGCCGGACGCCGACACGGTGTCGACGAACAGCAGCCGCTGGCCGTTGACCGGCACGAGCGCGAAGCTCTGGCCGTTGCCGGCGAGCCAGTACGACACGCGCACCGGCTGCTTCTGGTTCGCGCACTGGTAGACGGCACTCTGGCGCGCGTCCGCGTCGATCTCCTCGACGGTCAGCTGCGCCGCATGCGCAGCCGAAGCAGCGGAAACGGCGGCGCCGGCCAGCGCCAGCGCGACGAAGGTTTGGCGAATCATGCTGGTCCTTGGATGAGACGGTGAGAACGCACGCACGCGGCGTGCGCTGGTCGGAGACGACGCGTCGACGCCCGACGCCCGGGCCATCATGGATCGATGACGTCGGCGCATGCGTCGGTCGGCGCGGCAGCCACATGACCGACCAGCGGGACGATCTTCAGCCCGGCCGATGCGATCCGGCACGGCGCGGCCGCGACGCCGCAGCCGGCCAGGCTCGCCAGCAGCGCGAGCGCGGCGCCGAGCGTCGCGATCCGACCGAGCCGTGACAATCTGGATGCCATCGCGCGCTCCCGGACGGTCAGCGCGACGACACGGGCCGCACGGCCGCGGCGGCGCGCTTCGCGCGGTCGCGGGCTTCGTCGATGTCGGCGCCGGTCGCGAGCGCGACGCCCATGCGCCGCTTCGCGAAGCTCTCCGGCTTGCCGAACAGGCGCAGGTCGGCGCCCGGCACCGCCAGCGCGTCGCGCACGCCCTCGAACGCGATGCCGCGCTCGGCGAGCCCGCCGTAGATCACCGCCGAGGCGGCCGGCGAGCCGAGCGTCGGATCGACCGGCAGGCCGAGGATCGCGCGCGCGTGCAGCTCGAATTCCGACTGGCGCTGCGACGCGAGCGTGACGAGGCCCGTGTCGTGCGGCCGCGGGCTCACTTCGGAGAACCACACCTCGTCGCCGCGCACGAACAGCTCGACGCCGAACAGCCCGCGCCCGCCGAGCGCCTCGGTGACCTTGTGCGCGATCTCGCGCGAGCGCGCGAGCGCCGCCGCGGACATCGGCTGCGGCTGCCACGACTCGACGTAGTCGCCCGCGACCTGCACGTGGCCGACCGGCTCGCAGAAATAGGTTCGCGTGTCGCCGCTGGCCGGATCGATCGCGCGCACCGTGAGCTGCGTGATCTCGTAGTCGAAATCCACGAAGCCCTCGACGATCACGCGCCCGTGATTCACGCGCCCGCCCGCCAGCGCGTACTGCCACGCGGGTTCGACGTCCGCTTCGCTGCGCACGACCGACTGGCCCTTGCCCGACGACGACATCACCGGCTTCACGACGCACGGCATGCCGATCTTCGCGACGGCGGCCCTGAACTCGTCGAACGACTGCGCGAACGCGTACGGCGACGTCGGCAGGCCCAGCTCCTCGGCGGCGAGCCGGCGGATGCCCTCGCGGTTCATCGTGAGCTGGGTCGCACGCGCGGTCGGGATCACCTCGGCGACACCCGCCGCTTCGATCGCCGCGAGCGCATCGGTCGCGATCGCCTCGATCTCCGGGACGATCAGGTGCGGACGCTCGGCCTCGACGAGTGCGCGCAGCGCGTCGGCGTCGGTCATGTCGATCACGTGCGCGCGGTGCGCGACCTGGTGCCCGGGCGCGTCCGGATAGCGGTCGACTGCGATCACCTCGATGCCGAGCCGCTGCAACGCGATGATGACTTCCTTGCCGAGTTCGCCGGCGCCGAGCAGCATGACGCGCGTGGCCGAGGACGAAAGCGGCGTACCGAGCCGCTGACCAATCTGCATGTGATTTCCCGCTGGTTCTGTTGGAGGACGAAACGGCGTCGATGTTAACACGCGCACCGTCGGCGCTTCGGCCCGTTTCGTCGCCGCGTGGCCGGCCCGGGCGGGCGCGAACGTTTTCGCGCACGAAGTGTCGGCTCGCCTCGCGCGGGGCCGGTGCGTTACTCTTACGCCTTGTTCAGAACCCGATGATGAGGAACGAGGCTCATGTCCCAACCGATCGCAGCCGCACGCACGCGCACCCGCCTGTTTCGCCCGTTGCGCGCGCCGCTCTGCGCTTTGACGCTTGCCACGCTTCTCGCCGCCTGCTCGATGCCGACGCACCCCGACGCCAGCGCCCCCGCGCCCGACCCGTTCAATCCCGCCGCCGTCCAGCTGCTCGACGACACGAGCTGGGAGCTCACCGGCTGGCAGAACGCCGACGGCACGCCGCGCACGGTCCCGCACGGCGACAACGGCGAGCCGATCAAGCTCGCGCTGTCCACCGAGTCCGGTGTGCGCCGCGCGAGCGGCTTTTCCGGCTGCAACCGCTACATGGGCACCTACGACGTGAAGAACGGCGTGCTGAGCTTCGGCCCGCTCGCGGGCACGCGGATGGCGTGTCCGGACGCGCTGGGCGGCCAGCTCGAGCATGCGTACCTCGATGCGCTCGCCCACGTGCAGAAGACCGGCGTGCAGATGCGCGCGCCGCAGCAGCTGCTGCTCGTGACCGACGGCGGCGCGACGCTGACCTTCACGCGTCGGGGCGGCTGATGCGGCGCCCGAGCGCGGGCGGTCCATGCGCCGCCGCGTCGCGCGGCCTCGAATCCATGCGTCGCGCAGCCTGAACCGGCCTCGCCGTCTTCATGTTGCGCCGGCGCGCTGTCAGTCTCGTCAATCTCGTTCGTCAGCCGGTTAAACTCGGCGGGTCGCGCTCCGCGCTCCCCGCCCTTCTTCCTGTTTCATCAAAGCATGCACACGGTTGTCCTCGGCTGGTTCGGCGTCTCCGCCGTCTGGTTCATCCCTCTCATCTGGCGCCTCGCGAAAGCGATGCTGCCCGGCAGCGGCGGGCTCGCCGGTCACGGCTCGATCCGGCTCTGGCTCGGCTTCGCGTGCGTGTTCGTCGCGAGCTGCACGCTGACGAGCCCGCTGTCCGGCGCCGACGCCAACCTGCTCGGCCATGCGCTGTCCGCCGGCTTCGAGCGCGTGCTCGGCCACATCGGCACGCCGCTCGCGATGGTCGTGCTGTTCTTCGCGGGGCTGCCCTGGCTGACCGGCATCGGCTGGCAGCGCGTCGCCGCGTGGCTCGACACGTCGTTCGGGCTTCGGCTGTCGCGCAACGGCGACGACGATGCGCGCGGCGTCGCCGACCTGCCGCGCAGCGCGCTGCATCGCGACGACGACATCGTGCAGCCGACGACCGCCCATACGGTCAATTCGATGGCGCCCCGGCAGAACGGCCGGTTTTCCCGCCCGACGCTCTGGAAGCCCGATCCGCAGGCCCGGCCGAAACCGCGCAACAAGGCCGCGGCGCGCCCCCTGGCGGAGCCGGTCGCGCCGTCGGGATGGCTGAAGCCGACGCCGGCCAAGCGCATGCCGGCGCCGCCGGTCCCGGCTACGCCGAGCGCGATGCCGCCGCCGACGACCGGCAGCACCGCCAGCCTCGCGCGCGCCGCCGCGAACGCGCAGGGGCCGCGCCCGAATCCGGCGCCGCTGCCGGCCGGGTTCCAGCCGGTTCGACCGCAACCGACCGCCGCTCGGCCGGCAGCCGCTGCAGCCGCGACGGCAGCCGTGGCGGCGTCGAAGCAGCCGAGCGCGCCGCGCGCCACGGTCGCGCCGCGCCCGGTTGGTGCGACGCCGCCGCGCACGGCCGCACGTCCGGCGACGGGAGCCGCCGCCGGCCCGGCTGCTGACCCGGCACGGCGCCGCCCCGCGCCGCCGACGCCCGCCCGCGCACCGCTTTACGCGTGGGTGCAGCAGCCCGCAGAACCGATCACGCCGGCGCCGAGCGTTCACGACACGCTGCGCTCGATCGAAGCCAGCACCGCGCAGTGGGCGGCGCTGGATGGGGTGCGGCCGGGGAATGCGGCGGGTACGGCAGCAGCGGCTGGCAGTTCGGCGAGCGAAGCGACCGCCGCGGCGGTTGGTGCGGTTGGTGTGGCAGGCGGCGTGGTTGCGTCCGAGTCGGCCTCCGTTGCCGCGTCGGGCGCCCTCGCTTCGGATGGGCATCCGGTCGCCCCGCACGACGTCGGACGGGCGGATGCGCTCGCAACCGCATCTGCGTCCACATCGGCTCCCGGTGCTTCCGCTGCTTCCGCCGACAGCGAACCGATCGTGCTGGATGCGTTCATGCCATTAGGCTCAGGCGCGCACGCTCCCATCGTGGACATCAGCTCCTGGCTCGTCGATCAGCCAGCGCAGGACGCGCCGAAAGCGCCCGGCGTCGAAACGCACGCGCACGCAGACCGTCCGGGCAGCGAACGCGAACATGCCGTCAACGGCGCTGCCGCGCCGGAATCCCATGCACCGATCGACGTTGCGCCCTGGGAAGACGTCGTCGACACGCCCAGTTCCGCATTGGATACGTCGCAGTCGCAACCGATTTCGGCACGCCAGGTGCAGGAAGGGATGGCGACTCGCGATGTCGACGGAGCTGGTTCGATCGCCGGTACGCCGTCGGCGAATGCGTCGGGTCGTGACGTCGACCGCGCGGGCGCTGGCAGCAGCGACGGGGCCCTCGCGCAACCAGCGGTTAGCGCCGATATCGCCCGATTCGTCGACGCGAACGACGGTATGGCAGGGACGCCCGAACCCGCGAAACAAATTGCGCACGGAGCGCTGAACGCATCTATGCCGGCTTCGCCGACTGCGGACGCGTCGGCGTCGCCTGCAGCGGCTGCGTCGTTGCAAGCGCCCGTCGCGCCGAGTCTGCCCGCATCGTTTGCAACGCCCGCGGCACCTGCGGCGTCGGCGTCGCCTGCAGCGGCAGCGTCGTCGCAAGCGCCCATCGCGCCGAGCCCGTCAGCGTCGCTGGAATCGGCCGCGGCGATGGCCGCATCGGCATCGCCTGCATCGGCAGTGTCCTCGGAAGCGCCCGTCGCGCCGAGTCTGCCCGCATCGTTTGCAACGCCCGCGTCGCCGATACCGTCCGCAGCATCCCCGGCACGCGCCAGCATGCCCGGAAGCCCGTACGAACCCGGCAGCCACACGCCCAACACCGCATCGACCGTCTCGACTGCCCCGCCCGCCACGGCAACGACTAGCGACACCGCCGCTTCCGCGGCGCGCGCGTTCGCATCGCCGATCGCACCGGCGACGCCTGCCCGCGCACCTTCGATCGATGCGTCGGCGCAGTCGGCGATGCGCGCCGCCGAGCCGATGTCGGCCGTTGCAACCGCATCGCTCCCCGCCGCCCTCGGCTCGACCGCCTCGCATCCGACGGCAAACGTTCCCGTGACGCAAACGACGGCATCGTTCTCCATGTCGACGGAGCGCGCAGCCACCGGCGCGTCGCCTGCATCGGCCACGGAGTCGGCATCCCACGCGAGCCGCACGCCAGACGCGCCGGCGGTCGATACACCGGCCGAGTCCGCCACGCAGACACATGCAACGCAAGCGCCAACCGCCAGCATCGCGCCGGCTCCGTCTGCGGGCGCACTTGCTGCCGTCGGTACGGCCACGCCCACGTTCGGGTCGACCGCTGCATTTGGCGGCACGTCGACGGCGAGCGGTACGCCCGCGTCAATGACATCTATGACGCCGACCGCAGCGATTGCGCCATTCGCGGCACCGCCGTCCTCGACTCAGGCAGCAGCGCCCACGTCATCCTTCACCGTTTCCCACGCGCCGCTCGACGCTGCGGCTCCGGATCGCGTGATCGCGTCCACGCCCGCGCAGCAGGCCCAGTCGTACACCGGCACGCCGGCGCCCGCTACTTCGTCGCCGACCAACCCGATGCCCGCAGCAACGATCGCGACATCGACGGCCGCGCCCGTCGGCGCCGCACTGCCGACGCTCACCGCTGCATCGCTCCCCGGCGCCATGCTGGCCGGCACCTCGCCCGCGGCGGCGGCCGCCGAGCCTGCCGCTGCTACGGCAATGGCAGCAGTGCCCACACCGGCCACCGTCACCTTCGCCCAAGCCGTAGCACCGACCGACGCACCCGCATCGTCCGCCGCAAACGCCGCCCCCGCGGAACCGGCCACGCCACCCGACGCCGAAGCGGAAGCCGCGACCACCCCAACCCGCCCGCCGCGGCCGAACGCATTCGAATTCCACGCGCCGGCCACGTTCAGCGTCGAGCTGCCGACGCTCGACCTGCTCGAACCGGCATCGGACGACGTCCAGACGATCTCCGAGGAACAGCTCGCCCAGACCGGCCAGGTGATCGAGCAGCGCCTGCAGGAATTCAAGGTGCCGGTGACGGTCGTCGGCGCGTCGGCCGGCCCGGTGATCACGCGCTTCGAGATCGAACCCGCGCTCGGCGTGCGCGGCAGCCAGATCGTCGGCCTGATGAAGGACCTGTCGCGCGGGCTCGGCCTCACGTCGATCCGCGTCGTCGAGACGATCCCCGGCAAGACCTGCATGGGCCTCGAACTGCCGAACGCGAAACGCCAGATGATCCGCCTGTCGGAAATCCTCGCGTCGCGCCAGTACCAGCACTCGACGTCGCAGCTCACGATCGCGATGGGCAAGGACATCACCGGCCATCCGGTCGTCACCGATCTCGCGAAGGCGCCGCACATGCTCGTCGCGGGCACGACGGGCTCGGGCAAGTCGGTCGCGATCAACGCGATGATCCTGTCGCTGCTGTACAAGGCGACGCCCGAGGACGTGCGGCTCATCATGATCGACCCGAAGATGCTCGAGCTGTCGGTCTACGAAGGCATCCCGCACCTGCTCGCGCCGGTCGTCACCGACATGAAGCTCGCCGCGAACGCGCTCACCTGGTGCGTCGGCGAGATGGAGAAGCGCTACCGGCTGATGTCGGCCGTCGGCGTGCGCAACCTCGCCGGCTTCAACCAGAAGATCCGCGACGCCGAGGCGAAGGAAAAGAAGATCGGCAACCCGTTCTCGCTGACGCCGGAAGATCCCGAGCCGCTGTCGACGCTGCCGCTGATCGTCGTCGTGATCGACGAGCTCGCCGACCTGATGATGGTGGCCGGCAAGAAGATCGAGGAGCTGATCGCCCGCCTCGCGCAGAAGGCGCGCGCGGCCGGCATCCACCTGATCCTCGCGACGCAGCGTCCGTCGGTCGACGTGATCACCGGCCTCATCAAGGCGAACATCCCGACCCGGGTCGCGTTCCAGGTGTCGTCGAAGATCGACTCGCGCACGATCCTCGACCAGATGGGCGCCGAGTCGCTGCTCGGCCAGGGCGACATGCTGTTCCTGCCGCCGGGCACCGGCTACCCGCAGCGCGTGCACGGCGCGTTCGTCGCCGACGAGGAAGTGCACCGGATCGTCGAGTACCTGAAGCAGTTCGGCGAGCCGCAGTACGAGGAAGGGATTCTCGACGGCCCGGCGTCGGAAGGCGCGGCGCAGGACCTGTTCGGCGACGCGCCGGACGCGGAAGCAGACCCGCTGTACGACGAGGCGGTTGCGTTCGTCGTGCGCACGCGCCGCGCGTCGATCTCGTCGGTGCAGCGGCAGCTGCGCATCGGCTACAACCGCGCCGCGCGCCTCGTCGAGCAGATGGAAGCGGCCGGGCTCGTGTCGCCGATGGGCATCAACGGCAGCCGCGAGGTGCTGGTGCCGGCCGCCGCGGAATAAGCGACGCGCTCCGCCTCCCGCACAAGCACGAAGGGCGCTGCATCGGCAGCGCCCTTCGTGCATCTACGGCGTAAAGCGTCTTACAGCGCCGGAACGAGCTTGAAATCGACCGGCTTGCCGACCGCGACCTTCTGCGGGTTCGCGTCGAGCTTGCCGGTTTCGGCGTCGCGCCTGAACACGTAGAACGTGTCGCTGTCCTGGTTGCCGACGATCAGCCACTTGCCGGTCGGGTCGATCAGGAACTCGCGCGGCGTCCTGCCGAGGCTCGACTGCCGGCCGACCGTCTTCAGGCGCCCGTCGGCCGGGTTCACCGCGTAGATGACGATCTCGTTCGCGTCGCCGCGATTGCTCGCGTACAGGAAGCGGCCGTCCGGCGACAGGTGGATCGCCGCGCCGCCGACCTTGCCCTTGAAGCCGGGCGCGGCCATCGGCACGGTCTGGACCGGCGTCAGCTTGCCGTCCTGGTGGCCGAACACCTCGACCGCGGCGGTCAGCTCGCTCGTCACGTACGCGTAGCGGCCGTTCGCGCCGAACACCATGTGGCGCGGGCCCGACCCCGCCTTCACGGGCGTGTAGCGCGTGTCGGTCGGGCTGATCAGGCCGCGGCTGCCGTCGACCGTGTAGCGATAGCCGAAGATCTTGTCCGCGCCGAGATCCTGCACGAACAGGGTGCGGCCGTCCGGCGAGAACACCGCCGAGTGCGCGTGCGCGCCGTCCTGGCGCCCCTTCACGGGCCCGCTGCCTGCGTGATGCACGGTCAGCGCGGCCTCGCTCACCGCGCCGTCCTCGCGCAGCGGAAACACCGCGAAGCTGCCGCCCGGGTTTGCCGCGACCGAGTAGTTCGCGGTCACGAGGTACTTGCCGTCCGGCGACAGGCTCAGGTAGCACGGATCGTTCCCTTCCGACGACACGCGGCCGATGAACGTCAGCGCGCCCGTCTTCGCGTCGAAGCGGAACGCGCTGATGCCGCCGCGCTGGTCGGCCGGACCGTTGTCGCCGGGCAACTCGTTGACCGCGTACACGGTGCGGCCGTCGCGGCTCGGCAACAGGTACGACGGATTGACGGTCTTCGTCGACGACACCGGCGCGACGCTGCCCGTCTTCGTGTCGAAGCGGTACACGTAGATCCCGTCGCTGCCGCCGTCCGTGTAGGTGCCGACCAGCAGGTTGTAGACGCCGTCCGCGGGCGCCGTCGCGGAGGACTGTTGCGCGAACGCATGGGTCGCGGATAAGGAAAGCACGATCGCGAAACCTTTCATCCAGTGCGCGAGCCTAAGCGGAAACCCTCGGGTCGAAGCGCGCGCGTCACGTGCGCGTAAACGGTTGGGCATTGAATCCTCCTTGCATCGAGCCGCGTCAAGTGTTGATATGTGACGAAACGCCGGCCGTTGCGCGCTCCGTCGCCCGGCCGAGTATACGGGGCGCGAAGCCGGGACGTGAAGCCCGGCTGCCGCCGTCCGGATAGTGAACGCGTAACAAGGATCGCCGCCCATGCCCGCCCTGATCGAAGACTACGCCCTCGTCGGCGACGGCCACACGGCCGCGCTGATCGCGAAAAAGACGGCTCCGTCGACTGGCTGTGCTGGCCCCGCTTCGATTCGGGCGCCTGTTTCGCGGCCCTCGTCGGCACGCCCGAGCACGGCCGCTGGCTGCTCGCGCCGGCCGCCGACGCCGCGATCACGCACACGACGCGCCGCTATCGCGGCGACACGCTGATACTCGAAACCGATTACGAAAGCGCCGACGGCGCCGTCACCGTGATCGATTTCATGCCGCCCGGCAACGGCTGGTCGGAGCTGGTGCGGATCGTCGTCGGCCGGCACGGCACGATGAAGATGCGCATGGAGCTCGTGTTGCGCTTCGACTACGGCTTCTCGATTCCGTGGGTCACGCAGTTGTCGCGCGAGGACGGCGTGAAGGCGATTGCGGGGCCCGACACCGTCGTGCTGCGCACGAGGGTGCCGCTCACCGGCAAGAACCTGCACACGCTCGCCGAATTCACGGTGAGCGCCGACGAACGCGTGCCGTTCTCGCTCGGCTACGCGCCGTCGCACCTGCGGCTGCCGCCCGCGCGCGACCCGCTGTCGATGCTCGCGCGCACCGAGAACTACTGGCTCGAATGGTCGGGGCGCTGCCAGGTGCACGGCCGCTACGAGGCCGCGGTGCGCCGCTCGCTGATCACGCTGAAGGCGCTCGCGTACGAGCCGACGGGCGGCATCGTCGCGGCGCCCACCACGTCGCTGCCCGAGCACCTCGGCGGCACCCGCAACTGGGATTACCGCTACTGCTGGCTGCGCGACGCGACGATCACGCTGCTCGCGCTGATGCGCGGCGGCCACTACGACGAGGCGCGCGCATGGCGCGCATGGCTCGGCCGCGTGATGGCCGGCTCGCCCGAGCAGATCCAGATCATGTACGGGATCGCGGGCGAGCGCCGGCTGCCGGAAATGGAGCTCGACTGGCTGCCCGGATACCAGGATTCGAAGCCCGTGCGGGTCGGCAACGGTGCCGCGAACCAGTTGCAGCTCGACGTGTTCGGCGAAGTGATGGCGGCGCTGCACCTTGCGCGCGTGGGCGGCCTGCAGGCCGACGACACCGTATGGTCGGTGCAGTGCACGCTGCTCGACCATCTCGAGAAAATCTGGCGGCAGCCCGACGAAGGCGTCTGGGAAACGCGCGGCGGCCGCCGCCACTTCACGTTCTCGAAGGTGATGGCGTGGGTCGCGTTCGACCGCGCGATCAAGTCTGCGGAAATGTTCCGCCTGCCCGGCGCGCTCGAGCGCTGGCGCGGCCTGCGCGAACAGATCCACGCGGACGTCTGCGCGAACGCGTGGCATGCGGACAAGCAGGCATTCACGCAGAGCTACGGCAGCGACGAGCTCGACGCGAGCGTGCTGCTGCTGCCGCAGCTCGGCTTCCTGCCGCCGGACGACCCGCGCATCGTCGGCACGATCGACGCGATCGAACGCGAACTGCTGCACGACGGCCTCGTGCTGCGCTACCGCACGAGCGAATACGACGACGGCCTGCCGCCCGGCGAAGGCACGTTTCTCGCGTGCAGTTTCTGGCTCGTCGACGCGTACGCGCTGCTCGGCCGGATCGACGAAGCGCATCGCCTGTTCCGCCGGCTGCTGTCGCTGTCGAACGACCTCGGGCTGCTCGCCGAGGAGTACGACCCGGTTGCGGGCCGCCTCGTCGGCAACTTCCCGCAGGCGTTTTCGCACGTCGCGCTCGTGCACACGGCGATGAACCTGATGCACCATGAGGAGGCAATGGCGCGCGCGGCCGGCCAGCCCGAGCCTGCGGTCGCCGCGGGGCGTTGAGCGCGGGCGGCCGAGGCGGCGTCAGAGAACGTCAAATGGCAACAAATTCATGAAAAATCAGGGAAATGTTGCATTGCACCACCCCACGTTGTCCGATATGATCGACGGCGATTGACCGGCCGCGGTGCAGCATGGCCGATCGCTGACCCACACGGCGCGCCACGACGCCCAAACGTCGCCCTCGCGCACCGTCCCCCAAGCGGGAGTTGTTTGCATGCTTTACCAATTGCATGAATTCCAGCGGGCGATGCTGAGCCCGCTCACGGCCTGGGCCCAGGCCGCGTCGAAATCGTTCGCCAATCCGTCCAGCCCGCTCTCGCTGATGCCCGGCGCGACGCGGATGGCCGCCGCGTACGAATTGCTGTACCGGCTCGGCAAGGACTACGAGAAGCCCGAATTCAACCTGCACCAGATCGTCAAGGACGGCCACAACATCCCGATCGTCGAGCAGACGATCGTCGAGAAGCCGTTCTGCCGCCTGCTGCGCTTCAAGCGCTACTCGGACGACGCGGGCGCGGTCACCCAGCTGAAGGACGAGCCGGTCGTGCTGGTCTGCGCGCCGCTGTCCGGCCACCATTCGACGCTGCTGCGCGACACCGTGCGCACGCTGCTGCAGGATCACAAGGTCTACATCACCGACTGGATCGACGCGCGGATGGTGCCGGTCGAGACCGGCCCGTTCCACCTGCACGACTACGTCGCGTACATCCAGGAGTTCATCCGCCACATCGGCGCGCGCAACCTGCACGTGATCTCGGTGTGCCAGCCGACGGTACCGGTGCTCGCGGCGATCTCGCTGATGGCGAGCCGCGGCGAGGACACGCCGCTCACGATGACGATGATGGGCGGGCCGATCGACGCGCGCCTCAGCCCGACGTCGGTGAACTCGCTGGCGACGCAGCATTCGATCTCCTGGTTCGAGAACAACGTGATTCACACGGTGCCCGCGAACTATCCGGGCGAAGGCCGCCACGTCTATCCGGGCTTCCTGCAGCATGCGGGCTTCGTCGCGATGAATCCGGAGCGGCACGCGGCATCGCACTGGGACTTCTATCAGAGCCTGCTGCGCGGCGACGAAGACGACGCGGAAGCGCATCGCAACTTCTACGACGAATACAACGCGGTGCTCGACATGGCCGCCGAGTATTACCTCGAGACGATCCGCATCGTGTTCCAGGAGTTCCGCCTTGCCGAAGGCACGTGGGAGATCGACGGCGAGCTCGTGCGCCCGCAGGACATCAAGCACACCGCGCTGATGACGATCGAGGGCGAGCTCGACGACATCTCCGGCAGCGGCCAGACCCACGTCGCGCACGAGCTGTGCACCGGCATCCCGCCGGACCAGCGCCGCAACCTGACTGCGGAAAAGTGCGGGCACTACGGGATCTTCTCGGGCCGCCGCTGGCGCACGATCATTTACCCGCAACTGCGCGACTTCATCCGCGAGCACGCGCCGGAACCGAAGCACGGCGCCGCGAAGGATCGCCCGGATGCGCAACCGGCCGCGCCGCTCGCCGCCGTACCGGCCGCGAATGCGCCGGCCGGGTCCGCGAAGACCGCCGCCGCGAAACGCGCGCGCGCGAAGACGCCCGATGCGGCCGCCCCGGCGAAGGCCCCCGCCGCGAAGCGCGTCGGCACGCGCGCAAAGCCCGCCCGCACCCGCAAGGCGGCCTGACGCCGGTGCGCCAGACGAAAAACGCCGCCGTGCCAGCGCACGGCGGCGTTTTTTTCATCCGGCGGCCGAAAGCCGTTCGTCAGCGCCGCAGCAGATAGGCGAGCAGCAGCTCGGTGTTCATCCTGACCATCTCGTCGCGCTCGTCGGGCGTGCTGAAGTCGCGGCCGAGCGTCGCGGCGAGCGTGAAGCGGTTCGACACGATGTAGTAGCCGAGCCCCGACAGGGTCACGTAGAAGCGCAGCGGATCGACGTCGTTGCGGAACAGCCCGGCCTTCTGGCCGCGCGTGAGCACGTTGCCGAGCATCGTGACGATCGGCGAGATCATTTCGCGGATCCGCGTCGACTTGTGCAGATAGCGGGCTTCGTGCAGGTTTTCGTTGTTGATCAGCCGCAGCAGCTCGGGATGGTCGCGGTAGTAGTCCCACACGAAGTGCGCGAGCCGCGTGACCGCCTCGACCGGCGCGACGCCGTCCAGATCGAGCACGCGCTCGGCCTCGGTCAGCGCGGAAAACGCATGCTCGAGCACGGCGGTAAACAGCTGCTCCTTGCTGCCGAAGTAGTAATAGAGCATGCGCTCGTTGGTTTCCGCCCGCCGCGCGATCTGATCGACGCGCGCGCCGAACAGGCCCCCACTCGCGAATTCTTCGGCCGCCGCCATCAGGATGCGGCGGCGGGTGCCTTCAGGATCTCTTTTGATTTTTGGCTGATTCATGGTGGCGTTTTGCTATGTGAGCCGCGTGATCCGGATCAGTCGCCCCACCTTGTCGGCACCGGCGACACTGGAACAGGCCCGCCTTGCGGCGTCCCCCCTGCTGCGCCCCTGCAAAAATGCGCTTCGATTATGCGCACAGACTGCGTCAAGCGCAATGCGGGAAATCGGCGATAATCCTCCTTTGGCAAACCTTGCCGGCCGCGCCCGCCGTGGCCGGCAGACATTCGGCGCACCGGCGCCCGCTGTCCCCGTGACCGACTCCAAGACACTCGCGGATCGCATCGAAGATCTGCTGCCCCAGACCCAATGCACGAAGTGCGGCTATGACGGCTGCCGCCCGTACGCCGAGGCCATCGCCGCCGGCGACGCGAACTACAACCAGTGCCCGCCGGGCGGCGCCGAAGGCGTCGCGCGCCTCGCCCGCCTGCTCGGCAAGCCCGTGATTCCGCTGAATCCGGTCAACGGCGACGAGCGGGCGCGCCCCGTCGCGGTGATCGACGAAAACCTCTGCATCGGCTGCACGCTCTGCATGCAGGCCTGCCCGGTCGATGCGATCGCCGGCGCGCCCAAGCAGATGCACACGGTGATCACGTCGCTCTGCACGGGCTGCGACCTGTGCGTGCCGCCGTGCCCGGTCGACTGCATCGCGATGGTGCCCGTCACCGGCGAGCACACCGGCTGGGACGCATGGACGCAGGCGCAGGCCGACGCCGCGCGCGAACGCCACGACCGCCGGCTCGCGCGCCAGCGCCGCGAGCGCGAGGCCGCCGAAGCGCGCGCGGCCGCGCGCCGTGTGGCGAGCGCTACCGCGTCGGCTGCGCCGGCCGCGACGCAGCCCGCGGCGGCCGACGCGGCCACGGATGCCGACGCGAAGAAACGCGCGATCATCGCGGCCGCGCTCGAACGCGCGCGCAAGAAGAAGGACGAGCTGGCCGCGCAAGGCAGCGCGCCGAAGAACACCGAAGGCGTGAGCCCCGCGGTCCAGGCCCAGATCGATGCGGCCGAAGCGCGCCGCAAGCGGCTCGCCGAGCAGCAGGCGCAGGCGGCCGAGCAAGCCGGCGAAGGCTCGTCCGAACCGGAACACGGCCCGTCCGCGCCACCCGACCCGACACCACAATGAACGCCAGCAAACGACGCGCGATCTTCGAAACGCTGCAGAGCCTCAATCCGAATCCGACCACCGAGCTCGAATACTCGACGCCGTTCGAACTGCTGATCGCCGTGATGCTGTCCGCGCAGGCGACCGACGTGTCGGTCAACAAGGCGATGCGCAAGATGTTCCCGGTCGCGAACACGCCGCGACAAATTGTCGCGCTCGGCGAGGAAGGCGTCACCGAGTACATCAAGACGATCGGCCTGTACCGGACCAAGGCGAAGAACGTGGTCGCCGCGTGCCGGATCCTGCTCGAGCAGTACGGCGGCGAAGTGCCGGCCGATCGCGAGGCGCTCGAGAGCCTGCCGGGCGTCGGCCGCAAGACCGCCAACGTCGTGCTCAACACCGCGTTCGGCCATCCGACGATCGCGGTCGACACGCACATCTTCCGCGTCGCGAACCGCACCGGCCTCGCGCCCGGCAAGGACGTGCGGGCCGTCGAGGCCGCGCTCGAGAAGGTCACGCCGAAGGAATTCCTGCAGGATGCGCATCACTGGCTGATCCTGCACGGCCGCTACGTGTGCAAGGCGCGCAAGCCCGAATGCTGGCACTGCGCGATCGAGCCGCTGTGCGAGTACCGGCCGAAGACCCCGCCGCCCACTGAATGACCCGTCGCGCGCAGCCGCGGCCCCGGGTCCACGCGACCCGCCCCGATCAAGCGTTGGAGGTCGCCGTCGCATCGTCCGCGGCGGCGCCGCCCGCACGCACGAGCGCCAGCACCGCCGCGAGAATCGCGACGCCGCCCGCCCACTGCATCGGCGACAGCGCCTCGCCGAACAGCAGCGCCGCGAGCGCGACGGTCACGACCGGCTCCAGCGTCGACAGCATCGACGTGCGCGCCGCGCCGAGCCGCTCGAGCCCCGCGAAGAACGCGATCATCGCGGCGACCGTCGACACGAGCGCGATCGCCAGCATCGCCGCCCAGCCGCCCGCCGTCGCGGGCCAGTGCGGCGGCGTGCCGAGCGCCGCGCCGCGCACGACGGCGATCAGCACGAGCGTCGCGGTGGCCGACGCGCAGATGACGGCGGTCGTCGCGAGCGGATCGATGCCGCGCGTCGCCCTGGTGCCGGCAACGATGTACAGCGAATAGATCACCGCGGCGGCGAGCGCCAGCGCGATGCCGAGCGGCTCGCCGTGACCGCCGCCGACCATCAGCGCCGAGCCCGCGACGCACAGCACGAGCGCGACGACCTTGGCGCGCGTAAGCCGCTCGCCGAGCCACCATGCGGCGAGCAGCGTGACGAACGCCGGATACAGGTACAGCAGCAGTGCAACGAGGCTCGCCTGCGCGTGCTGCAACGCGCTGAAATAGCAGAACGACTGGCCGACATAGCCCAACGCGCCCATTGCGACGAGGGAGCCAAGCGCGCGGCCGCGCGGCCACACGACGCCGCGGCGCCTTGCGATCGCGGCGAGCACCGCGCCGCCGATCGCGAAGCGCACGATCAGGAGCCCGAGCACGTCGACGCCGCCTGCATACGCATAGCGGCCGAAGATCGCCATCGCGCCGAACGCGGCGGCGGACAACGCGACATAGAGCGCGCCCTGAAGGGCGGCGGATGGTGAATGGGCGGAGGACATGACGGAGCGAATGCGGACGAAATACCGAAATCGTAGGAGTGTATCGGCGGCTCGGCGCGCCGCCCAGCCCGCGCTTACCCGCGCGCCCGGCCGCCCCGCTTCCCGTCGCGCCCGCACGCGCCGCCAGCACCGCTCGCCGACCCGGCGTACAATGCGCGACGCGGCATCACGCCGATGCGAATCACGACGTTCCCCACCATGTTCAATCCGAGCCGCGACGAAGTGCGTCGCTTTTTCATCGACACCTGGCGCAAGCAGCGCGCCGGCGAAATCCTCACGCCGCTCGAAGCGATCGCGGCCGACTGGATCGTCGAACACCCCGAATACCACGACGACCTCGCGGACGCCGACGGCGCCGCCGAGCGCAACTACACGCCCGAGGAAGGCCGCACGAATCCGTTCCTGCACTTGTCGATGCACCTCGCGATCAGCGAGCAGTTGTCGATCGACCAGCCGCCCGGAATCCGCGCCGCGCACGACAAGCTCGCGGCGAAGCTCGACTCGACGCACGAAGCGCAGCACGCGATCATGGAATGCCTCGGCGAGACGATCTGGGAAGCGCAGCGCACGGGCACGCCGCCCGATTCCGACGCGTACCTGCAGCGCATCCTGCGCCGCGCGTCGCGCGACTGACCGCGGGCCGCAGCGCGATCGCCGGCCGCCGGCCGCCGCCGCGCGGACAAAAAAATACCCCGCCGCGGCGGGGTATTTCGCTGCACGGGCCGCTCGGCCCGGCACACTTACTTCTTGAAGACGAGATCGGTTTCTTTCAGCGACTCGATGTAGGCCGCGATGTCCTTCATGTCGCTGACCGACAGGTTCTGCACCTGTGCCTGCATGATCGCGTTGTTGCGGCCGAGCAGCGGGTTCGTGACGCCCATCTGGTACTGGCGCATCGCCCAGACGAGGTAGTCGGCGTGCTGACCGGCGAGGCGCGGATACTCCGCGTTGATCGGCTGGTTCATCTTCGCGCCGTGGCAGGCTGCGCAGTTGTGCGATTCGACCAGGTCCTTGCCCTTCGACAGGTCGGCCGCGTGCGCGCTGCCGATCGCGAGGCCGGCCGCGAACGCGATCGCCGCCGCCGTCTTGAATGCGTTGTTCATGAATGCTCCTATCCCGCGTATGAGGTCAGCGAGCGCGCGCTTACTTGTAGGGATTGTCCTTCGAGTCGGGTTTCTGCGCGGCATAGTAGGCCGCCAGATCGGCGATGTCCTGATCCGTCAGCGAACCGGCGATCGCGTTCATCGACGGGAAACGGCGATCCTTCTTGCGGTAGGCCTGCAGCGCGTTCGCGAGGTATTGCTCGTTCTGGCCGCCGAGAACCGGTACCCGGTAGACCTCCGGGTAGGCGGTACGGTAATCCTGGATGCCGTGACAGCCGATGCACATGGCGGCCTTGCTCGCCCCGTCCTTCGGGTTGCCGACCACACCGGCCGCCTGCGCGCTGCCCGCGAGCGCCACGAGCGCTGCGACAACAACGTGTTTGCCGACGAATTTGTTCATAGCTCTTGTAACCTAGCTTGAGGGGAAACTGGCGCCAAAGCGGCAACGGCCCGCGCCGTTTTGCTTATCGGGGTCGCCACGCAGGCCAAAAAAACGGCCAGATTGTACCGCGTCGGTAGGGAACGCGTCCATACGGCTTCCCGGCCCGTCCCGCCGCGGTCCCGCAACGATACGCGGCCACGCCCGAACCCGACAGCCCTTCTGACTTATACTGGGTTTTTTTCGCGATAGAGAAGAGCGCCGCCATGCGTTTCGAAGGGTCCTCGCACTACGTCGCCACCGACGATCTGAAGCTCGCGGTCAACGCCGCGCTGACGCTGCAACGCCCGCTCCTGATCAAGGGCGAGCCCGGCACCGGCAAGACCATGCTCGCCGAGGAAGTCGCCGCAGCGCTCGACATGCCGCTGCTGCAGTGGCACATCAAGTCGACCACGAAAGCGCAGCAGGGGCTGTACGAATACGACGCCGTGTCGCGGCTGCGCGACTCGCAGCTCGGCGACGAGCGCGTGAAGGACATCGCGAACTACATCGTCAAGGGCGTGCTGTGGCAGGCGTTCGACGCCGAGCGCCCGAGCGTGCTGCTGATCGACGAGATCGACAAGGCCGACATCGAATTCCCGAACGACCTGCTGCGCGAGCTCGACCGGATGGAGTTCCACGTGTACGAGACGCGCGAGACCGTGCGCGCGAAGCACCGTCCGCTCGTCATCATCACGTCGAACAACGAGAAGGAGCTGCCCGACGCGTTCCTGCGCCGCTGCTTCTTCCACTACATCCAGTTCCCCGACGCGTCGACGATGCAGAAGATCGTCGCGGTCCACTACCCGAACATCCGCGAGGAGCTGCTGCATGCCGCGCTCGAGAGCTTCTTCGAGCTGCGCGGCGTGTCGGGCCTGAAGAAGAAGCCGTCGACCTCCGAGCTGCTCGACTGGCTGAAGCTGCTGCTCGCCGAGAACATCCCGCCGGATGCGCTGCGCGGCGCCGATCGCAAGCAGATCGTGCCGCCGCTCGCGGGCGCGCTGCTGAAGAACGAGCAGGACCTGAGCCTGTTCGAGCGGCTCGTCTACATGAACCGGCACAACCGGTAAGCTCCCAAATCCGCGAAGGCCCGGCCATGTTGCTCAATTTCTTCTACGCGCTGCGCGCAGCGAAGCTGCCCGTCTCGGTGAAGGAATACCTGACGCTGCTCGAATCGCTGAAAGCCGGACTCATCGCGCCGTCGCTCGACGCGTTCTATTACCTCGCGCGGATGACGCTCGTGAAGGACGAGCAGTACTTCGACAAGTTCGACCAGGCGTTCGGCGCGTACTTCCACGGCGTGTCCGCGCTGCCGTCCGACGCGTTCGACATCCCGCTCGACTGGCTCGAGAAGCGCCTCGAGCGCGAGTTGTGCGACGAGGAGAAAGCGCAGATCGAGGCGATGGGCGGGCTCGACAAGCTGATGGAGCGCCTGAAGCAGCTGCTCGACGAGCAGAAGGAGCGGCACGAAGGCGGCAACAAGTGGATCGGCACCGGCGGCACGTCGCCGTTCGGCCACGGCGGCTACAACCCGGAAGGCGTGCGCATCGGCGGACCGTCGAACGGCAACCGCACCGCGGTCAAGGTGTGGGAGGCGCGCGCGTTCCGCGACTACGACGACTCGGTCGAGATCGGCACGCGCAACATCAAGGTCGCGCTGCGGCGGCTGCGCCGCTTCGCGCGCGAAGGCGCGGCCGAGGAGCTCGACCTGCCCGGCACGATCCGCAGCACCGCGGCGAACGCGGGCTGGCTCGACCTGCGGATGGTGCCCGAGCGCCACAACAACGTGAAGGTGCTGATGCTGCTCGACGTCGGCGGCTCGATGGACGATCACATCAAGCGCACCGAAGAGCTGTTCTCCGCCGCGAAGGCGGAATTCAAGCACCTCGAGTTCTACTACTTCCACAACTGCGTGTACGACCACCTGTGGAAGCACAACCGGCGCCGCCACGCGGAACGCACCGCGACGTGGGACGTGCTGCACAAGTTCACGCCCGACTACAAGCTGATCTTCGTCGGCGATGCGACGATGAGCCCGTACGAAGTGCTGCAGCCGGGCGGCTCGGTCGAATACAACAACCCCGAGGCCGGCGCGGTGTGGCTGCGGCGGCTCGCCGACCAGTTCCCGCATCATGCGTGGCTGAACCCCGAGCCCGAGCGGCTATGGGAATACCGGCAATCGGTCGCGATCATCCGCGACCTGCTCGGCCAGCGCATGTATCCGCTCACGCTCGCGGGGCTCGAAACCGCGATGCGCGCACTCAGCAAGTAACGGCGGCCGCCCGCGCGGCCTCTTCTCCGGAGTCACCATGAATCAGTCGTCCACCGCGGGCGCGGGCCGCGCGAGCGGTCGTTTCTTCTCGGACACCTCGGTCTCGGCGCTCGTCGCCGGCTTCGTCGCGATGATGACCGGCTACACGAGCTCGCTCGTGCTGATGTTCCAGGCCGGCCGCGCCGCGCACCTGAGCGACGCGCAGATCTCGTCGTGGATCTGGGCGCTGTCGATCGGGATGGCGCTGACGACGATCGGCCTGTCGCTGCGTTTTCGCGCACCCGTCGTCGTCGCGTGGTCGACGCCCGGCGCGGCGCTGCTGGTCGCGTCGCTGCCCGGCGTGCCGTACCCGGAGGCGATCGGCGCGTTCATCGTCTGCGCGCTGCTGCTGACCGCGGTCGGCATGAGCGGCCTGTTCGACACGCTGATGCGCAAGAAGATCCCGGCCGGCATCGCCGCCGCGCTGCTCGCGGGCATCCTGTTCGAGATCGGCATCGAGATCTTCCGCGCCGCGCAATACCGGACCGCGCTGGTGCTCGCGATGTTCTTCACGTACCTGATCGTCAAGCGGCTCGCGCCGCGTTACGCGATCGTGACGACGCTGATCGTCGGCACGGCGGTCGCGGGCGGCCTCGGGCTGCTCGACTTCAGCCGGTTCCACATCGCGCTCGCGAAGCCCGTGTTCACGATGCCCGCATTCTCGCTCGCGTCGATCGTCAGCATCGGCATTCCGCTGTTCGTGGTCGCGATGGCGTCGCAGAACGTGCCGGGCATCGCGGTGCTGCGCGCGGACGGCTACCCGACGCCGTCGTCGCCGCTGATCGCGACGACGGGCCTCGCGTCGCTCGCGCTCGCGCCGTTCGGCTCGCACGGCGTGAACCTCGCCGCGATCACCGCGGCGATCTGCACCGGCCCCGAAGCGCACGAGGACCGCGCGAAGCGCTACACGGCCGCGGTGTGGTGCGGCACCTTCTACCTGATCGCGGGCATCTTCGGCGCGACGATCGCGGCGCTGTTCGCCGCGCTGCCGAAGGCGCTCGTCGTGTCGGTCGCCGCGCTCGCGCTGTTCGGCTCGATCATGAGCGGCATGGCGAACGCGATGCAGGACGCGCGGCAGCGAGAAGCGGCGCTCGTCACGTTCATGGTCACCGCGTCGGGCCTCACGCTGCTGTCGATCGGCCCGGCGTTCTGGGGGCTCGTCGCCGGAGTCGTCACGCAGGCGATCCTCAACGCGCGCCGCCCCGCGTAGCGGCCGTTCGCGCCGGCGGCGAAGCCGGCCCCGGCGCTCGTCTGCCGTGCGAAACATGTGCGCCGCGATGTGCGATCCGATGCGCGACGCGAATCGGGCCTAGAATAGCGGATCGGAACCGGCGCCCCGCGCGCGCCGCTTCGCTTCGCCGCCGCGTTCGCGCGGCCCGTGAGAACCCCGGCGCATCGCGCCCTCTTCTCGAATCGCCATGACTACCGCACTCGACCAGCTGAAGCAGTACACCACCGTCGTCGCCGACACGGGCGATTTCCAGCAGCTCGCGCAATACCAGCCGCGGGACGCGACCACGAACCCGTCGCTGATCCTGAAGGCGGTGCAGAAGGATGCGTACAAGCCGATCCTCGAAAAAACCGTCCGCGATCACCGCAGCGAAAGCACCGATTTCATCATCGACCGCCTGCTGATCGCATTCGGCACCGAAATCCTGAAGCTGATTCCGGGCCGCGTGTCGACCGAAGTCGACGCGCGCCTGTCGTTCGACGCGAAGCGCTCCGTCGACAAGGCGCACGAGCTGATCAAGCTCTACGAAGCCGCCGGCATCGGCCGCGAGCGCATCCTGATCAAGCTCGCGTCGACTTGGGAAGGCGTCCGCGCGGCCGAGGTGCTGCAAAAGGAAGGGATCAAGTGCAACATGACCCTGCTTTTCTCGCTGGTGCAGGCCGCCGCGTGCGCGGAAGCCGGCGCACAGCTGATCTCGCCGTTCGTCGGCCGCATCTACGACTGGTACAAGAAGCAGGCCGGCGCCGAATGGGATGAAGCGAAGAACGGCGGCGCGAACGATCCGGGCGTGCAGTCGGTGCGCCGCATCTACACGTACTACAAGACCTTCGACTACCGCACCGAGGTGATGGGCGCGAGCTTCCGCACGACGAGCCAGATCGTCGAGCTCGCAGGCTGCGACCTGCTGACCATCAGTCCCGATTTGCTGCAGAAGCTGCAGGACAGCAACGAGACGGTCACGCGCAAGCTGTCGCCGGACGCGCTCACGGATGCGCCCGCCGCACGGGTCGCGATCGACGAGGCGTCGTTCCGCTTCCAGCTGAACGACGACGCGATGGCGACCGAGAAGCTCGCCGAAGGCATCCGCACGTTCGCCGCCGACGCGGTGAAGCTCGAGAAGCTGATCGACGCGCTGCGCTGAACCCTGCCGAACGTCAGCAGGCGGCAGCCAGTCTGGCAACAGCCGTCAGCAGTCTTGCCGGAAACGGCCGCGAACCCCGCGTTCGCGGCCGTTTTTTCATCCCGCTGTCAGACCCACGCACTACAATCCACGTCACGGGCGCACCGGCCGCTTCCCGGGCGCTCATCCCGGAACAGGAGACAACGATGCAAGTTCAACCGTACCTGACGTTCTACGGCCAGGCCGAAGCTGCCCTTCAGTTCTACGAAAAGGCGCTCGGCGCGAAGACGATGTTCAAGATGCACTTCAGGGATGCGCCGCCGAACCCCGACCAGCCGATCTCGCCCGAGATGGCGGACAAGGTCATGCATGCGAGCTTCACGATCGGCGATTCGATGCTCATGTGCTCGGACGGCGACTGCCGCAATACGGGCGGCACGCACAGCGGCTATTCGCTGTCGCTGAACCCGGCGAGCGTCGATGAAGGCAAGAAGCTGTTCGACGCGCTCGCCGACGGCGGCGAAGTGACGATGCCCTTTCAGAAGACTTTCTGGGCGCTCGGCTTCGGGATGCTGAAGGACCGCTTCGGCGTGCACTGGATGATCAACGTCGAGGATCTGTCGCAACGCGAGGATCTCGCGAAGCACGCGCAAGCCTGACGCAAATGACAACGCCCGCCGCTGCGCAGCGGCGGGCGTCCTTCCTGCGGGGCAGCCGGCTTCAGCCCTCGATCACGTCGAGATAGTCTTCGGGCCGCGTGCGATCCTCCGCATGCGCGACGCCCATCGCGCGCACCAGCACGCTCACCACCACCGACACGACCAGGTTCACGACCAGCGACCACACCGCCGCATAGCCGGGAATCGCATAGCCGAACAGGTGGATCGTGAAGATCGAGCTCGCGAGCTTCAGCGAGATCGCCATCCACGTGCCGCACACGATGCCTGCCGCCCAGCCGAGCAGCAGGCCGCGATAGTCGAGCACGCGCGTGTAGAGGCCGAGCACGATCGCGGGCAGCGTCTGGATGATCCAGATCCCGCCGAGCAGCTGCAGCTGGATCGCATAGGTCAGCGGCAAGCCGATCACGAACGCGACCGCCCCGACCTTCACGATCAGCGACACGAGCTTCGCGACGTGGGTCTCCTGGTCGTGCGTCATGTTGCGGTTGACGAACTCGCGGTGGATGTTGCGCGTGTACAGGTTCGCGGCCGCGATCGACATGATCGCCGCCGGCACCAGCGCGCCGATGCCGATCGCCGCGAACGCGACGCCGACGAACCACGACGGGAAATACTCGAGGAACAGCGCGGGCACCGCGAAGTTCGGGCCGAACGCCTTGAAGTACGACGCATACTGCGGCATGTCCTTCACGCCCGACGCGAGCGCCATGTAGCCGAGCAGCGCAAGCAGGCCGAGCACGAACGAGTACGCGGGCAGCATCGCCATGTTGCGGCGGATCGAGTTGCCGGACGACGACGACAGGATCGCCGTGACCGAATGCGGATACAGGAACAGCGCGAGCGCCGAGCCGATCGCGAGCGTTGCGTACGCGCTGTAGCCGTTCAGGCTCGTCGCATCCGGCGCCTTCAGCAGCAGCTTCGCGGGCGGCACGTGGCCGAAGATCTGCCCGAAGCCGCCGAGCTTCGCCGGGATCACGATGACCGCGGCCGCGATCGTGATGTAGATCAGCACGTCCTTCACGATCGCGATCATCGCGGGTGCGCGCAGGCCCGAGGTGTACGTGTACGCGGCGAGGATCGCGAACGCGATGATGAGCGGCAGGTCGCCGACGAAGCCGGTCGTGTCGAAGCCGAGCGCGCCGATCACGACCTCGATGCCGACCAGCTGCAGCGCGATGTACGGCATCGTCGCGACGATGCCCGTCACCGCGATCGCGAGCGCGAGCATCCGGCTGCCGTAGCGCGCATTGACGAAGTCGGCGGCGGTCACGTAGCCGTACCGCTTCGCGATGCTCCACAGCTTCGGGAACACGACGAACGCGAACGGATAGATGACGATCGTGTACGGCAGCGCGAAGAAGCCCATCGCGCCCGCGCCGAACACGAGCGCCGGCACCGCGACGAACGTGTAGGCGGTATAGAGGTCGCCGCCGAGCAGGAACCACGTGACGATCGTGCCGAAGCGGCGGCCGCCGAGGCCCCACTCGTCGAGATGCGCGAGATCGCCGCGCCGCCAGTTCGCGGCGAGGAAGCCGATGATCGTGACGCCGATGAAGAGCAGGACGAAAACGAAGGTCGCGGCAAGGTTCATCGACGGCCTCCTTGCGTGCCGCCCCCCGTCCACGCGTTCTTGGTCTTGATGTAGACGAACGCGGTGATCACCGCGCTAATGAGGACCCACAGAAGCTGGTACCAGTAGAAGAACGGAAAGCCGAGCCATTGCGGATCGACCTTGTTGTACGACGGTACCCAGACCATCGCGATCAGCGGCAGCACCAGCAGCCAGAGCCAGCGCTTCGCGGCCCGGTTGGCGTCGGCATCGTGAGCCATGGCGTCTCCTCATCATTCCCGGTTATCGAAGTAGTTCTTGTCTTGAACGGGTACGGCGGCGAGAGGAGCGGCGAAACGGGCAAGCTGCGGCTCCCCTGGCTTCGCGCCAGTATAGGAGCCGCGTGAGCGCGGTCAAGCGGGGACGAACCCGGACGATCCGTCCCTGTCGCGCGCTCGCGCCGGCATCCGGCCGGCGCATGAAGCGTCAGATCGAGAACGACGTCGCGTTCGGCGCGGCCGATGCTTTCAAAGCTTTCACCCACTTGCGCGCGGGCAGGTTGACGGCTGCCTCGATCACTTTCGCGCGCGCATCGAGCTGCGCGAACGTCACGTCGAGCGCGGGCCCCGAGAACGCGAGCGCGATCCGGTTGCCGTCGTGCACTTCCGGCAGCGCGATCACGCGATTGTCGAACGCCGCGTTCAGGTGCTTCATGTTGCGCACGAAGCTCGGATGATCGCCGAACAGGTTGATCGTCGCGATGCCCGCGTCGGCGAGGCAGCCGCGCACCGCGCGGTAGAACGCGACGCTGTCGAGCACCGGGCCGCGCGCGGTCGCATCGTACAGGTCGATCTGGATCGCGCCCGTGGTGCCGCGGTTGGCCGCGTCGTTGACGAAGTCCCACGCGTCCGCTTCGTGGACGGCGAGGCGCGCGTCGTCGGACGGCAGCGCGAACATCGTGCGCGCGGCGACGATCACGGCCGGGTTCAGCTCGACCGCCTCGACCTTCGCGTGCGGCAGGAAGCGGTGCGCGAACTTGGTCAGGGCGCCCGTGCCGAGCCCGAGCTGCACGATGCGCGCGGGCGTCTCGAGGAACAGCAGCCAGGCCATCATCTGCTGCGCATATTCGAGCTCGATATGGAGCGGCTTCGAGATCCGCATCGCACCCTGCACCCATTCGGTGCCGAAGTGCAGGTAGCGCACGCCGCGCTCCTCGGAGAACGTCACCGGCGCGAAGCGCGGCTTGCGCGGCGCGTCGAGGACGGGCACGTCGTCGTGTTCGTCGATGTCCGCGCGGCGCTTCACGCGCGGCGGCTTGAGTTTCGAGGAGCCGTTGTACGCGGACGGCTCGTCGCGCTTGAATGCGCGCGCCTCGGCGGACGCGCGCTTGATCAGTCGGGTCATGTTGAATCTCGTTGGATGACGCTGGATAAGCGGACGAGAGGATAGCATTGCTCGGTCGCGGGTCGGCGCGGCGTGCCCGGCGGACGGGGCGGCCACGGTGGCGACTCTTGCCGGCGACAAGGCCGTGCGCGACAATGCATCGCAACTGCGATACAGAAGAGGTCATGATGAAAACTGCGACTTTTCCGTCGATTCGGGTCGAACCGGAATTGCGAGAAGCGGCCGAGAACGTCCTTCAGGAAGGCGAAACGCTATCGGCATTCGTCGAGCAATCGATTCGCGACGGCATCGAGCGCCGTCGCCATCAGAGTGAATTCATTGCCCGCGGGATCGCGTCGCGTGATGATGCACGACGTACCGGCGACTATGTGTCTTCGTCCGAAGTACTGGAACGACTGGGCCGGCAGCTCGACACGCTGCGTGCCAGGACACGACAGGCGCGATGACGTATATGGTTCGCTTCACACCGGCGGCATCCCGTGATCTGAGCGAGCTCTATACGTTCATCGTCGAGCGCGACGACGCGGACGTCGAACTGGCCGAGCGTGCGCTGGCAGCTATCGCTTCGGGTATCGCAACATTGGAATCGTCGCCGTTTACCTGCCGCAAAGCCCATCCGTCGATGCCGTTTCTGCGGGAACTGATCGTTCCATTCGGCGCATCCGGATACGTCGCGCTGTTCGAGATCGACGACAGCGAGACGGTGACGATCCTTGCGGTACGCCATCAGCGGGAAAACGACTACCACTGACGTTCGCCCGCCGCCGAAGCCGATCAACCGACGATGCGCCGCCACTGCACCAGCTTCTGCTCGAACGACAGCATCGCATTCGCCGGGCTCGACGAAGGCAGCACCAGCGTCTCATATCCCGCCGCGCCGATCACCTCGGCGAACCGCCCCGCCGTCTTCCCGTTGAAACACACCTTCTTCAGCAGCGGCGCATGCTCGCGCAGCGCATCGAAATCGTTCGGCTTCGCATTCCGAATCGCCGAATCGAGACTCCCTTCGCGGTGGCACGCGGCGAGCACGTCCCAGATGCCGATGCCGTGCTTCAGCACGCGTTCGAGCCGCGCGTCATAGGCGAGCTCATGCAACGCAGGCTCCCCAAGCACCTCGCCGAGCAACCGCCAGAACTGGTTGCGCGGATGCGCGTAATACTGCGCGGCATCCAGCGACGCCTCGCCCGGAAAGCTGCCGAGGATCATCGTATGGGTGGCCGGCCCGACGACCGGCGGAAAGCCTTGCAGCATCACGCAGCCCCCGACGGGCGCAGACCGTCTCCATACGCTTCGACATGCCGCCACAGCGCGGGCAGCATGCATTCGGTCACCATCAGCGGTGCGCCGTGCCGCTGAAACACCGAGCGCCGCGCGGCGAACGCGTGCGGCGCGCGCGCGCCGCCGAGCGCATGGCTCGCTAGCGCATACAGCGGATGGCCGGCGATCACGCGCCGGCTGACGAGCGCCGAGCGCTCGACCTGCGGATCGCTGTACAGCAGCTCCGCGAGCGGCCGCGTGCGCAGCCGCCGCATCGCCTGCCAGATGCCCTTGCTCGCGGCGAGCGGCGCGATGCTGTGCGCGGCGACGTACGGCGTGCCGTCGACCGACAGGATCACCTCGCGCACCCACATCGGCGCGCGCGGCACGCACGCGAGCGCCGCATGCTCGTCGAACCACGGGCCATCGACCGCCTCGCGCGTCACGCGCACGCTCACGCGGCCGAGCCGCGCGAGATGCGCGGTCAGCGAGCCGCCGCGCGTCAGCCAGTCCCGCTGGTCGAGCGTGCAGCCGGGCCGCGGCGTCTCGCGCCAGCCCGACTGAGCGCCGTCGAAGCGCATTCGCGCGCTCACGCGGCGCGCGACAGCAGCAGCGCGTTGGTCCGCTTCACGAAGCTTGCCGGATCGTCCAGCATGCCGCCCTCCGCAAGCAGCGCCTGGTCGAACAGCAGGTGGCACCAGTCGCCGAAATCGGCGCTGTCGGCGTTCAGCTGCTTGACGAGCGCATGCTCGGGATTGATCTCGAGGATCGGCTGGAACGACGGCGCCGACTGGCCGGCCGCCTTCAGCATCCGCTGCAGGTAGCCGCTCATGTCGTTGTCGTCCGCGACGAGGCACGACGGCGAATCGGTCAGGCGGAACGTGACGCGCACGTCCTTCACCTTGTCGCCGAGCGCTTCCTTCATCTTGTCGACGACCGGCTTGATCGCGTCGCCGGCCTGCTCCTGCGCCTTCTTCTCGTCGTCGTTCAGCTCGCCGAGATCGAGGTCGCCGCGCGCAACGCTCGCGAGCGGCTTGCCGTCGAATTCATGCAGGAACGACAGCATCCACTCGTCGACGCGGTCGGTCAGCAGCAGCACCTCGACGCCCTTCTTGCGGAACACCTCGAGATGCGGGCTGTTCTTCGCGGCCTGCCACGTATCGGCGGTCACGTAGTAGATCTTGCTCTGCTCGGGCTTCATGCGCGCGACGTAGTCGGCGAGCGACACGTCCTGCGCGTCGGTATCGCCATGCGTCGACGCGAAGCGCAGCAGCTTCGCGATGCGCTCGCGGTTCGCGTGATCCTCGCCGAGCCCTTCCTTCAGCACCTGGCCGAACGCGCGCCAGAACGTCTTGTACTTCTCCTTGCCCGCATCGTCCTCGGCGTTCGCGAGCTCCTCGAGCATCGACAGCGCGCGCTTCGTCACGCCTTCGCGGATCGCCTTCACGTCGCGGCTTTCCTGCAGGATCTCGCGCGACACGTTGAGCGGCAGGTCCGCCGAATCGACGACGCCCTTCACGAAGCGCAGGTATTGCGGCAGCAGTTGTTCCGCGTCGTCCATGATGAACACGCGCTTCACGTACAGCTTCAGGCCGCCGCGGTAGTCGCGGTTCCACAGGTCGAACGGCGCGTGCGACGGCACGAACAGCAGCTGCGTGTATTCGCTGCGGCCCTCGACGCGGTTGTGCGTCCACGTGAGCGGGTCCTGGTGGTCGTGCGCGACGTGCTGGTAGAACTGCTTGTACTGCTCGTCGGTGATGTCGCTCTTCGAGCGGGTCCACAGCGCGCTGGCCTGGTTGACGGTCTCGTCCTCGTCCTTCAGCACCATCTCGCCCTTTTCCTGATCCCATTCTTCCTTGCGCATCAGGATCGGCAGCGCGATGTGGTCCGAGTACTTCTGGATGATCGACTTCAGGCGGTACGACGACAGCAGCTCGTCCTCGCCTTCGCGCAGATGCAGCGTGATCGTCGTGCCGCGCTGCGCGCGCTCGATCGCGTCGACCGTGAAGTCGCCCTCGCCCGCGCTTTCCCAGCGCACGCCTTCGCTTGCCGGCAGGCCCGCGCGGCGCGTCTCGACGCTGATCTTGTCCGCGACGATGAAGCCCGAGTAGAAGCCGACGCCGAACTGGCCGATCAGCGCGGCGTCCTTCTGCTGGTCGCCGGACAGCTTCGAGAAGAATTCCTTGGTGCCCGAGCGCGCGATCGTGCCGAGGTTCGCGATCGCTTCGTCGCGGCTCATGCCGATGCCGTTGTCGTCGATGGTGATCGTGCGCGCGGCCTTGTCGTAGCCGATGCGGATGCGCAGGTTCGGATCGTTCTCGTAGAGCGCGTTGTTCGCGAGCGCTTCGAAGCGCAGCTTGTCGGCGGCGTCGGACGCGTTCGACACCAGTTCGCGCAGGAAGATTTCCTTGTTGCTGTAAAGCGAATGAATCATCAGGTGGAGGAGTTGCTTGACCTCTGCCTGAAAGCTCATCGTTTCGTGTGCCATGGATTCAGTTTCCTCTTACTTGAATGGTGTGTCCCCATTGCGCGGCGCGCGGTGCCGGGCGGGTACTGCGCGCCTATCTGGGGACGGGCCGAAGGATTTCAAGAGCCGCCAACTGGCGGCCCCGGTTCACGACGCCCGCCGTGCGGCCGAATCGATATACCGCGCCAGAAACCCCGGCAACGCCGGATCGCCGCAATTCGCGATATTGAACCGGGTCCACGTCGACGGCGACTGCTGCGGCGAGAACAGGCTGCCCGGCGTCAGCAGGAAGCCCGCCTCGTGCGCGGCGGCCGCGAGCGCGTCCGAATCGACGCCCGTGTCGGCCCACAGGAACATCCCCGACGCCGGCATCGTGAACAGGCGCAGGCCCGTGCGCTCGAGCATCCGCGCAGTCTTGTCGCGCACGCCGTCGAGCCGCGCGCGCAGCCGCTCGACGTGGCGGCGGTAATGCCCTTCGGTCAGGATCTTGTACAGCACGCGCTCGTTGAGCTCGGGCGTCGTCATGCCGACCAGCATCTTCTGGTCGGTCACCGCCTTCGCGATCTCCGGCGCGCAGGCGACATAGCCGACCCGCAGGTTCGCGGCAAGCGTCTTCGAATAGCTGCCGAGGTAGATCACGCGCTTCAACTGGTCGAGGCTCGCGAGCCGCGTCGCCGGATAGCTCGGCGGGCACAGGTCGCCGTAGATGTCGTCCTCGACGACGAGGAAGTCGTACGCCTCCGCAAGCTTCAGGATCCGGAACGCCTGCGCGGCCGACAACGACGTGCCGGTCGGGTTCTGCAGCACCGAGTTGATCACGAGCATCTTCGGCCGCCACATCTGCACGAGCGTCTCGAGCGCGTCGAGATCGGGGCCGTCCGGCGTATACGGCATGCCGACGAGCTGCGCGCCCTGCGCCGCGAAGCGGCCGAACATCTGGAACCAGGCCGGATCGCCGACGATCACCGCGTCGCCCGGCCGCACGTAGATCCGCGCGATCAGGTCGATCGCCTGCGTGATGCCCGACACGAGCACGAGCTGGTCGGGCGTCACGCCGATCTCGACTTCCGCGAGCCGGGTCTGCAGCTGCTGGCGCAGCGGCAGGAAGCCCTGCGCGGTGCCGAAGCCGAGCATGTGCGCGCCGGCCTGCCGCCCGAGCGCGCGCAGCGCGCCGGTGATCAGCTCGCCGTCGAGCCAGCGGCTCGGCAGGTAGCCGAGCCCCGGCCCCTTTTCCGGGCTGACGGTGTGCAGCATGTTGCGCAGCAGCCAGACGACGTCGATCGTGTTGTGGACGGGCGCCGCCTCGGCGCGCCGCGCGACGCCGGATCGAGCGGCTGCGGGCCGGCGACCCGCTCGCGCACGTAGAAGCCCGAGCCGCGCCGCGAATCCAGGTAGCCCTGCGCGACGAGCCGCTCGTACGCCTCGACGACGGTGAAACGCGACACGCTCTTGTCGAGCGCGAGCTTGCGGATCGACGGCATCCGCATGCCGGGCCGGAACACCCGCTCGTCGATGCGCCGCCGCGCCCACTGGACGAGCTGCTCGACGAGCGTGAGGGTGGCGGTGTCGTGCGGGACGGGGATCTGATCGAGCGGGACGGTCGACATGGCAAGGCTCCAACTGTACCGAAGGGTATCGCGGCGATTGTACCGTTACTGTGCCGGTCGGCACGATTACAGTTGGTCGGACCATGCGGCGCGCGGCCGCCGCTGCCGGCGGCGCCGCCGGCCGGCAGAGCGCCTTTCCACCGTAACGCCCTGGCTTTTCCAACCTGCTTTCCCGACCTTCATGGCAGCCCATTCCCTGACACTCGACCATCTGGTCATCGCCGCGCGCACGCTCGACGAAGGCGTGCGCCACGTCGCCGACGCGCTCGGCATCGAGCCGGCCGGCGGCGGCCGGCATCCGCTGATGCGCACCCACAACGCGCTGTTCGGCGCCTGGGGCGGCCTTTACCTGGAGGTGATCGCGATCGATCCCGACGCGCCGGCCGACGCCGGCGCGCCGCCGCGCCCGCGCCTGTTCGCGCTCGACGATCCGGCGCTGCAGGCGCGGCTCGCGCACGGCCCGTTCCTCGCGCACTGGGTCGCGCGGGTCGACCGGCCGCGCCAGCTCGCGCTGTGGCAGCGCCAGTACCCGGCCCGCATCCCGCCCGTCGTCGCGATGCGGCGCGGCGACCTGAGCTGGGGCCTGACGGTGCCCGACGACGGCGCGTTCCCCGCGTGGCAAGGCGTCGGCGACGGCCTCGTGCCGTCGCTGATCCAGTGGGACAGCCCGCGCCATCCGTCCGACGCGCTGCCGCGCGACGGCGTCGCACTGAAGGCGCTCAAGGGCATCCATCCGCGCGCGGATACGGTGCGCGAACAGCTCGACTGGCTCGGCGCCGCCCACCTGCTCGACCTCGAGGCCGGCGACGGCGCGCCCGCGCTCGTCGCCGAGTTCGACACGCCCCAAGGCACGCGCACGCTGCGCTGAACGCCGCCGCGCGCCCGCTCACCGAAACCCGCCGATACAGCGATACACCGATACGCCGATAAGGAGCACCTACCTGATGAATTCGCGCGAAACCCGGGGCATGCTGCTCGGCCTCATCGGCGTGATGATCTTCAGCCTGACGCTGCCGATGACGCGCATCGTCGTCGCCGAGCTGCATCCGCTCCTCAACGGCCTCGGCCGCGCGCTCGCCGCCGCGGTGCCGGCGGGCCTGCTGCTGTGGTGGCGGCGCGAGCCGCCGCCGACCCGCGCGCAGCTGAAAAGCCTCGCGATCGTGTCGTCCGGCGTGATCGTCGGGTATCCGGTGTTCTCCGCATGGGCGATGAAGACGGTGCCCGCGTCGCACGGCGCGGTCGTCAACGGGCTGCAGTCGCTGCTGGTCGCGCTGTACGCGGCGTGGCTGTCGCGCGAACGGCCGTCGAAGGCGTTCTGGGTCAGCGCGGTGACGGGCAGCGCGCTCGTGATCGCGTTCGCGCTGCGCGACGGCGGCGGCGCGCTGCAGGCGGGCGACGCGCTGATGCTCGCCGCGGTCGGCATCGGCGCGCTCGGCTACGCGGAAGGCGCGCGCCTCGCGCGCCAGATCGGCGGCTGGCAGGTGATCTGCTGGGCGCTCGTCGTGTCCGCGCCGTTCCTCGTGCTGCCGGTCGGCTGGCTCGCGTGGATGCAGCACGCGGCGCACCCGGGCCCGCTCGCGCCGCGCACGTGGCTCGCGTTCGGCTACGTGACGCTGTTCTCGCAGTTCATCGGCTTCTTCGCGTGGTACGCGGGCCTCGCGATGGGCGGCACCGCGCGCGTCGGCCAGGTGCAGCTGCTGCAGATCTTCTTCACGATCGCGTTTTCGGCGCTGTTGTTCGGCGAGGCCGTCGCGCCGTCGACGTGGCTGTTCGCGGCCGCGGTGATCGCGACCGTGATGCTCGGCCGGCGGGCCGCGGTGGCTCCCGCGCCGCAACCCGCTCGCGCTGGCTGAATTGGTGCGCCATAATGGCCGTTTTTGCCCGTCTGATTTTGCCCACCCGGCCGCGCCTGACCGATCGCCGTCGACCCAGCCTACCCGGCCGCGTCGCACCGACCGGCCCGGCCGACCATCAAGACCGACCCTGATATCCGAACGAGGAGACATATGAATCCGAGCGACCTGCATCCGCCGCACTGGCAGCTTTCCGAACGCGCCCGCAAGCTGACGAGCTCTGCGATCCGCGAGATCCTGAAGGTCACGGAGCGCCCCGAGGTCATCTCGTTCGCCGGCGGCCTGCCCGCCCCCTCGACGTTCCCGGCCGAGCGCATGCGCGCCGCCGCCGACCGCGTGCTGCGCGATGCGCCGGCCGCGGCGCTGCAGTACAGCGCGACCGAAGGCTACCTGCCGCTGCGCGAGTGGATCGCCGAGCGCTACAGCGTGCGCGTGTCGCAGGTGCTGGTCACGACCGGTTCGCAGCAGGCGCTCGACCTGCTCGGCAAGGCGCTCGTCGACCCGGGCAGCCCGGTCCTCGTCGAAACCCCGACCTACCTCGGCGCGCTGCAGTCGTTCTCGCTGTACGAGCCGCGCTACGTGCAGGTGCCGACGGACGAGCAGGGCCTGCTGCCCGAGGGCCTCACGCCCGACCTGACGCAAGGCGCGCGCCTGCTGTACGCGCAGCCGAACTTCCAGAACCCGACCGGCCGCCGCCTGCCCGTCGAGCGTCGCCGCGCGCTCGCCGCGTTCGCGCAGACGAGCCCGTTCCCGGTGCTGGAGGACGATCCGTACGGCGCGCTCAACTACCAGGGCGAGCCGCTGCCGACGATGCTGTCGATGGCGCCCGACCACATCGTGCACCTCGGCACGTTCTCGAAGGTGCTCGCGCCGGGCCTGCGGATCGGCTACATCATTGCCCCCGAGGAACTCCACTTCAAGCTCGTGCAGGCGAAGCAGGCAACCGACCTGCACACGCCGACGCTCACGCAGCGCATCGCGCACGAAGTGATCAAGGACGGCTTCCTCGACGAGCACATCCCGACGATCCGGCAGCTGTACGGCGCGCAATGCGAGGCGATGCACGGCGCGCTCGCGCGCCACATGCCCGAAGGCGTGACGTGGAACCGCCCGGAAGGCGGGATGTTCATCTGGGTGAAGCTGCCGCAGCAGATCGACAGCATGAAGCTGCTCGAAGCGGCCGTGGCCAACCACGTCGCATTCGTGCCCGGCGCGCCGTTCTTCGCGGACGACGCGCAGCAGAACACGCTGCGCCTGTCGTTCGTCACGGTGCCGCCCGAGAAGATCGAGGAAGGCGTCGCGCGGCTCGGCAAGCTGCTGCGCGAGCGTCTCTGATCCCCCTTTCCTTTCACGACTCGCAACGAGGAATCGAACAGATGGCTAACGTCTACGACAAACTGAAGTCGCTCGGCATCGAGCTCCCGACCGCCGGCGCCCCGGCCGCCGCCTACGTGATGAGCGCGCAAAGCGGCAACACGGTCTACCTGTCCGGCCACATCGCGAAGAAGGACGGCAAGGTCTGGGCCGGCAAGCTCGGCGCCGACCTCACGACCGAGGACGGCAAGGCGGCCGCGCGGTCGATCGCGATCGACCTGCTCGCGACGCTGCACGCGCACACGGGCGACCTGAACAAGGTCACGCGCATCGTCAAGCTGATGAGCCTCGTCAACTCGACGCTCGACTTCACCGAGCAGCACCTCGTGACGAACGGCGCGTCCGAGCTGATCGCCGACGTGTTCGGCGATGCGGGCAAGCACGCGCGCTCGGCGTTCGGCGTCGCGCAGATTCCGCTCGGCGCGTGCGTCGAGATCGAGCTGATCGCCGAAGTCGCGTAACGCGAGCGCCACGATGCCCGGCCGCCGCCTCGTCCGCTTCAGGCAGGTCGACGTCTTCACGTCGGTGCCGTTCAAGGGCAACCCGCTCGCCGTGGTGTTCGACGCCGATTCACTCGGCGACGACGACATGCTGGCGATCGCCCGCTGGACCAACCTGTCGGAGACGACGTTCCTCTGCTCGCCGACCGACCCGGACGCCGACTACCGCGTGCGGATCTTCACGCCGGGCGGCGAGCTGCCGTTCGCCGGCCACCCGACGCTCGGCACCGCGCACGCGTTTCTCGAAAGCGGCGCGGTGCCGCGCACGCAGGGCCGGCTGATCCAGCAATGCGGGGTCGGCCAAGTGGCGCTGCGCCGGCAGGCCGACGGCTGGGCGTTCGCGGCGCCGCCCGCGCGCGTCACGCCGCTCGACCGTTCGGACTACCCGGTGCTGGCTGCCGCGTTGCGCAGCGACGCGATCGACCTGGAAGCCGAGCCGTGCGCGGTCGACAACGGCGCGCCGTGGCTGGTCGTGCGGCTGAAGTCGGCCGACGCGTGCATCGGCCTGTCGCCCGATCCGGCCGCGCTGGCGGCGCTCACGCAACGTTACGGCATGGACGGCCTCGCGGTCTACGCGCCGCACGCCGAAGGCGGCCCCGCGACGTTCGAGATCCGCTGCCTGATGACGGGCGGCAACTTCGGCTTCGGCGAGGATCCCGCCACCGGCAGCGCGAACGCCGCGCTGGCCGGCGTGCTGACCCGCCAGCAGCGCCGCCCCGGCCCGTCGTACACCGCCCGCCAGGGCACGGCCATCGGCCGCGACGGCCGCATTTCCGTCGCCTACGACGACGACGGCACGACGTGGATCGGCGGCAGCGCCGTCACGATCGTCGACGGCAGTTTCCGGCTTTCCGTCTGATCGTCGGATATTTCGCGGCGCGCCATGCGCACCGCGACTGCCGGCGCTATGCTTACCCAGCTATCGCAAAAACGATCCAGCCAGTAATATCGGGCCTAATCCGTCGCTTGAGGGTCTGTCCATAGATGCGTTTTTCCGCAGATGAACAGCCGCTGACGCGACCCCATATTCAGCCATCCTGCGGGATGGCGCACGCGCGCCAGGACGCCGCCCCTTTCTGATGAGCTCCGCCCGGTCATCCCATACGCCGTCGACCCGACCGCTGCGCGCGCCGCGCAAGTCGCGCCGGCGGGCGCTGTTCGCGATCCCGCTGCTCGGGATGCTCGCGCTCGCGCTGCTGTGGGCGGTCATCGTCGCGCGGATGTCCGTCGAAAAGGACAGCGCGTACAAGGAAGCGGCGGCTTCCGCGGCGATCCTGTCGTCCGCGCTCGAGCAGCACACCGTCAAGGCGATCCACCAGGTCGACCAGATCACCCGCTTCGTCAAGTTCGAATTCGAGAAGTCGCCGGCGAACTTCAATCTCGCGAGCACCGTCGAGAAAGGCGTCGTGCCGAGCGACACGCTGATCCAGGTGTCGCTCGTCAACGCGAAGGGCATCCTGTTCGCGAACACCGCCGAACGTCATCCGCAGCCGATCGACCTGTCCGACCGCGAGCACTTCAAGGTGCACGTGAATCGCAACGACGACCAGCTCTACATCAGCAGGCCCGTGCTCGGCCGCGTGTCGAGCCACTGGACGCTGCAGATGACGCGCCGCCTGAACAATCCCGACGGCAGTTTCGCGGGCGTGGTGGTCGTGTCCGAGGATCCGAGCTACTTCACGAACGATTTCTACAACAACGTGGCGATCGGCAAGGAAGGCGTGATCGCGGTCGTCTCCGACACCGGCGCCGTGCTCGCGCGCCGCACCGGCCTGCTCAACAACGCGCCGGGCGCGTTCTCGGCATCGGGCGTATACCCGCTCGCCGAGCGGGTCTCGGGCACGATCGTCGATCCGATCGACAACGTGACGCGCATCGTGTCGTACCGCCATCTCGACGGCTATCCGCTCGCGGTGATGGTCGGCCTGTCGCAGGCCGAGGAATTCGCCGACTACAACCATACGCGCAACGTCTACCTGCTGATGACGAGCTTCATCACGCTCGCGATGCTCGCGTTCTTCGGCGTCGCGACGGGGCTCATCGGCAAGCTGCTCGGCCGCGAGCGCGAGATGACCCAGCTCGCCGAATACGACCTGCTCACCGGCCTCGCGAACCGCTACGCGACGCTGCGCGGGCTGCGCAACGACGTGTCGATGCCGTCGAGCCTGTCGCGGCTCGGCCTGCTGTTCATCGACCTCGACAATTTCAAGACGGTCAACGATACGCTCGGCCACAACGCCGGCGACATCGTGCTGCAGATGACGGCGTCGCGCCTCGCCGACGCGGTCGGCGACGAAGGCGCGCTGTCGCGCATCGGCGGCGACGAGTTCGTCGTCGTGATGAAGGGCGACGACGTCGAGCGGCGCGCGGTGCGGCTCGCCGAGGCGATCATCCGGATGTTCGGCGAACCGTTCGACGTGCGCGGCAGTTCGTTCGTGCTGCACGCGAGCATCGGCATCGCGCTGCACACGGTCGCGAACGAGAGCGAGATCGACCTGCTGAAGAAGGCCGACCTCGCGATGTACAGCGCGAAGGACGCGGGCAAGAACTGCTACCAGTTCTACGCGCCGCACCTGTCGCACCGCGCCGATCACCTGATGCGCTGGGAACAGCAGCTGCGCGTCGCGCTCGCCGAAGGGCAGCTGTTCCTCGCATACCAGCCGAAGATCGACCTCACCCACCGCCACATCACCGGCTTCGAGGCGCTCGCGCGCTGGGACCACCCGGAACACGGAATCATCTCCGCGAACGAATTCATCTCGATCGCCGAATCGACGGGCCTCATCGTGCCGATCGGCGATTTCGTGATCCGCACCGCGTGCGAGCAGATCGCGCGCTGGCGCGACGAAGGCCACGACACGCTGACGCTCGCCATCAACATTTCGCCGGTGCAGTTCTGGCGCGGCGACCTGATCGAGACGATCTCGCGCACGCTGCAGGAAACCGGCATCGAGGCCGGCCGCCTCGAACTCGAAATCACCGAGACCGCGATGATGGAATATCCGGAGCTCGTCTCCGAGAAGATCGTCGCGCTCAAGAAGCTCGGCATCCGCATCGCGCTCGACGATTTCGGCACCGGCTACTCGTCGCTGTCGTACCTGCACCGTTTTTCGGTCGACACGCTGAAGGTCGACCGCTCGTTCGTGCAGGCGATCCCGAACGACCGCAGCGTGTGCGTGATGGTGTCGTCGATCGTGCATCTCGCGCGCTCGCTCGGCCTGACGGTCGTCGTCGAAGGCACGGAGACCGAGGAGCAGGTCGCGTGGCTGTCTGCGCTCGGGGAGATCGAAGCGCAGGGGTTCCTGTTCTCGCGTCCGGTGCCGGCCGACGCGATTCCCGCGCTGCTCGCCCGCTACGGCGTGCGCGGCGGCCGCGCGAAAATCGTCCCGCATCGCGCGACGGGCAGCACCGGTGCCTGAACAACGTCGCCGGGACGCGCGTTGTTTCGTTGTCGATCCGGCTTGTTTACCTAGCGTTTTCGCGCATGGCCGCCGCGCGCCATCGGTCAGACAATGCCCGAGGCAGGTACGTCCATGGCCAGACGTCCTATATTCAGGGCCCCGTTCGCGCGAGTGACGACGGGGCCGCGTCTCTATACACGCCATGATGAGCGTCGAAGTCGAAGCCGCCCGGCACGTGGAGCAGGAATCCCTGTGGGCCTTTTTCAAGGTCGTCATGGGCATTTCCGCCGTGTCCTGGGGCGGGCTCGCGATGATGGCGCAGCTCGAGCGCCACTACGTCGAGCGCCTGCAGCGCATCGAGCCGCCCGCGTTCGGCGACATCGTGTCGCTGGCCTGGCTCATGCCCGGCCCCGTCGGCTGCAACGTCGCGATCCAGGTCGGCCAGACGCTGCACGGCCGCATCGGCGCGTGGATCGCCGGCCTCGCGAGCGTGCTGCCGTTCTTCGTGATGATGACGCTGTTCGCGGTCTTCTATCGCACGCCGTTCGTGCGCTCGCTCGCCGCGCCCGTGATGCTCAACCACTTCAGCATGGTGCTCGCCGCGCTGATCGGCGTCACCTGGGTCAAGCAGCTGCGCACGCTGGTGCGCGCGCGGCTCGAGCAGGCGATCGCCGCGGTGTCGACGCTTCTGCTCGCGTTCGCGCACAGCCCCGCGTCGTTCGTCGTGACCCTGTTCGCCGCATTCGCCGCGGGCTGGCTGACCGGGCCGTCGCAGGAGAACCGGGTCAACTTCACGCTGGCGAAGCGCGACCGCAAGCTGCTCGTCGTGCTCGCGGCGTTCGTCGCGCTGTTCGCGCTGCCGATTCCCGGCAACTATCAGGCGACGCTGCTGTGGGCGCGGCTCGCGGGCGCCGGCATGACGCTGTTCGGCGGAGGCTTTTCCGCGCTGCCGGTGCTGAAGGCGCTGTTCGTCACGCCCGAGACCGGCATCTCCGATCACGACTTCATGCTCGCGTTCGCGCTGTCGCCGGTGTCGCCGGGGCCGCTGCTGAACGTCGTGCCGTTTCTCGGCTACCTGACCGACGGCTGGCGCGGCGCGCTCCTCGCGACCGCCGCCCTGTTCATCCCGTCCGGCTGCCTCGTCGTGTTCGCGCAGCGCCACCTGTTCCGCCTCAGGCGCCATTCCCGCTTCGAGCACGGGATGCGGCTGCTGCGCGCGGCGACGACCGGGTTTCTGGTCGTCGCCGTCGTGAAGATCCTGCACCGCGAACCGGCCGACCCCGTCTACTGGCTCACCGGCGCATTCGCGACGCTGTGCTTCGCGCGCTTCAAGGTGCCCGTGTACGCGGTGTACGCCGCGGTCGCGATCGCGTGCGGCGCGTGGCTCTGGGCGGCCGCGCGCTGAGCGCCGGCCGCCCGGAGCTCACGCGGCGACGCGCCGCGCGAGCCGGCGCGCCCGCAGGCTGTCGTACGCGAGGTTGAAGCAGAACGTGTAAGGCAGGAAGAACAGCACGATGCCGAGGTCGAGCAGCAGCGCCTCGACGAGACCGATGCCGAGCCACCATGCGGCGAGCGGCACGACCATCGCGACGAGCCCCAGCTCGAACGCGACCGCGTGAACGATCCGCAGGCCCACGTTGCGCACCCAGCCGAAGCGCCGCTCGAGCCGGTCGAACAGCGTGTTGAACGTCATGTTCCACGCCATCGCGATCAGCGACACCATCACCGTCAGCGCGCCGACGTGCGTCACCGGCATGTCGAGCAGCCATGCGCCGAGCGGCGCGCACAGCGCGATCGCGACCAGTTCGAACGTCAGCGCGTGCACGAGCCGTTCCGTCATCGTTTTATTCGTATGCTTCATCGCAAACCTCGGGTCCTGTGTCATCCATGCCCGCCATTCTGATCGGCATGACCGAACGATTCCAATTGGTTATCATCGGTTTTTCCGATAAGACGATGCCGGGAGACTCCGTATGCGCCACGCCCCCGAAGCGCTGCTCGCGTTCGCCGAGGCCGCACTGCTCGGCTCCTTCACCGCCGCCGCGCGCAAGCTCGGCAAGCGCCAGTCGACGGTCTCGGAGGCGATCGCGAACCTCGAGATCGATCTCGGCGTGCAGCTGTTCGACCGCTCGACGCGCACGCCGGCGCTGACCGACGCCGGGCGCGCGCTGCTGCCTCAGGTGCAGCGCGTGCTGGAAGCCGGCGCGGCGATCGACCGCACCGCCGCGCGGCTCGCGCGCGGCGAGGAGGCGCGGCTGACGCTGGTGGTGTCCGACACCTACCAGTCGAAGCGTTACGAGCAGACGCTGACCGCGCTCGAACGGCGCTTCCCGGCGCTGGAGCTCGAATGCCAGATCGCTGAGCACGAGGACGTGCTGGACCTGATCCAGCAGGGCCGTGCGCAGCTCGGGCTGATGGCCGCGCGCGCGGCCTACCCCGCCGACATCGGCGCGGCGGCGATCGCGGAGGAGTCGGAGTTCGGCCTGTTCGTCGGGCGCACGCATCCGCTCGCGGCCTCCGGCGACGCGGAGGTGCCGCATGCCGCGCTGCGCGATGCGCGCGAGCTGCGGCTCAACACGTATGCGATGCCGGACGGGCGCGGCGAGGACGGCCGGATCGTCGCCGGCGCCCACCGCTGGTCGGCGCCGAGCTACCTGATGCTGCTGGAGATGGCGGTGCTGGGATTCGGATGGGCGGAACTGCCCCGCTGGATGGTCGAGCATTTCGCGCCCGACCGGCTCTGCGAGCTGCGCGCCCGCGGCTGGCCGCGCCGGGTGCGGGTCGATGCGGTGTGGTCGCGCAGCCGGCCGCTCGGCCCGGCCGGCGCGTGGCTGCTCGACGCGATGCTGGCCGCGTAGCGGCGCGCCGCTCTGCCGGCGTCGGCGCCAGCGCCGGGCCGCGCCGAGCGGCACGAACCCGTCAGCCGGCCCCGCTCAGAAGCCGCGCGACAGCACGGCCGCGCCGATCGTCACGACGCCGAGCACGATATTGACGACGACGAGCAGGCGCACCGCGTTCACCGCGCGCGCGCCGTCCGGCCAGTTCTGCGCCTGCACCGCGCGGCGGATGCGCGGAAACAGCGCGAACCGCACATGGCCGAAGATCAGCATCATCACGACGCCGAGCCCCGCCATCGCGTGCAGCGCCCAGGTCGCGTGCGCGCCGCCGAACTGCATCAGCAGGAAGCCGCCGGTGAGCAGGATCACGATCACCGACCCCGCGACCCAGTTGAAGAAGCGGCCGAACACGCCCTCGATCAGCGGCAGCCGCAGCTGCGGCGACAGGTCGGACAGCGCCGGCCGCAGGCAGAAGTTGGCGAACACCATCCCGCCCACCCACACGGCGACGGCCAGCAGGTGAAGAAACAGCGCGACGGCGATTGCGTGGGACATGGCGAGCATCCTGTTATGAGTTGAATACGGCGGACCGGCCGGGCACGCGGCGGGCCTGCGCGATGCACGAATGCGTTGCGCGCCGGTCGGCACGTGCGCGACATCGAGCGTCGTTCGACAGGCGCGGCCTCGCACGGTTCAGGCCGGTGGCGGGATTTCACAATATTTTGCAAGTGCCGAGTGACGACCCGGCATGCCGCGCATGAAAAAGGCCGCACGCCCGCCGAAGCGGCCGTGCGGCCCGTGACGCCGCCGGAACGCGCGCTCAGCCGAGCAGCGGACGCATCTCGGTGACGACCTTGAGCTTCGTGTCCGGCGCGCGGCCCTTGCGCGCGCGCTTGCCGACGTGCGGCGCGAGCGCCGCGTACGACAGCGTCTCGTCCATCACCTTGCCGCCGCGGCCGGTGCCGATCAGCACGACGCCGGCCGGATCGATCGCGAGCGCCTGCACGAGCGTTTCCTTGTCGTCGAGCGCCATCAGGATCACGCCGCGGCCGCCGCCCGACAGCGTCTTCATCTCGTCCATGCCGAACACCAGCAGCCGGCCGCCGCTCGACAGGCACGCGACCTGCTTCGCGTTCGGCAGCACCGGCATCGGCGCGAGCGGCGCCGCGCCTTCGTCGATGGTCATGAACGCCTTGCCGGCCTTCACGCGGCTCACCATGTCGCCGACCTTCGCGAGGAAGCCGAAGCCGTTGCTCGACGCGAGCAGCAGCTGCTGGTCGGCCGATGCGGCGAAGTAGTGCATCAGGTGCGTGCCGGATTCGAGCTCGATCAGCGACGTGACGGGCACCCCGTCACCCCGCCCGCCCGGCAGCACCGACACGTCGACCGAATACACGCGGCCGCGGCTGCCCCACGCGATCAGGCGGTCCGGCGTACGGCACTGGAACGCCGCGTACAGGCTGTCGCCGGCCTTGAACGAGAAGCCCGCCGGGTCGAGGCCGTGGCCCTTCAGCGCACGCACCCAGCCCTTCTGCGACACGACGACCGTCACCGGCTCGTCGACGACCTTCGCCTCGAAGGTCGCGCGCTTTTCCTGCTGGATCAGCGTGCGGCGATCGTCGCCGTACTGCTTCGCGTCGGCCTCGATCTCCTTGATCATCAGCCGCTTCATCGCGCTTTCGTTCGCGAGCAGCTCCTCGAGCTTGGCCTTCTCGTCGCGCAGCGCGTCGAGCTCCTTCTCGATCTTGATCTTCTCGAGCCGCGCGAGCTGACGCAGGCGGATTTCGAGGATGTCCTCGGCCTGCCGCTCGGAGAGGCCGAACGCGCTCATCAGCGCGGCCTTCGGCTCGTCCGACTCGCGGATGATGCGAATCACCTCGTCGATGTTCAGGAAGACGATCATCCGGCCTTCGAGGATGTGGATCCGGTCGTCGACCTTGCCGAGACGGTGGCGGCAGCGCCGCGTCATCGTCAGCTGACGGAACTTCACCCATTCGCCGAGGATCGTCAGCAGCCCCTTCTGGCCCGGCCGGCCGTCGGCGCCGATCATCACGAGGTTCAGCGTCGCGTTCGATTCGAGGCTCGTGTGCGCGAGCAGCGAATTCACGAACTCGGTCTGGTCGATCGTGCGCGACTTCGGCTCGAACACGAGCCGCACCGGCGCCTCCTTGCCCGACTCGTCGCGCACCGCGTCGAGCAGGTCGAGCATCGCCTTTTTCGTGTTGAGCTGCTCGGGCGTCAGCGTCTTCTTGCCGAGCTTCAGCTTCGGGTTGGTCAGCTCCTCGATTTCCTCGAGCACCTTCTGGCACGACGTGCTCGGCGGCAGCTCGGTGACGACGAGCTGCCACTGGCCGCGCGCGAGATCCTCGATCTTCCAGCGCGCGCGCACCTTCAGGCTGCCGCGGCCGCTCTCGTAGGCCGTCGAGATTTCCGCGTCGCTCGAGATGATCTGGCCGCCGCCCGGGAAGTCGGGCCCGGGAATCAGCCCCATCAGCTCCGCGTGCGTGAGGTGCGGATGGCGGATCAGCGCGACCGCCGCCGCCGCGACTTCGCGCAGGTTGTGCGACGGGATTTCCGTCGCGAGACCGACCGCGATGCCCGATGCGCCGTTCAGCAGCACGAACGGCAGGCGGCCCGGCAGCAGCTTCGGCTCCTCGAACGAGCCGTCGTAGTTCGGCATGAAGTCGACCGTGCCCTGGTCGATCTCGTCGAGCAGCAGCTTCGAGATCGGCGTGAGCCGCGCTTCGGTGTAGCGCATCGCCGCCGCGCCGTCGCCGTCGCGCGAGCCGAAGTTGCCCTGCCCGTCGATCAGCGGGTAGCGCAGCGAAAAGTCCTGCGCGAGACGCACGAGCGCGTCGTACGCCGACTGGTCGCCGTGCGGGTGGTATTTGCCGAGCACGTCGCCGACCACGCGTGCCGACTTCACCGGCTTCGCGTCGGGGCCGAGGCCCATTTCGTTCATCGCGAACAGGATGCGGCGCTGCACCGGCTTCTGGCCGTCGCAGACGTCCGGCAGCGCGCGGCCCTTCACGACGCTGACCGCGTAGCTGAGGTACGCCTGCTCCGCGTAGTTGCCGAGCGTCAGCGCGTCGCCCGCGGGCGCGTCCGACCCGGTAAAGAGATCGGGAGTGTTGTCGTCCATCTGAAATCCGTATTCGTAGGTGGCGCGAGTCGGGACCGGGCGTCAAGCCCGGCCGCGCTCAAATATCCGCTTCGACCTCGTTGCCCTTTTCCTCGAGCCAGCCGCGCCGTGCGGCCGCCTCGCCCTTGCCCATCAGCATCGTCATCCGCGCGACCGTCGACTCGTAGTCGAGCTCGCCGAGCTTCACCGGCATCAGGCGGCGGGTGTCGGGGTTCATCGTCGTGTCCCACAGCTGCTCGGCGCTCATTTCGCCGAGACCCTTGAAGCGGCTGATGCTCCATTGGGTGTCGCGCACGCCGTCCTTGCGCAGCTTGTCGAGGATCGCTTCGAGCTCGCCTTCGTCGAGCGCGTACAGCTTCTGCGCGGGCTTCTTGCCGCGCGCCGGCGCGTCGACGCGGAACAGCGGCGGACGCGCGACGAACACGTTGCCGCGCTCGATCAGCTGCGGGAAGTGCTTGAAGAACAGCGTGAGCAGCAGCACCTGGATGTGCGAGCCGTCGACGTCCGCGTCCGACAGGATGCAGATCTTGCCGTAGCGCAGGTTCGACAGGTCGACGCCGTCGTCGGGGCTGTGCGGATCGACGCCGATCGCGACCGAGATGTCGTGCACCTCGTTGTTCGCGAACAGGCGGTCGCGCTCGGTTTCCCACGTGTTCAGCACCTTGCCGCGCAGCGGCAGGATCGCCTGGTATTCCTTGTCGCGGCCCATCTTCGCGGAACCGCCCGCCGAGTCGCCCTCGACGAGGAACAGCTCGTTGCGCGCAATATCCTCGGTCTCGCAGTCGGTCAGCTTGCCGGGCAGCACCGCGACGCCCGAGCTCTTGCGCTTCTCGACCTTCTGGCCCGCGCGGGTGCGCGCCTGCGCCTGCTTGATCACCAGCTCGGCGAGCTTCTTGCCGTGCTCGACGTGCTGGTTCAGCCACAGCTCGAGCGCCGGGCGCGAGAACGACGACACGAGCTTGACCGCGTCGCGGCTGTTCAGGCGCTCCTTGATCTGGCCTTGGAACTGCGGATCGAGCACCTTCGCGGACAGCACGAACGACACGCGCGCGAACACGTCTTCCGCGAGCAGCTTCACGCCCTTCGGCTGCAGGTTGTGCAGCTCGACGAAGCTCTTCACCGCCTGGTAGAGGCCGTCGCGCAGGCCGGATTCGTGCGTGCCGCCGGCCGGCGTCGGGATCAGGTTCACGTACGACTCGCGCACGAGCGAGCCTTCCTCGCTCCACGCGACGACCCACGACGCGCCCTCGCCTTCGGCGAAGGTGTCGTCGCCCGAACGCGAATCGGCGAAGCGCTCGCCTTCGAACAGCGGGATCAGCAGCTCGCTGCCGTTCATCTCGTCGAGCAGGTAGCCGCGCAGGCCGTCCTCGTACTTCCAGGTCTGCTGCTCGCCGGTCTTCTCGTTGACGAGCACGACCTCGACGCCCGGCAGCAGCACGGCCTTCGAGCGCAGCAGGCGCTGCAGCTCGCCGAGCGGCAGGTTCGGCGAATCGAAGTATTTCGGGTTCGGCCAGACCTGCACGCGCGTGCCGGACTTCTTCTCGCCGCGGCCCGCGGCCTGCGTGGACAGCGGCTTCACGACGTCGCCTTCGGCAAAGCCGAGCTCGGCGATCTTGCCGTCGCGCCAGACGGTCACGTCGAGGCGCGTCGCGAGCGCGTTCGTCACCGACACGCCGACGCCGTGCAGGCCGCCCGAGAACGTATAGGCGCCGCCCGCGGCCTTGTCGAACTTGCCGCCCGCGTGCAGGCGCGTGAACACGATCTCGACGACCGGCACGCCTTCCTCCGGGTGCAGGCCGAACGGAATGCCGCGGCCGTCGTCCTCGACGGACACCGAGTGGTCCGCATGCAGCGTCACGGTGATCTGCTTGCCGTAGCCGCCGAGCGCCTCGTCCGAAGCGTTGTCGATGACTTCCTGGATGATGTGCAGCGGATTCTCGGTACGGGTGTACATGCCGGGCCGCTGCTTGACCGGCTCGAGACCCTTGAGCACCTTGATCGATGCTTCGCTATAGGCCGCGCTGGGCTTCTTCGTTGACATAGGCGCTGAATTTCGTCATTCATCGGGACGTTGTCCACACCTCGTGTGGATAACGTCGTGGACAAAACGTTGAGTTCCGTAAAAAAGCGAATCGAAACAACGGTGTGCTTGGACTGCTCCGAAAGCGGGCGCGCGGCGCACGCCGCGAGCGCCCGAAACGGGCCGTATTCTACTGGTTCCGCGCGGCGCGCCATCGGACGAAAAGCGCGGCGGTGCAGCACGGCGGCGCGGCGCTTGTGGCACACGCACGCGCGACCGGCCGACCCGCCCCGCGTCACGGCTTGCGTTTCGCTTCGAGCGTCTCCCAGCGTTCGAGCGCGGCGAGCAGCTCGTCGTCGATCGCCGCGAACCGCTCGGTCAGGCGCGTGCCCTCCTGCGGATCCTTCGCGAAGATCGAGCCGTCCTCGAGCTGTGCGCCGATCGTCTTCTGTTCTTCCTCGAGCATCGCGATCCGGTCGGGCAGCGATTCGAGCTCGCGCTGCTCGTTGAACGACAGCTTCACGGTACGCTGCGCGTTGCGGCCGGCCGCGCTCTTCGCCGGCTCCTCCTTGACGGGCGCCGCGTCCTTCGCGGCCCGTTTCGCGGCGTCCTGCTGCGCGAGCTGCTGTGTGCGCTCGCTCTGGATCTGCCAGTCGGTGAAGCCGCCGACGTATTCGCGCCACTTGCCTTCGCCCTCCGCCGCGATCACCGACGTCACGACGTTGTCGAGGAACGCGCGGTCGTGGCTGACGAGCAGCACCGTGCCGTCGTAGTCGGCCAGCAGCTCTTCCAGCAGCTCGAGCGTCGGGATGTCGAGGTCGTTGGTCGGTTCGTCGAGCACCAGCACGTTGGCGGGCCGCGCGAACAGGCGCGCGAGCAGCAGCCGGTTGCGCTCGCCGCCCGACAGCGACTTCACCGGCGAGCGCGCGCGCTCCGGCGCGAACAGGAAATCGCCGAGATAGCTCATCACGTGCTTGCGGTTGCCGCCGATCTCGACCCATTCGCTGCCGGGGCTGATCGTGTCCGCGAGGCTCTTTTCCGGATCGAGCTGCGCGCGCATCTGGTCGAAGTACGCGACCTGCAGGTTCGTGCCCGTGCGCACCGTGCCTTCGTCCGGCTTCAGCTCGCCGAGGATCAGCTTGAGCAGCGTGGTCTTGCCCGCGCCGTTCGGGCCGACGAAGCCGATCTTGTCGCCGCGCATCACCGTCGACGAGAAGCGGTCGACGACCGTGCGGCCGTCGTAGCGCTTCGTCACGTCGGTCAGCTCCGCGACGATCTTGCCGGACTTCTCGCCCTGCGCGACGTCGAGCTTCACGTTGCCCTGCGCGTTGCGGCGCTCCGCGCGCTCGTTGCGCATCTGCACGAGCCGCGCGATGCGGCCGACGCTGCGCGTGCGGCGCGCCTCGACGCCCTTGCGGATCCACACTTCTTCCTGCGCGAGCAGCTTGTCGAACTTCTCGTTTTCCACGCGCTCGACTTCGAGCTGCTGCGCCTTGCGCGTCTGGTATGCGGAGAAATTGCCCGGATACGACAGCAGGCGGCCGCGATCGAGCTCGACGATGCGGGTCGCGACGCGATCGAGGAACGCGCGGTCGTGGGTGATGAACAGCAGGCCCGCGCGCTGCGTGACGAGCAGCTCCTCGAGCCAGCGGATGCCGTCGAAGTCGAGGTGGTTGGTCGGCTCGTCGAGCAGCAGCACGTCGGGCTGCACGACGAGCGCGCGCGCCAGCGCGACGCGCTTCTGCATCCCGCCCGACAGCGCGTCGACGCGCGCGTCGACGTCCGCGAGGCCGATCTGCGCGAGCGTCATCGACACGCGCGTGCGCCAGCTCCACGCATCGTGCGCGTCGAGCGACGACTGCAGCGCGTTCATCCGCGCGAGCAGCGCGTCGTGTTCGGCGCCTTCGGGGGTTTCCGCGAGGCGGTGCGCAATCGCGTCGTATTCCTCGAGCAGCTCGCGCGTGTGCGTCAGCCCCGACGCGACCGCGTCGAACACGGTCGCGCCGGGTTCGAATTCCGGTTCCTGCGGCACGTAGACGGTCACGAGCTCCTGCTGGCGCGTGACGAGGCCGTCATCGGGCCGCGCGAGATCGGCGACGATCTTCAGCAGCGACGACTTGCCTGCGCCGTTGCGGCCGATCAGGCCGACGCGCTCGCCGGCCTCGAGCGAGAAATCCGCGTGATCGAGCAACGCGACGTGACCGAACGCGAGCTGCGCACCGGTAATGGAATAAAGCGACATGGGGAAGACGGCGAAGAGAAATCGGAAGCGCTCATTGTACCGGTGGCGCACGCGTGCGCCGGGATGGCCGGATGGACGATGGCGGTGAGCGGCTTTTTGGGTATCGGCCGGCGCTGACGGCGGCAGCGTGTCGGCACGCCGCGGCGCCGGCATCGTGCGAACGATGCGGCGGGCGGCCGGCCGCCGCTTGACGGCCGCTTCCTGGCAGCCGCTTCGCAGCCGGGCGCCCGCTTGTGGGACGCGTTTACTTCACGTTGATCGTGATCGTCGAGCTCATCTCCGGCCCGTACGACCGGTGCGCGCCGTCGCCGAACTGCAGCGTCAGCGTATGCTGGCCCGGCGGCAGCCTGAGGTCGGTTTCGGTCTGGGCCTTGCCGAAGTGCAGCGAGCGTTCGCTCGCGGGGATCACGTCGCCCTTCGGAATCGGCCTGCCGTCGATCAGCAAGTGATGATGACCGGTGTGCGGCGTCATGTCGCCGGCCGGCCGGAGCAGCATGTCGCCTTCGAGACCGAACTTCGCGTGCACCGGGTTCGATACCGTCGCGCCTTCCGCCGGCTCGACGAAATACACGCGCGCCTCGGCCCGCGCGAACGTCGATACGGCCATCGCCGCCACGCACACGGCACCCGCGATCCACTTCTTGTTGAGCATGTTTTCTCCTTCGGATTGAAAGGTTCACGAAGCATACACTGCGCGTCCCGGCCGCGCGACGGCGAACGTTGTTCGCGATGCGCACGTTTAAAACGACGTTGCGGCGGAGTTCGGCGAAATTCCGGTACCATTGCGCGTTTCGTCCGCTGGCCGGGCCGCGGACGGCATCACCCTGATTTCAATATCGTGAGCGCAACATGAGCGAAGTGACCGAATATCAAAGCTGGGTCTGCCTGATTTGCGGGTGGGTCTACAACGAGGCGGAAGGGCTGCCCGACGAGGGCATCGCGCCCGGCACCCGCTTCGCCGACATTCCCGCCGACTGGCGCTGCCCGCTGTGCGACGTGGGCAAGGAAGACTTCGTCGTCGTCGATTTCTGAGGCGGGGTTTCTGAGGCGCAGCTTCTGAGGCGATTGCGCGGAGCGAATCGTATTCGCTCCGCCGGCGCGCCGCGCGTTTGCTATACTCTGCGCGCTGTCCACCTTGCCGTCCCGGTCGCGTCTTGAGCACACGATATCGCGGACATGGCCCTCCCCGTAGTTCAATGGATAGAACAAGCGCCTCCTAAGCGCTAGATACAGGTTCGATTCCTGTCGGGGGGACCAGTCGAGCTTCAAACCATTCCCAGAGAGTCACGAGACATTGACCGCTTAGGTCCGTCTGGCGGCCTGTTGGGTCGCATCGTTATCAAGGTTGCTCAGTGGCAGCCGGGGAAAGGGTTGGCATTTTTTGTTGGTATCAGCCGATGCCAACGACTCAGATACCAACAATGCCTCGTGACCACGCGCAAGTACGGAACGCGACGGACGGCTCGGCCCCATACAAACTCACTGACGGCATGAGGATGTGCGACCCGCACATCATGCACTATCGCGGCAGGAGCGCGACGTGCCCGCCCCGCTCCGCGCGCTCAACGGCGAGCATCGATTCGTGTTCTACAGCCTGCAAGGCCGGAGCCGCATTTCGAACAACACCATGCTGCATACGCTCTATCGCACGGGCTACAAGTCGCGAATGACGGGGCACGGGTCTCATGGGCTCGCAGCTACATCTGCGTAAACTCGGCTTCGGCCGGAACGTCGTAGAGCGCCCGATGGCACATGCTGAACGTAATCAGATGACTGCCCCCACGTCACTCCTCGAACGGCCTCGCTTCAAACGTGGCCACTCCATCGGCATACTCTCGCACCCATATATCGCGGTGATCCTCGCCAGAACCCTTTACTGCGAACGACACATTCGGTAGGCATGAAGCCAATTTGTCGAACAGCATGACGATCGCCATGCTGTCCAAATAGAACAAAGTTGAAGTCGGGAGGGCCGAACCACATGCTTCGGTGAGGTCGGTCAATACGTCGTGGCTGAGCGAATATTCATCAAGAAACTTCAAGAGCTCCTCGCGGACACCTGCAACATTCAACGGCTCGCCGTCAGACGGATGAACCCAAACCTGAGTGTGAAAACTCATTCGAACTTACTCCGTCATTTTTCTCATTCGAACACTGGCGCTTCATGGCGTGGACAGCGATTCATGATCGTTGATGATCGACCTACCGTTGTCGATCGGCGAAGTTTGGCTTTCTTCGGTAGGTCAACCACGCGTCCGGAAACTTGGGGAGCGTCACCGACGGCATAGTTCTCAGCCCACGCGGTCCTCGATGCGATTGCGCGCTGCCACGTGACGGCAAACCCGCGAATGTCGATTCAGGCGCGCGACGGCGGGAGCCGTCGCGAGCATCACTGCATCCCCGCCTGCCCCACATCCTTCGCCGCATGCCAGACGCGATACCGCACCTCGAACCCGTCCGGCACGTACACGACGATCGGCAGCCGGCTGTTGTAGCGCAGCAGCTGATCGTCGCCGCGCACCTGCACGAACCGTTCGCGCGGCGCCTGTCCCGGGCACGCCATCAGCGTCGACGCCGGTCCCTTCACGTCGGAAAGCCGGTAATACGTATAGCCCCAGCCCTGTACGGTCTCGGCGCTCAGCTCGCCGCCGAACCACTGCTGGTTGCAGTCGGTCTGCAGCGTCTTGCCGATCATCAGCTCGACGCGCGCGCCGGCTTCATCGGCGAGCGCGGGCAGCGCGATCACCGCGCGCTGCTGGCCAGCCGCGGCCTGCGGGAACATCTTGATCGACTCGGCCGTCACAGCGGCCTCCGACGCCGGCCCTGCCGCGCTCGCGGCGGCGCTCGTCACGCAAATGGCGGCCAGTGCGGCCCGGATCGCGAATTTCATCGATGTGCTCCTGTCTGACAAATAGGCTCCCGATGCTAACACTTTCACCTCAAGACCTTACGGCACCGTAATTTCGCGACACAATTGCAAACAGCCGCCGATCTCCGCCCGCGGTATTCATAGCGGAACCAACGGAGATCATCATGCTGAAGCTCATTGCCACCGCCAGCGTCGCCACGCTGCTGGCCGGCTGCGTCGTCGCGCCGGACGCCGGCTACGGCTACGGGCAGCCGTACTATTCCGATCCCGGCTATGCCTACGGGCCGGCCTACGGCGCCGCGCCGGTCTACGGCACGGTCAACATCTGGGGTGGCGGCCGAGACTGGGATCGCGGACACCGCGACAACCGCCACTGGGACCGCGACCGCGGCGGCTGGGGCAACCGTGGCGGCTGGGGCCGCGGCGGCGGACGCCGGGGCGACTGGAACGACGGCGGACGCGGTCCGGGCGACGGCGGCGGCCACCGCCACTGATCGTCGCGCCGCGCAATTGCAACCGTTTGTATCCTCACACCGGCCGCCCGCGCTCCGCCGGCCACCCATCAAATGACGAAAGGCCCTCGCATCGTGCGAGGGCCTTTCGCCTTCTGCGATGTGATGCCGCACGCCGCGCCCCGCTCGGCGCCGCGTGCAGCGGTGAAATCGCTCACCATCCGCCCGGCTGCGCATAGCCGTAACCGCCCGACGCCGGCGCGCCGCACACGTACGCGCGCTGATAGCGGTCATAGCAATAGTTCGGTCCGTCGTCCTGATACTGCGCCTGCTGATAGGCCGGATAAGCGGGCTGTTGATACGCCGGCGCCTGGTAATACGTCGGCGGCTGATAGGCGGGCGCCTGATACGCGACCGGCGGATTCAGCGCGGACGTCACGATGGCGCCCAGCACCGCGCCGCCGATCAGCGCGCCGATGACGGCGCCGCCGCGGTCATGCGCGGACGCGGGTCCGGCGACGGCGAGCGAACCGGCGAGGACACACACTGTTGCGATCTTCCTCATGCTGCACTCCCACGCGAAGTGGTACGGGATGCGATGCATTGTGGGCGCGGCCCGCGGTAATAGATGCAGCAAGTGGTAACGCACGATTACGCCGGGCCGGCGCGCCAGAACGCTCAAGCGCCGTGCTACATTTTCGGGACCAAGGAGACGCCTGCATGCAGCCCGAGACCGCCCGCCGTTTCGATACCGAATTCGCGCCGCGCATCGCGCACGCGATCGCCGCCTTCTTCGCCGACCATGTGCAGACGGAAGTCGTCCCGTATGGCGGCCACGGCCACCCGTCGCAGGTCCGTGTCCGCAGCGCGCCGCACGAACACGTGAGCGGCTTCGTGCATCCGCTGAACCTCGAGCTGACCTGGGATACCGACGAGATCGAGCGGCTGATGGAACCGGAAGGCGAAGCGCGCTTCGAGCACTACGTGGCCGCGCTGCCGCGAAAGCTGACTGCCTGGCAAAGCGCGCGCGACGTCGATCTCGCGTCGCGCACGCAGGCCGATCCGGTCGTTCGGCTCGGCGGCCTCGACTTCGAAGGCTGAGTGCGCGCGCCGGCAAGCGGCTCGGTACGCCGGCGTCGCGCAACGCGGCCCGGTGATACACTCGGCCGGCCCCGCTTCGGCGCCGTCGTGCCGGCCGGGTCATTCCCCATCGCCAGCGCCCGCGAGCATGGTTGCGCACGCAACCGGCGCCCGGGCGCGCGGACAACCACGCTTTCGCTCCCGACATGAACGCCGATACCGGCCTGCCCCTTCCGCAACGCTACTGGGCGATCGTCTGCGTCGCGCTGGGCATCACGCTCGCCGTGCTCGACGGCGCGATCGCCAACGTCGCGCTGCCGACCATCGCGCATGACCTGCGCGCGTCCGACGCCGCATCGATCTGGATCGTCAACGCGTACCAGCTCGCGGTCACGATCACGCTGCTGCCGCTCGCGTCGCTCGGCGAGCGCATCGGCTACCGGCGCGTCTACATCGCGGGCCTCGCGCTGTTCACCGCCGCGTCGCTCGGCTGCGCGCTCGCCGGTTCGCTGCCGACACTCGCGGTGATGCGCGTGATCCAGGGATTCGGCGCGGCGGGCATCATGAGCGTCAATGCCGCGCTCGTGCGGATGATCTATCCGACGTCGATGCTCGGACGCGGCCTGTCGATCAACGCGATGGTGGTCGCGCTGTCGTCGGCCGTCGGTCCCACCGTCGCGTCGGCGGTGCTGTCGGTCGCGCCGTGGCCGTGGCTGTTCGCGATCAACGTGCCGATCGGCATCGCCGCGGTGCTCGGCAGCCTGCGCGCGCTCCCCGCCAATCCGCTGCACGACGCGCCGTACGACATCCCGAGCGCGCTGATGAACGCGTGCGTGTTCGGGCTGCTGATCATGGCCGTCGACGGGCTCGGCCACGGCGAGCGCGGCGCGTACGTCGCGGCGGAGTTGACGGTCGCACTCGTCGTCGGCTGGTTCTTCGTGAAGCGGCAGCTGTCGCAGCCGGCGCCGCTGCTGCCGGTCGACCTGATGCGCATCCCGTTGTTCGCGTTGTCGATCTGCACGTCGATCGCGTCGTTTACGTCGCAGATGCTCGCGTTCGTCGCGCTGCCGTTCTGGCTGCAGCATTCGCTCGGCTTCTCGCAGGTGCAGACCGGCCTCTACATGACGCCGTGGCCGCTCGTGATCGTCGTGGCCGCGCCGCTCTCCGGCGTGCTGTCGGACCGCTACTCGGCCGGCATGCTGGGCGGGATCGGGCTCGCGCTGTTCGCGGCGGGCCTGCTGTCGCTCGCGATGATCGGCGCGCATCCGGACAGCGTCGACATCGCGTGGCGGATGGCGCTGTGCGGCGCGGCCTTCGGCCTGTTCCAGTCGCCGAACAACCGCGCGATCCTGTCGTCGGCGCCGCGCTCGCGCGCCGGCGGCGCGGGCGGCATGCTCAGCACCGCTCGGCTGACCGGCCAGACGCTCGGCGCCGCGCTCGTTGCGCTGATCTTCGGGATCGCGCCCGCGCACGGGCCGACCGTCGCGCTCTACGTCGCCGCCGCGTTCGCGGCCGCCGCCGCCGTCGTCAGCACGCTGCGCATCGCGGCGCCGCAGCCGAGCGCATCGGCCTGACCAGGCCGGCGCCCGGCGCGCATCACGTCGCGTCGAGCGCGTCCAGCACGAAACGCACGCGCGCCTTCACGCTCGCTCGCGGCAGCTCGATCAGCCGATAGCCGTACGACGCATAGCATTCGACCATCGCGTCATAAGTGCGCACCGCTTCGCCGAAATCCTGCCGGCGCTCGGCATCCTGCGTGTAGATGTCGGGCCAAGGCGGCGCGATGAACACGCGCCGGTGATAGCGGAAGCGTCGCGCAGCAGCCTCCGCGTGCGCGGGCACCGCGAGCCCCGACAGGCGCAGGTAGCCGATCACGTCCGGCACGCCGCGATCGAAGAACACCGGCCCGCGCGCCTGCCGCGCGAGATGGTGCGAACGCATCTCCCAGCCCAGCATCAGCTCGGCGAATGCGCTCCGGTCGCGCCACGGCAGCGCGGGGCCGTCGACCGCCACCTGGTCCTGGATCACCCCGCGCCCCGCTTCCTGCGAACGCGCGAAGCCGGCGCGCTCGAGCGCGTCGATCAGCGTGCTCTTGCCAGAGCCGGGCCCGCCCGTCACGACGAAGAAGCGCCGGGCAGCCTCGTCTGCCCCTTCGTCCGCGCCGCCGCCCACTCGCGCGCGCTCAGACATGCGCAACCCGCCGGCCGGCCAGCCGCGTCACCGACGCGGCCGTCGCGACGCTGCGCAGATCCGCGACGAACGTGTCGCGCCAGACCGACAGGTCGTTCGCGCGCAGCCGCGCGAGGTTCTCGTCGTGACGCGCCTGCCGCTCGGCGAGCGGCATCGACAGCGCGCGCTCGAGCGCCTCGGCCATCTGCGACAGGTCGAACGGATTGACGAGCAGCGCGCCCGGCAGCTCGGCCGCCGCGCCCGCGAATTCGGACAGCACGAGCACGCCCGGATCGGCCGGATCCTGCGAAGCGACGTACTCTTTCGCGACGAGATTCATCCCGTCGCGCAGCGGCGTCACGTAGCCGACCTGCGACATCCGGAAGAACGCCATCAGCAGGTTGCGCTCGTACTTGCGGTTCAGGTACTGGATCGGCGTCCAGTCGAGTTGCGAGAAGCGCCCGTTGATACGGCCCGCCTCGCCTTCGAGCGTCTCGCGGATGCGCTGGTAGGTCTGCACGTCGGTGCGCGTCGGCGGCGCGATCTGCACGAGCGACACGCGGCCCAGCCAGCCGGGCGCGTTCGCGAGCATCCGCTCGAACGCCTGGAAGCGCTCGACGAGCCCCTTCGAGTAATCGAGACGATCGACGCTCATCACCAGCTTGCGGCCGTCGAGCGCGTCGCGCAGCATCTTCACCGGCTTGCGTGCGCCGTACTGCACCGCCGCCTGCGCGATCGCGTCCGGATACACGCCGATCGGATACGCGGCCACTTTCACGACCCGCCCGTGCGCATGCAGCATCCCGTCGTCGCTCGACGCGCCGATGCCGCGCCGTTCGATGTAGTCGACGAACGCCTGCTTGTCGGCGTCGGTCTGGAAGCCGGCGACGTCGTATGCGCACATGAATTTCACGAGCTCGTCGTGCGGCGGCACCATGCGCAGCACGTCGGGCGACGGAAACGGGATGTGCAGGAAGAAGCCGATCGGGTTCTTCACGCCGAGCTCGCGCAGGCAATGCGCGAACGGCAGCAGGTGGTAGTCGTGCACCCAGACCAGGTCGTCGGGCTTCAGCAGCGCGGCGAGCTGTTTCGCGAGCGCGGCGTTCACGCGCAGATAGCCCGCGTATTCCTGGCGGTCGAAGCGCGCGAGGTCGCCGCGATAGTGGAACACCGGCCACAGCGTCGCGTTCGAGAAACCGCGGTAGTACTGATCGTAGTCGCGGCGGGTCAGGCCGACCGTCGCGTAGGTCACGTTGCCGTCGCGCCGGATCACGGGCGCATCGGGCGTGCCGACGATCTCGCCGCTCCAGCCGAACCACATGCCGCCGGTTTCCTGCAGCGCGTCCATCACGCCGACCGCGAGGCCGCCCGCGCTCGGGCGCGTGTCCTCGCCGATGGCGACACGGTTCGATACCACGATCAATCTGCTCATGCGGCTTCCCCCTTCTTGATTCGAATGGCCGGCGCGCAAGGCGCGCGCCGTGACGGGCGCGGCAACCGGAAGGCTGCCGCGCGGCGGTTCAGGCGTGAGAAATGCGACAAATGCGGCAACGAAATGCGGCGCAGGAATGCAACGACAAGGACGTCATGCGTCCTGATCGACGCCGAGATCGCGTTGATAGTCGAGCCCTTCCGGGCGGGTCCCGCCCTGGTTGTGATCGCCGTCGGACGGCGTCGTGGCCGGCGCGCCGGCAGGCGGCGCGGATGGCGCATCGGTGCGCGGCCGCGGGCGGCCGGCGCCCGTGTCGGGCGGTTGCTGCGAAGGCCGTTTGGAACGGCGCATGGCTGGGTGTCTCATGGGTGAAACGGCGCACGACCGTCGTCGAAACATTCCATAACAAAAGAGTCTAGGCGCGAAGCTTGCACGCCAGCGTAACAATTACCTTCAATTTGTAACGTTTCGACCCCTCGCCCACCATCTGCCAGACAATAGCGCCGCGCGCGTGCGCGAGGCCGGCCGCCGGCGATTTGTCAAAGCTTTGCAGTTTCCCTATGACAATTGCGAAACAATGGCACGGCATGAGCGCGCGCATGCCTCGCCGCTCACCCAGACAGGACACGCACTCAGGGATGAACTTTCGTTTCGAACCGCCGCGCCGGGCCATGCCGGCACGCATCGTGCTGGCCGCTGCCGCTGCGGCGGCGCTGCTGTCCGGCTGCAACTCGCTGTACAGCGAAGGCGCGACGGCCGGCGCCGGCATCGCGGGCGCCGCGATCGCGTCCAAGGTCACCAACAACGCTGCCGTCGCGACGGGGATCGGCCTCGGCGCGGTCGCCGGCGCGCGTGCGGGCGTCCAGTACACGCAGCGCGTCGCGCACCGCTACACGCAGCAGCAGATCGCCACGGCGGCCGGGCCGCTCGATGTCGGCGGCGTCGCGCCGTGGTCGACGAACCACGCGTTTCCGATCGAGGACGACGAGCGCGGCCGCGTGACGGTCAGCCGGATGATCAGCGTCGGTCCGCTCGACTGCAAGGAAATCGTGTTCTCCGTCGATGCGCCGGCCAAGGCCGATGCCGCCGCGCAATCCGCGTTCTTCGTCGCGACCATCTGCCGCGACGGCCCGGTGTGGAAATGGGCGTCGGCCGAACCGGCAACCGAGCGCTGGGGTGCGCTGCAATGAGCGTCGCGATCCGCGTCGCGTGGCTTGGCGCGCTGTGCGCGGCCGGCGCCGCGCTGTCGGGCTGCGGGTCGGTCGGCGCGGCGAGCGGCGCGCTCGCGGGCGCGGCGACGGGCCTCGTGACTGCCAACCCGGCCGTCGGCGTCGGCGTCGGCATCGCCGTGCAGGCCGCGACCGACGAGGCCGTGAAGCGCACGATGAAGCAACTCCACCAGAACCAGCAGGATGCGATCGCGCAGGCGGTCGGCAGCCTCGCGGTCGGCGAAGTGAAACCGTGGAAGGTGAAGAATACTCTTCCGCTCGAGAACGGCGAAGGCGAGGTGCGCGTCACGCGCGCCTATTCGACGTCGCTCGCGCTGTGCAAGGAATTCGCGTTCTCGGTGAAGGACGGCGCGAAGGCGGACTGGTATTTTGCGAGCGCGTGCCAGCAAGGTGCGCGCTGGAAGTGGGCCGCGGCCGAACCGGCCGTCGACCGCTGGGGCAATCTGCAGTGATGCGCCGCGCCGCGTGACGCGCGGGCGCCCGCTGCTGCCGGGCCGGGCGGCCCGGCGCGCCGGTCAGGACTCGACGTCCTCGAGACTGAAAATCTCGGTCTGGTCGTTATACGAGAAGATCTCGCCGTAACGTCCCCAGTCGATCACCGCATCGAGCGTCTCCTCCGCGGCGCCGTCGGACAGGAAATCCTCCAGCTCCTGCTCGAAGCGCACGCGCGGCGCGCGATGGCCCGGCCGCTCGTTGAGCACCTTCTTGATCCGCGCGGCGAGCGGCACGTGCTTCAGCAGATGATCCGCGAACATCAGCTTGCGCTCCTGCGTGCCGAACTCCGCGAACACGCGCCCCGGCGGCGTCAGGAACACGTCCCCTTCCCGCACGTCGGCGAAGCCGAGGTACTGCAGCACTTCGGCGATCGGGAACAGGTCGTCGACCTCCAGATGCAGCGTGCGCGCGATTTCCGGCATGTCCGCGCGGCCGTGGTACGGCGGCGCGGCGAGCGTCTCGATCAGGCCGGCCATCAGGTTGGTCGACACCTGCGGCAGCCAGCTGCCGAGCTCGAGCCCCTTCTTCGTCGCCTCGCCGATCTGGCGGGCCGTCATCTTCGCGTAGATGTCGTCGACCAGCCGGCGGAACGCCGGGTCGAGACGATTGCGCGGATGCTTGAACGGCACCTTGATCTCGGCGATCACGCGGCCCGGGTTCGACGACAGCACGAGGATCCGGTCGCACATGAACACCGCTTCCTCGATGTTGTGCGTGACGATCAGCACCGACTTGATCGGCATGCGGCCCTGCGTCCACAGGTCGAGCAGGTCGGTGCGCAGCGTCTCGGCGGTCAGCACGTCGAGCGCCGAGAACGGCTCGTCCATCAACAGGATCGTCGGGTCGACGACGAGCGCGCGCGCGAATCCGACGCGCTGGCGCATGCCGCCCGACAGCTCGCGCGGATACGCGTTCTCGAAGCCGTCGAGACCGATCAGGTCGATCGCCGCGAGCGCGCGCTCGCGCCGCTCGCGCGCGCCGACGCCGAGCGCCTCGAGGCCCGCTTCCACGTTCTGCAGCACGGTGAGCCACGGGAACAGCGCGAAGGTCTGGAACACCATCGCGACGCCTTCGGCCGGGCCGCGCAGCGGCTTGCCGAGGTAGCTGACCTCGCCGCCCGTCGGCTCGATCAAGCCGGCGATGATGCGCAACAGCGTCGACTTGCCCGAGCCGGAGCGGCCGAGCAGCCCGACGATCTCGCCTTCGCGCAGCGACAGGTTCGCGCCGTCGAGCACGAGCAGCTCGCCTTGGGTCTTGTTGAAGCCGCGGCTGACGTCGGCGACGCGCAGGATCTCGTCACCGAGCTTCGGCGGCGCCGGCTGCGTCTGAACGGGGGCGTTTACAGCATTCGGATTGTGCATCGCGTTTCGCTCTCAATCAGTTTCAGTCAAGTCGCAGCTTCGATTCGGCATAGGCATACAGCGGACGCCACAGCAGGCGGTTGAACAGGGTCACGAACAGGGACATCACCGTGATGCCCAGGATGATCTTCGGGAAATCGCCGGCGGCCGTCGTCTGGGCGATATACGCGCCGAGGCCGTGCGCCTCGATCTTGGTATTGCCCCATTGCACCGCTTCCGACACGATGCTCGCGTTCCATGCGCCGCCCGACGCGGTGATCGCGCCCGTCACGTAATACGGGAAGATGCCCGGCAGGATCGCCTGGCGCCACCATTGCCAGCCGCGGATGCGGAAGTTCGTCGCCGCCTCGCGGTAGTCGTTCGGATAGGACGTCGCGCCGGCAATCACGTTGAACAGGATATACCACTGGGTGCCGAGCACGATCAGCGGCGACAGCCAGATGTCGGGGTTCAGGCGGAAATGCGCGATCACGATCACGAACGCCGGGAACAGCAGGTTCGCGGGGAACGCGGCCAGGAACTGCGCGAGCGGCTGCATCTTTTCGGCGAGCGCCGGGCGCAGCCCGATCCACACGCCGATCGGCACCCAGATCACCGACGCGATCGCGATCAGCACGATCACGCGCAGCAGCGTGATGAGCCCCAGCGTGAAGACGTGGCCGACTTCGGCCATCGTCACGCCGGCCGCCACGAAGCTGACGACGCGCCAGACGACGTAGGCCGTGCCGGCCAGCACGAGGAGCGCCCACGCGATGTCGGCGGCGAACGACGCCTTCTTCTCGACGCGCGGCAGCGTGAAGCGCACCGCGCCCGACAGCGGCAGGCGCAGCGGAATCCGCGCGGCCTTCGCGAAGAGCCAGCCGGCCGGCACCAGCAGTTGGTGGATCAGGCGCGTGCGGCGCACGAGGTCGAGCAGCCACGATTCGGGCGCATTGCCGGAGCTCGTGGTTTCCATCCGGAACTTGTCGGCCCACGCGACGAGCGGGCGGAACAGCAGCTGGTCGTACGCGAGGATCACGACGGTCATCGCGAGGATCACCCAGCCGATCGCGCCGAGGTTCTTGTCGCTGATCGCCTGCGCGAGATACGCGCCGATGCCCGGCAGCGTGATCGTGTGGTTGCCGACCGTGATCGCCTCCGACGCGACGACGAAGAACCAGCCGCCCGACATCGACATCATCATGTTCCAGATCAGCCCCGGCATCGAGAACGGCACCTCGAGCTTCCAGAAGCGCTGCCACGACGTCAGCTGGAAGCCGCGGCTCGCTTCGTCGAGGTCGCGCGGCACCGTGCGCAGCGACTGGTAGAAGCTGAACGTCATGTTCCACGCCTGGCTCGTGAAGATCGCGAAGATCGCGGCCAGTTCGGCGCCGAGCACGCGGCTCGGGAACAGCGCGAGGAAGAACGTCACCGTAAACGAGATATAGCCGAGCACCGGCACCGACTGCAGGATGTCGAGGATCGGCACGAGCACCATGCCGGCGCGGCGGCTCTTCGCGGCGAGCGTGCCGTACACGAGCGTGAACGCGAGCGACGCGACCATCGCCGCGAGCATCCGCAGCGTCGTGCGCAGCGCATATTCGGGCAGGTTCGACGGATCCAGCGAGATCTTCTGCGTATTGAGGGTCGTGATCGGCGCCATCGTTTCATGGAACCCGACCACCGCCATCGCGATCACGCAGATGATCAGCGGAAAGGCAATGAAATCCCAGCGGTTCGGCAGGACGCGCCATGCCGATGCATTGGCGATCCGGTTCGGATCGAATCCGATCTCCATCAGGCGCTCTCCCCGGTAAGGCCGATCGAATCGAAGGATATGACCGGCAGACGATGTTGATTCATGGCAAAGCGCGCGGGCGCGGTAATTCGTTTTGACTCACGATACAGGGCAGACGCAATGCGCCGCATCCGTGCCGTCAGCATCACCGCGCGGATTCCGGCCGAGTCGGTCCGCAAACGGCACGACACTACTACAACCTGTATTTCAGGCACAACCTTCCGGATCGAGACGGTGGAATCCGCCGCAGCGCGGGCGAATCGGGCCCGGAACGGGCCGGCGGCTGACGGATCGGCGCGGGACGCAGCGGCGCGCAACGCGCCGGCCGGCATGCAGGCCCGAATTATGCCGTGATCCGGCCCGCCCGTGAACCCGCCCGCCGCCCGCGGCGGGCAAAATCGTGCGCCCCGTCAGGAGCCGGACACGGCGAAGCAGGTATGATCGGGGCTGGCCCCCACGGGGATCGATCGACGAGCGGGAGGAAAGGAATGGCAGGAAACTTGGTGATCGTCTGCCGCGATCAGGATGCCGAGGCGTTCTACGAGCTGATGCAGGAGTACGGTTCGTTCCAGACGCGGCTGTCGTCGACGGCCTGGTACCTGAACATGAACATCGTGCCGGAATCGCTGCAGGACGAGATTCTCGAGCGCCTCGGCCGGTACACGACCGTGTACATCTTCGAGGCCACCAGCGTGACCTACAACACGATCGACAGCAACGCCGCCGAGACGCTCGGCTCGCTGTTCGGCGAATGACGCGCCGCCGCCCGGCCTAGCCAGGCCGGCGCCGCGCGCTGCGTTCACGCGGCCTGCGCGTGCGGTTCAGGCTTCGGCACCGCGTCGAACGGGAACTGCATCGCGACGCGCAGGCCGCCTTCCGGCCGGTTGCCGATCTCGCACGTCCCGCCCAGCCGCAGCACCAGCCGCTCGACGATCGCGAGCCCGAGGCCGCTGTGCCCGTTGCCGCCGCGCGCGGGGTCGAGCCGGACGAACGGCCGCGTCGCGGCCGCGAGATCGCGCGGCGCGATGCCGCCGCCGTGGTCGCTCACCGCCAGCAGGTAGCCGGTCGCGGTGCGCTCCGTTTCGACGACGACGGGCGGCGCGCCGTACGCATGCGCGTTGTCGAGCAGGTTCGACAGGATCCGGTCGAGCGTCGCGGTCGGCAGGCGGAAGCCCGCATCCGCGGCGAGCCGGGTCTGGACCGTCGGCGCGTTGGGCGCGACCGCGCGGTAGGTGCGCGCGATCCGCTCGCAGGCCTGGTCGACCTCCACCGGCTCGCTGCGGTCATTGCCGCCGTGCGCGAACACGAGGAACTGGTCGACGATGTGCGACATCGAGTCCACGTCGCGCACGACGCCGTCGCGCAGACGCGCGTCGTCCATCATCTCGGCGCGCAGGCGCATCCGCGCGAGCGGCGTGCGCAGGTCGTGCGCGACGCCCGCCAGCATCACCGCACGGTCGTTCTCCGCGCGCGACACCTGTTCCACCATCTGGTTGAAGCCGTGCGTGAGCTGGCGCAGCTCGCGCGGGCCGCGCTCGCGCAGCGGCGGCACCGGCTGGCCGCGCCCGAAGCGGGCGACCGCGCGCGCGAGCGAGCGCAGCGGCTGCTGCAGCTGCCAGGCCGCGAACAGCGCGGCGACCACGCCTGCGGAAAAGATCGTCCCGAGCCAGATCAGCATCCGGTCCAGCGAGCGCGGCGGCCGCAGCGGCTGCACCGGCACGACGATCCAGTTGCGGTCGGCCGGCTCCTTGACCCACAGCACGGGCGGATGGCCGGGCGTGCCGATCTCGACGCGCGTGCCGGCCGGCATGCGCTCGCTCACGTCGTCGCGGAAACGCTTGAGCGCCGGCGGCAGGACAGCGTGCCCCTGCGGCACGTCGGGGCTGTCGGGCGGAACGAGCCGCACGCGCGACGGCAGCGGCTGGTCCGGCGTGCGGGCGACGTGCTGGCGCACCGCATCGACGAGGAACGACGCTTCCTCGACCGCATAGCGCGTCTGCATCTGGTTGCGCTCGAGCCGCATCGCGAAATACCACGCGAAGTGCGACAGCAGCAGCACGCCGATGACGAGCAGCGCCAGCCGGCCGAACAGCGAATCAATGGGCTTGCGCATGGGCCTCGCCGTCGGGCACGAACACGTAGCCGCGCCCCCGCACCGTCTGGATGAAGCGCGGCGACGACGGATCCGACTCGAGAATGCGGCGCAGGCGCCACACCTGGACGTCGATGCCGCGGTCGGTGCCGTCGTATTCCGGCCCGTGCAGCAGCTCGAGCAGCCGTTCGCGCGTGAGCGTGCGCAGCGCGTGGTTGACGAAGATCTTCAGCAGCGCGAATTCGCTGCTCGACAGCGCGGCCGGCTTGCCGTCGACCGACAGCGTGCGGGCCTGGAAATCGAGCAGGAAGCGGCCGAACGCGTAAGGCTCGCGCTGTTCGGGCGCCGCGGCCGACGGCGTCGCACGGCGCCGCCGCAGCACCGCCTGCACGCGCGCGAGCAGCTCGCGCGGGTTGAACGGCTTGCCGAGGTAGTCGTCCGCGCCGAGTTCGAGCCCGACGATGCGGTCGACGTCGTCGGCGCGCGCGGTCAGCATGATCACGGGAATGTCGTCGCCTGCCGCGCGCAGCTGCCGCAGCGCGGTGAGGCCGTCCACGCCCGGCATCATCAGGTCCAGCACGATCAGGTCGGGGCGCTCGCGCTCGAGGCGCTTCTCGAGCGTCGCCGCGTCGTGCAGCACGGACACTTCCATGCCCTGGCGTACCAGGTAGTCGCGCAGCAGGTCGCGCAGTTCTTGGTCGTCGTCGACGATGAGGATCTGGGTAGTCATGGCTCGAAGTTTACCGCGCGAGGGCGGCCGCAAAGAACGATACAAAGGGACGAAAGGGTTACTGCGGATTACCGCGCAAGCGAACTGTAATGCGCGGTAACCCGGCCGCCGGACGCCGTAACACCGGCCGCCGCACGCGCCGCTAACCTGCGTCTTACCGGATGCGGCACGCGGGCCACCCCGCGCATCGCATCGCCGGACCCGTTCGATTCAAGGAGTTTCCGAAATGTACAAGACTTCCCGCGCGGCCCTCGCAGCCGCCACCATGCTCGCTCTCGCCTTCGGCGCCGCGCATGCCGCGCCCCCGGCCGACGCGCCGCCGCCGGGCGGCCCGGGCATGCACCAGATGCACGGCCACGAGGGCGGCCCGTTCGGCGCGATCCTGCGCCTGCACGACCAGCTGAAGCTCACCGCCGCGCAGGAGCAGCAGTGGCAGACCGCGGTCAATACGATGACGCAGAACCGCGACGCGATGCGCAAGAGCCACGAGCAGATGCGCGCGCAGTTCAACGCGCAGCAGAACCAGCCGATCCTCGACCTGAACGCGATGCATGCCGCGCGCCAGCAGGCCGAGCAGCAGAACGCGCAGCTGCGCGAGCAGACGTCGGCCGCATGGCTCGCGTTCTACAACGGGCTGAACGACCAGCAGAAGACGATGGTCAGCACGGCGATCAAGCAGCAGTACGCGCGGATGGAGCAGCGCCGCGAGAAGATGAAGGAACGCTGGGAACAGCACCGCCAGGCGGGCAAGGCCGCATCGGCGCCGGCGCAGTAAGCCGGCCCACAGTAAGCCGCCCCGCAGTAAGCCGACCGCTCGCCGGCGGCATTGCAGGAGACGCGTGGCTTCGTGCCCGCGTCTCCTGTTTCGTTTCAGGCAGCGTCGAACCGGCCGAGTCCGAACGCGTCTCGGTCCGGAGCGGGCTTCGCGCGCGTTTCGCCCGCCCTGCCCGCCCTGCCGTCGCCCTCCTTGCCCCCCGGGGTTTACGTGGAGCCCACGAGCGCCGCAATCGAATCGTTGCACTGACGAGCCCAATCGACGCGCTGCCCGTTATCAATACATCGATTGCCGCAACAGCCGGTTCGAAGAATCCGTCGATCGAGCCGGATTGCCGTTTTCCGGCTTTCGCGTTCGGGTAAAATACCGCGCTTTTGGCGTTCGCCCGTGCGGCGAGCGCCGATGTCAGCGCGCCGAAACACGAATTTTGGCCGTCTAGAATACGCCGCGGCGCCCGGCACGACCGGCCGCGAGCGTCACCCGGAAGTGAGCGACAAAAGGATGGAAATGAAGAAGGCCGCCCTGTGCGCCGCCCTCGCCCTCGTGGCGGGCAGCGCCTTCGCGAAGGAGTGGAAGACCGTGCGGATCGGCGTCGACGCCAGCTACCCGCCGTTCGAGTCGACCGCGCCGAGCGGCGAGATCGTCGGTTTCGACGTCGATCTCACCAAGGAAATCTGCAAGCGGATCAACGTCAAGTGCGTGTGGGTGGCGCAGGATCTCGACGGGATCATCCCGGCGCTGAAGGCGAAGAAATACGACGTGATCGTGTCGTCGCTGACCGTGACGGACAAGCGCCGCGAACAGATCGACTTCTCCGACAAGGTGTACGACGCGCCGGCGCGGATGATCGCGAAGACCGGCTCGCCGCTGCTGCCGACGGTCGCGTCGCTGAAGGGCAAGCGCGTCGGCGTCGAGCAGGGCTCGACCCAGGAGACCTACGCGAAGGCGTACTGGGAGCCGCAGGGCGTGACCGTCATTCCGTACCAGAACCAGGACCAGGTCTACGCCGACCTCGGCTCGGGCCGCCTCGACGCGACGCTGCAGGACGAACTGCAGGCCGACTACGGCTTCCTGCGCACGCCGCGCGGCAAGGGCTTCGCGTTCGCGGGGCCGGAAGTGAAGGATCCGAAGACGATCGGCGACGGCACCGCGATCGGCCTGCGCAAGGAGGACACCGACCTGAAGCTGAAGATCAACCAGGCGCTGGCCGACATGCACAAGGACGGCACGTACGACCGCCTGTCGCACAAGTATTTCGCGTTCAGCGTCTACTCGGCGCGCTGAGCGCCGGATACGGATGCGGGGCGCGCCCCGCGTTCGCGCAGTACAGGCAGTCAAACCACGCGCCGCCCGCCCCCTCGCCCGCCGCCCACCGCGGCAGGCAGGTCCGGCGCCCTCGCCGGGCGGACGGTCATGATACGCACGGGGCGTTCCGCGCAACATGCGGAGCGCGTCTTTCGCGGCGCACCCGTGCGCCGTCAAGGACCACATATGTTTCTTCAAGGTTACGGCCCGCTGATCTTCGCTGGCACCTGGCAAACCGTCAAACTGGCGGTGCTCTCGCTCGCGCTGTCGTTCCTGCTGGGGCTCCTCGGCGCGGCCGCGAAGCTGTCCCGCAACCGCGTCACGAACGGCGTCGGCACCGTCTACACGACGCTGATCCGCGGCGTGCCCGACCTCGTGCTGATGCTGCTGCTGTTCTACAGCCTGCAGATCTGGCTGAACCAGCTCACCGACCTCGCGGCGGGCTGGGACCAGATCGACATCGATCCGTTCCTCGCCGGCGTGCTCGTGCTCGGCTTCATCTACGGCGCGTACTTCACCGAGACGTTCCGCGGCGCATTCCTGTCGGTGCCGCGCGGCCAGCTCGAGGCCGGCAGCGCGTACGGGATGACGAGCTGGCAGGTGTTCTCGCGCATCATGTTCCCGCAGATGATGCGCTTCGCGCTGCCGGGCATCGGCAACAACTGGCAGGTGCTCGTGAAATCGACCGCGCTCGTGTCGATCATCGGCCTCGCCGACGTCGTGAAGGCGTCGCAGGACGCCGGCAAGGGCACGCTGCGGTTCTTCTTCTTCACGCTGATCGCGGGAGCGATCTACCTGGCCATCACGACGATTTCGAACTTCGTGCTGATGTGGCTTGAAAAGCGCTATTCGACCGGCGTCCGCAAGGCAGACCTATGATCGATCTCATTCAAGAATACTGGCGCAACTATCTCTACACCGACGGCTACCGCCTCACCGGCGTCGCGATCACGCTGTGGCTGCTCGTCGTGTCGATCGGGCTCGGCTTCTGCCTGTCGGTGCCGCTCGCGGTCGCGCGCGTGTCGAAGAAGAAATGGCTGTCGGGCGCGGTGTGGCTCTATACGTACGTGTTCCGCGGCACGCCGCTCTACGTGCAGCTGCTGCTCTGCTACACGGGCCTCTACAGCCTGCAGGCCGTGCGCGGCACGCCGATGCTCGACGCGTTCTTCCGCGAAGGGATGAACTGCACGCTGCTCGCGTTCACGCTGAACACCTGCGCGTACACGACCGAGATCTTCGCGGGCGCGATCAAGGCGACCTCCTACGGCGAGATCGAGGCCGCACGCGCGTACGGGATGTCGACCTTCACGATGTACCGCCGCGTGATCCTGCCGTCGGCGCTGCGCCGCGCGCTGCCGCTGTACAGCAACGAGGTGATCCTGATGCTGCACGCGACGACGGTCGCGTTCACGGCGACGGTGCCGGACATCCTGAAGATCGCCCGCGACGTCAACTCGGCGACCTACATGTCGTTCCACGCGTTCGGCATCGCCGCGCTGCTCTATCTCGTGATCTCGTTCACGCTCGTCTGGCTGTTCCGCCAGGCCGAGCGCCGCTGGCTCGCGTATCTGCGCCCGCAGGGCAAGTAAGTTTCCGCAGGACTATTGATGAACTCCCAGACTCAGAAGCTTTTCGTCGACGATCTCCACAAGCGGTACGGCAGCAACGAAGTGCTCAAGGGCGTGTCGCTGAAGGCGAACGCGGGCGACGTGATCAGCGTGATCGGCTCGTCCGGCTCCGGCAAGAGCACGATGCTCCGCTGCATCAACTTCCTCGAGCAGCCGAACGCGGGCCGCATCTTCGTCGACGGCGAGGAAGTGCGCACCGCGCTCGACAAGACGGGCGCGCTGCGCGCCGCCGAGCCGAAGCAGCTGCAGCGCGTACGCACCAAGCTCGCGATGGTGTTCCAGCACTTCAACCTGTGGTCGCACATGAACGTGCTCGAGAACGTGATCGAAGCGCCGGTCAACGTGCTGAAGCTCGGCAAGCGCGAAGCCGAGGAGCGCGCGCGCGAGTACCTGGAGAAGGTCGGGCTGCCGCCGCGGGTCGAGAAGCAGTATCCGTCGCACCTGTCGGGCGGCCAGCAGCAGCGCGTCGCGATCGCGCGGGCGCTGGCCATGCACCCGGACGTGATGCTGTTCGACGAGCCGACCTCCGCGCTCGATCCCGAACTCGTCGGCGAAGTGCTGAAGGTGATGCAGAAGCTGGCCGAGGAAGGCCGGACGATGGTCGTCGTCACGCACGAGATGGGTTTCGCGCGCAACGTGTCGAACCACGTGATGTTCCTGCACCAGGGGCGCGTCGAGGAAGAAGGCGTGCCCGCCGAGGTCTTCGCGAACCCGAAGAGCGAGCGCCTGCGCGGGTTCCTGTCGGGCAGCCTCAAGTAAGCCCGAATCCGCTTCGACGCCCCGACGCCGGGCGCCCCGCGGTTCGCCGCGCGGCGCCCGGCTGCGTTTACGTGCGCTTACTTGCGCTCATGCACGGCCCGACGGCGCGGCGTCCACGGGCGCCGCATCGGCGAATGCGCGCAGCGCATCGCCCGCGAGCCGGTAGCGCACCCATTCGCTCTGCGGCTCGGCACCGACGCTCTCGTAGAAGCGGATCGCCGGTTCGTTCCAGTCGAGCACGCTCCACTCGAAGCGCCCGCAGCCGGCATCGACCGCGATCCGCGCGAGCGCCTTCAGCAGGCGCAGGCCGGCCCCCGCGCCGCGAAAGCGCGGCGACACGTACAGGTCCTCGAGATACAGCCCCTGCCGGCCGAGCCACGTCGAATACGAAAGGAAATACACGGCGAAGCCCGCCGGCTCGCCGTCGACCTCGCAGATCAGCGCGCGCGCCGGCGACGCGTCGCCGAACAGGCTGCGCTCGAGCGACGCGACGGTCGCGACCACCTGGTCTTCGGCTTTCTCGTAGATCGCCAGCTCGGTGATGAAGCGCAGGATCAGCGGCGCGTCGGCAACGGTGGCGGAACGGATGTCGATATGCACGGTAAAGGCCCTCCCCGGCCGGCATGCAGCAAACGGCGGCGCCGCGCACGCGCGCTGGCGCCGATGAAGACGTCATGCTACGTTCGTCGAGCCACTGCAGGAAGTGCAGTTTATTCATCCATACCTGAACATCATGCATCCTGATCTGCGCCGCCTCGACCTGAACCTGCTGCTCGTGTTCGACGCGCTGTACCGCCACCGGTCGGTCGCCGCGGCGGCGAACGAGCTGGCGATGAGCCCGTCCGCGCTGAGCCACGCGCTCGCGCGGCTGCGCACGGCGATCGGCGACGCGCTGTTCGTGCGGCTCGGCAACGAGATGCAGCCGACCGTGCGCGCCGACGACATCGCGGCCTGGGCCGGCGACGCGCTCGACGCGATGTCGAAGGGGCTCGCGCGCGCCCGCCGCTTCGACCCGGCGCGCAGCGAGCGCACCTTCGTGTTCGCGGCAACCGACTACACCGCGTTCGCCGTGCTGCCCGCGTTCATCGCGCGGATCCAGCACGTCGCGCCGCAACTGCGCTTCCGGGTCGTCCACTCGGACCGCAAGATCTCGACCGACGAGCTCGCGGCAGGCCGCATCGACTTCGCGCTCGGCTACCACGAGGAAGCGGCGGCCGACGCGCCGGGGATCGAGGAATTCGACTGGTTCTCCGACGACTACGTCGTGATCGCGAGCGAGCGCCATCCGCAGGTCCGGCGCCGCCTCACGCTCGAGCAGTACCTCGCGGCGCGGCACGTCGTCGTCACGCCGTGGAACGAGACGCGCGGCGTCGTCGACTACGTGCTCGACCGGCTCGGCCTCGCGCGGCAGGTCGCGGTGCAGTTGCCGAGCGTGCTCGCCGCGCCGTTCATCATCGCGGAATCAGGGCTCCTGATGACCGTGCCGAACCGCGCCGCGCAGGCGCTGCGGCATGCGGCGCCGATCCGGATCTTTCCGGCGCCGTTCGAGATTCCGCGCTACACGCTGAAGGTCTACTCGCACGCGAAGCATGCGCGCACCGACGCGCACCGCTGGATTCGCGCCCGGCTGCTCGACGCGCGGCCGGCGCCCGGCTGACCCGCAACGCGCCCAAGCCCCCGCCTCGCGCGCCGCCGACGGACGCCGACGGCCGTGCGCGGCCGCGTCGACACGACGTCGAAGCGCCGCCAACTTATTACGAATTACTTACCAATCCTGCCTTCCCGCCGCTTACGCCGACACCCGCGGCGTCGTCAATAGTGGCAATCCTTGAGCCATGTCTGGAGAATCCATGTATCCCTTGCAGGACAAGGGTTTTCCGGCGATCGACGGTAGTCCTTGCCACCGTGACGACCCGTGTTGCATGGCAATTTCGACACACGTGTTAGTCAAACAACGATTTCCGTCGCCACAAAAGTGTATTTTTGCTAAATTAGTAACCAAAGTAGCAAAACGAAGTTCATGAAATGTAGTTTAGCTTCATGACGACAAGGAGACCCCGCCACGCCGACCCGGCCGCGCGGGCCCGCTCAACGGCCACCCCGTCCGCTTGCCCGCGTGCTGCGCCCGACCGGCTTCGCACGAGGTCTCCGTAGTTGCCCGCTTTTGCCCGGCGCTCGCGGCGTCGGGCATCTCGTGCAGTTCTGGGTTGACTTTTTGACAGGGTATGGAGGAGATGATGAAGAAAGCTTTGGTCGCCGCAGCGCTGATGGCTGCTGGAGTCGCAGCTCACGCGCAAAGCAGCGTCACGCTGTACGGCCGTCTGGACGCCGGCATCGAATACTTGAACGGGATGCAGAACGGCTCCCGCTGGCGCGCGGAAAGCGGCGACTGGGGCACGAGCCTGTGGGGCCTCAAGGGCGCCGAGGACATCGGCGGCGGCAACAAGGTCCTGTTCCACCTCGAAGGCGCGTTCAACACGATGAACGGCGGCCTGGGCACGAGCGGCTCGATCTGGGATCGTTTCGCGACGGTCGGGATCTCGAACGATCGCTACGGTACGCTGCTGCTCGGCCGCGAACTCGCGATCGCGAACGGCGTGTGGGACTTCGACCCGTTCGGACAGTCGGCCTGGTCGACGGCGTCGCTCGTGCGCGGCCGCAACTGGAACAAGACCAGCAACAACGTGTCGTATCAGTCGCCGAAGTACTACGGCTTCGATTTCTACGGCCAGTTCTCGTTCTCGAACTCGACGAGCTTCAACGGCAACACGACGGCCGGCCAGCCGGGCCGTGCGGCCGGCGCGCAGATCACCTACACGACGTCGCTGTTCCAGTTGCGCGGCATCTACGACGAAACGCGCGACAGCAACGGCAGGTTCTCCGACGTGTACAACTACTCGCGCGAATACTTCGCGGGCGCGAACGTGTTCCTCGGCCCGTTCAAGCTGCAGGCGGCCTATCAGGCGTCGCGCGCCGACAGCGCGGGCACGCCGACCGGCAATGTCGGCGTGACGGCGACCGACCAGGTCTGGGGCGGCGTGACGTGGCAAGCCACGCCGGCTGCCGCGCTGATCGCGGCCGTGTATCACGTGAACACGAACCACGGCGGCGGCAACGCGAACATCTACACGCTCGGCGGCACGTACAACCTGTCGAAGCGCACGCTGCTCGACTTCCAGGTCGCGACGGCCCGCAACAGCAAGACCGCGAACTTCGGCCTGAATGCGAACAACGCAGGCACCGACGTGTCGACCGGCAACCCGAAACTGGGCGGCAGCCAGACCGGCTTCTACGCCGGCATCCAGCACCTGTTCTGATCAGGGCACGACTCAAGGAATCGATTCGACGACGTTTTCCACGCTGCTGCGAGAGGCGCGTATCGGTGCGGTACCCGACAGGGTATCGCACCGTTTTTTATTGGGCGGGCAATTGACGCCGGCGGCGTCAGACGGCCGCTTCGTTCTCCTCGCCGGTGCGGATGCGGATCACGCGCTCGACGTCCGACACGAAGATCTTGCCGTCGCCGATCTTGCCGGTGCGCGCGGCGCCGATCACCGCGTCGATCACCTGGTCGACCTGCGCTTCCGCGACGACCACCTCGATCTTCATCTTCGGCAGGAAGTCGACCACGTACTCGGCGCCGCGGTACAGCTCGGTGTGCCCCTTCTGGCGGCCGAAGCCCTTCACCTCGGTCACGGTCAGGCCCGTCAGGCCGACTTCGGCGAGCGCCTCGCGGACTTCGTCCAGCTTGAACGGCTTGATGATGGCGGTGATGCGTTTCATGATGGTTGTTCCTCGATGCTCGTTTGGATGAAAAGACGTGAGCCCGATTCTACGCCGCGCGCGGCTCAATCGAGGCGCTCGGCGAAGCGCGACGTGATCGGGTAGCGCCAGTCGCGGCCGAACGCGCGATGCGTGACGCGGATGCCGATCGGCGCCTGGCGCCGCTTGTATTCGTTGATCTTGATGAGCCGCGTGACGCGCTGCACGTCCGCCTCGGCATAGCCCGCCGCGACGATCTCGGCGAGCGGGCGGTCTTCCTCCATGTACATCCGCATGATCGCGTCGAGCACGTCGTACGGCGGCAGGCTGTCCTGGTCGGTCTGGTTCTCGCGCAGCTCCGCGGACGGCGCGCGCGTCAGGATCCGCTCCGGAATGATGTCGCGCGTCGCGTATTCGGCCGCCGCGTTGCGGTAATGGCAGAGCCGGTAGACGAGCGTCTTCGCGATGTCCTTGATCACCGCGAAGCCGCCCGCCATGTCGCCGTACAGCGTGCAGTAGCCGACCGCCATCTCGCTCTTGTTGCCGGTCGTCAGCACGATCGAGCCGAACTTGTTCGACAGCGCCATCAGCAGCGTGCCGCGGATGCGCGCCTGGATGTTCTCCTCGGTCGCGTCCTCCGCGCGGCCCGCGAATTCGCCCGCGAGCGACGCGCGGAACGCATCGAACATCGGCGCGATCGCGATCTCGTCGTAGCGCACGCCGACGCGCCGCGCCATGTCGGCCGCGTCGGTCGTCGAGATGTCGGCGGTGTAGCGCGACGGCATCATCACCGCGCGCACCCGCTCGGGCCCGAGCGCGTCGCATGCGATCGCGAGCACCAGCGCCGAATCGACGCCGCCCGACAGGCCGACGAGCGCGCCCGGGAAGCCGTTCTTGCCGATGTAGTCGCGCACGCCCAGCACGAGCGCGCGGTACACCTGCGCTTCCAGCGACAGCTCCGGCGCGATCGCGCCGGGCAGCGGCCGCGCGCCGTCGAATTCGACGATCGCGTGCCCCTCCTCGAACTGCGGCATCTTCGCGACCAGCGCGCCCGCCGCGTCGAGCACGAACGAGCCGCCGTCGAACACGAGCTCGTCCTGCGCGCCGACGAGGTTCACGTACGCCATCGGCAGCCCGGTCTCGCGGATCCGCGCGCGCAGAATGTCCATGCGCACCGCTTCCTTGTTCATGTGATACGGGGAGCCGTTCGGGATCAGCAGCACCTGCGCGCCGGCCGCCTTCGCGATCTGCGCGGCCGACGCGTGCCATGCGTCCTCGCAGACGATCACGCCGAACTTCACGCCGTTCAGGTCGAACACGAGCGGCTCGGCGTCGGTCGCGAAGTAGCGCTTCTCGTCGAACACCTCGGCGTTCGGCAGGTCCTGCTTGCGGTAGGTGCCGACGATCTCGCCGCCGACGATCAGCGACGCCGCGTTGTAGGTGTCCGACGGCGGCACGCCGCGCTCGATCGGGCGGTTTGCATTACCATCGACGCCTGGCACCCGCAGCGGATGGCCGACCAGCACCGCGAGCCCGTCGAACGCCTTCAGCTCGGCCGCGAGCGTGTCGAGCGCCGCCGCCGACGCCGCGTAGAACGCGGGCCGCAGCAGCAGGTCCTCCGGCGGATAGCCGGACAGCGCGAGTTCGGGCGCGATCATCAGCTGCGCACCATCGTTGTGCGCGGCGCGCGCGGCCGCGACGATCCGCGCGACGTTGCCGGCGAAATCGCCGACGGTGACGTTGATTTGAGCGAGAGCGATACGGGTCTTCATGACGGGATCGGCGCTGCCCGGCGGCGCGCCATGAACGGCTGACGAAATCGTCCCGGGGATGTGCCGCGGCAGGCGGCGCGCCCCCGGCGACATCCAACGGTACGCATTCAAACGGTTGACACGGTTGAAACACGAACGCATCGATTATCGCACGGGCATCCTGTCGTCCCCGGCCGAAGTGCCGGCCGCCGAATGGAACGCGCTCGTCGCCCGCGACGCGCGCCCGACGCCGTTCCTGCGCCACGAATTCCTCGACGCGCTGCACGTCGCGCGCTGCGCGGTGGACGCGACCGGCTGGTCGCCGCGCTTCGTCACGCTGACCGACGAGCGCACCGGCCGGCTCGCGGCCGCCGCGCCCGTCTACCTGAAGACCCATTCGTACGGCGAATACGTGTTCGACTGGGCGTGGGCGGACGCGTACCAGCGCAACGGCGTGCCGTATTACCCGAAGCTGCTGTGCGCGGTGCCGTTCACGCCCGTGCAGGGCACGCGCGTGCTCGCGGCCGACGACGACGCGCGCCGCCGCCTCGCGGCCACGCTGCTCGCGCTCGCCGAGCAGAGCGACGTGTCGTCGCTGCACGTGCTGTTCCCGACCGAAGCCGAAGCGCAGCTGTTCGACTCGATGGGGATGATGCTGCGCCAGGGCGTGCAGTTCCACTGGATCAACGACGGCTATCGCCACTTCGACGATTTCCTCGGCACGCTCGAGCAGAAGAAGCGCAAGAACATCCGCGCCGAGCGGCGCAAGGTGCACGACGCGGGCGTGACGTTCCGGCGCCTGACGGGCGACGCGATCCGCGACGCCGACTGGCGCTTCTTCTCGCGCTGCTACCGGCAGACCTATCGCGACCACTATTCGAGCCCGTACCTGAACCTCGAGTTCTTCCGCACGATCGGCCAGACGATGCCGGACAACCTGCTGCTCGTGATCGCCGAAGCCGACGGCAAGCCGATCGCGAGCGCGCTCGCCGTCTACCAGCGTGACGCCGGCGGCGGCGGCACGCTGTACGGCCGCTACTGGGGCGCGGTCGAGCACGTGCCCTGCCTGCATTTCGAGACTGCGTACTACCAGCTGCTCGAGTTCTGCATCGAGGCCGGGCTCGATACGTTCGAAGGCGGCGCGCAGGGCGAGCACAAGCTCGCGCGCGGCTTCCTGCCGACCGTCACGCATTCCGCGCACTGGCTCGCGCATCCGGCGTTCTCGGACGCGGTGTCGCGCTTCCTCGAGCGCGAGACGAACCACATCCACGCGTACGTCGACGAACTGCACGACCACAACCCGTTCAAGCGCGGCGCGGATTAGCGCGTGCGGCGCACGCATTTTCTGAGACACTGGCGGCTTCGCCGAATTTCGCCACATTCCGCCGCCCTGTCATGTCCTGGTTCCTGTATCTGATCGAATGCGCCGACGGCAGCGTGTACACCGGCATCACGACCGACGTCGCGGCGCGCTTCGACGAGCACGCGGCCGGCAAGGGCGCGCGCTATACGCGCTCGCGCAAGCCGCGCGCGGTGCTCGCGTCGTTCCCGCTCGCCGACCGGTCGAGCGCGTTGCGCGCGGAATACCGGGTCAAACGGCTGACGGCCGCGCAGAAGCGCGAGCTGGCGGCGGGCATCAGGACGCTCGAATCGGTGTTGCCGGCGGCAGCAGCGGCCGCGGACGACGCCGATGACGATGGCGGAGCAAAGGCCGCGCCGGCCCGCGCATCGCGCAAGCGCGCGCCGAAGGGCGACGTGACGGCAGCGGACGCCGCCGTCGCAGTCGATACGGCCGCCCCGAACGGCGACGCGCCGAAACGTGGACGCGCGTCAGCCGAGGCATCGCCGGCTCGCACGGGCCCGGCCGCAAAGACGACGCCGAAGGCACGCACGCGCCCGGCCGCGAAGGCCCGGCCCGCGGGCCGCCGTACGCCCGCGCCCGCCTCCGCGCCGAAGAAAATCGCCCGCGCAAAACAAAACCGCGCGGCCTCGTAACGAGGCTCGCGCGGTTTCTTCGCATCGAACGGACCGGCCGTCGCGGCCGGCACGCCGCTTACTTCTTGTAGTTCGCGGCGCCGTCGGTGATTTCCTTGTGCGCGGCGTCGATGCCCGCCCAGCCTTCGACCTTCACCCACTTGCCCTTCTCGAGCGCCTTGTACTGCTCGAAGAAGTGCTTGATCTGGTCCTTCAGGTATTCGGGCACGTCATCGATCGACTTCAGGTTCGCCGTCATCGGGCAGACCTTGTCGTGCGGGACCGCGACGAGCTTCGCGTCGACGCCCGACTCGTCGGTCATCTGCAGCATGCCGAGCGCGCGCGAACGCACGATCGAGCCGGCCAGCAGCGGGAACGGCGTGATCACCAGCACGTCGACCGGATCGCCGTCGCCCGACAGCGTCTGCGGGATGTAGCCGTAGTTCACCGGGTAGCGCATGCCCGTGCCGATGAAGCGGTCGACGACGAGGAGGCCGAGCTCCTTGTCCGCTTCGTACTTCACCGGATCGCTTTGCGCGGGAATCTCGATGATGACGTTGAAATCTTGCGGCAGGTCCTTGCCGGCCGGAACATGGTTGAAGCTCATGTGCGTTCTCTGTTGGTCGAAGGGAATTCGGGACAGGGCACGCCGCGGTCGAGGCACGCGCCGCCGGCATGTCCGGAAAGAATGCGCCATTATAGCCAATCGACCGGTGGCGTCCGGATGACGAACGGCGCGATAATCGCGCTGATCGTCCGGCCATCGAACAATATGCAGCGCTGCATGGAATCGGAGCAAGCATGGAAGAGGCAAGGCACTTCATCGCGGGCGAATGGGCATCGCCCGCGCAACCGGAATCGATTCCCGTCCTCGATCCGTCCGACGGCCAGCCGTTCGCGTCGATCGCGCGCGGCACCGCCGCCGACGTCGACCGCGCGGTCGCGGCGGCCCGCGACGCGTTCGCGGGCGCGTGGGGCGCGGCCAGCGCCGCCGAACGCGGCCGCGTGCTGTTCCGGCTGTCGATGCTCGTCACCGCCCATCACGACGAGCTCGCCGCGCTCGAGGCGCGCGACACCGGCAAGCCGCTCAGGCAGGCGCACGCCGACGCGGCCGCGCTCGCGCGCTACTGCGAGTTCTACGCGGGCGCCGCCGACAAGCTGCACGGCGAGACCCTCCCCTACCAGGCCGGCTACCTGGTGCTCACCGTGCGCGAGCCGCACGGCGTCACCGGCCACATCGTCCCATGGAACTACCCGATGCAGATCTTCGGGCGCAGCGTCGGCGCGGCGCTCGCGGCCGGCAACGCGTGCGTCGTCAAGCCGGCCGAGGACGCGTGCCTGTCGGTGCTGCGCGTCGCCGAGCTGGCCGCCGAAGCCGGGCTGCCGGCCGGCGCGCTGAACGTCGTCACCGGCTACGGCCACGAGGCCGGCGCGGCGCTCGCGCGCCATCCGGGCATCGACCACATCTCGTTTACCGGCTCGCCCGCGACCGGCAAGCTCGTCGCACAGATGGCCGCGGAAAATCACGTGCCCGTCACGCTCGAACTCGGCGGCAAGTCGCCGCAGCTCGTGTTCGCGGACGCCGACCTCGACGCGGCGCTGCCGGTGCTCGTCAACGCGATCGTGCAGAACGGCGGCCAGACCTGCTCGGCGGGCAGCCGCGTGCTGATCGATCGAGCCGTCTACGAGCCGCTCGTCGAGCGGCTCGCGACCGCGTTCAACGGCCTCAGGGTCGGCCCGAGCCGCGCTGATCTCGACTGCGGCCCGCTGATCAACGCGAAGCAGCAGCAGCGCGTGTGGGATTTCCTGTCCGACGCGCAGCACGACGGCATTCCGATGGCCGCGCACGGCCAGGTGGTGCCGGACGCGCCCGAAAGCGGCTTCTACCAGGCGCCCGCGCTGCTGCGCGACGTGCCGTCCACGCACCGGCTCGCGCAGGAGGAAGTGTTCGGCCCGGTGCTCGCGGCGATGCGCTTTGCCGACGAGGACGAAGCGGTCGCGCTCGCGAACGGCACGCCGTACGGCCTCGTCGCGGGCGTCTGGACGCGCGACGGCGCGCGCCAGCTGCGCGTCGCGCGGCGCATCCGCGCGGGCCAGGTGTTCGTCAACAACTACGGCGCGGGCGGCGGCGTCGAGCTGCCGTTCGGCGGCGTCGGCCATTCGGGCCACGGCCGCGAGAAGGGCTTCGAGGCGCTGTACGGCTTCACCGTGCTGAAGACGATCGCGCTCCGGCACGGCTGAAGGTTCGGCGCCGGGACGGCGCACGACGCTGCTGTGAACGGCAACCCGGCAGCACATCACATACCCATCCAATCAGGAGACACACCATGCGGTTGAGCGGCAAGACGGCAATCGTCACGGGCGGCGGCTCGGGCTTCGGCGAAGGCATCGCGAAGACGTACGCGCGCGAAGGCGCGAACGTCGTCGTCAACGACCTGAACGGCGCGGCGGCCGAGCGCGTCGCGAGCGAGATCGCGCTCGCGGGCGGCAAGGCGATCGCGGTCGCGGGCGACGTGTCGCGCCGCGACGACTGGCAGGCGCTGATCGCCGCCGCGCTCGACGACTTCCACGCGGTGCAGATCGTCGTCAACAACGCCGGCACCACGCACCGCAACAAGCCGGTGCTCGACGTGACCGAAGCGGAGTTCGACCGCGTCTACGCGGTCAACATGAAGAGCCTCTACTGGTGCGTGCAGACCTTCGTGCCGTATTTCCGCGAGCAAGGCGGCGGCGTGTTCGTGAACGTCGCGTCGACGGCCGGCGTGCGGCCGCGCCCCGGCCTCGTCTGGTACAACAGCACGAAGGGCGCGATGATCACCGCGAGCAAGTCGCTCGCCGCCGAGCTCGGCGCGGACCGCATCCGCGTGAACTGCATCAACCCGGTGCTCGGCGAGACCGGCCTGATGACCGAGTTCATGGGCTGCGAGGACACCCCGGAAAACCGCCAGCGCTTTCTCGCGACGATTCCGCTCGGCCGCTTCTCGACGCCGCAGGACGTCGCGAACGCCGCGCTCTACCTCGCGTCGGACGAAGCGGAATTCATCACCGGCGTCTGCCTGGAGGTGGACGGCGGGCGCTGCATCTAGCCGCACCGGGCCCACGGGCCCGCATCATACAAACGAAGACAGGAGACACCATGGCATCACCGACGCATTCGCTGCCGGGCGCGTCCGGCGCGTTCGAGGAAGCGACCTACCGCAAGGTCTCGTGGCGGCTCACGCCGCTCCTGCTGCTGTGCTACGTGGTCGCGTACCTCGACCGCGTCAACGTCGGCTTCGCGAAGCTGCAGATGGCGAGCGACCTGAACCTCAGCGACACCGTCTACGGCTTTGGCGCCGGGATCTTCTTCTTCGGCTATTTCCTGTTCGAAGTGCCGAGCAACCTCATCCTGCACAAGGTCGGCGCGCGCGTGTGGATCGCGCGCATCATGGCGACGTGGGGCGTGATCTCGATCCTGACGATGTTCGTCACGACGCCGGCGATGTTCTACGTGATGCGCTTTTTGCTCGGCGTCGCCGAGGCGGGCTTCTTCCCCGGCGTGATCCTCTACCTGACCTACTGGTATCCCGCGCACCGGCGCGGCCGGATGACGACGTTCTTCATGACGGCAGTCGCGTTGTCCGGCGTGATCGGCGGGCCGATCTCGGGCTTCATCCTGAAGACGTTCGACGGTCTGAGCGGCTGGCACGGCTGGCAGTGGCTGTTCCTGCTCGAAGGCACGCCGTCGGTGCTGGTCGGCGTGCTGGTGTTCTTCGCGCTCGACGACCGGATCGCGAAGGCGCGCTGGCTGACCGACGAGGAAAAGGCGCTGCTCGCCCGCAACATCGACGCGGAGGAGGCGCGCAAGGAAGACCCGTCGCTCGGCGCCGTGATGTCGAGCCCGCGCGTGTGGCTGATGGCGCTGATCTACTTCTCGTTCGTGATGGGGCTCTACGGCGTCGGCTTCTGGCTGCCGACGATCATCAAGGCGACCGGCGTCACCGATTCGTTCGCGATCGGCCTGCTGTCGGCGGTGCCGTATGCGGCCGCGGTGCTCGCGATGATCCTGATCGCGCGCAGCGCGGACAAGCACCGCGAACGCCGCTGGCACCTCGCGATCCCCGCCGCGCTCGGCGCGCTCGGGCTCGTGCTGTCGGTGGTCTGGGCGCACGAGACCGCGCTGGCGATGCTCGGCCTCACGCTCGCGACGATGGGCATCCTGACCACGCTGCCGCTGTTCTGGAGCCTGCCGACCGCGTTCCTCGGCGGCACGGCGGCCGCGGCCGGCATCGCGATGATCAACTCGATCGGCAACCTCGCGGGCTTCCTGAGCCCTTACCTGATGGGCTGGCTCAAGCAGGCGACGGGCGCGAACGACTCGGGGATGTACATGCTCGCCGGCTTCCTGGTGCTCGGCGGCCTGCTCGCGCTGTCGGTGCCGAAGCGGCTGGTCGACAAGTGACGCACCCCCATGAAAAAACCCCGAACGCCTGCCGGTGTTCGGGGTTTTTCGTGCGCGCGGCGCGGCGGCGCGTCAGACCACGGTGATCGCGAGCGCGCTTTCGCGGTAGTGCTTCGCCGCCTTGTCGGTTTCGCCGAGATGCTCGAACAGGCGCGCGAGCGCGCGATGCGCGCGCACCCTGAGCGCCTCGTTGTCGGCAAGCTTGAGCGCCGATTCGAGGAACGACTGCGCCTTGCCCCACAGCTGCTGCTGCTGGCAGAGGCGGCCGAGCGCGAACAGCAGGTCCGCGTCTTCCGGATGATCCTTCTTCCACCCTTCCGCCTTCTGGATCAGCGGCAGCGCGTCCGCGCCGGCGGTGTCCGGGTAGCGGCGCAGCAGGCGCGCATCCCAGTTGTGCGCGAGCGCGTCCTCGACGATGCGGCGCGCCTCCGGCCGGCGCTCGAGCGACACGAGCAGGTCCGCCGCGAGATCGGCGAGACGCGGCGACTGCCGCTCCGCCGTCGACAGCGACTGCCACACTTCGAGCAGCGCATCGGGATCGTGACGGCGCTCGCGCAGCAGGTTCTCGGCCGCCTGCTGGCGCAGCCGCACCGCCGCGGCCGGATGCAGCGCCTCGCGCTTCTCCAGCGCCTTCGCGAGCTTCAGCACCTCGGCCCAGTTCTTCAGTTGCTGCTGCGCGCGCAGCGCGACCTGCTGCGCGTGGATGCGCTTGCCGCCCGCCTGCATCTCGGCGAGCGCGGCGAGTGCGCCGTCGGCGTCGCGCGCGTCGGCGCGCATGTCGGCCGCGGCGAGCAGGCGCGCGTCCTGCCACTCCGGCGCGCCGACCTTCGACAGCCAGTCGTCGCGGCGCGCGTATTCATGCATCCGGTGCGCGGCGGTGGCCGCGACGAGGCTCGCCGCGCCCTGGTTCGCGTCGATCGACAGCGCGTCGCGCGCGGCCTTCTCGGCGCGCGAGAAGCGGCCCGCGTACAGGTTCGCGATCGCGTCGCGCAGCGACGCCTGCGCCTTCTCGTTGCGCGCACGGGCACGATACGCGGCGACCCGCTGCGGCATGCGCCAGATGTTGCGCACGATGCGCATCAGCGCGTACACGACGATGAACAGCACGACGATGCCGACCACGAACAGGTTCAGCGACAGGTCGACCCGGTACGGCGGATAGACGAGCAGCACCTGGCCGGTATCGAAGCGGCCGACGGTGGCGAGCGCCGCGGCGATCGCGAACAGGACCGCGAGCCAAACGATTCCTCGAAGCGTCATCGTTACCCCCGGCTCTTGAACTGCTGAACGGCGTTCAGGCTCGTGTTCAGGTTCGGCACCGCGACCGCCAGCGACGCGCCGTCGACCTGCTTGAGCAGATCCTCGACGGTCTGCGTGTCCTTCGCCGCCTGGTCGAAGTATTTCGCGAGCGACGCCTGCGCCGCGTGCAGGTCGGCCTTCATCGCCGCATCGTTGCGCGCGAGCAGCGACAGCCGGGCGGTCAAGAGGCGCAGCTTCACGTTCTCGCGCACGAAGTAGCCCTGGTCGGGCGACGTAAGCATCGCGTCGGCGTTGTCGATCCGGCGCACCTGCACGAGCCCTTTCAGCTGCTCGCCGATGCCGGCCGAGAAGCCGTGCCACCAGACCTTCCAGCGCGGCTCGCCGGTCGCGGCGGCCGTCTTCGCGACGTCGGCCGCCGTATCCGCCTTCGGCGCCGCATGCGGCACGATCGCCTCGCCGGCGAGCGGCAGCGCGTCGATCTTCGCGATCGCGTCGTCGAGCTTGATCGCGAGGCCCGTGAGATCCGCCGACGGCGCGGCCTTCAGCTTCTCGATGTCCTGCGCGAGCGCCTTGCGCACCGTGACGGCCTGCGCGCTCTGCGAGCTCGCGAGGCGCGCGTCGGCGTTCTGCAGCGCGATCAGCGCGAGCTGCGTGTTGCCCGTCAGCTGCAGCTGCTGGCTCGCGCTCGACAGCATCTGGTCGACTTCCTCGAACATCCACGCGTCGCGGTTGCGCGCGAGGTCCTGGTATTGCTGCTGCAGCGCCTGCTGCGCGTTCTGCGCATCGGCGAGCTTGCCGTCGAGCTGCGCGAGCTGCGTATCGACCTGGTGCGCGCTCGCGAGCGCCTGCTCGGTCTTCGTGCGCGTCTCGGCGGCCTGCGCGTCGAGCGTCTTCTGGCGCGCCGCCAGCGTGGTGTCGAGCCGGTCGACCTTGCGGTTCAGCGCATAGCCGCCGACGCCCGCCGCGCAGCCGAGCACGACGACCACGAGCCACAGGAACGCGCTGCCGCCCCGGCGCGCGGGCGGCTCGGGCGACACGTAAGGCGGACTGGACGGCGCGGCGGATGCAGCGGCCGGCTGGGAAGCGACGCTTTTGGAATCGTTGGTATCTGTCATGCGTTTAGTCACCGGTGCGGCTGTCGCCGGTTGGACGGCCTCGTCGGCCATCGATCGAAACGCGCGGACGATGCGCTCATCGCCCGCGCCGGTCAGCGTAATCCTATCAAAACCCAATGCACGCGCGGTCTGCTCGATCCGCGGGTGCGGCGTCACGAGCGGCGCGTGCTTCAGCGCGTCGATCTCGGCCTCGGTGAGATGCGCCTGCGCGAGCTCGTGCAGGTTGCGCACGCCCTCCGAGCTCGTGACGAGCCACGCGTGCGGCTCGCCGCCGAGCAGCGCGTGCACGCGCTCCCACGCGCCGATGCGCGGCTCCGGCACGACGCGCCGGTATGCGGCGACGAGATGAACGTCCGCGCCGGCGTCGCGCAGCCGATCGGCGAGCCATTCGCGGCCGCCGTCGCCGCGCACGATCAGCACGCGCCGGCCGGCGAGCGCGGCCGCGCCGCCGAACGCGGCTTCGATGCACGCGAACAGGCTTTCGGAATCGTAATGCGGCGCGCCGCCGTCGGCGGGCGCCTGCGGCGCGATCACCCGGTGCGCGGGCGCGGCGATGCCGTGACGCTCGAGCGCGGCGACGCTGCCCGGCCCGACCACGCCGACCGGCAGCGCGTTCGGCCAGATCGCGCCGTACTGCGCGAGCGCGCGGTCGATCGCGTTCGGCGACACGAAGATCACGAGCGCATAATCGGCCAGCGCCGCGAATGCGGCGTCGAGCGGCGCCGGATCGTCGAGCGGCGCGATGTCGATCAGCGGGAAATCGAGGACGTCGCAACCGGCGTCGGCCAGTTGCGCCGCGAGCCCGGCGGACTGGCCGTCCGGACGCGTCAGGACGGCGGTGAACGTGCGCGCGCCGCCCGCCATCAGGCGTCGCCCTTGCCGGCCTGCGAGCCGGCGAGCAGCGCGTGGACGATGTCGAGCGCGCCCTGCGCCTCGAGCGCGTCGGCGACCGCGCGGCCGAGCGCGAGCGCGTCGGCGGCGGTCATGACCGCGCCGCACGCTTGCGCGCTCAGCACGCGCTTGCCGTCGGTCGTCGACACGCGGCCCGTCAGGTACAGCTCGCCCGCGCGCCACACCGCATGCGCGGCGAGCGGCACCTCGCAGCTGCCGCCGAGCGCGCGCGACACCATCCGCTCGGCCTCGACCGCCAGCGCGGTCGCGTGGTCGTGCAGCGGCGCGAGCCATTGCGCGACGTCGCTGCGGTGCGCGGCGATCTCGATGCCGAGCGCACCCTGGCCGGCGGCCGGCAGGCTGTCTTCGACGTCGATCAGCGCGCGGATCCGCGCCTCGAGGCCGAGGCGCTTCAGGCCGGCGGCCGCGAGGATGATCGCCGCGTAGTCGCCGCGGTCGAGCTTCGCGAGGCGCGTGTCGAGATTGCCGCGCAGCGGCAGCACGTTCAGATGCGGATAGCGGGCGCGCAGCATCGCTTCGCGGCGCAGGCTCGACGTGCCGACGACGGCGCCCGCCGGCAGCGCGTCGAGCGATGCGTAGTCGTTCGACACGAACGCGTCGCGCGCGTCCTCGCGCGCCATGATCGCGGCCAGCGCGAAGCCGTCGGGCAGCGCCATCGGCACGTCCTTCAGCGAATGCACGGCGAGATCGGCACGGCCGTCGGCAAGCGCATTCTCCAGCTCTTTCACGAACAGGCCCTTGCCGCCGACCTTCGACAGCGTGCGATCGAGAATCTGATCGCCGCGCGTCGTCATCCCGAGGATTTTCACGTCACAAGCTGGATATAATTTGCGCAGCGCATCACGCACGTGTTCGGCTTGCCACATCGCCAGGCGGCTCTCGCGCGACGCAATCGTCAACGTCGCGGGGGCTGGCGCCGATTTCGGCCCGGCCGAAAAGGTCTCGGAATTCATTGCTGGAACATCGAAGGACGGGATTGAAGACCGAACAATGGTAGCACGCAGGCCCCCGCCCGCCCGGGCGCGGCGCCTGCATCCGCGGCGCCCGGGCGCGCGCGCGGCGCCACCGATGCGCGGATGTGCCGCACGTAGCTGGTTGCTTGACCGCAGTTCCGCAGTCCCCGCAGTCCCTTTTGACTCGAGCTTTCCCAAGGAAACCCATCGTGAAGTCTTCCGGATCGGCGCGTACGGCGCGCCGCAATGCTGCCCTGCCCTCCACCGACGCCCAGACGGGCGCCCTCGCCACCGTCGCGAACGGCCGTGCGAAACCGGCAACGAAACCGGCAACGAAACCGAAAGACTCGATACGTCAGACAAAACGCACGACGAAGGCGGCCGGCGCGTCGAAGCCCGCCGCGCGCACGCGCGAGGACAAGGACGGCCCGCTGTTCGAGGACATCCGCTTCCTCGGCCGCCTGCTCGGCGACGTCGTGCGAGAACAGGAAGGCGACACCGTGTTCGACGTCGTCGAAACGATTCGTCAGACCGCGGTGAAGTTTCGCCGCGAGGACGACAGCCAAGCCGCGCAGACGCTCGAGAAGAAGCTGCGCAAGCTGACGCCGGAACAGACGGTGAGCGTGGTGCGCGCGTTCAGCTACTTCTCGCATCTCGCGAACATCGCGGAAGATCGCCATCACAACCGCCGCCGCCGCATTCACGCGCTCGCGGGCTCCGCGCCGCAACCGGGCACAGTCGCGTACGCGCTCGAACAGCTGAAGACGAGCGGCAACGCATCGAAGCGCGTGCTGCAGCGCTTCTTCGACGATGCGCTGATCGTGCCGGTGCTGACTGCGCACCCGACCGAGGTGCAGCGCAAGAGCATCCTCGACGCGCAGCACGACATCGCGCGCCTGCTCGCCGAACGCGACCAGCCGCTGACCGCGCGCGAACGCGCCTACAACGAATCGATGCTGCGCGCGCGCGTGACCGCGCTTTGGCAGACGCGCATGCTGCGCGACGCGCGCCTGACGGTCGGCGACGAGATCGAGAACGCGCTGTCGTACTACCGCGCCACCTTCCTCGACGAACTGCCCGCGCTGTACGGCGACATCGAAGCCGCGCTCGCCGAGCACGGCCTGCCCGCACGCGTGCCCGCGTTCTTCCAGATGGGCAGCTGGATCGGCGGCGATCGCGACGGCAACCCGAACGTGACGGCCGCGACGCTCGACGAAGCGATCAACCGCCAGGCCGCGGTGATCCTCGAACACTATCTGGAACAGGTGCACAAGCTCGGCGCCGAACTCTCCGTGTCGAACCTGCTGGTGGGCGCGAACGACGCGGTGAAGGCGCTCGCCGCCGCGTCGCCGGACCAGTCGCCGCACCGCGTCGACGAACCCTACCGCCGCGCGCTGATCGGCATCTACACGCGGCTCGCGGCGAGCGCGCGCGTGCGCCTCGGCGAGGGCACCGTGCCGGTGCGCAGCGCGGGCCGCGGCGCGCCGCCGGTGCGCGCGGTGCCGTACGCCGATTCCGAAGCGTTCGTCGCCGACCTGAAGGTGCTGACCGCGTCGCTCGAAGAACATCACGGCGCGTCGCTCGCCGCGCCGCGCCTCACGCCGCTGATGCGCGCGGCCGAGGTGTTCGGCTTCCACCTCGCGAGCATCGACCTGCGCCAGAGCTCCGACATCCACGAAGCGGTGGTCGCCGAGCTGTTCGCGCGCGCGGGCGTGCATGCCGACTACGCGTCGCTGTCCGAGGACGACAAGCTGATCGCGTTGCTGGCCGCGCTCGCCGATCCGCGCCCGCTGCGCTCGCCGTACATCGAATACTCGGCGCTCGCGCAAAGCGAGCTGGGCGTGTTCGAGAAGGCGCGCGAGGTACGCGCGCAGTTCGGACCGCGCGCGGTGCGCAACTACATCATCTCGCACACGGAGACGGTCAGCGACCTCGTCGAGGTGCTGCTGCTGCAGAAGGAAACGGGCCTGCTCGAAGGTGCGTTCGGCGCGGCGCACGACAGCGCGCGCAACGGCCTGATGGTGATCCCGCTGTTCGAGACCATTCCCGACCTGCGCGACGCCGCGCGCATCATGCGCGAATACTTCGCGCTGCCGGGCATCGAGGCGCTGATCGCGCATCAGGGCGCCGAGCAGGAAGTGATGCTCGGCTATTCGGACAGCAACAAGGACGGCGGCTTCCTGACGTCGAACTGGGAGCTGTATCGCGCGGAGCTCGCGCTCGTCGACCTGTTCCGCGACCGCAAGATCACGCTGCGCCTGTTCCACGGCCGCGGCGGCACGGTCGGCCGCGGCGGCGGCCCGACCTATCAGGCGATCCTGTCGCAGCCGCCGGGCACCGTGAACGGCCAGATCCGCCTCACCGAACAGGGCGAGGTGATCGCGAGCAAGTTCGCGAACCCGGAGATCGGCCGGCGCAACCTCGAAACCGTGGTGGCCGCGACGCTCGAGGCGTCGCTGCTGCCGCAGTCGAACGCGCCCGCGCAACTGCCCGCGTTCGAAGCCGCGATGCAGGCGCTGTCCGACGCGGCGATGGCGTCGTATCGCGCGCTCGTCTACGAAACGCCCGGCTTCACCGACTACTTCTTCGCGGCCACGCCGATCACCGAGATCGCCGAGCTGAACATCGGCAGCCGCCCGGCGTCGCGCAAGCTGCAGGACCCGAAGAACCGCCGGATCGAGGATCTGCGCGCGATTCCGTGGGGCTTCTCGTGGGGCCAGTGCCGCTTGCTGCTGACCGGCTGGTACGGCTTCGGCAGCGCGGTGAGCGCGTATCTCGACGGCGCGCCGGACGCGGCCGCGCGCACGAAGCGCGTCGCGCTGCTGAAGAAGATGAACAAGACCTGGCCGTTCTTCGCGAACCTGCTGTCGAACATGGACATGGTGCTCGCGAAGACCGATCTCGCGGTCGCGTCGCGCTACGCGCAGCTGGTCGCCGACCGCAAGCTGCGCAAGCACGTGTTCGAGCGGATCGTCGCCGAATGGGAGCGCACGGCGCAGGCGCTCGCGGAGATCACCGGGCACGAAGGGCGCCTCGCGACCAACCCGCTGCTCGCGCGCTCGATCAAGAACCGCTTCCCGTATCTCGATCCGCTGAACCACCTGCAGGTCGAGCTGATCAAGCGTCACCGCGCGGGCGACACGAACGCGCGTCTGCGCCGCGGGATTCATCTGACGATCAACGGGATCGCGGCCGGGCTGCGCAACACGGGCTGATCCGCATCCGGCGCGGTGGCTGGGGCGTGGCGCATAGCTTCGCGCCGGCTTCGCGCCACGGTCGCCACGGTCGCCACGGTCGCCACGGCCGCCACGGCCGCCGCGAACGGCAGCGGCCAAACGAAAGCCGCGATACGCGCTCTTGCGTATCGCGGCTTTTTTCATCGCGCGGCGCGGCGCGTTGCGCGCGCCGGTCGGTGCGGGCGTTGCTCAGTGGGCTTCGGTCACTGCGCGCCGATCAGCACGCTTCGATCAGCAGCGCATCGTGCTCGAACGAGCCGTCCGGCTGCACCGCGTAGTAGCCGCGCACTTCGTCCGGTGCATGCGCCCACAGCGCGCGGATGCCCGCGACGCTGTCGGCCGGCGTGCGGATCCGCTGCACCCACGTGTCGAAATCGATCGGCAAACGCCAGCGGCGTTGCACCTGCGCGTCGAACCCGGCGCCACGGAACATCGCGAGCCACTCGTCGGCGCGGTAATCGCGCACGTGGGACGCATCGCGCAGCACTTCGGCCGCCTGCAGATACGTGTCAAGCAACGGATGATCGTTGCCCGCGATGTCGATCATCAGCACGCGCCCGCCCGGCTTCAGCACGCGGCGCATGTCGGCGAGCGCCGCCGGCACGTCGTGCCAGTGATGCGCGCTCATCCGGCTGATCACCCAGTCGAAGCTGCCCGCCTCGAACGGCAGCCGCTCGGCCGGCCCCTGCTGCGTGCGGACGTTCGCGAGCCCGCGCTCGCGCGCGGCGGCGTCGACGGTCGCGAGCATCGGCGCCGCGAGATCGTACGCGACCACGTCGCGCACGTGCGGCGCCACCGCGAAGCTCGCATGGCCCGCGCCGCAGCCGAGATCGAGCACCGCGGCCGCCGGCGTCGCGCGCACGGCGGCCGCCAGCATGTCGAGATCGGCGCCCGTCGCGTGGACCGTGCTCGTCAGATAGGCGGCAGCCGTCGTGCCGAATGCGTCGGCGACCTGGTCGTGGTGTTTCATCGTTCGCTCCTTGGTTGGATGCGCCCGCTGCCTGCCAGCGCGCGAATCGCTACAATAGGGCCGCGTTGGTACCAGTACAAGTTAAGCGGTTATTCTGGTATTCGTTACACCTGCCTGGCGCTTGCCGCGCCCGGCGTGCCCTTTTACGTCGATCCGTTCGCACGAGTCGTTTCAGCCGCATTCGCATGAACCAGCCGTCCACTGCCCCTCACCCGCCGCTCGATGCCACGCCCGCCCGTGCGCTCGGCGAATTCATCCGCGCGCACCGCGAACGTCTGTCGCCGCAGGCCGTCGGCCTGCCGCCCGGCCCGCGCCGCCGCACGCCGGGGTTGCGGCGCGAGGAAGTCGCGCAGCTGTGCGGCGTCAGCCCGACCTGGTACACGTGGATCGAGCAGGGCCGGCCGGTGTCCGCGTCGGCCGACGCGCTCGCGCGCATCGCCGTCGCGCTGCAGCTGTCGAAGGCCGAGCGCGCCTACCTGTTCGAGCTGGCCGCGCAGCGCGACCCGGCCGAGCCCGACGTCGCGGCGGGCGACCTGCCGCCGACGCTCGCGGCGACCGTCGCCGCGATCGCCACGCCCGCGTACGTACTCGACCGGCAATGGAACGCGCTCGCGTGGAACGCGCCGGCCGCCGCGTTGTTTACCGGCTGGCTCGACGGCGAGCACGATCGCAATCTGCTGCGCTTCACGTTCATGGCGCCGTCCGCGCGTACGCTGATCGTCGACTGGGAGACGCGCGCGCGCCGGCTCGCGGCCGAATTTCGCGCGGACTCGATCCGCCACCTCGCCGATGCGCCGACCCGCGCGCTGATCGATGCGCTGATGGCCGGCAGCGAGGCGTTCGCGCAGTACTGGGCGTCGCAGGACGTGTTCGAGCGCGAGGGCGGACGGCGCGAATTCGATCATCCGGCCGACGGCCGCGTCGTCTATCAGCAGATCACGCTGAAACCCGCGCACCGCGAAGATTTGAAGCTGGTCGTGCTCGTGCGCGACTGAGGCGGGGGAGGCGCGCGGGCGGCGGTGCTTGGTGCGCGATCTGCGACCTGCGACCTGCGACCTGCGGTCTGCGGTCTGCGGTCTGCGACTTGCGATCTGCGACACCGGCATCGGCGCCCGGGCCTGATATGTCAGCGCGGCAGGGCGCCCGGCGCCTGAACCCCGGCGCGTCCGTACGCCTGCACTCCTGAGCGCGTCTGCACCTCTCGCGTCTGCGCATCTGCACGCTGGCCCGCTGCACGGCTGCACGTCCCGGCCTCCGCCCCACGCCGCCCCATGCCCCGCGCGGCCGCGCAAGTCACGAATGCTAGAATTGCGGGATTCCCTCGGCGGCATACGGCCGCCCAACTCCCCTTCGAAGAATCGCCATGACGTCCCAACTGCACAAAAAGGGCGAGGCCTGGTCGGCCCGCTTCTCGGAACCGATGTCGGAGCTGGTCAAGCGCTACACGTCGTCGGTGTTTTTCGACAAGCGCCTCGCGCTCGTCGACATCGCCGGCTCGCTCGCGCACGCGAGCATGCTCGCCGCGCAGAAGATCATCAGCGCCGACGACCTCGCCGCGATCGAACGCGGGATGGCGCAGATCAAGGGCGAGATCGAGCGCGGCGAATTCGAATGGCAGCTGGATCTCGAGGACGTCCACCTGAACATCGAGGCGCGCCTCACCGCGCTGATCGGCGACGCCGGCAAGCGTCTGCACACGGGCCGCTCGCGCAACGACCAGGTCGCGACCGACATCCGCTTGTGGCTGCGCGGCGAGATCGACCGGATCGGCGGGCTGCTCAACGACCTGCGCGGCGCGCTGCTCGATCTCGCGGAGCAGAACGCCGACACGATCATGCCGGGCTTCACGCACCTGCAGGTCGCGCAGCCGGTCACGTTCGGCCACCATCTGCTCGCCTATGTCGAGATGTTCACGCGCGACGCGCAGCGCATGCGCGACTGCCGCACGCGCGTGAACCGTCTGCCGCTCGGCGCGGCCGCGCTCGCCGGCACCAGCTATCCGATCGACCGTCATGCGGTCGCGAAGACGCTCGGCTTCGACGGCATCTGCGCGAATTCGCTCGACGCGGTGTCGGATCGCGACTTCGCGATCGAATTCACGGCCGCGTCCGCGCTCGTGATGACGCACGTGTCGCGCTTCTCGGAAGAGCTCGTGCTGTGGATGAGCCCGCGCGTCGGCTTCATCGACATCGCCGACCGCTTCTGCACCGGCAGCTCGATCATGCCGCAGAAGAAGAACCCCGACGTGCCCGAGCTCGCACGCGGCAAGACGGGCCGCGTCAACGGCCACCTGATGGCGCTGCTCACGCTGATGAAGGGCCAGCCGCTCGCGTACAACAAGGACAACCAGGAAGACAAGGAGCCGCTGTTCGACACGGTCGACACCGTCGCCGACACGCTGCGGATCTTCGCCGAGATGGTCGCGGGCATCACCGTGAAGCCGGACGCGATGCGCGCGGCCGCGCTGCAGGGCTTCTCCACCGCGACCGACCTCGCCGATTACCTGGTGAAGCGCGGCCTGCCGTTCCGCGACGCGCACGAAGCCGTCGCGCACGCGGTGCGGATCTGCGACGATCGCGGCATCGATCTCGCCGACCTGACGCTCGACGAGATGAAGCAGGAACTGCCGAACGTCGCGCACCTGATCGGCGACGACGTGTTCGGCTACCTGACGCTCGAAGGTTCGGTCGCGAGCCGCAACCATCCGGGCGGCACCGCACCCGACCAGGTGCGTGCGGCGATCAAGGTCGCGCGCGCCGCCCTCGGCGAGTAAGCGCCCGTCGCGCACGGACGCTTCGGCGTCCCGTTCCCATGATCCGGGCGGCCGTCGCGCCGCCCGTTGCCTGCCCCGCTTCGCCGCTTCCCGGAAACCGCCGATGACCTTCTCCGCCGCGCTCTTCGACATGGATGGCCTGCTCGTCGATTCCGAGCGGACCATCATGAACACGTGGATCGACGTGTCGACCGCGCACGGCGTGGTGCTCACCGAGATCGACTACCTGCAGATCGTCGGCCGTTCGTTCGCCGAAGGCCAGGTGATCCTCGCGCGATTGATCGGCGACGCCGACACGTTCGACGCCGTACGCACCCGCGTGCGCGAGCAACTCGCCGCGCCCGAGCCGCATCCGAAGTTTCCGCTGAAGTCCGGTGCGCGCGCGCTGCTCGACACGCTCGCGCAGGCCGGCATTCCGTGCGCGGTCGCGTCGTCGTCCGCGCGCGACGTGATCCGTGCGCGCCTCGACGCCGTCGGCGTGCTGCCGTACTTCCACGCGATCGCGGGCGGCGACGAAGTCGCGCGCGGCAAGCCCGACCCGGCCGTCTACCGGCTCGCGGCCGAGCGCCTCGGCGTGCCCGCGCACGCGTGCGTCGCGTTCGAGGACAGCGACTTCGGCGCGCAGTCGGCGGCCGGCGCCGGCGCCGCGGTCGTCACGGTGCCCGACCTGAAGGCGCCCACGCCCGAGATCGTCGCGCTGAGCCTGCACGTGCTGGCGTCGCTCGACGACGCGCTCGCGCTCGTGCCGTCGTGGTTCGGCCGACTGGACACGCAGCAACCGGCTTGACGCCCGGCACCGCGCGGCCGGCGCGGCCCATATGCAAACGGGCACCCGAAGGTGCCCGTTCGTTCATGCGTGACGTGCCCGCCAACCGGCGGTACAACGCGCGTTACTTGTTCCCCGCCGTCTCCGACAGCCGCTTCATCGTCGCGATCCGCGCGCCGATCAGATCGACACGCCCTTCCTCGCCGACGAGCGGCGCGGTCGCGTCGCGGAACGCGACCCACGCGCGCTGCGCGCGCACCAGCGTCGCCGCCGAATGCGCGGGCATCTTGCGGCGCAGCTTCTGGTAATAGCGGTTCAGGTCGAACAGCGCGTGCTCGCACGAAGCATCCTGCGCGCAGGGCCGCACGCGTGCGAGCGCGGCATCGCGCGGCGCCACGTTCGCCGGCTTGCCGCCGGTTGCCGCGGCGGCCGCTGCCGCGCCGCTCGTGGCCGCGACCGGCACCGCCGCCGGCGGCGGCGCGTAGCGGTCGGCCGCCGCCCGCAGCGCCAGCGCGCGATCGCGCACCGGTTGCAGCTGCATGTCGGCGCTCGACATCGCATACGACGTGCCGCGCGTCGTGTCGTACACGGCCTTCAGCAGTTGAATCTCGTCCTTGCGCCACGTGACCCAGCGACGCTGGCTATCCTGCCAGCCGCGCTTCACGTCGGCCGGCGCGTCGTTCGACAGGCGCTGGTACGCGCCGTCCATCACCGTCTGCCACTGCCGTTGCGCTTCGCCCATGCACTGGATCTGGCCAGCCGTCGACGACCGGTCGCGCCGCGCGAGGCATTGCCGCATCGCGACGTCGATCGGGTCGGCGGCCGCGACTTCCGCGTGCGCGGCGCCCTGCCCGGCGATCCCCGCCGCCCAGACGACGAGCGCGGCCGCCGCCGCGCGCATCGTCCGGATTCGTCCGCGCGTCGCCATCAGTCGCGCACGCAATCGACGAAGTACTCGACGCGGCCGTTCACTTCTTCCGCGACGAGACCGTGGATGTCGGTATGGAAGCCGGGGAAGCGCTCGTTGAAGTCGCGCGCGAACCGCAGGTAGTTCACGATCGTCTTGTTGAAGCGCTCGCCCGGAATCAGCAGCGGGATGCCCGGCGGATACGGCGTGAGCAGAATGCTCGTCACGCGGCCTTCGAGCTCGTCGAGCGGCACGCGGTCGATCTTGCGGTGCGCGAGCTTCGCGAACGCATCCGACGGCTTCATCGCCGGCTCCATGTCGGACAGGTACATCTCCGTCGTCAGGCGGGCGATGTCGTTCGCGCGGTACACGTCGTGGATCTGCGTGCACAGGTCGCGCAGGCCGACGCGCTCGTAGCGCGGATGCTGCGCGACGAACTCCGGCAGCACGCGCCACAGCGGCTGGTTGTTGTCGTAGTCGTCCTTGAACTGCTGCAGCTCGGTGACCATCGAGTTCCAGCGGCCCTTCGTGATGCCGATCGTGAACATGATGAAGAACGAGTACAGGCCGGTCTTCTCGACGATGATGCCGTGCTCGGCCAGATACTTCGTGACGATCGCGGCCGGGATGCCCGTGTCGCCGAACTCGCCGTCGACGTCGAGCCCCGGCGTGATGATCGTCGCCTTGATCGGGTCGAGCATGTTGAAGCCTTCGGCCAGCGAGCCGAAGCCGTGCCAGTGATCGTTCGGCTTGAGCATCCAGTCTTCGCGCGAGCCGATGCCCTCGGCCGACAGGTCGTCCGGGCCCCACACGCTGAAGAACCAGTCGTCGCCGTATTCGGCGTCGACCTTGCGCATCGCGCGGCGGAAGTCGATCGCCTCCGCGATCGATTCCTCGACGAGCGCGGTGCCGCCCGGCGGCTCCATCATCGCGGCCGCGACGTCGCACGACGCGATGATCGCGTACTGCGGGCTCGTCGACGTGTGCATCAGATACGCCTCGTTGAAGCGGTGCTTGTCGAACGTGCGATTCTCCGAATCCTGCACGACGATCTGCGACGCCTGCGAGATGCCGGCGAGCAGCTTGTGCGTCGAGTGCGTCGCGAACACCAGCGCGCCGGTGCGCGGCCGGCCGTCGCCGATCGCGTGCATGTCGCGGTAGAAGTCGTGGAAGGTCGCGTGCGGCAGCCACGCTTCGTCGAAGTGCAGCGTGTCGAGCAGGTCGCCGAGCAGGTCCTTGATCATCTCGACGTTGTAGATCACGCCGTCGTAGGTGCTCTGCGTGATCGTCAGGATGCGCGGCTTCATGTCCGGGTTCTCGCGCAGCGCCTCGCGCGCGAACGGGTTGGCCTCGATCTTCTTGCGGATGTTCTCCGGCTTGAATTCGTCGCGCGGGATCGGCCCGATGATGCCGAAGTGGTTGCGCGTCGGCGTGAGGAACACCGGAATCGCGCCGGTCATCGTGATCGCGTGCAGGATCGACTTGTGGCAGTTGCGGTCGACCAGCACGATGTCGCCGGGCGCGACCGTCGCGTGCCACACGATCTTGTTCGACGTCGACGTGCCGTTGGTCACGAAGAACAGGTGATCGGCGCTGAAGATCCGCGCGGCGTTGCGCTCGGACGCGGCGACCGGGCCGGTGTGATCGAGCAGCTGGCCGAGCTCGTCGACCGCGTTGCACACGTCGGCGCGCAGCATGTTCTCGCCGAAGAACTGATGGAACATCTGGCCGAGCGGGTTCTTCAGGAACGCGACGCCGCCCGAGTGGCCGGGGCAGTGCCACGAGTACGAGCCTTCGTCGGCGTACTTCACGAGTTCCTTGAAGAACGGCGGCGCGAGCGAGTCGAGATAGACCTTCGCCTCGCGGATGATGTGCCGCGCGACGAACTCCGGCGTGTCCTCGAACATGTGGATGAAGCCGTGCAGCTCGCGCAGGATGTCGTTCGGCAGGTGGCGCGACGTGCGCGTCTCGCCGTACAGGAAGATCGGGATGTCCGCGTTGCGGCGGCGCACTTCGGTGACGAACGCGCGCAGCTCGATGATCGCGGTCGCGAGTTCGGGCAGCTCGCCGTCCGGGCCCGTTTCGCCGAGCATGAGTTCGTCGTCGTCGATCGACAGGATGAAGCACGACGCGCGGCTCGACTGCTGCGCGAACGACGTCAGATCGCCGTAGCTCGTGAGGCCGAGGACTTCGACGCCCTCCTTCTCGATCGCTTCGGCCAACGCCCGGATGCCGGAGCCCGAGATGTTCTCGGAGCGGAAATCTTCGTCGATGATGACGACGGGGAAACGAAACTTCATGGGCGATTCTCCAAAAAGAACGACCGCGGCGCGTCACGCGCAGCGGTCACCCGGAAACTGGTGAGACGTTATGCAAGCAGATCAGGTTTTCGGCAGCGTGACACCGCGCTGACCCTGATACTTGCCGCCGCGATCGGCGTACGACACGTCGCACACTTCGTCGCTTTCGAAGAACAACACCTGCGCGACGCCTTCGTTCGCGTAGATCTTCGCGGGCAGCGGCGTGGTATTCGAAAATTCCAGCGTGACGTAGCCTTCCCATTCGGGTTCGAACGGCGTCACGTTGACGATGATTCCGCAGCGCGCGTACGTCGACTTGCCGAGGCAGACGGTCAGCACCGTGCGCGGGATGCGGAAATATTCGACGGTGCGGGCCAGCGCGAACGAGTTCGGCGGGATGATGCACACGTCGCCCTTGAAATCGACAAACGAACCTTCGTCGAAGTTCTTCGGATCGACGATCGTCGAGTTGATGTTGGTGAAGATCTTGAATTCGTCCGCGCAGCGGATGTCGTAGCCGTAGCTCGACGTGCCGTAGCTGACGATCCTGCGGCCGTCCTCGGACGCGCGAACCTGATCGGGCACGAACGGCTCGATCATCTTGTGTTCTTCGGCCATGCGCCGAATCCACTTGTCGGACTTGATGCTCATAACGGGGCGCCAGGAAACGGTGCGTGACGGTGACAGACGGCGGCTGCCGCGTCGACGCGGCAGCCGGGAAAACCCGACATTTTACGCGATGATCGCCGCGTGTACGCGGCGGCGCTCAACGGATCACGCCGCAGGCCAGCGCGGGCCCCGCGCCGTGCTGCGCGAACGCCGGATCGCTCGGGTCGCGGTAGACCAGCGCCGCGCGGTTCAGCGCGGAGCGCACGCCGTCGAGGGCCAGATCGGGCGCGACGATGAAGCCGGCGGCGACGCCGTTCGCGTCCGCGTGGATGTTGCCGAGATCGCCGGCGACGCGCGCGCCGGCGCGCAGCCGGTCGGCGGCCGGCGCGAACACCTGGCCGGCGCTCGAGCCGTCGCCGGCGTTGCAGTCGCCGCGTTCGTGCACCTGCAGCGCGTGATCGGTGTTCGGCGGCAGCCCGACCAGGTTGTAAGTGACCTGGACGCCGTCCGGGCGCTCGACGAACGTGACCGCGCCGCGCGCCTGCGAGCCGACGGTCGGCTGCAACTGGGCGTCGGCGCGCTTCTCGTGCGTCGAGGAAAAGGAGGTACAGCCGGCCAGCAGGCCCAGCGCGGCGGCGGTCAGCAGCGCGCGCCGCGCGCGGCCGACGCGCGCGCCGTGGTGTCGTTGGTTCATTCGATCCTCATGCCGGCTGGCAGCCGTTATCACACGGCGGCCATACCGGGCGGGTAAAGGGACCCGGGAAAAGTCGCCATGATACCGCGCCTCGCGGCGCCGTAAACAGCGTGCAGGCCCGCCCCGCAAGGGCTTTAAGTATTCTGAACAACGATCGACGGGAACTTCGACGTCATGTCGCGCGCCCGTTCCGCGATCGCCAGCGCGACGCCGCGCGCGATGTCGCGATAGCGCCGCGCCAGCGCGCCGTCCGGGTCGGCCACGACCGTCGGCGTGCCGCTGTCGGCGCGCTCGCGGATCGCGATGTCGAGCGGCAGGCTGCCGAGCACGTCGACGTCGTAGTCCTTCGCCATCCGCTCGGCGCCGCCCGCGCCGAAGATGTGCTCCTCGTGCCCGCAGTTCGAGCAGACGTGGATGCTCATGTTCTCGACGATGCCGAGGATCGGAATGCCGACCTTCTCGAACATCTTCAGCCCCTTCTTCGCGTCGAGCAGCGCGATGTCCTGCGGCGTCGTCACGATCACCGCGCCCGTCACCGGCACGCGCTGCGCGAGCGTGAGCTGGATGTCGCCGGTGCCCGGCGGCATGTCGACGATCAGGTAGTCGAGCTCGCGCCAGTTGGTCTGCCGCAGCAGCTGCTCGAGCGCCGACGTCGCCATCGGGCCGCGCCACACCATCGGATTGTCCTCGTCGATCAGAAAGCCGATCGAGTTCGCCTGCAGCCCGTGGCCGACCAGCGGGTTCATCGACTGGTTGTCCGGCGACTCGGGGCGCTGGCCGTGGATGCCGAGCATCGTCGGCAGCGACGGGCCGTAGATGTCGGCGTCGAGAATGCCGACCGACGCGCCTTCGGCGGCGAGCGCGAGCGCCAGGTTCACGGCCGTCGTGCTCTTGCCGACGCCGCCCTTGCCCGACGCGACCGCGACGATGTTCTTCACGTTCGGCAGCAGCTTCACGCCGCGCTGCACCGTGTGCGCGACGATCTCCTGCGACACGGCGACACGTGCGTCGCGCACGCCCGGCACGGCCTGGAGGGCCGCCGCGATGCGCGCGCGCACGTCATCGTGCTGGCTGCGCGCCGGATAGCCGAGCACCACGTCGACCGCCACGACGTCGCCATCGATCGCGACGTTGCGCACGCCCTTGTTGGCCGCATACGGACGGCCGGTGTTGGGGTCGACGACAGCCGCCAGCGCGGCGTCGACTTGTGCCCGGTCAATGCTCATCGAAACTCCGTGAAATCGTTTTTCCACGCGCAATCGTCAAAAAAGATCAAATTACGCAGCAAAAATCAGGAAAAGTGAAAGAATCTGTTGCACGCCATTGCGCGAATGCGCACGACGGCGCAATCTTCGCGTGCGGTATGCTATGGGGCCAAATCGGCCGCGAACCGCCTATATTGTAGAGGCTGATGCGTCGCCCTGTACGAACAGCCCCGCTGGCGAACAGGGCATGCAGCCGCCTTCGCGGCAACCGTCTACACGGGCCTGCCCGCCGTTTTCGGGGCGTCCGTGCACGGAGCCGCACCTGATGTTTGTCGTCGTTGTCGACTCGTTCAACCAACAGAGGAATCCAAGATGAACATGAAAATCGCGACTCGCCTGTCCGTCTTCGCACTCGCCGGCGCACTGCTCGCCGGCTGCGCCACGCAGCAAGGCAACAACACGGCCGTCGGCACCGGCACGGGCGCGGCGCTGGGCGCGGGCATCGGCGCGCTGGCCGGCGGCGGCAAGGGCGCGGCGATCGGCGCGGGCGTCGGCGCGCTGGTCGGCGGCGTGACGGGTTACAACTGGCAGGCGATCAAGAACAAGCTCGCGCCGTCGGCAGCGAAGACGGGCACGCAGGTGACCGAGCAGCCGGACGGCTCGCTGAAGCTGAACGTGCCGAGCTCGGTGACGTTCGCCACCAACCAGTACGCGATCACGCCGGCATTCACGCCGCTGCTGAACGATCTGGCGACGACGCTGAACCAGAACCCGCAAGTGACGGCCTCGATCGTCGGCTACACGGACAGCACGGGCTCGGCACAGCTGAACCAGACGCTGTCGCAGAACCGCGCGCAGAGCGTCGTCAATGCGCTCGTGCAGCGCGGCGTCGCCGGCGGCCGCCTGTCGGCGCAGGGCATGGGCGCGTCGAACCCGATCGCGGACAACGCGACCGAAGCCGGCCGCGCGCAGAACCGCCGCGTCGAAATCTACCTGCGCGCAGCGCAGCAGTAAGCGGCACGACGACCGGAGACGAGGCCGCGCATTCGGCGCGCGGCCGCGTGCCACAAGGCTTGGCGCGGGCTCCGTAACAAATCGAAAAAAATTTCGAACTTCTGTCGCGACCCGCGGTCTGTCTTTACGGTACGCGGCTGGCGCAGCCGGCGCGTCACCATTCTCCTCTTGTCGTTGTTGCTCCGGGGCCGTATCCGCCCCGGTTTTTTTTGCCCGGAATTTTCGTGCTGCGGCGCAGCATCGCAGCGCCGGGCACGCACTTCATGGGCGCCGCACGCCGCGCCCGCCCTCGCACCGCCCCGGCCCGACTGGGCGACCCGCGCCCCTGCTAGAATCGCAGTTTCCGTCGTTTAGCCGTTCCTTCTACAGACCCTATGTCCGCAACCGACCTCGCTTCCGTGCAGGCCGCGGCGCCGCAAGGCAGCCGCCAGATCCTCGTTACGTCCGCCCTTCCCTATGCCAACGGCCAGATCCACATCGGCCATCTGGTCGAGTACATCCAGACCGACATCTGGGTGCGGACGCTGCGAATGCACGGGCACGAGGTCTACTACATCGGCGCCGACGATACGCACGGCACGCCGATCATGCTGCGCGCCGAGATGGAAGGCCTCACGCCGAAGCAGCTGATCGACCGCGTGTGGGCCGAGCACAAGCGCGACTTCGACAGCTTCGGCGTGTCGTTCGACAATTTCTATTCGACCGATTCGGACGAAAACCGCGTGCTCAGCGAGAAGATCTACGTCGCGCTGAAGGAAAACGGCCTGATCGCCGAGCGCGAGATCGAGCAGGCGTACGACCCGGTCAAGGAAATGTTCCTGCCGGACCGCTTCATCAAGGGCGAATGCCCGAAGTGCCACGCGAAGGACCAGTACGGCGACAGCTGCGAAGTATGCGGCTCGACCTACCTGCCCACCGACCTGCTGAACCCGTACTCGGTCGTGTCCGGCGCGACGCCGGTGCGCAAGACGTCGACGCACCACTTCTTCCGCCTGTCCGACCCGCGCTGCGAGTCGTTCCTGCGCGACTGGGTCAGCGGCCTCGCGCAGCCCGAAGCGACCAACAAGATGCGCGAATGGCTCGGCGACGCCGGCGAAGCGAAGCTCGCCGACTGGGACATCTCGCGCGACGCGCCCTACTTCGGCTTCGAAATCCCCGGCGCGCCGGGCAAGTATTTCTACGTGTGGCTCGACGCGCCGGTCGGCTACTACGCGAGCTTCAAGAACCTGTGCGAGCGCAAGGGCATCGACTTCGACGCGTGGGTCCGCCCGGGCGCGACGGCCGAGCAGTATCACTTCATCGGCAAGGACATCCTGTATTTCCACACGCTGTTCTGGCCGGCGATGCTCGAATTTTCGGGCCACCGCACGCCGACCAACGTGTTCGCGCACGGCTTCCTGACCGTCGACGGCGCGAAGATGTCGAAGTCGCGCGGCACGTTCATCACCGCGCAGAGCTACATCGACACGGGCCTGAACCCCGAGTGGCTGCGCTACTACTTCGCCGCGAAGCTGAACGCGACGATGGAAGACATCGACCTGAACCTCGACGACTTCCAGGCGCGCGTGAACAGCGATCTGGTCGGCAAGTACGTGAACATCGCGAGCCGCGCGGCCGGCTTCCTGATCAAGCGCTTCGACGGCCGCGTGCAGGACAGCGCGATGAATCATCCGCTCGTCGCGAAGCTGCGCAGCGCGATCGGCTCGATCGCCGCGCACTACGAAGCCCGCGAATACAGCCGCGCGCTGCGCCAGACGATGGAGCTCGCCGACGAAGTCAACGCGTACGTCGACGGCGCGAAGCCGTGGGAGCTCGCGAAGGACCCGGCCAACGCGGTCGCGCTGCACGAGACCTGCAGCGTGAGCCTCGAGGCGTTCCGCCTGCTGTCGCTCGCGCTGAAGCCGGTGATGCCGCGCGTCGCGCAGGCCGTCGAGGCGTTCTTCGGGATCGCGCCGCTCGCATGGGCCGATGCCGCGAAGCCGCTGTCGTCCGCGCAGCCGATCAACGCGTACCAGCATCTGATGACGCGCGTCGACGCGAAGCAGATCGACGCGCTGCTCGCCGCGAACCGCGGTTCGCTGCAGGCCGACGGCGCTGCTGCGGCGGCCGCTTCGGGCGCGACCGGCGCCGCCGCCGCGAAGGACGCGAAGCCGGCCAAGGCGAACGCGAAGGCCGCCGCCGCGAACGCCGCGAACGACGGCCCGATCTCGATCGACGACTTCGCGAAGATCGATCTGCGCATCGCGAAGATCGTCGCGTGCCAGGCCGTCGAAGGCTCGGACAAGCTGCTGCAGCTCACGCTCGACGTCGGCGAGGAAAAGACCCGCAACGTGTTCTCGGGCATCAAGTCGGCGTATCAGCCGGAGCAGCTCGTCGGCAAGCTGACGGTGATGGTCGCGAACCTCGCGCCGCGCAAGATGAAGTTCGGGCTCTCCGAAGGGATGGTGCTCGCGGCGTCGGCCGCCGACGAGAAGGCCGAGCCGGGCCTCTACATCCTCGAGCCGCACAGCGGCGCGAAGCCCGGCATGCGCGTGAAGTAAGCGGCCCGCCGCACCCGCCACAACGAAAAAGCCCCGCACGATGACGTGCGGGGCTTTTTTCATGGTCGCGCCACGGGCCGTGCGTGCGTGGGCTCGGTCAGCGCTGGCTGAACCAGCGGTCGAAGCGCCGCGTGTAGTTCAGATCGACGCCCTGGAACGTGCCGCCGTACGCGGACACCGACCAGAAGCGCGTCAGGTTGATGGTCGCCTTGAACGCGTTGCTGGCCGACTGCAAGCCCTGCTCGAAGCCGAGCACGAAGCGCTCGTTGATCGCCTTCGACACCTGGATCACCTGCGGATCGGTCAGGCCGACGTCGCTGCGGCCGATCGAGAATTCGTCGAGGCCGAAGGTCTGCGCGACCCGCTTGCCCGTCACGCTGCCGAGCAGCGCGAGCGCGGCCGTCATCGTGCCCTGCTGGCCGACATTGTTGCCCTGGTCGGTGCCGTGCCCGAACAGCAGCCACGACAGCTTCTCGTTGTCGGTGACGTTCGGCTCCGACACCAGCTTGACCGTCAGCGACTGGATCGTGCCGGTCACCTGCACGCCGGCCTCGACCTCCTGATTGCGCCGCATCGCGAGGATGTTCACGCCGGGGTTCGACACGGGGCCGTTGAACGTGAAGAAGCCGTTCTCGATCGCGAGCTTGCGGCCGAACGACGTGTAGGTCGAGCCTTCGGTCACGCGCACGTTGCCGACCGCGCGCAGCGGCACGCCCGGCGCGCTCATCACCGTGATCGTGCCGCGCAGGCCGAGATCCGCGCCGTGCCCCTTGAAGCGGAAATCGTTGCCGAGGCCGATGTCGATGTTCGCGCGCGGTGCAAGCGACGGCGCGGGCTTGTTCTCGACCTTCTGCGGCTTGGCCGCCGCGGTACCCGTCTGCACGTCGCCGCGCACCGTGCCCTCGGGGCCGACGATCACGACGTCGTCGGACAGGTGCGGCGCCGATTGCTCGGGCAGGTCGAACAGCGCGTGATCGACGACGAACTTGCCGTCGATCGACAGCGCGCCGCGCGGCCCGTCGTTCGCGACGGTCGCCTTGCCCGACAGCGACAGCTTGCGGTCCGGCGCGGCGAACAGCTCGAGCTTGTCCGCGACGATGCTCGCGGTCAGGTCGGGCGCCTCGCCGTCGAGCCGCACGCGGCCGATCGCGCGCAGCGTGCCGTCGCCGCCGTGGAACTCGACCTGCTGGAATTCGACGAGGTTCTCCGCCAGCTTGACGCGCACGATGCCGTCCTTCAGCTGCACGCCCTGATCGACCAGCGTCGCGGACAGCTCGTCGCCCGTCAGCATCCCGGACACGCTCGGCTTGACCGGCGTGCCGGCGATCGTCAGCTTCAGCGCCGCGCGCCCGCCGAGCAGGTAGCTCGGCCCGAACAGGTTGCCGGTCGCCCGCAGCGACGGGATGTCGGCGTCGATGCGGCCGGCCAGCGGGCCGTCGTCGACGACGCCGAACACGCCGTCGCGCAGCGCCACCGGCACCGTGACGTTCGCGTCGAGCGTGCCGACCCGGTTCGCCTTCGCGAGCGCCACGACGTTGAGGCGGTTGCCCGGCACGAAGTTCGCGCGCGCCGACAGATCGGTCAGCCCGAGCGATGCGATGCCGCGCCCCGTCTCGATCGTCACGTCGCCGCCGCGCCGCTTCACCTGCAGGTAGCCGGTCGAGTTCGCGCGAGCGAGAAGTCC